>NZ_JAUQYQ010000008.1:0-510 GCF_030588085.1 Isoptericola sp. b408
TACGCAGCTGAAAGCTGATATGCAGATTGGACAAGATAAAATTCGCTATTACTACAAGGATATTGAGGAGAATTTAGATTCTTTAGCAGAGAAAAAAGCACTGCAAAAAGTAAAGCAAACAGACATTGTAAAGAACTATGGAGACTTGGTAGAAAAGTACAATGGACTCGTTAATAAATTCAATGACCAGTTGAAGGAGAAAAAGCAGTTAAAACAAGAGGTGGACACTCTAAGAATCGAGAACCGGTCTTACCAAAATGAGAATCGGGAATTGAAATTAGAGAACGGAAAATTGAAGGAAAAACTCGTGCAGATCAGCAAGGAGTTTTCTGTTTTTAAAGAGAGAGTGGGCAAAGTTTTACACGCTCAACTTGACCGAGTAAAGACGTTTATGAGGATTAATAATGCTGACCCAGGAATGATAAAGTCCCTGGATGATAGGCAAGATAAAATAGTCCAGGACTCGCTTCAAAAATTAGAGAAACCTCAACGAGAAAATCAACGAGATAT
>NZ_JAUQYQ010000001.1:0-900202 GCF_030588085.1 Isoptericola sp. b408
TGGGCTTCACCGTTCGACTTGCATGTGTTAAGCACGCCGCCAGCGTTCGTCCTGAGCCAGGATCAAACTCTCCGTGAAAGAGAGAAAACACCACACACCACCAGGGCGTGCGATGCCATATCGATACTGGCCAGACAAGCTAGCAAAAAACTAGTTGTCCGATCCAAAGGAACCAATGAAGGTTCAAAATTTGGCATTGACTATCAAGCACACTGTTGAGTTCTCAAACAACCGACACACACCATCCGAAAGCCGGAACCCTTCGTTCCGACCCCGTCCGGGGCAACCCCTCTAACTTAGCATTTCGCTTTTCTCTCTGCAAACCGCCCCGATCTTTTCGATCGGATACAGCTTTGACAAAAGCGACCTGCTCCACCCGGTTCAGGGCGCACAATGCTACCTGTCCCGGAGGGTGGTGGTCGTCAGCTCCGGCCCGGCCACCGAATCGAACCCTGCGGTTCGTTCATCTGGTGTCCGTCGGCCCGTCGGGCTGACGTCAGAGAACATTACCGATGCCTCTCCCCGAGAGTCAACGTCGGACGACGTGGCGCGCGCCACTCTCCTGGCAGAGGCCCGGAATCCTGCCGCTGGAGCACCCCGGATCAGCTCGCCGACCGGCGGTCCAGCGGCTGACCTCGGCGAGACGACCTGTTCCGCAGGCGGCTCCGCCGTGTCGGCACCGTGAACGGCAGGTGGTCGACCGGGACGGAGCTCGACAGCCGGCAGCGGGGCCGAGTCCGTCCGGACGGGCTCTCGTCGCGCCGTGCGATCCCGACCTCAGGACTCGTCGGTCCGGCCACGCCAGATCATCACCACGCCGACCACGACGAGGAGCGATCCACCGATCGACATCGTGAGGCCGATCGCCTCCCCGACCTCGAGCGCGTGGGACAGCACCACAGCATGCACTCCCGCTGCGGTCCAGCATCGGGCCGGTCAGGCACGGCGTCGTCCGGCGCGCGACGCCGTGACGGGCAGGACGTCTCCGCAGGAGAGGCACCCGGTCCCCCGCTCGTGCACCCGGGGCACCGGCATGGGGAAGGTGGAGGCTGGATCGCCGGCGTGGTCGGCGGACGGTCCGGAAACGACGACGGGGCCCACCAGATGATCTGGTGGGCCCCGCGTGTGCTGCGCGCCCGGAGGGATTCGAACCCCCAACCTTCTGATCCGTAGTCAGATGCTCTATCCGTTGAGCTACGGGCGCAGTACGTCCGATGCGTTCGCACCGGCCGACGAGAACTCTACCGCCCTCCACGCCGATCCCCAAACCGGATCGGCCGTTCGTGACCCACGCCACGGGATGGCGAACGAGGCCACAGAAAAGGCCCCGGGCGTCGAGCTCCGAGGCCTTCCTGGCGGAGACGGCGGGATTTGAACCCGCGAACGGGTTGCCCCGTTACCACCTTAGCAGGGTGGCGCACTAGACCAGACTATGCGACGTCTCCTCGCGGCCGGTGACGACGCACGTCGCCATGCCGCGGCGACCAGACTAACCGCCAAGGACCGGATGGAGCAAAGCGCCGTCGTATCGTCAGGGCATGGCGCGCACCACAGTCGGCGAGGACTACGACGTCCTCGTCATCGGATCCGGGTTCGGCGGCAGCGTGGCGGCGCTGCGGCTCACCGAGCGGGGCTACCGCGTCGGTGTCCTCGAGGCGGGTCGGCGGTTCGCCGACCACGAGCTGCCCCGCACGTCGTGGGACCTGCGGCGCTTCCTCTGGGCACCTGCGTTCGGGTGCTTCGGCATCCAGCGCATCCACCGGCTCCGTGACGTCCTCGTCCTCGCGGGTGCCGGCGTCGGCGGCGGTTCGCTGGTCTACGCCAACACGCTGTACCGCCCGGTCGGCAGGTTCTGGTCGGACCCGGCCTGGTCCGGCATCACCGACTGGGAGTCCGAGCTGCAGCCCCACTACGACCAGGCCGAACGCATGCTCGGCGTCGTCGACTACGGACGCACGACGCCGGCTGATGAGGTCATGCGTGACGTCGCCCGGAGCATGGGCGTCGAGTCCACCTGCCGCACCGCACGCGTCGGGGTCTATGTCGGGGACGACGACGCGACCGGGGCGGCCGCCGGGGCGCGGGACCCGTACTTCGGCGGGATCGGCCCGGACCGGAGCCCCTGCCTGCACTGCGGCGAGTGCATGACCGGGTGCCGGCACAACGCGAAGAACACCCTCGTCAAGAACTACCTCTACCTGGCGGAGCGGGGCGGCGCGCAGGTGCATCCCCTCACCACGGCCACCGCCGTCGTCCCGTCCCCCGACGGGGGCTACGAGATCCGCACCCACCGCACCGGTCGACCGTGGTCACGGCGCCGGACCCTGCGCGCCCCGCAGGTCGTCCTCGCCGCCGGCACCCTCGGCACGCAACGACTGCTGCACGCGATGCGCGACGCCGGCACGCTGCCCCACCTGTCGGACCGCCTCGGCGAGCTCACCCGGACGAACTCGGAGGCGCTGCTCGGGGCCGGCCTCCCCGCCCGGGACCGGCACGAGGCCGACTACACCCGCGGCGTCGCGATCACCTCGGCGTTCGCGCCGGACGACGAGACACACGTGGAGCCGGTGCGCTACGGGCGAGGATCCAACGCGATGGGGCTGCTGCAGACCGTCCTGGTCGACGGTCGACGCCGCCCCGGGGACCGTGCCCGATGGCTCCGCTGGCTGGGAGAGCTGTGGAGGCAGCGCAGGCACCTGCCGTCGCTGCTCGACCTGCGCGGGTGGTCACAACGCACCGTCATCGCCCTGGTGATGCAGAACCGGGACAACTCGCTGACCACGTTCACCCGCCGCGGTCTCCTGGGCAGGAGACTGTCCTCCCGCCAAGGGACCGGTGAGCCCAACCCCGCGTGGATCCCCGTCGCGCACGACGTCGTCCGCGCGATGGCCGCACGGATGGGCGGCGTGCCCGCCGGAAGCATCGGCGACCCGTTCGACGTCCCGATGACCGCGCACATCCTCGGCGGGTGCACGATCGGCGAGTCGGCCGACACGGGTGTCATCGACCCCTACCACCGGGTGCACGGTCACGACGGCCTGCACGTCCTCGACGGGTCCGCCGTCACCGCCAACCTCGGGGTGAACCCGTCACTGACGATCACGGCGATGGCCGAGCGCGCCTGTGCGCTCTGGCCCAACCGCGGGGAGCCCGACCGGCGCCCGGCCCCCGGAGGCTCGTACACCGCCGTCACCCCGACGCGCCCGGTCCGACCGCTCGTCCCCGAGACGGCTCCCGGGGCCCTGCGCCTGCCCGTCGTCGAGGTCCGCACACGACGCGACCGGGATGCGACGTCGTGACGTCGCACCCCGGCCGGTGGCGGAGAGCGGGGTCCTGGGACGGCTTCAGACTCCGATGACGGCCGGCCGACGATGGCCCGGCGGCGCCCTCCCGCTGCCCGACAGGCTGCACCCCGATGCGGCGACCCACCGCCTCATGGCGAGCGGTCCGCCGCGCTCGCCTTCGCCCCGGGAGCGCCCGCGCGGCCGCCGTCGGGTGAGGCGCTAGGCCGCCGTGTGCCGGACGACCCACTCGGTGACGATGCCGACGACCTCGGGATCGACGGGGCGGCGCACTTCCTCGCGGTACAGCCGGAGGGAGGGCGTGCCCGGTTGGCGGCGCAGCGTGTGCGACAGGTCCGGGATGCGGTGGACGGCGACCTCGGCGGGAGCGGTGGACCGGACCACGTCGAGGTCGTCGCTGCTGACCTGGAGGTCCTTCTCGCCGGTGATCGCGAGGACCGGGGCGGTGATGCGGCGGATGTCCTCGACCGGGTCATGGGCCATGTACTCGCGGACCCAGCGGGCGTTGACCCGGGCCCCGTTGACACGCGCGACGTCGGCCGTCGTGGCCTTGAGCCTGCGGTGGTTGCCCCGCACCCTGTCGACGAGGTCGATGCGCAGCAGGCGCATGACGGCGCGCAGCACGGCAGGGAGGCCGTCTCGCAGCCTCTCGGCCTGCTGCACGAGCACCTCCTCACCCGGACGTGCCGCACCGGCGAGGAGCACGACGCCCGCCAGCTGTGTGTCCCCCGCCGCGACCGCGGCGGCGAGCAGGGCACCCTCGCTGTGGCCCAGGACGACGACGCGAGCGGGGTCGACCCCGGGTTGTGACGCCAGCAGGGCTCGGGCAGCACGTGCGTCCGCCACGAGGTCCGACACGCCGGCAGCGCGCCAGTCTCCGGGGCTGGCGCCGACACCCCGCTTGTCGTAGCGCAGGCTGGCCACGCCGCGGGCCGCGAGGGCGTGCGCAAGCTGGCGGGAGACGTCGACCTGCAGCCGTGGGTGGCTGCCTTCACGGTCCAGCGGCCCGGAGCCCGGCAGCAGCAGCACCGCCGCGCGCGCAGGACTGTCGGGACGGCAGACGGTGCCCGCCAGTGTCGCCCCCTCGGAGGTGAAGCGCACGTCGTGCTCGTGGATGGCTGTCGGCGGCGAGGACTCGGTCGTCATCCGGCGTGACGCGAGCGTACCGGCGACGGTGCGGGCGCCCTCGTGGCCGAGGAGGAGCTCGTCCCAGCGGGCGCCACGCAGCTCGATCCGCAGCGCCGGCTGACCGCGCCGCACCGAGACGACGGTGCGACGCATGCGACCGCCTTCACGACGGCGCCACGTGCCGACCTTGCGCAGTCCGGGCACGCCCAGTCCCGGCGCGCGGATCCCTCGTGCGGCGCGGAGGCCGTCGGACTCCACGGACACGGCGGCGACGGCGGCCCACGGGACGCTGATGTCGCGCACGAGCCCGGCGACCTTCTCGTACACCACCCGTCAGCTCTCAGACCCGGGGCGTCCCTCCCGGTAGAGCACGAGGTGCTCGTGGAAGAGCACTCCGTCGCGGATGTCACCGGTGGCAGTGAAGCCGGTGTCGTCGGCGTAGTCGATGTGGGAGCCGGTGACGGTGTAGCTGCCGGTGTAGGCGCTACGCCTCGTCCCGCGGGCTTCGTCGTAGCGACCGTCGGCTCGCAGCTCCTGACGGATGTGCCCGTCGGCGGTCACCCACATCCCGGTGACGTCCATCGCCTCGATCCCTGGTGCGGATCGGGTCTCCTGCGGCGGGTCCGGCTGCTTCGGCACGATGTCTTCCTCTCGTCTCGTCGGTCTCCTTCAGCAACCCAGCCTGGACGGACGTCGGGGCGAGGGCCAGGGCGGCCTGCGCCGGGGTACGGCACACCCAGGTACGAGGGCGGGGCCCGGGTCTATCCTGCGCGCATGGGCGGACGCAACGATCTCGGCGACTTCCTCAGGGCGCACCGCGGCCGGGTGCGACCCGACGATGTCGGGCTGGCTTCGTACGGCGCCCGCCGGGTCGCAGGGCTACGGCGTGAGGAAGTGGCTGTGCTGGCGGGGATGAACAGCGACTACTACGCCCGCCTGGAGCAGGGCCGTGAGCGCAGCCCGTCCCCGCAGATCCTCGAGGCGATCAGCGGAGCGCTGATGCTGGACGACGATGCTCGTGGGCACCTGTTCCGGCTCGCGGGAACCGTCCCACCGGGGAGACACGGGGTGCCCCGGGAGTCGATCAGCCCCGGGATGCGTCAGCTGCTGGACGGGTACCCGAACGCCGCGGCATTCGTCCTCAACCCCGCCACGGACGTCCTGGCGGCCAACGCCATGGCGACGGCGCTCTTCTCGCCGTTCGTGACGATGGACAACCTGGCTCGCATGACCTTTCTGGACCCCGCCGCTCCCAGCTTCTTCGCCCACTGGGCGCGGGCGGCCGAGGCGGTGGTCGCGGAGCTGAGGCATGCCACGGGCCTCAACCCGCAGTACCGGCGTCTCCACGAGACGGTCCGTCGCCTGATCGAAGAGAGCGACGAGTTCGCCACGCTGTGGTCCTCGCATGCTGTTCAGGGGAAGACCCGCACGAGCAAGGAGCTTCTCCACCCCGATGTCGGGCGCCTCCACCTGACCTTCCAGAGCTTCGACGTCCGGGGAGCGACGGGCCAGCAGCTGGTGATCTACCACGCCGAGCCGGGGAGCCCGAGCGCCGAGGCCCTCGCTCTGCTCGGCAGTCTGCACGTCACCCGTCGCCAGGACGCCGGTCCCGGACGCTGACGCGTCCGCGTCGGCACCACGGCGCTCTTCTCTTCGCCCCTCAGGCGGTCGGGACGGTGTTCAGCACGTACTCCCGGGAGGCGTGGACCTCGTCGCGCAGGGCGGACAGATCGACGCCCAGGACCTGACCGTCCCACTTGCGAGGCTCGCCGTTGATGAGCACCGCACTGATGTTGCGGGCATCGGACCCCAGGACGACGGTGCCGATCGGGTCGTTGAGCGGCATGTTGTTGAGGTCCTCGGCGCGGATCACCAGGAGGTCGGCCTTCTTGCCAGGGGTGAGCGATCCGGTGACGTGTGCCAGGCCGTTGGTGCGGGCTCCCTGGAGGGTCGCGAAGTCCAGCACGTCACGCGAGGTGATCCTTGCCGGCTGCTGTTCGGTGCCGTAGGCGGCGTTGACCGCACGCATCCGCTGAATCGCGTGCAGCGCCCGCATCTGCGTGAACATGTCGCTGGCCAGTGCGACCTCGACGTCGATGCTCAGACCTGGACGGACGCCGACAGCCAGCGCCTCGTCGATGGCGGGAATCGCGGTCTCAAGACCGATCTGAGCGTCCGAGGTCGGGGCGAGGGCGATGGTCGTGCCGCTCTCGCCGATCGCCCTCCACGCAGCGGACGTCAGGCCGGTGGCGTGGATGAGGGTGAGGTCCGGTCCGAGGAGGCCGTCCCTCGCCCAGCTGAGGACGGCCCGTGACGAGGAGGCACCGAAGACGGCGTCCACGCTCACGCCGACACCCAGGTCGCGCGCCGTGCGGGCGAGCTCGGTGCCGTAGGCGAGGGCAGGTCCGCTGATCTCGTCGGTGGCCAGGGCTGCGAGGCGCAGCGTCAGCAGCTGGTCGCCGGAGGAGAAGTACTGCTCCTGCAGACGGGCCAGGTCGCCCGGCCACTGCTTGTCCCAGTCACCGAAGTGCGGCCCCATCGAGGCGTGCACCCCACGGATGCCGGAGTCGACGAGCGCCTCGACCGCGGCGTCGGAGTGCTCGGGAGTGCGGGAGTTGTGGGAGAAGTCGAGCATGCACGTGATGCCGCTGTCGATCGCGGTCAGGGCAGCCAACCGCGTGCCCACGTACATGTCATGGGGCCGGAAGACGGTCGCGTAGCGCGCGAGGGTGGACATCACGTACGCGCCGAGATCATCGACGTCCGGCATGATCCGGCGCAGCTGAGTCTCCCAGGCGTGCCGATGGGTATCGACGAACCCCGGGGTGATGATCGTGTCGGCAGCATCCACGATCACGGCGCCGTCCTGGCTCAGGCCTGGCCCGATCGCGGCGATCGTGTCGCCCTCGACGAGCAGATCCGCTTCGTGCTGGACGCCGTGGCCGGCGTCCATGGTCACGATAGTGGCGTTGGTGAAGAGGATGCGCCGCTTCGGGTCGGGGGACCGGCGCTGCACCTGCTCGAGTACCGCGGGGCTGGTCGTGTCATGGAGGGTCACGAGGGCTCCTGTTCGTCGTGCCGAGGCCAGGAGCCTCAGCGGGGTGGGTACGCGGTCCAGCCTCCGACCGCCCGCGGACGACGACCAGGCCGATCCTTGCCCAGGGATGGCCCACCCACCCTCGCTGGCCCTTTCCAGCACGCGACGGAACCGTCCCCTGGGCGTCGGCCCGGCGAGCCCCACCGCAGGGCGGAGTTCAGTTCCGGTGCAGAGATCGTGGGACCGCGGAGGCATCCCGCGCGGGGTACGGCGTGCTGCGCCAGGTCTGGAGTCTCTTCGACCAACGGTGCGAAGCGCCCTGAGTCACGGGGCCTCCACGCCATCTCACGACCACCCGGGGGCGCGAGGGGATCTCCAGACGGCGTTTCCCCGGCCATCCCCTGGCACTCGGCCCGCCCGCGACGGGTCGAATGCCAGGAGTCCACGGGGGAACCGCGTGCTTCTGCGGAGGGCGGGGGATTCGAACCCCCGGTTGCTTGCGCAACAACGGTTTTCAAGACCGTCACATTCGGCCGCTCTGTCAGCCCTCCTCGGCCCGACAGTCTAGTCGGGCCCTGCCGGGGACGACGACGGCCGGGGACGGTGTGCCACCGTCCCCGGCCGTCGTCGGTCGAGATCAGCCGGGCTGGCTGCCCGAGCGCAGCTGGCGCATCGCGAGCTGCACGAGCGAGATCAGCGTCTGCTTGGTCGCCGCCCGCGACCGCGCGTCCGTGTAGAGCATCGGCACGTGCGCCGGGATCTGCAGCGCCTCGCGCACGTCCTCGAGGCGGTGCTTGGCCACACCGTCGAAGCAGTTGACGCCGACGACGAACGGGACGCCGCGCGACTCGAAGTAGTCGATCGCGGGGAAGCACTGCTCGAGACGGTCGGTGTCCACCAGCACGACGGCACCGATGGCGCCGCGGACGAGGTCGTCCCACATGAAGAGGAAGCGGTCCTGGCCGGGGGTGCCGAAGAGGTAGAGCCAGAGGTTGCCCGGCAGCGACACGCGCCCGAAGTCCATCGCCACGGTGGTGGTCGTCTTGCGGTCGGTGACCCCGCCCGCGTCGTCGACGCCCATGGAGTGCTCGGTCATCGCGGCCTCGGTGTTCAGCGGCTCGACGTCCGAGATCGAGCCGATGAACGTCGTCTTGCCGACCGCGAAGCCGCCCGCGACCACGATCTTCGTGACGGTGGGGGCGGCGCTGCCGTCCGGCGCGGTCGCCCTGGCGGGAGCCGTGGGAGCGGGGGCCTGCTCCTGTGCCTCCGGAGCCTGCTGCGGGGCCGCCGGGGCGGCGCTCGAGCTCTGCGCCGGGGCCTGGGCCGTCGGGGCGGCCTGAGTGTCGGTGGCCACACCCGGCTGGGGTGCGGTCGAGGCCTGGGGCTCGGACGTCGCGCGCGCCGACGGTGCGCCACCGCCGAGCACGCTCTGGCGCACCGGGCCACCGCTCATCGCGGCGCCCGACGGTGCGGCACCTGCTGTCGACGCGCCCATCGCACCAGCAGGCTGCGAGATCGGCGCCCAGCTGGGAGCGAACCCGCCCGAGCCTGCGGGCGACGCACTGTCAGAGGGCGGAAATGCCATTGAGAACACTCTCCAAGACGCTCAGGGAAAGTCCCGAGTGGTTGCTGCCGTGGCCTGTGTGGACGTTCACGGGGGCCGAGGTGTGCACGGTGATGTGCCCCTCCTCCTGCATGTCCGCCACCAGGACGCGGACCACACCGAGGGGGAGCTTGAGCAGCGCCGACAGTTCGGCGATCGACACGTAGGTGTGCGCGGCGTGCTGAAGGATCGCGCGCTTCTCCGGCGTCAGACCGTGGCTGCTCACTGCTCCCGGCATGACCTCGACAAGCGCCTCGAGCGGTAGATCGGACATCGACGAGCGGACACGACCTCCCGTGACCGCATAGGGACGCACCGTGGCAGCCTCGTAGCCGTCCGCGGATTGCGCGCCCAGGGAACCGAACGGTGCGTGCGTCATGCTTTACCTCATCCCACCTGTGCGGAGCGCTGGTTGCCGTCGACCGGAAGGGCGCCGCGCATCTCCGAGATGAGCTGCGGCGTCAGGGTCGACTCGGTCCGGGACACCAGCAGGGCCATCTCGTACCCCACGAGCCCGATGTCGCAGTTCGCGTCGGCAACCACGGCGAGCACGGACCCGTTCGAGACGTTCATCAGGAAGAGGTACCCGTTGTCCATCTCGATGATGGCCTGGCGGACGTTCCCGCCGTTGAGCTGGCGCGAGGCGCCGCGGGTCAGGCTCGACATCCCCGACACGATGGCCGCGAGCTGGTCGCCGCTGGTCCGGTCGAGCTGGTCCGACATCGCCATGAGGAGACCGTCGGCCGAGACCACCAGCGTGTGGCGGCTGCCCGGCACGGTCCGGACGAAGTTGTCGAGAAGCCACCCGAAGTTGGTCGCTTCAGTACTGAGGGTCACGCTTCCTCCTCGTCAAATGCGCTCTGCTGCGCAGGTCACCGCTGGTGCGGGGCCGATCCTTGGACATCATTCACGCTCAGGAGCCGTTCGTCGAGGCCCTGTCGTCGGTCTTCTCCGACCGGCCACGCGCGGTCGCCGACTGGAAGGCCGACAACCGGGAGCGCAGCTGCTCCGGATCGCGCTCGATGCGGGCGGTGAAGCGCTCCGGAGGCTCCACGGGCTCGTCACGCCGGGTGCGGCGCGTCAGGCCGTTGCCAGTCGGTGCCATGTTCGCGGGCCGATAGCTCTGCTCCTGGTTCGTGGTCGTCACGTTCTCTTCCTGGAAGATGCCGCGCTGCATCAGCGTGGACATCTCCTCGTACAGCACGGCCGACGCCATCCATTCCGAACGCGCCTCGACCGTGTCGGCGACATCGCTCGAGTCGTACGGGTCGACGTCGGAGGTCTCG
The DNA here is from genome assembly GCF_030588085.1 of Isoptericola sp. b408. Taxonomy (NCBI): domain Bacteria; kingdom Bacillati; phylum Actinomycetota; class Actinomycetes; order Micrococcales; family Promicromonosporaceae; genus Isoptericola; species Isoptericola sp. b408. Next base: position 10,357 of record NZ_JAUQYQ010000001.1, read on the forward strand.
GTGGATCGCAGCGGAAGGACGGACTCGCCGTAGGAGGTCCGCGCCGGACGCTCCTCCCGGGCCACCTGCTCGGGCTCGGGCGTCGGGGCGGGCTGCGACGACGCCGTCGACTCCGTCGACTGCTGCGGACCCGTCCAGCGTCCCGCCTCCGTCGAGGATCCGGTCGGCCACGTCGTGCGGCCGGTCGGAGCGGCGGACGGCATCGGCAGCTCGTCGGGACGAGGTGCCGGCACGGGCGCCGAGGTCTCGTGCCCGCTAGCCGGTGCCGCGGGTTCGGCCGGCGCCGGGGTGCGCGACGGGCTCGACGCGGCCCACGGCGTGGACGAGGAGTCCGCCGTCGGAGCGGTGAGCGGGTCGTCGCCCGACCCGACCTGCTGCGGCACGGCCCCGTCCTGACCGGACGTCCCGGTCGCGCCGGTCGTCTCGGCCGCGGCGGGCTTGCGCCCGAACAGACCACGCTTGCGGTGCCCGGCACCGGAGGAACCTTCGGTCCGCCGGGTCGGCAGGTCGGACATGAGCTCCTCGAACGCCGGCAGGGCCGAGAACGAGGTCGACTCCTCGGTGCGGTCCGTGCCGTTCGCCGAGGACGCGGTGCGCGAAGGCGTCGGCGCGTCCTCGACCGGCGTCCGGTCGACGGGCTGCTGCGGACGCTCGGCCGGCTGCTCCGGCCGCTCGACCGGCTGCTGCGTCCGCTGCGGCACCGGTGCTGCCGGGGCGGGGACCATCGGTTCGTAGGCCGGGGCCGAGCTCGCGGGAGCCTGGTAGGGAGCCGAGGTCGCCGACGCCGGGTCCGCCGCCGGAGCGGGGGCCGGCGCCGCGGACTCGCGTCGCGGCGTCGGAGCGGGCGCAGGCTGCGGAGCCGGAGCCGGAGCCGGCTGCGGAGCCGGGGCCGAGGCCGCCGACGCCGCGTTCGCCGCCGGAGCGGGCTCGGTGCGCGGTGCCGGCGCGGGCGCCGAGGCGGTCGAGGCCGCGTTCGCCGCCGGGGCGGGCGCGGGCGGAGCGGACTCCGACGTCGCGTCCGTCAGGTCCGGGACGTTCGCCGGGTCGTCGGTGACGGCGTCGAGCTGCAGGGTGCTCTCGGCGAGGTTGTCCATCGTCCGGAAGCTCGAGAACAGCCCCGTCCGTGCCTGGGGCTCGACGGGCTCGGCGGTCGGCTCGGCCGCCTGGGGCAGCGCGATCGCGCCGGAGTGCGGCGCGGGCTCGCTCGGCATCGAGGCCGCCCGACGCCGGCTCGGCAGGGACGCCGCTGCCGGCTGGACGTCCGTCGGCGGCGCCCACTCCCCGTCCGAGGAGTCCGTCTCGTCGAGCTGCGGGGTCTCCAGCGGCGGCAGCACGATCGACTCGGTCGGAGGCGTGGTCGTCTCCGAGCGGCGGCGACGGGGCATCCCGGCGCGGGTCGTGCCGTCCATCAGGGCGTCGAGGTCGACGGGCTCGGCCTCCGGCGGCTCCGGGGCGAGGTGGTGGGACGCGACGGGCTCGCGCGGGGCGGGCGCGGGCTCGACGGGCGCCGGCGACGGGGCCGGAGGGGCCTCGGTCGGCTGGTCGCTGCCGGGCGCCGGAACCGTCGAGGGCTCGCTCTGCGACACCGGGGCCTCGGCCTGCGGGCTCGTCAGCTGGGCGGCGGAGCGCTGGGTCGCGGCCTCGAGCGGGTCCGTCGGCTGCGGCAGCGGCATCGCCTCGTCCGCGACGAACAGCTCGTCGGGGAAGGTCACGGTGGCGACCGTGCCCCGGCCGTCGCGGCCCGTGGCGAACTCCACCCGGGCCTGCAGACGCTGGGCCAGGCGGCTGACCACGAACATGCCCAGTCGCTGGGCACCGACCGCGTCCGAGGGCGTCGAGGAGGAGACCTTCGCGTTGGCGTCGGCGATCTCCGCCGGGGACATACCCAGGCCCTGGTCGTGGACGGTCACGACGACCCCGTGGGCCTCGCGCGCCGCGGTGACCTCGACCGCCGTGTGCGGCTCGGAGAACATCGTCGCGTTCTCCAGCAGCTCGGCCAGCAGGTGCGCGGCGTTCAGCGCGTTGTGGCCCAGCATGTGCGGGTCGGCCTGCAGGTTCAGCCGCACCCGGTCGTACAGCTCGATCTCCGAGGAGGCCGTGCGGATGACGTCCGAGACCGGCATCGGTGTGCGCACGCGGCGACCGGAGTCGATGCCGGCCAGGACCAGCAGCGACTCGGCGTTGCGGCGCATACGGGTCGCGAGGTGGTCGAGCCGGAACAGGTTCGACAGCGTCCCCGGGTCCTCCTCGGACCGCTCGAGCTCGTCGAGGAACGCGAGCTGGCGGTTCAGCAGGACCTGGTCGCGACGCGCGACGTTGACGAACATCTCGGCGATGGAGCCACGCAGGGCGGCCTGCTCCCGGGCGACCTCGATCGTCGTGGCGTTGACCTCGTTGAACGCGGTCGCCAGGCGCCCGACCTCGTCCGTGGACTCGATCGGGATCTGCACCGCGTTCATCTCCGGCGCCTGACCCGGCACCGCCATCTGCTCGACCATCTGCGGCAGGCGGTCGCGCACGTCGGCGGTCGCGGCGGTCAGCCGGCGGAGCGGGTTGACGATCCGGCGCGCGATGATCAGCGCGATGATCAGCGAGATCAGCACGATGCCGAACGTCGCGGCGATCGTGCCGATCGCCTGGTTCTGGGAGTCGTCCGAGGCGTCGGAGGCGTAGCTCACGGTCTCGTCACGGACGTCGTCACGCACGGGACGCATCGAGTCGACCCAGGCGTCGGACAGCTCGCCCCACTGGGAGGCGGCCGACCGGTCGATGCCGGAGAAGTTCTGGTACCGCAGCGGGAAGCGCAGCGCGTCGAGCTCGTCCGAGAACTCCGGGACGGTGATGTCGAGCCCGAGCCGCTCGGCCTGCTCCTTCGCTGCCGCGTGCAGCTCGTTGGTCGTCTCGAGGGCGTTGACCATGCGGGCCGCCAGCTCCGCGTCGCGGTCACCGCCGGACTGCGCGGCCCGGGTGGCGTCGGCCAGGGCCAGGGCCACGATCGGCCGCTCGACCGTCTTGGCGAGCATGAGCTCGTCCATCGCGACGTAGGCGTTGAGCAGCTCGGACAGGCCGCCGTTCGTCGACGCGGCCGAGACGGACCGCGGGACGTCCAACGCGCGCTCGATGATGTCGGTGTACTGGTCGGCCGCGGCGGCCTCGGTGACCTGCCCCGCGAGAACCTTGCGCTGCAGCTCGTCGAGCACGCGGCGGTCGTCGAGGGTCGTCTGGATCGCGTTCTGGACGTTGACGCTCAGCGCGTCCGTCTCGATGCTGCGCAGCTCGGCGTCACGGGCGTCGACCGCGGCGTCGCTCTCGGCCTGGGCCGAGGCGAGCTGCTCCCGTCGCTCCTCGTCGCCGTTGAGCACGGCGATGGCCAGCGCCCGCTCGGTCGCGACCGCGGTTCCCGCGGCGTCCTGCACCTGGAGGCTGTCGGCGAGCTGGGACGTCTGGTCCGCGCGGACGGCGTCCTGCAGGGCCCCCCAGGAGATGTAGGCGGCCGCCACGACCAGGACGAAGATCGGCACGGCGAGTGTCGCAAGGATCTTCCCGCGAACGCCCAACCTGCGGAGCATGTGGACCTCTCTCCATCACTTATCGTTCGAGGTCGGCGGGGTCGAACCTCCCCGATCCTCCGGCTTCTCGTCGCCTGCCCGCTGGGACATCTCCCCACGCTCGGCGCCGCGCGCGAGTAGTCTTCGTCGGTGTGCGAGCCGTCACGATATCGGGCGATGGGCCCTCAGGGAAACTCACCACGAGTCAGGTCGAGCTCCGGGAGCCGGGCGACGGGGAGATCGTAGTCGACGTCGCCGCCGCCGGTGTCAACCGGGCTGACCTCCTCCAACGGGCCGGCCTCTACCCGCCGCCACCCGGGGCCCCCGCGTGGCCCGGACTCGAGATCTCCGGCACGGTGAACCGACTCGGGCCTGGCGTGTCGGACCGGCGTGTCGGCGACGAGGTGGTGGCGCTGCTCGACGGCGGCGGCTATGCCGAGCAGGTCGTGGTGCGGGCCGGCCAGACGCTGCCCCTCCCCGAGGGCGTCGACCTCGTCGACGCGGCCGCTCTGCCCGAGGCCGTCTGCACCGCCTGGACGAACCTCGTGGACACCGGCCACCTGCGGGCCGGCGAGACGCTCCTGGTGCTCGGCGGGTCGGGGGGCGTGGGAAGCGTCGCGATCCAGCTCGGCCGCGCGCTCGGCGCCCGCGTCGTGGCGACCGCCGGCGGCCCCGACCGCACCGCGCGCTGCCGCGAGCTCGGCGCCGACGTCGTCGTCGACCACCGCAGGGAGGACGTGGTCGACGCCGTGCGCGGCGCCACCGACGGTCGCGGCGCCGACGTCGTGCTCGACGTGCTCGGCGGCGGTGCCCTGGGAGACAACGTCCGCGCCCTCGCCCCCGGCGGCCGGCTGGTCGTCATCGGCCTGCAGCAGGGCCGCACCGGAGAGCTCGACCTCGCCCGGCTCATGGCCAAGCGGGCCGTCGTCACCGGGACGCTGCTGCGGTCCCGCACCCCCGAGGAGAAGGCCGAGATCGTCGCGGCCGTGACCGAGCACGTGTGGCCGCTCGTGGAGCGGGGCCTGATCCGCCCCGTGGTCCACGCGAGGCTCCCCTTCGACGAGGCCGAGAGCGCCCTCGGCATGCTCGAGTCCGGCGAGGCCTTCGGCAAGGTGCTGCTGCTGCCCTGACGCGAGCGGCCCGGCACGGCAGACTGGGGGGCATGACGGACGAGCAGCCCGGCGAGGAGACCGCGCCCGACGTCGCGAGCACGCGGCCCCCCGGGCCGGAGAGGTCGCGCATCGAGGAGCCGGCGAAGGTCATGCGGATCGGGAGCATGGTCAAGAAGCTCCTCGACGAGGCCCGTGCGGCCCCGCTGGACGCCGCGGCACGGGAACGGCTCGCCGAGATCCACGAGCGGTCGCTGACCGAGCTCGAGGACGGGCTCTCCGAGGACCTGGTCGCCGAGCTGCACCGCATCACGCTGCCGCTGACGGACCACGAGCCGCCGTCGGACGCCGAGCTGCGGGTGGCCCAGGCCCAGCTCGTCGGGTGGCTCGAGGGACTGTTCCACGGCATCCAGACCGCGCTGGTGGCCCAGCAGATGGAGGCGCACCAGGCCCTCGACCAGATGCGGCGTCAGCTCCCGCGTGGCGCACGGCCCGGCATGCCGGGCAGCGGCCCGGAGGACGGCGACGCCGCCGCCTCGCCCGGGCAGTACCTCTGACCTACTCCCGGCCGGTCGCCGTCATGGCGATGGCACCGGAGACGAGCACGAGACCGGCGATCTCGGGCCAGCTCGGGAGCTGGCCGAGCACGACCGCGCCCACGACCGTGGCAGTGGCGGGCAGCAGGGCGAGCAGCACCGAGAACGTCGCCGTACCGATCCGCCGCAGCACGAGCTGGTCGAGGACGTAGGGCACGACCGAGGAGCACACCGCGACCACGAGCAGGAAGCCGAGGAGCCGCAGGTCCGGCACCACGGTGGTCACCGACGTCGCGAAGAACGGCGCGAACACCACAGCCCCGGTGACCATGCCGACGGCCAGCCCGTCGATGCCCGCACCGCCGCCGGCCACCCGCTTGCCGAGCACGATGTAGCCGGCCCAGCAGGCCGCGGCACCGAGCACGGCGACCAGGCCGACGATCGCGTCCCCGCGGGCCATGTCGCCCTCCAGCGTGACACCGGCGAGCAGGACGACCCCGGCCGCGGCGACGACGATCGCGCCGCGCTCGCGCCACCCCCGGCCGGTGATCGCGGCGACGGCGATCGGCCCGGTGAACTCGATGGCGACGGCGACCCCGAGCGGCAGGTGGTCGATCGCGACGTAGAACACGATGTTCATCGCCGCCAGCGCCACCCCGAAGAGCCCGGCGCCCACCAGGTCCTGCCGCGTCCAACGACGCCGCCAGGGACGCCGCCAGGCGACGAGCACGACGGCGGCCAGCAGGATGCGCCACCAGCTCACGGTGGGCGCCCCGAGGGTGCCGAAGAGCCCGACGGCGACCGCCGCCCCGAGGTAGAGCGTCAGCCCGGAGGCGACGAAGAGCAGCGGCGCCGGGACACGGTCGGCGGCGCCACGGGCGGCTGACGGCGGTGGGCCGGGCCGGGCGGGAGAGGTCGCGTCGGGCACGCGGGGAGCCTACGCGGCGCCGGTCGCCGGTGCCGCCCGACGGCGAGCGCGCCGCCGCCCCGGGGCCGCGACCAGGCCGGGCATCCGGTGTGCCGCTTTTCTGCGAAGTGTCTGGTCTTCCCGTGAAGGGTGCCCTAGGTTCGGCACGCGTCGCCGCGCAGGGTGGCGACGATCACCATCACGAGAGGCACATCATGGGATTCGGCACCGCCGTCACGACCGTCCTCAGCAAGTACGCGACCTTCTCCGGGCGCGCCCGTCGCTCCGAGTTCTGGTGGTGGGCCCTGTTCACGGTCCTGCTGAGCATCGTCGTCAACTCCGTCGTCCTGGCGACCGGCGGGATCTCCGTCGACCCGCAGACGATGCTGCCCGTCTACGGCCCGACCTACGGGCTCTCGATCATCCTCAGCCTGGCGGTCCTCCTGCCGAGCCTCGCCGTGACCGTGCGACGTCTGCACGACACCGACCGCAGCGGGCTCTGGTGGTTCATCGGCCTCGTGCCGTTCGTGGGCTGGATCGTCCTGCTCGTCTTCACGGTCCAGGTCGGCACCCCGGGCGCGAACCGCTTCGGCCCCGACCCGAAGGCCGCCGTCGCCCCGGACACCGCTCCGACGGCCGCCGCGGGGACCGAGTCCGCCCAGGCCTGACCACCGCCACCGTCCCGCGGCTCACACCGCTGTGAGCCGCGGGACAGGACGGCGGGTGGAGGGGACTACCCCTTCACCGCCCCCGCCAGCATCCCGCGCACGAAGTAGCGCTGGAGCAGCAGGAACACGATCAGCGGCACGATCATCGAGATGAACGCGCCGGCGGTCAGGATGTGCCAGTCACCGCCGCGGGTACCCGCGAGCTCGGCCACCGCCACCGTCAGCGGCCGGTACTCCGGCGCCGCGAACGTCAGACCGACGAGCAGGTCGTTCCAGACCCAGAGGAACTGGAAGATCCCGAACGCCGCGATGGCCGGGACCAGCAGGGGGAACAGCACACGGAAGAAGATCTTCACGTGCCCCGCCCCGTCGACGCGGGCCGCCTCGACGAGCGACCGTGGGATGTCCTTCATGAAGTTGTGCAGCAGGAACACCGCCAGCGGCAGGGCGAAGATCGAGTGCGACAACCACACGGCCCAGAACGAGCCCGCCATGCCCCAGTTGTTGTAGTTGGTCAGCAGCGGCACGAGGGTGACCTGGATGGGCACCACCTGCAGCGCGAAGACCGCCACGAACAGCAGGTTGCGGCCGGGGAAGTCGATCCACGCGAAGCCGTAGGCCGCCAGCAGCGCGACGGTGATCGGGATGATCACCGCCGGGATCGTGATGACGAAGGTGTTGATGAACACCTCCGACAGGCCGGTCCCGCTGCCGTAGAGCGCCTGGTCGTAGTTGTCGAGCGTGAACTCCGTCTCGCCCGTGAACATGCCGGGGATGACCGTCCACCAGCCGCTGCGGCGGATGTCGATCTCCGGCCGGAACGACGTCACGAGCAGGCCGACGGTGGGGATGGTCCACAGGATCGCCAGGATCACCGCGGTCAGGGACGCCCATGGCGAGGTCAGGCGGCCCTTGGTGGCGATGGCCCGCTTCTCGAGGCGGGTGAGCTTGCGCTCCTTGACCGGAGCGGTGTCCTCCGTCTCGGGGTTCGTCGTGGGGACGGGCGGCGTCGTACTCATCGAATCTCCTCCGACCTGCGCATCTGCCGCACGTTGTAGGCGACGATCGGGACGACCAGGATGAACAGCACCACGGCGAGCGCCGCGGCCAGACCCTGGTTGTTCTGGCGGAACGCCTGCGTGTAGAACTCGTTCGCGATGATCTGCGTGCCGAACTGGCCACCGGTCATGGTGCGGACGATGTCGAACGCCTTGAGCGTCGTCATGGCGATCGTGGTCAGCACGACGACGAGCGCCGGGCGGATGCTCGGCACGGTGATGTAGCGGAACATCCCCAGACCGTGCAGGCCGTCCAGGCGGGCTGCCTCGACGATGTCGTCCGGGATGGCCTTGATGGCCGCGGCGAGCACCGTCATGGCGAAACCGGTCTGGATCCAGATCATCACGACGATGAGGAACCCGGTGTTCCACGGCTCGCCGATGAGGAACTGCTGGGGTGGCAGCCCGATCCAGACCAGCAGCTGGTTGAGCAGACCGATCTGCTCGATGCCCGGCTGGTCGGGCCGGAACTCGTAGACGAAGCCCCAGATGATCGAGGCGCCGACCATCGAGATCGCCATCGGGATGAAGATGAGCGTCTTGGCGATCTTCTCGAAACGTGCCCGGTCGACGAGCACGGCGTAGATCAGCCCGATGAGCGTGCTGACCAGGGGGGCCAGGACCACCCAGGCCGCGGTCACCACGAGCACCTTCTGGAACTGCGCTCCGGTGAGCATCGTGACGTAGTTGTCGAAGCCGACGAACTCCGTGGTGGTGCGGTTGAAGAACGAGTTGTACAGCGTCTCCAGCCCGGGTCGGAGCAGACCGTAGGCGATGAGCAGCAGGGCGGGGCCGACGAAGCCGATGGCGACCACCCACGACGGGATGCGCTTCGGCCGGTCGACGAGGAACAGGATCAGGCTCATCACCGCGACGAACAGCGCGATGCCGATGCCCATGACGATGAACTTCTCGGTGACCGTGTCAGGATTCAGCAACCAGTCCACGACAATTAACTCCTCACGGCGTAGGACGGACCGGGCCCGCCGACGAGGTGTCGGCGGACCCGGTCCGCGGGTGTCACGGCCAGCTGTTCTCGATCTGGTCGGTGACCTCCTGGGTCGAGGAACCGGTCACCCAGTTGACCATGCCGGTCCAGAAGGTCCCGGCACCGACCTCACCGGGCATGAGGTCCGAACCGTCGAACCGGAACACCGTCTCCTCGTCCGCGAGGATCGCGGCGGCGTCCTGGTCGAACTCCGTGGCGAGGTTGTTCACGTCCAGGCCGTTGTTGGCGCTGATCCAGCCGCCCTCGGGCGTGGCGATGGCCTTCTGGTTCGCCCAGTCCGCGCTGGCGAGGTAGGTCTGGAACGCCTGGACCTCGGGGCGGTCGTCGAACGCGAGCACGAACTCCCCGCCACCCAGCATCGGCTGGCTCTCGCCGTCACCGGGCAGGTAGAACGCGTAGACGTCACCGTCGGACCCGACCTCGGTGCCCTCCGGCCACTGCGTGGCGTAGAAGTTGGCCATGCGGTACATCCAGCAGGTGCCGTCCAGGACGCCCGTCCCGGCCTGGTCCCAGGCCGTCGTGGCGATCGAGTCGACCCCGCCCAGACCGGCGTTGACGTAGTCCGGGTTCTTGAGGATCTGCCCGGCCTCGTCGAACGCGTCGACGATCTGCGGGTCGTTGAACGGGATCTCGTGCTTGTACCACTGGTCGTAGACCTCGGGGCCGGCCGTGCGGAGCACGACGTCCTCGATCCAGTCGGTCCCGGGCCAGCCGGTGGCGTCACCGGACTCGAAGCCCACGCACCACGGCAGGACCTCCTGCTCGGTGGCGATGGTCTCGCTGAGCTCCAGCAGCTCGTCCCAGGTCTCCGGGATCTCGTAGCCGGCGTCGGCGAACGCCGCCGGGTTGTACCAGACGAACGACTTCGCGTTCGCCCCCAACGGGGCGGCGTAGAAGGTGCCGTCGACCGAGCCGTACTCCTTCCAGTCCTCGCTGAAGTACTCGTCGACGTTGGCCACCGTGGCCTCGGGAGCCTCCACCACCGCGTCGGGGTAGTCGGACACGATCGTGTTCAGCAGGCCGGGCTGCGGCATGTAGGCGATGTCCGGGGTGTTGCCGGCCTGGATCCGGACGAGCAGCTGCGCCTCGAACTCGCGCGAGCCCTCGTAGTTCACCGTGACGCCGGTGCACTCCTCGAACGCGTCGTAGGACATCTCCTGCTGGGTCTGCTCGGGCTCGACGATCGAGGTGTAGATGCTGACGCTCGTGCCCTCGAGGTCGCCGAACTCGTCGTACGCGGCGCAGTCGATGTCCTCGGCGGTCCCGCCGCCGCTGTCACCGCCGCCGTCAGAGGTGTCGTCGTCCCCGCCGCCTCCACAGGCGGCCAGCACCAGGGCGAGGCCGGCACCACCGGCCACGACCGCCAGTCGTCGGCGATTGCTCGCCATGGTCCTTCGTGTCATCAGACTCTCCACTCCGTCGTGCGGTCAGCCGGCGGCCGTCCACCGTCGGACGACTCCGGTCGGGACCGTCCGGCGGACGTGACCGCAGGACGTCTTCCCTGATGAAAGTCGACCGCAAGGTTTCACCCGGTGCAACCTCACCCGGTGCACATCTTGATGACGATGCCGTAACGATCATGCCCTCGTGGATGTGTGACACCCTTGAGCCGACACCGTCGGACCGGACCGGAAGGACCCCCATGATCGAGCTGAGGACGCCGCGTGAGATCGAGGAGATGCGTCCCGCCGGTCGCTTCGTCGCCGAGACCCTGCAGGCCGTGCGCGAGGCGGCCGAGCCCGGCGTGAACCTGCTCGAGCTCGACGCGCTGGCGCACCGGCTCATCAAGGAGAAGGGCGCCGAGTCCTGCTACATCGACTACCACCCGTCCTTCGGTGCCAGCCCCTTCGGCAAGGTGATCTGCACCTCCGTCAACGACGCCGTGCTGCACGGACTCCCCCACGACTACGACCTCGTGGACGGTGACCTGCTCAGCATCGACTTCGCGGTCGCCGTGGACGGCTGGGTGTCCGACTCCGCGATGTCGTTCGTCGTCGGCGAGTCCCCGTCCCCGGAGCGGGCCGCCGCGGACGCGCAGCTGATCCGCACCACCGAGGTCGCGCTCGAGGCGGGGATCGCCGCCGCGCAGCCTGGGAAGAAGATCGGCGACATCTCCGCCGCGATCGCCGCCGTCGCGCGCGAGGCCGGGTACTCGATCAACACCGACTTCGGCGGCCACGGCGTCGGGCGCACCATGCACGGCGACCCGCACGTGCCCAACGACGGCCGCGCAGGACGCGGGTTCCCGCTGCGCCCGGGCCTGGTCATCGCCATCGAGCCGTGGTTCCTCGAGACCACCGACGAGATCTACACGGACGAGGACGGCTGGACCCTGCGGTCGGTGGACGGCTCGCGCGGGGCGCACAGCGAGCACACCATCGCGATCACCGCCGACGGCCCGCTGGTCCTCACCGCGCGCGACTGAGCCCTCGACCGGGTCGGCACCGTCCCCCGACGGCCCGACCCGGGACGCTCCGGTCGGGGCCTACGGCGCCTCGAGGAGCGAGCGCAGGACGGTGACCGCGCCGTCGTCGTCGATCGGGCCGGTCACCTCGTCGGCGGCCGCCCGCACCGTCTCGTCCGCGTGCCCCATCGCCACGCCGCGGGCCGCCCAGCGCAGCATCTCCAGGTCGTTGTGCCCGTCGCCGACCGCCACCGTGCGGTGCGGCTGCAGGTGCCGCCGTCGCCGCACCTGCTCCAGCGCGGTCGCCTTCGAGACCCCGAGCGGCGCGAGGTCCATCCAGGCGCTCCACCCGACGGCATAGGTGACGTCCTCGAGGCCCAGGTGCTCGACCAGCTCGTGGAAGTGCCCCGAGGTCGAGTCGGGTCGCCGCACGATGACGCGGGTGACCTCGGAGGACCACAGGTCCTCCATCGGGACGATGACGTGCTCGCCCTCCAGCTCGCCGTCCGGGAAGTGCTCCGTCATCCGGAAGCCGACGCCGAGGTCCTCCACCGCGTACCGGGCGTCGGGGAGCTGCTCCCCCAGGAGGCGCAGCGCCGGCTCCGGGTCGAACGTCACGACGTCCTCGGTGACCCACCCGTCGGGCGCCGACGGGTCCAGCCGCACCGTGACCGCCCCGTTGGAGCACACCATCCACCCGGTCGCGATCCCCAGCGCGGACGCGACCGGCAGCATGGCCAGCAACGACCGGCCCGAGGCGAGCACCACCTCGTGCCCCGCGTCGCGCACGGCGCCCACGGCCTCGCGGACGGCGTCGGTCAGGTCGCCGTCGTAGGACAGCAGCGTGCCGTCGATGTCGAGGGCGACCAGCATCGGCCCGTCCGGCGGCAGGGTGCGGGACATCTCAGCGCACCGGCTCGAGCACCTCGAGGCCGCCCAGGTAGGGACGCAGACCCGCGGGGACGTGCACCGAGCCGTCCGGCTGCTGGTGGTTCTCCAGGATCGCGACGATCCACCGGGTGGTGCCCAGCGTGCCGTTGAGGGTGGCCACGGTCCGGGTGCCGTGCTCGACGCGTTCGCGCACGTTGAGGCGCCGCGCCTGGAACGTCGTGCAGTTCGACGTCGAGGTCAGCTCGAGGTAGCGCTGCTGGGTGGGGAGCCACGCCTCGCAGTCGAACTTGCGGGCCGCGCTGGTGCCGAGGTCGCCGGCCGCCGTGTCGATCACCCGGTACGGCAGCTCGACGGCGGCCATCATGGCCTCCTCCCAGGCGAGCAGGCGCTGGTGCTCGGCCTCGGCGTCGTCCACGGAGCAGTAGCTGAACATCTCCACCTTGTGGAACTGGTGGACGCGGATGATGCCGCGCACGTCCTTGCCGTGCGAACCCGCCTCGCGGCGGTAGCAGGCGCTCCAGCCGGCGTAGCGCTTCGGGCCGTCCGACAGGTCGATGATCTCGTCGCCGTGGTAGCCCGCGAGCGCCACCTCCGAGGTCCCGACGAGGTACAGGTCGTCGCGCTCGAGGCGGTAGACCTCGTCGGAGTGCTCCCCGAGGAACCCGGTGCCGCGCATCGTCTCCGGGGTGACGAGGGTGGGCGTGATCATCGGGGTGAAGCCCTCGGCGAGCGCCTTGTCCATGGCCGCCTGCAGGATGGCGAGCTCGAGCCGCGCGCCGACGCCGGTGAGGAAGTAGAACCGCGACCCGGAGACCTTCGCGCCCCGCTGGGTGTCGATCGCGCCCAGGCCCTCGCCGAGGTCGAGGTGGTCGCGCGGCTCGAAGCCCTCGGCGGCGAAGTCGCGCGGGGTGCCCACCGTGGAGAGGGTGACGAAGTCCTCCTCGCCGCCGGCCGGGGCGCCCTCGACGACGTTCGGGATGCGGAACAGCAGCTCGTCCAGCTCGGCCTCCGCCTCGTTCGCGGCGGCCTGGTGGTCCTTGACCTCCTGGGCGAGCTGCTGGGTCCGCCCGATCAGCGCGGCCTTCTCCTCGCCGCTCGCCCGGGCGACCTGCTTGCCCATCGCCTTCTGCTCGGCCCGGCGGGACTCGAACTCCGCCAGGGCGGAACGGCGGCGGGCCTCGGCGGCCAGTGCCGTGTCCACGAGGTGCTCGTCCTCGCCGCGGGCTCGCTGGCTCGCGCGGACGGCGTCGGGGTTGTCGCGCAGGAGACGGATGTCGATCACGCCCGCAAGCCTAACGGCCGCGCGCGCGGCCGCTCCCGGGCGTCGGCCGTCGCCGGTCCCGGACCGGGACGCGCCCCCGTCCCCCGGACGCCGTCGTGCAGTCCTGGGGGATCAGTCCTATCTTTCGGTCATGCCCTGGGAACTCCTCGTCGGGGTCGTCGCGTTGGTCGTCGGCCTGTCCGCCCTCGTGGTCGCGCTGGTCGTGCTCCGGCGCAGCCGCCGTCCCACCCCGTCTCCGTCACGGGGTGACGCCGACGCCGACGCCCGCCCGCAGCGTCCGCAGCTCGCCGTCGTGGTCAACCCGTCCAAGGCGAGCACCCGGCGGGCCATCGAGACGGTGCGCCGCCTGGCCGGCGAGGCCGCGCTGCCCGCGCCCCGCTTCTACGAGACGACCGTCGAGGACCCGGGCACCGGGCAGGCCCGCGAGGCCGTGCGCGACGGGGCGGACGTCGTCGTCGCGGCCGGCGGCGACGGCACCGTGCGCGCCGTCGCGGAAGGCATGCTCGGCACGGAGGTCCCGATGGGGATCCTCCCCGCCGGCACCGGGAACCTCCTGGCCCGCAACCTCGACCTGCCCCTGACGGACACCCAGGAGGCGCTCGCCGTCATCCTCGGGGGCGTCGACCGCTCCATCGACGTCGGTCGCATCCGCGTCACGGAACGGCCGCCGGACGAGGAGGACGACGACGACACCGCGCACCTGTTCCTCGTCATCGCCGGCCTGGGCTTCGACGCCGCGATGGTGGCCGACGCCGACGACCAGCTCAAGGACAGGATGGGCTGGGTCGCCTACTTCCTCGCGGGCGCCCGCCACCTGCACGGGCGACGCATGGCCACGCGCATCGCCGTGGACGACGAGGAGCCGGTGGAGACGCGGCTGCGCAGCATCATGGTCGGCAACTGCGGCCGGTTGCCCGGTGGCATCAACCTGCTGCCCGACGCCTCGCTGGACGACGGCGTGCTCGACGTCGCGGCGATCGACACCCGGGCCGGGCTGGCGGGCTGGGCACAGCTGTTCGGGGAGGTCGTCGCCCAGGGCATGGGGGTGCAGAACGACCTGCCGGCCAAGATCGGGCGCATCGACCACGTCAAGGCCCGGCGAGCCACCATCCGGGTGGAGGACGGCGAGCAGGCGCAGGCCGACGGCGAGGTCCTGGGCCGGGCCATCCAGATCGAGACCTGGGTGGAGCCCGGGACGCTGGTGGTCCGCGCCCCCGCCTGAGCCGCTTAGGCTGACGGGGTGCGTCCCCTCGTCCGACTCGTCGTCGCGGCCGTGGCGCTCCTGGTCACCGCCGCGGCCGTCGTCCTGCCGACGAGCGCGCAGGCCGAGGAGTCCACGGCCCCGACCGACACCCCGCTCGTGCTGGTCGGGGTCGCCGGCCTGCAGTGGACGGACATCGACGCGGCCCGCACCCCGAACCTGTGGCGCCTCGTGGGCGGCGGGTCGGTGGCCTCGGTGTCGGTGCGCACCCTGACCCCGACCTGTCCCCGGGACGCCTGGTTGTCGCTGTCCGCGGGCAGCCGGGTCGTCACCGACGCCGCACAGGACCCCCGCGAGGAGGACGCCGGCGCCGACGGCGACGGGGAGTCCGCCGAGGAGCCCGAGCAGCCCTGCCCCCCGCTGCCGACGCTCCCCGCCGCCGACACCCCGACCACGGTCCAGGTCCCCGGCTGGGACGCGCTGGTCGCCGAGGAGGCCCTGGCCTCCCCCGCTGCCCGACCCGGCACGCTCGGCCGGCTCGCCGACACCGTCGGGACCTGCACGACGGCGGTCGGCCCGGGCGCCGCGCTGGCGACGGCGGACCGGTCGGGGCAGGTCGGCCGCTTCCTGTCGAGCTCCGACGACCTCGAGGCCGAGGACCTGACCGCCTGCCCGGTGACCGTCGTCGACCTCGGCGAGCTCCCGGACGCCGCGACCGAGCGGACGGACGCGGTGTCCGCCGTCGACGCCGCGGTCGGCCGGATGGCCGGTCTGCTGCCGGCCGGGGGGCGGCTCGTCGTCGCCGGCCTGGCCGACACCCCGCTGGGCCCGGCGGACCTGCAGGTCGTGGTCGACTGGACCCGCCCCGGCGGCGGGGCGACCTGGTTGACCTCGACGTCGTCCCGGTGGCCCGGTGTGGTGGTCTCGGGCGACCTGTCGGCCACGCTGGCCGACGCCCTGCTGACCGAGGCCGACCCCGCGGAGCTCGCCGCGGCGGAGGAGGACCCTGACAGCCGGCTCGCCGAGGTGAGGTCGGCGTTCACCGGGTCCGCCCTGGAACGGGGCGAGGACCGCCGGTCGTCCGTCTCCCGCACCGTCGAGAACCGCCAGTACCTCTCGGTGCTCACCGAGACCCTGCCCCGCATGACCCCCGTGCTGGTCGGCGTGCTGGCCCTCGGGGTGGTCGGCGTGGTGACCGGCCTGCTGCTGGCCCGACGGCGTGCGGAGGGCGCCGGGACCCCCCGGGACCCCTGGCGCACCCGGACGGCCCTCGCCGTGCTGACCGTGGTGGCGTGCCTGCCTGCGGCCGCCACGCTGGCCACCCTGGCCCGCTGGTGGGTGTGGCCCGTGCCCGTCACGGTGCTCTGCCTGGCCGTCGGCGTCTCCGCGCTGGCCGTGGCGCTGGGCGCCTGGTGGGTCCGGGTGCTGCTGCCCCGCTCACCGTGGCGCCTCCCGACGACCCTCGCCGCGGCCACGTGGCTCGTGCTGACGATCGACGGGCTGACCGGCACGACGCTGCAGCAGGGGTCGCTGCTCGGTCCGGCCCCCTCTCTCGGCGCACGCTTCTACGGGTTCTCCAACTCGGTGTTCGCCGTGTACGCGGTGGCCGGACTGGTGCTCGCCGCCGGGCTCGCCGCGCTGCTGCGCGACCGCGGTGCGGCACGCCGCACGCAGGCGTGGGTCGCGGGTGCCGTCGGCACGGTCACCGTGCTGGTGGACGGGCTGCCGCCGTTCGGTGCGGACCTGGGCGGCATCCTCGCGCTCGTGCCCGCCTTCGCGGTGCTGGTGCTCGGCGTCGCGGGGATCCGCCTGACCTGGCGGCGGGCGCTCCTGGTGCTGCTCGGCGCCGCGCTGGTCGTCGCGGTGATCGCCGTCCTGGACTGGGCCCTGCCGCCCGCCACCCACCTGGGCGGGTTCGTGGACTCCGTGCTCGACGGCAGCGCGCTGTCGGTGGTCGCGGGCAAGGCGGCCGGTGCCTGGGCGACGGTCGCGAACCCCGCCGGCGCGTTCGCCGCCGTGGTCTGCGCGGCCGCCGCGTGGGCGGTGCTGGACCCGCGTCGCGCCCGGCTCGACGGCCTGACCGCCGCGTACGACCGCGACCCGCTGCTGCGTCGCGCCGTGGTCGCGATCGTGACGGTCGGCGTCGTCGGCACGGCGGTCAACGACTCCGGCGTCGTGGTGGCGATGTACGTGCTGCTGATCGGCACCCCGCTGCTGCTCGCCGGGCGCCTCGAGGCCGCGCTGACCCCGCCCGTCGCGCCGGAGCACGCCGACCGCGGGACCGGGCGCCGGATCCTGGGCGTCGCCGCGGGGGTGGTCGTCGCGCTGCAGCTCGGGGGTGCCGCGGTCCCCGCCGGGGGCATGGCGCACGCCGGCGACGTGACCGCCGGTGGCGACGTCCTGCTGGCCGACGGCGAGCCGGTCGTGATCGTCGGCACCGACGGCCTGCGCTGGCAGGACGTCTCCCCCACCCGCACCCCGACCCTGTGGGGGCTGCTGCGTGACGGCGCGAGCGCCGGCGGGATGACCACGACGGTGACCGGCGCCTCCGGCGACTGCCGGTCCGCCGGCTGGCTGAGCCTGTCGGCCGGGCGCAGCACGGTCACCGGCGCCACCGAGGGCGACGTCTGGCGCTGCACCGACTGGGGTGTCACCGCCGACGGCGCCGGGGCCGTCGTCGACGGCTGGGACGACCTCGAGGCCCGCCAGAGCGCCTCCGAGTTCAACCCGCACCCGGGCGTGCTGGGCGAGACCCTCGCCGCCGGGGACGTGTGCGCGACCGCGGTCGGCCCCGCCGCCGCCCTGACGCTGGCCGACGGGGACGGGGCCGTCGAGCGCTACCGCACCCTGGAGGACGCTCTCGACGACCCCGAGGAGGCCTTCGCCTGCCCGGTCACCGTCGTGGACGCCGGTTCCGCCCCGTACCACCCGACGGGCGAGGGGTCGGACGCGCGGCCGGTGCCCGAGGGCGCCACGGGCTCCGGGCCCGAGCGGGACGACGCGCTGCGAGCCGTCGACGCGACCGTGCGCCGCGTGCTGGCGGCGGCACCGCAGGACGTCACCGTGCTGGTCACCGACATGGGCAACCCCTCGCCCACCCGGCCGGCGCTCGGCGTCGGCGTCGCCCGCACCCACACCGACGCCGCGCCGTCCTACCTGGCGTCGTCGGCCACCCGCTGGGTCGGCGTCGTGCGGCTGCTCGACCTGCCCCCGACCCTCGTGGCGAACTTCGACCTGGCACCGCCGGCCGACTTCTCCGGCGCCCCCGTCACCCTCAGCGCGCAGCGGCCGAGCGGCACCGGCGCCACCGTGCGCGACCTGTCCTCCCTGACCGAGCGCGACCACGGCCTGCGCGAGGTCACCGGCGCCGTGACCGGGGTGCCGACGTACGTCGCGGTGGTCGCCTTCGCCCTGGTGGTGCTCGTCCTGCCGCAGCTCCGGCGCCGGTCCTCGCCCCGCGCCGTCCGGGTCTGGACCCGGACCCTGGAGACGGTGCTGCTGGTCTGCGCCGCCATGCCCGCCGCCTCGTTCCTCATGACCACCTGGTCGTGGTGGCGGATGCCGGACCCGCAGACCGGCCTGTGGCTGGCCCTCGCCGGAGGCACGGTCCTGGTGGCCCTGGTCGGGACGCTGGCGCCGCGCCGCCCCGCCTGGGCCGGGACCGCCGTGCTGGCGACCGTGACCTTCCTCGTGCTCAGCCTGGACGCGGTGCTCGGCACGCCGCTGCACCGCGGCAGCCCGCTCGGGGCGGCCCCCACGCTCGGCGGCCGGTTCTACGGGTTCGGCAACCCGACGTACTCGGTGTACGCGGTCGCGGCGGTGCTCTGCGCCGCGGGGCTCGCGACGGTCGTGGCTCGTCGCTGGGGCCGGGTCCCCGGCGCCGTCGTCGCGGGCCTCGTGGGCCTGGTGGCGCTGGTGGTGACCGTGTGGCCGACGTTCGGCGTCGACGTCGGCGGCGGGCTGGTGCTCGTCCCCGTGTTCGCCGTGGTGGTCCTGGCCGTCCTGGGGGCGCGCCTGACCTGGCGGCGGCTGGCGCTCGCGGGAGGCGCGGGCGTGCTCCTCGTGGCCGTCATCGGTGTCCTGGACTGGCTGCGCCCGCCCGCCGAACGCTCGCACCTGGGCGCGTTCGTCCAGTCCGTCGTGGACGGCACGGCCTTCGAGACCGTGTGGCGCAAGGCGGGCTACGCCGTCGGCTCGCTGGACGGCGGCCCGCCCGCGTGGCTGTCGCTGGCCGTCCTGCTGGGTGTCGTGGCGGCGCTGTGGGCCGGCCCCCGCTTCCCCGCCGGCTGGCTCCGACGGGCCGAGGACTCCTGGCCGTTGCTGCGCCCCGTCCTGGTGGCGCTGCTCATCGCGGGCGTGGGCGGGGCGCTGGCGAACGACTACGGCATCCGTGTCGTGACGATCATGCTGTTCCCCGCCGTGCCGCTGATCGGGCTGCTCGTGCTCCGCACCGACGATTCTCGACAGATGTCTGTCAACTGACTCACACCTTTTGGTTGACAGTCGCCATAAGTGCCCCTAGGTTCGGGCCATGGTCATTGACGACCGCGCGGCACAGGAGCCGCGCCAGCGGGCGGTCCACCCGCCCCCCGGAGCAGGCCCGACGCCGTCCCTGACGCCGTCCGCGCCGTGCCACGGCCCCCGCGACGAGCACGAGGGGAGGCCGGCGCACCACACCACGGAATGAGAAACCCCGCCTGTCCGGGTCCGTCGTAGCGGCGACGGGGACATCGACGGGGCTCTCACGCACTACATCCAGGAAGGCAAGTGCGATGACCCATTCTATGCGTTCACGTGCTCTCGCGGCGGTGGCGACCGCCGCGCTGGCACTGCCGATCGCAGCGGCGACGGCGTCGGCCCACGACGGCGTCGACCACGGCTCCGAGGAGGGCGCCGAGGCGGCGCTCGACTGGTCCAACTACGAGAAGATCCTGCTCACCGAGAACACCGGTGAGCCCATCGGCATGGCGGTCATGCCCGACGGGTCGGTGCTGCACACCGCCCGCGACGGCGCTATCCGGCACACCGACCCCAGCACGGGCGTCACCGCGGTGGTCAACACCGTCGACGTCTACGCCAACTCCGAGGACGGCATGCAGGGCATCGCCCTGGCCCCCGACTTCGCCGAGTCCGGCTGGGTCTACCTGTACTACGCACCCCGCGTCATGGAGGGCGAGGACTACCCCACGACGACCCCGTCGGGGTCGGCGCCCAACCAGCTGCCCGACGGTGCGGACGAGTCCTACTGGGACCAGTGGAAGGGCTACAACCAGCTCTCCCGCGTGCAGTGGGACGCCGCGGCCGGCGCCCTGGACATGTCCACCGAGCAGAACCTGCTCCAGGTCGAGGTGCAGCGCGGGCAGTGCTGCCACGTCGGCGGTGACATCGACTTCGACGCCGAGGGCAACGTCTACCTGTCCACCGGTGACAACACCCCCGCGAGCACCCCGGGCTCCAACGGCTTCGCCCCCAACAACAACGCCCCCGGCATGAACCCCGGGTTCGACGCGCGGCGCGGCGCCGGCAGCACCAACGACCTGCGCGGTGCGATCCTGCGGATCCACCCCGAGGCCGACGGCAGCTACACGATCCCCGAGGGCAACCTCTTCCCGCCCGGGACGGAGAACACCCGCCCCGAGATCTTCGTCATGGGTCTGCGCAACCCGTTCCGGATCGACGTCGACGACGTCACCGGCGCGGTGAGCTGGGGCGACTACGGCCCCGACTCCGGCGTCGCCAGCGACGAGCGCGGCCCGATGGGCTACGTGGAGTGGCAGAGCACGACGACCGCGCTCAACGGCGGGTGGCCGTACTGCCACGGGCCCAACGCCAACTACAACGAGTGGGACTTCGAGACCGCCACCCCGGGACCGTGGTTCGACTGCGAGGCCGGCGCGGAGAACAACTCCACCTGGAACACGGGTCTGGACGTGCTGCCGCCGGCGACGGCGCCGCAGGTCTACTACGGCGACGACCCCGGCGACCAGCCGTTCGACGAGTTCGTCGAGTTCGACCCGCAGGGCGGCCAGGGCCCGATGGGCGGCCCGACGTTCGCCTTCGACCCGGAGGGCCCCGAGACCCAGTGGCCGGAGTACTGGGACGGCACGGCGTTCTTCTACGAGTTCTCCCAGGACTACATCGCCGGGCTGACCATCCCCGACCGTGACGGCCCCGTCACCCACGTCGAGCACGTGCTGCCCAACGCGGCGCTGACCGACAACGTGCAGGCCATCACCGACAGCCCGATCGACATGGAGTTCGGCCCCGACGGCTCGCTCTACATCCTCGACTACGGCAACGGCTTCTTCCGGCAGAACCCGGAGGCGGGCCTGTACCGCGTCGACTACGCCGAGGGCAACAAGGCCCCCACGGCGGTCATCGACGCCGACCCGATCTCCTCCTCCGAGGCCCCGCTGACGGTGACCCTCGACGGCTCGGGGTCCAGCGACCCCGAGGGCGGGGCGCTCACCTACGAGTGGGACCTCGACGGTGACGGCACCTTCGACGAGAACGGCGAGCAGGTCACCACGACCTACGACGAGCTCGGCCAGTACACCGTGCGCCTGCGGGTCACCGACCCCGGCGGCCGCATCGGCCTGACCTCCGAGCTCGTCACGGTCGGCAACGTGGCACCCACGCTGACCGCCGACTACCCGGCCGACGGCGGCTTCTTCGCCTGGGGCGACGCCGTGCCGTACGGGTTCTCCACCTCCGACCCGGAGGACGGCGACGAGACCGTGTGCTCGAACCTGTCCTGGACGCTGGGCCTGGGTCACGACACCCACGCGCACCCCGAGGTGCTCGGCAGCGGCTGCTCCGGCGCCTGGGTCACCCCGGCCGACGCGCCGGAGCACGGTGAGACGGAGAAGCTCTACGCCGTCGTCGTGGCGAACTACACCGACCAGGGCAACGGGGACATCCCGCCGGCCCAGGACGAGGTCTCGCTGCTGCTCAACACCTTCACCCAGGAGGCCGAGCACGCCGACACCCTCTCCGGCGTGGAGGTCGTCAGCGACGACACCGCGGGCGGTCTGGCCAAGGTCGCCTCGTTCGACGCCGGTGACCACCTCGCCTGGGAGCCGGTGAACTTCACCGGGATCGACGGCGTCGACGTCACCGGTGCCGGGACCGGCACCATCGAGCTCCGCTGGGGCGCGGCCGACGCCGAGCCCTTCGCCACGGCCGACCTCGACTCGGCCGGCTGGTCCACGGTGGCCGCGGACGTGACCGCGTTCCCGGAGGGCACCGGCGAGCTGTTCGTCACCTCCACCGGCGGTGTCGAGCTCGACACCCTGGTCTTCGACGGCCCGGGCGTCAGCGACGTCACCCCGCCCGAGGCCAACCACTCGCTCGACCCGGCCGAGCCGACCGGCGACAACGGCTGGTACACCGGTGAGGTCGAGGTGTCGATCAACGGCACGGACGACGGCGAGGTCGCCGACGCCGAGGTCTCCGACGACGGCGGTGAGACCTGGGAGTCCATCCGGCACCGCTGGTTCGGCATCCAGCCCGTCACGCTCGACTCCGACGGTGTGCACGAGCTGCAGTACCGCGTCATCGACAGCGGGGGCAACGTCTCCGAGGTCGGCGAGGTGACCGTGTCCATCGACACCACGGCCCCCGAGGTCGCGGTGACCGGTGTGGCCGACGGCGACGAGCTCGGCTCCTCCCAGGTCCTCGACCTGGGTGCCGAGGCCACGGACGCCACCTCCGGCGTCGCCTCGTGGAGCCTGGCGCTCGACGGCGAGGAGATCGAGGCCGGCGAGATCGAGCTGTGGACGCTCGACCTCGGCGAGCACGAGATCGTCGCGACCGCGACCGACGAGGCCGGCAACACGACCGGGGCGACGGTCGGCTTCACCGTCACCACCTCGGCCGACGACATCGCGGCGCACCTCGAGCGCCTCGAGGAGGCCGGCGAGCTCTCGACCGACGAGTCGGCCCGGCTCCAGGCCTTCCTGGACCAGGCCGAGCGGCACGCCGACGCCGGCCGGGACGCCAAGGCGGCGGCCGCGTACCAGCGGTTCGCCGACGCCACCGACGAGGAGGTGCTGACCCGCGACGCCGAGGCGCTCGTCGCCGAGCTCGGCTGACCTGCTCGCCCGAGCACGGTGGGGCGGGGCCGCGACGGTCCCGCCCCACCACCCCGGGCGGCGGAGCAGCCGCCCGTCGATCCACCCCGTGCAGCACCGACGCTGCCCACCCGAGGAGGAACCGCAGTGACCACGCACAAGACCCGTCGCGTCCTCGCGACCACCACCGCCGCCGCCATGCTCACCGCCGGTCTGTTCGGCGCGGGGACCGCCAGCGCCGTCCCCGAGCACCCGCACGGCGACGAAGCCCCCGGCCAGGGCCAGGGCCGGACCGTCCCGGCCGAGAAGATCTCGATCCAGCTGTTCAGCTACCTCGGCTGGACGCTCTCCGACGGCTTCGACACGGTCGTCGACGAGCTCGAGGAGATCGGGTACCGCAACGTCGAACCGTTCAGCTCCCCGGGCAGCGTCTTCTACGGCGGCAACACCGCCGCCGAGCTCCGCGTCGAGCTCCGCGAGCGCGGGATGTCGGCGCCGACCACGCACGGCAACGTGTCCGAGGCCAGCTTCGACGCGGCACTGGAGAACGCCAAGGACCTCGGGCAGCGATACGTCGGCTCGGGCGGCTGGCCCGGTCCCGGCATCGCCCGGGACGGGTCCAGCACCTACGAGGACGTCCTCGAGACCGCGGCCGCCATGGACCGCCTCGGCGAACGGTCGGTCAAGAACGGCACCGGCAAGATCTTCGGGCACAACCACCAGTGGGAGTTCACGACCACGTTCGAGGACCCGGAGACCGGCGAGACGAAGAGCGCCTGGGAGATCCTGGTCGAGAACACCGACCCGCGGTACGTGACCTTCCAGCTCGACACCTTCTGGGCGGCTGACGCGGGCGCCGACGTGGTCGAGCTGCTGGAGGAGCACGGCGACCGTGTCGAGCTGCTGCACATCAAGGACGGCGACCTCAACGGCGACGAGCGGGGCATCCCCGGCGACGTCGGCGAGGGCGACATGGAGTGGGGCCCGATCCTGCGGGCCGCCCACGGCAAGGTGAAGCTCTACGTCGTGGAGCGGGACGGCGCGCCGTCGACGCCGGAGTTCGCGGAGGACAGCTTCGAGTTCCTCACCAGCTTCCGCTACTGAGCACGCCCGTCGACCACGGCGGCCCCGGTCACCCCAGCGGGTGACCGGGGCCGCCGTGCATCCGCGCGGGGGTCCTCGGGCGAACACCGGGTAGACCACCATGACGTCAGTTGGCGTCCGAGGGGTGGGACCAGGAATCCTGGCCGACGCACGAACGTTGTGCAAAGTGGAACAAGACCATCAGCCAAGGAGAGTTGTGCGACGCATCCCCCGGAAGGTCGAGATCGAAGACGACGCGGGCAACGTCACGCGGTACGTCCGACACGACAACGGCCAGGGCTACGTCTCCCCCCACGCGTCCGTCCACCCGGAGGCGCGGGTCGAGGCGGGTGCCTACGTCGAGGCCGGTGCTCGGGTCGCTGCCGGTGCCCGGATCGGTCGGTTCAGCTGGATCGACGTCGACGCCGTCGTCGGCACCCGTGCGCGCGTGGGCCAGTGCGTCCACGTCGGACCACGCAGCGTCGTCGGTGACGACGCCCGCGTGGGCGCCTACGCCCAGCTCGGCGAGGACGCCGTCCTGGAGCCCGGAGCCGACGTCGAGGCCGACGCCGCCGTCCCCGAACGGACGGTCGTGCGCGCTGCCCGCCGGCAGCGGCACGACTTCAGCACCGCCGCCTGACCGCGGCGGACCGCCAGGCCGTGCCACCGCCCGGCCCGGCGCGCGCCTCGCCGGGCGTGGCGGTCCTGGCCGGGTGAGGCTGGGGTCCATGACGACCCCGCCGAAGCCCGCGGCCCCGACCGTCTCCGCCCAGCAGCAGCACCTGCTCGCGACCCTCCCCTTCGACGACACCCAGGACTTCGAGGACGCCCGGCGCGGCCTGGTCGCCCGGCGGACGCCGAGCGCCGTCACGACCGGCGACGGCACCGTCGTCTGGGAGACCGACACGTACGCGTTCCTCGAGGGGGACGCCCCCGACACCGTGAACCCGAGCCTGTGGCGGCAGTCCCGGCTCGTCGCCGAGCAGGGGCTGTTCGAGGTGGTCGAGGGCATCTACCAGGTCCGCGGTCTCGACCTGTCGAACGTCACGTTCGTCGAGGGCGCGACCGGCGTGATCGTCGTCGACCCGCTGATCTCCACCGAGACGGCGGCGGCCGCCCTCGCGCTGTACCGGGAGCACCGGGGCGACCGGCCGGTCACGGGCGTCATCTACTCCCACTCCCACGTCGACCACTTCGGCGGCGTGAAGGGCGTGACCACCCAGGAGGAGGTCGACGCCGGCCGGGTGCCGGTCCTCGCCCCGGAAGGTTTCGTCGAGCACGCCGTCGCCGAGAACGTGTACGCCGGGACGGCCATGAGCCGTCGCGCGGGCTACATGTACGGCGCGGCTCTCTCCCGCGGGCCGCGGGGACAGGTCGGGGCCGGGCTCGGGCAGACGACGTCCACCGGCACCGTCACCCTCATCCCCCCGACGATCGACGTCACGACGACGGGCCAGGAGGAGACCGTCGACGGCGTGCGGATCGTCTTCCAGATGGCCCCGGACACCGAGGCGCCGTCGGAGATGCTGTTCTACTTCCCCGACCACCGCGCGCTGTGCGCCGCCGAGGACGCCACGCACACCCTGCACAACCTGCTCACGCTGCGCGGCGCGCTGGTCCGTGACCCGAACGCGTGGGCGAAGTGCCTGACCCGGACCATCGACCTGTTCGGTGCGGACCTCGAGGTCGTCTTCTCCTCGCACCACTGGCCCACGTGGGGACGCGACCGTGCCGTGAGCTTCCTGGAGAACCAGCGCGACCTGTACGCCTACCTGCACGACCAGACGGTGCGGATGATGAACCAGGGGCTCACCGGTCCCGAGATCGCCGAGCGGTTCCAGCTCCCGCCCGTGCTCGAGAACGCCTGGAACGCCCGGGGCTACTACGGGTCGGTCAACCACAACGTCAAGGCGATCTACCAGCGCTACCTGGGATGGTTCGACGGCAACCCGGCCCACCTGTGGGAGCACCCGCCCGTCGAGCGCGCCCGGCGCTACGTCGCGCTGGGGGGCGGTGCCGACGCCGTCGTCGCCGCCGCACAGGCCGCCGTCGACGACGGCGACCTGCGGTGGGCGGCCGAGCTCGCCAACCACGTGGTCTTCGCGGAACCGGACCACGTCGCGGCCCGCGAGCTCCTGGCCGACACGTACGAGCAGCTCGGCTACGGCGCGGAGAACGGCACGTGGCGCAACTTCTACCTCTCCGGCGCCACCGAGCTGCGCGAGGGGCCGTTCGGGACCCCGATCACGACGGCCGCCACCGACGTCGTCGCCCACCTGACCCCGGAGATGCTGTTCGACGCGCTCGCCGTCCGGGTGGACGGCCCCCGCGCCTGGGACGAGCACCTCACGCTCAACGTCGTCCTCACCGACACCGGCAGCCGCTACCGGGTGCGCCTGGCCCACGGCGTGCTCACCCACAGCACCGCGGCGCGGCACGGGGACGCCGACGTCCGCCTCACCACGACGCAGGCGGCACTGCCGGCGCTCGCCGCCGACCCCGCACCGGACGCGCTCGCGGCGGCCGGTGTCGAGGTCACCGGCGACGAGGGCGTGCTGAGGCGCCTGGCCGCCGTGCTCGACCCGGGCGACCCGGACTTCGCGATCGTCACCCCCTGAGCACGCCGAGGATCAGCGGGTGACGCGACGTCCCATCGCGTCCACGGCCCGGCGGACCTGCCGGGCCCCCACGGCCGCCATGACGTCCCGGTACTGCCCGGCGCGGTGGAGCTGGCCCGCCAGGTCGTTGGACGAGGCCCGGTGGCGCAGGTCGCAGGGCACCTCGACGGCCACGTAGCCGGCCCGCAGGAGGTCGATCGTCATCCCGGTCTCGACGCCCCAGCCGTGGGCCAGGGGTGTCGCGGCCTCGAACGCGTCCCGGGTCAGGCACCGCATGCCGGACAGCGGCTGCGTGGGGCTCCACCCCGCGAGGCGCTGGATCGCGCGACGCGCGGCACCGACGACGATGCCCCGGCCGCCCGCGCCCTGCTGCCGGGGCAGCAGGGCGATGGCCAGGTCGGCGACACCCTCGCGGACCGGGGAGACCAGGGGTGCGGTGTTGACCGCGGTGTCACCCAGGTCGCCGTCGATGAAGAGCAGGAGACGCGGTGCCCGGCCGTCGGCGTCACGCATGGCCACGACCGCCGCGCCGGTCTCCATCGCGGCCGCCTTGCCGCGGTTGTGCGAGTGCCGCACGACGACGGCGCCGGCCTCCCGCGCCACGTGCTGGGTGTCGTCCTCGGAACCGTCGTCCACCACGAGCACGAGGTCGACGTGCGGGATGGCGCGCGCGGAGCGCACCGTCGCCGCGATGCGCTCCTCCTCGTCCTTGGCGGGCACGATCACGGCGACGCGCTGGGTGCTGCGACCGTCACGCGTCCGGGGTGGGCGAGGGGTCTTCGCCACGGGCATGCTGGGACGCCGCGCCGGCGTCCGTCCGTCGGCGTCGCCGGTGCCGCCGGTCGGCACCCTCGCGTCGCCCGTCCTGGTTCCCCCGTGTTCCGCGTTCACAGCTCCCTGCCTCGTGCGGTGGTCACGACCGTGGTCGTCGGTGGGCCCGGCCGGAGGGGCCGGGCGGAAGTGCAAAGAACTTCCCTCGGAATCCTACGTCCACGGTAGGGGCAGGCAGAGGACCGAGGACCGGTGCGGCGGCGCGCAGCGGGTGAAAATTCGGTGTGGATCAGCGCAGGGTGACCTGGCGGGAGACAATCCCTGCCCGCGCACGACGCTGCGTGGCGTCGAGCGGCTCCTCCACCGCCAGCGCCTCCTCGAGACGGCGGGACAGGTCCTGCACCGGCTCGGTCAGCTCGTCGGCCTCGGTGCCGCGCGGCAGCTCCCACACGGGCACGACCAGGCCGCAGGCGCGGAACATGCCGAGGAACTTGCCCCCGGCCAGGCCGGAGTCCCGCTTCGCGTGCAGGCGGGCGATGGCGTCCACGACGCGGTCCTCGTCCTCGGTCCGGGCCCACCGGACGAACTCGCGGCTCATGCGGCACCAGTAGGCGGCGTCGACACCGTCGAGCTTCACCGTGGGGACCGACTGGGCGGCGGCCTCGTCCAGCCCGGCCTTGATCTCGTCGGTCATCTCGGCCGAGGAGTCGATCCAGTAGTCGTAGCCCTCGTGCACGGTGACCTCGAACGGGACGGAGTCGTCCAGGACGTCCTGGAGGCGCGGGCCGTCGGCGGCGACCTGGAGGTGCTCGGGCAGGACACCCGTCCCCGGCTCACCCTCCACCGCGGCCAGCAGGGCGGCCGCCAGGTCGCGGCTCAGGTCGTCCGAGTTCAGGACGCCCTGCACGCCGAGCAGCACGGTGCCGTCCTCGCGGCGCATGGCGGCCCAGCCGCCGGGCAGCACCGTGGCGACGACGACGTCCTCGCCGCCGTGCTCGGCGGTCATCCGGGCGGGGGCGGTCGCGGACGGCACGATCTCGCGCATCGACACCCAGTCGGCCTCCCCGGGGAGACCCTGGAACGGACGCAGCACGAATTCAGCGGTGGACTTGGCCATGTGCCGCATCCTAACGGGAAGCGGCCGATCCGCCCCGTCCCCGCCCCCGGACCAGGAGCCGGCTCAGCCGACGAGCTCGTCGAACAGCCGCGCTCCGTCCCCGTCCGCGAACCCGATGACGTTGCCGGACGGGTCGGCGTACCAGACGCCGTCGCCGCCCTCCATGAACCCGCGGACGACGCCGCGCTCGTCGTGGTCGAAACCCTCGTAGCGGATCGGCGTCACCCCCTGGGAGCCGAGCTCGTCGACCACCGCGTCCACGTCGTCGACCAGGAGGTGGAAGACCGTGAAGGACGCCGGCGTGTGGTCGTCGCCCTTCGGGTAGACGAAGACCGGCGTGCCGCCGGGCAGGTGGAGGATCAGCATCTCGTCCTGGACGATCTTCGCCTTCAGTCCGAGCACGTCCTCGTAGAAGCTCCGGGCCTCGCCGACGTCCTTGACGGAGAAGCTGGCGATCCCTCGCTGAGCGGTGACCATGGCGCACTCCCTCGTGCCGCGGAGACGCCCGGGGGCCGCCGTCGGCCCGTGCGATGAGGACGCCACCTCCTCCAGCATGCGCCGACCCGGCACGACAGACCGGGTGAAATCGTCGGCCGCGGGTGGGTACCGTCGGACCATGACCTGGCTCGCGGCCACGCTGCCGGTGCTCGACCTGGCCACGGACGCGCTCGGTGTGCTGCGCTCGGCCGCGCGTCGCGCCGGGGCGACCGGTCCGCTGGTCGACGACCCCCTCGACCCGGCCCGCGTCGCCGCCGCGTTCGGCTCCGACCGGCTGCTGCGGATCGACGGCGACCCGGTCGCCGGCTTCGC
The DNA here is from genome assembly GCF_030588085.1 of Isoptericola sp. b408. Classification (NCBI taxonomy): domain Bacteria; kingdom Bacillati; phylum Actinomycetota; class Actinomycetes; order Micrococcales; family Promicromonosporaceae; genus Isoptericola; species Isoptericola sp. b408. The sequence goes on from NZ_JAUQYQ010000001.1 coordinate 39,441, forward strand.
CCCGCACTCGGGGTTCTTCGCGACGTCCGACGGCTGGGTCCGCACGCACGCGAACTATCCCCACCACCGGACCCGGCTGCTGCGGCTGCTCGACCTGCCCGACGACGCCACGCGCGACGACCTGGCCGCCCGGCTCGCGACGTGCTCGGCCCGTCAGGTCGAGGACGACGCCGCCGCCACCGGGGCGGTCGTCGTGCGGGTCCGCGCCGAGGACGAGTGGCGCGCCTCGGCGCCCGGCCGGGCCGCCGCCGTCGGACCCCTGGTGCGGGTCGAGCCCCGGTCCCCCGGTCCTGCCGCCACGTCCTCGGGCACCCGTGGCGGGCCCGCGCCTCTCGCCGGGCTGCGGGTGCTCGACCTGACGCGCGTCATCGCCGGCCCCGTCGGGACCCGGACCCTCGCGCTGCTCGGCGCGGACGTGCTCCGCGTCGACCCGCCGGCGCCCGCCGAGATCGCCGCCCAGCACCTCGACACCGGCCAGGGCAAGCGCACGACGGTCCTCGACCTGCGGGACCGTGCCGACCACCGGCGTGCGCAGGAGCTGCTCGACGCCGCCGACGTCCTCGTCACCGGGTACCGACCGGGTGCTCTGGAGGCGCTCGGGCTGCGCGTGCCCGCGTCGGTGATTCGCGCCCGGGTCTCCGCGTGGGGCACCGACGGCCCGTGGAGCGGCCGACGGGGCTTCGACTCCGTCGTGCAGGCCGCCACCGGGATCGCTCTGGTCGAGTCGCCCGACGGCGTCACGCCGGGGGCGCTGCCCGCCCAGGCACTCGACCACGCCACCGGCTACCTGCTGGCCGCCGGGGTGCTCGACGGCCTGGTCGACCGGTCTGCGGACGGGTCCGGTCGCGACGTGTCGGTCTCGCTGGCCCGCACGGCGGCCCGGCTGCTGGACGCGCCGGGGCGCGACCCGGACCCTCCTCCCGCTGCCGTGCCGCCGGCGTCGACCACCGTGACCCACGCCGGCGTGCGGACCGCGCGCCCGGCCCTGCCGGTCGACGACTACCCCGCGCCGGCGCACCCCTGGAGCTCCGACCCCCCGCTGTGGGCATGAAATCTGCAGCGCTCGAGTCCCCGGAGCCTGCAGATTTCATGCCCACAGCGGGTGTGGCGCCGGGTCAGAGGTGGTCGAGCCGCTGGAGGATCGCTCCCTCGCGCAGCGCCCACGGGCAGATCTCCACCTCGTCCACGTCCAGGGCACGCATCGCCTCCTCGGCGACGACCGCCCCCGCCACGATCTGCCGGGCACGTCCCGGCCCGATGCCCGGCAGCACCGTGCGGTCCCCCGAGGAGAGCTTCGCCAGCCGCGGTTCCCAGTCGGCCAGGTGCTCCTGCCGCATCCGCCACCGCTCGCCGGTGCCCATCACCTGCCGCGGCATCCCGGCGAGACGTGCCAGGGACCGGAACGTCTTCGACGTCGCCACGGCGTGGTCGGGCGCGGGTGCGTCCCGGACCGGGCCGACCGCGTCCTGCAGCACCCGGCGGGCGTGCTTGCGCAGCCGCTCCACGTCGCGCTTGGCGGGCGGGTCCTCCTCGTAGAGGAACTCCCGGGTCGTGCGGCCGGCGCCGAGCGGCACCGACAGCGCGACGTCGGGCGCCTCGTCGACGCCGCTGGCGATCTCGAGGGACCCGCCGCCGATGTCCAGCAGCAGCAGCCGGCCCGCGCCCCAGCCGTACCAGCGACGCGCCGCGAGGAACGTCAGCCGCGCCTCCTCCTCGCCGCCGAGCACCTCGACGGGCACGCCGGCGAGCTCGGAGAGGTCGGCGATCAGCCGGGCCCCGTTGGTCGCGTCCCGCAGCGCCGAGGTCGCCAGCGCCATCGTGGCCTCGATGCCGTGCTCACGCCCCACCGCCACGGCGTCGCCGACCGCCCCGTGCAGGGCCGCCACGCCCTCCGCGGAGATCGACCCGTCCGGTTCCAGGTAGCGCATGAGACGCACGGTGGTCTTGTGGCTCGCCTGGGGGACGGGCCGGGCACCGTGTCGCGCCTCCATGACCAGGAGGTGGACCGTGTTGGAACCGATGTCGATGACGCCGAGCCTCATGAGGGCAACCTACCGGCGCAGGCCGGCGCACCCTCCGTCAGGAGAGGGCCTTGGCCTTGATCGACTCGAACTCCTGCGGGGTGATCGCTCCCTCGTCCAGGAGCTTCTTCGCGGCCGCGATCTGGTCGGCCGGCGCCGGGTGCGACGCCACCGAGCGGATGTAGTCGTCCGTGGCCGCCTTCGACTCCTTGACCGCGGCGAGATTGCGCTCGGCCATCCCCCGTCCGCGGGCGATGAGGTAGACGAGCGCGGTCAGGAGCGGGACGAAGATCAGGAAGAGGACCCAGACCGCCTTCCACCAGCCGCTGAGGGTGTGGTCACGGAACAGGTCCGCGAGGATCTGGAAGAGCACGATCAGGTAGGCCATGAAGAGGAAGATCCAGAGGAGGAACCAGATGTAGTCCCAGAAGCTGTCCATCGCCGGCACGTCCTTCCGCGGGTGCGTCGACCGCTCGCTGCGGCCTCGCCGATCACGCTACGGGAGGCGCCCCGCACTCGCCCGACAAAAGCACTATGCGCGTGAGGGGTGTGTTGCCCGAGAGGCCCGAAGGGTCTGCTCCGCGCCGGCGACCACGGCGGCCTCGGCGGCCCGGGCGTCGGCCAGGGCCGTCGCGCGCACCGCGACGATGCGGCCGTGCAGCTCGGTGTGCACGCGACGGCGCACGGTCCGGGCGATCCCCTCGAGATCGGCCTCCGTCGGCGACTGCACGAACGGGGCGAGCTCCTCGACCAGCCGGGCGGACTCCACGGCGACCTCGTGCTCGACCTGCCGCTCGGCCTCGTCGAACAGCTCGACGACCGCGGCGTCGGCGGCCCGCCCCAGCCGGGTCTCCTCGAAGCGCACGGCCGCGTCCGCGACCAGGTCCCGCGCGCGGTCCAGCTCGGCGTGGTCGGTGGCCGGCGCGTTCGCCTTCAGGGTCGACAGGTCGTACAGCAGCACGCCCTCGACGTCGGCCACCCGCGGGTCCACGTCGCGGTGCAGCGCCAGGTCCAGGATCACCAGCGCCGGCGGCTCCGGGGCCTCCTCGGCCCGCGCCGCCGCCCGTTCCCGTGCCCGTGCCACCGCGGCGGCGTCCAGGACGTACGCCAGGGACGCCTCGGGGGCGTCCACGCCGGGCAGGTCGAGCGCCCGTCCACGAGCGCCCGAGCAGGACACGACGACGTCGGCGTCCTCGAGCGCCTCGACCAGCGCCTCCAGGTCGGTGGCGACGGCCTCGACGTCGTGCGAGGCCGCGAAGTCCGCCGCCCGTCCCGACCGGGAGTAGACCCGCACGTCGTGGCAGCCGCGGGCGCGCAGCGCCGCCACCGAGGCACCGGCGTAGGCGCCGGTGCCGATGATGACGGCACGGGTCCCGGGGTAGGGCGGCAGGGTCTCCCCGGCCAGGTCCAGGCCCAGCGCCACGAGCGACCGCCCGACCCCGCCGAGCGTCGTGTGGTGACCCACCCGCTTCGAGGTCCGCGACGCCGTCTGGAAGAGCAGCTCGAGGGTCTTCGAGGTGGTCCCGTCGTCGCGCGCGGTCACCAGCGCGCGCTTCACCTGACCGGCGATCTCCCGCTCCCCCACGACCATGGAGTCCAGCCCGGCGGCGACCCCGAACAGGTGCTGGGCCACCTCGGAGCCGGTGCGGACGGTGAACGACCCGGCCGCGGTGTCGGTCGTGACCCCGGAGGACGCGGCGACGAGGTCGGCGACGTGGTGGGTCGCGTGCCGCACGGCGTCGCCGTCCAGCGGGGCGTCCACGTCGAGGTAGAGCTCGAACCGGTTGCAGGTGGAGATCACCACCGCGCCCTGGACCGGGCGGCAGCTGCCCACGACCTCACGACCCACGGAGTGCGAGCCGGACGAGAGGCGCTCGAGCGCGTCCAGGTCCAGCTCGCGGTGGGAGGCGGTGAGAGAGAGGAGTACCACAGTGGCTCCACTTTAAGTTCACCCCGGCGTGGGGGCAGAATCGTCAACCGTGACATCCCCCACGCCGAGCGTCAGCAACCTGCCGTCCACCCATCCCCTGGTCGACGGCCGCACGTCGACGTCCCCCCTGGTCAGGGCCCTGCGTGGTGACCGGCCGGAGCGCACCCCCGTCTGGTTCATGCGCCAGGCCGGGCGCTCCCTGCCCGAGTACCGCGAGGTGCGGCAGGGCATCGGGATGCTCGAGTCCTGCCTGCGGCCGGACCTCGCCGCGGAGATCACGCTGCAGCCGGTGCGCCGGCACGGCGTGGACGCGGCGATCTTCTTCAGCGACATCGTGGTGCCCCTGAAGCTCGCGGGCGTCGACGTGGAGATCGCCTCCGGCGTCGGCCCGGTGATGGACCGCCCCTACCGGACGGCCGCCGACATCGACGAGCTCGTCTCGCGCGACCTGGACGAGACCGCGCTGGCCCCGATCACCGAGGCCGCCGCGCGCACGGTCGCCGAGCTGTCCGACGGGCCCGGCTCCACCCCGCTCATCGGGTTCGGGGGTGCGCCGTTCACCCTCGCCGCCTACCTCGTCGAGGGCCGGCCCTCGCGGGACCACCTGGCCGCCCGCACGCTGATGCACGCCGACCCGGAGACGTGGCAGCGCCTGACCACCTGGACCGCGGACCTCACCGGCCGGTTCCTGCGCGCCCAGATCCTCGCCGGCGCCAGCGCCGTGCAGCTCTTCGACTCCTGGGCGGGCTCGCTGTCCCTGGCCGACTACGTCGCGCACGTGGCGCCGTCGTCGACGCGGGCCCTGCGGCACGTCGCCGACCTGGGCGTGCCGGGCATCCACTTCGGCACCGCGACCGGCCACCTGCTGCCCGCCATGCGCGACGTCCTCGTCGCGGCCGGGCTGACCCACCGCACCGTCGGCGTCGACTACCGCACCCCGCTGGACGAGGCCGCCGGCCGGCTCGGCGACGACGTCCCCCTGCAGGGCAACATCGACCCGGCGCTGCTCGGCGCCCCCTGGCCCGCGTTGGAGGCGCACGTCCGCGACGTCGTCGACCGCGGGCGCGCGGCACCGGCGCACGTGGTCAACCTCGGCCACGGCGTCCCGCCGACCACCGACCCGACGGTGCTCACCCGCGTCGTCGAGCTCGTGCACTCGCTGTGAGCCAGCAGGTGGACGCCGTCGTCGTCGGCGGCGGGATCGGGGGCCTGGTCGCGGCCAGCACGCTCATCGACCGCGGCCTGCGGACCGTCGTCCTGGAGTCCTCGCCCCGGCTCGGCGGACCGATCCGCGGCGGCTCCTTCGAGTCCCTGCCGCGGGTGCCGGTCGACCTCGGTGCCGAGTCGTTCGCCTCCCGGGGGACGGCCGTGGCCGACCTCGCCGGCCGGCTCGGCCTCGAGGTCGTCGCCCCTGCGCCGCTGTCCGCCTGGGGCTACGCCGCGGGTCGTCCGTTCCCGCTGCCCGCCGCCGGGGTGCTCGGCATCCCGGCGGTGCCCTGGGCGTCGGACGTGCGCCGCGTCATCGGCTGGCCCGGCGTCGCCCGGGCCGCCCTGGACCGCGTGCTGCCCCGGTTCGTGGGGGCCGAGGCCGACGACCTCGGCACCCTGGTGCGCGCCCGGCTCGGCGCCCGTGCCACCGACCGGCTCGTCGCCCCGGTGGCCACCGGCGTCCACTCCGCCCCGCTGGACCGCCTGGACGTCGCGGCGGTCGCCCCGGGCCTGCGGGAACGGTTCGCCGTCGAGGGGTCGCTCACGCGCGCCGTGGCCGACCTGCGGGCCGCCGCGCCGGCGGGTTCGGCGGTCCGCGGCATCGCCGGCGGCCTGCACGGGCTGGTCGAGGCGCTGGCCGGGCAGATCGCCGCGAGCGCCGAGGACTGGACCGACTCCCCCACGACCGACGCCACCGGCCCCATCCACACCACGCTGCGCCTGGGCCACGAGGTCGTCGGGGTCGAGCGGGCCGACGACGGCGGCTGGGTCGTGCGCTCGCGGGCCACCTCCGCGCAGGTCCGGGGCGGCCACGGCTCGGTGCACACCACCATCGCCGAGCGCCTGGTGGTGGCCACGCCCACGGTGGCACCCATGCTGGAGCCGTGGACCGGTGTGGTTCCCGTCCCGGAGCAGGGTGCGGACGTCTGGCTGGCGACGCTGCTGCTCGACGCCCCCGAGCTGGACGCCGCACCCCGCGGCTCCGGGATGCTCGTCGCCCCCGACGCCGGGCCGGTGCGGGCCAAGGCCATGACCCACTCGACGGCGAAGTGGCCGTGGCTGGCCGAGCGCGTCCGCGCCGCGGCCGGCGAGGGCATGCACGTCGTCCGGCTGTCCTACGGCCGGCTCGGCGAGCCCACGGTCCCGCCCACGGCCGAGGAGGCCGCGCGCGACGCCGCCGAGCTGCTGGGCGTACCCGTCGCGGACCGCGTGGTCGACCACCTGCTGCAGCGCTGGGACGGCGCGCTGCCGCCGCCGACCCCCGCCTACCGCACGGCGGTGGCCGACCTGGGGGCCGCCGTCGGCCGGACGCCGGGGCTCGCCACCACCGGGGGCTGGGTCGCCGGGACCGGCCTCGCCGCGATCGTCACGCACGCCCAGGCGGCCGTCGCCGGGCTCTAGGCCCGGCCCGTCGGCCTGCCGGTCACTCGGCCGGTTCGCCGCCCACCCAGCCGCGCTGGTCGATGACCGGCCGACGGGCGCCGTAGTCCTCGTGCATCAACGGCGAGGAGATCATCATGTCCGCCGTGGCGACGTTGCACGCCATCGGCGCGTTCCAGACCGCCGCGAGGCGCAGCAGGGCCTTGACGTCCGGGTCGTGGGGCTGCGCCTCGAGGGGGTCCCAGAAGAAGATCAGCATGTCGATCGTGCCCTCGGCGATCTTGGCGCCGATCTGCTGGTCGCCCCCGACCGGGCCGGAGAGCAGGCGGTTCACCGGGAGCCCGAGCTCGAACTCGAGCATCGTCCCGGTGGTGCCGGTGGCCCAGAGCTGATGGCCGGCGAGGGTGTCGCGGTTGAACTCCGCCCACCGCAGCAGCTCGACCTTCTTGTTGTCGTGCGCCACCAGGGCGATGTCGTGTCGGACGGCCTCCATGGAGCGCTCCTCTCCGTCGGGGCACCCCCGTGCCCCCTGGTGCTCATGCTGTCACGAGGGCACTGTGAGATCCGCCGGAACAGGGCCGTCCGGGTTGTCCCGGACCCCTCGGTTCGCGAGAGACTGGACGGGTGAGCACCCTCGACGTCACCCACCTGCGCCTCGGCACCCGGGCCAGCCGACTGGCGACCACGCAGTCCGGCTTCGTGGCGCGCCGCCTGACCGAGCTGCTCGAGCACCCCGTCGAGCTGGTCCACGTCCGGACCGCCGGGGACGCCGACCGCACGACCTCGCTCTCCCAGCTCGGCGGCACGGGCGTGTTCGTCGCCGCGCTGCGCGAGGCCCTGCTCGACGAGCGCTGCGACGTCGCGGTGCACTCGCTGAAGGACCTGCCCACGGCCCAGCCCGCCGGCCTGACGTTCGTCACGCCGGAGCGGGAGGACCCCCGCGACGCGCTGTGCGCCCGCGACGGGTTGACGCTGGAGACGCTGCCCCGCAACGGCCGGGTCGGCACCGGTTCGCCGCGCCGTGCCGCCCAGCTCCAGGCGGCCCGGCCCGACCTCGAGATCGTCGACATCCGCGGCAACGTCGAGACCCGGCTGGCCCGGGCCCTCGGCGAGGACGCCGACCTGGACGCCGTCGTGCTCGCCTTCGCCGGGCTGAGCCGGCTGGACCGCACCGAGGTCGTCAGCGAGGTGCTCGACCCGTCGGTCGTCGCCCCGGCGCCCGGGCAGGGCGCCCTCGCCGTCGAGGCCCGCGCCGTCGACCTCGCCGACGGCGCGCTCGCCCAGGCGTTCGCCGCCCTGGACCACCGGCCCACCCGGTTGGCGGTGACCGCCGAGCGCGGGGTGCTGGCCCGTCTCGAGGCCGGGTGCTCGGCCCCGATCGGCGCCCACGCCCGCCTGGAGGACGGCGAGCTCGTCATGTCGGCCGTCGTCGGACGGGTCGACGGCGCCGAGCAGCTCACCCACACGGCCCGGGTCGCCGTCGGGCCCGACCTGTCCGACGCCGACGCGGACACGACGGCCCGCGCGCTGGGCGTCCGGGTCGCCGAACGGCTGCTCGCCGACGGCGCCGCGCGGCTGGCACCGCTGACCGCGGCGCCGCCGTCCCGCGGCGACGCCGACCGGACGCTGACCGGGACGGACGACCCGGAGGTCCCGTGACCGCCCCGGACGTACGTCCCCCGCTGACGGGACGGTCGGTGCTGCTGCCGCGCTCGCCGGAGCGGGCGGCCGGGCTGGCCGGGCTGCTGCGCGACGCCGGGGCGGACGTCACCGTCGCCCCGGTGATCACCCGGGCGCCGGCGCACGACCAGGAGGCCCTGCGCGGGACCGTGGCCCACCTGCACGACGGACGGTTCGTCTGGACCGTGATCACCAGCGTGAACGCGGTCGACGCCCTGGCCGGGGCCGCCGCCCGCCCGCTCGCCGCCGCACCCACCCGGTGGGCCGCCGTGGGCCCGGCCACCGTCCGCGCGCTGCGGGCCGTGGACGTCGACCCGGAGCTGGTGCCCGCGGACGCCTCGGCCGACGGGCTCGTCGCCGCCTTCCCGCACGCCGACGAGGAGGGGCGGCCCGTGCTGCTGCCGCTCGGCGACCGCGCCCGCCCCACCCTGCGCGACGGTCTGGCCGCCCGCGGCTGGCACCCCGAGGTGGTCACCGCCTACCGCACCGTGCGCACCGCGCTGCCGGCGGACGTCGTCGGCCGCCCCTACGACCTGGTCGTGGTCACCTCGGGTTCCGTGGCCCGAGAGATCGCCGCCCAGCTCGGCACCGCCGCACCCGTCGTCGCGATCGGCCGTCCGTCGGCCGACACCGCGCACGAGGTGGGCCTGACCGTCGCGGGCGTCGCGTCCGCACCGACCGACGACGGCCTCGCCGCCGCCGTCACGACCGCCCTGGAGCAGAACTCATGAGCACGTCCGGCATCGTCTACCGGCCCCGCCGTCTGCGCACGACACCGCGGATGCGCCGGCTCGCCGCCGAGACCCGGCTGCACGCGGCCGACCTCGTGCTGCCGCTGTTCGTCAAGGAGGGGCTGACCGAGCCCGCGCCGATCTCGTCGATGCCCGGCCAGGTGCAGCACACCGAGGCCACGCTGGCCGACGCGGTCGCCGCCGCGGCCCGCGCGGGGGTCGGCGGGGTGATGCTCTTCGGCATCCCCGCCAAGCGGGACGGCCGCGGCACCGCCGGCGACGACCCGGACGGCATCCTGCAGCGCGGGATCCGGGCCGCGCGCGCGGCCGTGACCGCCGTCGAGGCGGAGACGGGGCGCCCCGGCCCCGTCGTCATGGCCGACACCTGCCTGGACGAGTTCACCGACCACGGCCACTGCGGCGTGCTCACCCCCGAGGGCGTCGTCGACAACGACAGCACCCTGGAGCGCTACGCGACGATGGCGGTCGCGCAGGCGAAGGCCGGCGCCGAGGTGGTCTCGCCGTCGGGCATGATGGACGGCCAGGTCGCCGTGATCCGTGACGCGCTGGACGACGCGGGCTTCGAGGACGTGTCGATCCTCGCCTACAGCGCCAAGTACGCCAGCGCCTTCTACGGCCCGTTCCGCGAGGCCGTCGACTCCGCCCTGCAGGGCGACCGACGGACCTACCAGATGGACGCCGCCAACTCCCGCGAGGGCCTGCGCGAGGCCGACCTGGACCTGGCCGAGGGGGCGGACATGGTCATGGTCAAACCCGCCGGGACCTCCCTGGACGTCCTGCGCGGCGTCGCCGACCGTGCCGACGTGCCCGTGGCCGCCTACCAGGTCTCCGGCGAGTACGCGATGATCGAGGCGGCGGCCGCGAACGGCTGGATCGACCGCCGCGGTGCCGTCCTGGAGTCGGTGCTGGCCATCAAGCGGGCCGGCGCCGACGTGATCCTCACCTACTGGGCGCACGAGATCGCGGACTGGCTCGCCTGACCCGGCCGAGCCCCCGCCACCACCGAACGGAAGGACCACGATGACGGACACCGCAGGCTTCGGCCAGGTCGAGACGGCGCTCGTGGGCGCCACGCCCCCGGCCGACAACCACTCCGCGTTCCTGCGTGCCCAGGACGCCATCCCCGGCGGGGTGAACTCCCCGGTGCGCGCCTACGGCTCGGTCGGCGGCGACCCGCGGTTCCTCACCTCGGCCCGCGGCCCCTACGTCACCGACGTCGCCGGGCGCGAGTACGTCGACCTCGTCGGATCCTGGGGCCCGGCCCTGCTCGGGCACGCCCACCCCGAGGTGGTGGCCGCCGTGCAGGAGGCGGCATCGCGCGGACTGTCCTTCGGCGCGCCGACGATCGGCGAGGTCGAGCTCGCCGAGGAGATCCGTCGGCGGGTCCCGGCCGCCGAGCACGTCCGGCTGGTGTCCACCGGCACCGAGGCGACGATGACGGCGGTGCGGCTGGCGCGGGGCGTCACCGGACGCCCGCTGGTCGTCAAGTTCGCCGGCTGCTACCACGGGCACGTGGACGCGCTGCTCGCCGAGGCCGGGTCGGGCGTCGCGACGCTGGCCATGCCCGGGTCGGCCGGGGTCACCGAGGCCGCGGCCGCCGAGACCCTCGTCCTGCCGTACAACGACCTGGACGCCGTCGAGGCGGTGTTCGCCGCGCACGGCGACCGCATCGCTGCCGTCATCACCGAGTCGGCCCCCGCGAACATGGGTGTCGTGCCGCCCGCCCCGGGCTTCAACGCCGGGCTGCGCCGCCTGACCTCCCAGCACGGGGCGCTGCTCGTCCTGGACGAGGTGCTCACCGGGTTCCGCGTCTCGGACGCCGGCTACTGGGGTCTGGCCCGGGCGCAGGGCGAGGACTGGACCCCGGACCTGTTCACCTTCGGCAAGGTCGTCGGCGGCGGCATGCCGGTGGCCGCGCTGGCCGGCGCCGCGTCGGTCATGGACCATCTCGCCCCGACCGGCCCCGTCTACCAGGCGGGCACGCTGTCCGGGAACCCCGTCGCCGTGGCCGCGGGCCTGGCGACGCTGCGGCTGGCCGACGAGCTCGTGTACGACCGGGTGTCCGAGGTGGCCGACACCGTGTCGACGGCTCTCGAGGAGGCCCTGGACGCCGAGGGCGTGCCGCACCGCGTGCAGCGCGTGGGGTCGCTGTTCTCGGTCTTCTTCGGCGAGGCCGCGGCTCGCGACGGCGTGGCGTCGTTCGCCGACGCCCGGGCCCAGGACGTCTTCCGCCACCGGCCGTTCTTCCACGCGATGCTCGACGCGGGCGTCAACCTGCCGCCCTCGCTGTTCGAGGCGTGGTTCTGCTCGGCGGCGCACGACGAGGAGGCGGTCGGCCGCATCCTCGAAGCGCTGCCCGCGGCGGCGCGGGCCGCGGCGGCCGCGACGGCCTGACCCGGCTCCCGAGCACCCGTGCCCCGGTACCCACGGCGGGTACCGGGGCACGGTCGTCCCGCGCCGACGACGGTCAGCGGGCGCCGACGCCGTCGGTCCCGGTGGCCGCCGTGGTGCGGTTGGTCGGCGCGACGACGATCCGCACCGTGCCCGCCTTGCCCTTGCGGATCCGGGTGACGACCTCTCCGCCCGTCCCGGTCGTGACGTACTTGACGGTGCTCCAGCTCGCCGCGCCGTCCGGCTTGAACTGGATCGCGACCTCGACGCCCTTCCTGCCCCTCCACGTCCCCTCGTACGACGTCGAGGACTTCCAGACGTTCTCCTTGACCGTCCCGCGGACCTGGACGTAGGCCCGGGAGCCGCTCTTCCGGTAGGCGTCCGTGCCCACGATCTTGCGCGCGTTGCGCAGGTACACGGTCGTCAGGTGGTCGTCGAACGGGTAGAGCAACGAACCGCCGTACACGGGCGCCGTCTCGGCCCCCACGGCGAGCCGCTGCGGCGCGAGGCGGTCGTACTTGCGGAAGACGACGGTGGTCTTCTTGGTGGTCTCGACCGTGTCGGTGAAGTCGGCCCAGGAGAACTGCCAGTCGCCGTTGATCGACTCGGCCGTCGCGTAGCCGGCGTCACCCCACCACCCGGTGAAGGTGCCGGGCCCCGAGAATGCCAGCCTGGCCGTCACCGGGATCTTGGTGTAGCCCGCCCGGTTGATGGTCACGTACTTCGGTGTGGTCACCGTCATGCGGACGGACCGGCCCTCGGTGTCCGAGTCGGTGACGGATCCGGATCCGGCGGTCGCCGGTGCGGCGACCCCTCCGACGGCCAGCAGGGCGCCCACCACGGACGCCACGATCATGCGCTTCATCGACGCTCCCTGATCTGCCGCTCGGCACAGCGCTCGGGCGGCGGCTCAACATAGCGCCACCGGGGCGTGAACGGCCAGGTCATGCCCCTCTTTCACCCCGTCGCGCCCCGACGGGTCGCGACGGCAGGGCGGCCCGGCGGGAGGACCCGTCCGCGCGATCCTGGTGACGACCAGCACCCTTGGGTACGTTGGGTGGATCTCGGGGGCCCCGGCTCCCTCGACCGGTGCCAGGAGAGGATCAGAGATGAACAAGTCCGAGCTCGCCGCGGCCGTCGCGGAACGCACCGAGAGCACCCCGACCCAGGCGCGGCGGCAGGTCGACGCCGTCCTCGACTCGATCATGGAGAGCGTCTCCGCCGGTGAACGCGTCTCCTTGCTCGGCTTCGGGACCTTCACCGGCGCGGAGCGCCCCGCCCGGACCGCCCGCAACCCACGCACGGGCGACACGGTCGAGGTCCCGGCCGCCGTCGTCCCGCGCTTCCGGGCCGGCTCGGGGTTCAAGGCGCGGGTCTCGGGCGGCGACCCCGCTCCCGCCACGAACGGTGCCTCGACGGACACCGCGAAGACGGCGCAGGGCACCAGGTCGGACCAGGACGCGACGTCCGGCACCGGGAAGACGGCGGCCACGGACGCGAAGGCCGACACGGGCAAGAAGAACAAGAAGGGGAAGAAGGCCAAGAAGGCCAAGACGGCCGGCAAGGGCAAGAAGTCGGCCAAGGGCGCCCCGAAGGGGGCCTCGGGCAAGGACGCGAAGAAGTCCGGGAAGAGCAAGAAGTCGAAGAAGAAGTGACGGCGGACCGTGCCCGGAATCACCCTTGACCACATACCCCCGGAGGGTATGCTGGAGCCATGACCGAGACAGCAGCGCCCGACCCGACCACGGCGGTCGGCGTGGACGAGCACGACGGCCCGCACGGGTACGCCTCGGACAAGGCGGCGTACCTCAAGCGCATGCGCCGCATCGAGGGCCAGGTCCGCGGCATCGCCCGGATGATCGACGAGGACGTCTACTGCATCGACATCCTGACCCAGGTGTCGGCCGTGACGAAGGCGCTGCAGTCCGTGAGCCTGGCGCTGGTCGAGGACCATCTCAACCACTGCGTCGTCGGGGCCGCCCGCGAGTCCGACGAGGCAGGGGCCGCGAAGGTCAAGGAGGCGACCGATGCCATCGGACGCCTCGTCCGCAGCTGATCCGAGGAGACCGAGGAGCACCATGAGCACCGTCACCACGCTGGGCGTCACCGGCATGACCAGCACCGACTCCGTCGCGCGCGTCACCGAGCGCATCGAGAGCGTCGACCGCGCCGAGCACGTCAGCATCGTGCTCCACCCGGACGCGGAGTCCGAGGTGACGGTCTTCTCCGACGAGCCGCTCGACGAGGCTGCGCTGCGCGCCGCCGTCGACGAGGCGGGCTACGAGGTCGCCTCGCTCGACGTGCAGACGGACGCGCTCGCGGCCCAGCAGGCTGAGCAGGCGCCCGGCAAGCAGCGGGCGCACGACGACGCCGCGCACACCTGGGGCCGCTGAGCGGCCCCCTGCGCCCCCCTTCTTCCCGCGGACCGTCCGCCGACCCGCCGTCCTGCCGGACGGCGCGGACCCTCCGCGCCGCACCGGACACCCCGGTGCACCCGACCGCGCCGACCGCCTCCCCGGTCCGCCGCCGGTGACATCCACGCACGCACCACAGGAGTCACCTCCCATGACCACCACCCCCAGCCCGACCGTGCGCGAGGTCGACCTCGCCGTCTCGGGCATGACCTGCGCCAGCTGCGTCGCGCGCGTCGAGAAGAAGCTCGGCAAGCTCCCCGGCGTCGAGGCGACCGTGAACCTTCCCCTCGAGACCGCACACGTGGTCCTCACCGAGGAGCACGACGACGACGCCCTCGTACGAGCCGTCGAGGCCGCGGGCTACACCGCGACGATCACCCGCTCGCGCAGCGCGGAGACGTCGTCCGACCCCGGAGCGGGCACCGACGTGCTCCTCGCACCCGACGGGCGGGACGTCCCCGGACCGGAGGAGTCCTCCGACGCGCCGGCGGCGGACGAGGCGCCCGCCGCCGGCGGCGCCGAGTACCGCGGCGCCGACCTGCTCCGCCGGCTCCGCGTGTCCGCCGTGCTCACCGTGCCGGTCGTCGCGCTGTCGATGGTGCCCGCCTGGCAGTTCCCCGGCTGGCAGTGGGTCGTGGCGGCCCTGGCGCTGCCCGTGGTCACCTGGGGCGCGTGGCCGTTCCACACGGCGGCCGCCCGCGCGGCGCGGCACGGGTCGTCCACGATGGACACCCTGGTGTCGATCGGCGTCACCGCCGCGACCCTCTGGTCGCTGTGGGCCCTGCTCCTCGGCGGGGCCGGCGAGATCGGCATGACGATGGACGTGTCGCTGCTGCCCTCCCGCGAGCACGCCGGCGCACCGGAGCTCTACTTCGAGGTCGCGGCGGTGGTCACGACCTTCCTGCTCGCCGGACGGTACGCCGAGCACCGCTCGAAGCGACGGGCCGGCGACGCGCTGCGCACGCTGCTCGAGATGGGCGCCAAGGACGCCGAGCGCGTCCGCACCCGACCGGACGGCACCCCCGTGACCCGTGACGACGGCCGGCCGGTCACCGACCGCGTGGCCGTCTCCGCGCTGCGCGTCGGCGACCTGTTCGCCGTGCGGCCCGGGTCCACGATCGCCACCGACGGCGAGGTCGTCGAGGGCGCCTCCGCGGTGGACACCTCCCTGCTGACCGGCGAACCGGTGCCCGTGGACGTCGCACCCGGTGACGCCGTCACCGGTGCCACCGTCAACACCTCCGGCCACCTGCTGGTGCGGGCCACCCGTGTCGGCGAGGAGACGACGCTCGCGCAGATCGGGCGGCTCGTCGCCCAGGCGCAGACCGGCAAGGCCCCGGTGCAGCGGCTCGCGGACCGGATCTCGGCGGTGTTCGTGCCGATCGTGCTGACCCTGTCCGTGCTGACGTTCGGCGGGTGGCTGCTCGCCGGTGCGGACCTGCCGTTCGCGTTCACGGCCGCGGTCGCCGTGCTCATCATCGCGTGCCCGTGCGCCCTGGGCCTGGCGACGCCGACGGCGCTGCTGGTCGGCACCGGGCGCGGGGCCCAGCTCGGCGTCCT
This sequence comes from Isoptericola sp. b408, assembly GCF_030588085.1. NCBI lineage: Bacteria > Bacillati > Actinomycetota > Actinomycetes > Micrococcales > Promicromonosporaceae > Isoptericola > Isoptericola sp. b408. The sequence goes on from NZ_JAUQYQ010000001.1 coordinate 54,778, forward strand.
CATCAAGGGGCCGGAGATCCTCGAGTCCACGCGCCGGGTCGACACCGTGGTGCTCGACAAGACCGGCACGGTCACCGCCGGCGCGATGGCGCTGGAGCGGGTCGTCCCCGCGGCCGGGGTCGACGCCGACGAGGCGTTGCGGCACGCCGCCGCCGTCGAGGCACGCAGCGAGCACCCGATCGCCCAGGCGATCGCGCACGCGCCCGCGGCGGCTGCCGAGGGACACGACGCGCCGCACTCCGCGGGGGATCCTGCCGCGGACCCGGGCCGCCGGCCCGCCGAGGTCGGGGCCGACGGCGTCACGGCCGGCGCGCTGCAGGTGTTCGACTTCCGCAGCGTCCCCGGCGGGGGCGTCGAGGCCGTCGTGCGGACCGCGCACTCCGGGCTGGGCGACGCGGGGCTGGGCAGCCGCCGGGTCACCGTCGGCCGGCTGAGCTGGCTCGACGAGACCGACGTCCGTGTCCCCGACGAGGTGCGGGACACCGTCGCGGAGGCGGAGGACGACGGGGCGACCGCCGTCGTCGTCGCCTGGGACGGGTCGGCCCGCGCCGTGCTCGTGCTGCGCGACCCGGTGAAGCCGACGTCGGCCGAGGCCGTGCGGGAGCTGCGCGACCTCGGGCTGCACCCGGTGCTGCTGACCGGGGACGCCGAGGGCGCGGCCCGCGCCGCGGCGGCCGAGGTCGGGATCGACGAGGTGATCGCCCGGGTGCTGCCGCAGGACAAGGCGGCCACCGTGGCGCGCCTGCAGTCCGAGGGGCGCACGGTCGCGATGGTCGGTGACGGCGTGAACGACGCCGCCGCCCTGGCCACCGCCGACCTGGGCCTGGCCATGGGCACCGGCACCGACGTGGCGATCGAGGCCAGCGACATCACGCTGGTGCGCGGCGACCTGCGGGCGGCCGCCACCGCCGTCCGGCTGTCCCGGCGCACCCTGCGGATCATCCAGCAGAACCTGTTCTGGGCGTTCGCCTACAACGTCGCCGCGATCCCCCTGGCCGCGGCCGGTCTGCTCAACCCGATGATCGCGGGTGCGGCGATGGCGGCCTCGTCGGTGATCGTGGTGAGCAACTCGCTGCGCCTGCGCCGCGCCGGCTGAGATCGTCGTCGTGGGCGAGGATCAGCGGAAGCGCCGGCCCTCGTCGCGGCGGTACGCCACCACGGCCAGCGTCGCGAACAGCACGGTCCAGCCGATCAGCACCGGCCACGCGCCGGCGTAGGCGTCCGCGCCGGTCAGCGCCTGCACGAGCAGGTCGCGGCCGGCGCGGGTCGGCGTCCCCTGGGACAGCGTGTTCAGCCAGTCGGGGAACGCGACCGGCGGCAGGAACAGCCCGCCGGCGAAGGCCAGCGGGAACAGGACGACCTGCACGACCGGCAGCGCGGCCTTGGCCGTCAGCGAGTACCCGACGGCCATCCCCAGCAGCACGAACGGGACCGCCGTCGCCAGGATCGTCGCGACCCCGGCGAGCAGCTCGAGGAGCGTCACCGAGGCGGCGGTGAAGAACGCGCCGATGAGGATCAGCGGCACGAGTCCGAAGAGCGCGAAGACGGCCCCGTTGAGGATCCGCGCGACCATGCGCGGTCCCGGCCCCGCCGGCAGGGAGCGCACGAACGGGTCGAACGGGAGCTGACGGTCCTCGGCCACGCCGAGGCCGTAGGTGAACAGGCTCGCCGAGCAGACGGCGAAGAGGGCCAGCCCCGCGACCGCCATCGTGGCGAACACGGGGTTCTGCGCGACGTCGCTCTGCGGCACGACGAAGAAGAACATCGCCAGCGCGGGGAAGAACATGTTCCCCAGCACCGCGATGGGGATGCGCACCGTCTCCAGGAACTGGAACTTCAGGTGCAGCCAGGTCATCCGCACCGGGCTCACGGTGCCCGACGGCGCGACGACGGCGGGTGCGGGTGTCACGCGGGTCATCGGTCCGCTCCTTCCAGGGAACCGGAGGCGACCATCTCGGCGAACGCCTCCTCGAGGCTGGCGCCACGGATCTGCAGGTCCGAGAACGCGACGCCCGAGGTCACGAGGTCACGGACCAGCGCGTCCGCGTCGGGCGTGTAGAGCTCCTGGGTGCCGTCGCCGCGGTGCTCGCCGCGGGACACTCCCGGCCGGTCGACCAGGTCGACCGCCGCGCGCAGCACCACCCGGCGCAGTCCCACCCGGCGCAGGATCCCGTCCAGGGAGTCGTCCGCGCGCACCACGCCGTGATCGATCACCACCACCCGCTCGGCCAGCGCCTGGACCTCCTCGAGGTAGTGACTGGTCAGCAGCACGGTCCCGCCGCCGGCGTGGTACCGCCGGATCGCCTCCCACAGCACCTGCCGGGCGGTGACGTCCAGTCCCGTGGTGGGTTCGTCCAGCAGGATCACCCGGGGACGGCCGACGAGGGCCAGGGCCACGGCGAGCCGCCGCTTCTGGCCGCCGGACAACGACCCGGTCTGCTTGCGCGCCTTGTCCGTGAGACCGAACTGCTCGAGCAGCTCGGCGGTCGGCACCTGGTCCGGGAAGTGCCCGCCGACGAAGTCGACCACCTCGCCGACGCGCAGGGTCGGCGGGAGGCCGGTCTCCTGCGGGGTGATGCCGAGCCCGATCCGCGACGCCGCGTCCCGCGGGTCGCCGCCGAGCAGCCGGACGCGGCCGGTGTCGGGTCGCCGCTGGCCGCTCACGAGGGACAGCAGGGTCGACTTGCCGGCACCGTTCGGACCGAGCAGCCCGACGAGCTCACCGGGGCCCACCTCCAGGGAGACGTCGTCCAGGGCGACGACGTCCCCGAAACGGCGGGTGACGCCGTCGACGTCGATGACGGTCATGATCCGGCTCCTCTCAAGAGGTCCTGCAGGGTGGTGGTGTAGTCCTCGAAGGCCCGTCGACCGTCCGTCGTCAGGGCGAGGTAGGTGACGGGCCGACGCCCGGCGAACTCCTTGGTCTGGCGCACGTAGCCGGCGTCCTCGAGCTTGCGCAGGTGCGTCGAGAGGTTGCCCGCGGTCATGTCCAGGAGCTTCTGGAGCTTGGCGAAGGTGATCTCCTCCCCCACCTCCAGCGCGGCGAGCGTGGACACGACCCGCAGCCGCGCCGGGGCGTGGATGACGGTGTCGAGCTCGGTCATCGCCGCGCCCCTGCCCGGCGCCGCAGGTGCAGCACCTGCCAGACCACGGTGATCGCGAGGAACCCGCCGCCGCCGACCGTCGCCATGACGAGGTAGGTGGCGGGCATCCCCGCCATCGTCGCGACGCCCCCGGTGAGCAGGATCCAGGCCCCGAGGACGGACAGCCCGCGGTCGCCGAAGGACGCGCCCCCGGTCAGGTACATGACGCCGATGATGACGCAGGCCAACGCGTTCGAGGCCAGGCCCGTCACGTCGTCGGACGCCCCGGCGCGGCCGAGTCCGGCGATGACGAAGGGGTACACGCCGAACGCCAGGAACCACGTCGCCCCCCACAGGACCGTGGCCCGGTGCCCGGGGCCGCGGGTCCCGGCGGCGCGGCGCGCGCTGTGCACGATCGTGACGACGACGGCCACGGCGAGCAGGGTCCCGAAGACGACGTAGGCCACCACGCCGGGCACGCCGAGCGCGCGGGCACTCGTCCACAGCACGAGGTAGCCGACCGCCCAGGCGATCCCCCACACGAGACAGATCAGGCGGCCGTCCGGTTCGGTGCCGCGGCGGACCCGACGCTGGGACTCCGCGATGAGGTCCAGGCTCGCGGCGGGGTCGAGGGGGTGGTCGGACCGGCTGTCGGGTTCGGTGCTCACGATGGCTCCGGTGCTCTCGATGAGGTTTGCAGTACAAACTACTTTGCAGTATGCCACCGGTTCCAGGAACGCACAAGACCCCACCGACCGCTGTGGGCATGAAATCTGCGCCTCCGACCCGCGGTGGGGCCGCACATCTCATACCCACAGCGAAGGGTGGGGCGCGCTTAGGCTGGGCCGGTGAGCGCACCACGACCCGCGGTGACGGACGACTGGACACCGCCCGCCCCTGCCGCGCCGGCCCGCACGCCGCGGGACCGCCGCCGGACCGGCGCCGAGATCTGGCTCGTCCTGGGCCTCAGCCTCGGCCAGAGCGCGATCTACGCGCTGGTCAACATCGTCGCCAGGCTGACCTCCGGCACGGCGCTGGCCGAGCAGTCCGCGACCCTCAACGCCTCGCGGTCGGCGCGCCCGTACCTCGACCTGACGTACCAGCTGCTCGGCATCGCGTTCGCGGTGCTGCCCGTCGCCCTGGCCCTGTACCTGCTGAGCGCCCGCGGCCCGGGGACCCTGCGCCGCATCGGTCTCGACGCCGCCCGGCCCGGCCGGGACACCGCCTGGGGTTTCGCCCTCGCGGCGGCCATCGGCATCCCCGGGCTGGCGTTCTACACCCTCGGGCGGTTCCTGGGGATCACCGTCGAGATCCAGGCCAGCGCGCTCGAGGACTACTGGTGGACCGTCCCGGTCCTCATGCTGGCCGCGCTGCAGAACGGGCTGCTGGAGGAGGTGATCGCCGTCGCCTACCTGCACGAACGCACGAGCGACCTCGGCTGGCACCGCGTGACCTTCGTCGTGGCCAGCTCGCTGCTGCGGGGCTCCTACCACCTGTACCAGGGCATCGGCCCGTTCTTCGGCAACATGGTCATGGGCGTCGTCTTCGCCTGGTTCTACACCTCACGCCGGGGACGGCAGCGCGTGCTGCCCCTGGTGATCGCGCACACCCTGCTCGACGTCGTCGCCTTCGTCGGGTACGCGTTCCTGCCGGCCGACTGGCTCTCCGCGCTCGGCGTCGGCTGACGGCGGACCGCCGGGTGGGAGCGGCACGGGGCCGCCCCCACCCGAGGGTCACGGCGTCACGCCGTCGCCAGGGCCGTCCGGCGTCGCGCCTGCTCGGCCGGGTCCGGCACCGGCAACGAGGCCAGCAACCGACGGGTGTAGTCCTCGCGCGGCGAACCCAGCACCTCCGCACCGGTCCCGGACTCGACGAGACGCCCGCGGTAGAGCACCGCGATCCGGTCGGCGAGCAGGTCCACGACCGCGAGGTCGTGCGAGACGAAGAGACAGGCGAACCCGAGCTCGGCCTGCAGGTCGGCGAACAGCTCCAGGACCCGGGCCTGCACCGAGACGTCGAGGGCCGAGGTGGGCTCGTCCGCCACCAGCAGCTCCGGGTCCAGCGCCAGGCCGCGCGCCAGGGACGCCCGCTGACGCTGCCCGCCGGACAGCTCGTGCGGGTAGCGGTCGCCGTAGGAGCGCGGGAGCTGGACGGCCTCCAGCAGCTCGTCCACCCGGCCACGTGCCGCCGCGGGCGACGCGGCCCGGCCGTGCACGACCAGCGGCTCGGCCACGCACTCGGCGATCGTCAGCAGCGGGTTGAACGACGTCGCCGGGTCCTGGAAGACGAACCCGAGCCGCGGCCGCATGCCGGCGAGGGCACGGCCCCTGGCACCGCGCATCTCCGTGCCCAGCACCCGCAGCGACCCGCTGGTGACGGGCTGCAGCCCGGCCACGGCCCGGGCGATGGTCGTCTTGCCCGAACCGGACTCCCCCACCAGCCCCAGGACCTCACCGGGCCGGATCGTCAGGGACACGTCGTCGACCGCGGTGAAGCCCGGACGCCGGAACCTGCCCGGGTAGGTGATGGTCAGGTGCTCGGCCCGCACGACCGGCTCGCCGTCGGCCCATCCCTCGGGCCGGGACGCCGCCCGGGCCTCGGCGCGCGCGGTGCCCTCGCCGACCCGTGGCACCGCCCCGAGCAGCGTCCGGGTGTACTCGGCCTGCGGGTCGGCGAAGAGCTCCTGCACGGGAGCCTCCTCGACCACACGGCCCTGGTACATCACGGCGACCCGGTCGGCCAGGTCCGCCACCACCCCCATGTTGTGGGTGATGAGCACGATCGCCGTCCCGGTCTCGTCCCGCAGCCGCCGCAGCAGGTCCAGGATCTCCGCCTGGACGGTGACGTCGAGCGCCGTCGTCGGCTCGTCGGCCACGATGAGGCCGGGGTCCAGCACCAGCGCCATGGCGATGACAACACGCTGCTTCTGACCGCCGGAGAACTGGTGCGGGTAGTGGTCGACGCGCTGCTCGGGGTCCGGGATCCCGACGGTCCGCAGTACCTCGACCGCCCGTCGCCGCGCCTCCTTCGCCGAGACCTTGCCGTGGGCACGCAACCCCTCGGCGATCTGCCAGCCGACCGTGTAGACCGGGTTCAGCGCCGTGGAGGGCTCCTGGAACACCATGGCGACGTCGCGGCCGCGCACCCGGCGCAGCTCCGCGCCGGACACGTGCACGACGTCGGTCCGCGCGCCGTCGTGCCCGCTGAGCACGACGGCGCCGCTCGCCGTGGCCGTCTCCGGCAGCAGGCCGAGGATGGTCTTCGCCGTCACGGTCTTGCCCGACCCGGACTCGCCGACGATCGCGAGCACCTCGCCCGGGGCGACGTCGAGGCTGACGCCGTCGACGGCCCGCACCGGGCCGGCGTCGGTGGCGAACGAGACCGCGAGGTCCTCGATGTGCGCGACGCGCGACGTGCTCATGACTCCTCCTTCGACGGGCCGGTGGTCCCGGCGTCGGCGTCCGACCCGGCGTCCACCGACGTGGCGGCCACCGCGCCGGCGACCTTGCGCGACCGGGACCGCACCCGCAGCCGCGGGTCGGCCAGGTCGTTGAGGGACTCGCCCACGAGCGTCATCCCCATGGCGGCCAGCACGATCGCCAGACCGGGGAACAGCGCCGTCCACCAGATGCCCGAGGTGACGTCCGCGACCGCCCGCTGCAGGTCGTAGCCCCACTCCGCGGCGGCCGTCGGTTCGATGCCGAACCCGAGAAAGCCCAGCCCCGCCAGGGTCAGGATGCCCTCGGAGGCGTTCAACGTGACGATGAGCGGCAGGGTGCGCACCGAGTTGCGCAGCACGTGGCGGGTCATGATCCGCCGGTGCGGCGTGCCCAGGACACGAGCGGCGTCGACGAACGCCTCCCCCTTGATGCGGACCACCTCGGCCCGCACCACGCGGAAGTACTGCGGCACGAACACCACCGTGATCGACAGCGCGGCGGCGAGGACGCCGCCCCACATGCTCGACTGGCCGCCCGAGATGACGATGGCGAGCAGGATCGCCAGCAGCAGCGACGGGAAGGCGTACACGGCGTCGGCGACGAGCACGAGCACCCGGTCCGCCCAGCCGCCGAAGTAGCCCGAGACCAGACCGAGCAGCACGCCGACGACGATGGACGCCGTCACCGCGACGATGACGACGAGCAGCGCCGTCTGCGCGCCCCACACCACCCGGGAGAGCACGTCGTACCCGCCGACGGTGGTGCCGAACCAGTGCTCGGCGCTCGGGGGCTGCTGGGCGCCGAAGGCGCCCTCCGGGGTGCGCAGCTGGGACCAGCCGTACGGCGCGATCCAGCGGGCACCGACGGCGGTGACCACGAACACGGCGCACAGCACCAGCCCCGTGACGAGCATGCCGCGCTGGAGGCCGACGCTCTGGCGCACCTGGTGCACGACGGGCAGCCGCTTGAACCACGCGCCGCGCCCCTGCAGGTGCTCGGGCGCGGCCGGCACCGGGGGCGGGGCCCCCTGGGTCTCCGGGGCGGTCATCAGTACCTCACTCTCGGGTCGACGAGGGCGGCGATCACGTCCACCAGGAAGTTCGTCACCGCGACGATGACGGCCATGACCACGACGATCCCCTGCACGGCCACGAAGTCGCGGGCCTGCAGGTACTCCGAGAGCTGGAAGCCGAGGCCGCGCCACTCGAAGGTGGTCTCGGTGAGCACGGCGCCCACCAGGAGCATGGCGATCTGCATGCCCGCGACGGTGATGATCGGGATGAGCGCGGGACGCCACGCGTGCGCGGTGACCAGGCGCCGCTCCTTCACGCCGCGCGACCGGGCGGAGACGACGAACTCGGTGCCCAGCGTGCTGATCATGTTGGTGCGCACCAGCCGCAGGAACACCCCGGCCGTGAGCAGGCCGAGCGCCAGCGACGGCAGGACGGCGTGCGAGAGCACGTCGAGCAGGACGGCGGGGTCCCCGGTGGCGAGGGCGTCGACGACCATGAAGCCCGAGTCGGCACCCGCCTTGCGCATCTCGATCTCGCCGGCCGTCGAGACCCTGCCCGCGACCGGGAACCAGCCGAGCCAGACGGAGAAGATCAGCTTCAGCAGCAGACCGGCGAAGAAGACCGGCGTCGCGTAGGCGAGGATCGCCAGCACGCGCAGCACGGCGTCGGGCAGCAGGTCGCGCCGGTAGGCGGCGATCATGCCGAACGGCACGCCGAGGACGAGCGCGACCAGCACGGCGTACGTGCTCAGCTCGAGCGTCGCCGCGCCGTAGGTGGTGAGCACCTCGGTGACGGGCCGGTTGTCGCTGATCGTCGTGCCGAAGTCGCCGGTGAGGATCCCCGAGAGGTACTCCCAGTACTGCACGAGGATCGGCCGGTCGTACCCGGCGGCCTGGATGCGTTCGGCGAGCTGGTCGGGGGTGAGACGACCGCCGAGGGCGGCCGTGATCGGGTCACCCGTGGCGCGCATGAGCACGAACACGGTGGTGACCAGGATGAAGACGGTCGGGATGATGAGCAGGAAGCGCACCAGGACGTACCGCCCCAGTGCGCTTCCTGCCGTCGGTGATGCAGCCACGGACAGGGTCCTCGATCAGCCCTTGCTCAGCGCCGCGTAGCGGAACTTGAACGAGGCGTCGAGGGTCTCCTCGGCGCCGGACACGTCCGAGCCCACCACGGCGACCTGCGCGCCCTGCAGGTAGGGCACGGTCGACAGGTCCTGCGCCACCGTGTCCTGGATCTCCTCGATGACGCCGGCACGCTCGTCCGCGTCCTCGGTGACCCCCTGCTCGACGATCAGCTCGTCGACCTCCGGGTTGGAGTAGTGGTTGCCGAGGAACCCGCCGTCGAGGAAGAACGGCGTGAGGTAGTTGTCCGCGTCGGAGTAGTCCGGGAACCAGCCGAGCTGGTAGGCCGGGTAGACGTCGGCGGTACGGTCCTTGCTGTACTGCACCCACTCGGTGGTCTGCAGGTCGACGCTGAACAGCCCGGAGGACTCCAGCTGGTCCTTGATCAGGGCGTACTCGTCGCCCGAGGACGGGCCGTAGTGGTCGTTGGAGTACTGCAGGCTGAGCTCGACCGGCGTCTCGACGCCCGCGTCCTCGAGCACCTGCGTGGCGGCGTCGGTGTCGGGGCCGCCGTCACCGTCGCCGTACATCTCCTTGAGGGACTCGGTCGCACCGGTCAGGCCGGCCGGGACGTAGGAGTACAGCGGGGTGTAGGTGCCCTTGTAGACCTGCTCGGAGATCGCCTCGCGGTCGATGAGGTGGGCCACGGCCTGACGCACGGCCAGCGCCTTGTCCTCGTCGGCGTCGTCCTGCGCGGCGCCGTACGGCTGGGTGTCGAAGTTGAAGACGACGTAGCGGATCTCGCCGCCCGGGCCCTCGACGACCTTCACGCCGTCGTCGCCCTGCAGGTCCTCGATGTCGGTCGAGGACAGCGACCGGAAGGCCACGTCGACCGAGCCCTGCTGGACCTCGAGCTTGAGGTTGGAGGCGTCGGCGAAGTACGACACGTTGATCTCGGGGGTCTTCGCCTCGCCGAGCAGCCCCTGGTAGCCGTCGAAGGCCTCGTAGGTCACCAGCTCGTTGAGCGTGTAGCTGGTGATCACGTACTGGCCGGCGAAGGCCTGGCCGTCCACGATCTCCGTGTCCGGGGTCAGGGCGTCGGCCGAGAAGACGTCCTCGTCCACGATCGGGCCCGCCGGGGACGACAGGATCGACGGGAAGACCTGGTCGTTCGCCTCCTTGAGGTGGAAGACGACGGTGGTGTCGTCGACGACCTCGGTGCTGTCCAGGTTGTACAGCAGCGACGACGGGCCGCTCTCGTCGGCGATCGCCAGCTGACGGTCGAAGCTGAACTTCACGTCCGACGCGGTCAGGTCGTTGCCGTTGGCCCACTTCAGCCCGGACTTCAGGGTGACCGTGTACTCGGTCGGCGCCGTGAACTCGGCGGACTCGGCGATGTCCGGCTCGACGTCCGGGCTCCCGTACGGCGTGTTCATCAGGAACGGGTAGACCTGGTTCATCACCGCGAAGGACCCGTTGTCGTACGAGCCGGCCGGGTCGATGGTCGTGATCTTGTCCGTCGTGCCGATGGTGAGCGACGTACCAGCACCGCTGTCGCCCTCCGCCTCGGAGCCCTCGTCCGTGCCGCCACCGCCGCACGCGGTGAGCACCAGCGCGACAGCAGCCGCCCCGGCAGCGGTCGAGACGGCGCGTCGCGTCCCGCGAATCGTCCTCATGTGTGTTTCCCTCCTCGATGCGGCCTCCCGGCCGCATGCCGTCCACGTTGACGGCAGTTCTATCAGGCAATCATGTCGCCCAGATCACATCAGTGTGACATGTCCGGCAGATCAGTCCGGCCTTCACCCCCTCCACCGGGCCTCGACCGCCCCGCCGACCTAGACTCCCCCCATGTCCCGAGGCAGCGGCGAGGGCCCCGCGGGCCCTGGAAACCCGCCGGGCACGGTGCACGACGTCGGGTCGTACGGCGCCGCGGACACGCCGCCGCCCACCGGCGCCTTCGACGCGCTCTTCCTCGCCGGCGGCGCCCCCGACGACGACGCCGGGCTGGTCCGGGTCGTCGACACCCCGGAGCAGCGCGTCCGCAACCCCTCGGACCTGCTCGGCCTCATCAGCAGCGCCGTCGGCGTCGCCGCGGTCCTCGTGCTGTCCGTCGTCGCCCACGGCACCACCGAGGGCGTGACCGCCGACGTGCGCGCGTTCAACACCCTGCTGGGCGAGCTGCTGTTCATCCCGGTCGCCGTGCTCGAAGGGCTCGTCACGCTGTTCGTGCCCGTCGCCGTGCTCGCCGAGCTCGGCGTGCGGCGCCTCGGCCGTCAGGTCGTGGAGTCGATCGTCGCCGCGACGCTCGGCATCGTGCTCGGCGTCCTCACCGTGCTGATGGTCGGCTGGTGGGGCGGCGACGACCTGCTGCGGTCGCTGTCGATCTTCCGCGACGGGGCCTGGCGGATCACGGTCCCCATCTACGTCGTCGGCATCGCGGCGCTGCTCACCACCGCCGGCCCCCGCACCCGTCGGCGCACCGTCCGCTGGTCGTGGAACGTCCTCTACCTGGCGCTGGTCATCGCGCTGATCACCGGGCAGGCCCCCCTGCCGAGCGTGCTCGTCGCCCTGCTGCTCGGCCGGCTCGCCGGCCAGACCGTGCAGTACGCCTCCGGGGTGCGGTCCGAACGCGCCTACGGCGGCGAGCTCGTCACGGCCGTCCGCCGTGCCGGCTTCCGCCCGACCACCCTCGTGCGGGTCCGGGACGTCACCGCCCCCGTGAACGCCGACACGCCCCCCGCCCCGATACCGGACGAGACCGTCACGGACGTCGACGCCTCCGGCGCGGTCACCGGCCGCACCACCCTGCGCGCCCTGCTGCGCAACCGTCCCCGCTACGGCGGCCGCCGCGGCACCGGCGCCGACGTCCGCACCGGGCTGCCGGCGTCGGACACCCTCGCCGACCCGGCGACCCGCGCCCTGACCCGCACCGGGGACGCCCGCGTCTACGCGATGTTCACGCCGGACGGCGACCGCCGCGACGTCGTCGTGCTCGACGGCGACCGGCACGTCGTGGGCGTCCTGACGCGCCTGTGGCGCGGCCTGCGCCTGCGCGGCCTGGAGGGCCGGGCCCAGGTGTCCCTCAAGGCCGTCGCCGAACGCACGGCGATGCTCACCTACGCCGCCGACGCCGCCCACGTGCGCACCCCGCGGCTGCTCGGCGTGGGCGAGGCCGCGGACTCGATCGTGCTGGTCACCGAGCACGCCGTCGGTGCCGTGCCGTGGCGCGACCTGCCCGACGAGGCGCTCGCCGGGGACCGTGGCCACGCCGTCCTGGCCGCCGTCTGGGAACAGCTGCGGCGCGCGCACGAGGCCGGCCTGACCCACCACGCGCTCACCCCGGACGTGCTGCTCGTGGACTCCCACGGCACCCGCCCCCGGGTGTGGCTGACCGGGTGGGAGCAGGGCGAGATCGCCTCCACCATCCTGGGCCGACGCCTCGACCTGGTGCAGATGCTCGCCCTGCTCGCGCTGCGGGTCGGCCCCGGACCTGCCGTCGCGTCGGCCGTGCGTGCGCTGCCCGCCGACGACGTCGCCGCCGTGGGCCCGCTGCTGCAGTCCATCGCCCTGCCCGCCGCGACCCGCGTGGCCGTGCGCCAGCGCCGCGGACTGCTCGACGACCTGCGCGACGCCCTCGTGGAACGGCTGCCGCAGGTCGACGTCCAGCCGGAGAACATCACGCGGTTCGGTGCCCGGACCGTCATCACGCTCGCCCTGTCGATCGGTGTGGTCACCGCGCTGGTGACCACCATGAACCTCGACGAGATCACCGACGCCGTGAGCCGGGCCAACCCCTGGTGGGTGGTCGCCGCGTTCGTGCTGGGCGCGGTCACGTGGTTCGGCGCCGCGCTGACGTTCGTCGCGTTCTCCCCGAAGCGGCTGCCGCTGTGGCGGGCGACGCTGACCCAGATGGCGGGGTCGTTCGTCGCGCTCGCGGCCCCGGCGGGCATCGGTCCCGCCGCCCTCAACCTGCGGATGCTCACCCGCCGCGGCGTCGAGCTGCCGATGGCCGTGGCCACCGTCGCCCTGGTGCAGGTCTCCCAGTTCGTGGTCACCGTGGTCCTGCTGGTGGTGCTCTCGATCTTCACCGGGTCCGGCGGACTCATCGAGCTGCCCTCGATCACGGTGCTGCTGGCGATCGCCGGGATCGCCGCGGTCATCGCGGCCGTCCTGCTGGTCCCCGCGATCCGCCGGTGGATCTGGGGGAAGATCAGGCCCACGCTGGAGCAGGTGTGGCCGCGGCTGTCGCAGATGCTCGGCCAGCCGACCCGGCTGGCCCTCGGGATCGGCGGCAACGTCGTCATGTCGCTGGGCTACGTGCTGGCCTTCGACGCCGCGCTGGCGGCGTTCGGCCAGTCCCTCAACCTCATCGACGTGGCCGTCATCTACCTCGTGGGCAACGCCCTCGGAGCACTGGTCCCGACGCCGGGTGGTCTCGGTGGTGTCGAGGCGGCGCTGACGGCCGGGCTCACCGCGGCAGGCATCCCGGCCTCGATCGCGCTGTCCACGACGATCCTGTTCCGGGTGGTCACCTACTGGGGCCGGGTGCCCTTCGGCTGGGCCGCGATGCGCTACCTGGAGCGCAAGGGCGACCTCTGACCCCGGGCGCTGGGCCGGGCGCGGGAGCGGGAGCGACGAGCGTGCTCGTTCAGCACGCCATCCCCGCGGATCGGGTACCGAGTGCGCACGCTCGTCGCGCCGGAGGGGGAGCGGACGCACGAGGGCCCGTCGTCCGCGACTCCGCGGACGACGGGCCCTCGGACGCTGACCGGGGTCAGCGGAGGATCACTTGGCGACGGCCTTCTTCAGCAGCGAGCCGGCGCTGATCTTGACGCCGTAACCGGCCGGGATCTGGATCTCCTCGCCGGTGCGCGGGTTGCGGCCGGTGCGGGCGGCACGCTCGACACGCTCGACCGACAGCAGACCGGTGACCTTGACGGCCTCACCCTTGCTGAGGGACTCGACGAGCACCTCCTGGAAAGCGTTGAGCGCAGCCTCGGCGTCCGACTTGGTCAGGTCGGCCTTGGAGGCGATGGCCGAGGCCAGCTCGGACTTGTTCAGCGACATGTGAATCCCTTCTCCGGATCACGACGTACGGAGCCGTACGTCGTCACGTTCACGGCCAGACCGGCAGAACCGGTGGACCGGGAACACACTATGGAACATCCGCGGGTTCCTGCGACTTTTCGCCGTCTCGGCGTGCCTGACCAGCCCCGTGCGGACGGGTGGGTCAGCTCAGCGGCCCCTGGGTCGGGCCCTGGCCGTGGTCGTCGTGGAGCCGGCGGCGCGAGCGCGCCAGCATCAGCGCGGCGACCCCGATGATCGCGACCAGCGCGCCGCCGTACAGCACGGGCATCCCGCCCGCGCCCGAGGAGTCGTCCTGCCCCGGAGCGGACGGGCCGGGCTGCTCGCTCGGTGCCGCGGCCCGGTCGTCCGTCTCGGCGGCCTGCGCGGGGTCGTCGCCCGCGTCCGCCGCCGGAGCGGCGACCTCGTAGGCGAACGACCCCTCGATGGGGTGACCGTCGGAGGACACGGCGCGCCAGGCGACCTCGTACTCCCCGCCGGCGGCCTGCCCGGGCACGGCGGCGACGACCTCGGGGCCGTCGACGGTGACCTCGGCGTCGACCGGCTCGCCGGACGGCGGCGTCACGCGGACCTGCGTGCCGTCGGCGATGACGTCGGAGCTGAAGGTGAGCGTCAGGTTCTCGACCGGCTCCTCGAGGGAGGCCCCGTCCTCGGGGTCGGTGGAGAGCAGCTGGTCGTGCGCGCCGGCGGACAGCGCACCGACGAGCATGACGGCGGTGCCGCCGACGGCGGTCAGCAGCATCGAGAGCGCCACGACCGCGGCGATCAGGCGGTTCCGCCGCTGCGAGCGGACGGGCGTCCAGTCCGGCCCCTCGGACGGGGCGGACGGTCGGGATCGGGGCCGGGAGCCCTCGGGATGGTGCGCCACGACGTCGACGATAGCCCCGCCGTCGCGGCGTCGGCCAACACCGGACCGGTGTCGTCGGGCACACTCGGGGTGTGGACTTCCGCAACGCCTACGCTCACGGGTTCGCCCGGGTGGCCGCCTGCACCGTGCCGGTGACGTCGGCCGATCCCGCCGCGAACGCCGCCGCGATCCTCGACCAGGCCCGTGCCTGCCACGACGACGGGGTGGCGGTCGCGCTGTTCCCCGAGCTGTCGGTCTCGGGGTACGCACTGGGCGACCTGCACCTGGCCGACCCGCTGCTCGAGGCCGTCGGGGACGCGCTCGAGCAGATCGTCGAGGCCAGCGCCGACCTGCGTCCGCTGCTCGTGGTGGGCGCGCCGCTGGAGATCCACGGGCGCGTCCACAACTGCGCCGTGGTGGTCCACGGCGGCCGGGTGCTCGGTGTGGCCCCGAAGTCGTACCTGCCCACCTACCGCGAGTTCTACGAGCAGCGCTGGTTCGCCTCCGGCACCGACCTGCGCGGGTCCACGGTCCGGCTGCCCTTCGCGGCCGAGGAGGTCCCGTGCGGCCCGGACCTGCTGTTCCGCGCCTCCGACGTCGCGGGCCTGACGGTGCACGTCGAGGTGTGCGAGGACATGTGGGTGCCGGTCCCGCCGTCGGCCGAGGCCGCGCTGGCCGGCGCGACGGTGCTGCTGAACCCCTCGGCGAGCCCCATCACGATCGCCCGCGCCGAGGACCGTCGGCTCCTGGTGCGCTCGGCCTCGGCCCGGTGCCACGCCGCCTACGTCTACGCCGCGGCGTCGCAGGGCGAGTCGTCCACCGACCTGTCCTGGGACGGGCAGACCATGGTCTACGAGGCCGGCGACGAGCTGGCCGAGACCGATCGGTTCCCGGACGGCCCCCGGCGCGCGGTGGCCGACGTCGACCTCGACCGCCTGCGCCAGGACCGGCTGCGTCAGGGCACGTTCGACGACAACCGGCGCGCCCTCGGCGACCGGGTGCGCGGCTTCCGCGTCGTCGAGTGGCAGGTGCGCCCGCCGTCGGGCGACGTCGGCCTGCGCCGGCACGTGGACCGCTTCCCGTTCGTGCCCGACGACGCGGCGCGGCTCGCCCAGGACTGCTACGAGGCGTACAACATCCAGGTCACCGCCCTGGAGCGACGGCTGACCGCGATCGGCCGGCCGAAGGTCGTCGTCGGCGTCTCCGGCGGTCTCGACTCCACCCACGCGCTCATCGTGGCCGCGAACGCGATGGACCGGCTCGGACGGCCGCGCACTGACGTGCACGCGGTCACGATGCCGGGGTTCGCGACGTCGGCGGAGACCAAGGACCGTGCCACCCGCCTGGCCAAGGCCCTGGGCGTGCGGTTCGAGGAGCTGGACATCCGGCCCGCCGCGGAGCAGATGCTGCGCGACCTCGGCCACCCGTACGGCGAGGGCGAGGCCGTCTACGACGTCACCTTCGAGAACGTGCAGGCCGGGCTGCGCACCGACTACCTGTTCCGGATCGCCAACCACCGCGGCGGCATCGTCCTGGGCACGGGCGACCTGTCCGAGCTGGCGCTGGGGTGGTGCACCTACGGCGTCGGGGACCAGATGTCGCACTACGCCGTGAACACCGGCGTCCCCAAGACCCTCATCCAGCACCTGATCCGCTGGGTGGCGGACTCGGGCGACTTCCCGGTCGAGGTGGGCGACGTGCTGCGCGAGATCGTCGTGCAGGAGATCTCCCCCGAGCTCGTGCCGTCCGGGGAGGGCGAGACGCCGCAGTCCACCGAGGCGACGGTCGGCCCGTACGCGCTGCAGGACTTCACGCTGTTCTGGACGCTGCGGTTCGGGATGCGGCCGTCCAAGATCGCGTTCCTCGCCTGGCACGCCTGGCGGGACGCCGAGGCCGGGGCGTGGCCGCCGAACTACCCGCACGACGACCGGTCGGCCTTCGACCTGGCCGAGATCCGCCGCTGGATGCTGGTCTTCTTCCGCCGGTTCTTCGCCTCCCAGTTCAAGCGGTCCGCGCTGCCCGACGGCCCCAAGGTGTCGCCCGGCGGCACGATGTCGCCGCGCGGGGACTGGCGGATGCCGTCGGACGCGTCCGCGGCGGCCTGGCTGCGCGAGATCGAGGAGAACGTCCCGGAGCGCTGACGCGGCGCGGGTCGCCCGCCGGCCGGCCCCGCCCGGTCGAGGCCGTCGGGGTGCCGGGGTGCCGGGGGCAGGATGGCCCCCATGACTTCCACCTACCCCACCGCACCCGGAACCACCCGCAGCTCCGTCGCCGTCACGAACGGCTACGTCGTCCCCGTGGCCGGCGACCCCGTCGAGAACGGCACGGTGCTGATCGAGAACGGCGTCATCACCGCCGTCGGCGCCGACGTCGAGATCCCCGACGGCGTCCCGACCCTCGACGCGGGCGGCCGGTGGGTGCTGCCCGGGTTCGTCGAGGCCCACGGCCACGTCGGCGTCCACGAGGAGGCCGAGGGCTGGGCCGGGGACGACACCAACGAGAAGACGGCCCCGAACGGGGCCGCGTTCCGCGCCCTCGACGGGATCAACATCGAGGAGGAGGGGTTCCGCGACGCCCTGGCCGGCGGCGTGACCTCCGTCGTCGTCAAGCCGGGCTCGGCCAACCCCATCGGCGGGCAGACCGTCGCCATCAAGACCTGGGGCGGACGCACCGTCGACGAGCAGGTCCTGCGCGAGGCGGTGTCGGTCAAGAGCGCCCTGGGCGAGAACCCGAAGCGGGTGTACGGCGAGCAGAAGAAGACGCCGTCGACCCGGCTCGGGGTGGCCTCGGTGATCCGCCAGGCGTTCCTCGACGCCCAGCACTACGCGGCCGCCCGCGCCGCCGCCGAGGAGAAGGGCGAGCCGTTCGCCCGCGACCTGACCAAGGAGACGCTGGCCCGCGTCCTCGACGGCGAGCTCGCCTGGGACCAGCACACGCACCGGGCCGACGACATCGCCACGGCGATGCGGCTCGCCGACGAGTTCGGCTACCGCCTCGTGGTGAACCACGGCACCGACGGCGCCGCGGTCGCCGACGTGCTCGCCGAGAAGGGCGTCCCGGTGATCTTCGGGCCGATGTTCACCACCCGCACCAAGGTCGAGCTGCGGAACCGCGACATCGCCCACCTGGCCCGGCTGGCCGAGGCCGGGGTGACCGTCGCGATCACCACCGACCACCCGGTGGTGCCCATCAACTTCCTGGTGCACCAGGCCTCCCTGGCCGTCAAGGAGGGACTGGACCGACAGGTCGCCCTGGAGGCGCTGACGGTCAACCCCGCGAGCATCCTCGGGCTGGACGACCGGGTCGGCGCGCTGCGGCCGGGCCTCGACGGTGACGTCGTGATCTGGTCGGGCGACCCGCTGGACGTCAACGCCCGCGCCGAGCACGTCCTCGTCACCGGGACCGCGGTGTACTCCTGGGACCGGGACGCCGACGGCGGGCGGGGCGCCGGTCGCGTCGTGGAGCGCTCCGCACGGTTCGCCTGAGGTCTGCCGCGAGCGCCCGGGCGGGAGGTCCCGGACCGTCCCGCCCGGGCCCGCTGTGAGACACGCGACAAACACCCGGAGGAAGTTGCCTGGTCGGGCCCGATCCGTGTCGAATCGTTCCCATGCGAACCCTCCACGCCGCGACCGCGGTCGTCTCCGTTGCCCTCCTGCTCACGGCGTGCGCCGGGCCCGACACGGTCTCGCCGGCGTCCGGGTCGTCCGGGTCGTCCTCCGCCCCGGAGGCCTCGTCGGAGACGGAAGCCCTCACCCGCGTCCAGACCACGTGCAGCGGCTACTACGGCGGGGACGACCTCTCGATCGACCACCGCGTCGACAGCTGGGCCGCCGAGCTCGACCAGCCGCTGACCGAGGAGAGCCGCGAGGCGTTCTCCATCATCAGCTACCGGCTCGACTCCCGGATCCGCTACGCGGACAACGGCCCCGTCGCGATGCTGAAGGCGATCAAGACCCCGTTCGACGAGGCGCTCGCCGGCACGCCGGCCGACCCGGACGACGTCGCGGAGGCCGTCGCCTCGCTCGAGGCGATGTGCCAGGACGACGGGTTCACGATCCCCGAGTGACGGCCCGGCGGTCGCGGACCGCCCCCCGCCGGACGGCCGGACTCAGCGGCCGGTGAGGAACCTCCCCATCAGCGGTCCCGCCGTCGTGGAGCCGAACTCGCCGTCCTCGACGAACACCGCGACCGCGAGGTCGTCCGCGATCGCCAGCATCCACGCGTGCTGCTGGGACCCGTCGCCGTACTGGGCGGTCCCGGTCTTCGCGCCGGTCACGCCGGGGACGTCGGCCAGCTCCGAGGCGCTGCCGTCGGACACCACGGCACCCATGAGGTCCTGCAGGTCGGCGGCCTCGGACGCGCCGAGCCCGTCGGCGGTCCCGGCCGGTTCCTCGGCCGGCTCCGCCGTGGCGTCCTCGGCCGACGGCGACGGTGACGCGCTGCCGTCGTCCTCGCCCTCGACCGGGCGGACCAGGAACGGTTCGACCCGCTCGCCCGCCGCCACCGACGCCGCCACCGTGGCCATCCCCAGCGGCGAGGCCAGCACCTTGCCCTGACCGATGAGCGCCTCCGCGTGCCCGGTGGCCGACGCCTCGGTCGGGACCGCGCCGAGGAAGGCCGGGGCGCCCACCGCCGGCTCGCCGAGACCGAGGTCGACGGCCGCGGCCGCCAGGTCCGCCTGCCGGACCTCCGCGCCCGCGCCGATCATGGCGGTGTTGCACGAGTGGGCGAACGCCGTGCGCAGCGTCACCTCACCGGTCGCCTCCTGCGGGTAGCCCGGGACGTTCTCGTACGTGCGCCCGTCGACGGTGATGCGGCGCGGGCACCGGACCGTGTCCTCGGGGAAGACGCCGGAGCGCATCAACGACAGCGCCGTGGCCACCTTGAAGGTCGAGCCCGGCGCGTACTGCCCCAGCGTGGCCGTCGACCAGCCCGCGCCGCCCGGGCCGCTGGCCGCGGCCAGGACCTCCCCGGTCGACGGCCGGACCGCCACGATCGCGCTGGCCGGCTCGACGTCGGCGAGGACCTTCTCGGCCAGGACCTGCAGGTCCGGGTCGAAGGTCGTCGCGACGTCCGCGCCGTCGACGCCCTCCACGCGGTAGGCGTCGCGCAGCACCTCGCCGTCCTCGCCCGCGACCACGTGGACCGCCAGACCGTCGGTCCCGGTGAGCACGGCGTCGTAGTCGCGCTGCAGACCGGACAGACCGACGACGTCCCCCCGCTGCACGGCGCCGTCGGACTCCTCGATGATCTCGGCCGTCGCCTCGCCGGCGCGGCCCAGGATCGGCCGGGCGAAGGACGACGTCGGGGCGAGCTCCATCGTGTCCGCCAGCACGTTGACGCCGGCGATCGACCGTGCGTCGCGTGCGGTGAACGACACCCCCGAGGTCTTGCGGTCCTGGCGGATCGTGATCGCCTCGACGTACGCCTTGTCGCCGGCACCCTCGACCCGCGCCGCGTAGGCCGCGGGATCCAGGCCGACGAGCTCGGCCAGCTCCGTCGCCTGCTGCTCGTACTCCTCCGGCTCGAGGAAGGTCTTGTCGATGCCGATGCGCCACACGTCGCGCGCGGTGACCAACGGCTCGCCGCGCACGTCCAGGAGGTCGCCGCGGTCGGGCGCCAGCACCTCCAGCTCGAGACGCTCCCCGCCGGCGAGGCCGGGCACGATGACGTCGGGCCCCCAGCGCACCTCCCACGTGCCGGGTTCCTCGGAGTCCTCCGGCGGCGGGGCCCAGACCATCTCGGTCTCGGTGGTGTAGTCCCAGGTGTGCCCCGCGGCGAGCGGCCAGCTCCAGGCGAGCCGCACGGACGCACGGGGTGGCTCGTCCTCCTCGGTCGTGGCCTCGACCACCTCCGCGACGGTCACGTCCGGCACGGCGTCGCCGTCGCCGGCCGCGGCGACGAGCGGTTCCACGACCTCCGTGAGCTGCTGCTGCGGGATGGCGCTGGTGTCGGACACCAGCGTCAGCGCCGACAGGTCCTGGCGCGCCAGACCGTCCGCCAGCGCCTCCGCGGTGTCGTCGGGCGCGGGCCGCTCGGGGCCCGTGCACCCGGCCGCGGCGAGCACGGCGGACGTCAGCAGGACGGTCAGGGCGAACGATGTCCGACGGCGCACGTGGCGAGCGTAGCGTCCCGTCTGGCACGCTGCGGTCGTGAACTCCCGATTCGTCCCGCCTCGGCGGTCGTCCCGTCTCGCCCGGACGGTCCTCGTCGCCACGGCGCTCGCCGCCGGGACGGTCGCCGGGACGGCGTCGTCCCCCGACCTGACGGGAGGCACGACGAGCACTCTCGCCGACGGAGCGCCGGCGGCGCAGCCCACCCCCACGGCGGCCTCCCGCTCGACGCGGGGGCGCGAGGACTCCGGGGCCGGGACGACCTCGTTCGTCGGGTGGGACACCGACGCGCGCCGGACCGCCGACCAGCCGTCCGCCGACGGGGTCCTGGTCGCACCGGCCCAGGGGCGACGGCTCGCGCTGCAGCAACGGGTCGACGGCGAGTGGCTCACGCGGAGCACGCTGACGCTGGACCACGGCGGCGCCGACGTCGCGCGGGTCGCCCTCACGCGGCACTGGCGCCACGCGCCGACCACGCGGTGGCGGCTGCAGGCGTCCGCGACCGCCACGGCCGCGGCGGCCACGAGCGCGGTCAAGGAGGTCACGGTCACCTGGGAGGCCACCGACGACCCGACCCTCCCGACGGTGCTGGTGACCAAGGACCGCCCCGTGCGCCCGGCGGGCTACGAGCCGGAGCGCCTGGTCCGTCCCGAGGGCCCGGGCCAGGCCGGGGACGTCCGGCTGGTGCCGGCGGCCGCCCGCGCGATCGAACGGCTCGCCGCGGACGCGGACGCGGCCACGGGCCGCGAGCTCGTGCTCGTCTCCGGCTTCCGGTCCGCCGACTACCAGGAGGACCTCTTCGGCCGGTACGCCGCGCAGCACGGCACGTCGGGGGCGGACCGGTTCTCCGCCCGCAGCGGCCACTCGGAGCACCAGACCGGCTGGGCGGTCGACGTCACCGAGGCGGGTGTCGACTTCACGCGGTTCGGCGGGACCCCGTCGTCGGACTGGGTCGCCGCGAACGCGTGGCGCTACGGCTACGTGGTGCGGTACCCGGCCGGCGGCGAGGAGATCACCGGCTACGACGCCGAGCCGTGGCACCTGCGGTACGTCGGCGAGGACCTCGCCACCTACGTGCACCGCACGGGCACGACGCTCGAGGAGGCCTTCGGCGTGGCGTGACGGCGGCGGGCGGGCACCGGATCAGAACGCCCGGCCGAGCCGCTCCACCGCCTCGGTGAGGATGTCGACGGAGGTGGCGAGGTTGAGCCGCAGGAACCCGTCACCACCGGCACCGAAGTCCCGTCCGTCGCCGAGCGCCACCTTCGCGGTGCGCAGCACGTGCCGGTGCGGGTCGACCCCGGCCGGGACGGCGTCGCGCACGTCCAGCCACATCAGGTAGGTGCCCTCGGCCGGGTGGACCCGGACCGCGGGGGCGTGCTCCGCCAGCAGCCGCGTCGCGAGCTCCCGGTTGCGCACGATCCCGGCGCGCAGGGCGTCGAGCCATGCGTCGCCCTCGGTGTACGCGGCGGCGTGCGCCAGCACCGCGAGGTGGTTGACGGCGTGCCCGGCCTCCTCGGGGACGCGGCGCAGGTCGGCCACGGCGTCGGGCCCCGCCAGCGCCGTCGCGGCCCGCAGACCGGCGAGGTTGAACGCCTTGGACGCCGAGTGCACGGCGATCGCGCTCTCGCTGCCGGGCACGCTCAGCAGCGGCGTGAACGGCGTGCCGCCGTCGGTCAGGTCGGCGACCGTGAACGGCGCGTGGATCTCGTCCGCCACGACGCGCACGCCGTACCGTCCGGCGAGGTCGAGCACCGTCTCGAGCTCGTCGCGGGTGTGGACCGTGCCGGTCGGGTTGTGCGGGCTGCACAGCAGCAGCACGGCACGCCGCCCCGACCCGGGTCGCCCGCTGGCGGGTCCCCCACCGGTCGCCTCGCGGAACGCGGCCTCGAGCGTCGTCGGGTCCAGACGGCCGGCGTCGGTCAGGGGTGCCTCGACGACCCGGCGCCCCTCGTTGCGCGTGTACCCGTAGAACGGCGGGTAGACGGGCGGGGTGACGACGACGGCGTCGCCCGGGGCGGTGAGCACCCGCAGGATCTCCGTGACGGCGACCATGACGTCGGGCAGCGTGCGGCTCGTGGACGCGTCGGGGGTCCAGCCCCAGCGGCGCTGCGCGAACGGCACGAGCGCGTCCGCGTAGGTGGTGCCGCGGTCGTACCCGGTGTCACCCACCTCGAGGGCACGGGTCACCGCGTCGACGACGAACGGCGCCTGCGGCACGTCCATCTCGGCGACGAACATCGGCAGCACGTCCTCGGGATAGGCGGTCCACTTCACCGAGGTACGACGGCGCAGGTCGTCGAGGGAGAGCCGGTCGAGCGGGCTGACGCTGGTGTCGATCACGTCCCCGGTCTAGCAGACGACGCGGACGTCGGCAGTTCCTCCGGTCACACCGCGGCCCGGTGGCTCACACCGTGGCGGGACGGACGACGTCCGCCCACTGGTCCTGCCGGAGCGACTCGCCGGCCTCCTGGAGACCGGACCAGCGGCGGGCGTCGGCGATCGTGTCCGCGAGCAGGGCGCGCAGCCGGGCGTCGACGTCGGGCAGGAAGGACTCGCTGATGCCCTGGACGGCCGTGGAGACGACGGACGGCGCCGCGTCGCGCACGAACCGCTTCGGCTTCACGTGCGTGCCGGCGCAGAACCGACGGGCCCACTCGGCGGTCTTCGGGACGGTGGCCAGCGCCGCGACGCTCTCCGGCGACATGGTCCCCTCCGGCCGGGCGTCGAGGACGTCCAGCATCCGTTCGGCCCCGTAGACCGCCACCGCGAGGGTCTGCTGACGGTCGGCCGGTGCGACGGGCAGAGCGGTCTGGGCGGCTCGCAGGGCGATGCGCACGTCCCAGTGCGGGTCGTCGCTGTTGAGCCCGATCACCGACGGGATCATCGGCGCCAGCCGGGGCCGGTGATGGTCGGACGTCAGGTCGTTGACGGCGCGCGCCAGCATCGCCAGCAGCGGATGGGTGCACTGGGGATGATCACTCCAGCGCTCCCCGGCGAGGAACGACGCCAGCTCCATGAAGCAGGCGCCCTTCTTCGGGTTGCGGTGCTTGCCACGGCCCAGCATGGGCAGTGCGTCGAACGTTCCAGCGGTTCCCACCACGGTGCCACCCCCGTCTTGGTCCTTGCTCCAGTGTGCGCGCGGTGTGACGTAGATCGCAACGGGAAGTCGTCACCCGGTGCCCGGGACGGATCACCGACGTGGCCCGGACGGTGTGCGGCCGACGCCGTGATCAGGGCCATACTGGGACCGTGCCCGAGACCCAGGTCCTGGGTTCGCTGACCCAAGGCGCTCCCGGAGATTCCCCCGCCGACGAGGTTTTCGACCGGATCGTGCGGATCGCCCGTCGCACGCTCGACGTGCAGGCGGCGTCCTTCATCGTGCTCGGGGGCGACGACGTCCAGTACCTTCCCGGGGCCGTCGGCCTGCCCGAGGAGGTCCAGCGGAGCCGTGTCTACCGCCTCGATCGGCCGGCGACACGCATCGTCGCCGAGACCCGCACGCCGCTGATCGTCCCCGACGTCGCGGACGAACCGCTCGTCGCCGGTCGCGGGATGATCGCCGAGATGGGGGTGCGTGCCCTGGCGGGCTACCCCGTCGAGGACAGCCGCGGCGAGGTCGTCGGAGCCCTCTGGGCCCTGTCCGAGCACCGCCGGGACTGGACCGACGCCGACCTGGCCACCCTGTCCGACCTGGCGGCCTCGTGCACGGGCGAGCTGCGGCTGCGCGCCGAGCGGGAGCGGGCCCGACGCGCCGAGCAGGTGGCCTTCCGTGCCCACCAGCGCGCCCAGTTCCTGCTCGGCCTGTCCGAACGCTTCGCGGGCGTGACCACCATCGAGGAGATCGAGGAGACCATCGCGCAGGTGGTCGGCGCCGGGATGGGGGCGCGGTGGTGCTCCCTGGCCCTCGTCGACGCCGACCGCCGGCACCTGCGCTACGTCACCGTCGGCCACCAGGAGCCCGGGTTCCCCGACCAGATGCGCAACCTGCGCCTCGACGCGCCCCGCCCGGACGTCGCCGCCGTGAGGGAGCAGCGCACCCGCTTCTACCGGGACCACCAGGAGATGATCGCCGCCTACCCGGCCATGGCCGGCCTCGGCCTGACCTCGACCGGCGCCCGATCGTTCCTGCCGATCATCGCCGACGACGACGTCGTCGGCGTGGTCGTGTGCGTCTGGGCCGACGAGCGTGACCACGACGCCGCCACCGCCGCCCTGGAGACCACGGTGACGCGGTACGTGGCGATGGCCCTGGAACGGGTCGCGCTGCTCGAGGCCCGCCGACGGGTGGCCACCACGCTCCAGGAGTCGTTGCTGACCGACCCGCCCGCGGTCGCGCACCTCGACATCGCCACGACCTACGCCCCGGCCGCCCGCACGGACCAGGTCGGCGGCGACTGGTACGACGCGGTCGTCCACGAGGACGGGGCCGCCGTCCTGTCGATCGGGGACGTGGCCGGGCACGACGTCAACGCGGCGGCGCAGATGGGCCAGCTCCGGTCCATGCTGCGGGTGCTGGCCTGGAGCCACGACGAGTCACCGGCGGCCCTGCTGTCCCGGCTGGACCGGGCGGACAGCCAGCTCGGGCTGCACGCGATGGCCACCGCCGTCGTCGTGCGGCTCGACCACGACGCCGAGCCCCGCGGCGACACCGGTCCCGACGGGACCCCGGAACGCGGCTACACCCTGACCTGGTCCGACGCCGGTCATCCCCCGCCCCTGGTGCTGCGGCGGGACGGTTCGGTCGAGGAGCTCGAGGCCCGCCCGGACATGCTCCTGGGTGTCGACCCGGGGGTGCGACGCCGCGACCACGTCGACCGGCTGCTCCCCGGCGACACCCTCGTGCTCTACACCGACGGGCTGGTGGAACGGCGCGGCGTACCGCTCGGCGACCGGATGGCCGAGCTGAAGAAGGCCCTGGCGGACGTGCACGGGGAGGCCACCGCGGCGCTCCCGCGCGCGCTGGTGCGCCGGCTGGTCGGCCGCGCCCAGCGCGACGACGTCGCCGTGCTCGTGGCCCGCGCCCGTGTCCCCGCCCCGTCCGGCCCGCCGTCCGCCGCCGGACCCGCCACGGCGGAGCGCAAGGTCGCGCACGAGGACCTCAGCGACCTCGGGCCGGCCCGCCGGTGGGTGGACGACGTGCTGGAGTCGTGCAGCGTCGACGCCGAGCAGCGCCGCACCGCGATGCTGCTCTCGAGCGAGATCCTCACCAACGCGCTGGAGCACGGCAGGGGTCCGATCGTCGTCACCGTCGAGGTCGACGCGACGCGGCTGCGGGTCGCGGTCCGCGACGGCTGCACGCGGCGGCCCGTCCTGCAGGCACCGACGCCGCAGGACCTGTCGGGCCGCGGGGTGCAGTTCATGGAACGCCTGGCCTCCCGCTGGGGCGTGGAGCAGCACCTGCCGGACGCCGCGGTCGGTCGCCACGGTGCCCAGGGCGAGGGCAAGACGGTCTGGTTCGAGATCGACCGGTCGGCCCGGCCGCTGACCGGCGTGGTGCCCGTCGTCCGCCGCCAGTCGCCGAGCACGAGCTCGGTCCCGCTGGTCGAGCGCGTGCTGCCGTGGACGCGCGACGAGGCCCGGCGCCGGCGCACCTGACCCTCTGCGCGCGGGTGTCGGAGGGCCGACCTACCGTGTGAGGCATGACACAGACGGCCTCCCCCGAGGCCGGCGCCTCGTCGGCGATCGAGGAGAAGTTCGAGACCTATCGCCGCGAGCTGACCGGCTACTGCTACCGGCTGCTCGGCGGTGCCGCCGACGCGGACGACGCCGTGCAGGAGACGATGCTGCGCGCCTGGCGCGCCTACGACCGGTTCGAGGGGCGCTCCTCGCTGCGCTCGTGGCTGTACCGGATCGCCACCAACGTGTGCTTCGACCACCTCGGGTCGGCGAAGCGCCGGGAACGCCCCATGGGGATCGGCGCACCGCAGCCGGCCGAGATCGAGAACTTCGGCGACACCCTGGCCGAGGACCGCTGGGTCGAACCCGTCGCGGACGACGCCGTGCTGCCGCGCGAGGGTGACCCCGCGGACATGGCCGTGGGCCGGGAGTCCGTGCGGCTGGCGTTCGTGGCGGCGCTGCAGCACCTGCCGCCCCGGCAGCGGGCCGTGCTGGTGCTGCGCGAGGTGCTGCGCTGGTCGGCGGCCGAGACGGCGTCCCTGCTGGACACCACCGTGGCCTCGGTGAACAGCGCGCTCCAGCGGGCGCGCGCCACGCTCGGGTCGAAGAACCTCTCCCGGGACGCCGAGGGCCGGGGGCAGGTCGACGAGGCGCTGCTCGGGCGGTACCTCGACGCCTTCGAGCGCTACGACATGGACGCCCTGGTCGCGCTGCTGCACGACGACGCCGTGCTCAACATGCCCCCCTACACCCTGTGGGTCCACGGTCCGCACGAGATCGTGCGCTGGATGGTCGGGCCCGGGCACGGCTGCCGGGGGTCGCGGTGCCTGCGGGTGCACGCCAACGGGTCCATGGCGTTCGGGCAGTACCGGGCGTCCCCCGACGGCGGCTGGACACCCTGGGGGCTGGTGGTGCTGGAGGACGACGGCGCGGGCCGCGTCACCGGGATCACGACGTTCCTGGACACGGCCACGTGGTTCCCCCGGTTCGGGCTGCCGGACCGTCTGCCGCCCGCGACCGCCTGACCTCTCCTGCGGGGCCGGTGGACCGCGGGGTGGGGCGGCACGCAGGATGGGCACCGTGGCCCCCGACCGACACCCGCACCGCGACGTCCGCCTCGTCGCGCTGGTCGCCGCCGGCGGAGCCGTCGGGTCCGTCGCCCGCTACGGCGTGAGCCTGGCCCTGCCGCCCGGGTCCGGCGGCTGGCCCTGGGCGACCCTGGCGGTCAACGTGCTCGGCGCGTTCCTGCTCGGCTGGCTGCTGGAGGCGGTCGCGCGCCGCGGGCTGGAGACGCCCCGGCTTCGCCGGGTCCGGCTGTTCCTCGGCACCGGGCTGCTGGGCGGATTCACCACCTACTCCGCCCTGGCGCTGGAGGCCACCGCGCTCACCGGTGACGGCGCCTGGCCCCTCGCCGTCGCCTATGTCGCGGCGACGCTGGTCCTCGGCACGCTCGCGGCGCTGCTCGGGATCCTCCTGGGCCTGCGGACGTCGCGCAGCACCTTCGGACGGCTGCTCCACCCCGAGGAGGGCCGATGAGCGGGCTGCTGGGCGCGCTGCTCGTCGGCATCGGCGGAGGCGTCGGCGCCGCCGCCCGGTTCTGGCTGGCGGACACCGTCAAGGCGCGGCGGCCGGACGGCTTCCCCTGGGGCACCTGGATCGTCAACGTCCTGGGCTCGCTCCTGATCGGCCTCGTCACGGGCTGGTTCGTGTTCTCCGGCGACGCGTCTCCCGGGGAGCTGCTCCTCGCCGTCGGTGTCTGCGGCGGCTTCACCACGTTCTCGACCTCGATCGTCGAGACCGCCACGATGCTGCGCGGCGGCCGGCCCGCCCGGGCCGTGGTGCACGCCCTGAGCACGCTCGGGGTCTCGGTGCTCGCCGTCGCCGGCGGTCTGGGGCTCATGGCGGCCGTCCTCGGATGACCGGCTCGCCGGTGCACAGGCCTGTGGACGACCCGGATGCCGCCGAGGTGGAAGGCTGACCCCATGCGCCTGCTCCTGCTCGACACCGCGTCGCTGTACCCGGGGCCTCGGACTAGGCGTCGCTGGGACTGCTCCACTGCATCAGAAGCCCCCGCACGGTCGCCTCATACTGGGCACGGTCGAATCGGAGCGTGAACGCGGGGACCTCATCGATCTGAATCGCCTCACTGATTCCGTCCTGATACGCGATGTCGCGCCACTCGACGGCGGATGCTGTGACCCGAACGTCCGCGCTCACAGCGCCGCACGCCAGGTCGCCGCACTGCGGACAGAACAGCACGCCCGCTCTGCCATCGGTGAACTGCACCCACGGTTCGACCCCGGACTCGTTCTCCAGAACGAGCGCGCGGAGACTCTCGACCGCGAACGCATCACCTCGGGAGCCCTCGGTCAGAAAGGTGATGTCCGTGCACGGCGCACCGTACAAAAGGGCGAGCCGGTCCCGCAGTGGCGCTCCGTCGACCGTCCAGTCAAGGAACCTCACCGGGCTCAACGGGATCGGCTCAGCGCGCCGCCACAGAAACCCTCTCCACCTCACGTCCCAGCGCTCGGACTCTTCCCAGCGCGTGCCGAGCACCGCGAGGGGCACAGCGGCTTCGGACACGGCTTCAGAGCCTACTCTTCAGAACAGGTCCCTGATCGCCGGCGGCCGATCATCGCCGACACCCGCCGCTGGTGGCGGTGCTTCGCCTGGATACGCTGACGAGATGGACTCTCGACCAGAGAAGTTGCTCTTGCTCGACACCGCGTCCCTGTACTTCCGCGCCTACTTCGGCATGCCGGACTCCCTGCGCTCCCCCGACGGCCGGCCCGTCAACGCGGTCCGCGGCCTGCTCGACATGATCGCGTTCCTGATCACCGAGCACCGGCCCGACCGCGTGGTGGCCTGCTGGGACGACGACTGGCGTCCGGCGTTCCGGGTCGAGGCGATCGGCAGCTACAAGGAGCACCGCGTCGCCGAGCTGCGCCAGGAAGGCCCTGACGTCGAGGAGATGCCCGAGGACCTGCGCGCACAGATCCCCGTCATCGTCGACGTGCTGGCCGCGCTCGGCATCGCTCGCGTCGGCTCGCCCGGCTACGAGGCCGACGACGTCATCGGCACGCTCGTGGCCCGGGAGGTCACCCGCCCGGCGGACCCCGAGGACGACGGGCCGCGGGTCGGGATCGTGACCGGCGACCGTGACCTCTTCCAGCTCGTCGACGACGCCGCCGGGGTGGCCGTGCTCTACCCGGCCCGCGGCGTGCGCGACCCGGACGTCGTGGACCAGGCCCGGCTGGCCGAGAAGTACGGCGTGCCGACCGGCACCGCGTACGCCGAGATGGCGGTGCTGCGCGGCGACCCGTCGGACGGTCTGCCCGGGGTCGCCGGGATCGGGGAGAAGACGGCCGCGAAGCTGCTCGCGACGTTCGGGACGCTGGACCGGATCCTCGCGGCCGCGGCCGCCGGGGAGAAGGGCGTCACGCCGTCGCAGCGGACGAAGATCGCCGCGGCGGCCGACTACCTCGCGGTGGCCCCCGACGTCGTCCGCGTGGCCCACGACGCCCCGCTGGAGCCCTTCGACGACTCCCTGCCGAACGAGCCCGCCGACCCCGCCGCCCTCGAGACCTTGGCGGAGCGGTGGGGCATCGGCTCGAGCGTGCACCGGGTGGTGAGCGCCCTGCAGGCGTGATCGTCTGTGACCGTCCACCACCACGCCGGAACGGAGCCCGCGAGATGCCCGCTGTGGAGAGCCTGCCCGAGGGAGCGCCCGGCTGGATGGACCTGGCGACCCACGACCTCGACGCGGCGGTCGCCTTCTACACCGGCCTCTTCGGCTGGGAGCACCGGGACCTCGGCGAGCACTTCGGCCACTACGGTCAGTTCATCCACGGCGGGTCGCCCGTCGCCGGGGTCGCACCCCTGCAGGCCGACGAGCAGACGCCGGGCTGGCACGTGTACCTGTGGACGACGGACGCCGACGGCGTCGCGGGTCGCATCGGGGCGCTCGGGGGGACCGTCGACGTCCCGCCGCAGGACGTCCCGGGGATGGGCCGCTACCTGTTCGCCACCGACCCGACCGGCGGGCCGATCGGGTTCTGGCAGGCCGCGGGCCACCCCGGCTTCACCCGCCTGGCCGAACCCGGCGCCCCGTGCTGGTTCGAGCTGTGGACCAGCGACTACGAGGCGGCGTTGCCGTTCTACCGCGACGCCCTCGGCTGGGACGTGCACGTGATGGCCGACGACGACGCCTTCCGCTACGCGACCCACGGGGCGGGGGACGCCGCCGTGGCCGGGCTCTTCGACGCCGCCGCGCCGCTCGGGGACGACGGCCGGTCGTCCTGGGTGGTCTACCTCGGCGCCGTCGACGTCGACGCCGCGGCGGCGCGCGCGGTCGACCTCGGCGGGACGGTGCACGGCGAGCCGGTCGTGACGCCCTACGGACGCATGGCCGAGGTCACCGACCCGGACGGAGCGGCCTTCCGCATCCTCACCGCCTGAGCACGGCCCCGGCGGGTCCGCGGCGCACGACGGCTCCCGCCGGCGCCGGAGCGCCGACGGGAGCCGTGTCGTGCCTGGTCAGCCGGTGTTCTGCAGGCCCGCGGAGACGCCGTTGACGGTGAGCAGCAGCAGGTGCCGCCAGCGGTCCTTGTACCCGCCGTCGACCCACTCGCCGTCGTCCACCGTCAGGCCCTCGCTGGCACCCTGCGTGCGCAGCGCCCGCAGCGCGCGGACCTGCAGCAACGACAGCGCGTCGACGTACGGCGAGCGGAGCTGGACGGCGCGCCCGAGCACGCGGCGGCTGGCCAGCGGCCACTGGTTGCCGGTCACCTTGAGCACCCACTCGTAGGTGCGGTGCATCTCGGTCAGGACCATCTCGGCCAGGTCGTCCCGGTCGCCGAGGTCGAGGTACATCCGGGCGATCCGCTCGTCGGCCTTCGCCAGGGACATCTCGATGTTGTCGAGCAGCGTGGTGAACAGCGGCCACTCGCGGTAGGCGGCCCGGAGCTCGTCCAGGTCGCCGTACTCGCGCAGCGCCGTGCCCAGGCCGTACCAGCCGGCGAGGTTGATCCGCGCCTGCGACCACGAGAACACCCACGGGATCGCTCGCAGGTCGTCCAGCGAGTTGACCGACAGGCCGCGCTTGGCCGGCCGCGACCCGATCGGCAGCAGGCCGACCTCCTCGAGCGGCGTCACCTCGGCGAACCACTGCGGGAAGCCCTCGGACTGCACGAGCTCGTGGAACCGGGCGCGCGACGTCGCGTCGAGCGCCGCCGCGAGCTCGGAGAACCGCTCGGTGGCCTCCGCGTTGCGCTTCTCGGTCGACGGGGCCGAGGCGAGCAGCGTCGCCGCCGCCACCTGCTCGATGTGCCGGGCCGCGATCGTCGGGTTGCCGTAGCGGGCCAGGATGACCTCACCCTGCTCGGTGAGCTTGAACCGGCCGTCCACCGAGTGCGGCGGCTGCGCGAGCACCGCGCGGTTCGCCGGACCGCCGCCGCGGCCGAGGGCACCGCCCCGGCCGTGGAACAGCGTCAGGGTGATGTCGTGGCGCTGCGCCCACTGCGCGATGCGCGACTGCGCCGAGTGCAGCGCCAGCGTCGCCGCGACCGGACCGACGTCCTTGGACGAGTCGGAGTAGCCGAGCATGACCTCCACCCGGCGACCGTTCTCGGCCAGCCGCTGCTGCACCTGCGGCATCTCGAGCATCGCTTCGAGGATGTCGACCGAGTTCTCCAGGTCGGCGAAGGTCTCGAACAGCGGGATCGCGTCGACGACGGGTGCGTCGTCGGCGCCGTCGAACGCCAGCGCGGCGAGCTCGTACACAGCCGCCATGTGCTCGGGCGCCTGGGTGAAGGACACGATGTAGCGGCGCGCGGCCCGCTGGCCGAAGCGCTTCTGCACGGCACCGAGGGCGCGGAACGTGTCCAGCACCTCGCGGGTGCGGTCCGACAGCTCGCCGTGCACGCCCTTGTCGTGGATCTCCTCCAGAGCGGCGGCGTGTACCTGGGAGTGCTGGCGCACCTCGATCTCGGCCAGGTGGAACCCGAAGCTCTGCACCTGCCACAGCAGTCGCTGCAGGTCGCCGTACGCGGCCCGGTTGGCACCGGCCTCGACCAGCGAGCTCTGCACGATCGCCAGGTCCGCTTCGAGCTCGGCCGGCTCGCGGTAGGCGAGGTCCGCGTCGCGGGCGCGGGTCGCGCCGATCCGGCCGGCGATCGCGAGCACGGCGGCGCGGTGCGGCTCGTTCGGGGACTCGGCGGCGGCCTGGGCGGCCAGCCCCTCCGAGAGCTGGCGCATCCGCTGCCACAGCGCCTTGAGCCCGTCGGAGGCCGGGGTGGTCGCCTCCTCGAGGGTGAGCTTGCGCCCGGTCGCCCGTGCCGCCTGCTCCAGGGCGGTCAGCGCGTGCTCGGCGGCCAGCGTGGCCGCCTGCCGGGTCACCTCGGCGGTGACGTTCGGGTTGCCGTCGCGGTCGCCGCCGATCCAGGAACCCAGGTAGACGAAGGGCTTGGCGAGGGGCTCGGTGCGTCCCGCGTCGCCGTCGAGCAGCCAGTCGTCCAGGCGCCGGTAGACCTCGGGGTAGATCTCGAACAGCGTCGCGTCGAAGACGCCCATGGCGGTCTTGACCTCGTCGAGGACCGTCGGCTTCGACGCGCGGATCGGCGAGGTGCGCCACATCGTGTCGATCTCGGCGATCAGCCGGCGCTCGTTCTCCGAGCGCGAGGTCCCGCCGAGCTCGACGGTGTCGCGGTCGGCCAGCAGGTCGGAGATCCGTCGGACCGCGCCCGACACGGCCCGACGACGGGCCTCCGTCGGGTGGGCGGTCAGCACCGGCCGGAACTCGAGCTCGGACAGGCGGCGCAGCGCCTCCTCGCGTCCGACCTCCTCGGTCAGCCGGGTGAAGGCCGCCGGCAGCGACTCCTCGATCGCCGCGCCGGACTCGGCCTCGCGCTGCCGCAGCACGCGCACGCGGTGGTACTCCTCGGCCAGGTTGGCCAGGTGGAAGTAGCACGTGAAGGCGCGCGCGACCTGCTCGGCCCGCTCCAGCGAGTACCCCGCGACGACGTCCGAGGCCTCGGCCAGCGCGGCGCCGCCGTCGTCCACGCCGTAGGCGCGGATCGTCAGCTCGCGCAGGCGCTCGACGTCGTCGAGCAGGTCCTGCCCGCCCGCCTCGCGCAGGACGTCCCCGAGGAGTCCGCCGAGCAGCCGGATGTCGTCACGCAGCGGGTCCGGCATCTCGTGACGGGCGACCACACGCTCGATCGCGCCCGTGGTCGGGCTCTGGTGTCCGTAGTTGTCGCTCACGCGCTTCAGACTAAGCGGAACCTCGCTTGGGACATAGTTGGCGTCCGCCAGGCGGTCGCGAGGGACGGGGGTCGTCAGACGTCGGCCGAGGCGAGCGGGTCGGGGCGCCCGGCGACGGCGATCTCGACCCGCACGACGTCCTCCAGCGGCAGCGCCGACGACGCCTGCAGGCCACGGGCCGACTCCCCGACGGCCGCCCACGTCGCCACGACCTGGCGCGCCCCGGAGCTGTCCACGAGCACGAGCTCGTAGGACAGGTCCCCGTAGGACCCGGCCACAGCCGGGTACTCGCAGCTCCAGTGCAGCAGGGTTCCCCAGGGCCGGGAGGTGGCCGCCACCGAGGCCGTGACGTCGGCCGAGCCCACCGGGGCGAGCCGGACCTCGACGTCCGCCGCCTCCACGACCGCTCCCCCGTCGGGCGGCGCCGCGTCGAGGGTCAGGCCGGTCAGCACCCCGGCCACGGCGAGCGCGGCGGCCGCCACCGCCCCGACGGACCGGCGACGCAGGCGGGACCGGCGGGCGCGGCGGGCCAGCGCCGTGATCGGCACGGCGTCACCGTCGGCCGCGGCACCGTCCTCGAGCTGCGCGACGGCCTCGCCGGCGGGGAGTCCCGCCAGCAGACCGGGCATCCCGGCGAGCTCGGCGACGGCGGCCCGGCAGTCGGCGCAGCCGGCCAGGTGCGCCTCGAACTCGCGCCGCTCCGCCGGGCCCAGGGAACCCAGGACGTAGGCGGCGTCCCAGTCGACGTAGGGGTCCGGCGGCGACCCGGTCCGTCCGCCAGAGGCGGTCATGACGTCACTCCTCTCTCCTGCAGGGCGAGCCGCAGGGCGCGCAACGCGTAGTGCAGGCGCGACTTGACGGTGCCCGGCGGCACGCCGTGCTCGACAGCCAGCTCCGCCACGGTGCGGCCGCCGTAGTAGGCGCCGACGACGACGGCACGATGGTCCGCGGAGAGCCCGGACAGCGCGTCGGCGACCAGCCAGGCGTCCAGCACCGCCTGGGTCGCGTCCGGCTCCGGGATCTCGGGCACCTGGTCGGTCGTGCGCTCGCGGCGACGACGCGCGCTGCGGGCCTGGTCGACGACGAGGTGCCGCGCGACCGTGAACAACCAGGCACGGACCGACTCCTCGGGGCGCTCGAGCACGTCGGGATGCCTCCACAGCCGCAGCAGCGCCTCCTGGACGACGTCCTGGGCCTCGCCGGGGTCGCGCACCAGCCGGGTCACGTACCGGTGGAGGTCCGCGGCGTGCTCGGTGTGGATCGCCGTGAGGAGCTGGTCATCGGTGGCCACGGACGTCACCCCGCCGGGACCAGCTCGAGGGAGAACTCAACGGCCCCCTCCTCGTCCACCTCCACGAAGCCGAGCGACGGCGCCTCGATGCCGAAGTCGGTGAAGGTCACCGGGACGCTGCCCGCCACCTGCGCACCGTCGGCGGAGGCGGCGACCTGCGCGGGGACGGTGACCTCCCGGGTCACGTCGCGCAGCGTGAGGTCACCGGTCAGCTCGACGTCGCGCCCGCCCGGGTCGAGCACCACGGGCGCCGTGAGCTCGAAGGTGGCCGTCGGGAACGTGTCCACGTCCATGACGCTAGCGCGGAAGTACGCGTCCCGCGGCGCCTGGTCGGTGGCGATCGCCTCGACCCGCACGACCACCTCGGCAGCCGTGACGCTGCCGTCGGCGACCGTCACCGTGCCCGTCACGTCCGACGACGCCGGGTCCGTACGCCCGGTGACCGTCACGTCCTCACCGCGCAGGACCTCGTGCACGCGGTAGCCCGCGAACGACCCGGTCGCGACCGTCCACTCGCCGTCCAGGTCGGCCGGGTCGACCTCCGTCGCCGTGCTGGTGACCGACGGGGCGTCCGCCGCCGACCGGTTGGCCCAGTCCGCGTACAGTCCCGGGCCGGCGATCACCGCCGTCGCGCCCACCACGACCACCGCTCCGGCGACGATCGCCGCCGTGGCCCCTGCCCGCACGCTGCCCACCTCCTCGTCTCGCCCTGGACGGGCCGCCGGCCCCCGACGCGCCCGTACCCCGTACGACGGGACACGGCCCCCGGAGGTTCACCCCACGGTGAACCCCGGAGCGGTCGGTCCCGTCGTACGGGGTGACGGACCGACACGAGGAGTGACCATGCGACGCATCACCAGGACGACCACGGTGGCGATCTCGGCCGTCGCGGCGCTCGCCGCCGTGACGGCGTGTTCCACGCAGGAGGAGCCCGCTGCGCAGGAGACTGCGACCGAGGCGACGACCGGCGAGGAGGAGGCGACCGAGTCCGACGACATGGAGTCGGAGGACACGGAGTCCGAGGACATGGAGTCGGAGTCCGAGGACATGGACGACGACTCCATGGGGCCGGTGCTCGGCACCGCCGACAGCGAGCTGGGCGAGATCGTCGTCGACGGCGTGGGAATGACCGTCTACTTCTTCGACAACGACGAGCCGGGTTCCGGGACGAGCGCGTGCGAGGGCGACTGCCTGGCCGCGTGGCCCCCGGTGCACGCCGGGTCCGAGGAGCCCGAGGTCGAGGGCGTGACCGCGGAGGTCGGCACCATCACCGGCAACGACGGCGAGCTCCAGGTGACCCTGGACGGCCGTCCCGTGTACCTGTTCGCCAACGACGCCGCCCCGGGCGAGGTCTCCGGCCAGGGGGTCAACGACGTCTGGTGGGTCGTGGCCCCGGACGGGTCCGCCGTCACCGAGGGCGGTGGCGGGTACTGACCGGTGCGGTGACGCTCCCGGCCGGCCGGGTCACAGGGTGCCGAGGAGACGGGCGCGGACCTCGTCGCGCTCGGTGTCGGTGACGCGGCCGGCCTCGTGGAGCCTGTCCACCTCCGCCAGCCGGTCCTCGAGCGACGGACCGCTCGAGGTCGCGGACGACCGGTCGGCACCCCGCGCCACCAGGACGATGACCAGCACCACCGCGGCCACCACCGCCAGGGCGCCGAGCACGAGGAGCAGGGCCAGCGCGTACGACATATCCATCGGAACTCCTCCGTGGCGATCGACCGTCAGCGCCAACCTAGCGTCGTGAGACGCCCGCGTCGATGCTGGTGGGGGCCCAGATCGCACCCCGTCGTCGGACCGCCCGCCTAGGGTGGTGACCATGAGCGTGAAGATCGGTGCCCACGTCGGCCTCGCCGACGCCGTGACCGAGGCCCGCACCATGGGCGCCGACGTCGTGCAGGTGTTCCTGTCCGACCCGCAGGCGTGGAAGGTGCCGCCGCTGGAGTACCCGGGCGGGGCCGAGGCCTTCCGGACCGCGACGGCGGAGGCCGGTGTCGACGTCGTCGTGCACGCCCCCTACGTCATCAACGTGGCCTCGACGAACAACCGCATCCGGATCCCGAGCCGCAAGCTCCTGCAGCAGATCATGACCGGGGCCGGGGAGATCGGGGCGAAGGGCGTCGTCGTGCACGGCGGCCACGTCACCGCGCAGGACGACCCGGCCAAGGGCTTCGACAACTGGCGCAAGGCGATCGAGTCCCTGAAGACGGACGTGCCGGTGCTGATCGAGAACACGGCCGGGGGCGACCACTCGATGGCGCGCCGGCTCGACCGGATCGAGCAGCTCTGGGCCGCGGTGCAGCAGGCCGACAGCGACGTCGAGGTGGGGTTCACGCTCGACACCTGCCACGCCTGGGCCGGCGGGCTCGACCTGTCCAGTGTGGTGGACGACATCCGGTCGATCACCGGCCGCGTCGACCTCGTGCACGCCAACGACTCCCGCGACGCCGCCGGGTCCGGGGCGGACCGGCACACGAACTTCGGGGCCGGGGAGATCCCGGAGGAGCTGCTGCTCGCGGTGATCCGTGCCGCCGGGGCACCCGTGGTGTGCGAGACGAAGGGCGACGTCGGGACCGACATCACCTGGCTGCGCGAGCGCCTCTGAGCGTCACGAGCGCCTCCGCGCTCCATGAGCGGCCCCGAGCACGACGCACGACCTGTGGACAGTGACGGTCCGCCCGCGCCGTCGGGGACGACGGACGACCGGTGCGATGGCACCCGTCCACCCTGACCCGATGCGACGTCTTCCCGTGCCACCCCCTGACCTGGAGCCGATGGTCGACCTCGACGACGCCGAAGCAGGACCCGACGGTGATCTCGAGCTCGCCCGTCCGCCACGCCGTCGGCTCCCGCCCCGCGTCGCGCACGACGGGCTCGCGATGGTGGCCGCCGGCGCCGTCCGGCTCGAGGCGGCCCGTCGTGGCATGTCCCAGCAGGACCTCGCGGCCGCCGTCGGACTGTCACGGACGGCGGTCTCGGCACGATTCCGCGGCCGGGTCGCCTGGTCCCTGGACGAGATCGGGACGCTGGCCCAGCTCTTCGGCTGTCGCGTCGTCGACCTGGTCACCGAGGCGCCCCGGCCCCGCGGCATCCAGGCCTGGTAGGTCGGTTCGGCGGACCGGTGGCCCCGGTCTCCGGCAGCCGCCAGCGGTTGGATGTCTTGTTCGGGGGGGTGCGCACCGCGGGCATGCCGACGCCTTGGCGTGCCGGGATCATGCACTGCGCGACTCTCACGCCATGCGTGATCCGCGACCGCGCGGACGTCACGACTCAGGCCCTGCTGACACCACGCAGAACGACAACCCGCCGGCGACGGCGAACCGGGTCGAGCCGGGGATTCGAGGAGACGAGACCTCTGACGGGCTACGGGGCGAGTCCGGCGTCGTGCACGGCGATGGCTGCCTGCACCCGGTTCCCCGCCGCCAGCTTGTCGAGGATCCGCGAGACGTGCGTCTTCACCGTGGGCACGCTCAGGTACAGCTCACCGGCGATCTCGGCGTTGGACAGCCCCCGGGCCAGCTCCGCGGCGACCTCGCGCTCCCGGTCGGTGAGCGTCTCCAGCCGGCGTCGCGCCGCCCGGCGGCCGGCCTCCGACTCCGCGGCCGCACCCCCCGAGACCTGGTCGATGAGCTGGGCCGTCACCGACGGCGACAGCGTCGGCTCGCCGGCCGCAGCCGCCCGCACCGCGGCGACCAGCTGGTCCGGTGGCGTGTCCTTGAGCAGGAACCCCGCCGCTCCGGCGCGCAGCGCACGCAGCACCATGTCGTCCGTGTCGAACGTGGTCAGCACGATCACCCGCGGCATCGCGTCGGCCGCGGCCAGCTGCCGCGTCGCCTCGATCCCGTCGACGCGAGGCATGCGGATGTCCATCAGCACCACGTCGGGCCGGACCCGTCGCACCAGCTCGACCCCCGCGTCCCCGTCGTCCGCGTCCCCGACGACGCGCACCTCGGGCGCTCCGCCGAGGATCAGCCCCAACCCGGCTCGCACCAGAGGGTCGTCGTCCACCACCACCACCGAGATCGTGTCGGTCATGACGACCACGGTAGCCAGGCCCGCACCGTGAACCCGCCGTCAGCCTCGTGCGTCGTGAGGGAACCGCCCGCGAGCTCGGCACGCTCGACCAGACCGAGCAGTCCGAGGCCCGACGGCGGGATGTCGGCAGCGGTCGCAGGTTCCGTCGCCGGCGTCGGGTTCGACACCGTGATGGACAGTCCCCGGCCGGGACCACCCCGCAGCAGGACCGTCGCCGGCATGTGCGCCGCGTGCTTGCGCGCGTTGGTCAGCGCCTCCTGCACGATCCGGTAGGCGGTGCGCGACGTCGTGGTCGGCAACCGGGCGGCCTCGTCCGTCTCGTCGACGACCCGGACGGCCGTCCCCGCCTCCCCGGTCGCCCGCGCCAGGTCCGCCACGTCGGCGAGCGTCGGCTGCGGTCTCTCGGGCCGGTCGACCGGGACCCCTGGGGTGCCACCGGCCTGCCCGGGAGCGCCGGGCCCGTCCAGCCCGCGCAGCACCCCGAGCACCTCGCGCAGCTCGCCGAGCGCCTCGTGGGCGCTGTCCCGGACCAGTCCCGCGGTCTCGGCGACCTTCTCCGGTGGCAGGTCGCTGCGATACGCGAGCGCGCCGGCGTGCATCGCCACCAGGGACATGCGATGGGCGAGCACGTCGTGCATCTCCCGCGCGATCCGCGCCCGCTCGTTCGCCCGCGCCTGGGCGACCCGGCTCGCCTGCTCACGTTCCGCCGTCGCCACCCGCTCGTGCAGCTCGGCGAGGTGCTCCCGCCGCAACCCGACGTACGCGCCGATCCAGATCATCAGCGCGTACGCACCGATGCCGCTGCCGACGTCGAAGACCCAGGTCATGCCGTCGCCGACCGGGTACAGCACCCCGTAGACCCACCCACCCACGACGAACACCGCCCCGACCAGGCCGATGCGCCACCAGCGCCGGTGCGTCGCGAGCGAGACCACCGCGAGCGCCAGGGGACCCGAGGAGAACACCGAGACCGTCGACGCCGCCGCGATCAGCAGCGCGACGGTCGTCGGGAACCGGCGGCGCAGCAGCACCAGACCGAAGCAGAGCAGTCCCACGGAGATGTCCAGGGCGAGGAGGTCGGGCGTGGACTCGCGCTGGCCGGTCTCCACCTCCCACGCGACCGTGCCGGCGACGAGCATGCTCACCGCGAAGGCCGCCAGCAGCCGCCAGGCCTCGCCCCACACGCGGCGCCACCGCGCAGCGGTCGGCGGCGCGGTCGGGGCCGGTCCCGCGACCCCCGGTGCCGGGCGGTCGGCCGAGGAGTACCGGTAGGGGTCGACGGGCGGGGCGGGCACCCTACGAGCCTAGGCGCACCGGGGACGCCGGGGCATCAGCCGAAGGGATGAGCCCGAACCCTCCCACGGGACGACACGGACCCTCCCCACGGGCGATGTGCTGCTCCGGCGCCGCGCGCGAGGGTGGGGCCATGATCACCGTGGAGCACCTGACCAAGAGGTACGGGCCCGTCCTGGCCGTGGACGACGTGTCGTTCACCGCCGAACCGGGCCTCGTGACCGGATTCCTCGGCCCGAACGGCGCCGGCAAGTCCACCGCCATGCGCATGATGACGGGCCTGACCCCGCCCACGAGCGGGGCGACACGGATCCTCGGC
Source organism: Isoptericola sp. b408 (assembly GCF_030588085.1). Classification (NCBI taxonomy): domain Bacteria; kingdom Bacillati; phylum Actinomycetota; class Actinomycetes; order Micrococcales; family Promicromonosporaceae; genus Isoptericola; species Isoptericola sp. b408. Next base: position 95,243 of record NZ_JAUQYQ010000001.1, read on the forward strand.
AAGCCCTTCGCCGCGCTCGCCAACCCTGGCCGCCGGGTCGGCGTCCTGCTGGACGCCTCCGCCCAGCACGCCGGGCGCACCGGCCGCGAGACGCTGGTGCTGGCCGCCCTGCTGACCGGGGTGGAGCGTCGGCGCGTCGACGAGGTCCTCGACACCGTGGGGCTCACCCCCGCCGAGGCCGGACGCCGGGTACGCACCTACTCCCTGGGGATGCGGCAGCGGCTCGGCCTCGCGACCGCGCTGCTCGGGGACCCCGACGTCCTGATCCTCGACGAGCCCGCCAACGGCCTCGACCCCGCCGGCATCCGCTGGATGCGTGACCTGCTGCGCGACTTCGCGCGCGACGGGGGCACCGTGCTGCTGTCCAGCCACCTGCTGTCCGAGATCGAGCAGGTCGCCGACCGGCTCGTCGTCATCGGCCGCGGCCGGGTCGTGGCCGAGGGCACCAAGGACGAGCTGCTCCGCGCGGCCGGCGTGGTGGTCCGCTCGCTGGACGACCAGGCCCTGGCCGCCGAGCTGCGCCGCGCCGGCGTCGACGTCGAGGCGGGCGTCCACGGCGGGCTGTCCGTCGCGGCGGACGCCGAGACCGTGGCACGGACCGCTGCTGGCGCGGGGGTCCTCGTGACCGAGCTGCGCCCCGCCGACTCCCGCGGGCTGGAGGAGCTGTTCCTCGAGCTCACCGCCGCGGACGCCCGAGAGGAGGTGTCGGCATGACCGCCGTCGACCAGACCCGGACCACCCGCCGCACCGGTGCCCGCACCGCGGCCGAGATCCGCCCCGTCCCCTTCTCCCGCCTGACGCTGGTCGAGTGGCGCAAGCAGCTCGACACCCGGGCCGTGCGGTGGCTGTTCGTCATCATCGCGCTGCTGACGGCCGGCGTCGTCACCGTGACGGCCCTGGTCGGTGACGGCGACGTGTCGTTCGAGACGTTCGTCTCGACCACCTCCACGCCCCTGGCCATGCTGCTGCCGATCGTCGCCATCCTGGCCACGACGGCCGAGTGGTCGCAGCGCACGGCGCTGACCACGTTCACGCTCGAGCCACGCCGCGGACGCGTCGTCGGGGCCAAGCTGCTGACCGCCGTCGGCTCCGGGCTGGCGTTCTTCGTCGTGGCGGTGGGGATCGCCGCTGTCGCCCACGTCGGGGTGGTCATGCTGCGCGACGCCTCGCCGGACTGGGGACTCGGCGCGATGACGGCCGGCATGGCCCTGATGATCGTGCTGTGGATGGTCCAGGGCGTCGCGTTCGGCCTGGCGCTGCAGAGCACCCCGGCCGCGATCGTGGTGTACCTCGCGGTGCCCTCCATCGTCGGGGCGATCACGATGCTCCTGACCTCCTGGTCCGACGTGTGGCCCTGGCTCGACCTCTCCACGTCCTCCGTCCCGCTGATCACGGGCGGGTCGCTGGGCGGCACCGAGTGGGCGCAGCTCGCGACGTCGGCGGCGATCTGGGTCGGCCTGCCCCTGGCGCTCGGCACCTGGCGCGTGCAGCGCGGGGAGGTCAAGACCACCTGACCCGCAGGCCGCCGGGGTGCCGGCACGACGGCGGCCGGGCCGTCCGCTCCGTCCGCCCGGACGGGCGGGCGGCCCGGCGGCGCCGTGCTCAGGACCCGGTCGCGTAGCCGGTCAGCCCGCGGGGTGACCACCGCAGGAGGTGACCCGCGGCGGCCAGGTCCAGGCCCCAGCCGTCCGAGGAGAGCTCGGTGGACCACAGGTCCTCGCCGGTCGCCGCGTCCACGGCGTTCCACCGCGCCAGCACCCGTTCGCCGGTGTAGGTCGGCACGACGACGGCCACGACCGTGCCGTCGGTGAAGGCGGCCTCCAGCTCGCCGCTCCGGCCACCGCCGACCAGCGCCGAGTACTGGACGACGAGGTCGTCCCGGACCCAGCGCACGGCGCCGTCCTCGCGCCCCAGGCCGACGACGCGGTCCAGGCTGTCGAGCACGACCGCCACGTCGTCGGTACGGGCCAGCAGGCGCTCGGCGTTGATGTCCGCCCGCCACAGCTCCTCCCCGGTGCGGTCCAGCGCGATGGTCCGCGCGGCGTAGGCGACCAGCAGCTCGTCGGCGTCACCACCGACCGTGGACAGGGGGTCCAGGACCCGCCCCTCGACCGAGTACAGGTGCTCCCCGTCGGCACCCAGGACGTCGTGCTCCAGGGCCGGTCGGTTCCACACCCCGCTCGAGACGACGTACCCCCCGTCCGCGAGCGGCCGGACCCGCCGCACGACGTCGTCGTCGTCGGACGCGACGTCCGGGACGTCGAGGCGCTTGCCCTCGGGCGTCAGGTAGGCCAGGATCCCGCAGCCCGCGACGCCGATGAGCTCCCGGCCGACCGCGTGGTCGAGCGTGGCACGCCGGTCGACCCGGGCGTTGCGCCCGCCGACGTCCCACGACACGCACTGCGTCCGGTCGCGCACCTGCCCGAACGGCACCGTCGTGACCCAGCGCTCCTCACCGGTGACGGCATCCGCGGCGCTCAGCTCCAGGTCGTAGCCGTCGTCGATCTCCCCGATCACGGTCAGGTTGGTCAGCGGGTCGCCGCGCAGGTCCACGTCCACGTCCTCGGGGTCGCCCACCCACGTCGCCGACACCACCGTGCCGCGGGGACCCGGCACCACGAGGTCGTGGTCGCCCTCGACGGTGCGGCGCACCAGCACGCTGCCGTCGTCCTCGACGACGGTGACGTGCGCCTCCCCGTCGATCTCCTGGGCCACGCAGACCACCAGCTCGGCGGGGCGGACGTCGATCGTGTCGCCCCAGACGGCCATCCCCGGTCCGCAGCTCCCGTCGGCCTCGTCGAGCTGGACCGTCCACCGCGGTCGCCCGGTCGCCAGGTCGATGCCCACCAGCTCGTCGTGCCGGTGCACCGCGACCACCTCGCCCTGCATGGCGACGAGCCCGCCGCTCAGCCCGAGCCCACCGATGTCCTCGTTCAGGCTCCAGGCCTCGAAGGGCGGGCCCGACAGGTCCGTCACCCCGCCGGCCGCCGCACGCAGGTCGTCACCACGCCAGCGGTCCGCGGCCCCGTCGACGAGCACCACGGCGGCCAGCACCCCCACCAGGCCCAGGACCCCGACCCAGCGCACCCGCCGCGCCCGGCCGGACCACCGCCGTCGGGCTCCCGACGCCGGTCCCGGGACTGCGCCGGCGGACTCACCGGGGTCCGCGGCCTCCTGGAACGCAGGTTCACGACCGGCCTCGGACCCGTCAGGAACGAGGTCGAACGTGAACGCCCCCTCGGGGGCACCTCGTCGTCGCCCCACCTCTCGACGTTACCGCTGTTCGAGCACTCTGACCGAGATGATCTCGGGCCAGGCCCGGAAGAAGGGACCGTCCTGACGGACCTCGTGCAGCAGCAGGTGCCCGTCCACGGCGGTGACCCACGGCAGACCGTCCAGGTCCAGGCCCGTGCGGTGCGCGTCGCCGCTGGTGAGATCGACCGTGAGGAGGCTGCCGGGCCACGTGGGACCTGCGTCGATGCCCTCCATCAGCGCGACCGTGACGCGCTCGCCGTCGGTGACGGCCGACGTCGGCCACACCCAGCGACCGTCCGGTGCGGGATGGACCATGTCGATGCGCCACCGCTCCGCGCCGTCCCCGTCGTCCAGGGCCACCAGGTCGGTGGACACGTCGGTGGACACCACGGTGGCCCCCGCGGCGCGGGCGAGCACCCGGGCACGGCCCTCGAGCTCGGTCTCCCAGCGCGTCTCCCCGTCCGACGCCAGCCCGACGACGGTGCTGCCCCGGGTGGCGATCACCGCGGGGTCCGCCGTCCCCACCTGCGCCGCGGGTGCCTGCACCCTGCCGTCGGGGTCGAGGGCCGGCCCCGCGCCGTCGTCGGCCACCAACCCGGCACCGGCGAGACGCCGGGACACCACGAAGCCACCCCCCGGGAACGGCTCGACGAGCTCCCCGGACGGCAGGTCGGCGAACGCGACACCGGCCACGTCGGTGACGCCCAGCGGCGTACCGTCCGTGGCCATCCCCGTACCGCCCTGGCACATCTGGTATCCCACGACCGACGGTGTCGCGATCGGTTCGCGGACTCCCTTCAGCTCGATCCGCGTGGTCGCCGGACGGGGTCGTCCCGCGGCGTCGGCCGTGAGGACGACGCAGTCCTGCAGGGACTGCGGCCACCGTTCCGCCGTGCTCTCGGCCCGCACGGCACCGGTGAGGGCGTCCTCCACGCGCAGCGTCGCCGGGCCCAGACCCTCGGGGTCGATCCCCGCGACCACCCGTGGCGCCGACGAGTTCTCCACCGTCCGCGGTTCCGGCAGGTCGATCTCGTGCTCGACCACGGCGAGCCCGCCGGCGGCTGCGGGCGCCACGAACACCCCGGCCTCGGGGCTCGGCTGCGGGTCGAGCGTCCGCTCCCCCACCTGTGCACCGGTGGCGTCGAGCACCGTGACCGTCCGCGCGCCCGCGGTGCCGTGCAGGCAGGTCACGAGGTCGGTCGTCATCGTCCACTCGACACCGCTGCTCAGGCGGGGGCGCGGGCCGCACTCCGGCTCCGGTCCGAGATCGGCACGCCATCGTTCGGTGCCGTCGGCGACGTCCCGGACGACGACGTCCTCACCGTCGACGAACGCGAGACCCCCGTCGGCCAGCACCGCGACCACGGCGGAGGCCTCGGTGCTCCACGCCTCGCCGAGATCACCGTGCAGGGACACCACGCCGCCGGGGGCGGCCCGCAGCCGGTCCGCCCGGACCTGCTCGGCCAGCTGCAGACCGACGACGGACGCCCCCGCGACGGCCAGCAGGGCACCGCCGACCGCCACGACCGCGGCCCGGCGTCGGCGGCGCGAGGCCGCTCGCCACCACGCGGCCGCCCGGGTCCACCACTCCGGCCGGTCCGGCGGACGCGGCTCGCCGCCCGGGGGTCGCCCCGCCTCGTCCCCGTCGGCGGACACGTCGAACGCCACCACGGGGCCGTCGGGTCGTGCCGCCATGCCGCTCACACCCCCTCGGGGGCGAGGACGGTGAGACCCACCACCGCGCTGCCCGGCCCGGCGGTCATGGCCTCGCGGTCGGCGAACTCGGGGACCAGCAGGTGGCCGTCGACCGCGACGAGCTGTCCCGTCTCCCCGAGCCGCCCGTCCCCGAGCGGGACCCGCGGGGCGACCTCGCGTCCCGTGCGCAGGTCGATCGTGAACAGCGAGAACGTGGCCGGCCCGGTGGCGGGGAACTCCAGCAGCACACCGGTCATCCGCTCCCCGTCCGTGGTCGCCGACAGCACGTACCGCCGCGGGCCGGCGTCGGGTGCCAGGCTCCACAGCTCCGACCCGTCGGCCGGGTCGTACGCGGCCAGCAGGTTCCAGCCGCCCGCCACGACGACGTCGGCGGTCCGCACCAGGACCTGCGGGTCGTCCATCGCGGCCTCCCACCGCTGGGTCCCGTCGTCGGCGAGGGCGACGACCCGGTCGGTGCCGACGGCGACCTGGCCGGACCCGCTGCTGCCGTCGGTCGCCGGGACCTCCACCCGCAGGTCCGGGAGCTCCAGCAACGGGTTGCCGTCGTCGGTCTGCACGATCGTGCCGGACCCCTGCGGGACGACGAACCGGTCACCCGGGGCGGGCTGGCGGACGGGGTCGTCCGGCCAGGTGCTCCGGTCCGTGGCGTACCCCAGCGGCACCCCGTCGTACGTGGCACCCCCGTCGACGGCGCAGCCGTCGAAGGCGACCATCGACGGGGTGCCCAGCAGGACGCCGAGGTCCAGCACGGCCCGACCCCCCGGCCCGGGCACCGCGTCCCCGCTGCGCCCGTCGGCGCCGAGGTCGTAACAGTCACTGACGACGACGTCGGACAGCGCGGCCAGGTCCAGGGTCTGGCGCCGCTCCCCGGTCAGGGCGTCCTCCAGCCGGACCTGCGTCGACCCCGGCTCGAGCCCCGGACGGAGGAGCTCGGCAAACACCTGCCTCCGCGAGGCGAACGTCACCTGGGCGGGCAGGTCGCTGTCGTGCTCCGCGACGAGCAGCCCGCCGTGCGCCGCGGGGGCGACCGCGCGCAGCGGCCCGCCGTAGCGGTCGTCGTCCAGGTCCCGCCGCCCGACGACGTCCCCGTCGGCGTCCAGCACCGTGACGGCGCGCGCACCGTCGCTGCCGTGCACGCACGTGACGGTCCCGACCGGGATCGTCCACTCGACGCCGCTGCCGAGCCGGGGACGCGGGCCGCACTCGAGCCTGTCGTCGAGGGTGGTGCGCCAGCGTTCGGCGCCGGTGGCGACCTCGAGAGCCACCAGGTCAGCACCTCTGACCACGGCGAGACCGCCGTCGGGCAGCACCGTCGCGAGACCGTCGACGTCGGCGTGCCAGACCTCGGTCAGCGCGCCGTCCAGGGAGAGCACACCACCCGGTGCGGTGCGCAGGCGGTCGGTCTCGACGTGGTCGGCCAGGGCGCCGGCCGCCACCGCGCCCCCGGCGAGCACGAGGACGGCGACGGCCGCGATCCCGAGCGCGGTGCGGCGCTGGCGGCGACCCGCCCGGCGCCACCGTTCGACCGCCCGGACGGTGCGTCCGGTCCGGCCGGGTGCCGGGCCGCCGTCCGGGTGCCCGGTGGCGTCGGGGTCCACGGCGTCGTGGGACACGTCGAAGGTGACGACCTCGCCCCCGCGCTGACGGCCCATGCGCGCGACCCTAGCTCGCCAGGCCGACGATCGCGTCGTCGGCCGTCCGCACGACGCTGCCAGCGATGGCCGCGACCCGGACCGTGCCGACCGCGTCCGTGTGCCAGCGGGTGGTGCCGTCCGCGAGGTCGAGGGCGAGCAGGCCCGCCGACCCGTCCGCGCCGACGGCGGGGAGCAGCACCAGGGTGCCGTCGGTGACGACGCCTCCCCCGCGCGGTCCGGCGCCGGTCGTGCGCAGGTCGTCCCGGGCCCAGCGCACCGCACCCGTGGCGACGTCGATCCCGACGAGGCCGGCGTCCGACCCGACCTGGGCCACGACCGTCCCCCCGGCCCGCGCCAGCACGCCGTGCACCGTGCCGACGTCGGCGGACCAGACCTCCTGGCCGGTGGAGTCGTAGGCGGTGAGACCTCCCCGGGAGCGGGCGAACAGCGGCCCCGTCCTGCTGTCGACGGCCATCGGCTCGAAGACGTAGCCGCGGACGACGACGTCGCCCCGCCCGCTCGCGTCCGTCAGCCGGGTGCCGCCGCCCTCGAACAGGTTCCAGCCCCCGTCCACCGACGGCAGGGCCAGACCGTCCACGGTCGACCCGTCCGGGAGCATCGCCGTGCTGCTGCCGCACACCGCGAGGCGGACCGTGGAGGACGTCGTCAGGACGGACGTGTGGATCGAGATGAGGTCCTGCCCCTCGGGGCCGGACGCGAGACCGCAGGCCCGCAGCTCGGCGGCGGTGCGCAGCTCCACGGGGACCCGCGCCCGCTCGGCACCGGACGCCGCGTCCTGGAGCCGCAGGACGGGGTCCTGCCAGTCCTCGGACTGCTGGATCGCGGCGAGCCGCGTCGCGGCCTCGTCGGCGTCGTCGACCGTGAGGAGGGCCGCCGACCGCGCCCCGACCGCCACGGACCCGTCCGGACCCGGTTCGACCCGCGGCGCCCCGGCGGTCCACGTCTCGAGCGTGCGGTCGTTGACCAGGCCCAGGTCGCGGCGCCCCTGCACCTGCCCGGCGGCGTCGACGACGACGGCCCGGCGTGCGGGCGCCCCCTCGAGGCAGACGAGACGGTCCACGGGTTCCACGAACTCCACGGGGAACGTCGGCCGCGGTCCGCACCGCGGCTGCTCGCCCAGGGCGTGCCGCCACACCTCGTCACCGGTCGTCGTGTCGACCGCGAGGAGCTCGGAGTCCGCGCGCGTGACGACGACCCCGTCGGGCAGCACCGCGAGGACACCGTCGTCGGTCGCGACCCGCCAGACCTCGCGCAGCGGGGTGGAGAGGTCGGCGACACCGCCCGGCATCGTCGCCATGTGCGCCGCGTGCGCGGCGTCGGCCCGGCTGTCGGTGACCGCGACCCCGGCCGCCGTCCCGAGCACGGCGAGCGCCGTGACGCCGACGGCCCCGACACGGAGCCGGGGCGACGCGGCCCGCCACCGCGCCCCGAGCGGGCCGGCCACGTGCCGCCGGAACCAGCCCGGCCCGCCCGGCGCGGCCCCCCGGGTCGACCCGTCGACACCCGGTCCGCGGCCGCCGTCGTCCTCCTCGCCCTCGTCCGGGGCGAGGTCGATCTGCACGGGATCGGGCCGTCGCGGCATACCCTGCAATCTACCGCCGCAGCAGCAGGCTCCCGCCGCCGGCCGCTCGGCCGCCGGCCCGCAGACCCTACGGCGACAGGCCGACCAGTGCGGCGTCGGCGGTCTCGACCTGCACCCCGTCGACCGTCTCGACGAAGCCGCTGCCCGTCGCGTCGACGAGGACGGGTCGCCCGGCCACGACGGAGACGCTGCCGTAGCGGGCGTCCACGGTGGTGCTCCACACCGTCCGGCCGTCGTCGAGGTCGACCGCGACGAGATCGGTCTGCGGGCCGCCGGTGACGGTCAGCAGCGCGATCGAGCCGTCGGTGGCGGCGCCGTGCACCCCGCCGTGGTCACCGGGCGACAGGTCGTCGCGGGTCCACCGGACGTCACCCGTCCCGAGGTCGACGGCCGACACCGCGCCGTCGTCGAACAGCAGCACGGCGACCCCGTCGGCACGTGCCAGGTAGCTGTGGACCCGGACCTCCTCGGCGTCGGCCGTCCACAGCCGGTCGCCGTCGCCGACGCCCGCCAGACGTCCCTCCTCGACCAGGACGAGTCGCGGCTCGGTCGTGCCGTCCACGACGGCCGTCTCGAGGACGGCTCCGGGGATGGTGCGTTCGACGTCGCCCGAGGCGTCCACCACACGCGTCCCGCCCTCGACGGGCTGCAGGAACCCTCCGTCGACCGACGGATACCGCACGGGCTCGGACCGCTCGCCGTCGGGGCTCAGCGCGACGGACTCCCGACACACCGAGAGGTGGACCTCCCCGCCCCAGACCCAGAGGGTGGGCGCTACGTGGAGCGTCGAGCTGCCGTCCGGGCCGTCGCTCGTGGCACAGCCCGCCAGGTCCTCGGCGGTGCGGAGCTCGAGCGTCGCCTCGCCCCGGACCTGCCCGGTCAGGGCTTCCTCGACCCGGACCGTCGGGTCCTGCCAGTGCCCCTCGGAGCGCGCCCGCGCCAGCTCCGCGACGGGGTCGGTCGGGTCGAGCGCCAGACCGTGCGTCGCGCGTTCGAGCACGGCGATCGTCCCGTCCTGCGCCGGGAGGATCTGCGGTGCGTCCCGGTCCCAGATCTCGCGACTCCAGTTGGCGAAACCCAGGTCGCGTTCCCCGAGCACCACGCCCGCGGCGTCCAGGACGGTCGCGGTGCGTTCGCCCGCGCCGTGCACGCACACGAGGGTCTCCGACGGCGTGACCGCGGCTCCGGTCGTTCTCGAGCCGCACTCGGCGAGCGCGCCCAGCTCGTGGCGCCACACCTCGTCGCCCGTGGCGACGTCGACCCCGAGGACGTCGGCCCCGTCGCGGGTGGCGACGACACCGTCCGGGAGCACCGCCAGGACACCGTCGTCGGTCTCCACCCGCCACGTCTCGTGCAGCGGCGCGGAGAGGTCCGCGACCCCGCCCGGCATTGCGGCCATGTGCTCCGCGTGCGCGGCGTCGGCCCGGGCGTCGAACGCTGCGATCCCGGCCGCCGCCCCGACGACGGCGACGGTCGTCACGCCGACGATCCCGACCTGCAGCCGACGAGGTGTCGCCCGCCAGCGTGCGCGGACCGGACCGCCGACGTGCCGGCCGAACCAGCCGGGCACGGCGTGCTCGCTGTCCGGTCCGGCGTCGGCCGTCGCTCCGCCGTCCCCGGGACCGCCGTCGTCGTCGGCGACGAGATCGAACCGGACGCGGTCAGGCGGTGGGGACATACCCGGCAATCTATCCGTCACGATCGCCTCAAGAGAACCCCTTGACTAGTTCTGCGGGCGCAGCGCCTGCCGCCAGGACACCCGGCCACCCGTCTGCAGCAGCGACCCGCGGAACGCCCGCTCGGAGACCAGCAACGCCGCCGCGGCGAACCCGGCCAGGAGCACCAGCGAGACCACCGGTTCCCACCACGCCGCGTCCCGCGCCAGCACCCGGGCCGGCATCGCCACCACCGACGCGATCGGCACGTACGACAGCACGGTGAGGAACGCGCCCGAGGCGGAGAACGTCACGAAGTAGACGCCCATCACCAGGAAGGTCATCGGCGTGGCCGTGTACTGCAGGTCCTCGGCGCGGCTGGCCAGGGCCCCGGCGACCGCGTACAGGGCCGCCAGCGCCAGGAACCCGACCGTGAAGAACACGACGAACCAGATCAGCGACGTCGACAGCGCCGGCAGCGCCATCGAGACGGGGCTCGCCGAGACCGCGACCAGGCCGACCCCCGCGAACAGCAGGTTCTGACCCACGGCGATGACCGAGCTGCCCAGGATCTTGCCGGCCAGCAGCTGACGCAGCGGGATCGCGGTGGCGATGATCTCCACGAGTCGGGACTGCTTCTCCTCGACCACGGAGCTGGCGATCATGTTGCCCGAGGTGATCGCCCCCGCGAAGAACAGGAACGACAGCGCGAGGGTCGCGAAGAAGAGCGCCTGCTCACCGACGGCGTCGGGTTCCAGGGCCTCGGTGGTCAGCTCGGCGCCGGCCGACAGCTCCGTCACCGAGGTGCCGGCCGCCTCGGCGTTCGCCGCCACCACCTGCTGCTCGACGGCGGCGGCCACGAACCGCTCCACGGACCCGCCCGGCTCACCCTGGCCGGCGAGCACCCAGCCGTCGTCGCCCGGATGCAGCCAGGCGTCGGCGTCACCGGCGGCGAGCGCCCTCCGTGCCGCGTCCGCGTCGGCCACCTCGAGGACGTCGATCTCGTCGTTCCCGCCCTCGCCGGCGGCCAGCTCGCCGGCGGACGTCACCGCCGTGACGGCGGCGGTGTCGTCGCTGCTCACCGCGACGGTGGTGGTGTCGACCCGGTTGGCCTGCCAGGCGAAGAACGCCGCGAGAGCGACGATGACGACGAGCGAGACGACGAGGCCGACGACGAAGGCCCGGTTCATCGCGCGGGTGACGATCTCGCGCTGCATCACCAGTCGCCAGGCGCCCCGGGTGCCCTCGTCCGGCCGTCCGGGCGACGAGTCCGCGGCGAGGCGTGTCGGTTGCTGCGTGGACATGGTCATGAGGTCACCTCGCGGTAGATCTGGGCCAGGGACGGGCGGACCGGGGAGAGCTCGCGCACGGTGCCCCGCTCGACCGCCGCGGCGAGCAGACGCCGGGCCGCCTCCTCGTCGGCGAGCTCCAGCAGCGCCGTCGCGCCGTCCACGTCGACGGCGTGCACACCCGGCACGCCCCGGACCCAGCCGGCGTCGCCGCCGAGCACCAGCCGGTGCCGCACGGTGCCCGTCTCCTGCAGCTCGGCGGGGGTCCCGTCCGCCACGACCCGGCCGCCGCGCAGGATGACGAGCCGCTCGCACAGCCGCTCGACGAGGTCGAGCTGGTGGGAGCTGAACAGCACCGGCACCCCCCGTGCGGTGTGCCCGCGCAGCAGGTCGACCATGTCGTCCACGGCGGTGGGGTCGAGCCCGGAGAACGGCTCGTCGAGGATCAGCGCCCGCGGCCGGCCCATGAGCGCCGCCGTGATCTGGACGCGCTGCTGGTTGCCGAGGCTCAGCTTCTCCACGTGGTCCTTGGCGCGGTCTGCCAGGCCGAGGCGGTCCAGGTGCTCCACGGCCTCGGCGCGCGCCGTGGCGGCCGGGATGCCGCGCAGCCGCGCGAGGTAGACGAGCTGGTCCAGCGCCGGCTGCTTCGGGTAGAGGCCGCGTTCCTCGGGCATGTAGCCGAAGGTGCGGCGGTCGGCCCGGGTGACGGGGTCGCCGTCGAACAGCACCTCCCCGGAGGTGGTGGCGAGGACCCCCATCATCATCCGCATCGTGGACGTCTTGCCGGCGCCGTTCGAACCGACGAACCCCGTGAGCATCCCGCCACGGGCGGCGAAGGAGACGCCGTCGACCGCGCGCAGGTCGCCGAAGGTTCTGGTCAGGTCCCTGACCTCGAGTGTGGACATGCGACTCACGCTACGGGCGCGGTGCCGGTCGCGGATCCGCCGTGAGGAGGACCTGCGCGCCTCCGTCGTGCGGGCGAGATCGCCGCGTCGTCGGCGACGTCGTCCGCGGTCATCGATCGGCGATGGATGCGTGACCGAGCACGTCGGGGTGGTCACATCCTGTGGACGACGTGCCCGGCGATTCCTTCCACCTGGTCTGCTGGGGCGATGCCGTCACCCCCGCTGGTCGTCCCGCAGCGTGCTCGACGGATCGCGGCCCGGCAGGAGGGACTGCTCTCGACCGACCAGTGCAGGTCGTCCGGCATCACCCGTCAGCAGGCGGCGCGCCTGGTCGCCCAGGGGCGCTGGCGCCGCCCGGTCCGGGGCGTGTACGACACCGGAGTCCCCGGGGAGCCGGGACGGGACCGCCTCGACCGCGCGCGTCGACGGGCCGCCCTGCTCGGTCCGCTGGCGTGCCCCGGCACCGTGGCCACCGGTGTCGCCGCGCTGGTCCTGCACGGCGTCCAGGGGGCACCGGTCGAGGTCCGGTCGGAGGTCACGGTCCCGGACGGGTCCGCACGCCGCGGCCCCGGCCCCGTCCGTGTCCGTCGGCTGCGGCTCCGTCGCTGGGCGGAGGTCGACGGCATCGCCTGCGCCCTGCCGGAGGACGCCCTGGCCCACGCGGTCCCGACGCTGCCGAGGTACCGCGCCGTCGCGATGATGGACTCGGCGGGCCACCGAGGTCTCGTCTCACGCGCTCTCCTGGACCGCGCCCGGGAGAAGTCCGGCGACCTCGCCGGGTCGGCCGCGCGCCGGCCCTGGTGGGACGAGTGCGACCCGCGCGCCGAGTCGCCGGCCGAGACCTGGGCACGCCTGAGCTGCGCCGACGCCGGCGTCGCGCCGGACGCCCTGCAGCTGCGGCTGGTCGGGGAGTCCGGGCGGGTCGTGGCCCGCGTCGACCTGGCGTGGCTGCTTCCCGACGGGAGCGCGCTGCTGGTCGAGATCGACGGGCGTGATGCCCACACCGGGCCGGAGGCCCTCGTCGCCGACCGGATCCGTCAGAACCGGATCGTCGGACGGCGGTCCCTGGTCCGCCGGTACACGGGGCGTGAGGCCTGGAACGGCACCGTCGCCCGGGAAGTGGCCCGACTCCTGGCCGCGGAGGGCTGGCACCCGCACCGGGTCCCGACGGACCATCGCTTCGTCCTGCCGAGGTGACGGGACAGCTGCCGGTCGACGGCGGCCCTGGTCAGCCATCGCGCCCGGATCACTGACCAGACACGTCGTCACCCACGCACGGCCCTCGGCGTCGACGCGGAAGGTCAGGCATCACCGGCTGATGGCTGACCGTCCACTACGCCGGATCCGGCCCGTCCTGCAGACCGTGCCGGTGGACGTAGACGACCGCCTGGACCCGGTCGCGCAGGTGGAGCTTGGACAGCACGTTGGACACGTGGGTCTTGACGGTCGCCTCGCCCAGGTACAGCTCGGCGGCGATCTCCGCGTTGGACAGCCCGCGCCCCACCTGCACCAGCACCTCGTGCTCCCGGGCCGTCAACCGGTCCAGACCCGGGGCCGACGGCGGCGTGACGGCGTCCCGGACGGCCGGTGCCTGCACCGGACCGGCGGTGACCCGGGCCACCATCCGCTCCACGACCCGCCGTGTCACCTGCGGCGACAGCAGCCCGTGGCCGTCGGCGACGGTGCGCACGGCCTCCACGAGGTGGTCGGCGTCGGCGTTCTTGAGCAGGAACCCCGACGCACCGGCGGCCAGGGCGTCGAAGACGTAGGCGTCGTCGTCGAACGTCGTGAGCACCAGCACGCGGGACAGGTCCTCCGCGACGATCCGGCGGGTCGCCTCGATCCCGTCCATCACCGGCATCTGGACGTCCATGAGCACGACGTCGGGACGCAGCTCGCGGGCCGCCGCCACGGCGTCGACGCCGTCCCCCGCCTCCCCGACGACGTCCAGGTCGTCCTCGAGGGCCAGGATGAGCCGGAATCCCGACCGCACCAGCCGCTGGTCGTCCACGAGCAGCACCGAGGTCACGACGCGTCCTCCGGGAGGGGGAGCCGCACGCGCACCCGGTAGCCGCCGGTCACCCGCGGGCCGATCTCGGCCACTCCGTGGTGGGCGGCGACGCGCTCCCGGAGCCCGACGAGCCCCAGCCCCGTGCCGGACGACCCCGGCCGTGCGCGACCGTCGTCGAGCACCTCGACCTCCGCGAAGCCCGCCGAGGCACCGGGCCCGCCGCCGTCCCGGCGGTCCACCCGGACCGTGACGGACGCCCTGCGGGCCGTCGAGTGCTTGCGCACGTTGGCCAGTCCCTCCTGGACCGTCCGGTAGAGACTCAACGCCAGCGGGGCGGGGACGTCGGCCTCCGCCCCGGAGGGTTCCGCGACCAGCGCGTAGGCGACGTCCAGCCCGTCCTCGGCGGCGGCCAGCGCGGGGATGTCCGGCAGCCCCGGCCCGGGCGAGCGCCCGCCGGTGTCGTCGGCACCGGCCGCGTCGGTGCCGGTGTCCCGCAGGGTCCCCACGAGCCCCCGCATCTGGGTCACCGCCTCCCGGGAGGCGGACTCGATCACCGCCAGCGGCACCCCGGGGTCCTGCGCGGCGGTGTCTCCCTTCGCCAACAGGCGGCGGGCCGCCGCGGCCTGGATGCCGATGACGGAGACGTGGTGGGCGACGACGTCGTGCAGCTCCCGGGCGATGCGCAGCCGGTCCGAGACGACGGCGCGCCGCTGCAGCTCGGCGGACTGCCGTTCGATCGTGGCGGTCTGCTCGCCGAGCTGGCGGCGACGCCGCGCGGCGTTCCAGGACACCTGGCCGATCGCGATCGCACCGAGGAAGTACGCGATGTTGATCAGCCACACGTTGGCGACCATGGCGACGATCGGGTCGACGGAGCCGGGCGGCTCGTCGAGGAGTCCCTGCGACTCGGCGGCCTGCTGCAGTCCCGAGCCCACGGCGATCTCCCACAGGAGCCAGGTGAACATCGCCAGCAGGCAGACCCCGACGACGACCACCATCGCCTGGCGGTCCCGCGCCCAGGCGACGGCCGAGTACAGCGCGACGAAGTAGACCGCCTGGAGCACCACCGTCATCGGGATCGTCGGGACCGTGAGGCCCACCACCAGGAAGTGCGCGTAGACGACCACGAGGACCGTCAGCGGGTACCGCCGGCGCACGACGAGGGGCAGCGCCCCGGCCGCCGACAGCACGGCCACGAGCCACGCGGGCGTCCCCGCCTCGATGATCCCGGCCGAGCGCGCCAGCTCGGAGCCGCCCACGGCCAGGACGACGAGGGCGAGACCGAGCCACACGTCGTGCCGGCGCGACAGGACCGGGTCGGTCGGGGTGCGTTCGAAGTCGGCGTCGAGACCGAACCACTCGGCGATCAGCTCGGCGGGGCGCAGGCGCGGCATCCGTCCAGCGTACGGAGGAGCGCCGACCGGGCGCCTCCCCCGCGCGACGGAGGCACGCCGGGCAGCGGGGCCCCGGCCGCCGAGGCGACCTCAGCCGCGTCGGTGCTGCACGCGGTTGGCGGCGAGGCTGACGATCATGGCCACGAAGACCACCAGGTAGACCTGACCGATGACGGCCTCGCTGGTGGCCAGCAGCCGGCCCGCCGCGTTCTCCGCGGCGAGGTCCCCGTACCCGAGCGTCGTGATCGTCGTCAGCGAGAAGTACATGAACGCCGTGCTCGGCTCCTCCTGCCCGAAGAACGGCGTCGAGGAGACCGCGTCGGCGGTGATGAACGCGTAGTAGTACGCGACGGCGATCAGCACGTACGCCGAGACGGCCCCGAGCACCGTGGCCAGGGAGACGACCCGGTGGTAGAGCAGGCGACGCACGACCAGCACCGGGGCCATCGCGGCGATGATCGCCAGCAGCGGAGGCACCGACGTCAGGGTGTCGGGGGTGTTCAGCACCAGCACGATCGTCAGGGACAGCACGAACAGCAGGCCGAGCACCAGGTAGAGCCACCGCCGCGGCCGCGCACGCAGGCCGGCCGCACGCAGGGCCAGCACGAAGGTCGCTCCCACCGTCACCGTCGTCGCGAGCCCCGCCAGGGCCGGTCCCAGCTCGCCTCCCGGGGCCGACCGGATGTCCACGAGCGACAGCAGCACGACCGTCAGGGCGCTCAGGGCGAGGAGCAGGCCGAACCGGTCGACCCAGCGGGAGTGCGGGTCGAACCGGGGGTCGTCGGGCGCCACGGGCTGCGGCCGGCGCGGGAAGAAGCCCTCGTGCGGCGCGTCGGGGTCGACGTCGCCGGTCACGGCTGCTCAGCCCCGGGATCTGGTCGGCTCGGCACGGCGCCCTCCGATGTCGGGTGCGACCCATCGTGGCCGACCTCGCCACCCGTCGCCAGGGCACGGCCGGTCGGGACCGTGACGGCGGCGATCGCCGTCGTGATCGGGATCGCCAGCACCAGGCCGATCGACCCCACCAGGGTGCGCACGACCTCCTCGGCGATCTCCCCCGAGGTCAGCGTCGTCAACGGCGTCTGGTCCAGCAGCCACACCGTCAGCAGCATGGGCAGGGCGGCACCGACGTAGGCGAACGCGATCGTGTAGACGGTCGAGGCGATGTGGTCGCGCCCGATCCGCATCGCCCGGGCGAACAGGGCCCGTCGCGGGGCCGACGGGGCCAGCGCCCGCAGCTCCCAGACGGCCGACGCCTGCGTGATCGTCACGTCGTTGAGCACACCCATGCCCGCCAGCACGAGACCGCAGAGCGCGATGCCGCGCAGGTCCACCCCGGGGGCGATGACGGGCAGGTTCTGCGCGACCTCCTCCGAGGCCCCCGTGATCTGTGCGGCGCCGGTGGCCCACGCTCCGATCCCGGCGGTCAGGGCCAGACCTGCCAGGGTCCCGAGCAGCGCGACGGTGGTGCGCGCCGTCAGGCCGTGGGCCAGGTAGAGCACGGCCAGCATCACCGCCGACGAGGTCACCAGCGCCACGCCCAGCGCGTTCTCCCCGGAGAGCAGCGCGGGGAAGGTGAAGGTCACGAAGACGCCGAAGGCCACCGCGAGCCCCGCGAGCGCCGCCAGGCCCCGCCACCGGGCCACGAGCAGCACGACCAGCACGTACGCGGCCGCCAGGAGCGCGAACGGGACCTCCCGCTCGTAGTCCATGAAGACGTAGGGGACGGGGGTCTCGGCGAAGTCGCCGATGTACAGCGCCACGACGGCGTCGCCGGGTTCGAGCGCGAACCGTGGTTCCGCCTGCATCCCGGAGGTGCTCCCGTCGGGCAGCCGGATCGCGACGTTGCCGGTGGTCGAGTCCTCCGTGGTCGGCCAGGAGGCGTCGCCGGCGGCCTCGCCCTCGAGCGGGCCGACCACGGTCGCGGACACCAGCTCGCTGCCCTCGACGACCACGGGCACCCGGTCGGGCACGTCGGCGGCCGAGGGCCACAGCTGCCACAGCCCCAGGGCGGTGGCGACGAGGGCCGGAAGGACCAGGAGCGCGAGCACGACCCGTGTCCGCAGCGGGGCGGGCGGGGCCGGGCCTCCGTGACCGTGCCCGTGCCCACCGCCGGTCACGGTGGTCAGCTCGGCGGTCCGGGCGTGCCGGGCGCCGATGTCGGTCGTCACGCCCGGCATCCTGCCACGCCGCGCTCGGGCGTTCCGCACCCCGCGCCGTACACTCCGCGGGTGACCACCCCTGCCCCGGTGCGCAACGTCGGCACCGTCGCCGGCGTCGCGGCCGCCGTGCTGGGCGGTCTGGCGGCCGCCACGCAGTCCCGGGTCAACGGGACCCTGGCCACCGAGGTCGGCAGCGGTTTCGGGGCGGCCGTCGTCTCGTTCGGCTCGGGGCTGCTCTGGCTGACGGTCGCGGTGCTGTGCTGGCCCGCGGCGCGCACCGCCCTCGGTCACGTCCGCACCGCCCTGCGCACCGGGGGGCTCCGCCCCTGGGAGGTGCTGGGCGGACTCGGCGGCGGGTTCTACGTCGCGGCCCAGGGCCTGACCGTCTCCTCCCTCGGCGTCGCGCTGTTCATGGTGGCGATCGTGGCCGGGCAGTCCGTGAGCTCGCTGGTCGTGGACCGGCTCGGGCTCGCCCCGGGCGGGGTCCGGCTGGTCACCGTGGGCCGCGCCGTCGGCCCGGCGCTGACCGTGGTCGCCGTCGCGGTCGCCGTGTCCGGGTCGGTGGACCGCGTCGAGGATGTGTGGCTGGCCGTGATCCCGCTGCTCGCCGGGATCTTCCAGGCCTGGCAGCAGGCGATGAACGGGCGGGTGCGGGGTGCGGCCGTCCCGGCGGCCGCACCGGGGGCACCGCCGTCGTCCACGTTCCCCGGGGTGGCGGCGGCGACGTTCATGAACTTCCTCGTCGGCACGACGGCGCTGGTGGTCGCCTTCGCCGTGTCGGTGCTGGTGGGCGGGTGGCCGGAGGGCGCGCTGCCGACGCGCTGGCCCCTGGACCTCGTGCTGTACTCCGGCGGGCTACTCGGCATCGTGTTCATCGCGATCCAGGCAGCCGTGGTACACCGCATCGGCGTGCTGCTGCTCGGTCTGGGGCTCATCGCCGGGCAGGTCGTCGGCGCGCTCCTGCTCGACGTCCTCGTCCCCGGGGCCGCGGCTCCCGGTGCGGCCATGTACGTCGGCGCCGCCTTGACCCTGGTGGCGGTCGCCGTCCCGCTCGTCGAGTCGCGGCTCCGGCACCGACGCTGACCCCGGGCGACGACGCGACCGAGCGCCGGGCGCTCGGTCGCGTCGTCCGGGGGTCAGCCGTGGAAGCGGACCTGACCCTGCGGGTTGAGCTCACGGTAGGTGTTCGGCTGCTGCTTGCCGACACCGGCCGCGTCGTCGATCTCCAGGCCGTCGAAGCCCTGCGGGATGTCGTTCGAGAAGGCGTACCCGTTGTCGTAGTGCGCCGACCACGACCCGCCGAGGATCAACCGCTCGGCGGACAGCGGGCCCCGGTCGAACCAGGCGATCTCCGTCGGGTTCGTGGCGGGTCAGGGAGCCGTCACGAAGATGTCGAACAGCTCCGGGTGGTGGCCGTGGACCAGCACCGCGAAGACGACCGCGTCGAAGAGCAGGTGCACGGTGACCACGTACGGCAACGACTTGTACCGGGCGAAGATCCAGCCCTGCACCAGCGCGAACGGGATCGTCAGCAGCGGCCCCCACTCGCGGTAGCCGAGCTCCCACAGGAACGACACGAACACCGTGGCCTGGAGCAGGTTGGCCGCCTGCAGCGGGAAGTGGCGGCGCAGCAGCGCGAACACCGTGCAGATGAAGAACAGCTCGTCCCAGATGCCGACCGCGTTGACGCCGACGAACAGCCTCCCGATCGCACCGTCCTCCTCGAGCGGCGGCCAGTTCAGGTACGCCCCGGAGGACAGGAAGTACCAGGGCAGCACGAGGTAGCCGACGACGACCACGACCACCAGGTAGAGCCACTGCCCGCGGGTCCACCGGCGCCCGGTGAGGACGGGGAACTGCACCGCACCCTTGCCGTCGTCGTCGCGAAACACGTAGCGGGACAGCGCCCAGGGCACCAGGACCGCCAGCGACAGCGCGACCGTGAACCGGGCCATGCCGGCGTCGGACAGGTCCGCCTGCAACGAGATCGACGAGACGATCGTCATGCCGAGCGCGATGAGCGCCAGGTCCCGCCCGAGGAGGCGGTCGACCACGAACCCGAGGACGACCCCGGCCAGTAGCGGCACGTAGCCGAGCGGGCGCACGTGGACGGCGAACAGGAGCACGGCTGCCCCGCACACGAGCACGGCAGCGCTGTAGCGGGCGAGGACGGCGGTCATGCCGGGCACCCTAACGGTGCGGACGGGCGACGTCAGGGCGCCGGGTGCGCGTCGCCGAGCTCGACGAACACGGCGCGGTTGAGGCGGAACGCCTCCTGGGCCTCCGCGACGGCCGTCGCCGTCTCGTCAGGGGTCAGTGCGAGGTCGTCGAGCCGGGCCCGGTACAGGTCCTTGAACGGCTTGAGCCGCGGGATCGCGGGGAAGTCGTAGAACTCCAGGCCGTCGGCCCCCATGCCGTAGTGGCGCTGCATCATCCGCTGCACGATCTGCCCGCCCGAGAGGTCGCCCAGGTAGCGGGTGTAGGCGTGGGCGGCGTACTCCGGCACCCGGGTCCCGACGTCGTGCAGCCGGGCGGCGTAGGTCGCGGTGGCCGGCAGCACCCGGATCTCGTCCCGCCAGGCCGGTCCGCGCAGGAACGCCAGGTCGCGTTCGATGGCCGGGACGCGCCTCAGCTCGTCGAACACCAGGCCCGTGCCGCGCCGATCCTGGCGCACGGTCTCGCCCACCTGCTCCAGGGCGGTGTACACGGCGTGCTGCTGGGCGGCCAGGTCGGCGTAGGCGTCCACGTCGAGCCGACCACCCAGGAGCAGGGAGACGAAGCCTTCGTTCTCGGCCTGCTCGTGCTCCTCGCGCGTGCCGTCGCGCAGCAGGGCGGAGAGGGTGCGCTCCGGGGCGACGACGGGCATGGGACCTCCACCGGGACGGATGGTGACGACGTGTCGGGACCCCTCCACGATAGCGCAGGACTTAGGTATACCTATCCTCCGCCGGCGGCGCGACCGCGCGGTCCTCGGGGGCGTTCCGCAACACTGCTGCGCGACGCAGCAGGTGGTGCCGCTCCGGCACGGACGTGGCCGTCCCGGCAGCCCGTGCGTACAGGTCCGCCGCCAGCACCCGCGCACCGGCGAGCTCGTGCAGGTACGCCTCGACGGCGACCCGTCGTGGCACGTCCGGGGCGACGGCGTCGAGAGCCCGGAGCCCGGCGGGTGGACCGTCGGCGTGCCCGACGGCGACCGCCCGGTTGAGGCGCACCACCGGGGAGTCCGCGAGCGCCACGAGCTCGTCGTACCACTCGAGGATCTGCATCCAGTCGGTCTCTGCGGCGGTCGCCGCGTCGTCGTGCAGCGCCTGGATGGCCGCCTGCACCTGGTACTCCCCCAGGCGGTCCCGGGCGAGCGCGGCCTGCAGCAGCCGCACCCCCTCGGCGATCGCCGCGGTGTCCCAGGCCGAGCGGTCCTGCTCGGCGAGCGGCACCAGCTCGCCACGCCGCGTCCACCGGGCCGCGCGACGCGCGTCGGTGAGCAGCATGAGGGCGAGCAGGCCGGCGACCTCCGGGTCGGCCGTGGCGACGGCGAGCTGCCGCGTCAGCCGGACGGCCTCCCTGGCCAGGTCCACCTCGCCCGTGTGCCCCTCGGTGAACATCACGTACAGCACGCGCAGGACGTTCTGTACATCACCTGGCCGGTCGAACGCCTCGCCGGCGACGGTGCGCTTCGCACGGCTGATCCGCTGGGCCATCGTGGCTTCCGGGACCATGTACGCCCGCGCCACCTGCGCCGTCGTCAGCCCGCCGACCGCGCGCAGCGTCAGCGCCACGGCCGAGGCCGGGCTCAGCGACGGGTGGCAGCACCGGCTCAGCAGCAGCAGCGTGTCGTCGCCCTGCTCGGTCGGGCCCTGCCCCGGGGCGGCCGTCACCTGCTCCTCGCGCCGCCGTCGGGCCTCGTCCGCGCGCCGGGCGTCGAGGAACCGGCGCCAGGCCACGGTGACGAGCCACGCGTGCGGGTCGGCCGGGAGGTCGGCGGGCCAGCGACGTGCGGCCTCGACCAGCGCCTCCTGGACGCTGTCCTCCGCGGTGGCGAAGTCCGCGCCGCGCCGCACGAGCGCGCCGAGGACCGGCGGGCCGAGCTCGCGCAGGAGCCCGGCCACGTCCGTCCGGTCCACGGCCGCTCCGTCGCCCGGGCCGGTCACTCCGCCCCGGCCGGCGCGTCCTGCAGGAACGGGCGCACCTCGATCCACTCCTCCAGCGGCAGCCCACCGGGTCCGGGCGCCGACGACAGGAACGCCGCCGCCTCGTGCGCCCGCTCGGTCGAGTCGACGTCGATGATCATCCACCCGGCGATCACGTCCTTGGTCTCGGCGAACGGTCCGTCGGTGACGGGCGGGCGCCCCTCGCCGTCGAACCGCACGAACGTGCCCTCCGGGGACAGCGCCTGGGCGTCGACGAACTCACCACGCTCGGTGAGGACGTCGATGACGTGGTCCATGAACGCGATGTGGTCGGACACCTCCTGCGGCGTCCAGCGGTCCATCGGCTGCACCGCGTTCGGCCGCTGCTCCGGGCCGCCGCGGTAGTGCTTGAGCATCAGGTACTTCGTCATGGTCGTCTCCTTCGTCCGGGGTCCTTCGTCGATCGTGCCGACACCCGGGGGACGGAGCCACCGGACGGTTCTCGACATCCCCGGGTACCTCAGGCGGTGAGGCGGGACGTCTGAGGTGCCCGGAGAGCGGCAGGACCGGTCGTTCGGACGATCCGCCCCCGGGCACCTCAGGGGCACCGTCGGGGGTGTCAGGACGACGCACGACGAGGAGCGAGATCATGTCCCAGCTGTTCGGTCCGGCCCTGGAGGCCGAGCTCGCCTACCGGCGCGAACGCGCCGCGCAGGCCTACCACGCCCCGACCTGGTGGGATCGGTGGCGCACCCGGCGGGCCACCCGGGGCCCTGCGGCACGACCGGTCCGGGTCCGTGCCGGGGCACACCACCACCAGCCGGCGTGACCGCGGCAGGGCCGGGGGCCGTCGACGACCGTGCCCGAGATGTCGGGGGCGGGTGGGACGATATGGAGGTGAGGCGCTCGTCGCAGGTTCCTCTGGTCGGCCGGGAGTCACAGGTCGCCGGGTTCCGCCGTGCCTACGACCGCGCGGCCGTCGGACGGCCGGGCGTGCTGGTCGTCTCCGGCGATGCCGGCGTCGGCAAGACGCGCCTGGTCACGGACCTCGCCGCGACGGCGGACCGTGCCGGTGGGCACGTGGTGGTGGCGCACTGCGTCGACCTCGGCGAGATCGGCATCCCCTACCTGCCCTTCACCGAGGCGCTCGGCCTGCTCCGGGCCCCCGCCGCGTCCGACGACGACGTGGCCGGCCGCGTGGCGCGGCTGATCGCCGGGCGGCCCGCGCTGGCCCGCCTGCTCGGGCCCGGTGACGACGAGCCGCCGTCGTCCGGTCGCGACGACCAGGCCGAGCGGCTCCCGCTGCTGGACGGGATCGCGAGCGCGCTCGCGATCGCCGGCCGCCCGGGCGCACCGCTGGTGCTGGTCGTCGAGGACCTGCACTGGGCCGACCCCTCCACGCGGGACGTGCTCCGGTTCCTCGTCGCCCGGATGCGGACCGAGCACCTGCTGCTCGTGCTCACCTACCGCAGCGACGACGTCGACCGCCGGCACCCGTTGCGCCCGCTGCTCGCCGAGCTGCACCGCATGCAGCCGGTCGAGCACGTCGAGCTCGACCCGTTCACCCCCGACGAGCTGCGGACCTTCACCACCGCCGTGCACGGCGAGCCGCTGCCCGAGGCAGACTTCGCCGAGGTGCTGCGCCGGTCGGAGGGCAACGCGTTCTTCGCCGAGGAGCTGCTCGCCGCGGACGCGTCGCCCGGCACCCTGCCGTGGACCCTCGCCGACATGCTGCACGCCCGGATGCAGCACCTCGACCCCACCGTGCAGCAGCTCGTGCGTCTCGCCTCGGTCGCCGGTCGCCAGGTCCGCGAAGACCTGCTGCTGGCGGTGGCGGCGCGCACCCCCGGGCTCGACGGGCCCGGCGCGGCCACGGCCGCGCTGCGCGACGCCGTCGCCCGGCAGGTGCTCACGGTCGAGGGCGTCCACGTCACCTTCCGTCACGCCCTGCTGGCCGAGGCGCTGGCCCTCGACCTGCTGCCGGGCGAACGGGCCACGACCCATCGCACCTACCTCGCCACCCTGTCCGAGCGGCCCGACCTGGGGTCGGCCGCCGAACGGGCCCACCACGCCCGGCAGGGGCACGACCTGCCGACCGCGCTGGCGGCGTCCGCGGAGGCGGCCGACCGGGCCCGCGAGCTGCTGGCCCCCGGCGAGCAGCTGCGGCACCTGGAGAACGTCCTGTCGTTGTGGGAGTCCGTGCCGGACGCCGCCGGGCTGATCGGGGCGGACCGCGTCGACGTGGCGCTGGAGGCGGCCGGGGCCGCCTCGCGCGACGGGCGGCCGACACGCGCCGTCCAGCTGGCCGAGGGCGCCGTGACCTCCCTCGACGACAGCCCGCGACGGCAGGCCGCGCTGCGCCACGTCGTCGCCCGCTACCAGCTGGAGCTCGACGACCTCGACGAGGCCGCCCGGCAGACCGACCCGGCCCTGACGGCGCTCGGGGCGGAGCCGACGGCGGAGCTCGCCGCCACCCTCGCCACCCGGGGCCGCATCGAGCTCAACCGGGACGAGGACGACGTCGCACGGGAGTTCCTGGAACGTGCCGTGGCGGTCGCCCGCGCCGTCGACGACCCGGTGCCGGAGACCGACGCGCTGACGTCGCTCGCCGTCCTGGAGGTCGGCGATCCCGACGAGGCGGCGCGGCTGCTCGAGGCGGCACGGGACCGCGCCGTCGCGGCGGGCAGCCTGAGCACCGAGCTGCGCTGCTGGTTCAACCTCGTCTCGACCCGGTACTACGCGGGCCAGCTGGACGCCGCCGAGGACGTGCTGCGCGCCGGGCTGGCCCGCGCCCGGGAGACCGCCACGGATCGCGGATCCTACGGCCTGGCGATGCGGGAGCTCGCCGAGCTGCTGCGCTACGTGCGCGGCGACCTGAGGGCGGGCGAGAGCGGACCGGGCCCGGGGGCGGCTCCGACCGTGGCAGCCGCCGGGCTGTACGCGGCGGTCGCCCGCGGCGACGCGGACGCCCTCGACCGGGCCGCCGCGCTGCGCCAGGACGGTGAGATCGACGGGTTCGTCCTGCTGATCGCCGGTGGCTGCGGCGTCGACGCCCTGACCTGGGCCGGGAGGTACGACGAGGCGGTGGAGCTGGCCGGCGACGTCGCCGAGCGGCTCGGCACCGTGTGGAGCATGTACTTCCTCGGCCGGATCTGGATCTCCGCGCTCGCGCTGGCGGCCCTTGCCGGCGCGGCGGAGGAGGCCACGGCCGGTCGGGGCGACGCGGCACAGGCCGAGCGCCGGCGGCGCGGCGACGAGCTGCGCACGATCGCCCGGCGGACGGCCGAGCGGGGCAGACCGCGCGGGGGCGTCCTCGGCCCCGAGGGGCGGGCGTGGCTGCAGCGGGCGGAGGCCGAGCACGCCCGGCTGGTGGCGGCCACGGGCGGCGGCCCCGCCGACCCGGAGGTCTGGGAGGCCACCGTGCAGGAGTTCTCCTACGGCTACCGCTACGAGGTGGCCCGCTCGCGGCTGCGCTGGGCCCAGGCGCTCTTCGCCGCCGGTGAGCGCGACACCGCGGAGCTGGAGACCGCCGAGGCCCTGCACGAGGCGGAGGCCATGGGTGCGGTGCCGCTCGTCGAGGCGACCCGCGCGTGGGCCCGACGCGCACGGGTGGCCCTGCCCGGCGTGCGACGCCAGACCGGGCTGCTGACCGACCGGGAGGAGGAGGTCCTCGCGCTGGTCGCCGAGGGTCTGTCCAACCGCCTCATCGGCGAACGCCTCTACATCACCACCAAGACGGTCAGCGTGCACGTCTCCAACATCCTGGCCAAGCTCGGGGCGTCGCGTCGCGCCGAGGCCGTCGCGGTCGCCACGCGCCGCGGTCTGCTCACCCTCTGACCGCCGGAAGGACACCGCCGTGACCACGATGGACACCCGGGAGATGCTGCTCCACTACCTGCACGACGCGCGCGAGGCCCTGGTGTGGAAGACCGAAGGACTCTCCGAGCGGGAGCTCCGGATGCCACGCACCACCACGGGTACCAACCTGCTCGGGCTGGTCAAGCACGCGGCCAGCACGGAGGTCGGCTACTTCGGGGAGGTCTTCGGGCGGCCGTGGCCGACGCCGGACGAGATCGCGTGGACCACCCGCTTCGACACCGAGCCCAACGGGGACTTCTTCGCGACCACCGACGAGTCGGCGGAGCAGATCCTCGACCTCTACCGCCGCGTCGCGGCCTTCGCCGACGAGACCATCGAGTCGCTGCCGCTCGACGCCCCGGGGCACGTGCCCTGGTGGGGCGACCGTGGCGGCGTCACGCTCGAGCGGGTCGTCGTGCACGTGCTCGCCGACCTGCAACGGCACGCCGGCCACGCCGACATCCTCCGTGAGGGCATCGACGGCGCCGTCGGGCTGCTCCCCCGGAGCACGAACATCCCCGACGTCGACCAGGCGGCGTACGTCGCCCGGCTGCGCGCGATCGCGGAGCGGTTCCCCGCCTGACCCGGGCGACAATGGGTCGGTGCAGTGCCCCCACTACGACGCCGGCCGGTGCCGGTCGTGCACCCTCATCGAGATCCCGCGCCCCGAGCAGGTCCGCGACAAGGAGTCGCACGTGCGCGAGCTGCTCGCGGGGTACGACGACGTCACCTGGCTGCCGCCCGTCGTCGGCCCGGAGAGCGGGTTCCGCAACAAGGCGAAGATGGTGGTCACCGGCACCGTCGACGACCCGGTGCTGGGGATCGTGGGACCCCCCGGACCGTACGCCGGGCAGAGCGTCGACCTCACCGACTGCGGCCTCTACCCCGCCGCGCTCCAGGCCTCCTTCGGCCCCCTCGCCGCGCTCGTCACGCGGGCCCGGATCCAGCCGTACGACCTGTCGCCGCCCGGCGCCGGCGCCGACGGCGCCGCGCGCCGGCGACGGGTCACCCCCCGGGACGCCGCCCGGCGTGGCGAGCTCAAGCACGTGCTGGTCACCCTGTCGCCCGACGGCGAGCTCATGGTGCGGCTCGTGCTGCGCTCCACCGAGGCGGTGGACCGGATCCGCAAGCACCTGCCCTGGCTGCACGAGCAGCTCCCCGGGCTGGCGGTCCTGAGCGTCAACGTCCAGCCCGCGCACGCCGCCGTGCTCGAGGGCGACGAGGAGATCGTGCTCACCGAGCGCTCGACGCTGCCGATGCGCGTGGACGGGATCACCCTGCACCTGCGACCGCAGAGCTTCTTCCAGACGAACACGGGCGTCGCGGCGGCCCTGTACCGGCAGGCACGCGCCTGGGTCGACGAGATCGGGCCGACCTCGCTGTGGGACCTGTACTGCGGGGTCGGCGGCTTCGCGCTGCACGTCGCCGCGCCGGGTCGGGCCGTCACCGGGATCGAGATCTCCGCGGAGGCCGTCGCCTCGGCGACCACGACGGCGACCGAGCTCGCGACCCTGCCTCCCGACGCGGTCGTCGGCGACCACGACGCGGCCTGGTGGCGGGACGCCGTGCGGGACGTGCGGTTCGTCGCCGGCGACGCGACGGACTTCGCGCTCGGCACCGGGAACGACCCGCAGCTGGTCGTGGTGAACCCGCCGCGGCGCGGCATCGGCGCCGACCTGGCCCGCCGCCTCGAGGATTCGGCGGTGCGGCACGTCCTGTACTCGAGCTGCCGCGCGAGCACGCTCGCCCGCGACCTGGCCGAGATGCCGTCGCTGCGGCCGCGGCGGGCGGTGCTGCTGGACATGTTCCCCCAGACCTCCCACTTCGAGGTGATGGTCCTGCTCGAGCGGATCTGAGCGCGTGTCGGTAGTGACGTAGATCACCCTGAGGCTCTAGTGTCGCAGGCAACCGCACCCGCATCCGCGCGTCGTGCACGGGTGGACAGGGGGCCGACCGGCCCCGGGTGCTCGACCTGGAGGTTGATTCGTGCGCAACAAGCTCCTCACGCCAACCGTCGCGTCCGTGGCCCTGACCGGGCTCCTCGGCGCGGCGCTCCTGGCGCCACCCGCCACCGCTGCACCCCCCGAGATCCCGGGCCGCGATCTGGCCAAGAAGGTCACCGGCGAACGGGTCTGGGACCACCTGGAGGCCTTCCAGGAGATCGCCGACGAGAACGGTGGCAACCGCGCCATGGGCACCCCCGGCTACGAGGCGTCCGGCGCCTACGTCGAGTCGGTGCTGCAGAAGGCCGGCTACGAGACCGAACGGCAGTACTTCGAGGTCGAGCAGTTCAGCGTCCTCGACCTCACCGTCGAGGTGCCGGGCGTCGAGCTCGAGCCCCGTCCGATGAGCTACTCCACCTCGACCCCGGACGACGGCGTCACGGGGATGCTGGTGGAGCCGTCGGTCGTCACCGGCTGCGCGGCCGGCGACTGGGGCGGCATCGACGCCACGGGCATGATCGCCCTCGTCTCGCGCGGCGGCTGCACGTTCGCCGCCAAGTCGCTCAACGCGGCCGCGGCGGGTGCCGAGGCCGTCATCATCTACAACAACGCCGCGGGCGCCCTCAACGGCACCCTCGGCGGCCCGGACGCGAACTTCGCACCGACCGTCGGCGTCACGCAGGCCGAGGGCGACCTCATCCTGCAGGCGTGGGAGGCGAACCCGGACCTCGAGGTGTTCTTCGACCTGCAGACCTCGCTCGAGACCAAGGAGACCTTCAACGTCCTCGCCGAGACGCGCACGGGCCGTGACGACAACGTCGTCATGCTCGGCGCCCACCTCGACAGCGTGGACGAGGGCGCCGGCATCAACGACAACGGCTCCGGCTCCGCGGCGATCCTCGAGACCGCCGTCCAGCTCTCCAAGGGCGGTCCGCTGAACAACAAGGTCCGCTTCGCCTGGTGGGGCGCCGAGGAGCTCGGCCTGCTCGGCTCGTGGCACTACATCGAGGACCTCTACTTCAACAGCCCGGAGGAGCTCGAGGACATCTCGGCGTACCTCAACTTCGACATGATCGGCTCGCCGAACTACACGATCGGCGTGTACGACGCGAACGAGTCGACGTTCGAGGCCCCGGTGACCGTGCCGGACGGGTCGGTCGCGGTGGAGTCGATCTTCACCGACTACTTCGACGGTATCGACCAGCCGTGGGTCGACTCCCCGTTCTCGGGCCGTTCCGACTACCAGGCGTTCATCGAGGTCGGCATCCCCGCCTCGGGCCTGTTCACCGGCGCGGACGGCGTCAAGACCGAGGAAGAGGCCGACATGTTCGGCGGGACGGCCGGCATCCTGCTCGACCCGAACTACCACACCCCCGCCGACGACATCGACAACGTGTCGATGGAGGCCCTCGACATCATGTCGCGGGCGATCGGTCACGCAGCCCAGCAGCTGGCGTGGAGCACGGAGGACGTCAACGGTGAGGTGGGCGGCGGCCCGGGCAACGCCCCCGAGCCGCCCGGCAAGGGCCTGCGCCGCTGAGCGCAGCGACGACACCACGGACCGGGGCGGTCCCGCATCACGCGGGGCCGCCCCGGTCCGCATCAGTCCACGGGTACGAGAAGTGCGCCCGGTGCGGACCCGCCCGGCCCGGTGACCCGCACGTCCAGGACACCCGTCGAGGACCCGCGGGTCGACACCGACCAGGAGCCGTCCGCGGCGCGCTGGACCCGCACGTTGCCGTCACGCGGTGAGACGTCGACGATCTGGCCGCCTCCCGTGGGGACCACCTGGGACGTCCCGCGTCCCGAGACGTCGAGGGCCACCGTGGTGGTGACGGGCTCGGAGGCCGGGGCCGGGGCCGACGGCGACGACGCGGACCGGGTCGGTTCCGGGGACGGTGCGGAGGTCGTCCCGGGCGACGATCCGCGAGGCGGCGTCGAGGCGGGCGGCACCGACGCGGACGACTCCTGCGACGTCGGCTCGTCGCCGGGGGAGGACGTCGACGCGGAGGGCGTCGGTTCCGGGTCGGGCACCGGACCCGACGAGGCCGACGACGGCGACGGCGACGGCGAGGAGGTCGGCGACACGCCGGGCGACTGCGCCGAGGCGGAGGGGTCCGGCGACAGCAGCATCGTGACCTGGGGTGCCGGCGCCGAGGAGGAGCTCTGCATCGCCGCCGGGACCGGCAACGACGTCCCGTCGAGCGCACCGCCGCCGTCGAGCAGGGTCCCCGCCGCGATCGCGACCGCGACGACGCCGACCGCCGCGGCGACCGCCACCGGGCGCCCGACCGCGGCCGGTACCGGCCCGGGGAGGAGCCCGCGGCGCGGGCCGGGGGTGAGCGGGGCGCCGAGCACGGCCGGCAACGACCGCACGGTGGGGACCGGTGCACCGCGCAGGGTGGGCGCGACGTCCTGCAGCGCCCAGGCCACCCCGCGGACCTCGACGAAGGCGCGCAGGCAGCCGCTGCAGCCGAACAGGTGGTCCTCGAGGAGCTGACGACGTCCGCCACCGAGCCGGTGCCCGACGTAGCCGGGCAGGGCGTGGCGCGTCTCCACGCACGCGCGGCGCGACCCGCCGCGGGCGTGCGCTGCCGCCAGCGCCCGGGCGAACCGGTCCTCGGCGTGCCCCAACCGACGTGATGCCGACCGACCGGGGATCCCGAGCTCACGGGCCACGACCTCGAGCCGTCGGCCCGCGACGTACCGGTCCCCGAGCAGCCGCTGGTCGTCGTGCGACAGGGTCGCCAGCGCCGTCCGGACGACGTCCGGGTCGACGGTGCCGGCGGCGCCCGGGCCGTCGTCGTGGCCGGCCGCGGCCGCCGCGGCGCGCAGCTGCCGCGCCCGCTCGACGGCGCCCGACGACCGCTCGACGGCGTTCTTCCTCGCGCTCACGCGCCCTCTCCCCCTGCCGGTCGCCCCGGCGCCCGACATCCGCGCACGTCAGGGACATGATGGCAGCGCAGCACCCGGTGCTGGCAAGCCCGTGGACAGGAATTCCGGCCCGGGATCGGTTTGACTGGATCCATGCCCAGCCACGAGAAGACCCGCCCCTGGTCGCGCGTCGGCGACTGGCTCACGTCGCCCGCGAACCAGACCGACGTCCTGCAGCTCGTCAAGACGGCGTTCGCCGCGACCGCCGCCTGGGGCCTCGCCGAGTTCGCCTTCGGGCTCGAACAGGCGTTCCTGGCACCCTGGGTCGCCCTGCTCACGGTGCACCCCACCGTGGACCGCACGCTGCGACGCGGCGCGCAGACCGTGCTCGCCGTCGCCGCGGGCATCCTCATCTCCCTCGTCGTCGTCTCCGCCTTCGAGGCGACCGCGTGGTCGCTGGGCCTGGCGCTGCTGGTGGGCCTCGGCCTGAGCCGTGTGCCCTGGCTGAGGGACGAGGGCATGTACGTCGCGACCACCGTGCTGTTCGTCATCACCACGGGGTACAACCTGTCCGAGCAACGAGCGATCGCCCTGCTCCCGGACCGGTTGATCGACACCGCCATCGGTGTCGCCGTCGCGCTGCTGGTCAACCTCATCGTGTTCCCGCCGCTCAACGACTCCAGCGCGCAGCGGCAGATCGACGACGCCGACGAGCGCCTCGGTCAGCTGTTGCAGGACATGGCCGTGCAGATGGACCGGTCCTGGGACTCCCAGGAGGAGGAGGACTGGATCGAGCGCACCCGCTCCGTCCAGCGCGACGTCGACCACGCGTGGACGCTCGTGCGGCACGCGCGCGAGGCCGGCCGGTGGAACCCCCGCCGACGGGTGCATCCCGGGGAGGAGATCGGCACCTACCCGGAGGTGCTCCTGCGGCTGGAGGAGGGTGTGGCACAGACCCAGAGCATCGCGCGGCAGGTGCGCGACTCGAGCCGCGAGGCGCACGACTGGGACCCGCGGTTCCGCGACCGGTACATCGACCTGCTCAGCCAGACCGGCCGGGGGGTCGCCGACCCCGACGTCGACGTCGCACCGTTGCGCCGGGACGTCCAGCAGCTGGCCGACGACCTGTCCGACGAGGACCTGTCCGGCCGCTACTGGCCGCTGTACGGAGCGCTGATCGCCAACCTCCTGGCGATCATCGACGTCGTCGACGACGTCGCCACCGCCCGGCCCGTGCGGACCTGAGCCCGCACGGACCGGGGAGGTGGGGCCCGCCGTCAGCCCTGCGGCTGCAGCAGCGGGGTCGCGACGAGGGAGAACAGGTCCTTCGGGTCGGTCGGCTCGGCGATGAGGTCGACCTGCTGGAGCAGCTCGCGCCCGGCCGGGTCCGACCGCAGCGCGGCGTGCACGAACCGCAGCGTGGTCCAGTCCTCGACGGCGAAACCGACGGAGTCGAACACCGTGACCTGGTCCGGGTCGGTCCGGCCCGAGGCCTGGCCGGTGAGGATCTCCCACAGCTCGGTGACGGCGAAGTCGTCGGCGAGCTGCTGGATCTCCCCCTCGATCCGGGTCTGCGGGGTGTACTCCGTGACGACGGCGGTCCCCGGCGCGGTGAGGATGCTCGCCTCGAGCTCCGTCTTGCCCGGGCAGTCGCCGCCGATGGCGTTGACGTGCACGCCCGGCGCGGCGGTGGCCAGCATGGCGGCCGTGAGGACGGTCGCGTTGCGCTTGTCGGCGGTGCAGGTGGTGACGACGTCGGCACCCGCGACGGCGTCCTCGGCACTGGTCGCCTCGTGCACGTCGAACCCGAGGGCACGGGCGTTGCGGACGAACTTCTCGCGGGCCGCCGGGTCCACGTCCCAGGCACGGATCTGCGTGGCACCGAGGGCGGCGCGCATCCCGAGCGCCTGGAACTCCGCCTGCGTCCCGGTGCCGATCAGGGCGTGCGTCCGGGCGCCCGGGCGGGCCAGCGTCCGCGCGGCCAGGGCCGACGTCGCCGCGGTACGCAGGGCGGTGAGCAGCGTCATCTCCGCCAGGAACGTCGGGTAGCCGTTGTGCACCTCGGACAGCACGCCGAACGCGGTGACGGTCTGGTAGCCGCGCGTCGGGTTCAGCGGGTGGCCGTTGACGTACTTGAAGCCGTAGGTGACGTCGTCCGACGCGGGCATGAGCTCGATGACGCCGTCGCGCGAGTGCGAGGCGATCCGGGGACGCTTGTCGAGCTCGGGCCAGCGACGGAAGTCCTCGGCGAGGGCGTCGGCGAGCTCGCTGATGATGCGCTCGGGGCCGCGCTCGGCGACCCAGCGGGCAGCGGCGGCGACGTCCAGCAGGTCGACGGTGGTCATGCGCGCACCTCCGGGGCGGGACGGAGCTCGAGGGTGCAGCACTTGACGGAGCCGCCGCCCTTGAGGAGCTCGGACAGGTCGATGCCCACCGGCGTGAACCCGCGCTCCCGCAGCGCGGCGTGCATCCCGGTGGCGCGGTCGGACAGGAACACGTGCTTGCCGTCGCTGACGGCGTTGAGGCCGAGCACCTCCGCGTCGGCCTCGGTGGCGATGATCGCGTCCGGGTAGCGCTCGCGCAGCACGGCCTGGGCCTCCGGGGTGAAGGCCGCGGGGAAGTAGGCGATCTCCGGGCGGGTGCCCTCCGACGCCGTGGTCAGGACCGCGAGGGCCGTGTCCAGGTGGTAGAAGCGCGGGTCGACCAGCTCGAGGGTGACGACGTCGACGCCGAGACGCTCGGCGACCTCGGCGTGCGCGGCACGGGAGGTGCGGAAGCCGGTGCCGGCGAGCATGACCTCGCCGTCCCAGAGGAGGTCGCCCTCGCCCTCGTTCTGCTCGGCGGCCTGCCCGAGCCCGACCAGACCGTGCTGCGCGCCGGAACCGCGCAACCAGGCGTCGTAGGCGACGCCCTCGGGCTGACGCTCGGGGTGGGTGAACCGCGCGGCGAGCGCCTGACCGTTCACGACGATGCCGCCGTTGGCGGCGTAGACCATGTCGGGCAGCCCGGGCTCGGGCTCGATGACGTCGACGGTGTGGCCGTGCGCCTCGTAGGCGTCCTTGAGGGCCTGCCACTGCACGACGGCGTGACCGGCGTCCACCGGTACGGACAGGTCCATCCACGGGTTGATCGCGTAGACCACGTCGAAGTGGACGGGCGGGCACATGAGGTAGTGGCGGGCGGTCGGCGTGCGGGCGGAGCCGGTCGGCTCCGACTCGGTGACAGGCGGTGTGAGCAACGTCATGCTGCGAGGCTAGGGGGACAGACGTGAACCCGAACGGCACTTTTCCTGCACGTGGACGGTGGATATCGCACGGTTCCGTACGCTGGTCGCAACGAACCTGCGTCGAGGAGGAGTGGATGGACCAGACCAACCGCGAGATCGTGTCGATCCTGCTGCGTGACGGCCGGGCGTCGTACGCCGAGATCGGGGACGCCGTCGGGCTGTCGGCGACGGCGGTGAAGCGTCGCGTCGACCGGATGCAGGCGCGCGGGGAGATCTCCGGCTTCACGGTCCGGGTGGCGCCGGAGGAGCTCGGCTGGGGCATCGAGGCCTACGTCGAGATCTTCTGTCGCGGGAACATCTCGCCGGCGGCGCTGGAGCGGGACTTCGGACCGATCCCGGAGGTCGTGCGGGTCGACACCGTCACCGGGGAGGCCGACGCGCTGGTGCAGATCATGGCGGGCTCGATGTCCGACGTCGAGCGGATCGTCGAGTCGTTCCGGGTCAACGCCCGCGTGGACAAGACGCGCACCGCCATCGTCATGTCGCGGGTCATCGACCGGCCCGCGCGGCTGGACTGACCCGTCCGACGGCGCGGTCCGGGCTGGATAGGCTCCTGCCATGGAGCCACGCGAGATGTCGCAGCTGTCGGGTCGACGCCACTCCCGCACCTGGGTGTTCGCCGGGATGCTGTTCTCCGCGCTCATCAGCCTGACCGCCTCTCTCGTGCTGTCGATCGACGCCGTCAAGCTCGCCGGCGATCCGGGGACGGAGCTGGCCTGCGACATCAACTCCGTGCTGTCGTGCGGCAGCGTCGCCCTGTCCTGGCAGGCCCAGCTGCTCGGGTTCCCCAACGCGTTCCTCGGGCTCATCGCCGAGCCGGTGGTCATCACCATCGCCGTCGCCGGGCTCGGCGGCGTGCAGTTCCCGCGCTGGTTCATGGCCGCCGCGCAGGGGGTGTACACGATCGGCCTGCTGTTCGCCTACTGGCTCTTCGCGCAGTCGTACTTCGTCATCCACGCCCTGTGCCCGTGGTGCCTGCTGGTCACCCTCTCCACGACGGTGGTCTTCATGACCCTGCTGCACTGGAACGTCATGCAGGACAACCTCTACCTGCCCCGCCGCGTGCAGCGCTGGGCGGTCTCGATGATCCGGATCGACGCCGACGTGTACCTGACGGCGGCGTGGATCGTCCTCCTGGTCGCCGCCGTCCTGCTGCGGTACGGCAACGCGCTGCTCGGCTGAGAACGGCGTCGCGCTCCCGTGCGCACGCGCGCGACGCGCGCGCTGGTGACACGAGTGAGCGGCGTCTCGCCGGACGGCGTCCCGCCCGGTCGTCCTCGTCGCCGGTCGGCCGTATCCTGCTCTCCTCGGACGATCCATCGGAGGTGGGTGTGACCGAACAGGGGTTCCTCGCCCCCGACGAGACCGTCGACCTCGACAACTGCGCTCGTGAACCGATCCACATCCCCGGGCGGATCCAGCCCCGCGGGGTGCTGCTCGCCCTGCGCACCGACGACGCCGTCGTCACGCAGTGCTCGGCGAACGTGGCCGACCTGCTCGGCGTCGAGCTGGACGCCGTCCTCGGTGCGCCGTTCGCCGCCGCCGTCGGCGACCAGGCCGCCGACCGGCTGCTGGGGCACGTCGCGTCGGTCGACGACCCACGGCTGCGCAACCCGATCGAGATCGAGATCGAGGTCCGGGGCGCCTCCCGCTCGTTCGAGGCCGTGCTGCACCACGCTCCGGGGTCGGCCACCACGGACCGCCCCGCCGTGCTCGTCGTCGAGCTCGAACCGTTCTCGGGCCACGTCTCGCTGACGTACACGAGCACCTTCGAGCCGGTGCGTGACGCCCTCACCGAGCTGGACCGCGCCAGCTCGCTGCAGGAGCTGTACGACATCGCGGTGCGACGGGTCCGCGAGCTCACCGGGTTCGACCGTGTGATGCTCTACCGCTTCGACGCGTCCTACAACGGCGAGGTCGTCGCCGAGGCGCGACGGGAGGACCTCAACCCGTTCCTCGGGCTGCACTACCCCGCCTCCGACATCCCCCCGCAGGCCCGCGCGCTCTACGAGAAGAACTGGATCCGGCTCATCTCGGACGTGGGCTACCGCCCCGCCGAGGTCGTCCCCGTGGCGGACCCGGTCAACGGACAGCCCCTGGACCTCACCTACGGCACGCTGCGCAGCGTCTCGCCGATCCATGTCGAGTACCTGCAGAACATGGGCGTGGGCGCCTCCATGTCGATCTCGCTGCTGCGCGACGGCCGGCTGTGGGGCCTGCTCGCGTGCCACCACTACTCCGGCCCGCACACCCCGTCCTACGGGGCCCGTGCCGCGGCCGAGTTCCTCGGCTCGACGCTCTCGGCCCGGCTCGTCACCCAGGCCGAGGACGACCGCGCCTCGGCCGCTCGCCGCTCGGCCGGCGTCCTGGCCCGGCTCGTGGCCGTGACCCGCGACGACGACGTCCCCCTGACCGACGCGCTGACGGGGTCCCCCGGTCTGCTCGACCTCGTGGCGGCCGACGGCGCGTTCGTCGCGGCCGAGGGCCGCGTCAACCGTGTCGGGACGGCACCCGACGAGGAGACCTGTCTCCGGCTCGCCCGGGCACTGGGTGAGCTCGACACCGAGGTGCTCGTCACCGACCGGCTCGCCGAGCGCGAACCCGAGCTGGCCGAGATCGTGCCCGACGTCGCAGGGATCCTCGCGCTGGTCGTGCCGGGCGGTGCCGCGGTCGTGTGGCTGCGCCCGGAGGTCGTGCAGAGCGTGGACTGGGGCGGCGACCCCCGCAACAAGGCGATCGCCCGACGCGAGGGCGACACCGTGCGCCTCTCCCCCCGCAAGTCCTTCGACCGCTGGCGCGAGGTCGTGCGCGGGACGAGCGAGCCGTGGGCCGAGGAGCAGGTCGACGTCGCGACGTCGCTGCGGTCCTACCTCGCCGAGGGCCTGCTGCTGCGGGGCCGCCGGGACATCCGTGCCGCCGCCATGCTGCAGCGCAGCCTGCTGCCCACCGAGCTGCCGACCGTCCCGGGCTGGACCGTGGACGCCGTCTACGAGCCGTCCGGGGGCGGTCTGGCCGGCGGGGACTGGTACGACGCCCTGGTCCTGGACGACGGTCGGCTGGCCGTCGTGGTGGGTGACGTCACCGGTCACGGCCTCTCGGCGGCCGCGACGATGGGGCAGATGCGCAACGCGCTGCGCGCGCTGCTGCTGACCGGCAGCGGGCCGGAGCTCGCGGTCGAGCAGGTCGACCAGCTCCTGCGCTCCACGATGCCCGAGCAGGTCGCCACGCTCGTCGTGGCGCTCGTCGACCCGACCACCGGCGAGGCCGAGTACGTGACCGCCGGGCACCCGCCGCCCGTCGTCGTGGGTCCGGACGGCGCGGTCGTGGCCGACACCCTCGGCACGCCGCCCCTCGGGGTCGGTCGGCGCGAGAGTCGCACCGCGACGGTGCAGGTGCCGCACGGTGGCGCCCTCGTGCTCTTCAGCGACGGCCTCGTGGAACGTCGCGACGAGTCGATCGTGGACTCCCTGGAGCGGCTGCGGAGCGCCACCGAGCAGACGCTGGGCGCTGCGACGCTGGTCGCGCTGGTGCGCGACCCGGGTTCCGACGACGACGCCACCGCGGTGGTCGTGCGGCGCGACTGACGGGCCGGGCCGGTCGGTCAGGCGGTCAGGGACGGTTCGCGGGTCTCGACCGTGAACCGGGCCCACACGTGCTTGCCGGCCTGCGTCGCGTACCAGCCGACGGCGTCGGCGAGCCGTGCCGCGAGCACGAGGCCGAACCCCCCGGAGGCGCACGGGTCGGTCGTGATCCTCGGCGTCGTCCCCGACGCCCGGTCGGCGACGTCGAGCAGCAGCTCTCCGTCCCTCTCCAGCAGGCGGACGGCGGCCGGGCCGTCACCGTGCTCGATCGCGTTGGTCGCGAGCTCGCTCGCCACCAGCACGATCGCCTCCGGCACGGCGTCGAGGCTCGCGCTCTCCGCCGTGGGCAGGTTCGCCTCGAGGTCCCCTCGCAGGGCGGGAAGCTGCTCGATCGTCAGGAGCGGCCACGACCTCACCTCACGGAACCCGTACGGCGCGGGCGCGGCGGTGATCCTGGGATCCACGATCTCGCCTCCTTCAGTCCGCGAGAACGAACAGCGTATCCACACCGCTCAGCTTCAGCAGGTCGAGGACCCGCGTGGGCACGTTGACGAGCGCCGGCGGGGACGACTTCTTCTCCGCGGCCATGTACAGCAGCCGCAGACCACCGGAGTCGATGAAGGTCACCTCGGCGAGGTCGATCGTCAGAGGGTCGTCGGCCGTGGCAAGCAGGTGCGCCTCGAGGTCGTCGCCGACCCGCTTCTTCACGGCCGCGTCGACCTCGCCCCACATGGTCCAGCGGGCATCGTCGGAGTCGAAACGGACTCCGCCGTGGGGTGTCTGGTCGTCCACTGTCATCCTCACTCGATCTTCGGTGGCCGCGTCCACTCCACGGCCGTCCACATAGTGCCCGATGCTCGCCGGTTGCGCACCACGGCCGCCGCGGCTCGACAGGGACGGGAATCACCGGTGCCCGACCGGCGTTCGCCCGACAGGAGCGACCCGAGGGGGACCCCGTGCCGAGACCCGTCCGCGCCGCCGTCACGACGGCCCTGGTCAGCCTGCTGATCGCGGGCTGCACCACCTCCGACGACGCGGCGGACGGCGCCGCCCCGGAGAACGCGGCGAGCGCCCTGCCCGCCTCCCCGCACGGTGAGCCGTCCCCCGTCACGACGCGACTGGCGGCGCCGTGGTCGATCGCCTTCGTGGACGGCACGCCGCTCGTGAGCGAGCGCGACAGCGCCCGCGTCCTGGAGGTCGCCGACGACGGGGCCACGCGCGAGATCGGTGTCGTCGCGGGCGTCGACGGCTCGGGCGAGGCCGGCCTGCTGGGTCTGGCGGTCGACGACCGGCGACGCCTGTTCGTCTACTCCACCGGCGCCGACGGCAACCGCATCCAGCGCTACGACCTGCGTGGCGACCCGGGTGCGTTGACGCTGGGCGAGCCGGTGACCCTCGTCGACGGCATCCCGG
Organism: Isoptericola sp. b408; assembly: GCF_030588085.1. Lineage (NCBI taxonomy): Bacteria > Bacillati > Actinomycetota > Actinomycetes > Micrococcales > Promicromonosporaceae > Isoptericola > Isoptericola sp. b408. Next base: position 133,949 of record NZ_JAUQYQ010000001.1, read on the forward strand.
CGGCCTCGTTCCACGACGGCGGGCGGCTCGCGTTCGGGCCCGACGGGATGCTCTACGCCAGCACGGGTGACGCCGGCGTCCCGGAGCGGGCGCAGGACCCGGACTCGCTCGCCGGCAAGATCCTGCGGATGACGGCCGACGGCGAGGCGCCGAGCGACAACCCCTCCCCCGGGTCGCTCGTGTACAGCTCCGGGCACCGCAACGTCCAGGGTCTGGCGTGGGCCGACGACGGCACCCTGTTCGCCACCGAGTTCGGCCAGAACACCTGGGACGAGCTCAACGTCGTCGAACCGGGGGCGAACTACGGCTGGCCCGACGTCGAGGGGATCGCCGGCGTCGAGGGATTCGTGGACCCGGTCCAGCAGTGGCGGCCCGAGGACGCCAGCCCCAGCGGCCTGGCCCAGCTCGGGGGCACGCTCTTCGTCGCGAACCTCCGGGGCGAGGCCCTGCGCGCCGTGCCGGTCGACGACCCGTCGACCTCCGCCGTCGTCGTCGACGACGAGGGCCGGCTGCGCGACGCCGTGGTCGCCCCGGACGGGTCGCTGTGGGTCCTCACCAACAACACGGACGGGCGCGGGTCACCGGGCGAGGACGACGACCGGATCCTGCGGCTGGAGATCGCCGCTCCGTGACCCCGCCGGCCCGGCGGCCGTCAGGGGGTGCAGGGGCAGGTGTCGGCTCCGCGCCGTACCCCGGGCACCCCGCGGCCCGGTGCGGTGGTCCGCGCCCGCCAGGCCACGACCAGGTCCCCGAGCCGCTCGGCCACGGTGGGCCGGCGTCCGCGGACCCGGTAGGTGGAGGCCGCCGCGTCGTCGGACACCATGTCCGCCACCTGGTCCGGCCGGCACCGCCCGTAGGTGGCGCGGAAGGCGTCGTCGAGCAGGTCGTGCATCTCCGGCGCGACCTCGCTCAGCACGACGTGACGGTCGGTGGCGCCGACGCGCACCCGACCGCGACCGCGGGCGTCGACGACGGCGTGCGGCGTCGTCGACCGCAGGAAGGTCTCCTCACCGACACGGACGAGCCACGCCGGGGCCGGGACCTCCTCGCCGAGCAGGTGGACGACTCCACCCGTGGGTAGCGCGTCGGTCTCCGGTCTGGTCGTGGCGATCGTCATGTGACTCCTCGGGTCGGCGGTGGCGGCGAGCCTCGATGGGCTCACGGGTCACAACACCGGGAGGCCGAAAAGATTCCGGCCGACCGGCCCGCAGGGGTGTCCTGACAGGGCATGTCCCGCCCCGGAGCGGTGCGGTGTCCCGTCGCGGGGCTGTCAGGATGTGCTCCATGGCCTACTTCCGACGCAAGGACGCTTCGACCTTCGCCCCCACCGATCTGGTCGGCGGAGCATGGCGCACCGACGAGCAGCACGTCGCACCGACGTTCGGTCTGCTCACCCATCTCGTCGAGACCGACCGCGTGACCCGCGGCCGCGACGACCTCACCCCTGTCCGCCTGACCTTCGACGTGTGGGGCCCCTACCCCCTGGAGCTCATGGACACCGCCGTCCGCGTGCTGCGCCCCGGACGCGGGGTGGAGCTCGTCGAGGCCGAGGTCTCGTGCGCGGGCCGGACGGTCGCCACCCTGCGGGCCTGGCTCGCCGGCACGACCGACACGAGCGAGCTGGCCGCCGGTGCCCCGCCCGCGATCCCCGGCCCCGAGGACACGACCCCCTGGGACCCCACGACGGACTGGCCCGGCGCCTTCATCGCCTCGATCGACGTACGGCGTACGCTCGCCGAGCCCGGCCGCGGCACGGTGTGGGTGCGGACCGACGTGCCGCTGGTCGAGGACGAGGAGGTCGGCGCCCTCGCGCGGACCGTCGGGCTGCTCGACGTCGCCAACGGGATGACCGTGCGGGCCGACCCGCGCCGCGTCGCGTTCCCCAACCTGGACCTCACCGCGCACCTGTTCCGGGCACCGGCCGGCGGGTGGCTGGGGCTGGACACGACCGTCACGTTCGGCGCGCACGGCGCCGGGACGACCAGCTCCGTCCTGCACGACACCGACGGCCCGTTCGGCCGCCTGGCGCAGTCCCTGGTGGTGCGCCCGCTCGGCTGACGGACGGTCGGGACCGCGCGGACGGAGGCAGGGCCCCTCCGTCCGCGCGGTGCTCCCTCCGGGCGGTGCGACGACGGCCCGGCACCGGCAGCGCACCGCGCCCGGCCGTCGTAGGCTCCCAGAGCCCCTCGAAGGAGTCCCCATGGCCCTGAAGATCGCGCAGCGGCTGCGCACCGACACCGGCGCGGCCGTGCTGCTGCTGTCGGTCACGCTGTTCGCCCTGCTGTGGGCCAACTCCCCGTTCTCGGCGTCGTACACCGCGCTGTGGGAGATCCCGATCCAGGTCGACCTCGGCGACCTGGCCTTCGACATGGACCTGCACCACTGGGTCAACGACGGGCTGATGGTGCTGTTCTTCTTCGTCGTCGGGCTCGAGGTGCGTCAGGAGCTGACGATCGGGTCCCTGCGACGACGGAGCCAGCGGCTCGTCCCGCTCGTCGCCGGCACCGCCGGGGTCGTGGTGCCCGCGCTGATCTACCTGGCGATCGCCGGTAGCGCGGCACCGCAGGGGTGGGGTGCCGTCGTCGGCACGGACACGGCGTTCCTGCTCGGTGTCCTGGCGCTGGTGGGTCCGCGGATGTCCAACCAGCTCCGGGTCTTCCTGCTGACGCTGTCCGTGGTGGACGACTTCCTCGCGGTGTCGATCATCGGCGTCGTCTACTCCGAGGACGTCCAGGTGGGCCCGCTGCTGCTCGCCGGGGCGTGCCTCGTCGCGCTGTGGCTGCTGGGCCGGATGCGCGAGTGGCGCAGCACCCCCTACGTCCTCGTCGTCGTCGTGCTCTGGGGCGCGACCATGCAGGCCGGCATCCACCCGTCCATCGCGGGGATGCTCGCCGGGCTGCTGGTGCCCGCCGCGCTGACCAAGCGGGCCGACGTGGTGCGCACCAAGAACCTCTACCGCGCCTACTGGCAGTCCCCCAGCGCCGCCGTCGCCCGCGACGTCCAGCTCGGGCTCTCCCGCTCCATCTCGGTGAACCACCGCCTGCACGAGGTGCTCAACACCCCCGTGAACGTCGTCGTCGTGCCGCTGTTCGCCCTGGCCAACGCCGGGATCGACCTGCGGGGCGGGGCGCTGGGCGAGGCGCTCGTCTCGTCCATCACGTGGGGGGTGGTCGCCGGGCTGGTGGTCGGCAAGCTCGTCGGCATCAGCCTGGGCACCTGGGTGGCCGTCCGCCTGGGCCTGGGCACGCTGCCCGACGGCGTGGGGCCGGGCAGCGTCCTGGGCGGCGCCGCCCTGTCCGGCATCGGCTTCACCGTGTCGCTGCTGGTGATCGGCCTGGCCTTCGACGACGAGTCCCAGGTGCAGGCCGCGACGGTCGGCGTGCTGCTCGCCCTCGTGCTCGCCTCGCTGCTGGGCTGGGTGCTGTTCCGGCTGGCGCGCGTGCGCTGGGGTGAGGAGAGCGCCGACCTGCCGACGACGCTCGACCCGGCGGTCGACCTGCGCCACGACCACTACCGCGGCAACCCGGACGCGCCGCACACGATCGTGGAGTACCTCGACTTCGAGTGCCCGTTCTGCGCCCGGGCCACCGGCATGTGGCGCGACCTGCGCGACGCCCTGGACGGTCGGGTGCGCTACGTCGTGCGGCACCTGCCCCTGGACGACGTGCACCCGCACGCCCGGCTCGCCGCCGTCGCCGCCGAGGCGGCCGCCCGGCAAGGACAGTTCTGGGAGATGCACGACCTGCTCTTCGCGAACCAGACCGCGCTCGAGGCCGAGGACCTGCGGGGCTATGCCGACGAGCTCGGGCTGGACCCGGAGCAGTTCGACGCCGACCTGGCCGACGAGGCGCTGCACGCCCGGGTCGCCGACCACGCCGAGAGCGCCCGGGCCAGCGGCGCGCAGGGCACCCCGACGTTCTTCCTGGACGGCACCCGGCATCGCGGGCCGCACGACGCCGCCACACTGATCGCGGCGATCGAGGAGCTCGAGGCGGCGGACCGGCCCGGGTCCTGACGACGACCCGGCCCGTCAGGCAGCAGGGCTGTCGAGTGCGCCGCCGGGGTGGATCCGGCCACGGCGCGCATGCTCCTCGGCGGTCCGTGCGATGCGCCGCGCGATGGCGGCCGAGGGCACGACCCGACCGGAGAGATAGGTCGAGAGCCGGGACGGTGACGTACCGACAGCCGCCGCGAGCTCCTGGGCCGTGAGTCCGGATCGGCGGACGTGCTCACGCAGGCTCCGGGCGACGGCCGCCCGGTCACTCTCCCGGGCCTGCGCGAGCACGGCGGACAGCAGGGCGGTGGCGCCGTTCGGCTCGACGACGGTGAGCGCCGTCTCGAGCTGGCGGGCGACGGTACCGTGCGGCTCGTCGCGGACCGCTCGCGCGATGCGCTGCCAGTGCGGCAGGTATCCCCGCTCCAGGGCGGTGGACAGTCCCTCGATGCCCCAGGACGACACCGGATCCTCCGGGCTGGCATCGATGTTGCGGAAACGGAGCATCGGTCCCCCTTATCAGATACGATAATCATATGCCTGCTGTGGAGGACGCTGCAGACCCGCACGATGTCCCGACCCTGGACGAGCTCGCGGAGTCGGCCGCGAGGCTGCAGGAGATCGTCCCGGACGCCGTCCTCGTCGGGGGTACCGCCGCGGCGCTGCACGCGCGGCATCGACTCTCCGTCGACCACGACCATGTGCTCGTCGACCTGCGCGACCGTTTCGACATCATCCTCGATGCCCTCGAGCGCGAGGGTGAGTGGCTGACCAACCGTGTCCGCCCCGGAAAGATCATTCTCGGAGAGCTCGGAGGCATCGAGTCCGGCCTGCGGCAGCTGATCCGCACGAGGCCGCTGGAGACCGAACGACTTCGCCTGCCCTCGGGCCGCACGCTCACGGTGCCGACCTTCGACGAGATCCTGCGCATCAAGGCCTTCCTCATCGTCAAGCGGAACCAGGTGCGCGACTACCTCGACGTCGCGGCGCTCGCCGCGGCTGCCGGGACCGACCATGCTGCACGCGTGCTGGTCGGCATCGACGACTACTACGCCGACCTGCTGCACGACGAGTCCCCCGTCGCCACCCAGGTCGCCGCTCAGCTCGCCGCACCGGAACCGAAGGACGCCGCCGTCATCCCCGAGCTCCCTCGCTACAAGGGCCTGGAGAAGCGGTGGTGGAAATGGGACGACGTGACGGCGACGTGTGCCGAGCTGGCGCGCGCAATGGTGGCCTCAGAAGGCTGACTCTCTATTCAGTCCAGCGGGTCGCGCACGATCGGGCACGTCATGCAGTGCCCGCCGCCGCGGCCGCGGCCGAGCTCAGCGCCGACGATCTCGATGACCTCGACCCCGGCGCGCCGCAGCGCCGCGTTCGTCAGGGTGTTGCGGTCGTAGGTGAACACCACGCCGGGCTCCAGCGCGACCGCGTTGTTCCCGGAGTCCCACTGCTGACGCTCGGAGGCGTACAGGTCCCCGGCCGTCTCGACGACCCGCAGGCGTGGCAGTCCCATGGCCCCGGCGACGACGTCGACGAAGGACTTGCCGCGGGCGTCGACCACCTCGATCCCGGGTGAGCGGTCGCTCGGGTAGAGCACGTAGGGGTGGATGCCGTCGACGATCTGCGGGTGCACCGTCACCAGGTCGCGGTCGGCGAACGTGAACACGGTGTCGAGGTGCATCGCCGCGCGCAGCCTGGGCATGCCGGCCACGACGACCTGCCGGGCGGCACCGGCGTCGAACAGCGACTTGGCGAACTGGCTGATGGCCTGGCGCGACGTGCGCTCGCTCATCCCGACGAGGACGACGCCGTCGCCGACCGGCATGACGTCGCCACCCTCGAGCGAGGCCTGCGCCCAGTCGACCTCCGGGTCGCCCCACCAGATCGTGGAGTCCTTGTAGCCCGGGTGGAAGGAGTAGATCGCCGTCATGAGCAGCGTCTCGTCCTTGCGGGCCGGCCAGTACAGCGGGTTCAGCGTCAGCCCGCCGTAGATCCAGCAGGTGGTGTCCCGGGTGTACAGCGTGTTGGGCAGCGGCGGCAGCAGGTACTCCCGGGCGTCGGGCGACTCGCGCGCCAGCGAGACGTACCCCGTCAGGTAGTCCTGGGGCATGTCCGCCGTGGACAGCCCGCCGATGAGGAACCGGGCGAGCTCGTGCGGCGCCAACGACTCGAGATAGGCCCGGGTGCCGTCGACCAGTCCCAGCCCGACCCGGTTCGGCACCAGGAGCCGGTCCAGCAGCCAGGCGCGGGCGGCCGGGATCGCCATCGTCTCGGCGAGCAGGTCGTGCAGCTCGACGACCTCGACCCCGCGGGAGGTCAGCTTCTCCACGAAGTCGGCGTGGTCGCGCTGGGCGGCCTCCACCCACATCACGTCGTCGAACAGCAGGTCGTCGCTGTTGGTCGGGGTGAGCCGCTCGTGCGCCAGACCCGGTCGGCAGACCAGGACCTTGCGCAGCCGCCCGACCTCCGAGTGCACGCCGTGGGCAGTCGCTCCGGTGGTTCCCGTCACGGTCCTTCTCCTTGTCTCACAGGGTGACCCAGCCGGTCGCCAACCCGACGACGCCGAGCACCGCGCCGGCCGTGACGACCCCGAACAGGACGAGCTCCGGCGGGCGGAACACCGCCCGGCCCTGCTCACGCCGGGTCATCACGAAGAGCAGCGTGGCAGGCGCGTAGAAGATCAGCGACAGGAGCAGCAGGTCGAGCCCGGCCGCGAACACCAGGAACGCCGTGTAGAGGGTCGCCAGGACGGCGATCACGAGGTCGGCGCGCAGCGTCCGGGCCGGCGCGCCGCCATACGTCTCGCGCCGGAGCCGGAGCTTGAGCGCGTAGGCCGCGGCGAGCAGGAACGGGATGAGCGTCATCGCCGCCGTCAGGTCGAGGGCGAAGTCGAAGGCGTCGGCGCTGAACAACGTGATGACCAGCACGACCTGCGACAGCACGGTGGTCAGCAGCAGGGCGCTGACCGGCACGTCGCGCGCCGAGGTCCGGGACAGGAACCGCGGCATGTCACGGTCCTTGGCGGCGACGAACAGCACCTCGGCGGCCATGAGGGTCCAGGCCAGGTAGGCACCGAGCACGGAGATGATCAGGCCGACGCTGACGAAGGCGGTGCCCCACTCCCCGACCGCCGCGTCGAGCACACCGGCCATGGAGGGCTGCCGCAGCTCGGCGATCTCCTCGACGGGCAGCACGCCGTAGGACACCATCGTCACCGACGCGAAGATCGCCAGGACGCTGCCGAAGCCCAGCAGGGTGGCCCGGCCGACGTCCTCGCGCCGCCGCGCGTGCCGCGAGTAGACGCTCGCCCCCTCGACGCCGAGGAACACGAAGACCGTGATCAGCATGGTGTCGCGCACCTGGTCGAAGAGGGAGCCGTAGGACTCTCCGCCCCAGTTGCCCGCGAAGACCGCCGGGTCGAACACGAACAGCGCCAGCAGGACGAACACGACGATCGGGACCAGCTTGGCGACCGTCACGACACGGTTGATGGCCGTCGCCTCGGTGATGCCGCGGCGCACCAGCAGGTAGAAGAGCCACAGGCCCACCGACGATACGGCCACCGCGACCAGGGTGTCCCCCTCGCCCAGGGCGGGGACCCACGCGCCGAGCGTGGACATGATCAGCACCCAGTACGTCACGTTGCCCACGCAGGCGCTGGCCCAGTAGCCGGCCGCGGAGAAGAACCCCGTGTACTCGCCGAACCCGGCCTTGGCGTACGCGAACACCCCGGCGTCGAGGTCCGGGCGGCGCACGGCGAGGCGCTGGAAGACGAGCGCCAGGGTGAGCATGCCGCCGCCGGCCACGGCCCAGGCGATCAGCGCGCCGGCCACCCCGGTCTCCTCGGCGAACCGGCTGGGCAGGGAGAACACGCCGGCGCCGACCATGGAACCGACGACCATGGCCGTGAGCGTCCAGACGCCGACCGTCGTCCGGGTCGCCCGCGTGTCCTCCTGCGACGTCATCGTCAGCCCCCCGTCACGCTGCCGGTGGATCCACGTGCCGCCATCGTGGCAGGCGGGTCGGCACTCCGCACCAGGGGCCCGTGCCGGGCGTCACTCCACGGTGACGGACTTGGCCAGGTTGCGGGGGCGGTCCACGTCCTCGCCCAGCGCCACGGCCGCGTGGTACCCGAGGAGCTGGGTGGGGATGGTCAGCAGGATCGGGTCGAGCTCGACCTCGTTGCGCGGCACCTCGATGCGCGAGGTCGCGGCGTCGCCCAGCTCGACACCCGGGTGGGTGATCGCGACGACGGCGCCGCCGCGGGCCCGGATCTCCTGGGCCGCCGTGATGTTGCGCTCGACGAGGTCGTCGTCCGGGATGATCGCGACCGACGGCAGCTCGGGGCTGATGAGTGCGAGCGGGCCGTGCTTGAGCTCGCTGGTCGGGTAGGCCTCGGCGTGCCGGTAGGTGATCTCCTTGAACTTCTGCGCACCCTCACGCGCGACCGGGTAGCCCCGCACGCGGCCCACGAAGAACAGGCTGGGCGCCGTGGAGAGCTCACGCGCCGCCTCGGCGAGCGCCTCCTCCCCGGCGAGGATCTCGCGGATCTGCCCGGGGATCGCCCGCAGACCGGCGATGATGCGCCGCCCGTCGGCGTAGGAGAGGTCGTGGACCCGGCCGAGCACGAGGGCGAGCAGCGCGAACCCGATCGACATGTGCGTCAGGGCCTTGGTGGAGGCGACCGCGACCTCGGGCCCGGCGTGCAGGTAGATGCCGCCGTCGACCTCGCGGGCGATCGAGGACCCGACCGCGTTGACGAGCCCGACGACGGTGCCGCCCTTGCGCTGCACCTCGCGGACCGCGAAGAGGGTGTCGGCGGTCTCGCCGGACTGGCTGACCACGACGTACAGCGTGGTGGGCTCGATGATCGGGTTGCGGTAGCGGAACTCGCTGGCGGGCTCGGCGTCGGCGGGGATCCGCGCGAGGTCCTCGATCATCGAGGCGCCGAGCTGACCGACGTAGTACGCCGACCCGCAGCCCAGCACCTTGACCCGGTCGAAGCGGCGCAGGTCGCGCGGCTCGAGGTTGAGGCCGGCCAGCTTGGCGGTGCCGAACCGGTCGTCCAGCCGGCCGGTGAGCATCCGTTCGACGCTGTCGGGCTGCTCGTGGATCTCCTTGTGCATGAAGTGCGCGTGGCCGTCGAGCTCCAGCTCCTCGACGGTGAGGTCGAGGGTGACGGCGGACCGGGCCGTCCGCTCCTCGCCGGCGGTGAAGCTGTGGAATCCGTCGGCGGTCACGGTGGCGAAGTCGCCGTCGTCGAGCAGCACGACCTGGCTGGTGTGCCGCACGATCGCCGCCGGGTCGGACGCGACGAACATCTCGCCGTCACCCACGCCCAGCAGCAGCGGGGACCCGTTGCGCGCCACGACGACGCGGTCGGGGGTCTCGACGTCGAGCACGGCGAGGGCGTAGGTGCCGTCGATCTGCGCGACGGCGGCCCGGACCGCGTCCTCGACGCTCAGCCCGGCGTCGAGCTCGCGGGCCACGAGGTGGGCGACGACCTCGGTGTCGGTGTCCGAGGTGAGGTCCACACCGTCGTCGGCCAGACGGCTGCGCAGCGTGGCGAAGTTGTCGATGATCCCGTTGTGGACCACGTGCACCCGGCCGTCGGCCGAGGTGTGGGGGTGGGCGTTGCGCTCGCTGGGCTCGCCGTGGGTGGCCCACCGCGTGTGCCCGATCCCGGTGGTGCCCGTCAGGCGCGCGGGCAGGGCGGCCTCGAGGTCGCGGACCCGGCCCCGGGAGCGCACCACCCGGGACGGGCGCGCGTCCGAGCGCGGGTTGAGCACGGCGATGCCCGCGGAGTCGTACCCGCGGTACTCGAGCCGGGTGAGGCCCTCGACGAGGACGGGCGCGGCCTGCTGGGGGCCGACGTAGCCGACGATTCCGCACATGGTTGCTGCTCCGGAGGGTGTGGTGGGACGAGGTGACGAGCAGGTCAGCCGGTGACGATGCGGCGGACCTGCCGCTCGGTCAGGACCGGAGCGGCGACGACCCGGGCCCGCAGCTCGGCGACGATCCGGGCGTAGACCTCGTCGTTCCGGTGGCCGGCGGTCCGCAGGCTCGCGTGCCGGCGCCGGACGTAGTCCTCGACGGGTTCGGCGTACCAGGCCAGGACGTCCTCGACCACGCGGGCGCCCTCGGACGCCGTGAGGCCGGTCGTCGCGGCGATGCGCGCGACCAGCTCGGGGTCGATGCCGTGCTCCTGCATCCCGCCATGGTGCGCTACCGCGGGCCGAGTGTCCACCTGATGCCCGATATCGGGCAGGAATCGCTATGTCGGCTCGGCCTCGAGCAGGCCGAGGGCGCCGTCCAGCGCGCTGACGGCCCCGGCGGGGTCGACCCGCACGGTGGCGAAGGCGCTGACCACGAGCGCGGTGCACAGGTCCGCGACACGCTCACGCTCGACGGCGCCCCGGTCGGTGAACCGGGCGTCCACGCCGCGCCCCAGCGCGGAGCGCAGCTCGGCCCGGTAGGCGGCGACGGTCCGGCGGACGGTCTCGTCGCGGGAGATCGGCGACCCGGAGGTGTTGACGAGCAGGCACCCGCTGTCCGCCTGGATCGAGTCGGCGCGCAGGAGCGCCGACCGCAGGCCCACGACGTAGTCGACGACCGCGTCCGGGCCGACGGGGTCGGCGACGAGGGGGCGCAACCGGGGACGCACGACGTCGTCGAGGTAGGCCTGCACGGCGGCGTCGAAGAGGCCGCGCTTGGACCCGAAGGCGTGGTAAAGGCTCGAGCGGTTCAGCCCGGTGGCCTGCTCCAGGGTGGGGACGGAGGTCGCCTCGTACCCGGACCTCCAGAACACGCCGAGCGCGGCGCGCACCACCTCGTCGGTGTCGAAGGTCTGCGCCCTACCCATGCCACGCTCCCGGTTTGCTGCAACGATCGTTCCACTATACGTTGTGGAACGAGCAGTGCAGAACGACCGTGCCGTCCACCGACCGAGGAGCGACCCCGATGATCGTCACGGGACTGGTCCTGACCGGCCTCGCCGCCGCACTGCACGTCTACATCTTCTGGCTGGAGTCCTTCGCCTGGACCACCCGGGCGCGCGCCGTGTTCGGCACGACGGCGGACCAGGCGGCCGCGACCCGCGAGCTCGCCTTCAACCAGGGGTTCTACAACCTGTTCCTCGCGATCATCGCCGTGACCGGCATCGTCCTGACGCTGCTGACCGGAGCGTCCGACGACCCGAGCCCGGCCGGCGCGTCGCTCCTCCTCGCGGGCACCGGCGCGATGACGGCGGCGGCCCTGGTGCTCCTGGTCTCCTCGCCGGACAAGCGCCGCGCCGCCGTCACCCAGGGCACGCTGCCGCTGCTCGCCGTCGTCGCCGTGACGGCGGCCCTCCTCTCCTGACCCACCGACCGACCGCAGCACCCCACCCTTCTCGGGAGTTCCACCATGTCCCAGGCCACCTCCACCCAGATCCAGCTCGCGGCCCGCCCCACGGGCTGGCCCACCGCGGAGACCTTCCGCACCGTCGAGGTCACCTACGGCGACCTCGAGCCCGGCCAGGTCCGCGTCGCCAACGAGTACGTGTCCGTCGACCCCTACATGCGCGGTCGGATGAACGACGTCAAGAGCTACGTCCCGCCGTTCGCGCTGGACGAGACCATGACCGGCGGCGCCGTCGGCCGGGTCGTCGAGTCCGCGTCCGACGACGTCCCCGTCGGCGCCCTGGTGCTGCACCAGTACGGCTGGCGCGACGTCGTCCAGGAGGACGCCGGCGGGTTCCAGGTCCTGCCCGAGATCCCCGGCGTCCCGTCGTCCCTCTACCTCGGCATCCTCGGCATGACCGGCCTGACCGCCTACGTCGGTCTCACCGCGATCGCCGACCTGCGCGAGGGCGACACCGTGTTCGTCTCGGGTGCCGCCGGTGCCGTCGGCACGGCCGTCGGCCAGATCGCGCGCCTCCTCGGCGCGGGACGCGTCATCGGCTCCGCGGGCTCGGCCGAGAAGGTCGAGCTGCTCACCAGCCGGTACGGCTACGACGCCGCGTTCAACTACAAGGACGCCCCCGTGCGCGAACAGCTGCGCGAGGTCACCCCGGACGGCGTCGACGTGTTCTTCGACAACGTCGGCGGCGACCACCTCGAGGCGGCGCTGGACCGGATGAACACCGGCGGACGGATCGCCCTGTGCGGCGCCATCTCGCAGTACAACGACACCGAGCGCACGCCCGGCCCGGACAACCTGGCGAACGCGATCACGCGGGGACTGACGCTGCGCGGCTTCACGCTGGGCGGCTACCTCGACCACGCGCCCCGGTTCCGCGAGCTGATGACCGGCTGGTTCTCCGAGGGGAAGATCGCCTACGACGAGACCGTCGTGGACGGCATCGAGAACGCCCCGCAGGCGTTCCTCGACATGATGAGCGGCGGCAACGTCGGCAAGATGCTGGTCCGCACCGGCGCCTGAGACCCCTCCGTGGGCGGGCACCCCGGTGCCCGCCCACCGGTCAGGCCCGCACGCCGGCCGGGACCGACCGCGCCCGCCACCGACGCAGCGGGCCGTACCGCGGGCTGGTCAGCAGCACCACGGTGAACACCGCCCCCTGCACCAGCACGACCATCCCGCCCGAGGCGGCGTCGAGCCAGTACGACAGGTAGATCCCGACGATCGAGGACAGCGCCGAGATCGTCGGCGCCAGCACCAGCATCCGTCCGAACCGCTGGGTGAGCAGCGACGCCGTCGCCCCGGGGATGATGAGCATCGCCACGACCAGGATCACGCCGACCACCTGCAGCGTCACGACGGCGGTCAGGGCGAGGACCCCGAGCAGCAGGGCGCTGAGCCGACGTGTCGACAGCCCGATGGCGTGGGCGTGGGTGGGGTCGAAGGCGAACAGCACGAGGTCGCGCCGCTTGACCAGCAGCACCGTCGAGCCGACGACGGCGAGCGCGAGCACCTGCGCCAGCTCGACCGACGAGATCCCCAGGACGTTGCCGAAGATGATGTGGCTCAGGTCGGTCTGGCTGGGCGTCACCGAGACGAGCACCAGCCCGAGGGCGAACAGCGTCGTGAAGACGATGCCGATCGCGGCGTCCTCCTTGACCCGGCCGGAGTCGCGCACGGCACCGATGAGCACCACGGCCAGCCCGCCGAAGACGAGCGCACCCAGCGCGAACGGGGCTCCCAGGATGTAGGCGATGACGACGCCGGGCAGCACGGCGTGCGAGACGGCGTCGCCCATGAGCGACCAGCCGACGAGCACGAGCCAGCAGGACAGCAGCGCCGCGACGACGGCGGCGACCGTCGTCGTGACGAAGGCCCGGACCATGAAGTCGTAGGACAGCGGTTCGAGGAGCAGGTCGAGGAGGGTCACGAGGCCTCCCCTCCGAGCGCGTCCAGCGGCACCTCGAGACCGAAGGTCCGCGCCAGGTGGTCCGGTTCCAGCGCCTCGGCGACCGACCCGTGGAACAGCACCCGGCGCAGCAGCAGGACCGCCTCGTCGGCGAGCTGCGGCAGGGCGTGCAGGTCGTGGGAGGAGACCAGGACCGTCCGTCCGTCCGCGGCGAGCTCGCGCAGCAGGCGCACGATCGTGGCCTCGGAGCGCTTGTCCACCCCCGCGAAGGGTTCGTCGAGCAGTAGCAGGCGCGCGTCCTGGGCGATGCCGCGGGCCACGAAGGCGCGTTTGCGCTGGCCGCCGGAGAGCTGGCCGATCTGACGGTCGGCCAGGTCCGTCAGCTCGACCCGGTCGAGCGCCTCGGCGACGGCCTCCCGGTCGGCGGGGCGAGGGCGGCGCGTGAGGCCGAGGTGGCCGTAGCGTCCCGTCATCACCACGTCGTGCACGGAGACCGGGAAGCCCCAGTCGACCGCCTCCGTCTGGGGCACGTAGCCCACCAGACCCTGGCGCCGGGCGCGGGCGGGGGTGCCGCCCGCGACCCGTACCCCGCCGTGCGTGACGTCGACCATGCCCATGAGGGCCTTGAACAGCGTGGACTTGCCGGAACCGTTCATCCCGACCAGCCCGCAGACGGTCCCGGCGCCCACGCGCAGGGTCACCCCGTCGAGGGCCAGCACGTCCCCGTAGCGGACGGTGACGTCGTCGGCCTCGATCACCGGGGCCGACTCCGTCACGAGCCGGCCCCGTCGCCCGCCGCGGCGCCGGTCAGGCCCGCGACGATGAGGTCGGCGTCGTGCCGCACCAGCTCCAGGTAGGTCGGCACGGGCCCGTCGGGCTCGGAGAGCGAGTCCACGTAGAGCGTGCCGCCGAACCGGGCGCCCGTGGCCTCGACGACCTGCTGCATCGCCGCGTCGGAGACGGTGGACTCGCAGAACACGGCGGGCACGTCGTTCGCCCCGACGAACTCGATGACGTCGGCGACCTGCTGCGGCGTGGCCTGCTGCTCGGCGTTGACCGCCCACAGGTACTGCTCGCTGAGCCCGGCGTCGCGGGCCAGGTAGGAGAAGGCGCCCTCGCAGGTGACCAGCGCCCGCTGCTCGGCGGGCAGGGTCTCCAGCGCCGCGACGAGGTCGTCCTGGACCGCCTGGAGCTCGGCGTCGTAGGCCTCGGCGTTCGCGGCGAAGTCCTCGGCGTGCTCGGGCGCGAGGTCGGAGAACGCGTCGACCATGGTGTCGACGTAGGTCTGGACGTTCAGCGGGCTCATCCAGGCGTGCGGGTTCGGGGTGCCGGCGTAGGCGTCCTCGGCGATGTCGAGCACCTCGACCCCCTCGGAGACGACGACGTGCGGGGCGTCGGCGTCCTGGACGAACTGGCCGAACCACGCCTCGAGGTTCAGCCCGTTGTCGAGGATCAGGTCGGCGTCGGCGGCGCGTCGCACGTCCCCGGGCGTGGGCTCGTACCCGTGGATCTCGGCGCCGACCTTGGTGATGGACTCGACGCGCAGGTGGTCACCGGCGACGTTCTCGGCGATGTCGGCCAGCACGGTGAACGTGGTCAGCACCACGGGACGGTCGTCCCCGTCGGCGGCCTGGCCGGTCGGCACGGCGCACCCGGCGAGCAGCGCCGCGGCGGCCGCCAGGGTGAGCGCTGATCCGGAGGTCCGCGTCAGAGTTTTCGGCATACCGAAAACTGTAGTTCATGGACCGCCGCGCGCTCCAGCCCCGACGACCGACGGGGTGCCGCCGTCCGCCCGGAGGCGTCGGCGGCACCCCGTCCCGGTGCGGTGGGTCCGGCGGATCAGCGGCGACCGGCACCCGCCACGATCGCGACACCGATCGCCGCGAGCCCGATCTGGAAGGCCAGCTCGATCCAGTCGATCCCGCCCGTGTCGGCCACCCCGACGAGGCTGGCGAGCCAGGTGCCGATCAGCGCGGCCACGATGCCGACGAGGATCGTGGCGATGATCGAGATGTTCTGCTTCCCGCGCACCACCAGTCGTCCCAGGGCGCCGATGACGGCGCCGATGATGATGGCGGTGATGATCCCGGTCACTTCCATGCGCGGTTCACTCTCCAGGGTCGAACGGTGGGCCGGACACCAGTGAACCTAGGACACGTCGGACGACGGTGCATGTTCGGGACGTGGCCGCGAGCGACCGTGCCGCCGCCCCCACCACTTCGCTCCCTCGACGAGGACGAACACCACCGCGGCCAGCGCGGCCGCCACGGCCCAGTCGGCCGGGCCGATGGGCGCCGAGCCGAACCACGTGTGCATGAACGGCGCGTACACGAACGCCGCCTGGAGCAGCAGCAGCACCGCGACCGAGATCCACACCGCAGGGTTCCCGCGCAGCACGTCGACGGTCAGGCTGGAGCGGTCCAGCAGGCGGCAGTTGAACAGGTAGGCGAGCTGGCCCAGGGCGAGCATCGTCACCGCCACGGTCTGCGCCTCGGGCACCGGGACACCGGACGCCCGGGCCGTGTAGAAGAGGAACAGGGTCGCGCCGCCGATGAGCAGGGAGACCAGCACGACCCGCCGCAGCAGCACGCCGTCGAGGATCGGGGTGTCGGCCGGGCGCGGCGGGCGGGCCATGATGTCGCGCTCGGCGGGCTCGTAGGCCAGGGCGAGGGTCAGGGTGATCGCCGTGATGAGGTTGATCCACAGCACCTGGACCGGTTCGAGCGGCAGCGCGAGACCGAACAGCACCGCCACCAGCATCACCAGCGACTCGGCACCGTTGGTGGGCAGCAGGAACAGCACCGACTTGCGGATGTTGTCGTAGATCCGCCGCCCCTCCTCCACCGCCCGCTCGATGGTGGCGAAGTTGTCGTCGGCCAGCACGACGTCCGCCGCCTCCTTCGTGGCCTCGGTGCCCTTGATCCCCATCGCGACGCCGACGTCGGCCTGGGTCAGCGCCGGGGCGTCGTTGACGCCGTCGCCGGTCATGGCGACGACCTCGTCGTGGGCCTGCAGCGCCGAGACGATGCGGATCTTGTGCTCGGGGCTGGTGCGGGCGTACACGTGGACGTCCCGCACGACGGCGCGCAGCTCCGCGTCGCTCATCGCCTCCAGCTCGGCGCCGGTCAGCACCGCGGTGTCGCCGATGCCCATCTCGCGGCCGACGGAGATCGCCGTGCCGGCGTGGTCGCCGGTGATCATCGTGACCTGGACCCCGGCGTCGCGGCAGCGGGCGATGGCGTCGACGGCCTCGGGACGGGGCGGGTCGAGGATCCCCACCAGCCCGCACAGCTCCATGCCGCCGTCGACGTCGGGCACGTCGACCTCGGTCGCGCCGTCCGGCGCGGCGGAGCGTGCGGCGGCGAGCACGCGGAGCCCCTGCTCACCGAGCGCGTCGATCTGCGCGTCCCAGAACGCGCGGTCCAGCGGCTGCGCCGAGCCGTCCGGACCGACCTGGGTCGTGCAGCGGTCCAGCACGTGGTCCGGGGCGCCCTTGAGGTGCACGTGCAGCAGGCCGTCCGGGTCCTCGTCGAGGGTGACCATGAACTTCGTGTCCGACTCGAACGGCACCAGGTCGACGCGACGCCACCCGGCCGGCTCGATCCCGGCCTTGTGCCCGAGGGAGCGCAGCGCACCCTCGGTGGGCTCGCCGACCAGGGCCCAGCCGCCCTCGTCGGAGCCGTCCGGGACGATGCGGGCGTCGTTGCAGAGCATCATGACCTCGGCCACGGCCACGAGGTCCGGGTCGGCGTCCGGGTCGACCGGGCGGCCGCCGTGGTCCGGGGCGAGCTCCACCACCCCGTGCGGGGCGTAGCCCGCCCCCGAGACCAGGAAGGACCGCGCGGCGGTGCGGACGGTGCGCGCGGTCATCTCGTTCTTGGTCAGCGTGCCGGTCTTGTCCGAGCAGATCGTCGTCACGGACCCGAGCGTCTCGACGGCCGGCAGCTTGCGCGTGATCGCGCGGCGTCGCGCCATCTGCTGCACGCCCAGAGCGAGCGTGATCGTCACGAGGGCGGGCAGCCCCTCGGGCACGGCGGCCACGGCGAAGCCGATCGAGGCCGAGATCAGCTCGTCCACGCCGAACCCGTGCACGAACCGGCCGACGGCCACCATGACCAGGGCCATCGCGACGATCCCGGCCGCGAGGATCTTGCCGAACCGGTCCAGCCGTCGGGTCAGCGGCGTCTCCAGGGCCTGGACCTCGGAGATCATCGTCTGGATCCGGCCGATCTCGGTCGCCCGCCCGGTCGTGGTGACGACGCCGACCCCCTGGCCCGCGGCGACCAGCGTGCCGGAGAACAGCATGTCGGTGCGGTCCCCGATGCCGGCGCCCTCGGGCACGGCGTCCACGCCCTTGTCCGCGGGCACCGACTCACCGGTCAGCGCGGACTCGTCCACCCGCAGGTTGGTCGCGCGCAGCAGGCGCACGTCGGCCGGCACCCGGTCGCCGGACCCCACGCGCAGCAGGTCCCCGGGCACGACGTCGTCCGCCCCGATCTCGGTCCAGGCGTCGTCGCGCCGCACCTGGGCCGAGGCCGACAGCATCCGCCGGATGCCCTCCAGGGCCTTCTCCGCCCGGCCCTCCTGGACGAAGCCGACGGCGGCGTTGATCACCGCGACGGCGAGGATGACGGTCACGTCGACCCAGTCGGCGAGGAAGGCCTTGAGCACCGCCGCCACGAGCAGGATCTCGATGAGCACGTCGTCGAAGTGGACCGCCACCCGCTTCCACAGGGGGTCGCGCTGCACGGTGGAGAGCCGGTTCGGCCCGACCGCCTCCAACCGGTCGGCGGCCTCCTCGGCGCTCAGGCCCGCGTGCCCGGACCCCAGGGCGGCCAGCACCTCCGCGGGCGGTGACGACCAGGGCGCCTCGGGCGGCGACGGGACGGCTGTGCCGACCGCGGCCGGACCGAGATCCGACGGGGATCCCATACCTCCATCTCACCGCCGATCCGCGACTCCCGCGAGACGACCACCGGGCGGGCGTACCCTGGATCGTGGTGACGAGGCCCACGCGGACGTCATCTTGATGTGATACCCCAAGGGGTATATTCTCGCAGCCATGAAGAT
Source organism: Isoptericola sp. b408 (assembly GCF_030588085.1). Classification (NCBI taxonomy): domain Bacteria; kingdom Bacillati; phylum Actinomycetota; class Actinomycetes; order Micrococcales; family Promicromonosporaceae; genus Isoptericola; species Isoptericola sp. b408. The sequence goes on from NZ_JAUQYQ010000001.1 coordinate 152,320, forward strand.
CGTCATCGTGGGTGGGGTCGGCGGCGGCATGAGCGCGGCGGCCCGGGCTCGGCGGCTCGACGAGAGCGCCGAGATCGTCGTGCTGGACCGCAGCGAGCACGTCTCGTGGGCGAGCTGCGGGCTCCCCTACCACGTGGGTGGGGAGATCGCCGAGGCCGACGAGCTGCTCGTCCAGACCCCGGAGAAACTCCGCGCCGCCCTCGACCTCGACGTGCGCACGCGGCACGACGTCGTCGGCCTCGACCCCGAGGCACGCCGGCTCACGGTGCTGACCGACGACGGCACGGACACGGTCGACTACGACGCCCTGGTGCTCTCCCCCGGTGCCAAGGCCGTGCGCCCGCCCCTCGACGGGATCGACTCGGCACGGGTGCACACGCTGCGTTCCATCGGTGACGCCACCTCGCTGCGCGAGCGCATCGACGCCGGGGCGGGACGCGCCGTGGTCCTCGGGGCCGGCTTCATCGGCCTCGAGGCGGCCGAGACGCTCGCCGCCCGCGGCCTGGACGTCACCGTCGTCGAGCTGTCCTCCCACGTGCTGCCCCCGCTGGAGCACGAGGTCGCCTGGCGGGTCACCGCTGAGCTCGAGCGGATCGGCGTCACGGTACGCACCGGCCTGGGCGCGTCCAGCATCGAGCAGGGCGCCGACCACGACACGGTCGTCCTCGCCGACGGCACCCGCCTGCCCGCCGACGTCATCGTGCTGTCCGTCGGCGTCCGCCCCGACACCGCCGTGTTCGAGAAGGCGGGGATCGCCACCGAGCGCGGTGCGATCGTCGTCGACGACCACGGCCGCACCAGCACCGACGGCATCTGGGCCGTCGGCGACGCGGTCACCAGCACCGACGCCGTCACCGGGGTGCGCCGCCCGGTCGCGCTGGCCGGTCCGGCCAACCGCGCCGGCCGCCTGGTCGCCGACGACATCCTGCGGCCCGGGACCGCCCGGCCGGTGCCGCCCACCGTCGGCACCGCCGTCGTGCGGGTCGGCGAGATGACCGCGGCGGCCACCGGCGCGACGCGTGCCGACCTGCGGGCCGCGGACGTCTACTTCCAGACGCTGCACCTGCACCCCGGCCACCACGTGGGCTGGTTCCCCGGTGCGGAGCAGATCCACATGATGATCCACTTCCGGGCCGGCGACGGCGTGCTGCTCGGCGCCCAGGCCGTCGGCCGCGCCGGCGTGGACAAGCGGATCGACGTGCTCGCCACCGCCGTGCGGGCCGGGATGACCGTGGCCGACCTCATCGACCTCGACCTCGCCTACGCCCCGCCGTACGGGGCGGCCAAGGACCCGGTGAACCTCGCCGGGATGGCCGCCAGCAACGTGCTCGACGGCACCCTGCGGATCTGGCACGTCGACCAGCTCGAGGAGGTCCGGCGCGACACGCTCGTCCTGGACGTCCGCAGCCGCGACGAGTTCGCCACCGGGCACATCCCCGGTTCGCTGAACATCCCGCACACCGAGCTGCGCGAGCGGCTCGACGAGGTCACCGCCGCGGCGTCCGGACACCCGGTCCGCGTGCTGTGCGCCTCGGGCGTGCGCTCCAACATCGCCCACCGCGTGCTGTCGCAGGCCGGGTTCGACTCGGCCTCGCTGTCCGGCGGCATGCTCACGCTGCGCGCCGCCCTCGGCGCCACCGCTGACGACCTGCTCATCAGCACCGCACCCGCCGCGTCCACCGAGTCCAGCCCCGTGGGCTGAACCGCACCTTTCCCGAGAGGACCTGACCGATGTCGACCCAGGACGCTGCCGCCCAGCGCAAGATCGTCAACCGGCTCAAGCGCGCCCGCGGCCAGCTCGACGCGCTCATCACCGCCGTCGAGGACGGCCGGAGCTGCCGTGACGTCGTCACGCAGCTCTCCGCCGTCGCCAGCGCGCTCGACAAGGCCGGCTACGCCGTCGTCGCGAACGCGATGCAGGAGTGCCTCGTCGACCCCGACCACACCACCGAGGACGGGCTCACGCCCGCCGAGCTCGAGAAGCTCTTCCTCACCCTCGCCTGACCCGGACCCGAAGGAGAACGACCCCATGTGCTACCCCGCCACCTGCTCCACCTGCGGCAAGACGACGTGGAGCGGCTGCGGCCAGCACGTCGCCGACGTGCGCCGCTCCGTGCCCGCCTCCCAGTGGTGCGACGGGCACGCCGACGCCCCGCGCGGCGGCGGGAGCTTCTTCTCGCGCCTCTTCAACCGCTGAGACGGCGACCGGCCGGCCCTCGACCTCACCCGGGTCGGGGGCCGGCCGCGTCGCGTCCGCACCGCGCTGCTGCGGATCGGCCGGTGGCCACGGCGGGCGTCCGGCTTGCCGGTGACGCCGCGCCGGGCCAGTCTCGACGCCATGCGTCTGGACCGGACCGGGCTCGGTCGTGCCACGCTCGCCCGTCAGCTCCTGCTGGAGCGGGCGGACGCGTCCGTACCGGACGCCGTCCGCCGGGTGGGCGCGCTGCAGGCGCAGGAACCCGCCGGGCCGTACCTGGCGCTCTGGAACCGCGTCGCGGGGTTCCGCCCGGACGACCTGGACGCCGCTTTCGCCTCCGGCACGGTGGTGCGCGCCACCCTGATGCGGGTCACGCTGCACGCCGTCCACCAGGACGACTGGGCGGCGTTCCACCACGCGATGACGCATCCGCTGCGCGGCTCCCGGCTGAACGACCGACGTTTCGCCCCGGCCCGGCTGACCCCCGCCGAGGCCGACGAGGTGCGGGACGCCGTGCTGGCCTTCGCCGACCGGCCCCGCACCCAGGACGAGATCGTCACCGAGCTGAGCCGCCTGCTGGACGACGAGCGGGCACCCGCCACCTGGTTCGCGCTGCGGACCCTGGCCCCGCTGCACCACGTCCCGAGCGGGGCACCGTGGTCCTTCAGCCCGCGCGAGCGGGTCTACCGCGCCGGCGCCCGGACCGCCGCGAACGAGCCGCCGGCGGGGGACGACCCCGCCGTCGTGCACCTGCTGCGGCGCTACCTCGCCGCCTTCGGCCCCGCCACCGAGGCGGACTTCGCCCGGTTCACGATGCTGCGCAAGCCCTGGACCGGGCCCGCGGTCGAGACCCTGCGGCCGGAGCTCGTCGAGATCGACGGGCCCGACGGCGTCACCCTGCTGGACCTGCCGGACGCCCCGCGGCCCGCCGCCGACACCCCCGCTCCCCCACGCCTGCTGGGCATGTGGGACAGCCTCCTGCTCGCCCACGCCGACCGGACCCGGGTGGTGCCCGAGGCGTTGCGCGGTCACGTCGTGCGCCGCAACGGCGACACCTTGGCGACCGTGCTGGTGGACGGCCGCGTCACCGGGTTCTGGCGGGCGACCGACGACGGGATCGACGCGGCCGTCGTCGAGCCGCTGCCCGACCGGGTCTGGTCCGCGCTGGCCGCCGAGGCGGCCTCGCTGCAGCAGCTGCTGGCCGACCGCGAGCCCGCGGTCTTCCGCCGCTACCGGCGGTGGTGGGACGAGCTGCCGGCCGTCGAGGTGCGCCGGCTCGCGGACGCCCGGGACGCGGCCGCGCGCTGAACGCCGGGCACCGTCCGGGTCAGGCGGAGTCCCGCCAGACGATCTCCGTCGGCAGCGTGACGTCGTGCGCCTCGTGGCCGCCGAGCTGGTCGAGCACGAGCCGCGCCGCGGCCCGGCCCATGTCCCGCGCCGGCTGCCGCACCGTGGACAGGTGCGGCGTGCTGCGCGTCGCCCAGGCGCTGTCGTCGAAACCGACGAGCCCGACGTCCTCGGGCACCCGGCGCCCGCGTGCCCGCAACGTCTCCAGCGCCCCGGCCGCGACCGCGTCCGACGCCGCGAAGACGCCGTCGAGCGCGGGCTCGCGGTCCAGCAGCTCGGCCATGCCGGCCACGCCGGCCTGGTACGAGTAGAGCGGGTCGTCGACGACCAGACGCGGGTCGAAGCGGTCGCCGAGGGCCTGCTGGAACCCCTCGAGCCGGTCGGCGCCGGAGTCGCGGTCCAGGGCGCTCGCGAGCATGCCGACCCGCCGGCGCCCCGTGGCGAGGAGTCGTTCCGTGATCTGTCGTGCGGCGGTGCGGTTGTCGATGCGGACGTGCGGGACCGACGCGCGCCCGGCCGGATGGCCGACGAAGGCCGCCGGCAGGCCGAACTCCACGATCGCGTCGGCGACCGTGTCGTCGGACCGGGCGGACACCAGGACGGCGCCGTCGACGAACCCCCCGCGCAGGTAGCCGGACACGCGCTTCGCGTCCCGGTCGGAGTCGACGACGAGCACGACGAGCTGGTGGTCGGCGTCGGCGACGACCTCGTTCGTGCCGAGCAGGATGGACCCGATGTTGGGGTCCTCGAGGAAGAGCTGGTGCGGCTCGTGGACCACGAACCCGACCGCCCACGTCTTGCTCCGCGCCAGGTTGCGCGCCGCGGTGTTGCGGACGTACCCGACCTCGGCGATCGCCGCCTCGATGCGCGCGCGGGCGTCCGCGGAGACGTACCCGGCGCCGTTGAGCACGCGGGAGACGGTGCCCCGCGAGACCCCCGCCTGCGCCGCGACGTCGTGCACCGTCGCCCGGGTGCGGCGTGGGGAGGTCATGCCGACATCGTATCGTTCCAATCCGTGTGTGCACGTGGACACACCACGTCGCAGCATGTATCGTCAACGAGTGTGTGCACGTGCACACACAGTTTCTTCGAGGACGAGGATCGGCAGTCGACGTGGACATGCGTACTCACCAGGGACGACCTGGTCTCCCGCGCCCCGGGATCGCGTTCGGGGGCGACTACAACCCCGAGCAGTGGTCCCGCGAGACGTGGGAGCAGGACGCCCGGCTCATGCGCGAGGCCGGCGTCGACCTCGTCGCCGTCAACGTGTTCGGCTGGGCCGAGATCGAACCCGCGCCCGGGGTGCACCGCTTCGACGACCTGGACACCGTCCTGGACATCCTGCACGCGCACGGTGTGGCGGTGAACCTCGGCACCGGCACCTCGACACCCCCGCCGTGGCTCACCACCGCGCACCCCGAGATCCTGCCCGTCACCCGGGAGGGCGTCACCGTCAGCCCGGGCGGCCGCCAGGCCTGGTGCCCCAGCTCGCCGGTCGTGCGCGAGCACGCGATGCGGCTCGTGGAGACCGTCGCCGACCGCTACGCCGACCACCCGGCGCTCGCGATGTGGCACGTGTCCAACGAGCTCGGCTGCCACAACGCGCTGTGCTACTGCGACGAGTCGGCACGCGACTTCCGGCGCTGGCTCGCGGAGCGCTACGGCACCGTCGACGCGCTCAACGAGGCGTGGGGCACGAGCTTCTGGAGCCAGCGCTACGGGTCGTTCGACGAGGTCCTCCCCCCGCGCCACGTCGAGTCCCCGGAGAACCCGACCCAGATGCTCGACTTCCGGCGGTTCAGCTCGGACACGCTGCTCGACTGGTACGACGCCGAGGCCGCGATCCTGCGCGAGCGCAGCACGGCGCCGGTCACCACGAACTTCATGGTCGCGGCCCACATCGACACCCAGGACTACTGGGACTGGGCCGACCACATGGACGTCGTCGCCAACGACCACTACCTCGACCACCGCCTGCCGGACCCGTGGGGCGAGCTCGCCTTCACCGCCGACGCCACCCGCGGGCTGGCGGGCGGGCGCCCCTGGATGCTCATGGAGGCCGCGGCGGGCGCCGTCAACTGGCAGCCGCGCAACATCGCCAAGCGGCCCGGCGAGCTCGAGCGCATGGTCCTCTCCCACGTCGCCCGTGGCGCGGACGCCGTCTGCTTCTTCCAGTGGCGCGCCTCGCGCGCCGGGGCCGAACGCTTCCACTCCGCGCTCCTGCCGCACGCGGGCACCGACTCCGCGCAGTGGCGCTCCACGGTCCGGCTCGGCGGGATGCTCGACGCGCTCGACGAGGTCACGGGATCGGTGCTGCGGGCCGACGTGGCGCTCCTGTTCGACTGGCAGGCGTGGTGGGCGGCCGACCGTCCCGGCCACCCCACCGGGGACGTGCGCTATCTCGACGAGGTCCACGCGATGCACTCCGCGCTGCGCCGGGCCGGCGTCGCCGTCGACGTCGTGCGCCCCGGCGACGACCTCGAGGGGTACCGGCTCGTGGTGGTGCCCACCCTGTACCTCGTCACGGACGCCGCGGCCGCGGAGGTCGACCGGTTCGTGGCCGACGGCGGCACGGCGCTGGTCACCTACTTCTCCGGCATCGTCGACGAGCACGACCACGTCCGCCTCGGCGGCTACCCGGGGGCGTTCCGCGACGTGCTCGGGGCGCGCTCGGACGAGTTCTTCCCGCTGCAGGCGGGCGAGACCGTGTCCCTCGACGACGGCCGCCGCGCGAGCGTGTGGACCGAGCGCCTCGAGGCCCGCGGGGCGGAGGTGCGGGCACGCTTCGCCGACGGCCCCGTCGCCGGGTCCCCGGCCCTCACCCGACACCGGTACGGCGGCGGCGCCGCCTGGTACGTGGCGGCCCGCCTCGACGACGCCGGGCGCCAGGACCTCGTCACGGAGGTCCTGGCCGACGCCGACGTCCCGCCCGTGCTGCCCGGTGCCGGCGGCGACGTCGACGTCCTGCGCCGCACGGCCGACGACGCCTCGTACGTGTTCGTCGTCAACGGCTCGGACGAACCCTTCGTCGCGCAGGTCAAGGGCACCGAGCTCCTGACCGGCCACGACGCGACCGAGCACCACGTGGCCCCGGGCGACGTCGCCGTCGTCCGCGAGCTCCCGCAGGACTCCCGCCCGACCTCGGAGGAGGACGCATGACCACCACCGGACCGGCCGCCACGGCGGCTCGCACCGCCCGCGGGGCACCGGCGCGGCGACGGCGGTCGTCGCACGGCGGCGCCGTGGCCGTGCTCGTGTCGCCGTTCCTCGTGCTGTTCGCGCTCTTCTACCTCGCACCGATCGCGTACGCGGCCTACCGCTCGTTCTTCGTCGTCGAGCGGGAAGGGACCTTCGGCGCGGCGACCGAGGTCTTCGGCGGGTTCGCCCAGTACCGGCAGGTGTTCGAGAACGACGCCTTCTGGGCGTCGCTGGGCCGGGTGCTGCTCTTCGGCGTCGTGCAGGTCCCGGTGATGCTCGGCATCGCGCTGCTGCTGGCCCTGCTCATCGACTCGACGCTGGTCAAGGGCAAGCGGTTCTACCGGCTGGCGTTCTTCGCGCCCTACGCGGTGCCGAGCGTGATCGCGGCGATCATGTGGGGCTTCCTCTACTCACCCAGCCTCTCGCCGTTCGAGGTCGTCACCAGCAACGTGGACCTGCTCGGCAGCTCGCTGGTGCTGTGGTCGATCGCGAACGTCGTGACGTGGGTCTACATCGGCTACAACATGCTGATCATCTACTCCGCCCTGCAGGCCATCCCGCAGGACATCTACGAGGCCGCGCGGATCGACGGCGCCGGGCAGCTGCGCATCGCCCTGTCGGTGAAGATCCCGCTGGTGATCCCGGCGCTCGTGCTCACCGGCGTGTTCTCGATCATCGGCACGCTGCAGCTCCTCACCGAACCGCAGGTGTTCCGGACGTTCACGACCTCGGTCAGCTCCACCTTCACGCCGAACCTGCTGGTCTACACCACCTCGACGGTGCCGAACTTCAACCTTGCCGCAGCGTTCTCGGTGGTGCTCGCACTGCTGACGTTCGTGCTGTCGTTCGTCTTCCTGCGGCTGACGCAGAGGAGGGCCTTCCAGTGAGCATGCTGACCCGGACCGCGGGGTACGGCCCCGAGAACGCGCGCACCCGCACGGTGCGCGAGCCGCTCATGTCCCGGATGGCCGCCACCCTCGTGATGGCCGTGTTCACCCTGTACTTCCTCATCCCGCTGTGGTGGCTGTTCGTCGCCTCGACGAAGTCGCGCGGCCAGATGGCGTCGACGGCGGGCCTGTGGTTCGCCGACTGGCAGCTCTGGGAGAACCTGCAGTACGTCTTCACGTACGACGGCGGCGTCTACCTGCGCTGGCTGGCCAACGCCGTCCTGTACGCCGGCGTCGGTGCGCTGCTCGGCACCCTGCTGGCCTCCATGTGCGGCTACGCCCTGGCCAAGTACGCGTTCCGCGGGCGGAACCTGCTCTTCAACGTGATCCTCGGCGGCGTGCTCGTGCCCGTCACGGCGCTCGCGCTGCCGCTGTTCCTCATCTTCTCGGCGGTGGACCTGACGAACACGTACTGGGCGGTGTTCCTGCCGAGCCTGGTCAGCCCGTTCGGGGTCTACCTGTCGCGGATCTACGCGGCGGCGAGCGTCCCGGGCGAGCTGCTCGAGGCGGCGCGCCTCGACGGCTCCGGGGAGGTGCGAACCTTCTTCACCGTCTCGATGCGACTGATGGCGCCCGCGCTCGTCACCGTCTTCCTGTTCCAGTTCGTGACCATCTGGAACAACTTCTTCCTGCCCCTGGTCATGCTCTCCGACGACAAGCTCTACCCCGTCACGCTCGGGCTGTACGCCTGGAACTCCCAGACCAACGCCGTGCCCGAGCTGCGCACCGCCGTCGTCGTCGGGGCGTTCGTGGCCGTCGTCCCGCTCATCCTCGCCTTCCTCGGGCTCCAGCGCTTCTGGCGCAGCGGCCTCGCGGCCGGCGGTGTCAAGGCATGACCGCGCCGAGACACGACCTGCACCACCCACCCCGTTCAAGGAGGAACACCATGTCCCGTCGACACCTGGTCCGCGCGAGCGCGGCCACCGTCGCCGCCACCGCGATGCTCGCCGCCTGCTCCGGCGGCAGCGGAGACACCACCGACGGCGGCGACGAGGCCGCCGCCTGCGAACCGACGGACGGTCAGGTCGAGCTGACCTACACCGGGTGGGTCCCCGGCATGGAGAGCGCCGTCGAGATCTGGAACGAGCAGAACCCCGACATCCAGGTCACCTACAACTCCGGTCCGGCGGGCAACGCCGGCACCTACCAGGACTTCTTCAACCAGCTCGAGGCGGACGAGGCGCCCGACCTCGGCCAGATCGAGTTCGACACGCTGCCGAACTTCCGGGTGCAGGACGGCCTGGTCGACATCGGCGCCTGCGAGGGCGTCCTCGACGCCGGCGACCAGTTCGTGGACTGGACCTGGCAGCAGGTCACGTTCGGCGAGGAGGGGTCGGTCTACGCGATCCCGCAGGACACCGGCCCGATGGCGATGTTCTACCGCGCCGACCTGTTCGAGGAGGCCGGCATCGAGGTGCCGACCACCTGGGACGAGTACGCCGAGGCCGCGCAGGCCATCCGGGACGAGGGCTCCTACATCACCCACTTCCCGCGCACCGACGTCAACTGGTTCGCCGGCCTCGTGTGGCAGAACGACGGTCAGTGGTTCAGCAACGACGGCGACGCCTGGACGGTCGACCTGACCGGCCCGGAGTCCACCGAGGTCGCCGAGTACTGGCAGGGCCTCATCGACGACGACCTGGTCAAGGACACGGCCGGGTTCTCCGACGAGTGGAACAACGAGCTCAACACCGGTGAGCTGTGGACCTGGGTCAGCGCCGTGTGGGGCAGCAACTCGATCTCGTCCGGTGCCCCCGACACCGCCGGCGACTGGGCCGTGGCGCCGATGCCGCAGTGGGAGCCCGGCGCGAACGCGGCGGGCAACTGGGGCGGTTCGACCGTCGCCGTCCTGCAGGGCAGCGAGCACCCGTACGAGGCCGCGCAGTTCGCGCTGTGGCTCAACACCTCCGAGGAGGCGCTGACCACGCTCAACCAGGAGGGCGGTCTCTACCCCGCGACGACGGCCGGTCTCGAGCTGCCGGCGCTGCAGGAAGGTCTCGAGTTCTACGGCGGCCAGGCGATCTTCGACGTCTTCGCCGAGGCGGCCGCGGGCACGGACCCGAACTTCACCTGGGGTCCGACCATGGCGCAGACGTACAACGACGTGGCCGACGGGTTCGGCGCCGCCCTCGGCGGCTCGGGCACCCTGACCGACGCGCTGGAGTCGGGTCAGGAGGCCACGATCCAGACGCTGCAGTCGCAGTCCATCCCGGTGGCGGAGTGACCTCCTCCACCCCCGGGGTGCACCACCTGCGTGCCGCGGGCTCGAGCCTCGTGCTCGACGCCCGCGGCACGCGGGTGCCCGTCGTCGTCCACTGGGGCACCGACCTCGGCGCGCTCGACGACACGACGCTGGTGGCGTTCGCCGATGCGCAGGTGCCGGCCGTCACGGCGAGCGCCGTCGGCACCCCGCTGCGGACGACGCTCGTGCCCACGTCCTCGGACGGCTGGCAGGGCTCACCCGGTCTGTCGGGCTGGCGGCCCGGGGAGTCGCGGTCGGCCGCCCGGCACCCGCACCTGCGGCACACCGGGACGACGGCGACCCCGTCGTCGCTGCGGGTCGGCCTGGCCGACGAGGCCGCCGGGATCGAGGTCGTGATCACCCTCGGCCTCGACGAGCACGGCGTCCTGGAGTCCACGACGTCGCTCACCAACACCGGACGCGACGACTACGTGCTGGACCACCTCGCGTCCTCCCTCCCGCTGCCCGACCGGGCGGACGAGGTGCTCGACCTCACCGGACGCTGGTCCGGCGAGCGGCGACCGCAACGCGCCCCGCTGCGCGAGGGGACCTGGTTCCGCGGCGCGCGGCACGGTCGCCCCGGGCACGACGCGCCGACCGTGACGGTGGTCGGCACCGCGGGGTTCGGCTTCCGCACCGGGGAGGTCTGGGCCGTCCACCACGCGTGGTCCGGGGACAGCGCGCTCCGCGTCGAACGCCTGCCCAGCGCCCGCACCGTCGTCGGCGCCGGGGAGCTGTGGGGTCCCGGGGACGTCGTCGTCGCCCCCGGGGAGACCTACACGTCCCCGCGCACCCTCGCGTGCTGGTCCGACCAGGGCCTCGACGGCGTCTCGGCACGGTTCCACGACTGGGTGCGGGCGAGGCCGGGCCGGGTACGCAGCCCGCGGCCCGTCACGCTCAACACCTGGGAGGCCGTCTACTTCGACCACGACCTCGGGCGGCTGCGGGAGCTGGCCGACCTCGCCGCCGTCACCGGCGTCGAGCGGTTCGTGCTCGACGACGGCTGGTTCCGCGGCCGCCGGGACGAACGCCGGGGCCTCGGCGACTGGACCGTGGACGAGGACGTCTGGCCCGCCGGCCTGCACCCGCTCGTCGACCACGTGCGGGGCCTGGGCATGGGGTTCGGGCTGTGGATCGAGCCGGAGATGGTCAACGCCGACTCCGACCTCGCGCGCGAGCACCCCGACTGGGTCCTGCGGGGCACGGCCCACCGTGACCCGATCCCGTGGCGGTTCCAGCAGGTGCTCGATCTCGCGAACCCGGACGCCTGGACCCACGTGCGGGACGCCCTCGTGGCGCTCCTGGAGGAGTACCCGATCGAGTTCCTCAAGTGGGACCAGAACCGGGACGTGCTCGACGCGCCCTCCCGGCCCCAGGTGCTGGCGACGCGCCGGCTCATGGACGAGCTCCGCGCCCGCTTCCCCGGCGTGGAGATCGAGTCGTGCTCCTCCGGCGGCGGCCGTGTCGACCTCGACGTGCTGGACCGCGCCGACCGGGTGTGGGCCTCGGACACGAACGACGCCCTGGAACGCCAGGCCGTGCAGCGCTGGACCGGTCTGCTCGTGCCGCCCGAGCTGGTGGGCTCCCACGTCGGGGCCGACCGGGCGCACACGACGGGCCGGGTGCACGACCTCGAGCTGCGCCTCGTGACCGCGCTGTTCGGGCACTCCGGGCTGGAGACGGACCTGACGCGCCTCGACGGGGACGACCTCGCGGCGATCACCCGCTGGACGGCGCTCGTGCGCGAGCTGCGGCCGCTCGTGGCCGGCGGACGCACCGTCCGGGCGGACCGGCCGGACGAGGACACGTGGGTGCACGGCGTGGTGTCCCCCGACGCCGCGGAGGCGGCCTTCGCGGTGGTCACCCGGTGGTCCTCGGGCCCGGCGGTGCCCGCACCGCTCGTCCTGCCCGGTCTCGACCCCGCCACCACCTACCGGTTGGAACGGGTCGAGCTGACCGGTCCCCCGCTGGCGGTCGGCGAGACGCTGCCGCCGTGGTGGGTCGCCGGGTCGGTCACCCTGCCCGGATCGGTGCTGGGCAGCACCGGGCTGCCGCTGCCGCCGCTGGCACCCGAGCAGGCCGTGCTGCTGCGCGTGCACGCGGTCGCGTCGTCCCTCTGACGCCGTGCGGGGGGTCGTGTCAGGACACGGTGAAGTACAGCGGCACCTTGACCGACCTCTTCTTCGTCGCGGTGCCGACGTAGACGACCTTCAGGTAGTGGTGCCCCGGTTCGACCGACGCGGGCAGCGAGACCGTGCGCGCTCCGTCGTGCTTCTTCCTCAGTCGCACCGTCTTGACCGTCACGCCGTCCACCTTGAGCTTGACCTTGCCCGTCAGGGCGACGTTCGACGGCGAGCTCAGGCGGAACCGGACCTTGACCTGCTGGGGACGGTGGACGGTCGTGTCGAGGATGCTCGCCCGCAGCTTCGTCCTGGCCTTGTACACCCGCACGGTGCGGTACCGCACCGTCTTCTCGTAGACGGTGTCACCGGTGTAGACGACCCGGAGCGTCGTGCGTCCGACCGGGAGCTTCTTGCCCCAGATCCGCACGACGACCTCACCCGAGTCGTCGAGAGTCCCGGTCCCGACGCGCGTCGTTCCGCGGTACACCTTCACCGTGCCCGTCGGGACGGCGTCGGGCCAGTAGTTGTCGGCGCTGTGGACGGCGACACGGAGCTTGTGCGGACGGCCCCACTGGAAGGTCCGGGCCGTGGCGCGCTCCACGCCGATCACCGCCGGGTTCCGCACGACCTCCAGGTCCAGGGTGGCGCTGGCGTCCTCGACGAACGGCGAACCCGTCAGCCTCGCCGTGAGCGTCCGGTGGCCGGCGGGCACCTCGTCGGCCGCGAGGGTGAACACGGCGGCACTGGACTCGATGCCCACGGCGTCCCGGGTCCGCAGCAGCCGGTCCCCGTCATACAGCGAGACCGTGCCGTCGACCGACCAGGAGGCGTTCGTGGAGACGGCCACCTCCCACGCACCCCGGGCGGTGTTCACGACCCCGTCGTGCGCGTCGTCGGACCAGACCTTCAGCGGGAGGCCGGCCTTGCCGATGGTCAGCGTCCCGCTGGCCCGGGTGATCTGGACGTCGCCATAGCTGTAGAACGTCACCTCGTAGGCGTGCTCACCGGGGATCTGCGTCGGCACCGGCACCGCGCCGGATCCCTCCCGGACCGGGGCGTCCTGCAAGCCCATCGCCGGGTCGTCCCAGGTCACCACCGCGCGTCCGTCCGGCTGGTCAGGATCGTCGACCAGCGGGTCGGACGGCGTCGCGACGTCGACCGTGAAGGTCGCGCCCTCGTGGTGGGCGGCCTGCTCGGGGGCGTCGACGGTCATGACGGCCGACACGTCGCCCTCCACGACGTCGAGGGTGCCCGTCCACTCGGCAGGCAGGTAGGCCGGGTCCCCCAGGAACCGGACCGTGACCTCGTGCGGCCCGGGCAGCGACGGCGGCGGGTTCACGCCCAGCTCGTAGGAGGGCTGGCGCCTCCGTTCGACCACCTCGCCGTCCACCAGCACCTCGATCGGGCCGCCGATGGAGCGACCGCCCTCGTCGGTCACCCGTACGTCGAGCACGAACCCCCCGGCCGGCCTCCAGACGAAGTTGGTGTCCTGCTCGACGACCACCACCGAGGCCTCACGTTCGTCGTCAGCCGCGGAGGCCGGGACGACGAGCATCGTGAGCAGACCGAGGGCAATGGCGACCGCCATCGCCACGGTGCGGGTCAGGGCGGTGAAACCGCTGGTCATCGGAGTGATCTCCCGTCACCGTCGTCGATGTCCGGGACAGTACAGGGATCCGCCGCGCCCGTCCAGGACATGTTCAGGCTCCGGTCAACCAGCGGTCAGGCGGGCAGTCCACGCTCCCGCGCCCTGACCACGGGACGCTCGTCGGCGCCCGTTCGAGAAGCGGATCGTGTGATCACTCAGCACACTGAGTGCAGCCACCCCGAGGAGCCCCATGAGCGAGACCGCGATCGTCACGCGCGCCATCGAACGACGTTTCGGCGACAACGTCGCCGTCGCCGGCGTCGACCTGACCGTCCACGAGGGCGAGATGTACGGGTTCCTGGGGCCGAACGGCGCCGGGAAGTCGACGCTCACCCGCCTGCTGTGCACCCTGCTGGCGCCGACCGGCGGCACGGCGACGGTCGCGGGCCACGACGTCGTGCACGAGCCCACCGCGGTCAGGCTGCGCATCGGCGTCGCGCTCCAGGAGGCGGCGCTCGACGACAAGCAGACCGGCGTCGAGATGCTCCGCCTGCAGGGCCGCTTCTACGGGCTCACCGCCCGGGAGACCACCCGTCGCGTGGCCGAGCTCCGCGAGCTCATCGACATCGGCGACGCGCTGGACGACCGGGTGGGCACGTACTCCGGCGGCATGAAGCGCCGGCTCGACCTCGCGCTCGCCCTCATCCACAACCCGCGGATCCTCTTCCTGGACGAGCCCACCACCGGACTCGACCCCATCAGTCGCGCCACGGTCTGGGCCGAGGTGCGCCGCCTCAACCGTGAGCTCGGGGTCACCGTGTTCCTCACGACCCAGTACCTCGAGGAGGCGGACGCGCTCGCCGACCGGGTCGGCATCATCAACCGCGGCGGGCTGGTCGCCGAGGGCACCCCGGGCGAGCTCAAGCGTTCCATCGGCACCGACGTCCTGGTGGTGGAGGTCGGCGACCAGGTCGAGAACGCCCGCACGACGCTCGAGACGCTCGACGGCGGCACCGGCATCGGTGGCGTCGAGACGGACGGCACCTCCCTCATGGTCTCGGTGGACGACGGCGCACGAGCCGTCAGCCCCGTGGCCCTCGCGCTCGACCGTGCGGGCATCACCGTCCAGCAGCTCGCGCTGCGTCACCCGACCCTCGACGACGTCTTCTTCCGGGTGACCGGTCACCGCATCCAGGACGACGAAGGAGAGGCCCCATGAGCACCGACACCGCCGTGCGCGACGATCCGGTCTCGGCCCGACCCGCCGGGTTCTGGCGTGACCTGCTGTCCGTCGCGATCCGCGCGCTCCGGCAGATCCCCCGGGAGCCGGAGGCGATCATCCCCGCCCTGGTCATCCCGCTGTTCTTCTTCGTGGTCAACGTCGGCGCGCTCGGCGACGTCGCGACGTTCACCGGCGTCGACGACTTCAAGGCCTTCCAGATCCCCGTGGCGATCATCTTCGCCGTGACGGGTGTGTCGCGGGCCAGCGCCCTGGTCACCGACATCACCGGCGGCTACTTCGACCGGCTGCTCGTCACGCCCATGCACCGCACCTCGCTGCTGCTGGGCCTGATGGTCGCCGACCTCGCGCTGGTCGTCGCCCTGTCGGTGCCGGTGCTCGTCCTCGGCTTCGCCCTCGGCGTCCAGTTCGCCACCGGTGCCGCAGGTGTCCTGGTCTTCCTGCTCCTCGCCGGCCTGTGGGGGCTGGCCTTCACCGGGTTCCCCTACGCCATCGCGCTGCGCACGGGGAACCCGGCGGCGGTGAACTCCAGCTTCCTGCTGTTCTTCCCGTTCGCGTTCCTCACCACCACGTTCCTGCCGCTGGACGCCCTGACCGGGTGGCTGGCGACGATCGCCCAGTTCAACCCAGTGACCTATCTCCTCGCGGCGCTGCGGTCGCTCATCATGGAGGGCTGGGACGCGACCGCGCTCTGGCAGGGCCTCGCGGCGATCGCCGTCGTCGGCGTCCTGAGCTTCGTGCTGGCGTTCCGCGCGCTGCAGGGCCGCACCGCCCGCACGTGACGGGCGCCGTCACATCCCCCCACGGACCGCCCGCGGTCGGTCAGGGCAGTAGCCCGCGCTCCCGCGCCACCGCCACCGCCTCGGTGCGCGAACGCGTCCCCAGCTTGGTGTTCACGTGCGTCAGGTGCGTCTTGACGGTCGCGACCGACACGACCAGCTCGCGGGCGACCGCCTCGTTGGACCGTCCGGCCGCGACCAGCGCGAGCACCTCGAGCTCCCGTGAGCTCAACGCCTCGAAGGGCTGCCTGACCCGGCCCAGCAGCCGGCGCTGCACCGCGGGGTCCAGGACGGTCCGGCCCGCGGCGGCCGCCCGGACCGCCCCCGCGAGCTCCTCCGTGGGGGCGTCCTTGAGCAGGTACCCCGTCGCGCCGGCCTCCACGGCGGACAGGATCTCGGCGTCCGACCCGTAGGTCGTCACCACCAGCACCGGGACGGCGTACCGGTCCACGACCGTGCGCGTCGCCTCGGCCCCGGTCAGCCGGTCCGGGCCGAACCGCAGGTCGAGCAGGACGACGTCGGCCGTGCCGCCGTCGGCCAGCCATGCCAGCAGCTCCTCGGCGGTCGCGACCTCGTGCACGACGCGCAGGTCCCCGGTGGACTCGACGACGGCGCGCAGGCCGGCCCTGACCACCGGATGGTCGTCGGCGATGACCAGGTCGATCACGGCGCGGCCTCCTCGGCGAGAGGCACCGCGACCGCGAGCGCCGTCCCGCTGCCCGGGGTGCTGTCGACCACGAGGGTGCCGCCGAGCTCCGCCGCCCGCGACCTCATGGCGGCGAGCCCGAACCCGTCGGTCGCCCCCGGGTCGAACCCGCACCCGTCGTCGACGACGTCGAGCACCACGGTGTCGTCGGTGAAGCGCAGCACGACGCCGGCCTGGGTGGCGCGGGCGTGCCGGACCACGTTCGCCAGCGCCGACTGCGCGACCCGCAGCAGCGCGGTCTCCACCGCGAGGGGCAGCGGCCGTGGTGTGCCGCTCGACTCCACGGTCACCGTCAGGGCGCCGGCGTGTCCCGCGGCCTCGTCGGCCGTGGCGGTCGAGCGCTCGGCCACGCGCCGCAGCGCCGCGAGCAGGGTGCCGCCGTCGAGGTCCACGGGGGTCAGGTCGCGCACGAACCGTCGGGCCTCGGCGAGGCTGCTCGCGGCGGCCTCGCGGGACCGGGCCACGAGCGCCCGTGCCCGGGCGTCGTCGGTCCCGATGGCCTCGTCGGCGGTGCGCAGCAGCAGCTCGATCGCGGACAACGACTGCGCCAGCGTGTCGTGGATGTCGCGGGCGAGCCGTTCCCGCTCCGCCGCGACGGCGGACTCCCGCTCGGCCCGGGCGAGGTGGCGGCGGGCGCGGGTGAGCTCGTCCAGGGCGCGCTGACGCGCCTGGGACTCGCGGACGATCGCCTCGAGGCCCAGCACGACGCCGGCCGCGACGGCGGCACCCAGCACGGGACCGAGCACGAACCCGAGCCACGGCCCCTCGGCGCGCGCCAGGCCGGCACCGACGGCCACGACGGTCGTCGCCGCCACCGCGGGCAGCCCGCGGCGCGGCCCCAGGACGTGCATCTGGAGCAGCAGCAGCGGGAAGGCTGTCCACAACGCCTCCGGGGACAGGGCCAGCAGCACGGCCCACACGACCGTCAGGGCGGTCACCCAGGCGGCGTCCGGCCACCAGCGTCCGCGGGGGGCGTCCACGGGCCGGTCGTGCACCCGCACCACGCGTCGTCCGGCCGCGTACAGCCCCAGCAGCACCAGGGCGACGACCGCGGTCGCCGCGCGCTGCCCCGCCGGCGCCCGGACGACCGTCACGACGGTGAGCACGACCAGGAGCACGTCGAGGCCCACCAGGAGCCCGCGTGCCGCCGTGTGCTGCGGGCGACCGTCCATCCGTCCCACGCTAGCCCGCCCGCCGCGCCGCACATCGTCCGAACGGTTGATCCCGGGATCGACCGTGCGGCGCGACAGGACCGCACCCCGGGGCGATGGCACGCCTCGCCGCGCCGACGACGCTGGGGACATCCCTCGTCGAAAGGACCCGCCGTGTTCGTCGCCCTGCGCGACCTGCGTCATGCCCGGGGGCGGTTCGCCCTCATGACCGCCGTCATCGTGCTCGTCACCTTCCTGGTCACCTTCCTCGCCTCCCTGACCGCCGGCCTCGCCCGCGAGTCCACCTCAGCGGTGACCGACCTGCCCGCCGACCACCTGGCGTTCGCCATGCCGGGGCCGGACGACGCCCCGGCCTTCACCGCCTCGCAGGTCACGGCCGACCAGTGGCGACGCTGGCGAGAGGTCCCGGGGGTGGACGCCGCCGAACCCCTCGGGGTCGCGACGACCCGCGCCGGGTCGGCGGCCGGCACCGCCTCGGTCACGGCGTTCGGGGTCCCGGCCGGCTCGCACCTGCTGCCCGCCGGTTCCCCGGACCTCATCACCGGCGGCGTCCTGCTCTCCCCCGCGGCCGCCACCGAGCTCGACGCCGCTCCCGGCGACACCGTGACCGTCGGGGGGACCGCCCTGGAGGTCGTGGGCACCACGGACGTCGAGGCGTCCTTCGCCCACACCCCGGTGGTGTGGACGACCCTCGCGGACTGGCAGGCCGTCGGCGCCCGCGGCACGGGGTCCGCCGACGACCCGGTGGCGACCGTCGTCGCGCTGACCACGAGCGACGACGGAGCCGCCCGGGGCGACGCCGCGGTCGGCACGACCACCGTGACGACCGCCCAGGCACGATCTGCCGTGGCCTCCTACGCCGGCGAGAACACGTCGCTGACCACGATGCAGGGGTTCCTGGTCGCGATCTCGGCCCTGGTGGTGGGTGCCTTCTTCAGCGTGTGGACCATCAGCCGGTCGGCCGACGTCGCCGTGCTCAAGGCGCTCGGCGCCACGACCCGATACCTGCTGCGGGACGCGCTCGGCCAGGCGGCCGTGGTGCTCGCCGTGGGAGTCGGGCTCGGGACCCTGCTCACGGCCGTGGGCGGCCGTCTGCTGCCCGCGACGGTCCCCGTGCTGGTGGACACCACCACGACCGTGCTGCCCGCCGCCGGGCTCGTGCTCCTCGGCCTGGCCGGGGCCGCCGTCTCCGTCGCCCGCATCACCCGCATCGACCCGCACGCCGCGCTGGCCGCGCACTGAATACCCCGCAAGGAGAGACCCGTGGACCTGCACCTGGACCGCATCACCCTCGTCTACCCGGACGGGACCTCGACGCTCACCGCCGTCGACGACGTCTCGCTCACCGTGCCGGCCGGCACCACGACCGCGCTGCTCGGACCGTCCGGGTCGGGCAAGTCGAGCCTGCTGGCGGTCGCGGCCGGCCTGACACCGCCCACCTCGGGCCGGGTCCGTCTCGGGGAGGAGGTCGCGCTCACCCCGACGACCTCCGTGGCCGAGGCGACGCGGTGGCGCCGCGACCACCTCGGCGTCGTCTTCCAGGCACCGCGGCTGCTGGACTCCCTGACGGCCCTGGAACAGCTCGAGCTGCACGCCCACCTGCGCGGCCGACGGCCCGCCACGGTGCGCCGTCGGGCCCTGGAGCTGCTGGACGCCGTCGGGGTGACCGACCGTGCGCACCACCGGCCGGCGCAGCTCTCGGGCGGCCAGCGGCAGCGCGTCGCGATCGCCCGCGCGCTGGTCGGGGACCCCGCGGTCCTGCTCGTCGACGAGCCGACCTCGGCCCTCGACCACGACCGCGGCGTGCGGGTGGTCGAGCTGATCACGTCCCTGGCGCGCGAGACCGGCGCGGCGACGCTCCTCGTCTCGCACGACGCCTCGACGCTGGGACCGGTGGACGCCACCGCCCGGCTGGTCGACGCCCGCCTCGCGGGCCGGACCCGGCCGCAGCGGACCGAGGCACCCGGGGGTCGGCGCGTCAGCGCTCCTGCCGGCTGATCTCGGCCAGCAGGGCAGCACGCCGGTCGGCGGGGAGCACGGCGGCCCGGATCGAGTTCTCCGCCAGCCGTGCCCGCTGCCCCGCCGTCATGCCGAGCGACGTCGTCAGTGCGGCGAGGTTGTCGTCCAGGTATCCGCCGAAGTAGGCCGGGTCGTCGGAGTTGACGGACACGTTGAGCCCGCGGTCCAGCATCGCCAGGACCGGGTGGTCCTCCAGCCGGTCGACGGCCCGCAGCGCCACGTTCGACAGCGGGCAGACGGTCAGCGGGACCTGCTCGTCGACGAGCCGCTGGACCAGCGCGTCGTCCTCCAGGGCGCGGATGCCGTGATCGATCCGGTCCACACCGAGCACGTCCAGGGCCTCGACGACGTACTGCGGCGGCCCCTCCTCGCCGGCGTGGGCGATGAGGTGCAGGCCCTCGGCGCGCGCCCGGTCGTAGAGCCGGGCGAAGTTCGACGGCGGGTGGCCGGCCTCGGCCGAGTCCAGCCCGATGCCGACGATCGGCGCGTGCAGGCCGAGGAGGTGGTGGAGCACGTCGAGCGCCTCGGACTCGGGGCGGTCGCGCAGGAACGCCGCGAAGAGCGCGGTCGAGACGCCGTGGTCGCGTTCGCTCGTCGACAGCGCCTCGTCGACACCCTCCAGGACGGCCTCGAGCGGCACGCCGCGGACGAGGTGCGCCTGCGGGTCGATCATCACCTCGGCGTGCCGCACCCCGGCACGCGCGGCACGCGCCAGGTAGGCGGTCGTCATGTCCGCGAAGTCCTGCGGGGTGCGCAGCACGGCCATGCTCGCGTAGTACAGGTCGAGGAAGGACTGCAGGTCGCTGAACGCGTACGCGCGGCGCAGGTCCTCGACGTCCGCGAACGGCAGCTCCACGGCGTTCCGCGCGGCCAGCTCCAGGACCAGCTCGGGTTCGAGCGTGCCCTCGAGGTGCAGGTGCAGCTCGGCGAAGGGCAGGGCGGCGGGACCGGGGACGGTGCTCACGCCGTCCACCCTGGCACGATCGTCCTGCCGCCGCCGGGACGGCTCAGCCGGCGACGCGCTCCTTGACCAGCGCGACCACGCGGCCGACGTTCACGGTCCAGCCCACGCCGAAGACCTGCGGTCCCAGGACGTGCTCGGCCTCGGGGTCCCAGAGGCGCTCCTTGGCGCGCGAGATCGTCGGCATCCGGAACTCGTACGGCACGAACCCGACCTTGCCGTGCCACTCACGGTCCTCGGGGTCCTTGCGCAGCTCCTTGGTGACGGCCGCGACGGCGATCGCGAGCATCACCACCTTGTAGAACTTCTTGATCCCGCCGGACTTCTTCTTGCCGCTCTTCTCGGTGTCCATCGCGACCTCCGCTCGTCGGTTCCGCCTCCATCCTGCCGCGCCCGGGTCGGCCAGGCCAGGGGACGGCGCACGTCGGGCCCGAGTCCCCGGCCGATTCGGGACCAACGGCCCTTCTGCCGACCCGTCCGCGGCGCGCATCGTGGTGGCATGCCCTTCACCGACCGCACCCAGGCCGGGCAGCGTCTCGCCGAGGAGCTGGCCGGGCTGCGCGACGAGGACGTCGTCGTCCTCGGCCTCCCCCGGGGCGGGGTCCCCGTGGCGTTCGAGGTCGCCGTCGCGCTGGACGCACCGCTCGACGTCATCGTCGTGCGCAAGCTGGGCGTCCCCTACCAGCCCGAGCTGGCGATGGGTGCGGTCGGTGAAGGGGACGCCCGGGTGGTGGACGACCAGGTCGTCAGCCGCGCCCAGGTCACGGCCGAGGAGCTCGCCGGCGCCGAGGCCACCGAACGCGCGGAGCTGGACCGGCGCGTGCACAGGATCCGCCGCCAGCACCCGCTCGTGCCCCTCGCGGGCCGCACGGCCCTCGTCGTGGACGACGGGGTCGCGACCGGGTCGACGGCGCGCACCGCGTGCCTCATCGCCCGGGACCGGGGAGCGGCCCGCGTCGTGGTGGCCGTGCCCGTGGGTGCCGCGCCGGCACTGGAAGCACTGCAGGAGGTAGCCGATGACGTGGTCTACGTCGAGAGCCCCCGCGCGTTCCGCGCCGTGGGCGAGTGGTACGCGGACTTCCGCCAGGTCGACGACGAGCAGGTCATGGCGCTGCTCGAGCGTGCGACGCACGCGGCCCGGCCCGCCGAGCCCCCGAGCGTGGACCCGCCACCGCCACGGGACGAGGACGTCGAGATCCGGGCTGGTGCGCTGATGCTGAACGGACATCTCACCGTGCCGCAGGACCCGGTCGGGCTGGTGGTGTTCGCCCACGGCAGCGGCAGCAGCCGGCACAGCCCGCGCAACCGGCGCGTCGCCCAGGTCCTCAACGAGGCCGGACTGGGCACGCTCATCTTCGACCTGCTCACCGCCCGCGAGGAGTGGGAGCGTCCGATGGTGTTCGACATCCGACGCATGGCCGGGCGGCTGGTCGACGCCACCTGGTGGCTGCGCACCACCCAGGGCTGGGACGACTTCCCCATCGGGTACTTCGGGGCGAGCACCGGTGCGGCCGCGGCGCTGCGGGCCGCCGCCCAGCTCGGCCACGACATCTCCGCCGTCGTCTCCCGCGGAGGCCGTCCGGACCTGGCCGCGGACTGGTTGCACGAGGTCCGCGCCCCCACCCTGCTGGTGGTCGGCGGCGAGGACTCCTGCGTGCTGGACCTCAACCGCCGCGCCCAGCGACGGCTGCGGTGCGAGAACGACCTGGCGGTCGTTCCCGGGGCCACGCACCTGTTCGAGGAGCCGGGCACGCTGGACCGCGCGGCCGAGCTCGCCCGGGACTGGTTCCTCGGGCACATGCCTCAGAGCACCGCCACGTCGCAGGCGGTGCTGCACACCTGAGCAGCCGTGCCGCTACGGTGGAGGTCGTCGACCTCCGGAGGACCGATGACCTTCAGCCACTCCACGGGCACCCGCGGAGCGCGCAAGCCGGGCCGCGTCGTGCGGTGGTTCAACGGGCTGGCCCTGCGCCGGATCCGTCGCCGCGGCGGTCCCGTGCTGGGGATGCGGCTGCTGGCGCTGACCACCGTCGGGCGCCGGAGCGGAGCGGCCCGCACCACCCCGCTGGCCTACTTCCACGGCGGCCCGGACCGGTGGTACGTCGTCGCGTCGGCCAACGGCGCGGCCACGAACCCGGCCTGGTACCTCAACCTCGCCGCCCGGCCCGACGAGGTCGAGATCGTCGTGGACGGCGAGACCGTCCCCGTCCGGGCACGGGAGCTGCACGGCGACGAACGCGCGCAGGTGTGGGGACGCATCACCACGACGTCGCCCCAGTTCGCGAAGTACGAGCGCGCCACGGACCGGCACATCCCCGTCATCGAGCTCACCCGGCGCGACGGGGACGCACCGTCGACCTGACGCGTCACCCGTCGGCGACGCTCCGGCGGAACCGGTCGTGGTCGGCCTGGTTCTGCTCGGCGTACGCGACCGCGAAGTCGGCCAGGGCATCGGCGAACGTCCTGCCCGAGCCGAGGTAGCCGGCGATCGTCACCGCGTCGCCGGAGCGGGCGTGGGCGTGGGCGAGGGTCCGCCCGCACAGCTCGACATAGGCGCCCAGCCGGTCCGGGTCCATCGCCGCGACGTCCGCGGACCCCTTCATGTCGTGGAACTGCCGCCAGTAGTAGTGCCGGCCCACCGAGGTGTCGGACCACCCGAGGAACACGTCGGGGCTGGCCTGCACCAGGCGACGGCCCTCGACCACGCGCCGGCCGGCGTGCGGGTCGGGACGCGTCGGCACGTAGGCCTGCAGCACCGAGTCCGCGGCCTCCTTGACCTGCAGGAACAGGGGTTCGCCGTGGTCGCGCCCGGTGAGCAGCACGACCCAGCACCGCGTCCCGACGCTGCCCACACCGACGACCTTGAGCGCCACGTCCACGACGGAGAACCGCTGCAGCAGGTACCGACGGTCGGGCGGCAGCGACTCGACGTAGCCGGCGAAGGTCTCCGCCACCCGGGTGTGCATCTCCTCGGCGTCCAGGTGCTCCGTCAGGTCGCGCAGGGGCACCAGCAGCGGCGGCTGGCTGCGGATCCGGAGCCGTCCGTCGACGGTCTCGGCGAGCTTGCCCAGCGCCCTGACCGAGTCCCTCCCCCGGGCCTTGGCCATCCCCTTGTCGAACACCTTGCGGTCAGCCTTCGAGGGCAGTGCGCGGCGCACGTCGGCGAGGGACACCTGCTCGTACCAGATCCGCAGCGCGGGCAGATCAGCGAACCGGGACATCGCCCGGGCGTACGTCCGGACCGCACCCCGCGCCGCCCGGCCGCCGACGGCGTCGGACCACCCGTTGTCCCGGGCGGCCACGACGACGCTCGCCGCCAGCCGCTTGACGTCCCACTCCCAGGGACCGGGCAGGGTCTCGTCGAAGTCGTTGAGGTCGAACACCTGGCGCCGCTCCGCCGAGGCGAAGGTACCGAAGTTGGCCAGGTGCGCGTCGCCGCAGAGCTGTACGGGCACGCCGATCGTCGGCGTCGGGGCCAGATCCATCGCCATGACCGCCGCGGAGCCGCGGAAGAAGGCGAAGGCCGACTCCGCCATGCGGGCCCTCCTGACCGGCACCAGCCACGGCAGACGGTCGGCGTCCTGCGCCGCCAGCACCTCGACCGGGTCCGTCCGGTCCGCCGGCGGGGCCCAGCGGCCGTGCGCCGACCGCGGCACGTCCTGGCGCGCACCCCTGCCCGCCTCCGCCCGTGCCTCTGCTTCCGCCGTCCTCGTCGCCATCGTCGTCGACCTCCGACCGGGTGTCGGATCCATCGTAAGGACGGCGCCGCCGCGCGGCGCGGGCAGCCCGACCGGCAGGATCCGCCGCGGGCCCATACCGTGGGGCTCCCGAACGACGAGAGGAGCGAACCATGGCGACCGATCTCACCGACCTCACCGTCCTGGCGATCGTGACGAACTACGGAGTCGAGCAGGACGAGCTCGTCGTCCCGCTGGAGCACCTGCGCGAGCGCGGGGCCGTCGTGACGGTCGCGGCCGCGACCTCCGACGACGTCGCGACGCTCGTGGGCGACAAGGATCCCGGCCGCACGGTCACCCCGGACGTCACGCTCGACGACGTCGACCCGGCCGGGTTCGACCTGCTGCTCGTGCCGGGCGGCACCCTGAACGCCGACACCCTGCGGCTGCAGCCGTCGGCGGTCGAGATCGTCCGGTCCTTCACCCGCTCCGGACGCCCCGTCGCCGCCATCTGCCACGGCCCCTGGGTCCTCGTGGAGGCGGGGGTGACGACGGGCAAGACCGTCACCTCCTACCCGTCGCTCCAGACGGACCTGAGCAACGCCGGTGCCGCCTGGAAGGACGCGCCCGTGGTCGTGGACCCGGGCGAGGGGTGGACGCTCATCACGTCCCGGACCCCGGACGACCTGGACGACTTCCTCGAGGCCGTCGACGAGGTCCTGACCGGATCCTGACGCCCCGGCACGCCGCCGTCCGGGCCCCGTAGCGCGGGACCCGGACGGCGCTGCCGTGCGCGGCCTCAGGCCTCCGGGCTCGACCTCCCGACGGTGGCCCACACGTGCTTCGACTGGTCGGTCGTGTACCAGCCCACGGCCAGCGAGAGGCGGCGGGCGATCATCAGCCCGAGGCCGCCGTGACCGGGGTCGCGGTCCCCGGCGAGCCGTGGCGGCGTGGACAGGTCGTGGTCGGCGACGTCCAGCAGCCAGACCTGCCCGTCACCCAGCAGCCGCACCACCGTGGGCGGCAGACCGTGGCGGACGGCGTTGGTCGCCAGCTCGGACGCGATGAGCACGAGTTTCTCGGCGGTCGACTCCGCGGTCTCCGGGCCTCCCTCTCCCAGCCGCTCCTGCAGGCCGGCGCGCATGGCGGCGACCTCGTCGACCTCGGTCAGGATCCACCGGGCGATCTCGGCGAAGTCCTCCGGCGGTGCGGTGTTGGGTAGTTCGTCGTCCTGTCGAACGGTCACGGCGGTCGCTCCTCACGTGCTCGGGCATGGCAAACCGTCAGGATCGACGGCATCGTCGGCTACCCGACGATGGGTGGTGGTTCGAACCGCGTACGGGGCGCACGTTCCGGGACCTCGGCCGGCGGGATCTCGTCGATCAGCTCGACCAGCTCCAGGGCCCCGCTCATCTCCAGCAGGTCGATCACGGCCTCGGGGGTCCCGACGAGCCGCGGGCGGGTCTCCATCGTCACGTCCATGAGGATCAGGTGCAGGCCCGAGGAGTCCATGAACGTCACCCGGGACAGGTCGACCGTCTTGGCGCGGCCGTCGAGCGTGGCGGCGAGCTGGTCCCGCACGCTGTGCGTGACGCTGAAGTCGATGTCGCCCCACATCACCCAGAGCGACCCCTGCCGCGCCACGCGGACGCCGCCGGACGCCTGTCGTGCCCCCATGCGTGCTGTCCCTTCTTCCTTCTGACGACGTCCCCGGCCCGGCCGCGCAGGACGCCACGTGCGGTCAACACCCGTGCCGGTGTCGGGAAGTCTTGCACGGAACTCGTCCTTTCTCAGGGCGAGCGTCGTCGGCCCGTCGCCGCCGGTCAGTCCACCGCGCGCACGGCGGCCCGGCGGTCCCGTGCCGCCTGCCGGTCGGCCGGCAGGAAGAACGCCAGCAGGGCGATCACCCCGCCGCACACCGCCACGACGACGAACACGAGGTGGATCGCCGCCATGAGATCCGGTCCCGACGGCATGCCGTCCGGACCCGTCGTCGCCCGGGCGTTGACGATCGCCCCGCAGACGGCGACGCCGACGGCCGAGCCGAGGGAGCGGGCGAAGATGTTGATCCCGGTGACGGCGCCCCGGATCGTGTGGTCCACGGACGACTGGGCGGCGATCAGGGTCGGCACCGCTGTCAGCCCCATCCCGATGCCGACGAGGAACGTGGTGCCCATCACGGCGACGAGCGGGGACGACTCGCCGAGCAGCAGGCTCGACGCCGTGCCGGCGACGACCAGCGTCGAGCCGATGATCGCCGTGAGCCGGAACCCGAGACGCAGGTAGAACCGGCCGGCGTTGGACGCCGACAGCGGCCACCCCACCATCATGGCCGCCAACGCGAACCCCGCCATGAGGGGCCCGAGACCGAGCACCCCCTGGGCGTAGATCGGCACGTAGGTGGCCAGGCCGAGGACGACCATGCCGACGACCAGCGAGATCGCCGTGGCCACCCCGATCACCCGCCGACGCAGCAGACCCAGGTCCAGGATCGGGTGCGCCACCCGGCGGACGTGCCCGACGAAGACGAGGAGCAGCGCGACGGCGAGCGCCAGCACGGTGACCGACGGGACCGAGACCCAGGCCCAGCTGGACCCGCCCTCGAGCAGACCGAGCAGGAGCAGGGCGCTGCCGCCGGCCAGCAGCACGGCACCACGGTGGTCGATCGGCTCCCGGTCACCGTCGAGCGGGGACTCGTGGTAACGCCGCACCAGCATCCAGGCGGCCAGGGCGCACAGCGGGATGTTGACCAGGAAGATCCAGCGCCAGGACACGAACTCCGTGAAGACGCCGCCGAGGGTCGGACCGACGACGGAGGAGATCGCCCACACCGAGGCCAGGTACCCCTGCACCCGGGCCCGCTCCTCCAGGGTGTAGATGTCGGCCGCGATGGTCTGGGACACGGGCATGACGGCCCCGGCGCCGAGACCCTGCAGGACGCGGCCGGCCACCATGGCGCCCATCGACCAGGCGGCCCCGCACAGCACGGACCCGAGGAAGAAGAACCCGACCCCGGCCAGGATGAGCCGCTTGCGGCCGACGATGTCCGAGAGCCGTCCGGCCAGCGGCGTGCTGACGGCCTGGGCGAGGAGGTAGGACGAGAAGAGCCACGGCACCTGCTCGAACGCCCCGAGCTCGTCGGCGATGGTGGCCGACGCCGTGGCGATGATCGTCGCGTCCAGGGCGACCAGGGCCGTGGACAGCATGAGGGACAGCAGGACCGGCCCGCGCTCGGAGCGCAGGCCCACGGACGTCGACGTCGGGGGCACGTCAAGCACAAGCCCCGGGCAAGCGTCGGGTATTCCGGGTGGCCGGTCCGCCCGCGGGACGTAGCGTGCTGCCATATCGTCCGCACCGCCCCTGTCGGGTCGCACCGCCCTGGTCACCGGGGTCCCACGCCGGCAGGGCATCGGTGTCGCCGTCGCCCGCGAGCTCGCCGGCCTCGGCGCGCACGTGTTCACCCAGCACTACGCCCCGCACGACGCCGACCAGCCGTGGGGCGCGGACGACCTCGCCGCCGTCGACGGCGCCGTCCGGGCGGCGCTGCACGACGGCGCGCGCTCCGGGTCGGCGTCCGCGGACCTCCGGGACCCTGCGCAGGTCGAGTCGCTGTTCGACGCCGCGCGGGCGCTGACCGGCCGCGTCGACGTCCTGGTGTGCAACCACGCGCGCAGCGGCGGGGACGGCTCGATCCTGGACATGACGCCGGAGGCGCTCGACGCCCACTGGCAGACGAACACCCGCTCCACGCTGCTGCTCACCCGCCTGTTCGCCCGGCAGCGCCGCGAGGACGCGCCCGCCCTGCGCCCCGGGGAGACGCTGCGGCGGACCGCACCCGCCGACCCGGCCGGCGCGCCCAAGGTCGTGTGGATGACGTCCGGCCAGGAGCAGGGACCGATGCCGGGCGAGGTCGCCTACGCCACCTCCAAGGCCGCCCTGGCCGGCATCACACCCACCGTCGCCGCCGAGCTGCTCGACCTCGGCATCGTCCTCAACACCGTCAACCCCGGTCCCGTCAACACGGGCTACCTCGACCCCGGCACCACCGACCGGCCGCTCGCCGAGCTCGAGGCGCTGCGCGCGGCGACGCCGTTCGGCCCCTGGGGCGAACCCGCCGACCCGGCACGGCTCATCGGCTGGCTCGTGAGCCCGGCCGGGTCGTGGATGGTGGGGCAGGTGCTCACCAGCGACGGCGGGTTCAGCCTCCAGCGCTGACCGTCGTCGCCCCGGGACGGGGCCCGGCGGTGGCGGACGTCGCCGGGGACCGGGGAGGAGCCATGCGCACCACGACCCACGACGGCACCCTGCGCCGCCTCGCGACGCTCGCGACCCTGCTCGTGGCCACCGCCGGCGCGGCCCCCGCGTGGGCCGCGCCGGACGACGACCCGCCCGAGGTCCTCGACCTCGAGATCGTCGCCCCCCGGTCCGGTCTCGGGTCGGCGGGACCGGACGACGTCGTCGTCCGGCTCTCCACCAGCGGCCCGTGGGCCACCGGGGGCGACGAGATCACCCTGCTCCTGACGCGGGACGACGAGACCGGCTCGCCCACCATCTGGTCCGACCTGACGGCCGGGACCTGCGAACCTCCCGGGGAGGTCAGCAGCCGCCCGCCGTGGGAACGGAAGTTCGGCAACCCCTGGGGCGGTTTCTCCCCGCACTGACCCGGTCCGCGGCCCCGACACCGTCGTCGGCTCGGTCGCCTACTTTTGGTCGCACTCCGACTGAAGAGAGGTATTGCGCTCTTCGCTTTCGCTGATATCTTGCATAAGTACGGGGCGGATATCGCCGGTCACCCGCCGGTACCCGCCCCCGATCCATGTGCCCGATGGTGGGCACGATCTCCTTCCGAGAGGAATCCCGACGATGCGACGTACTCTCCTCACCCGGGCCGCCACGGCCGTCGCGGCCGCAGGGCTGGCCCTCCCGGTGGCCGCAGCCGCTCCCGCCGCCGCCGACGCCCACCAGGGCGACCGGACCGCGGGCAGCTCGGCCCAGTGCTCGGGCCGCTCGGTACCGGCGAGCAAGATCTCGTTCCAGCTCTACAGCTACAGCGCCTGGCAGCAGGAGGTCGGGGTCGACGCCGTCCTCGGCGAGCTGGCCGACATCGGCTACAAGAACGTCGAGCCGTTCGGCGGGAGCTACGAGGGCCGCACGGCCGAGGAGTTCCGCGCGCTGCTCAAGGAGCACCAGCTCAAGGCGCCCGGCTCCCACGGCGGCACCGACCCGGAGGCGTTCGACGAGACCCTCGACTTCGCCAAGACCCTCGGCCAGAAGTACACCGGGTCGGGCGGCTGGTCCGGTCCCGGCGTCCCGTTCTTCGGCGGCTCGACGTCGTGGGAGAGCGCCATGGAGACCGCCGAGGCGATGAACGCCGCCGGCGAGCTGTCCGTGAAGGCGGGCACCGGCAAGCACTTCGGCCACAACCACTGGAACGAGTTCGTCCTCGAGGTCACCGACCCCGCCTCGGGCGAGACGATGAGCTGGTGGGAGGCCGTGGTCCGGAACACCGACCCGCGGTACGTCGCGTTCCAGGTCGACGTCTACTGGGCGACCGACGGCGGCGCCGACGTCGTCGAGCTGCTCGAGGAGTACGGCGACCGCATCGACCTGCTGCACATCAAGGACGGCGACCTGTCCGGCCCGACCCCGGCGTTCGGCACCCAGACCGTCGTCGGCGAGGGTGACATCGACTGGCCGTCGATCCTCGACGCGGCCCAGGGCAAGGTCAAGTACTACGTCATCGAGATGGACGGCGCCCCGACCGACGCGAGCTTCGCGCGGGAGAGCTTCGAGTACCTGACCTGCCTCGACTTCTGACGGGTCCCGCCTCGACCGTGACGACGGCGCGTGGCCCGGAACCGGGCCGCGCGCCGTCGTCACGGGTCCGGACGTCTCAGGGACGCAGCAGCGCCTTGATCGCGCGGCGCTCGTCCATGGCGCGACCCGGGTCAGGACTCCCCGCGGAAGACCGCCGACCGCCCCGACGTCAGCGGGATCGGCCGGCGCAGCCGCACCAGCGCCTCGACGTCGAGGGTGCGGGACCTCTCCACGAGCCGCACCCCGTCCAGGGAGAGGGTGCCCGTGACGTCGGCCGACCCGCCCCGGACCGCCACCAGGGAGCCGCCCGCGACGACGGCCGCGACCCCCGTGAGGACGGCGACGAGCGAGATCTCGAAGGTGAACCGGTGCAGGGGGACGCCGTCGACGGACAGGTCGACCCGCGGGTGGTGCGTCGCGGTGATCCGGTGCGTGGCCAGCGCGACGATCTCCTCCCCGGGGGCGAGGGCGGTCCGCCGGCCGGCCGCCGTGAGGTCGGCGACGGACCGCCACGAGCGCAGCAGGACGTCGCCGAGGTCGAGGTCGAGCAGTCCGTCCGCCACGGCGGCGAGCTCGGACCCGACGGCCTCCCGCGTCGCCGTGGTGGCCCGCCGCACGCCCTGGAGCGCCGTGCCGCCGATCCCGTGCCGCCGGACGGCCTCGCCGAGCACCTGCGCGGTGTCCCGGCCCGAGCCGTCGTCGAGGAGGAAGACGCGCGCCGTCATCGCCGGCGCGGCGGTCGTCGTGGTCATCGTCCGATCACCTCCAGGTGCTGGTCCACGTCGTCCGCGGAGGCGACGAGCCGGATCACGAGGGTCGCGCCGGGTCCCGCGGGGTCCGTCGGGTCCGCGGCGAGCGTCACGGTGGGCGGTGGGGTCGGGGCGGGCCGGACCCGGACGTGCTCGCTCACCCACCGCCGGTCCTGCCGGCGACGGGCCCGGCGCAGCCGGGGGGCACCGGCTGCGGCCCCGGCGACGAGCAGCGCGACCAGGACGATCCACAGCAGCGGGAACCGTTCCGCCGGGTCGTCCGTCCCGGTGTTCCCCGGGGGCGGGACGACGGCGGCGAGGGTGACGGCCACCTCGCTCTCGACGTCGACGCCGGTGCCGGGGCCGGGGTCCTGGTCGGCGACGGCGTCGCCCTCGCCCGACACCTCGCCGAGCACGAGGCCCCGCTCGGCCAGCAGCGTCTCGGCCTCGTCGAGCGGGCGGCCCACCAGGTCCGGGACCGTGACCAGGTCGGCGACCGGCTCGACCTCGAACGTGGTCTCGGCCGCGACGTCGTCGGACCTGGCGCACCGGGCGAACACCTCGTGCCCACCGGGCTCCGCCTCCGTGGGGACCGGGAACGTCGTCTCGTCGGCGCCACCGTCCAGGTCGACGGTCCCGACCACCCCGGACTCTCCCCACAGCAGCTCGACGACGCCGATGGAGCAGTCGAAACCGTCGACGCTCGCCGTGACGGAGGTCCCGGGTGGCCCGGCCGACGGGTCGAGGTCGATCTCCTGCCCGGGCACGACGACGGCGGGGAGCGAGGACAGCAGGCCGAGGACGGCCGCCACCAGCGTCGGCACGACCGTCCGCGTCGCCGGGCGGTTCCGCACGGGTCCGGATCGCACGGGGCCACCTCCGTCCTGGCCGCGGCTCGAGCGTTCCTCTACCGGTCCGGAGCGCCGTGTCTCCCCTGCTGATACGGCCCGCTCGTCGACCCTCGAGCTTTGTTGCGTCTCTGCGCAATCATGCAGACAATGGGTCGGTGCTGCAGGTCCTCGCCCACCCGGTCTACCGTCGGCTCTTCCTCGCCCAGCTCGTCGCCCTCGCCGGCACCGGGCTCGCCACCGTCGCCCTCGGGCTGCTCGCCTACGACCTCGCCGGGGCCGAGGCCGGGCAGGTCCTCGGCACCGCGCTCGCGGTGAAGATGGTCGCCTACGTGTTCGTCGCCCCGCTGGCGGCGGCCGCGGTCGTCCGGCTGCCCCGGCGGTCGGTGATGATCGGCTCCGACGTCGTGCGGCTGCTCGTCGCGGTGTCCCTGCCCTTCGTCGGCGAGGTCTGGCAGGTCTACGTCCTCGTCTTCGTGCTGCAGGCGGCCTCGGCCACGTTCACCCCGACGTTCCAGTCCGTGATCCCCGACGTGCTCGACGACGAGGAGGACTACACCGCGGCGCTGTCCCTGTCCCGGCTGGCCTACGACCTCGAGGCCGTCCTGTCCCCCGTGCTGGCGGCCGGGCTGCTGCTCGTCGTCCCCAGCTCGACCCTCTTCTTCGGCACCGCCGCCGGCTTCGGGGCGTCCGCGCTGCTCGTCGCAGCGACGGTCCTGCCGCGCCGTGGCGCCGACGCCGGCGGGGACGGCCCGCAGATGCCCTTCGGCGAGCGTGCCCGGCACGGGATCCGCCTCTTCGTCCGCACCCCGGCGCTGCGGCCGGTCCTGGCACTCAACATGGCCGTGGCCGCGGCCGGGGCGTTCGTCATCGTCCAGACGGTCGTGATCGCGCGCTCCGCGTTCGGGCAGGGCGAGGACGTCGTCGCGCTGCTGCTGGCCGCCAACGGCGCCGGCTCCATGACGGCGGCCTTCGCCCTGCCCCGGCTGCTGCGCCGCCGGCCCGAACGGCTCGTGATGCTCACGGGGGCCGTTGCCCTCACCGTGGCCACCGCCGTCGTCCCCCTCGCGCTGGCGGCCCCGTCGCCGGTGGCCGGGCTGACGGCCGTCGCGGCGCTGTGGGTGCTCGTCGGCCTCGGCTGGGCGTCGGTGGAGACCCCCGTGGGCCGGATCGTGCGTCGCACGGTCGCTCCCGGCGACCGCCCGGCGGCCTTCGCGGCGCACTTCGCCCTGCTGCACGCCTGCTGGCTGCTCACCTACCCCCTCGCCGGTCTGCTCGGCGTGGGCCTCGGGCTGAGCAGCACCGCGCTCGTGCTCGCGGCCCTCGCGGCGGCCGCGACGACGACGGCCGCCCTGCTGTGGCCGCGCCGACCCGGACGTCCGGCCACGACGGGGACGACGGCGCGAGGGACGGTGCCATCATGAGTCCCGTGGCCCCCGCCGAGCGCAGCGCACCCCCGGACGCCGAGCTCGACCGCGCCGTCGAGGTGCTGCGACTCCTCGCCGACCGCACCCGCCTGGCGATCCTCGTCATGCTCGACGGCACCGAGATGTCGGTCGGGTCGATCGCCACGGCGCTCGACCGCCCCGTCCCCGCGGTCTCCCAGCACCTGGCCAGGCTGCGTGCCAGCCGGCTGGTCACGTCGCGGCGCGACGGCACCACCGTCTACTACGGCCAGCCCGACGAGCACGTCGCCGCGCTCGTCGCGAACGTGCTGCACCACACGGAGCACCTGCTCTACGAGGTCCCGCCGCACCACCGCTCCCCCTGAACGGACGCGCCGTCCGACCCGCACGGGTCGTCCCCCGCTCGACAAGCGCTGCGGGGACCTGCGGGTTAGTCTCCCGGGATGCTTCGACGATCGCCCCGGGCCCGCGCTCTGGCCCGCGCCGGCGCCTTCGCCGTCGCCGGATTCGTCCCGGTGCTCGTCCTGGCCTGGTTCGTCCGCACGAACGCCACGGTGCAGGAGGCCGACCAGGCCGTCGTCGACGCCGCCGTGTCGGTCACGCTGGACAACGACTGGCTCCTGGACACCTTCGTCGTCTGGTCGGCGGTCACCCAGCCCGGCTGGGTCGTGCTGGCCGGCGGCGCGGTCGCCCTGTGGATGTGGCGCCGACACGACTACCCCGGGCGCGCCCTGTGGGCGGTCGGGACGTTGCTCGCCTCGTGGGGGCTGGCCAACCTCGCCAAGGAAGCCGTCGGACGGGTGCGGCCGGTCGTCGACGAGGTGATCCTCGACGCGCCCGGCCTCAGCTTCCCCTCCGGGCACGCGACGTCCTCAGCGACCGCCGCGGTGACGATCACCCTGCTGGTCTGGCCGGTCCTCGGCCGGGTCGGCCGGGTCGTCGTCCCGCTGGTCGCCACCACGTTCGCGCTGATCACCGCCGCCGACCGCATCTTCCTCGGGGTGCACTTCCCCTCGGACGTGGTCGCCGGCATCCTCCTGGGCGTCACCATCTCCGGTGCGTCCTACCTCGGGTACCGCGGGTGGTCACCCACCACCCGCACCACAGATGCGGAGATTCGATGAACGCCTTCGTCCACCGCTACGAGCTCGACACCAGTCGGCCGACCAAGGGACAGGCCGCCCGGGACGCGGCGGTGCGCGCGCTGGGTCCCGCCGTCCTCGGCTGGCTCGTGCTCCTCGGCGTCGGGTTCCTCGTCGTCGGCCCCCTGAACGACTTCCCCCAGGGGAACACGGTCGAGCAGTGGTTCGCCGATCAGCGGACGTCCACGATGAACACCGTCTCGGAGTGGCTGGGTCGCTTCGGCATGACCGAGGTCGTGATCGGCGTGACCGCGCTGACGGTCGGGATCCTGTGGTGGCGCACCCGCCAGTGGTGGTTCGCCCTCGTGCCGGCGCTCGCGGTCTCCCTGCAATCCCTGCTGTTCATCACCAGCTCCGCCCTGGTCGGGCGGGAGCGCCCGGACGTCGAGCACCTCGACCCGGCCCCGCCGACCTCGAGCTTCCCCAGCGGTCACACCGGTGCGGCGACGGCGCTGTGGCTGACCATGGCGCTGCTCGCCCAGCGCATCTCGAACCCGGTGCTGCGCCGACTGGTCACGGTGGTGTGCGTGGCCATCCCGTTCATCGTCGGCATCTCCCGGATCTACCGCGGCATGCACGGTCCGCTCGACGTCGTCTTCGGCCTGCTCAACGGCCTGTTGTGCGTGGTCGTCGCCTGGTGGTACCTGCGCCGGGACACGTCCGGGGCCGCGCGGACGCGCTGACCCGCCGCGCACTTCTCAGAGCTGCTGGCGCACGCCGGCCGACCGGGCGACTCCCTCGAGCTGCTCCTCCAGGTCGTCGCGCAGCGGCTTGAGTCCGGCTCCCCGACGCAGCACGGGGAGCCGGACGGGGTGGTCGACCTCCTCCAGGACGAACCCGAGCGCGGCGTAGAGCGCCATCGCGGCCAGGACCAGCCCGAGGACACCGGCGGTCGTCTCCCATGCGCCGGACCCGGTGAACTCGGCGACGCCCGTGACCGCGAAGCGCACGCCGGAGCCGATCATGACGGCGGCCGCGACGACCTTGCCGCCCGCCGCCGTCGCCGGGACGACCATGGCGAGGGCGGCGGTGATCAGCAGCACGCCGAGCGCCGGGCTCGAGGACCCGGGCGGTGACGTCAGCGTCGAGACCGCGAGCATGGCCCAGACCCCGGACACCACGGCCATCCCCGTGCCGGCGATCGGGTCGCGCGCCCCGAAGCCGATGATCGCGGCGAGGAGCTGCAGCGGGACGGTGAGCACGAGGACGGCGAGGGCCACGGTGCTCTCCTCGGCGGTGCTGAGGATCTCCAGCTGCAGACAGCTGAACCCGACCGTCGCCACGGCCAGCGCCATGAAGCCGAGGGGAAGCGGGTTGCCCGTGGGGCGGAGCACGATGCGCGTGATCTCGAGCTGTTCGCTGCGCGTGCGCTGCCCGTCGTCGGTGTCGTTCATCGCTCCACACAACACGAGGACCAGTGACCCCACAACATCGGGACGGGCCCCTGCCTCCGCCCCGGGGAGCGGGCCTCGTGCGAACTCGTTGATCTATACCCACTGGGGGTATAGCCTCCCTGGTGACGACCACCCCTCGGTGGTGGCAGGAGAGGAGAGACGATGAGCACGAACACGTACCAGGTCACCGGCATGACCTGCGGCCACTGCGAGATGTCGGTCCGCGAGGAGGTCGGCGAGGTTCCCGGGGTCGAGGAGATCCAGGTGAGCGCCGAGACCGGCACGCTCGTGGTCACCGGTCCCGCCGAGGAGTCCAAGGTCCTGGCGGCGGTCGACGAGGCCGGCTACTCCGCGGTCCGCGTCGGCTGACTCCCCTCGGGGCGCTCGACCGCGGAGGACGACTCAGTCGATCTCCTCCCCGGCGAGCGCCCTGGCCGCGAGGCGTTCGTCCTCGCTGACCTCCCACACCTCCCAGGCGGCCCGCCCGGCGAGGCCGATGATGACGCAGCCCAGGACGAGGTCCGGCCAGCCGGACCCGGTCCACGCCGTCACGAGGCCCATGGCGATCACGGCGACGTTGACGAGCACGTCGTTGCGGGCCGACAGGAACGCCGCCCGGCTGAGCGACCCGCCGTGGTGCCGCACGCCGACCAGCAGCCATGCCGCCGTGCCGTTGACGACGATCGCCCCCGCGGACGCGAGGACGAGCGGGACCACCTCGGGCGCCTCGGGGGCGCTGGACCGCTGCACCGCCTCCCAGGCGGCGAAGGCCGCCGGACCCAGGATGATCACGGCCATGACCTTGCCCATGGCCGCGCGGCGGGCCAACGGCCAGCCCAGCGCGAGCAGGATGAGCAGGTTGACCGCCGTGTCCTCGAGGAAGTCGACGCTGTCGGCGAGCAGCGAGACCGACCCCGCGCTCAGCGCCACGAAGAACTCGACGAAGAAGTAGGCGAAGTTCAGCGCGGCGACGACGGCGACGACCCGTCGCAGCCGGGCGACGGGGATCTCGGTCACGGGTTCCCGACGCCCTCGGGGAGCAGATCGGCCGGCACCCGCTCGAGCAGGTCGTCGCAGGCCGCCGCGTCGCCCGACTGGCACTGGCCGCCCAGCTCCTGGAGCTCGTCGGCGTCACCCAGCATGCCCCCGAGCTCCTGCAGGTCCTCGAACGAGTAGTCGCCGGTGACGCCGCCGAGCAGCAGGTCCGGGACGCTGACCTCGCCCGCGGCGATCGCGTCCGCCTGGTCCAGGGCGGCCTCGATGTCCTCGCCGTAAGCGTCCCAGAACATCAACCCGCCGACGACCAGCAGCGTGGTGAACAGCACCTGCAGCGTCCCGAGCGTCATCCCGGTCCGCGCCATGCCACGGCCGTTCGTCCCCCGCCGGCGCGTGCGGTCGAGGCCGATGCCGCCGAACACGATCGCCAGGATCCCGACGAGCGGCACCACGATCCCGAGCAGGCCCGCGATCAGGGACGCCACCGCCGTCGGCTCGGTGCCGCGACGCGGGCCGGCGCCGCTCTCGCGCGGTGGTGCGGGGGCAGACGGCGCCGGGCGCTGTTGCGGAGCCGGGCGCTGTTGGGGAGCCGGCCGCTGCGTCGGCGTTGCCGCGGGTCGCGGCGCCGCGGCGGGTCCGGGCGCCGCGGCGGTCCGCTGCGCGGGTGCCGGCGTCGATCGCGGGAAGGCAGCGGCTGACGGCGGCGTCGCGGACGACCGGTCGGCCGGCATCACCCGGGTCCCCCAGGGCGTGGCGTCACGACCGCGGTCGGCGGCGGGCAGCACCGACTCCCGGCGCGGCCGGCCGGCGAGGGGCTGCGTGGCCGGCATCGCGCCACCACCGAGGACCTGCGTCTCCTGCCCGGCGTCGCGGTCGAACACCTGCGTGTCCTGACCCGCCCCCGCGGCCAGGGGCTGCGTCTCCTGCCCCGCGTCGCGGTCGAACACCTGCGTGTCCTGACCCGCCCCCGCGGCCAGGGGCTGCGTCTCCTGCCCGGCATCGCGGTCGAACACCTGCGTGTCCTGCGCCGACGGGGCCGGTGGAGGCTCCTCGGTGTGCGCCGGCAGGACCTGCGTCGCGTCGTCGGGGTCGGGTCCCGTCCCCTCGGCGTCGGTCCGGTCGGGGCGGTGCTGCTCGTTCATGCGGCTCCCGTGTCGAAGTCAGCACCGATGCTATGCCCCGGGCGGCGACCCCGGACAGCCCCGGCCCGGTGGCGACACCCGGGTGACCGTCGTGTGCACGGTCCGCGAGCGCCTCGCGCGAGCATCGCGACCAGGGTGGCCACGGGGCGCCGTTGGCCGGAGGATCACCCTGTGAGCACCTCCGAGCCGACCGCGCCCGAGCCGCCGGTCCGTCGCCGCCGCGCCCGGTGGTGGTGGATCGGCGCGCTCGTCGTGCTGCTCGCTGCTGCGGTCGTGGTCGCCGGTGAGCTCGAGCACCGTGCCTGGGAGTCGCAGGTCGCCGAGTACGAGGAGGAGGTCGCCCGTCTCACCGACGCCGCCGACACCTCCCGCGGACGCTCCGAGGACGCCTACGCGGACAGCCGCGAGACCCTCACCGCCGCCGTCGAGGACGGCCGGCCCGTGTACCGGCGCAGCGAGGGCCAGGTGGCGGACCCCGCGGTCCGCGAGCCGTTGGGCGCCGCCCTCACGGAGGCGCGGAAGCTGCGGGACGCCGAGGTCAGCTACCCGGTCGAGACCCGCACGGTCGAGGCGGTCACCCGCCCGAACCCGTTCTTCCCGGAGACGTTGCCACAGGTGGAGGTCGAGGTCGTCGACGGGTCGGACCCCTCGCCGGAGGCGCTCGACGACGCCGCCGCGGAGGTCCTGGAGACGAGCGACGCCGTCGCCGCCGCACGCCGCCAGTGGGCCGTCGACGAGCTGCAGCCCGCCGTCGTCCAGGGCCGTGACGCGCTGACGGACCTCACCGCGCAGGACGCCGACCTCGACCTCGGCACCCTCGACACGGCGGTCTCCGACGCCGAGGCGATGCTCGACGCCGGCGTCGACGCCGTGGACCCCGACGAGGCCGTGCGCCTGCGGGACACCCTGCTCGAGACCAGCACGTCCCTGTGGCGCACCCGGCTGGACCAGATCACCGCCGAGCGCCGTGCGGCGGCGCGTGCCGAGGGCGTCGACTGCCGGGTGGACAAGTGCGTCGCCCTGACCTTCGACGACGGTCCCGTGGCGCAGACCGAACGGCTGCTGCGGATCCTCGACCGCAAGGACGCACCGGCCACGTTCTTCATGGTGGGCGACAACGTCGCCAAGAACCCGCAGATCGCCCGCGCCGTCGCCGACGCGGGGCACCTCGTCGCCAACCACTCGTGGAGCCACCCGCAGCTCACCACCCTCGACGACGCCGAGGTGCGCGAGGAGCTGCGCAGCACCTCCGACGCGATCCGCGAGGCGACCGGGTCCACCCCGTTCCTGCTGCGGCCGCCCTACGGTGACGTCGACGGCCGGGTGCGCACGCTCGCGACCCGCAGCGGGCTCGACGTCATGACCTGGAACCTCGACACGCTCGACTGGCAGACCCGCGACGCGAAGGAGACCCGCCGTCGGGTCCGCGAGCAGGTGGAGCCCGGGAGCAACGTGCTGCTGCACGACATCCACGCGACCTCGGTCGACGCCGTCGGCAAGATCATCAAGGACCTGCGCGACGAGGACTACGTGCTGGTCACGGCCGACCTGCTCGTCGACGACGAGGACTGACGCCCCGCCCCGCCCGGCCGGACGACGCGTCGGGACGCGCGCCGGTCAGCGCCGGCGGTGCCGTGCCAGCACCGCCCGGCAGTCGGTGCCGACCGGCAGCACCCCGTAGCCGGCGCCGCGGTCCTCCCCGAGCCGCGCGGCGACGAACGCCTCGGCGCTGCCCGACGGCGCGTGCCGCACCATCAGCGACGCCTGCAGCGCCAGGGCGAGCGACTCGACGACGCGGCGGGCCTGCGCCTGCTGCGCGCCGTCGTCGGACCGGGCGAGCTCGGTGAGCAACCGCTGCGTGCGCGCGACGTGCGCGTCCAGGGTGGGGTGCGCCCCCGCCGTCGTGCCGAGCTCGGCACGGAACGCCTCGACAGACTCCGGCTCGCGCGCCATCGCCCGCAGCACGTCCAGGGCGATGACGTTGCCCGACCCCTCCCAGATGGCCATGACGGGCTGCTCGCGGTACCGGCGTGCCAGCGGGAACGCCTCGGTGTACCCGTTGCCGCCCAGGCACTCCATCGCCTCGAACGCGTGGTGCGGGCCGCGCTGGCACACCCAGAACTTGCTCACCGCCGTGGCCAGACGGCGGAACGCCCGCTCGGCGTCCGTCTCGGCGTCGTACGCCGCCGCCAGGCGCATCGAGGTCAGGGTCGCGGCCTCGGACTCCAGCGCGAGGTCGGCGAGCACGGCCGTCATGGCGGGCTGGTCGACCAGGTGCGCCCCGAACGCGCTGCGGTGGTCCGCGTGCCACAAGGCCTCGGCGACCCCCTGGCGCATGCCGGCCGCCGACCCGTGGACGCAGTCCAGCCGGGTGCGCGACACCATCTCGATGATGGTGCGCACCCCGCGGCCGGGCTCCCCGACGAGATACCCGACGGTGCCGTCGAGCTCGACCTCCGCCGACGCGTTCGACCGGTTGCCGAGCTTGTCCTTGAGCCGCTGGATGCGGAACGCGTTGCGGGTGCCGTCCTCGAGGACGCGCGGCACCAGGAAGCACGTCGGTGACCCGGGCGGCCCGGCGTCCTCGCCTCCGGCCTGGGCCAGGACGAGGAACGCGTCCGACATCGGGGCCGAGCAGAACCACTTGTGCCCGGTGAGCAGGTACGTCCCGGCCGGGCCGGCGGGGACGGCCGCCGTGGTGTTGGCGCGGACGTCCGACCCGCCCTGCTTCTCCGTCATGGCCATGCCGACGAGCACGCCGGGTTTGTCCCCGGGAGCGGCCGGCGTGCCGTCGTAGGCGGACGACAGCAGGCGCGGTTCCCAGACGGCGGCGAGCTCCGGCGCGTGCCGCAGGGAGGGCACGGCCGCGTGCGTCATCGAGACGGGGCACGCATGGCCGGGCTCGACCTGCGAGAACAGCGAGAAGACGGCGCCCCGCACGACGTTCGCCCCGGGCCCCGGCTCCGCCCAGGCGCCCGTGTGCGCCCCGCGCTCGACGGCGGCGGCGAGCACCTCGTGGTAGGCGGGGTCGTACTCGACCTCGTCGAGGCGGCGGCCACGCCGGTCGTGGGTGTGCAGCACCGGCTCGTGGATGTTCGCCCGCTCGGCCGCGTGCTGGAATGCCGCGGTCCCGACGTGCGCCCCGGCCTCGACCAGTCGCTCCTCGCCCCAGTCGCCGCCGAACGCGTGCACCGCCTCGCGCAGCACCGGGAAGTCCAGGTACTCGTTGACGTCGACGCGTTCCGGCGGCTGGTTCACGACCTGGTGGGTGGTGCGGGGTGCCGGCTGACGCTGCGCGGGGTCCGGCGTCGCGACGTCCGGGGTCGTGGCGGGCGGACTCGCGGTCATGGGATCCTCCGTCGTCGTCGACCTCGTCCTCGAGGGGCCGGCTCCAGGATGTCCCCCCGGGGCACCTGCTCGCTACCCAGTGGCGCCGGCTCCCGTCGAGGCGCCCGGTGACGAGGTCGAGGACCGGCCGAGCTCGGTCACCAGCCGCCGGGTGAGGGGTGCGGGGACCTCGTGCCGGTCGGCGGCCCGCAGCACGGCCCCGCCGATGGCGTCGAGCTCCAGGGGCCGCCCGGCCTCGGCGTCACGCTGCATGGACGAGCGCGCCTCGGGCGGGAACGTGTCGTAGAAGCGCAGGGCCGTCTGGCTGGTGTCGGGACCGCCGCCGGCCCGGCCGATCGCGGCGACCTCCGCGACGAGCGCCGCGAGGGTGTCGCGACGCTCGGTCCGGAGCGTCCCGATCGGCTCCCCGTGGTAGGTCGTCAGCAGGGCGAAGGGCGCGAGGAGCCCGAGCTTGCCCCACAGCATCGCCCCCTCGTCGTCGCGGACCAGCGTGGTGACCCCCGCGTCCCGCAGGATCGTCGCCGCGGCCTCGAGCCGGTCGGGGGGCGCGGTGCTGCTGGCCAGGTCCACCTCGACGAAGGGGCTGCCGTGCACGATCCGCCCGGGAGCGGTCCGGGTGGACTCGACGCGGATGACACCGGCGGCGACGGACGCCGGCGCGAACCGCTCGCGCAGGGCGGCGACGTGCTCGACCCCGTTGAGCAGCGGCACGACGAGCCCGGCGGCGACGTGCTCGGCGGGGACCCGGTCCAGGGCCTCCGGCAGCGACGGGTGCTTGACGGCGACCAGGCACAGGTCGACCGGCTCGCGCAGCTCGGTGTCCGCCTCGACCTCGGCCGAGAAGTCCCCGAAGAAGCCGCTGGTGACGCGGAGGCCGTCGGAACGGAGGGTCGACGCCGTCTCGGGGCCGGCCAGGACGATCACGCGATGGCCCGCCCGGGCGGCCAGCGCTCCCACCAGCCCGCCGACGCCCCCCGGGCCCAGCACGGCGATCGTCGAACGACGTGACGTCCGTTCCGCCATCGTCCACCTTCTTCCTGCGAATCGGGTCAGAGGTTGGTCAACGTAGCGCACCCGTGATCTACCCGTGACAACTCGCGGCGGGAGGGATAGTGTCCAGGCAGCTCACACCCCAGGTGAGATGTCCGAGGCGGGCGCCGAGCCCTGTCACCGCCCCGGAGCCGGACGACACGAACGACAGGGACGGGGGACCCACTCTCGGGCACCACGGTGCCCTCGGGGTGAAGCCGTGCAGGGACGCCCTGCCGGCCGGGTCAGTCTCCGACCCGAACCCGACAGCTAACCCCGCAGGCGCCAGGAGAATGTTCGATGCGACCCCGCACCGCCCGATGAGGCACACGCGCGACCTGCCCGCGCTCCCCGACGCGACCGCACGACCCGCACCCACGAGGGCACGTGCCAAGGGACGACACACCGCGAGCCACGCGGCTCGACGCCGCCGCACCGGCCCGACCTGGTCCTCGCTCGCGCCCACGAGCTGGCCGCTGAGCATCGGCCTGGGCCTCGCCGTCACGATGGCGACCACGACCGGCATGGCCGTGGCCTCCAACACGACCGAGCTGCCGCGCGCCACGAGCCCGGAGGCCGCGCCCTCCGGCGTCCGCGCCCCGGGTGACGCCGCCGCCGACCTCGCGGCCGTGACGAGCGCCGCGAAGCAGGCGGCCCTGCTCGCCGACCGTGGCCAGGCCGCCTCCCGGAACGCCGACCGGGCCGCGCCGACGACGTCCCGCGCGGCCGGTGGCTCGGTCGGCGGCACCGTCGTGCCGGCGGACGCCACGATGTCCGCGGAGAAGGTCGCCCTGTCCGTCGAGGCGGCGCCCGAGCCCCCGCCGCCGCCGCTGCCCGGCTGCGACGGCTACGCCAGCGGCACCGGGTCCAACGGGTACGTCCCCGAGAGCGAGATGTGCACCCTGTGGGACGGGACCACCCGGATCCGCGCCGACGCGGGTGTCGCCCTCGCCCGGCTCAACCTGGCCTACCGCGTGGTCTTCGGCGAGAACATGTGCATCACCGACGGCTACCGGAGCTACTCCGCGCAGGTCGCGACCAAGGAGGCCAAGGGGTACCTGGCCGCCACGCCCGGCACCTCGAACCACGGGTGGGGTCTGGCCGTGGACCTCTGCCCGGAGACGTACTCCGGCAGCCGCTACGACTGGCTCCGCGCGAACGCGCCGGCCTACGGCTGGGACAACCCCGACTGGGCGATCTACGACAAGTACGAGCCGTGGCACTGGGAGTACACGGACGCCGTCACCGAGATGGGCGGCTGAGACCGGACGATCTCAAGGCCCCACCGGGCCGCCGAGGTCGTCCGGGGTGAAGGCGGCGAGGTCGACCGACGCCTCGCCCCGCCCACCGGAGGACCAGGTCAGGGTCCCGGCGCCGCTGGCCAGGTCGACCTCGAGGACCGCGACGGCGTCGGGCACCTCGACGCCGCGGCGCTCCATGCTCAGCACCGTGCCGTGGAGCGTCGCGTCGACGTCGCCGTCGAACGCCGGGAACGTGTTGCGGAACCGGCACAGGGCCAGCATCCGCCGCACCACCGGCGTCTCGAGCGCGGCGTCGATCTCCTCCGCCGTGTAGTGGTGGCGGTTGATGTCCCGCCCCACGCCCGTACGCTGCAGGAGCTCGACGTCGTTCTCTCCCGCCAGCAGGCCGACGTAGTAGACCTGCGGGATGCCGGGCGTGAAGAGCTGGAGCGCTCGCGCGGCGAGATAGCGCGCGTCGTCGCGGCCGAGCGCGTCGTAGAAGGTCGAGTTCACCTGGTACAGGTCGAGGTTCGACGCCGCGGCACCCGTCGCCGCGGCCGACGCACCGCCGGTCCGCTCGTGGATCCCCTCCACGAGGGCGTCGATCTGGGCCGGGTCCAGCAGGCCGGGGCGATCCGGCTCCCCCGGTTCGACGGTCTGGTCGGGGCCGACGTCGATGACCCCGATCCCGTCGTGGGTGTCGAGCACCGTGACGGCGTTGCGGGGACGTTCACGCAGCCAGTCGAGCAGCGCCGTGCCGTCGCCGGTGTACAGCGCGTGCAGCACGAGC
Organism: Isoptericola sp. b408; assembly: GCF_030588085.1. Classification (NCBI taxonomy): domain Bacteria; kingdom Bacillati; phylum Actinomycetota; class Actinomycetes; order Micrococcales; family Promicromonosporaceae; genus Isoptericola; species Isoptericola sp. b408. The sequence continues at coordinate 196,418 of NZ_JAUQYQ010000001.1, forward strand.
GGAGGCAGCGCGAAGTCGTAGACGAGGTCCACCTCCCGCGCGATCTCGATCTGACGCCGGTAGTAGGAGTGCACCTCGACCAGGACGTCCACACCCCGCTCCCGCGCCCGTGCCGCGAAGTCCGCGATGAAGGCGAAGGTCTCGGGCGTCATGAAGCACGTGCTGCCCGGCGTCTTGACCGCGTACCCGACGGCGTCGAGGCGCACCTGGCGCACCCCGGCCGCCGCGACCGTGTCGAGGATCGAGGTGAGGTAGTCCTGGCCGAGCTCGGAGCTCAGGTCGATGTCGATCTGCTGGGGCGTGAACGTCGTCCACACGTAGCGCAGCGCGTCCCCGAGCCGCAGCGCCGTGAACGGCAGCCCGGGCCGGGGCCGGTAGATGCGGGCCAGCTCCTCCTCCCGTGCGCCGTCCGGGAAGACCGACGACATCGTGAGGAACATCGGTGCCCACGGCGAGGCGTCGCCGTGGGCGACGACGTCGCGGAACGCCGCGGAGTCGGCGGAGACGTGGTTGACGATGAGGTCGACCATCACGTCGTGGGTGCGGGACAGGTCACGCACGTCGTCCCATGTCCCCAGGCGCGGGTCGACGGCCGTGTGGTCGACGGGGTCGAAGCCGGCGTCCGCGCCGTCGAAGGGCGTGTAGAACGGCAGGACGTGCACGCCCCCGAACGACTCGGCGACCTCGTAGCGGCGCAGGAAGCGCGCCAGCCCCCGCAGGTCGCCGCCGAGCCGGTCGGCGTAGGCGATGAGCTGGACCTGGTCCGCGGTTCCCATGCGCTCACCCTCCGTCGGGTCCGCCGGCGTGTTCCTCGCCCGCCATCATGCGGCACCCCCGGCCTCCACGCCCACCGTGCACACCTCGTGCGTGTCACCCGGACGCTGGGAGAATGGGAGGACACGACCCGCGGGGCCCCGGACGGCCGGCAGCGAGCGCGACGGAGCCTCGACACGTACCAGGAGATGTCCCATGAACTGTTTCGAATGCGCCACCGAGCACCAGGCCACCACCCCGGCGGTCACCGTCTGCTCGCAGTGCGGCGCCGGCTCGTGCATCAAGCACACCCGGGCCGCCCACGCGCACAAGGAGGTCTACTACTCCCCCGGGGCACCCGGCGAGCGCGACCTCGGCCGCCGCATGTTCTGCACGACGTGCGCACCCGACTTCGCCCACACGATCGACGTCGCGTAGCGGCCCCGGCTAGGGAAGGGCGCCGCTGCGGCGTCCGTAACGGGCCAGCAGGTGCCACACCTGCTTCAGCGTCTGGGGGTCGACGTCGTCGGCTCCGCGCCACGGGCCCAGCAGCGCGGGCGTCAGCTCGCCCTCGGCGGCGACGGACTCGGCGAGCCGGACCGGTTCCGGCCCCCGGTAGCGCTCGTCGAACGCGGTCGGGAAGGCCCGATAGCCGGGGTGCCACTCGACGGCGCAGCCGAGCCGCTCCGCCGCCGCGGCGACCGCCGTCCCGCGGTAAGAGGGGTCCAGGACCACCGCCTCCAGGTCGCGGTCGACGCGAACCTCGCCGTGCACGTGCGCCTCGACGTAGCGGTCGAGAGGGTCGCGGCACGGGTCCGAGCGCAGCAGCACCGTCAGGCCGGACCGGTCCCGGGTGCCGAAGTCGTGCGGCGTGTGGACGCTGTCCGGGTAACAGAGGGTCGCCCGCTCGAGGACACCCGGCCGCAGCCGCAGATAGCTGGAGCCGAACCGCGGGGCCGCGCCGTAGGGGTCGCCGTCGAGCAGGAGCGCCCCGTACCGCGGGCGGGCGGCCGGTGCTGCGTCGTCGTACACGCCGCCGAAGATCCGGCTCTCCCACCGCCACCGGTCCCCGCCGGGGAAAGCGGTCAACCCGCCGTTGCTGGTCCTCGTCTCGAACTGCGACCGGTAGACGCCCTCGCGCGCGACCGTCTCCAGCACCGACCCGTGCCCGGCCGGGGCGTCCGGGTGGAAGTGGAGCACCACCCGGGCGTCCGTGGGCAGCGGACCTCCCGCGGCACGGTCCCGAACGTGCTCGACCGCGCTGCGCCACCGCTCGTCCTCGGGCTCCATGCCGGCCGAGCCTAGGCCGCCGACGGCTCCGGGTCGTCCAGGAGACGCTCGAACCGCTCGCGCTCCGGCAGATCGAGCAGCGGGTAGCCGTGCAGGACGTGCAGGTTACACATGGCGAGCACGTAGGAGTGCTCGAGCAGGTCGACGGTCGCGGTCCTCCCGAGTCGCCGCAGCACGGTGGGCACGTCCGCGTTGGAGTCCGCCCGGGCCCGCCAGGCCTCGCGGGACTCGTCGTCGTCGCCGAGCAGGTCCAGCACGGCACGGGCACGGCGGGCCCGCTCCTCCTGGTCCTTCCGGAGGAACGCGTCGGCCACCCGGTACGGGGACTGCTGGATCTGGACGATCGCGCCGCGCTGCCCTCGCCCGGTGCGCTCGCAGTCGACCCAGGTGTGCACCAGACCACGCTGGCGCCGTTCGGTCGGCACCTGGTACATCACGCTGCTGGACCGCAGCAGGGTGAACAGTTCGCCCACCAGGAACCGGCGTGCGTACCGCAGCCGCCTCCAGCTCAGCGCGGTGGTGGCGTTGACGATGACGAGCTCGTCGATGCTGCGGCCCACGACCGGCAGCTCCGGGGCGCGCTCCAGCCTCTTCTCGAGACCGTCGGGCCACTGGTCGGCCAGGTTGTCGTACACGCCGCCGTCGGTGAGCAGGAAGTCCTCGGCGACGCCGCCCTCCTGCGTACCGCCGTGAAACCCGTACGGTGCGGTCTTCAGCCGCCGCGGGGTGAAGGCGCCGGGCATACCCAGGGAGGCCTGGACGGCGGTGGACAACCTCATGTCGTTCGTCGACCCCGTGCCCAGCCGGTGGGAGTAGAGGAACCGCGGGGTGAGGTAGAGGTGCTCGGCCGACTGCAGCTCGGTCGCGCACACGACGTGGTCGAGGGACCGGTCGATGTCCCCCAGTCGCGTCGACCGTCCGTCCCGCTGGAAGTGGGTCCGGGCCAACGCGCGGTCGAGGACGTGCGAACGGCGCTCGAACCAGCGGGCCGTGAGCCCCATCAGCACGCCCCCCGCCAGCAGCGTGAGCCCGGATCGCCAGGACAGCCCGTTGAGGAACACGAAGACGATGCCGGTCAGCATCGTGGCCACGGCGACGCCGGCCCCGACGAACACCGAGATCAGGTAGGCGTTGGTGGGCGGACCCCAGAAGAAGAGACCGGTGTCGGCGAGGTGGCGCACCAGCCGCTGGATGGTGCGGTCGAACCCGGGCGGGTCGACGGTCCTGTAGTCGGTCTCCTGCGCCACGACGGCGTTGGCGATCGACCCTCCGGACACCGAGGAGATCGCGGAGACCTCCTCGTTCTTGCCGCTGTCGACGAGATAGAGCAGCGCGCCCAGCCCCCACGCCGTCGCGCGGTGCCCCCCGCCGGATATGGCCACGCCGATGTGCTGTGTCATCGGTTGTCGAGCCTACGGGCCTTCCGCAGTGCCGCAACGGATACCGACCGGCCAGGGGTGTCACCCAGCCGCCACACCTGGGGTCGACGACCCTCCTCCAGCACGGTGACCACGGTGCCCAGGGCACGCCCGTCGGTGTCCCGGTCGGCCGTGTAGTAGATCCTCAGCTCCCAGTCCTCCTCCGAGCGCTTCCCCCCGGACCCGGCCCTCGGGTCGCGGGCCTCGCGCAGGATCTCCTGCGCCAGGTCGTGCGGGAAGTGGTACCGGGGCGAGTCCGGTCCGCACGACACCACCGAGGCCCACGGCCTGATCCGTTCCATCAGCTCGAGATTGACCCCGCGCTTGGACGCGTGGTGCGAGACCTTGAAGACGTCGGCCTGCAGCAGGTCGACGTCCCCGGTCGCCGCGGCGATCGCCGCCGAGCTGGCGGAGTTCGACTTCATGAGGAACGGGAAGTCCGTCAGCACGTAGGACCACGACAACGTCTGCGCGTCCCCGCCGAGCACGAGGGAGACCTCGGACGAGCTCTTGTCCACGACGTTGCCGGCCTCGTCACGGGTGACCACGCGCGCGGCGGGATGCTGCAGGCGCATCGACAGGGAGGAGTCGTTGATCTCGACCCCGTAGGTGTCGAACCGGTTCCTGAGGTGGATCGACGGGGACAGCACGGTGATCCCGGTCCGGCCGATCCACCGGCTCAGCCCCGACGCCGGGTGGCTGTACAGCAGCCCGGTGCGCCGCTCCACCTCGGCCATCATCCGGTGGAACGCACCGATCGGGTGGAAGTACCCGGGGTCCCAGAACTCGGCGACCCGGTCGCCCAGACCGGCCAGCACCTCGGCCATCGCGCCGATGTGGTCCTGGTGCGGGTGGGTGGCCACCACGAGGGCCACGTCGTCCACGCCGGGGAGCAGGCCCTCGGCCGTGAGCGCCGCGATCAGCGACAACGGCTTGTCCCGTCCGGCGTCGACGACGACGGCGCGACGGTGCTCCGCCACCGGGTCGGTCGGCAGCAGCACCACCTGGGCGTCACCGTCACCCACGTTGAGCACGAAGTGCGCCAGGGCGTCCGGTCGCTCCTCGAGCTCGTCGACGAGGTCGCGCGCGGTGAAGTGGTCCGCCGGGATGCGCTGCGGGACGGACATGTCACACCGTCGAGGCGGCCGCACCGGCCGGAGGACGGCGAGGCCCTTCCGGGGACGGTGGTCCCGAGGACTCGTGGGCCACGTCCGCCTCCCGCAGCCGCATCGCCGGGTTGACCGCGACGACCTGCGCCGCGTGCGCGGCACGCCGCGCCGAGGCGGTCACGTCCAGGAGCTGCCAACGCCGGGGGTCGTTCCACCGGGGGTCGTCACCGGCCCGGACCCAGAACACGTCGCCCACGCGCAGCGCCCGGCCCGGGGCCGGCTGCCCCGCCTGCGCACGGCGGGCGTCGACATGCTGCTGGAACGTCGACACCCGGAAGGAGCGGACCTGCGGGTGCTCCGTGAAGACCAGGTGCCCCACGCCGTCGACCTGGGGCCACCGGTCCAGCACGAGGATGACGTGCTCGGCCTCGAGATCGTCGACGACGGCGTACCGGTCGTCCGGGTCCGGTGCGAACCGCACCCGGTCGCCCTCGGGGGCAGGTGTCCACAACCGGAGGACCCCGTGCGTCTCCCCCCGCGCCGCGCTGCGCTGCTCAGACATCCCGCACCCCGCATCCCCGAACCCGATCCCCCGACACCTCAGGCTCTCCCCGTCCCGGTCGACTCGCAGCCCACCGGCCGCGAGATCACCCGGCGCCCGGGCTCGCCCACCGCGCTCGTCGCCCTCCGGGTCGGCCGTGCGCGCGTCAGGGTCGAGTCACGGCGAGCACCGCGTGACCACCACCGGCGACCTCCACGACCCCGTCCTCGACCCGGACGCCGTCGCCCAGGAGCATCGTGGCGGTCGCGCCCGCGAGCGCCGGGATCGTGGCCTGGGCCGGCTCGCGCCGCGGGTTGACGACGACGAGGTGCTCCTCGCCGCGCAGGTAGACGAACGGATACCCGACGTGCAGGACGGTGCGCGCCCCACCGGTGCGCAGCGCCGGGGTGCGCCGACGCAGGTCCACGAGGTCGCGCACGTGGTGCAGCAGCGATCCCGGGTCCGCACGCTGGGCCGCCACGGTGGGGCGGGACGGGTCCGGGTCCTGCGGGAGGTAGAGCCGCTCGACCGGCGCGGAAGAGAAACCGCTGTTCGGCAGGGCGTCGTCCCACTGCATCGGGGTCCGGCACCCGGCACGGTCGTACCCCGGGTTCCAGCGGCTTCCCTCCGTCTCGGGCGCGTCGGGCAGGTTGCGCATCCCGATCTCGTCGCCGTAGTAGATCGACGGCAGCGACCCCCACGTCAGCAGGAACGTGAAGGCAGGGCGCAGCTGGTCACCGGTGCGCGGCCCGGCGGCGAGCCGTGAGAAGTCGTGGTCCGCCGTCGGCAGGACGACGAGCCGGTCCGCGCCGGCCCGGCGGTCCCGCTCGTCCCACTCCCGCAGGAACGTCTCCAGCGCGCGGGTGCCCGCCTCCTCGTCGACCTCGGGGTCGTAGTAGCAGGGCTCCATCGCCGCCGGGTCCTGCCAGGTCAGGTGGCCGGTGGCGCCGTTGTTGAACAGCGCGCTGTGCTCGCGCTGGATGACGAGCGCGAAGTCCGCGTCGAAGCCTCCCCGCAACCCGGCGTCGGCGGTGTTGTCGTCGTCGGCCTCCGGCAGCAGCACCGCGTCCGGGTACCGCGCGCGCATCCAGCCGGCGATCTCCCGCCACAACGCGGTGGTCGCCTCGAGGTCGGGGTCGTCCTTGACGAGGGAGAAGGCCAGGTCCACACGGAACCCGGCCACCCCGCGGTCCAGCCAGAACCCGATGATCTCCTGCAGGGCCTCGCGATTGCGCGTCGGGCCCGGGGCGTCGGTCGCCTGCCGCCACGGCTCGTCGGGGTGCGGTCGGGCGTAGCCGAAGTTCAGCGCGGGCTGGGAGTCGAAGAAGTTCTTCAGGTACCAGCCCTCGCGCGGCCCGGGCGACGGGACGAGCCCCGACCCGTCGCGGTCGGCCCAGATGTACCGGTCGTCGGAGGGGTCGGCGAGGGACCGGGCGAACCACGGGTGGTCGATCGAGGTGTGTCCCGCGACGAGGTCGAGCAGGATCCGGATGCCGCGCCGGCGGGCCTGCTCGACGAGCTCGACCATGTCCTCGTTCGTCCCGTACCGGGGCGCGATCGTCAGGTAGTCCTCGACGTCGTAGCCGGCGTCCCGGAACGGGGAGGCGAAGCACGGGTTGAACCAGATCACGTCCACCCCGAGCCACTCCAGGTGGTCGAGGTGGTCGATGACGCCCGGCAGGTCCCCGATCCCGTCGCCGTTCGAGTCGGCGAACGACTGCGGGTAGATCTCGTAGATGACGGCGTCCGCCAGCCATCCGGGTGTTTCGCCGGTCGTGCCTTCGTGCCGCTGCTCCGCCGTCGTCATGCCGCGAGCCTAGGAGCGATCGGCGTGCGGCGCGTGTCGGTGCCGCCCGTGGCATCGTGGAAGCGGCGGCGAGGAGGCGGCCATGGCGAAGGGCTGGCTGGTGCGGGCCACGGGTGTGCTGCTGCTGATCGGCGCGGCGGGCATCGGCGTCGACGCCTGGCTCTCGTGGAACCAGACGGACGGCTCCTGGGGACTGATCCTCGCCTACCTCGGCACGACGTTCGGGCTGGTCCTGCTGGTCCCCGTGATGGTGCGCCTCCGGGGCTGGGTGGCGGCCACGGGTGCCGCCGTCGGCGCCGCGAGCACGTTCGTGTTCTGGTACGGCTACCCGGAGTTCGCGATGTACGGGGGGCTCGGGTCGCTGATCCTCGGTGCCGTCATGCTCTCCCTGCCCGACTGGGGCCGCGTCGCCGCGTTCCCCTGGATCGTCTCCGGCACGCTCGGGCTGCCGGACCTCGTCCGGGAGGGCGTCTCGTGGGGTCCGGTGGCCTCGTTCTCGGTGCTCGGTGTCGCCATCGGCCTCACCGGGGCGTACGTGGTCACCCGCCCGGCGGGCGCCGGGCCACGGCACGGGACGGACGACCCTCCGACCGAGCTCCCGACCGGCCGAAACACTTCCACCTAGGCGACCGACGCGTCTCCCCAGCACGCTCGGACCCACCGGACGGGGTCACCGTCGCGGACCGCCGGTGTCGGCCAGCCGGGCGGACAGCGCCTGGGCGATCTCACCGGCCGCGTCGAGCTGGGCGGGTGAGAGGGCGTCGATGAACAGCTCGGAGACCGCCTGCAGGTGGCCGACCGAGGCGCGGCGGAAGACGTCGGCGCCCGCATCGGTCAGATGGACGCAGGAACCCCAGCCCCCGTCCGCGGGGCCCTTCCGTTCCACCAGGCCGCGACGTTCCATGCGTCCGACGTGGTGGGACAGCCGGCTGCGTTCCCAGCCGACGGCGTCCGCCAGCTCGGAGGAGCGCAGGTTGCGCGCGGGGGCCTCACGCAGCGCGAGCAGGACCGAGTAGTCCTGCAGGGACATCCCCGACTCGGACTGGAGCCGGGCGCCCAACCGCGAGCGCAGCAGCTCGGTCGTCTCGATGAACGCGCGCCAGGTCGCCAGCTGCTGCGCCGTCGGAGCGTGCCGAGCTACCTCTGCCACGGCGGGCCTCCCCTCCTCGATGGACATGTCAACCATCGGGAATAGTTGTTGACCTGTCAAGTGTTGACGTGTCAACTTCCGCCATCCTCCACCTCGATCACCTGGGGAGTCACACCGTGAGCACCACCGTTGAGTTCGGCCTCGACTCGTTCGGCGACCGCCCGATGGGCACCGACGGCGAGCTGGTCTCGCACGCCGCGGCCATCCGTCAGGTCGTCGACGAGGCCGTGCTGGCCGACCAGACCGGCGTCGACGTCATCGCCCTGGGTGAGCACCACCGCCCGGAGTACGCGATCTCCTCCCCGGACACCGTCCTGGCCGGGCTCGCCGGCGTCACGCAGAACATCCGGCTCGCCTCCGGGGTGACCGTGCTGTCCTCCGACGACCCGGTCCGGGTCTTCCAGCGCTTCGCCACCGTCGACGCCCTGTCCCGCGGGCGGGCCGAGGTCATCCTCGGCCGCGGCTCGTTCACCGAGTCCTTCCCGCTGTTCGGCTACGACCTGGCCGACTACGACCTGCTGTTCGAGGAGAAGATCCAGCTCTTCGCCGAGCTGCTCAAGGAGCAGCCCGTCACCTGGTCCGGCACCACCCGAGCAGCTCTCACCGACGCGGAGGTCTTCCCCACCACCGAGTCCGGCCACCTGAGCACCTGGGTCGGCGTCGGCGGTTCCCCGCAGTCCGTGATCCGCGCGGCCCACTACGACCTGCCTCTCATGCTCGCCATCATCGGCGGCGACCCCGCGCGCTTCCGCCCGTACGTCGACCTGTACCGGCGCGCTGCCGCGCAGCTCGGCACCACCGCCCACGCGGTCGGCATGCACTCGCCCGGCTTCATCGCCGACACCGACGAGGAGGCCCGCGAGATCTACTGGCCCCACTACCGCCTGCAGCGCGACCGCATCGGCGCCACGCGGGGCTGGCCTCCCCTGCGCAAGGAGGAGTTCGACGCCGAGATCGCGGGCGGGTCCCTCTACGTCGGCTCGCCCGAGACCGTCGCCCGCAGGATCGCCGCAGCCGTGACCAGCCTCGGCGTGGGGCGGTTCGACCTCATCTACACCACCGGCGCGCAGCCCGCCGACGCGCGCCTGCGCAACGTCGAGCTGTACGGGACCAAGGTCGTCCCCCTGGTCCGCGACCTGCTCGCCGACCAGCCCCAGGAGATCGCATGAGCACCAGCAACCAGACCCTCGGCATCATCGGCGCCGGCAAGGTCGGCACCGTCCTCGCCCGTCTCGCGGTCCGGGCCGGCTACCGCGTCCTGATCTCCGGTTCCGGGGACCCGGCGAAGATCGCCCTCACCGTCGAGGTGCTCGCGCCCGGCGCCGAACCCGTCACCACGGCCGAGGCCGCGGCGAAGGCAGACGTCGTCATCCTCGCCCTCCCGCTGGGCAAGCACCGCACGCTGCCCGCCGACGCGCTGGCCGGCAAGCTCGTCGTCGACGCCATGAACTACTGGTGGGAGACCGACGGCCACCGTGAGGACCTCGCCCGGCCCGCCAGCTCCACCAGCGAGCTCGTCCAGGCCTCGCTGCCCGACGCCCGCGTCGTCAAGGCGTTCAACCACATGGGGTACCACGACCTGGAGGACGGCTCCCGGCCCGCCGGTCACGCCGAGCGCAAGGCGATCGCCGTCGCGGGGGACGACGTCGACGACGTCACCGCCGCGGCCGCCGTCGTCGACGATCTCGGCTTCGACCCGGTCGTCACCGGCGCTCTCGCCACCGGCCGGCGGCTCGAACCGGGGCATCCCGCCTTCGGCGCGAACGTCGACGCGGACCGGCTCCGGCTCCTCACCGAGTCGGCCGCAGCCTGACCCCACCTCGTCCGTCCCAGTCCACCCGGGAGACCCGTCATGTCCACGACCATCAGTCACGCCGTCGAGATCGACCGCGCACCGGCCGACGTCTGGAGCGTGCTCGCCGACACCGCTCGCTACCCGGACTGGAACCCGTTCATCACGCGCCTCTCCGGGGACCTCGAGGTGGGGTCCCGGCTCGAGGCCGTGATCGAGCCTCCCGGCGGGCGCCCGATGACCTTCCGGCCCACGGTCGTCGACCGGGAGCCGGGGCGGGTGCTGCACTGGCGGGGCCGCCTCCTGCTCCCCGGGATCTTCGACGGCGACCACCGCTTCGAGCTCGACGAGCTCTCCTCCGGCCGGACGCTGCTGACCCAGAGCGAGACCTTCAGCGGCGTCCTGGTGCCGTTGCTCCGGTCGATCCTCGCCCCGACACGGCTCGGGTTCGAGCAGATGAACGATGCCCTCAAGGCACGCACGGAAGCACTGCCCGCCGCCCGGTCGTGACCACGCGGCCGGCGCGACCGCATCAGGAGTGCCGGGCGAGGAACCGGCGCATCAGGGGCGCCACCTCGTCGAGCGCGCTCTCGAGCAGGAAGTGCCCGCCGTCGAGCAGGTGGATCTCGGGGTCGTGGGCGTGGCGGCGGAACGCTTCGGCGCCCGCGGGTCCGAAGATCTCGTCGTTCTTGCCCCAGACGGCGAGGACCGGCACGCGGGAGTCTCGCAGGTACTCGTGGAGGGCCGGGTAGAGCCGGACGTTGGTGACGTAGTCGCGGAAGAGCGCGAGCTGGGCCCGGTCGTTGCCGGGCCGGGCGACCAGCGCGGCGTCGTGCCGCCAGGTGTCCGGGCTCACGACGGCTGGGTCGGGAACGCCGTGGGTGTACTGCCACCGGATGGCCTCCTCGCCGAGCGCCGGCCGCAACGCGGCCTCGGTCTCGGCGTTCGGCTCGGCGGCGTAGGCCCACACGTCCGACCAGAACCCCTCGACGAAGCCCTCCTCGTAGGCGTTGCCGTTCTGGCTGACGACGGCCCACACCCGCTCGGGGTCCTCCAGCGCGAGGCGCCAGCCGATCGGGGCCCCGTAGTCCTGGACGTAGATCGCGTAGGTGTCGACGCCGAGGGCTTCGAGGAGCTTCGCGGTGTGCGCGGCCAGGGCGTCGAAGGTGTACCCGAACTCGTCCACCGACGGCGCGTCGGAGAGCCCGAACCCGATGTGGTCGGGCGCGATCACGTGGAAGTCGCCGGCCAGCTCGGGGATGAGGTGGCGGAACATGAACGAGCTGGTCGGGTAGCCGTGCAGCAGCACGACGGTGGGAGCATCGGGGTCGCCCGCCTCCCGGTAGAAGACTCGCAGCCCCTCGATGTCCACGAAGCGGTGGTAGGTGTTCACGACGACGCCCTTCCGTCTAAAATGGTTTCGGTGGTTAGGTCAGTAGACCACGCTGGACCTAACCGTTCAAGACCATTGAGGAGGTTAGAGATGATGGCGGACGACGATTCCGTCGATGCGCTGCTCGCGCTGCTCAACTCCACACCCGTCACGGACGGCGTCGCCGAGGACCTGATGGCCGACCCGGCCCACGCGGCGGACCTCGCGCGACGCTTCGGCGGGCAGGGGACGACGAGCGAGGTGCGCGAGCTGGCCCGAGCCCGGGACGGCCTGCAGGAGGCCGTGCGCACCGGAACGGTCGGCGACGAGCTGGACCAGATCCTTCACGACGTCGCACAGGCGCCGTCGCCGCTCACCCCGGACGGCCTGCGCTGGCGGCTCGCCGGTCCCGCCGCGACGCTGCCCGCGGCGCGCGCGATCATCACCTGGTCCGAGCTCGCCGCCGACAAGCCCGGCAGGCTCCGCCCGTGCGGGAACCCCGACTGCCGACGGTTCCTCATCGACCGGTCCAAGGGCAACACGGCACGGTGGTGCTCCATGGCCACCTGCGGCAACCGCATGAAGGCGCGCCGCCACTACTCGCGACAGCAGGCCCGGGAGACCACCTGACGGGATCGCGCGCGAGGGCGCGGTCACCGTGAGTCAGCGGTGGTCCCCACCCGGCTCCCGCCCGACGCGGCCGCCGCGTCGAGCAGCGCGGCAGCGGCACGGCGGGCCTGCGGCGCGACGTCGTCGTCCCGGGTGATCGCCGCCGTGGTCTGCGCGCCCTCGACGAGGAGGTCGACCTGCAGTGCGACGTCATCGGGGAGCCCTTCCCGGCGGACCAGGTCGCGGACGTACGCCCGGACCGACTCCTTCTGCTCACGCACGGCGGCCACCACCCGGGGCGACGTCGCGCCGAGCTCGCCGAAGGAGTTGATGAACGCACAGCCGCGGAAGTCGTCCTCGCGGAACCACGCCTCGAGGAAGTCGAACACGGACAGCAGCTGCTCCCGGGGTGAGCCCGCCCCCTCGGCGGCCCGGTCGACACCGCTCCACCAGATCGTCGTCCGGTGGGCCAGCACCGCGACGACGAGATGCTCCTTGGACGGGAACAGGGCGTAGATCCGCTTCAGCGACATCCCCGCCTCGGCACGGACCGCGTCCATGCCGACGTTCTGGATGCCACGGACGTAGAACAGCCGGTCGGCGGCCGTGACGATCGCCTCCCGGGCGCCCGCGTCGTCGAGCTTCGTCACGCCGACCACCTCCCGGGAACAAAACCATCGTTCTCCAGGTTACGGCCCCCAACGGAGAACGATCGTTCTCCACCATTCGGAGGGAACGCCACCATGGGCTACATCACCGTCAGCCACGAGAACAGCACCGACGTCGAGATCTACTACGAGGACCACGGCACCGGCCAGCCCGTCGTCCTCATCCACGGCTATCCGCTCGACGGCAACAGCTGGGAGCTGCAGGCCCGCGAGCTCGTGGACGCCGGGTACCGCGTCATCACCTACGACCGCCGCGGGTTCGGCCGGTCGAGCAAGGTCGGGGCCGGGTACGACTACGACACGTTCGCCGGGGACCTCGACGCCCTGCTCGAGAACCTCGACCTGCGCGACGTCATCCTCGTGGGCTTCTCGATGGGTACGGGCGAGCTGGCCCGGTACGTGAGGAAGCACGGGCACGACCGGGTCGCCAAGCTGGCGTTCCTCGCCTCGCTGGAGCCGTTCCTCGTCCAGCGCGACGACAACCCGGAGGGTGTGCCGCAGTCGGTCTTCGACGGGATCGCCGCGACGGCCCGAGCCGACCGCTACGCCTGGTTCACGCAGTTCTACCAGGACTTCTACAACCTCGACGAGACCCTCGGCAGCCGGATCTCGGAGGAGGTCGTCCGGGCCAACTGGAACACCGCCGTCGGCTCCGCGCCCGTCGCGGCCTACAGCGTCGTCCCGGCCTGGATCGAGGACTTCCGGCCCGACGTCGAGGCCGTCCGGGCCGCGGCCAAGCCGACGATGATCCTGCACGGGACGAAGGACAACATCCTGCCGATCGACGCCACCGGCCGCCGTTTCCGCGACGCCCTGCCCGAGGCGGAGTACGTCGAGATCGAGGGTGCGCCCCACGGGCTGCTGTGGACGCACGCGTCCGAGGTCAACGAGGCGCTGCTGGAGTTCGTCCGGTCCTGACCAAACACCTCCCGCTGCACGCACGAGTCCCGGCCCGCTCGTGGGTCCCGCCGGGCCGCGGGCGTGGGGGGTGCGGCGGGGCGCCGGCGGGGGGCGCGATGGCCGCGACCTCGACGCGGTGGTCGGGCTGGAACAGGATCTCGACCCCGATGAGCGACGACGGCGGCAGCGGCTGGGGCAGGCCGAGCTCCGCGGCGACGTCCCCGACGGCGGCCAGGAAGTCCTCGATGCGGTCCGGTCGCCATCCGGTCACGTAGAACGTGAGGCGGACGACGTCGGCGAAGCCCGCGCCGCCCCCGGCCAGCCCGACCGCGACGTTGCGCAGCGCGTCCGCGGTCTGGCCGCGGAGGTCGGCGGAGAGCGCCTGCCCGTCGGCGTCACGGCTGACCTGACCGGCCACGTGGACCTGGCGGGTGCCCGTCGCGACGGCGACGTGGTGGTAGGGAACGGGCTGCGTCATGCCCTCGGGCGACACATAGGTGACGGTCATGGGAATCCTCCTGTACTCCGTGATCTGGTTTCTGTAAGGTACCTAGTAGCAGGAAGTCACTACAACGAGACCAGGTTTCATGAACGACACCACGTCACCCGCACCACACCTGACGATCGCCCAGCACCGCCGCGACCTGCTCGACCAGGTCCTCGACAAGTGGTCCCTCGAGATCCTCGAGCTCCTGTGCGAGCAGCCCCTGCGGTTCAACGGGCTCCGTCGGGCCATCCCCGGGGTGACGCAGAAGTCGCTCAGCGCGACGCTGCGGCGGCTCGAGCGCAACGGCATCGTCACGCGGGTCGTGCTGTCGACCCGCCCGGTGGCCGTGGAGTACCGCATCTCGCCCCTGGGCAAGACCCTCCGGGAGCCCGTCGACGCCTTGATCATCTGGGCCGCCGAGAACGCCGACGAGGTCGAGCGCGCGCGGGACGCGTACGACCAGGCGTCGGCGGAGAGCTGAGAGGTCGCGGCGAACGCCTCGCCCTCGTCACGGAGAGGCCGTCGACGTCGGACCAGACGGCCCGTGCACGTCGACGCGTACCGTACGGTCGACGCGACGACCGAGAGGGACCACCTGTGACACGACGATCCAAGCTGTGGCGCGGGGTACGCCAGCGGGTCGACCCGTTCGTCGTCGCCATCGTCCTCGCGCTCCTGATCGGGGTCGTCGTCCCCGTCCCGGACGGCGCGCGGGGAGTGCTCGACGTCGTCACCGACGTCGCGATCGCCCTGCTGTTCCTGCTCTACGGGGCACGGCTGCCGACGCGGGAGATCTGGCGGTCGCTGACCGACTGGCGCCTGCAGGGATCGCTGCTCGTCGCGACGTTCGTCGTGTTCCCGCTCGTCGGGCTCGGCGTCTCCGCGGCCGTCGGCCCGGTCGTCGGCCAGGGCATCGCCGTCGGGCTGCTCTGCGTCTCGCTCCTACCGTCCACGGTGAACTCCGCCGTCGCGTTCACGTCCGTGGCACGCGGCGACGTCGCCGGAGCGATCTGCGGGGCGACCGTGTCGAACGTCGTCGGCATGGTCGCCACTCCCCTGCTGGTCCTCGGTCTGATGAGCGGAGCGGTCGCCGGTGACGGCGCCGTCGGGGCGGACGGTCTGCAGACCGTGCTGCTGCAGCTCCTCGCGCCGCTGGTGCTCGGTCAGCTCCTCCAGCCCTGGGTGGGCGGGCTCGTGCGGCGGCACAAGGCCGTCACCACGGCCGTGGACCGCGGGACGATCCTGCTCATCGTGTTCACGGCCATCAGCGGCGCCACCGCCGAGGGCATCTGGGCGGACATGACCGTGGGGGTCGTGCTCGTGCTCGTCGGGTCCGCCGGGGTGCTGCTGGCCGTCATGCTGGCCCTCACGTGGTGGGGCGGCCGGGCGCTGGGGCTGCCGCGCGACCAGCGGGTCACGCTGCTGCTCGTCGGGGGGATGAAGTCGCTGGCCACGGGCCTGCCGATGGCCTCGGCGCTGCTGCCCGCCGCGACGCTCGCCGTCGTCGTCGTGCCCCTGGTCGTCTTCCACCAGCTCCAGCTCGTGGTCTGCTCCGTGCTGGCCCGCCGGCTCGGGCAGGAGCCCGTGCCCGCCGAGGCCGGGGCTGGGCGGGGATGAGCCGGTGGGTGCCGGGGGTTCCTGCTGAGCCTCAGAGCAGCTCGGCGACCTTCTCGGCGGTCTTCTTCGCGGAGCCGGGGTTCTGGCCTGTGACGAGGCGTCCGTCGGCGACGGTGTACGGAGCGAACGGCAGCGTTGCCTTCTGGTAGCGCGCGCCCCTCTTCTTCGCCTCCTCCTCGACGTTGTACGGCACGAGCTTGTCGACGCGCGCGACCACCTCTTCGGTCCAGGCGAAGCCGGTGACCTGCCGTCCGGCGATGAGGAGGGTGCCGTCGGAGAGCAGCGTGTTGAGCAGGCCGCAGTAGCCGTGGCAGACGGAGGCCACGACGCCGCCCTGCTCCCAGATCTGTCGGGTGATCCGCTGCAGGCCCTCGCTGTCGGGGAAGTCGTACATCACCCCGTGACCGCCGGTGAAGTAGATCGCGTCGTAGTCCGCGGCGTCGATCTCGTCCGGGCCGGCGGTGTGCTCCAGCAGCTCCATCCGGTCCGGGTCGCCGTGCCATGCCTTGGCGGTCTTGTCGTAGGTCGGGAACTTCAGGGACCGCGGTTCCAGGGGCGAGCGCCCGCCCTGCGGGCTGACGATCGTCTGCTCGACGCCGTGCTCGGCGAAGACGTGCCAGGCGTGCGTGAGCTCGGACAGCCACAGTCCGGTCGGGTGCGACGGGTCGTCGTAGTGGCCGACGTTGGTGACCACGTGGAGGATGCGTCGGGTCACGGGTGTGCCTCCAGTCGAGCGGGTGTCGGGACCTGACCATCCAAACCGACGGCGAGGATCGCGGCGACCGCAGCGTGCACGCGCTGCCCCTAGGCTCAGGTGTGCCGCCCTCACACTGCTGCGCGGCGAGGCCGTCGAAAGTCGAGATCGATGCAGACCACCCTGGGAACGAACGGCCGGAGCTCCGGTGAGCCGGCGCCCGTGGTGCTGATCTCCCCGGCGATGGCCATCGGCTCCCGCTACTACCGGCCGGTGGTCGCGGCGTTCGAGGAGGCCGGGTGGGACGCGCGCGCCCTGACCCGTCGCGGCTTCGAGGACCCGTCGGTCACGGCCGGCCGGGGGCTGGACTGGGCCTACCAGGACGAGATCGACGACATCGCGGACGCCGTCGCCGCGGCACGCCGGGAGCGTCCGGACCGTCCCGTCCTGCTGCTCGGCCACAGCCTCGGCGCGCAGCTCGCGGCGGGGTACCTGCTGACCGGCGGCAGAGTGGACGGGCTGATCACCGTCGCCGGAGCCCTGCCCTACCACCGCCACTTCCCGTACGGCGGCCTGCACCTCGTGCTCATGGGAGGCGTGATCGTGCCAACGCTGACGGCCGTCTTCGGGTACCTCCCCCGGCCGGCGTTCGGCGGTCCCGGCGCTCGCACCCTCATGCGCGAGTGGGCGACGATGGCACGGAGCGGACGGCCGCCCTTCCCGACCGCACCACCCATCGCGACGCCGTCGCTCGTCGTCAGCCTCGACGACGACCCGCTGGCACCACGCCGGGCGGTCGAGGCGTTCGCCCGCGACCTGTTCGCACCCGGGACCGTCAACCGCTGGCACTACGCCGACCGCGAGGTGCCCGCCGGAGCCAGCAACGACCACATCCGCTGGGTCCGGTCCCCCGAGCGGGTGGTCTCCGCCGCGGTGGACTGGTGGGCCGGGAATCAGGTTCCCCCGTCGCCCGCACCCACGGCACCATGACGGACATGGAGCTCATATCGCCCCGCAAGCCCGCACCCGGTGACAAGGTCGCCGTCGTCTCGCCGTCGTTCGCGGCACCCGGGTTCGCGCCCGCGGTGCACGAGCAGGCCATGGAGCGGCTCCAGGAGATCACCGGTCTGGTCCCGGTCGAGTACCCGACCACCCGACGCCTCGGCGCGACGCCGCAGGACCGCGCCGCAGACCTCAACACCGCCTTCGGCGACCCCGAGATCCGTGCGGTGCTGGCCACGATCGGCGGCGAGGACCAGATCACCGTGATCCCGCACCTCGAGGCCGACCTGGTGCGCGCCGACCCGAAGCCGTTCCTCGGGTACAGCGACAACACGAACCTGCTGAGCTGGCTGTGGACGCACGGCGTCGCGGGCTACTACGGCGGGTCGACCCAGGTGCACCTCGGGCCCGGGCCGTCCGTCGACCCGGTCCACGCCGCGTCCCTGCGCGCCGCCCTGCTCACCGGTGAACGCCTGGAGATCACCGAACCCGGCGAGGCCGAGGACTTCGGTGTCGACTGGCAGGACCCGGCCGCGCTCACCTCGTTCGGCGACCGCGAACCCACCGAGCCGTGGACGTGGGCGGGGCCCGAGCGGTCCGTCACCGGGCGGACCTGGGGCGGCTGCCTCGAGGTGATCGAGTGGATCCTCACCGCGGGCCGCTTCCCGGCCGACCCTGCCGTCGTCCAAGGCGGCGTGCTGCTGCTCGAGACCTCCGAGGAGCTCCCTCCCGCCCGCGAGGTGGGCTTCGTCGTGCGCTCGCTCGGCGAGCGCGGGCTGCTCGACGCCGTCGACGCCGTCGTCGTCGCGCGTCCGCCGACCACGTCCTTCGAGGTGGAGCTCACGCCGACCGAGCGCGCCGTGAAGCGTGCCGAGCAGCGCGACGTCGTCATCGAGACCGTGCAGCGCTACAACCCGGAGGCCGTGATCGTCGTCGGCGTGCCGTTCGGCCACACCCGGCCGCAGTGGATCCTGCCGTACGGCGGGATGCTCACCGTCGACGGGGCGGAGCGCCGCGTCTGGGCCGACTACGCGTAGGTGACCCGGGGGCGCCCGACTCCTCGGGCGCCCCGGGTCACCTGGTTCGAGGACGGGGCGGTTCAGCTCACCGACGGCGCAGCGCCGCGTCCTGCAACGCCGGCGGGGCGTCGTTCTTCTCGTGCGCAGCCAGGTCGGTGCCGGGCGGGACGATCGCGTCGATCGCGTCGAGCACCTCGGCCGTCAGCACCGTCTCGGCGGCCGCGAGCTGCGAGGCGAGGTGGTCGGGCGTGCGCGGCCCGATCAGGGCGCTGGTGACGCCGGGATGGGCGGTCACGAACCCCAGCGCGAGCTGGATGAGGGTCAGGCCGGCCTCCTCGGCGACGGTCGCGAGCTGCTCGACAGCGTCCATCCGCGCCTGGTTCGCGCGGTCGGCGAGGTCGAACCGCTGGGGCATGAAGGCCGCGCGGTGGGTGGTGACCTCCTGGTCACGGCGCACGGCTCCGGAGAGCCATCCCGACGCCAGCGGACTCCACACCATCACTCCGAGGCCGTACTCCTGAGCCACCGGCAGCACGTCTCGCTCGACGCCACGCTGCAGGATCGAGTAGCTGGGCTGCTCCGTGACGAACCGTCCGGTCTTCGCCTCGGCGGCCGCCCACTGCGCCTGGACCATCCGGTAGGCCGGGTAGGTCGAGGTGCCGAAGTGATGGATCTTCCCGGCCCGCTGCAGGTCCGACAGCGCCGCGAGAGTCTCCTCGTCGCTCGTGGCCGGGTCCCACCGGTGGATCTGGAACAGGTCGACATGGTCGACGCCCAGCCTGCGCAGGCTCGCGTCCAGCGCCGTGGTGAGCCAGCGCCGCGACGCACCCCTCTGGCCAGCTCCGTCGCCCATCGGGAGCCCGGCCTTGGTGGCGAGCACGACGTCGTCGCGGCGGCCGACGAGGGCCTTGCCGAGCAGCTCCTCCGACTCCCCGCCGCTGTAGACGTCGGCGGTGTCGACGAGGTTGATCCCGGCATCCAGCGCGGTGCCGACGAGGGTGTCGACCTCGGCCTGCGTCGTGCCGCCGATCTTCCCGAAGTTCATCGTGCCCAGCGCCAGGCTGCTCACCTGGATGCCGGTGTGCCCGAGCGTGCGGTACTGCATGAGCGTTCTCCTGTCATGAGGATGGTGCGGTGCAGCGGAGGTCTGGCATCATTGAAGCGGAACGCTGCTCCGTTAAATATACGGAGCGATGCTCCGTTTAGCAAGGAGGAGTCCTGTCATGCCCCCCACCCAGTCCGACCGCAGCGAGCCCGTGGCTCCGACCCGGACGCGGCGCTCCGACGCCCGACGCAACGAGCAAGCCCTGCTCGAGGCCGCGGCGCGGGTGTTCGCGGAGTCAGGGATCGACGCCCCGGTGCGGCTCATCGCCGCCGAGGCAGGGGTCGGGATGGGCACCATCTACCGGCACTTCCCCTCCCGTGCCGAGCTCGTCGCCGCCGTCTACCGCCACCAGGTCGACGCGTGCGTCGACCTCGGCGAGACGCTGCTCCAGGACGACTCGTCACGCTTCGCCGCACTCAGCGAGTGGATCGACGCCTTCGTGGACTTCCTGGCGACCAAGCACGGCCTCGCCTCCGTCCGCACCAGC
Organism: Isoptericola sp. b408; assembly: GCF_030588085.1. Taxonomy (NCBI): domain Bacteria; kingdom Bacillati; phylum Actinomycetota; class Actinomycetes; order Micrococcales; family Promicromonosporaceae; genus Isoptericola; species Isoptericola sp. b408. Next base: position 216,238 of record NZ_JAUQYQ010000001.1, read on the forward strand.
GACGAGTCGGGCAGCGGTCTGCACGACTACTTCCTCGACCGCCTCGTGCCGATCTGCGACCGTCTCCTCGCCGCAGCGCGCGAGGATGGAGAGGTCGCCGTCGACGTCAGCGGCTACGAGCTCATGCGCGGCATCGGCAACCTCTGCCTCTTCGCCGGTGACGACGGCCGCTACGACGCCCGCAAGCTCACCCACCTGCTCCTGGCAGGAATGCGTTAACGGACGCCCGGAGCCGCGACGATCCGGAGGCGCCATCCCAGGACTGCAGCCGCGACCGCCAGGCACAGCCAACCCAGACCGCTGACCAGAGCGCTGTGCGCGGCAACCAGCCGCTCCACCGCGAGCGCACCGCCGTCCGCCGCACCGCCGTACATCGTCGAGACGTACCAGCGGTTGCCCCACCGGAAGCCGTCCGCGATCGCCAGCACACCTGCGACAAGAGCCACGAACCGGGCCGTTCTCCGCACGTGATGCACGAGGTGAAGGTAGCGGGTCCGGCGCCGGGCGGAGGCGCCTGGTCACCGATGTGGGTGGGGCGGCACGGCGCCGGGCACCACCGGCGCCGTCAGACGGTCTCGACCCGCTTCTGCCGGGCGAACTTCGCGGGCAGGTCGGGCCCGTCCCACACCTGGATCGCCCGCCAGATCGACGCGGCGATCGGCACGGCGAGCACCGCGCCGGTGATGCCGACGAGCACCGTCCCGGCCGTCAGCGCGAAAAGGATGACGAGCGGGTGCAGCCTGAGCGTGCGGCCCATGACGATCGGCTGCAGGAAGTTGCCCTCGAGCTGGTTCACACCAACGACGATCGCGACGACGATCAGCGCCTCGACCGGGCCGACGGCGACCAGCGCGACCAGCGCGGCGAGGATGCCCGCCAGGGTCGCACCGACGAGGGGGATGAAGGCGAGCAGGAAGACCAGGACCGACAGCGGGAGCGCCAGGGGGACGCCCACGATCGCGAGGCCGATGCCGATGCCGATCGCGTCGACGGCCGCCACGATCGCCGTCCCCCGGACGTAGTTCCCGAGGGTCTGGATGGTCGCCGCACCGACGCGCCGTCCCCGCTGGTACGCCTCGCCGTCGAACGGCCGCAGCAGGAACTCCCACATCGCCGGGCCGTCCTTCAGGAAGAAGAACAGGACCACGACCATGATGAAGAAGCCCGCGACGAAGTCCGCGGTCTGTGACACCCCCTGGAGCGCACCGGACCCCACCGCGCTGGACTGGAGGAAGTTCACCGCGGAGTCCCGCACCGAGTTGATCTGCTCGGAGGAGATCTGGAACGGCAGGTCCTGGACGTAGGTCTGCAAGGAGTCGAAGCCGTCGAGCGCCTGTTGCTGAAGCTCGTCCCACTGGTCGACGACGGCCCGCACGACGAGCCACAGGACGGCACCGAGGATGGCGAGCAGCGCGATCAGCGCGAGCCACGTCGCGAGGATCGACCGCACCCCGCGGCGGCGCAGCCAGGACACCAGCGGTGAGATCGCCGCGGCGAGGACCAGCGCGATGAGCACCGGGATGACCACCAGGGTCAGCCGGGTGCTCGCGAACACCAGCACGCCGACGAGGGCGATCACCGCGAGCGCCTGCACCGAGCGCGTCGCGACCTTGCCCATGCCGTCGGACCACAGCTTCGACGCACCCAGCGGCTCGGTGACGACCGGCCGGGAGGCCTCGACGTCGGGCACCTCCGGCGGACGGCGGCCGGCCGGGCGGGCACGTCGGGCACGTCGGCCGAAGAGACCCATCGACTTCCTTCCCTCGCTGAACCGGTGGACCCGGACGTGTCGACCGTAGTGCGACCGCCCCGTGACGCGGTGGCGGCGCGCGGGGCGCAGCCCCAGGGACCCGATGGTCGCGCTCCGCCCCTAGGCAGCGAGCTCGTGCCGCCACGGGGGGTTGGCCCCGGCGCGCGCGACGGTCACGGCCGCGACCTCGCCGGCGAACTCCACGATCGGTGCCAGGGTCTCCACCGACACCCCACGCAGCGCTGTACGCGCGTCCGCTCCGAGGGGCACCAGGTCGAGCAGTCCGTGGATCAGCGCACCCATGAACGAGTCGCCGGCACCGATGGTGTCCACCACGTCGACGCTGCGTCCCGGCACCTCTCGGCAGGACTCCCCCGTCAGGAGCACCGAACCCTCGGCCCCCCGTGTGACGACGACGGCCCCGGGCCCGGCGGTCGCCCACCGCCGCAGGACCGTCATCGCGCCCTCGCCGGGATAGAGCCACGCGAGGTCCTCGTCCGAGACCTTGACGACGTCCGCCAGGCCGACGAACTGTTCCACCCGGCCTCGCACCGCCTCGCGGTCGGGGCAGATCGTCGGGCGCACGTTCGGGTCGTACGTGACGAGCGCGGTCTCGCGCGACCGGTGGAGGAGCCGCAACACCGCATCAGCCCCCGGTTCCAGGAGCGTCGCGATGCTGCCGACGTGAACCAGCGGCGCCGTCCCGACGCCGGAGAGGTCCGGTGACCAGCTCAGCGCGAAGTCGTACGTGGCTCCCCCGTCGACGCCCAGGCGAGACGTCGCGACCGACGTCGGGCCCCCGTGCTCGCACCCGGGAGCCAGTACCACTCCCGACGCCGACAACCACTGCTGCACACTGCGGCCCCTGTCGTCCCGACCGAGCTGGGTGGCGAGCCGCGGCCAACGGCCGAGTCGACCGAGCGTGACCGCCACGTTCGCAGGGCTCCCTCCGGGATGCTCCCGGACAGAACCGTCGGCGGCGACGACCTCATCGATCAACGCCTCGCCGACGACCAGGGCGTCGTGGTGCGGAGCGGGGTGCATGAGGCGTTCTCCTTCAGTTCATCGGTCGCAGGGCTTGGCGTCCGGTCCGGTCGGGCTCGCCGCGACGGGCGGTGTCCGGAGAGCCCGGCTCCCGCGTGTGCGCCGTCACCCCTTGACCGCACCCGCCGTCAGACCGGCGATCACGTGTCGCTGCAGCACGGCGTAGATGGCGAGCTGGGGAAGCAGCACCAGCGTCGCCGCGGCCATCATCCCGCCGTAGTTCACGGAGTACTGGCCCTGGAACTTGGACACGGCCAGCGACACCGTCGCCAGGTCCGGGTCGTTGATGAGGACCGACACGAAGGGGAACTCGTTGAACACGTACACGACGTTGAAGATCACGACGGTCGCGAGGATCGGGCGCATGACCGGGAGGACGACGGACCAGCAGATCCGGAAGAGACCGGCGCCGTCGATGATGGCGGCCTCCTCGAGCTCCCCCGGCATACCGCGCAGGAACCCGGTCAGCAGAAGGGTGTTGAAGGGGATGGACACCACGGCGTACGGGAGGATCACGGCGGCGTAGGTGCCGAAGATGCCCAGCGCCAGGTCGAGACGGTAGACCGGGAAGAGCAGCACGTAGACGGGCACCGCGAGCCCCGCCAGGAAGTACAGCAGCAGCGCGGACTGCACGCCGCGTCGCCGGAAGACCATCCGGGTCAGCGCGAAGGACGCCATGAACGAGACGGTCATGCCGATCGTCACCGCGACCGCGGCGATGATGATCGTGTTCTTGTACATCTGCACGAGCGGCAGCGTGGCGATCGCGTCCCGGTAGTTCTCGAGGGTCAGGGTCTGCACCGAGAACGGGTCCGAGAGGATCTGGTCGCTCTGCTGGAAGGACAGCAGGACGATCCAGAGGATGGGCAGCACGACGAGGAAGGTGACCAGGTACGCGATGCCGGCGACGATGATCCGCGTGCGTACCCGTCGGCGGCGCTCGGCGGCGGGCGACCGGGTGGGCCGGTGCTGCTCGCGTCCGCGCCGGCGCTCGGTGGCCGGCACGGGCGGCGGCGCGGTCTCGCGACCGGCGACGGTGGCAGAGGTCATGGGTGCGCTCCGGGAGTTCATGCGGACCGGCCGCGGCGTGCGAGGGCCAGGTAGACGAGCGATGTCAGCGCGCCGAGCACGAGCACGACGACGGCGATCGCCATGCCGGCCCCGTAGCGCTGGCTGGTGAACGTGACGAAGTACATGTAGCTGACCAGGGTCTCGGAGCGGTGGACGGGACCGCCGCCGGTCAGCATGTAGACGAGCTCGAAGATCTTGAAGACGTTCGTGACGAGCAGGATCGACACGATGCCGATGGTCTCGCGCATCATCGGGACGGTGACGTGGAGCAGCTGCTGCCACCGGGTCGCCCCGTCGAGCGAGCTCGCCTCCATCACGTCGTCGGGCAGCTGCTGCAGGCCGGCGTAGAAGATCGTCATGGCGAAGCCGATGCTCGCCCAGCTGAAGACGAGGGCGATGGAGTACGGGGTGAGCGAGTCGCCGCCGATCCACTGGATCTCGGGGATGCCGAGCGGCACGAGCAGCCGGTTGAGCAGTCCGACCCGCGGGTCGAGGATGAACACCCAGACGAGACCGACGAGGATCGGCGCCACGATGGCCGGTCCGAACAGGAGTGCCCGGAGCGCTCCTGCGGCCCGGATCCTCTGCTGCATCAGCAGCGCCAGGGCGAAGGAGGCCGGCACCAGGAAGGCCACGCTGACCACGAGGATGATGACGGTGTTCTTCAGGGAGAGCCAGAAGAACGGGTCGTCGCCCAGCGCGGCGTAGTTGTCGAGCCCGACGAGCCGGGGAGCGCTGAAGCCCTGCGCGTCGGTGAGGCTGTAGCCGACGCCGTACAGCACCGGATAGGCGAAGAACAGGGTGAACAGGACCACCGCGGGCAGCACCATCACCGCGATCCTCCACCGCGAGCTGAGCCAGATCATGACGGTCGTTCCTTGTCTCGACGATGCTGCGGGTTCGGTCAGGGACGCGGGTGCGCCGCTCGGCGGCGCACCCGCGTGCCTCACTCGGCGTCGAGCGCTCGCTGCACGAGCGCGGCGGCTTCCTCGGGGGTGAGCTGGTCCTGGATGACGCCGTAGATCGAGTCGTAGATGGCGTTCGACACGGCGACCGGGAACACGAGGTCCGGCTGGGTCCCGGGCGTCGACACGCCCTCCTCCCGAGCGGCGTCGAGAGCCGACTTCAGGACCGACTGCTCCTCCTCGTCGAGCTCCGGCTCGTAGGTCGTGACGGGCGGCTGACCGTTGTCGACCATGAGCTGCTGCGCCTCGTCGCTGTAGTAGAAGCCGAGGAACCGCTCGACGGCGTCAAGCTTGGCCTCGTCCTCACCGACCTTCTTCGCGACGACGAGGGGGGCGGAGGCCACGTTCATGATGATGTTCTGCTCGCCGACGCCGTCGGCGAACGTCGGGCCCTTCCAGAAGGTGGTGTGCGGCGCGACCTCGGAGTCCTGGATCGCCCCCGCGGCCCAGACACCCGCGTCGAGGAAGGCCGCCTCGCCCTGGAGGAACTGGTCCACCGCCTGCTGGTAGGTCTGGGTGGACACGTTGCTGGAGAACGCCCCGGCGTCGCGCAGCTCGGCGATGTGCTCGTACATCCGCACGAAGTCGGGGTTCTCCCACGACTCCGATCCGTCGAGCAGGCCGTCCATCCTCTCCTCGAACCCGAAGCGGTCCAGCCACACGAGGAACTGCCAGACGCTGAACGCCGACTGGCTCGCGCCGTTCGAGATCGTCACGACGTCCTCGTCGGCCAGCGTCTCGGCGACCTGGAGCAGCTCGTCGAACGTGGTCGGCGTCGACAGGCCGTGGTCGGAGAGGACCTGGGTGTTGGTCCACAGGCCGGTCAGGAGGCCCTGGTAGGGCACGCCGAAGACCGTGCCGTCCGACGTGAAGTACTCGACGGTGGTCGCGGGCAGGCTGTCGATGACGCCCTGCTCCTCCAGGATCGGCTGCAGGTCCAGCAACCGGTCGCCGGCGAGCATCTCCTCGGCGTTCGACTTGTAGACCCAGAAGACGTCGGGGAGCGTGTCGCTCTGCGCGGCGATGGACAGCGACTGCAGGTGCTCGGCGACCGGCTGGCCGCTGACCTCGACGTCGACGTCCGGGTTGGCGCTCTCGAAGGCCTCCACGATCGCCCAGGTGGCGGGGTCGGCGGTCTTCACGTCGGGGTTCTGCATGGAGAGCGTGATGGTCGTGGGGCCGCCCTGCTCGGCGTCACTCGCCTGGGAGCAGGCGGCGAGCGGCAGGAGCACGGCGAGTGTCACCGCGGCGGCGACGGGGCGGCGGAAAGGGTAGCCAGGCATGTCTCGTCCTTCGTTGGGTGAGGCCCGGGGGCGGATACGGCTAAGCGAAACGTTTGCGCGAATCGTTTGCGAGGTTACGCGCGCCGCTCGACGGCTGTCAAGAGATGGGTGGCGCGTCAACTTCCGGGACACGGTAGTCCTCGGTCGACTCCCGCAGCTCGAGGCGTTGGTTGAGCCGGAGCGTGCGCGGGCTCGCCTCCGGGGACGCGATCCGGTCCATCAGCAACGAGACCGCAGCCTCGCCCATCTCGAACGCCGGCTGCCGCACCGTCGTGATCGTGGGTCGGAACAGGTCCGAGTGGCTGAACCCGTCGAACGCGGCGAACGCGATCTGCTCGGGCGTCGCGATCCCCGCGTCGCGCAGACATTCGAGACCGACGACCGCCAGCGGCGTGCTGCAGGCGATGACACAGGTCGCGCCGCCGGAGCGGAGGGCGGCCGCCACGTGGGCGCGGACCGACGCGGTGTCGACGGCGTCGACGATCGTCTGCTCGCCGAGCTCGGAGTCGGGGGTGGCGTCGCGGAAGCCCTGCCGGCGCTCGGCGAGCGTGGGGACCCGCTGGTCGCCGGCCACCAGCAGGAAGCGTCGGTGGCCCGCTCCGCGCAGGTGCGTCACGAGGCGGCGCATGGTCTCGCGGTTGTCCGCCCCCACCTGGTCGTGCGGCGAACCGTCGAAAACACGGTCGAGCAGGACGACGGGCCGGGCGTCGTCGGCGCCGAGCCGGGTGCCGACGGCGCGCCCCGAGCCCGCGCAGTGGGCCAGGATCAGCCCGTCCACGCGGCGCGCCAGGAGCGTGCTCACCGCGCGTTCCTCGCGTTCCGGGTCCTCGGCCGAGTTGGCGAGCACCAGGGTCAGCCCGCGTGCCGCCGCGGCGTGCTCCACCCCGTGGACCATCTCCGCGAAGGCAGGCTCGCCGGCGTCGGAGACGACCAGCCCGATGCTGTCCGTCCGTGACCGGCGCATGGCGCGAGCCACGGCGTCCTGGCGGTAGCCGGTCTTCTCGATCGCGGCCGCCACCCGCTTGCGGGTCGCCGGTCGGACCGGCCGCGTCCCGTTGAGCACGTGCGAGACGGTCGACGTGGACACCCCGGCCATGCGGGCGACTTCGACGATGGTCGCCATCGACCACTCCAATCAAACATTTTCCTGGTCGGCCCCACCGGTCGCGGAGCCTGTACCTACAGGCTTTTCAGTCCTTGCGCGCAGGATACGCGTCGTCTACGCTGCGAATCCAGGCACGCAAACGTTTCGATGCGTTCTTCCTGGTCACAGAGTCGTCGCGAAAGGACAGTCATGACCCCCACCCCCGCCCCCGGTGGGCTCCTCGGAGACCTCACCCGAGCCCGACCGGGACGCAGCGCCCGGGCGTCCAGCTTCGACCAGACGGGTCGCAACCGCGACAACTGGATCGTGATGCCCGGCGAGGAACGCGTCCTCGCCGACCTCGAGGGGCCCGGGTTCATCACGCACATCTGGATGACCCAGTCCTGCCGCGTCCAGCCGGGTCCCGGTCAGATCGCTCCCGACGTCGTCGGCGTCCCGATGCTCGAGATCCACAACGCCCTCGGGGTCAGCTGGGAGGTCGTCGACCCGGACTACTACCGGAAGATCCTGCTGAAGATCTACTGGGACGACCAGGAGACACCGAGCGTCATCGCGCCGCTCGGCGACTTCTTCGGTCTGATGAACTCCCTCTCGGGCAGCTACGACTCCCTGCCGCTGTCGGTGTCCGCCAAGGAGCCCGAGCTGCACAGCTTCGGCGGCAGCGCGGCGTTCAACAGCTACTTCCGGATGCCCTTCGGCAAGCGCGCCCGCGTCGTCGTCGAGAACCAGAACGACATCCCGTACCTGCAGTACTTCTACATCGACTACGAGCTCTCGCCGGAACCGCTGCCGGCCGACACGGTGTACTTCCACGCCCACTGGCGCCGTGCCCTGCCCAACCGCGGGTGGGGTCCGGACCTGCAGACCAACAGCATCGAGACGACGGTGGCCAACCTCGACGGTGCGGACAACTACGTCGCGCTGGAGACCGAGGGCCGCGGGCACTACGTGGGCTGCAACCTCGCCGTCCGCCACTTCCAGGGATCCTGGTGGGGCGAGGGCGACGACATGATCTTCATCGACGACGACACGTGGCCGCCGAGCCTGCACGGCACCGGCATGGAGGACTACTTCGGTCACGCCTGGGGCATGCAGCGCAACGCCTACCTGTTCAACGGGACGATCGTCCACGAGGAGGACGTGCCCGGATTCCACCACAGCTACCGGTTCCACCTCGTCGACCCGATCCGCTTCGAGAAGCGGATCAAGGTGACGTTCGAGCACGGTCACGGCAACCACCTGTCCGACGACTGGTCCTCGACGGCGTACTGGTACCAGACGCTCCCCTCGCCCGTCCTCACCGTGCCCGAGGTGGAGGAGCGGCTGCCGCTGCGACCCGTCGACCGGGTCATCGAGGCGCCGCTGCCGCCCCTGACCGACGAGCAGGAGGCCGCCCGCCGGGCCGCGTCCGACCGGATGGAGCGGTTCGTCGTCGAACGTGACGCGCTGCGCGCGGAGCGCCGTCGTGAGGTCGACGACTGGGAACGCGGGAACCTCGACCAGGCGCGCGCCGTCCGCCGCGCCTACGACGGGGGGCGATGAGATGCGACCGCACCTGCACTTCACCGCGGAGTCCGGCTGGATCAACGACCCGCACGGCCTCACCTGGCACGACGGCGCATACCACCTCTTCCACCAGTTCGTGCCAGACAGCATGGAGTGGGCGCCGAACTGCCACTGGGGACACGCCGTCGGCCGCGACCTGCTCACCTGGGAGCGTCGTCCGGTGGCGATCGCGCCGGGTGACGGGGACGACGGCATCTGGACCGGGAGCCTCGTCGCCGAGGACGGCACGGCGCGCATCCTGTACACCTCGGTGGTCCAGCCGGACATCGGGATCGGGCGGGTCCGCGTCGCCGTACCCACCGACGACACCTGGGACGGGTGGACCAAGGGCGACGTCCTGGTCGAGGCGCCCGACGACCTCGACCTCATCGCCTACCGCGACCCGTTCGTCCTGCGCGAGGGCGACGGCTGGCGCATGTTCGTGGGCGCCGCGGACCGCGCCGGCACGGCCATGGCGCTGACCTACACCTCGACGGACCTGACCGACTGGGCCTACGACGGCGTGGCCGCGTCCCGCTCGACCGACGAGCGCTCACCGGTCTGGATGGGGGCGCTGTGGGAGTGCCCGCAGTTCTTCGAGGTCGACGGTCGCTGGGTCATGGTGAGCTCGATCTGGGACGACGACGTGCTGCACTACGCCGGCTATGCGATCGGTTCATACGCCGATGGTCGCTTCGAGGCCGACACCTGGGGCCGGCTCAGCTTCGGTGACAGCTACTACGCACCGTCCTTCTTCCGGGACCGTGACGGTCGCCCGTGCCTGATGTTCTGGATGCGAGGCGTGCGTGACGACGACGCAGGATGGAGCAGCTGCCTGAGCGTTCCCCATGTCCTGTCCGTCGTCGGCGAGCGCCTCGTCGCCACCCCGCACCCCGACCTCGACGCACGACGCGGGCGGGAGGCCGTGGACGGCGACCAGGTGATCGACGCGGAGTGGGCGCCGCACCCTGGAGGGGATCGTCTCGTGCTCACCGCCGGGGACCTGGAGAGCGCCGCCGTCTCCGCCGCCGACGGCGTCGTCCGGCTCGACCGGCCGGGGTGCAAGACCACCGAGATGCCGTGGACGGGCGGGGCGCTCCGCGTCGTCGTCGACGGACCGACGATCGAGATCTCGTCGCTCGACGGAGTGCTCGGTGGACCCATCACGCCCCTGAGCACGGTGCTGCCGGTGGCCGGGGAGCTGCGCGCCTGGAAGGTCGATTGACGGTCCGGTTCTCCTGAGCCCCCAGGCACGCAGGATGACATCCGCTCTGCTGCCGCCGACGGCGGGCCCCGCGGCTGCGAGGGCCCGCCGTCGTACACCGCGCCGAGTCCGCCCCGCTCTGCGATGCCACCGACGGGTTCCGCCCCACGCCAGCGTCGACGCCCCGGGGGGTGTGGGCTCCCCGACTGTGCCTACGCTGTCGCGATCGGCGCGCGACGGGGCGGCCGGCGTCGGACAGGAGCCGTCATGGCACGCAGCAGCGAACAGCAGTCCACGCGCACGCAGTCCCGGTACGACCGCACTCTCCGCACGCGGCTGCGCGTCGCCGACGTCGCGGCGTGGCTGCGGTCCGGCGGGATCCAGCTCGTGTGGCTGCTGGTGCTCGCCGCCGGCGCCGCCATCCCCCTCACGCAAGCGGTCGCCCCCGACGGCCAGAGGTGGATCATCCCGACACTGGGCTTCCTTGTCGTCGTGGGTGCGGGCGTCGAGAGGATCTTCAGCCGCACGACGCCCGCCGCCGTCGCGCTCGACGTCCTGCGCCGCGAGCTCGCACGGGAACATCGCCTGCACCTGACCACCGCGGGGGCCTACGCCGGCGCGCCCGACCCGGACCGCTTGTACGTGGAACGCGTGGAGGCGCACATCGCCACCTACGACGGCCGCATGACCGACTACCGCGCGCACCAGCTCGAGCCGGAGCGACCCGGGGGCGTCGGACCCTCGGGCCGTCCCCCGGAGGACGGTTGGTCCCGGGAGGGGACCTGATCTCAGTCGAACGCGGGACGCACGTCCGTGACGACCCACCGCCGCGACGCCTGCGCGGTGTTCTCCCGGGTGACGACGCCGTAGTCGTACGACGGCGTTGCGTGCGCGTCGAGGATGCGGCCCGAGCTGACCTGCTGGATCCGGAACGCGTCACCGTCGGGAAGCAACCGCCACCGACGAGAGGCCTGGTTGCCCGGCCCCGGCCCACCGCGGGTGCAGGCTCGGAAGTCCTGGGAAGCGTCCTGGTGCGCGTCGAGGTACCGACCGTTGCTGAGCTGCTGGATCCACACCGACCCGTCGCCCACCTCCGTGAGCACCCAGTGCCGCGAGGCGATGCGCGCGTCCCTGCCCCGCGTGACGGCGATGAAGTCGCCGGAGCGGTAGGCGTCCAGCGTCCGGCCGACGCTCTGCTGGTCGATGCTGACGATCCGCGCGGTCGGGTCGGCCATCGTCCTGACGAGCTGGTCGTAGTAGCCCGGCACCGTGGTCTCGAGGTCGAAGGGCTGCAACGCGATGCTCGGCTTCTCGCGGGTGCCGGACACACCGCCCGTGACGACGACGTCGAACCCGCGGGCACCCGTCAGGACCGTCGTCCAGGGAGCGACCTTGGAGTCCGCCGCGATCGAGACGAGCCCCGCGCCCGAGACGACCAGGCCTGCGCCGAACACGAGCGCGGCACCTCCGGTGGCCACGGTCAGGGCCACCCCTGCCGCCGCGATGGTCCAGCCCGTGATCGCCTTGCCGTTGTGGTCGATGCTGTTCAGCTCGCTCGGCTTCTCGTCGACGCTGAACGCCGGCAGGATCGTGAGGTCGTGGTCGCCCGCCTCGGAGAGCGAGAACCAGTCGAAGTCGCCGGCTGCCAGGTTGTTGCGCACCTGCTGCAGCACGTTCCCCCACGAGATGCCCACGTGGACCGGGATGTTCGCCTCGTTCACCACGAGCAGGCGCCTGACCGCTCCGGGGGCGGGCGGGAACGGCTTCACCTCGCGCCGCTCGCCCGGTTGACCCGAGAGCGGCATCTCCGTGGCACGTCCGCGGGCGTGGACGGAGGTACCCGTGACGATCAGGTCGACGCCGGTCTTCACCACGTCGTCGTACCGTGACGTCGTGCCGTTCTTGATCTCGAGCCGCACCTGCCCGAACGCGTTGTCGCTCCATGCGGCGGCGCTGCGCGCACCGATCCACCCGTCCGCGAGCCCTGACACCCGGACCAGGTCATCGGGCCTGAACACGCGCCAGTACAGCCTCGTGTCCGTCTGATTCTCGATCTTCATGGCGACCACCCCGTTCGGAGGACCCTGCTGCGGCACACGCCCGCGTCGTCGCGGTGGAGCCTCTCCTTCCGGGCCGGCCACTTGAGGCTATGTCCAGATCCACCCGCACGCCCTGGGGACACCGCGGGCCGTGCGGTGCCGCCCGGGGGCGATGCCCGCGTTCGCCCGATGACCGACACCCGAGACGGCCGGCAGCACCTCGGCGAGGCCGACGGCGCAATGAGCGTCCGTCCGCGTGGGAGTGCGTCCGCCGTGCCCCGTGACGATCACGCATCGGGTGTCGCGACCTGACGTAAGTCTCGAGGGTGCGGGGACAGTACGTGGTGTGAGCACCTCCGACGACGATGCCGGCCAGGGTCCGCCGGACGACGATGCCGCCGCGCGGCTCGCCGCGCTGTGGACCGACCACGCCGTACGGGTCCACGCCTACCTGCTGCGGCACACCGACCCCGACACCGCCCAGGACCTGTTGTCCGAGACGTTCCTGGTCGCCTGGCGCCGCGTGGACGACGTGCCCGAGGACGCTCTGCCCTGGCTGCTGGTCGTGGCCCGCAACCAGCGACGCAGCACCGCCCGCGCGCACGTGCGCCGCCGTCGGCTCGACGACGAGCTGACCCGCCTGCAGGCCGCCGCCCCTGCGGACGACACCCCCGAGCACCTCGCCACCGAACGCGACACCCTGCTCCGCGCCCTGGCCATCCTGACCGAGCGCGAACGCGAGGCCATCCTGCTCGTCGCCTGGGACGGACTGACCCCCACCCAGGCCGCCGACGTCGCCGGCTGCTCCACCGCCGCGCTGCACGTCCGCCTGCACCGGGCCCGACGCCGCCTCAAAGCCGCCGTCGACGACCCCGACACCGCCACCCGCTCCACCGCTCGCCCTGCGAGCGCCCCCGCGTCCTCGAGGAGGTCGGCATGAGCACCCACGACATCGACGCCCGCCTGACCCGCCTCGCCCCCACCACCTCCCCCGACCCCGAACGGTTCGCGGCGGCCCGCGCCGCCCTGGACGCAGGGCTGGCGACACCTGAGCGCTCGACGCCGGCCGGCCACGCCATGTCTGGGTCGGGACCGGGCACCGAGACGGGCGCCCACGAGGTGTACCTCGAGGAGCGACAGGTCGACGTCATCACCCCGCTCGACGCCAGGCAGCTCGCCCGGCGCCGTCGCGGTCGGCGCTGGACGCTGGCCGCGGCGGTGGCCGGCGTGGTCGCCGTGGCCGGCACCGCGGTCGTGCTGTCCCCGGTCGGGCAGGACGTCGTCCCGGCGTGGCTGTCTTCCACCGACGAGTCGTGCGCCGATCGCATCGACGCGACGATGGCGCCCACCGAGGTGCCGGCCGGGCTCACCTGGCACGCCGTCTCCGACGGGGCGGACGGCGATGCCGGATGGACGGTCGTTGTCGGCGACGACCGCTTCGCCGGAGTGTGCCTCGACCTCGCCGGCGGGTCGACGAGCACGCTCTCGACCACCCACCTTCCCGATGTCGACGTCGACGCGGGAGACGTGCTGCCCGTCGATGTCCTGACCGAGAACGGGGCGTTCGTGTGGGGTGTCGCCGGGGGCGAGGTGAGCAGCGTCGTCGTGGAGGCTGCCTGGTCCCGCGAGGAGGGGAGCGGCAATCTGCAAGGCGACTCGGGCGCTGTGGTCGAGGCCGAAGTGTCGGACGAGGGGTACTGGTCGACCTATCTCACAGGCGATGAGATCCCTGACGGGGCCGAGGTCACTCTGGAGTGGTCCCTCGCCGACGGCAGCTCGAAGAGCCTCTCGCTCAATGACGCCTGGCCGGGTGTGGACGAGTGGAACCCCATCGCGGCGTCCCGCCGTGCCGAGTGCCGTTCAGGCAGGGACTGGCGAACTGGCGAACTCGTTGACCCGGTCCTCGAGGAGCGGCGCGGAGAGTGGGGACTGGTCGTCTACGCCAACGTCGACGACCACCGGATGAGCGCGTGCATCCAGGCAGCGGACCCGCCCTATGAGCGGCTCGCCTACCTTTCCTCCTCCGGACAGACGCTGGAACCTGCTGACAACGAGGCCTGGGCCGTGAGCGCCGGCGGCTCCAGCGTGCAGCAGGTCGCTGTCGGCGTCGCCGGCGACGACGTCGAGCTCGTCCGGGTCACCACCGCTGCCGGAGACGTGCTGGGGGCAGACGTGTCGAACGGCTACTGGGCCGTCTGGGGCCCCGGCGAGTCAAGCAGCCCGGGCACAGACCCGGCCGAGCTCTGGCAGGACACGACGGTCCAGTGGCAGCTCACGGACGGCTCGAGCAGCCTCGCCGGCCCGCTGTTCCCGGACGGCTGATGCCGCTCGATCAGCGAGGCGCGGCATCCGGCGTCCGGCGTCCGGCCGTGTCGCCGCAGGGGTCAATGCCTCAGCTGGTCCAGCGTGGTGGCACACAGGGCCCCCACCCGCTCGATCAGGCGCACACCGAACTCGTCCTCGGCGTGTGACTGCGCGCTGACGACCTGCTCGAGCGAGGACGGAAGTCGTTCGGCGAGGCCGGCCACGATCTCGCGCATCTGCCTCGGGCTGAAGCGCGCGAGGCGCGCCATGCGGTCCCAGTGGCGTCCGGCGACGGCACCGAAGATCCGGTGCCCGCCGATCGACATCGCCGAGCGGTCCATCTCGGCATCGGCTTCGGTGGCTTCGTACGGCAGCCCGGAGACGACGTCGTACAGGGGCGCGAGGCGTACCTGGGAGCCCGCCAGGAGAACGGAGTAGTTCTTGGCGTGCGCGTCGGGCGCGCCGATCAGGTAGTTGAACGCGACCGCCGTCAGGAACGCTCGCACGTCACTTTCGGGTCGCGTGCTCCGGTCTCGCAACAGCTCCGCGATCCGCGCGACGCCGGGCCCGCCGGACGCCTCGTACTTCCTGCGGGGGAACACCGACAGCGCCTGGCACATGTCTTCCTGGTGCAGGCGGACGACCTGATCGCCGGACCGGCGCCGGTCGTAGCGGGCGATCACGAGGGCCGGCTGGCCGGCGAACGCGGTGTACTCGGTGGCGACGGCTTCCAGCCCGCACGCGGCGGCCACCCGCAGGCACAGGTGCTCGTTCAGGGCCTGGTCGCGGTAGCCGCTGACGCCGGGCTTGACGATGTGGGTGGAGGGTGAGGCTCCTTCAGGTTCGCTCCAGCGACCCTCCCGGGAGCGGGTGAGCGTGAACTTGCCCTGGGCTCCGGCCAGGGACCACCGTTCGCCGGACACCACCCAGGACGTGTCATCCGTGCGCAGCGCGGCCAGCCGGGAGGCGATGTCCTCCTGGGACAGTGCCCTCAGGTGCGTCGGGCGTGTCAGCGCCTCCTCGACGCCCTCCGGAGGGACGAACTGCACAGCGCCGGCGCAGTCCAGCCCCATGTGCTCCAACAGGGCGAAGGAGTTGGTCGCCGACACGCCCCATCGGTCCGCCCAGCGCTCACGGACGTCCAGGCCGTCGGGCAGGAGACCCGCCATGTAGGCGTCGACGGGCTTGCCGGCGTGAACCTCCAGCACCGTCGGCATCGACATCGACACCGGGGTCGCATCCGGGCCGGTGTAGCCCGGCTCGTAGGTCAGGTGATGGCGCCCGTGGGCGTCCTGCGTCGCGGTGGCGACCTGCCGACCGTAGAGCAGCACCGCCAGCTCCCGGGTCACAGCGGCTCGGTCTCCGTCTCGAGGACGTCCAGGGAGAAGGTCTGGGCGGGGCCCCGCTCGAGGCGCAGCTGCAGCCCGAGCGCCTTGACCATCGCCAGGACCTTGCCCAGCTCGCCGTTCGGGTGCCCCCGCTCGATGAGCCCGACGGTCGGTCGGGAGACGCCCGACCGTCGGGCCAGCTCCTGCTGCGTCCAACCCGCCGCACGACGGGCGGCGCGCAGCTGGGCGCCGATGCCCGCAGCGCTCGTCCCGTCCATGTCTGTCAAGGTACGCCTACATTGTGGAATGTCAAGGAACCACGTCATGGCGGAAAGTCCGCGTACCCCGTCATCGCGGTACGACGCGGTTCTCCCGGCGGTCGCGAGGCCCTCTCGGATCAGGAGGGCGTCGGCGTTGCTTGTCAGGCCGCCGCCTCCCAGCCTGCGAGCGCCGCGCTCATGTTCGCGCTCGGGTGGCTTGCGGCCGCCCCCGCCGGGACCACGGCGGCAACAGCCCTGATCCTCGACGCGTCGTCCTCCTGGTCGCGGGTGGCGCCGTCGCGGACCGCGTCGGCGCGTGACGTCTCCCCCTCACCGGGGAGACGACGCTGCTCGTGCTGACGGCCGCGGTCTGGGGGTTGGGCGCCCGCCCCGGTGGCTTCGTGGCGGCGGGCACCATATTGATTCACGATGCGATAGCATCGCGTTGCGGTAAGACAATATTGTGAAACGATATGAACGGGGGAGTTGATGGTCCGACAACGACGCCCTTTCCAGATCGGAGCCTGGGTCACCCTGGCAGCAGCCGTCGTCACCGCGGCCCTGACCGTCCTGGTGGCGGTGACCGGTGTCCTTGCGCTGACGGGCAAGGCGACCTATCCGGCGGACTACAGCCTGGGTGCGCTGCAGTTCCAGGACACGATCTCGGTCCAGGTGATGGACGTGTCACCGGTGTGCCAGGAGTTCGACATCTACCAGCTTGACCCGAACGAGTACCCGGGTGACGGCAGCTTCTGCTACAAGTTCGTCCAGGACGGTGGTGAACAGCTCATCCGCGACGGCGTCGTGCATCAGGAGCCGAGTCTCCGGCCGACGCAAGCCGTGCTCACCGGGGAGGTGCAGCTGACCACGACGGGCGGCTGGAACTCCTGGGTGGCGGCTCAGGTCGTCAAGAAGGTGATCCTCTGGACGGTGGTCACCGTGTGGCTCGTCCTGCTGTGGCGGCTGCTCGCATCGGCGGCCGCGGGCAACGGGTTCAGCACGCGGACCGTGCGCTACCTGCGTGCCCTGGGCTGGCTGACGATCGCCAGTGCCGCGCTGGCACCGGCGCTGGAGCACTTCACGAGCATGTACGTGGTCGACGGAATCCATTTCGTCTCGTACGGGATGCCGTCGCTCCAACCGTGGAGCACCTATGGCGGCTATCCGGACGGCGTCGACCTCGTCCAGGTCTCCCTCGGCGGCCTGGTACTCCTCGTGGCCGAGGTCTTCCGGCACGGTGCCTCCATCGAGGACGAACGCAGGCTGACGGTCTGATGGCGATCGTGATCCGTCTCGACCGGATGCTCCTCGAGCGCAGGATGACCCTGACCGAGCTCGCCGACCGCATCGGGATCACCGTGGCGAACTTGTCCATCCTCAAGACGGGCAAGGCCAAGGCGGTCCGGCTCGCAACCCTCGAGGCCATCTGCCGCGAGCTCGACTGCCAGCCGGGCGACCTCCTCGAGTACGTCCACGATCTTCCCCCGGAGGACGGCGACGCCTCTCGCTAGGGCCGCTCGAACGGTGACAGCGCCCTCGACACCCACGCGCAGGCGGCGGTGGCGGCGATCGCCGCGGTCACGAACAGAACTCACCACGAACTCGACACGGACTCCCCGGGCGGGGCTGGCCCCCGCCGCAACGGAACCTCGCGAGATCTCGGCACGATCATCCGTGCAGGGCTTGCACTCGAATGCCTCCTCCCCGGCGGCCGCTGAGACGGCAGGATCCAGCCGCCCGAATCATGCGGGTGCCGCGCACCCAGGATCACCCGAACGATGTCGACTGATTGGGCTGCCAGATCAAGTCCCGCCGTGCGAGCACGCTCTTCCGCAGCGCTCGCCCGGAGACACAGCAGAGCTCATGAACCATATCTGCGAGATTCTGAAGGACCGCCCGCAGGTCGACACCGAAGAAGCGGATCAGACCTGCATATCGACGAACCGCGAGTAGTGGCCCTGGAACGCCACCGTGATCGTGTCGGTCGGACCGTTACGGTGCTTCGCCACGATCAGGTCGGCCTCGCCGGCGCGCGGGGACTCCTTCTCGTAGGCGTCCTCGCGGTGCAGCAAGATCACCATGTCGGCGTCCTGCTCGATGCTGTTGTGGACAGCGATGCCGTTGGCGATGAAGTTGTGGGTGCCGAGCACCGTCGCGTCGAAGACCTGCTTCTCCCCCACCGGCTCGATCGACACGACCTCTTCCCACAGCAGGTCGTTGACGGCCTCGATCTCGAGATCAGCCTCGTCCAGCACCTCAGCGACGACGCCCAGCCGCTGGCGCCCGCCGTCCTGAACGGTGGCCGTTCCTGCGGCAACCACCTGGGCACTGAGGACGTCGCGCACCTCGTCCCAGACGTGGCGGGTCCCCCCAGGCGTGCCGGACGACTGCGCACGAACCTGCTCCAGAAGCCGAGCTGCCCTCGCAGTCTCCGAACCCTCGATGCCGATCTCCTGCAGGAACCGTCGCAGATCGTCGACCCCGTCGATGGTGAGACGCGGGTCCGAAGGTGCCGTGGTGACCCGGGTGGCGATGCCGAAGCGCAACAGGAGCCGGGCGACTCCCTCGAGCACCCGCTGCGATCCAGGCAGCGTCACGCGTCCGTCGTCGTCCGAGCCCAGCACTGCACCGCGATCGGTGAACAGCGTCTTGAGGAAGAGCGCGATCTGGTCCTTCGGCAGGTGGAAGACCGCCGCCGGGACGCCGAGCTCGGGAGCAGCCCAGTCGCCATCTGCGAGAGAGGCAACCTGCGCCGGTGATTCACCGCCGCCGAGCAGGTGCGCCAGCATGACGACCTTGCGGTCGTCCCACGCAGTGTTCTGCTCCGGCCCCGGGACGTGCCGCGGCACACCGAGCCTGGACCCGACCTCGAGCTCGCCGAGGGGGGTCCAGCCCTCGTAGGTGAGGAACGGGTGGTTCGCCGTCGCCTCGATCTCCTTGCCGGACGCCAACCGCAGCCGGTACACCGGCTTCACCCCGGTGGAGAACACGTGGGTGAGGTGGCGGCGCACGTACTGCAAGCGGTCGTTGAGGGCCCACACCGGCACGTCGGTAGCGCCCTCCGCGTGGAGCTCACCCATCGTCGTTTCGGCGCCCGTGTCGGCGCGGAGGATCTTCGTGTCCTCGGTCAGGCAGCCCGACTCACGCAGGTCCGACATCTGCGGCTTCTTGTCGCTGCGGGTCTCGGGACCACGGTTCAGCTGCGACAAAGCGATGACCGGGACCTCGATCTCCTTCGCGAGCAGCTTCAGCGCACGCGAGAACTCGGAGACCTCCTGCTGCCGGGACTCGACCTTCTTGCCGGACGTCATGAGCTGCAGGTAGTCGACGATGACGAGCTCGAGGTCGTGCTTCTGCTTGAGCCGGCGGCACTTGGCGCGGATCTCGGTCAGCGACATGTTCGGCGAGTCGTCGATGAACAGCGGCGCCTCGGAGACCTTGCCCATGATCTTGGCCAGCTTCTGCCAGTCGTCGTCGCCCATGGAGCCGTTGCGCAGCTTCTGCAGGTGCACCCGCGCCTGGGCGGACAGCAGACGCATCGTGATCTCGTTGCGGCTCATCTCGAGCGAGAACACCACGGAGGTCTTCTGGGCCTTGATCGACGCAGCGCGGGCCAGGTCCAGCGCCAGGGTCGAGTTGTGGGTCGGGATCATGGCCCGGCTCGCCAGGTAGAGGTGATCCGCATGATCGATCTGGACGCAACGCACCGGCACCGACACTGTCGGGCGCACGGCCACGATCTTCCAGGCCGCGCCCGGGCGCGACACCGAGTGCGCCGCGCCGCGATCCATCGACGCCACGATCGCCTCGGTCGTCCGCACCGACGTATCGACGGGATCGCCGGTCAGGCTGGTGGCCCACTCGTGCTGGGCGTCCGCGACGATCGTCGTGCCGTCGTCGAACTCCACCTCGTAACAAGGCCGGTCGGTCAGGACCTCGGTGGCCTCCACGACGCGCGTGGGCGTGCCGTCGGGGGCGAGCAGCTCGTCGCCGACGGCGACCTCGCCCATCGTGGTCCAGCCGTTCGGCGTCGGCAGCGGGGTGTCGAGCGCGAGCGCCTTACCCATGGCGGGTCGCGCGGCCACGACGATCATCTGCCCGGGGTGCAGACCGTTCGTCAGGCGGTCGAGGTCCGCGAACCCGGTGGGCACGCCGACCATGCCCTCGCCACGGTTCCCGGCGGCCTCGATCTCGTCCATCGTGCCGCCGATGATGTCCGCCAGCGGCGCGTAGTCCTCGGTGGTCCTGCGCTCGGTGACGGCGTAGATCTCCGCCTGGGCGTTGTTGACGACGGTCTCGACGTCGCCGCCGTCGGTCGCGTACCCGAGCTGGACGATCTTGGTGCCGGCCTCGACGAGACGGCGCAGCACGGCCCGCTCTCGCACGATGCGCGCGTAGTAGCCGGCGTTCGCGGCGGTCGGCACCCCGGCCATGAGGTCGTGGATGTAGGAGGCGCCGCCCATGCGGCCGATCTCGCCGCGCTTGGTCAGCTCGGCCACGACCGTGATGGCGTCGGCCGGCTCGCCGCGGCCGTAGAGGTCGATGATCGCCTCGTAGATCGCCTCGTGCGCCGGCCGGTAGAAGTCGTTGCCGCGGATCTGCTCGACGACGTCGGCGATCGCGTCCTTGGACAGCAGCATGCCGCCGAGCACGCTCATCTCGGCGTCGAGGTCCTGGGGAGGGGTGCGGTCGAAGGCCGGCCGTGATCCGTAGCCTGCTTCGAGCTCCTCGATCGACATGCGTCCCCCAGTCCGGTTCTCACCGGAATCAATGCCCCGCGTGGGCTCGTTCACCGGTCGTCAAGGTCTTGTTCTAGCGTGCGCCTCTGACAGTGTGGATGACGCTAGGCGCGCCCAGGGACCGACGCAACGGACCCTGTGGACGAACGTGTGGACCCCGGTGTGGAAGACTGCCCACATCCTGTGCACAGCCGGTGGACAACCCTGTGCACAACTGGGGAAATCTGCTGTGTACAAGCCCCGAAACGGGGTGTGAACAGCCACGACGTCGTACTCATGCTGTGGAGGAAAACTCGGTGGGTGACTTCCGCCGCATCGACCGCGAGATCCTCGCGCTCGCCTGGCCGGCCCTCGGTGCCCTCGTCGCC
Organism: Isoptericola sp. b408; assembly: GCF_030588085.1. Classification (NCBI taxonomy): domain Bacteria; kingdom Bacillati; phylum Actinomycetota; class Actinomycetes; order Micrococcales; family Promicromonosporaceae; genus Isoptericola; species Isoptericola sp. b408. The sequence continues at coordinate 237,243 of NZ_JAUQYQ010000001.1, forward strand.
GAGCCCTTGTTCGTGCTCGTCGACAGCTCCGTCGTCGGGCACCTGGGGACGGCCGAGCTCGCCGGCCTCTCGCTCGCCTCCACGATCCTGCTGACCCTCGTCGGGCTGTGCATCTTCCTCGCCTACGCCACCACCGCCGCCGTGGCGCGACGGCTGGGCGCCGGGCACGACCGCGAGGCCCTCCAGTCCGGCGTCGACGGTATGTGGCTCGCCCTCGGGCTGGGCCTCGTCCTGGGGATACTCCTGTGGACGACGGCGCCCTGGGCGGTCTCCGCCATGGGTGCCACCGGCGAGGTCGCCGAGCACGCGGTCACCTACCTGCGCTGGTCCTCCCCCGGGCTGCCCGGGATGCTCCTCGTGCTCGCCACGACGGGCGTGCTCCGCGGACTCCAGGACACCCGTACCCCCCTGTGGGTGGCGTCCAGCGGTGCGGTGTTCAACGCTGTCGGCTCGGTGACGCTCGTCTACGGCGTCGGGATGGGGATCGCCGGCTCGGCCCTCGCGACGACGACGGCGCAGCTCCTGATGGCGGCCGTGCTCGCCGTCGTCGTCGTCACCGGGGCCCGACGCCGGGGTGCCTCGATGCGCCCCCACCACGCGGGCATCTGGGCCAACGCGGTCGCCGGCGCTCCCCTGCTGGTGCGCACCATCTCGCTGCGCCTGGCGATCCTGCTGACCGTGTGGGTCGCCACCGGGCTCGGTGCCGTCGCGCTCGGCGGGCACCAGGTAGTCAACAGCCTGTGGGGACTCGCGGCCTTCGCGCTGGACGCCCTCGCGATCGCGGCGCAGGCGCTGGTCGGGTTCGGGCTCGGTTCCGGCGACACCGCCCGCGTCCGGGCCGTGCTGCGGCGGTGCCTGCAGTGGGGCGTCGGCGCCGGGGCGCTCATCGGCGTCGTCCTCGCGGCGGCGTCCTGGTGGATCGCCCCGCTGTTCTCCCCCGACCCCGACGTGCGTGTGGCCATCACCGCCGGGCTCGTCGTCTGCGGGGTGTTCATGCCGATGGCCGGGTGGGTGTTCGTGCTCGACGGCGTCCTCATCGGCGCCGGGGACGGCCGGTTCCTCGCCTGGGCGGGCATGCTCACCCTCGTGGTCTACGCGCCGGTCGCCCTGGCGGTGCGCTCCTGGGCTCCGGAGGGTGCGGTGGGGCTGGCCTGGCTGTGGGCGGCGTTCGCCGGGGTCTTCATGCTGGCCCGCGCCCTGACGACTGGTCTGCGCGCCCGCGGCGAGCGCTGGATGACCACCGGCGTCTGACCCCGATGCCGTGTTCAGCTGCGCCCGCTCGGCAGTTCGTGCCTGGATCGGCATCTTGAACTGCCGAATGAGGCACGAACTGCCGATCGCGACTCGTCGGTGCGAGCCTCCCGCTGGTACCCGCGACGGCGGCCCCCGGTCAGCGCGGCCGGGACAGCAGCGGGTTCCGGCGCGCCGTCCCGCGCACGGCAGCCGGGAAACGGGCGAGCAGCCGGTCCGCCACCGCCTGCGGGTCGTGGGCGTCCTTCGACGTGACACGCAGCAGCTGGATGCCGGTCGCCTCCGCGATCGCGTCGGCGCGGCGCTTCTCCTCGATACGTGCCCGGTCGGGATCGTGGTCACCGCCCAACGCACCGGTCCGGTACTTCACCAGCCCGTCGAACTCCGCGAGAACCGCGTGCTCGGGCCAACCGATGTCGACGCGGAAACGTCCGAGACGCGTGGTGACCGGGACCTGGGTCCGCGGGCGCGGCAGACCGGCCCAGTGGGCCACGTAGCGCAGCCACGACTCCCAGGGACTCTCGGCACCCCGGTCAGCGAGCTCGAGCACGAGCAGCCCACGCCGGCGGCCACGGGTCCGCGCACCGATCAGTGCCCGCGTGGCCGACCGGTCGAGCCCACGGACCAGAGCGGAGTCGGCGATCACGAGTCCCTCCAGCGGAGACATCGTCGTGGCGCAGTCCGCCACGGTGCGTTCCAGGGTGGTCGACGGCAGCCCCAGAGCCTCGGTGCGCTCCCCCGGCGGCACCGGCGTCACGTGCCGGTGCACGTCCTGAGCTGCGCGCGACGACGCGCGGTAGGCCTGCAGCACGTGGATGCCGCTCGGCAGCCGCCACAGCGGGAGTCCGTGGAGCATCGCCGCTGTCGCGTGGCTGAACCAGTGGCCGGCTCGCAGCTGACGATCCAACGCCCGTGCCCGGTCGATCTGCAGGTCACGCGCCGCACTCCGACGCCCTCCGTCCGGAGCGTCCGGCACGGACCGGTAGGCACCTCGTCGGATGCGCTCGATCTCGCCGGCGCGGCACGCCTGCCGGACGTCCGACGGCAGGGACTCGCGGGCGATCACGATCTCGGAGGGCACGGACCTCAGCATCGCGGCCCGACCGAGCGGTCACCGCTGGTCATCCACAGCCTGGGGACTCACTCGGCAGTTCGTGCCTCGTTCGGCAGCTTGAACTGCCGAGCGAGGCACGAACTGCCGAGCGAGTGTGCGGTCCGGGCCACCAGCGCCCACCAGCCCCGCACCGGGCACGACGAAGGCCCCGGCTCCCCATGACGGGAACCGGGGCCTTCGGACGATCGGACCGGCGTCAGCCGGCGACGACCTCCAGCTCGATCTTCGCCGACACCTCGGGGTGCAGGCGGATCGACACGGTGTGCTCACCGAGCGACTTGATCGGCTGGCCGATCTCGATCTTGCGCTTGTCGACGGACGGGCCGCCGGCCGACTGCACGGCCTTGGCGATGTCCGCGGTCGTGACCGCACCGAACAGGCGGCCGGACTCGCCGGCGTGCGCCTCGACGGTGTAGGTCCGCGACTGGATCGACTCGGCCGCGGCCTGGGCGTCCTCGCGCGTGGCGATCTCGCGGGCCTTGCGGGCCTTGCGGATCGCGGAGATCTGCGACTCGGCGCCCTTGGTCCACGGCGTGGCCAGCGAACGCGGGATGAGGAAGTTACGGGCGTACCCGTCCTTCACCTCGACGACGTCGCCGGGCTCACCGAGACCGGTCACCTCGTGGGTCAGGATCAGCTTTGCCATGATCTGGATCCTTTCCTCAGCGGGCCGACGACGAGTACGGCAGCAGGGCCATCTCGCGCGCGTTCTTGACGGCCTTGGCGATCTGGCGCTGCTCCTGCACGCTCACGCCGGTGACGCGACGCGCACGGATCTTGCCGCGGTCGGAGATGAACTTCCGCAGCAGGGCGGTGTCCTTGTAGTCGACCGTCTCGACCTTCGCGGCCTTGAGCGGGTTGGCCTTCTTCTTGGGCTTCCGCACCACAGGCTTGGCCATGGTGTGTGCTCCTTCTCAGGTGTGGACCTCTCCGGCGCGACGCCGGGAGGTCACGGGTGATTCTGGATGTGGGCGACGATCAGAACGGGGGCTCGTCCGAGAACCCGCCGCCCGAGGACGCCGGGCCAGCCGTGGCCCAGGGGTCGCTCTGCTGTCCGCCGCCGGAGGAACCGAATCCACCGCCGCCACCGGGCTGGCCACCGGCGTTGCCGCCGTAGCCGCCACCGAATCCGCCGCCACCGCCACCGCTGCGCTGAGCGCGGGCGACCTTGGCGGACGCCCACCTCAGCGACGGGCCGATCTCGTCGACCTGCAGCTCCACGACGGTGCGCTTCTCGCCCTCGCGGGTCTCGAACGAACGCTGCTGAAGGCGGCCCTGCGCGATGACGCGCATGCCCTTCGTCAGCGACTCGGCGACGTTCTCCGCCGCCTCGCGCCAGATGGAGCAGCGCAGGAACAGCGCCTCCCCGTCCTTCCACTCGTTCGACTGACGGTCGAACGTGCGGGGCGTCGACGCGATCGTGAAGTTGGCGACGGCTGCACCCGACGGGGTGAAGCGCAGCTCCGGGTCCGCGGTCAGGTTTCCGACGACCGTGATGACGGTCTCACCAGCCATGCCAAGCTCCTTCGTTCGTCCGCGAGATTCGGCTGTCCTCGATGGTCCAGTGGCATCCCATCACGGGGCACCGACAGGTGCCCAGCGAGGATGCGGGGTGTCTCGGTTCAGCGGGTCTCAGTGAGCAGCGGCGCGGAGGGTCTTGATCCGCAGCACGCCCTCGTTGAGGCCCAGCTGACGGTCCAGCTCCTTCGCGGTGTCCGGCGTCGCGGTGTAGTTCACGACGGCGTAGATGCCCTCGGAGCGCTTGTTGATGTCGTACGCCATGCGGCGACGACCCCAGATGTCCACGTTGTCGACGCTGCCGCCGTCGGTCGTGACGACCTTGAGCAGCTTCTCCAGCGTCGGGGCCACGGTGCGCTCCTCGACCTCCGGGTCCAGGATCACCATCAGTTCGTACTGACGCATGAGTTCAACCCACCTCCTCTGGTCTCAGCGGCCACGGTCGTTCCGTGGCAGGAGGGTTAGTGCGTGCGTCGGCCGTGCCCTGCCGTTCCCCGAGCGGGGGCGGCGTGGTACGGCCAGTCGACCAGGATACCTGCTACGGGCACCCCGGACGAAGTTCATCGTCGGGTGGCCTCGGTCACCCGTTGCCGTTCCCGTTGCCGTTGCCCGGCTGGTCCGTCGGGGACGGTGACTGCGACGGCTCCGAGGTCGGCTCCTGCGTCGGTTCCTGGGTCTGCTGGGGCCCGGACGAGACCACCATCGTGACGGTGGACCCGGACTCGACCTCGCTCCCGGCGCCGGGCTCGGTGCGGATCACCTGGCCCCGCTGGACCTGGTTGCTGGGCTCCTCGACCACGGCCGTCGAGAGACCGACCCGGTTGAGCTGACTCTCGGCCGAGCCGGCGGACTGCCCGACGACGTTGGGCACAGCGACCTTCTGCTGCTCCTCGACCTTGCCGGTCGAGACCCAGAGCGTGACCGTCGACCCCGTCTGGACGGAGCCGCCCGTGTCGTAGACGTTCACGACGGTGCCCTTGCGGGCCTCGTCGTCGGTCGCCTGCGTCGCCACCGACAGGCCCAGGCTCTCCAGCAGCCTCGTGGCCTCGTTGATGTTCATGCCGACGAGGTTGTCCGGCAGCTCGACCCACTCGGCGGTCTCGCTCGGCGTCGGGGACGGCTCGAACGACGGCGTCGGCGGGGTGTACTCGGGGAACTCCGCGATCTCCTTGCCCTCGAGCGCGACCTGCATGAACTCGGTCCACGCGGCGGCCGGCCAGGTCGAACCGGTGATCTCGCTGTACGGGCCGAAGGCCTCGATCGGCGCCTTGTCCTTCATGATGCCCTGCTCGACATCGACCGTCTTGTACTGCCGCAGGTTGACGACGGTCGCGAGCTGCGGGGTGAAGCCGGTGAACCAGGCGGTCTCGTTGTTGTTGGCCGTACCGGTCTTGCCGGCCACCGGCCGGCGCTGCCCGTCCGGCCCGGTGAGCTCGAGCGCGGCGCGCCCCGAGCCCTTCTCCACGACCTGGGTCATCGCGTAGGTCGCGGCGTTGATCACGTCGGGTTCGAAGCGCTTCTCGGCGGTCGTCTCCCTCGCGTAGCGCTGGGTGCCGTCCATGTGCTCCACCCGGTCCACGATGTACGGCTCCACGTGGTAGCCGCCCCCGGCGATCGTGGCGTAGGCCTCGGCCATGTCGATCGGGTAGACCGAGTGGGTGCCGAGCACGTTGGACGCATAGGGCGCGATCGGGTCGTCCTCGTCCTCCCGGATGCCGAGGCGGTGCGCGACGTCGACGGTGCGCTTCGGCCCGTTCTCGACGTTCAGCTCGACGTAGGCGGTGTTGATCGAGTGCGTGGTGGCCTCGACGAGGTCGACCTCACCGTACGACTCCTCGCCGAAGTTGTTGACCGTGTAGCCCTCTTCGTTCTCGCCCACGCCTTCGAAGGTCTTCGGGGTGTTGCCGTCGAAGCGGTCGGTGAGCTGGACCCCGTCCTCGAGCGCGCCGATCAGCGTGAACGGCTTGAAGGTCGAACCCGCCTGCACCCTGTCCTGGGTGGCGGTGTTGAGCGACTGCTTGAGGTAGTCGGCGCCGCCGTACAGCGTCACGATCGCCCCGGTCTCGGGATCGATCGACACCAGGGACGCACGGATGTTCTTGTTCGCGTCCTCGGGCAGGTCCTTGACGATCTTCGCGGCGGTGCGCTGCAGCTTCGGCTTGATCGTCGTGTGGATCTGCAGGCCACGGGACTCGAGGTCCTCCTCGGTGAACTCCCCGGTGGCGAGCAGCTCCTTCTTGACGGCGTTCATGATGTAGCCCTTTTGGCCGCCGAGGCTGTTGCTGCTGGTGTCCTTCTCGACGAACTCCGGGAACTGGGCCGAGTCGGCCTCGGCCTGGGTGATGTAGCCCTGCTCGGCCATCCGGTTCAGGCTGCGCTCCCAGCGGGCCTTGGCGATGTCCGGGTTCTCCGACGGGTCGTAGCGCACGGGCGCCGGGATGATTCCGGACAGCATGGCGGACTCGGAGTAGGTCAGGTCCTTGGCGTCCTTGTCGAAGTACGCCTGGGCGGCCGCCTGGACGCCGTAGGCCCCGCGGCCGAAGTAGATCGTGTTGAGGTAGCGGTCCAGCACCAGCTCCTTCGGCTGGTTCTGGGCGATCTTCATGGCGATGATCGCCTCGCGCGCCTTGCCGGCGATGTCGCTCGTCTGGCCCAGGTAGTAGCGCTCGACGTACTGCTGCGTCAGCGTGGAACCGCCCTGCCGGGAGCCGGTCGTGAGGTTGGTGAACGCGGCACGCGCCATACCGAAGAAGTCGACACCAGCGTCCTCCCAGAAGGACTCGTTCTCGCTGGCCACGACCGCGTCGCCGACGTGCTTGGGCAGGTCCTCGTAGGCGACGATCTCGCGCTTGACGCTGGAGAACGTGCCGATCTCCTTGCCGTTGGCGTAGTAGACCGTCGTCGCCTGGTGGTCGACGTCGTCGAGGTTCTTCGGGATGGCGGTCGACGTCCACGCGGCGAAGAAGACGCCGGCGCCGAGCGCGACGAACCCGAGCACGCAGCCGACGACGATGCGCCACGACGGCAGCCACCGCTGCACAGGGCCCAGGCCCCGGCGCGGATAGTTCCAGAAGCGACCCACGTCCACCCTTTCGAAGTGCGATGTCCTCGACCCTGTTCCGCCCCCTGCGGACACGAGGAACCCCACCGAACACTAGGGGATGCGCGCGGCGGGGTGTCGAGATAGACGCGCGACGCAACCGTTTGTGCGCCGGTCGTCCCCAGACCTCTGGCCGCGGCTCCACGAGCCCTTCACATTCGCCGCGCCGGAGCGGCCGATTGCCGCACCGTCGCGCTCGTCCTATCCTCGTGATGTATCGACTCGATACAACGCCATGAGAGGTGCCGTCGGCACGGGAGGGAGAACACGGGTGCGCAGTCGCTCGAACGTTCTCGAGACGGCCGTCCTGGGTCTGCTCAGCTCTGCCCCGTTGCACGGCTACGAGCTGCGCAAGCGGCTCAACCTGCTCCTGGGTTCGTTCCGCGCCTTCTCCTACGGCACCCTCTACCCGGCCCTGAAGTCCTTGGTCGGACGAGGCCTGATCGAGACGGTCGACCCCGACCCTGCCACGCCGGCACGCTCCGGAGCCTCCGGGGCGTCCGGGCGGACGGCGTCGGGCACGAAGCCCCTCACGGGACGTCGTGGACGGATCGTCTACCGGCTCACCCCGGAGGGCAAGGAACACCTGCAGACCACTCTCGCCTCCGCCGGCCCCGCGGCCTGGGAGGACGAGAGCTTCGACGTCCGGTTCGCGCTGTTCGCGCAGACGGACGCCGAGACCCGCCTCCGCATCCTCGAAGGCCGGCGCACCCGGCTGACCGAGCGCCTGGAGGCGGTCCGGGAGTCCGCAGCCCGGACCCGCGAGCGGCTCGACGAATACACTCTGGAGCTGCAGCGGCACGGACTGGAGCAGGTCGAGCGCGAGGTGCGCTGGCTCGACGGGCTCATCACGACCGAGCGCGACCGCGTCAGCGGCCGTGACCGCGACCACGACGCCGGGGCGCATCCCGCCCCGGCCCCGAGAAACAAGGAGCGAGGATGACCTCCGTCCGCGTTGCCATCGTCGGCGTCGGAAACTGTGCATCGTCCCTGGTCCAGGGTGTGCACTACTACCGCGACGCCGACCCGTCCGACACCGTCCCGGGTCTCATGCACGTGCAGTTCGGTGAGTACCACGTGAGCGACCTCGAGTTCGTGGCGGCGTTCGACGTCGACGCGAAGAAGGTCGGCTTCGACCTGGCGGAGGCGATCAACGCCTCCGAGAACAACACCATCAAGATCGCCGACGTGCCGCCCACGGGTGTCATGGTCCAGCGTGGCCCCACCCTCGACGGGCTCGGCGACTACTACGCCGCGACCATCGACGAGGCGGCCGACGAGCCGGTCGACGTCACCCAGGCGCTCAAGGACGCGAACGTCGACGTCCTCGTCTCCTACCTCCCCGTGGGGTCGGAGGACGCCGACAAGTTCTACGCGCAGTGCGCCATCGACGCGGGCGTGGCCTTCGTCAACGCCCTGCCGGTCTTCATCGCCTCCGACCCCGAGTGGGCGAAGAAGTTCGAGGACGCCGGCGTGCCGATCGTCGGCGACGACATCAAGTCGCAGGTTGGTGCCACGATCACGCACCGCGTGCTCGCCAAGCTGTTCGAGCAGCGCGGCGTCGTGCTGGACCGCACGTACCAGCTCAACGTCGGCGGCAACATGGACTTCAAGAACATGCTGCAGCGCGACCGCCTCGAGTCGAAGAAGGTCTCCAAGACCCAGGCCGTCACCTCCAACCTGACCGGCGCGCTCGCCGGCAAGAAGGAGGACCGCAACGTCCACATCGGCCCCTCGGACTACGTCGCCTGGCTCGACGACCGCAAGTGGGCCTACGTGCGCCTCGAGGGTCGCGCGTTCGGCGAGGCGCCCCTGAACCTGGAGTACAAGCTCGAGGTGTGGGACTCCCCGAACTCGGCCGGCATCATCATCGACGCGATCCGCGCGGCGAAGATCGCCAAGGACCGCGGCATCGGCGGCCCGATCCTGTCGGCGTCGACGTACTTCATGAAGTCCCCGCCGGTCCAGATGGAGGACACCCAGGGCCGCGCCCAGCTCGAGGCCTTCATCGCCGGCGACGTCGAGCGCTGACCCGGAGCGTTCGGACGGCCCGAGTAGGCCTCCGCTTCCGCCGGTTCCCGAACGTCTCGTCCCGCTGCACGTCGCCCGTCGATCTGCAGCGGGGCGAGACACTCGGCACACCGAGCCCGGGCGTCCTGAGTCGCGCACGCGCGTCCTGACTCGCGGCGGGACGTCCTGACTCGCGGGACAGGGCGGCGCCGCGCCACGCGGGTGAGCCCCTCCGGGCCGCGCCGCACCATGGGAAGGTGGAGCCGTGGGAGCTCTGGTCGAGACCTGGCACGACCTGCGCGCTCTCCTGCGCCTGGAGGGGTTCCGTCGGCTGTTCGCCGTGCGGCTCGTCTCCCAGGCCGGTGACGGCATGTTCCAGGTCGGCCTGGCCGCCCTCCTCTTCTTCTCCCCCGAACGCGCGGGGACGGCGACCGGCGTCGCGAGCGCCTTCGCCGTCATGCTCGCGCCCTTCACGATCGTCGGCCCCTTCGCGGGCGTGTTCCTCGACCGGTGGCGGCGGCGCCAGGTGCTCGCCCACGGCAACGCCCTGCGCGTCCTCATCACGGCGGCCATGGCCGCGATCATGCTCACCGTCGGCCTCGAGGGCAGCGGCGACGTCTGGGTGATCCTGCTCGGGCTGCTGGCGCTGAGCGTCAACCGCTTCCTCCTCGCCGCGCTCAGCGCAGGGCTCCCCAACGTGGTCGCGGGCCCGTACCTGCTCACGGCCAACTCGCTGACGCCCACCCTCGGCGCCGGCGCCGTCTTCCTCGGGGGCGGGGTCGCCCTGGCCATCGGGCTCGGCATCCCGGACGGACCGGCCCACGACGCGGCCGCGCTCGTGTGCGCCGCCGTCGTCTTCGGTGTCGCCGCGCTGCTCGCCCTGCGGCTCGGCCGCGACCAGCTGGGTCCGGAGCATCCCGCCCGCGGCCACCTCGCGGCCGAGATCTCGGACGTCGCTCACGGGTTGGTCGACGGCGCCCGCTACCTGGCCGCCCGGCGGACACCGGGCCAGGCGCTGCTGGTGATGGCCGCCCACCGGTTCCTCTACGGCGTGGTCTTCATCGCCGCCATCCTCATCTCCCGCAACCTGCTGGCCGATCCCGGCCAGACCGCCGCGGGGCTGGCGAACTTCGCCCTCGTCCTGGCGGCGACCGCGGTCGGCGGCGCGTGCGCCGTCGTCATCACCCCGGTGCTGTCCCGGCTCACCGGGGCCCAGGGCTGGATCGTGTGGATGCTGCTGCTGGCCGCGGCCTCCCAGCTCCTGCTGTCCACCACGCCGTCCCGCACGATCGTGCTGGTCGGTGCCGGTCTGCTCGGCCTCGCCGCCCAGAGCGCCAAGATCGCCGTGGACACCGTCGTCCAGCGCGACACCCACGACGACTTCCGCGGCCGCGCCTTCGCCTTCTTCGACGTGCTGTACAACGCGGCGTTCGTCGGTGCGGCGGTGCTCGCCGCCTGGACGGTGCCCGACGAGGGGTGGTCGCGGGGTCTGTTCCTCGTGCTCGCGCTCGCCTACGTCGGCGTCGCGGCGCTGCTCGGGTTCGCCGGGGCGCGGCACCCCGCTCCGGTGACGGTGTCCGGGGACCCGGCCCGCGTCGACAGATGAGTCCGGCGACGAAATCAGGTCGCCACCGTGACAGGGAATACCGCAGGCTGAGAACGCCTTGATCCGACGGGTCCGTCCGTGCGCAGCGCCGCCCGCGGTCGACGACGTCCGAGCGAACCGCTGATCGAACCACCGGGAGGTTTCATGACCGTACGCAGCACCGAGACCCCGCCCGGCGGAGCGACCCCCGCCGCGGAGGTGCCCGCCCGCGACACCGACAAGCTGTCGCGCGAGCACCTGGGTGTCATCGCGCTGCTCATGGTGTCGGCGTTCATCGTCATCCTCAACGAGACGACCATGGGTGTGGCGCTGCCGTCGGTCATGAGCGAGTTCGGGATCGAGCCGTCGGCCGGGCAGTGGCTGACCACCGCGTTCCTGCTGACGATGGCCGTCGTCATCCCCACCACGGGGTGGCTGCTGCAGCGTGTCGGGACGCGGACGGCGTTCATCCTGGGGATGTCCCTGTTCAGCCTCGGCACCCTGCTCGCCGGGCTCGCCCCCGTGTTCGGGCTGCTGGTCGCCGCCCGCGTCGTCCAGGCGTCCGGCACGGCGGTCATGCTGCCCCTGCTCATGACCACGGTGATGACGATCGTGCCGCCCCACCACCGCGGACGGGTGATGGGCAACGTGTCCCTGGTCATCGCGGTCGCCCCGGCCCTCGGCCCGACGATGTCCGGCGCCGTGGTCAACGCCCTGGGCTGGCGCGAGGTCTTCTGGGTCGTGCTGCCGATCGCGCTGGTGGGCCTCACCCTCGGCCTGTTCCTGGTCCGCGACGTCGCCGAGCGGGCACGCAAGCACCTGGACGCGCTGTCGGTGGTGCTGTCGGCCTTCGCGTTCGGCGGGCTGGTCTACGGGCTGTCCTCCCTCGGTGAGGCGGCCCGGCACACGCCGCCGGTCTCCCCCGTGCTCCCGATCGTGGGCGGGGTCGTGTTCCTCGCGCTGTTCGTGCGGCGCCAGCTCCGCCTGCAGCGCACCGACGACGCCCTGCTGGACCTGCGGGTCTTCCGGGCGCCGGGCTTCCCCGCCGGTCTGAGCGTGCTCGTCGTCGCGATGATCGCGATGTTCGGCATGATCATCGGCCTGCCGCTGGTGCTGCAGGAGGCGATCGGCCTCGCCCCGCTCGCCAGCGGGCTCGTCATGCTGCCCGGTGGTCTCATGATGGGCCTGCTCGGCCCGGTCGTCGGCCGCCTGTACGACCGGGTCGGCCCGCGCCCGCTCGTCCTGCCGGGCGTGTCGGCCGTCGCGGTGGCGATGGTCCTGTTCGCCACGCTGTCGCCGTCCTCGCCCGTCTGGTGGGTGATGGTCGGGCACGTCGTCCTCAGCCTCGGGCTGGCCTGCGTGTTCACCCCGACCCTCACGTCGGCCCTCGGCGGGCTGGCACCCCGGCTGTACTCCCACGGGTCCGCCACGATCACCACGCTGCAGCAGCTCGCGGGCGCGGCCGGGACGGCGCTGTTCGTCGCCCTGCTCACGCTGCGGTCCGTCGCCCTGCTCGACGACGGCGCCACCGAGGCCGCGGCGACGGCGGGCGGCGCGCGGCTCGCCTTCGGCGTGGCGGCCGGCGTCATGATCGGTGCGGTGCTGCTGGCCACGCGCCTGCGCAAGGCCGACGACGTCCGCCGGGAGACCCCCGCGGCGCACTGACGGGACCGGTCCGGCCCGTCGTGACCCGCGTCGCACGCGGCCGCGGGCACCGCCATCATGTGGACAGGCCGTTCCGGTTCGCCGCATCATAGGGATCTCCGGTCCTCCCGACGGCGGGTCGGAGGGACGGGGGGAAGGTTCCACGAATGACGCAGCAACAGTCGGCGCCGACCGACATCACCACGCTGGCGCGCGATCTCCTGCCGGAGGTCCACGACCCCGCGAAGGTGGTCACGGGTGGCGCCGTGCTCCTCGTCGACACCCGCACGCACGAGGTGGTCGACACGAACCCGGTCGGCGCGCGCATGGTCGGCGGCCTCGAGCTGCCGACCTCGCTCGGTGCCTGGTGCGCGGCGGCGGGCCTGTCCGTCCGGGACGCCGACATCTCCGCCGAGCGGGCCCTGGCGGCCGCTGTGGACGGCAGCTCCGGCGTGGCGGTGCTCTCCGCGCGGCAGAACGCTCCCGACGACCTCTGGGCCGTCGGCGTCCCGCTCGCCGGGGCCCCCGGGACCCTGGCGAACCGTGCCCTCGTGGTGATGCTGCCCGGGACGGGCCTGCAGGAGTCGCACCCGCCCTCCGAGTTCGACGGGCTGCAGCGACGCGCGGCCGTGGCGAGCCACCTCAGCTTCACCATCTCGGACCCGTCGCTGCCGGACGACCCGCTCATCTGGGTCAACCCGGCCTTCTGCGAGGTGACCGGCTACACGACGGACGACGTCCTGGGCACGAACTGCCGCTTCCTGCAGGGCGAGGGGACGGACCGCCAGACCGTGGCCCGCATCCGCGCCGCGCTGGACGCCGGGCAGGCCGTCGGCGAGACGCTGCTCAACTACCGCAAGGACGGGACCCCGTTCTGGAACCAGGTCGTCGTCTCCCCCATCCACGACGACGAGGGCAACGTCACCCACCACGTGGGGATCCAGACGGACGTCACGGAGCGGGTGCACCACGACCGCCGGCAGGCGCTGGAGCTCGACGCCGCCAACCGGCAGACCGAGAGCCTGCGGCGGCTCGCCTCGATCACCCAGGCCCTCGTCGACCTGTTCGACGAGGAGTCGGGAGCGGCCGCGCTGCCGGCTCTCGTGGCACCCCACTACGGCTCCTGGTGCGCCGTGCTGCTCGTCGACGAGCACGGCGCACCGCGCATCGTGCACGGCGCCTCCCGCGACCCCGAGCGAGCCGACGACATCGCCGTGCTGGAACGCTCGCACCGCTGGATCCGCGAGTCCCCGACCGTCCTCAGGGTGCTCACCACCGGCACCGAGGAGATCTCCGAACCGTTCCCCGTCGACATCGAGTCGCTGCCGGCCCGCACGGGCCCCGAGGAGCTCGACGCGCTGCGGCGCCTCGGCCTCGGCTCGGCGATGGTGGTGCCGCTGCGCGGGCGCGCCGGCGACATCGGCGTCCTGATCGTCGTCAGCGACGACGGCGACGTCGCGACCGCCTTCCCGTCCTCCGACGTCCACGACATCGTGGCCCTCGGGGCGCGGGCTGGGCTCGCCCTCGACAACGCCCGGCTCTACCGCCGCGAGCAGCAGACGGCCCTGACCCTGCAGCACAGCATGCTCCCGGAGATCGTCGAGGCCCCGGGCCTGGACTGCGCCGCGCTGTACGAGCCGGCCTCCGCGGGGGCCGACGTCGGCGGCGACTGGTACGACGTCGTGCCGCTGCCCGACGGTCGCGTCGCGATCTCCGTCGGTGACGTCGTCGGCCACGACATCCGCGCCGCCGCGTCGATGGGCCAGCTGCGCTCCGTGCTGCGCTCGGAGGCCTGGGCGGGGCTGTCACCGAGCGCGGTGATCGCCGGCGTCGACGACCTCGTGCGGAGCCTGCAGATGGCGGACATGACCACGTGCGTGTTCGCGATCGTCGACCCCCCGGACGACGGCGGGAACCGCCGGATCACCTACACCCGGGCCGGGCACCACGCACCGCTGCTGATCCACTCCCACCACGACGTCGAGAAGCTCGACGAGGCCCTCACGACGCCCATCGGGGCGCCGTTGCTGACCGGCGAGGTGCCGGAGGCCTCGACGGTGCTGCACCCCGGCGACTCGCTGGTCCTGTTCACCGACGGTCTCATCGAACGCCGCGACCGGCCGCTGCGCACCCAGCTCGAGAACCTGCTGACCTGCGTCGAGGAGGTCGACCCCGACCTGGAGGCCGAGGCGTCGCGGGACGCGATCGTCGAGGCCTGCGCGGACGGCACCCAGGAGGACGACACCTGCATCCTCGTGGTGCGCAACATCCCGGTGCCGTCCTCGGGCGAGGCCGACACGGAGATCGTCGGCCCGCACGAGAACCGCACCGGCTCCCGGCGCGGAAGCGGTCAGTCCTGCCGGGCCGCCCACCAGGACTGAAGCTCGGCGGTCGCCCGCTCCTCGCCGAGCGGGCCGTGCTCCATCCGCAGGCCCAGCAGGTGCTGGTACGCCTGCCCCACGACCGGGCCGGGGCCGACACCGAGGATCGCCATGATCTGCGTGCCGTCCAGGTCGGGCCGGATCGAGTCGATCTCCTCCTGCTCGCGCAGCCGGGCGATCCGCTCCTCGAGGTCGGTGTAGGCGTCGGCGAGCCGCTTGGCCTTGCGCCGGTTGCGGGTGGTGCAGTCGGCCCGCGTCAGCCGGTGCAGCCGTTCCAGCAAGGGCCCCGCGTCGGTGACGTAGCGCCGCACCGCCGAGTCCGTCCACGCGCCGTCGCCGTACCCGTGGAAGCGCAGGTGCAGCTCGACGAGCCGCGAGACGTCCTTGACGACCTGCTTCTCGTACTTCAGGGCGCGGAGCCGCTTGGCCGTCAGCTTCGCGCCGACGACCTCGTGGTGGTGGAAGCTCACCCCGCCGCCGGGCTCGAAACGTCGGGTGGCGGGCTTGCCGATGTCGTGCAGCAGCGCCGCGAGCCGCAGCACGAGATCCGGAGCGGGCACGGCGCCGTCGGGCCCCGTCTCCTGCGCGATCGCCTGGTCGAGCACGATCAGGGAGTGCTCGTAGACGTCCTTGTGCCGGTGGTGCTCGTCGATCTCCAGGCGCAGGGCCGGCAGCTCGGGCAGCACGTGGTCGGCCATCCCGGTGTCGACCAGCACCTCGAGACCGGCACGGGGCCGGTCCGAGCAGAGCAGCTTCGAGAGCTCGGCCTGGACCCGCTCGGCCGAGACGATCTCGAGCCGGCCGGCCATCTCGTCGATAGCCGCCCGGGTGGCGGGTTCGACGGTGAACCCGAGCTGGGCGGCGAAGCGCGCGGCGCGCAGCATCCGCAGCGGGTCGTCGTCGAAGGACCGCTCCGGTGCGATGGGCGTGCGCAGCACCTGGGCGGCCAGGTCGGACAGCCCGCCGAAGGGGTCCACGAACGTCAGGTCCGGCAGACGCACCGCCATGGCGTTGACCGTGAAGTCGCGCCGCGAGAGGTCGCCGTCGAGGGTGTCGCCGAACGCCACGACGGGCTTGCGCGACTCGGGGTCGTAGGTGTCGGAGCGGTAGGTGGTGACCTCCACGACGACGTCGTCACCACCCGTCCCGCCGTCCGCGTCCCGGGCGTACCGCCGGGCGCCGATCGTGCCGAACTCCTTGCCGATGTCCCAGTGCGCGTCGCCCCAGCGGGCGAGGAGACGTTCGGTCTCGTCCGGCGTCGCCGAGGTGGCGAAGTCGAGGTCGGCGCTGGTCCGGCCGAGGAAGGCGTCGCGGACCGGACCGCCGACGAGGGAGAGCTCGTGGCCGGCGGCGGCGAAGATCTCGCCGAGCTCGACGGCGGCCGGCGCCATCTGGGCGAGCACACCGAGGGCTCGGCGCAGCAGCGCCGCGGGGGCGGGAGAATCTGGGGTCGACACGACTGCCTATCTTCCCAGATCCCCGTGCCCGCTGCGCGCCCGCCCCCGTCGTCCCCGGTCGGCGACGTCGTCAGGGCCAGCGGGTTCTCTCGGTAGGGTAGGTCCATGTCATCTGCGGTACCGGCACCCGGCGCTCCTGAGGAGCGCCCACCCGTGCCGGTACCGGTCCCCCCGGGCGGGCACCCCCTCAAGGTCGACCCGGCGCGGCTGCGTCGCCGCGCGACGGTGCCGAGCACCGCGGGAAGCACGGGCCATCTGCCGGTGGTCGACGAGACGTCGGCCGGCGGGCTGGTCGTCGAACGGCACGTCTCGGGTCACCGGGCCGCGGTCATCCTGCGGCGCAACCGCGCCGGCCGGCTCGAGATGTGCCTGCCCAAGGGTCACCTGGAGGGAGCCGAGACCCCGGAGGAAGCCGCGGTGCGCGAGATCCGCGAGGAAACCGGGATCCAGGGCACCGTACGCCGGACCCTCGGGGTCATCGACTACTGGTTCAGCGGGGAGGACCGCAGGGTCCACAAGGTGGTCCACCACTTCCTGCTGCGTGCCGACGGGGGCCTGATCACGGCGGCCGACGACCCGGACGGCGAGGCGGAGGACGCCCGCTGGGTGCCACTGACCGAGCTGCCCGACCGGCTCGCGTATCCCAACGAGCAGCGCCTCGCGGCGACGGCCCTGCACGTCCTGACCCATACCCCGGACCTGGTCGAGTGAGGCCCTGCGCGTGATCCACTCCCGGACGAGGGGCGCCCCCAGCCGCGCCCTGCTCCTCCTGCTGTCCACCCTGCTGCTGGTCGCCCCCCTGGTGCTCCTGCCGACCGTCCCGGCGTCCGCCCACGAAGACCTCACGACCGAGATCGTGGCGATCTCGCCGACGGTCGTCGGCCCGGACGACACCCAGGAGGTCACGCTCCGCGTCACCAACGACGGCGACAGCGCGTTCACCGGCCTCACCGCGGAGCTCGGGGTGGGCTGGCGGCCGGTCACCACACGGACCGAGGTCGCCTCCTGGTCGACGGCGGAGACGGGTCTGGCCGCGACCCAGCTGCGCGAGCAGCTCGACCCCCTGCCGCCCGGCGAGTCCCTGGAGGTCACGCTGACGCTGGACGTCGAGGACCTCCTCCTCGGGGAGAACGCGCCGTGGGGGCCCCGGCAGATGTCGATCCGCCTCCACGACGCACGGACGACGCTGGAGACCCTGCACACGTTCATGATGTACGACCCGGGCCGCGGTGCCTCCTCCGCACGGCAGGGTGCTCCGGCGCCCGTCGCGCTCAGCGTGGCCGCGCCCGTGACCGGTCCGGCCTTCGACCCGGCCGCACCGGAGGACTACGCGGACGCGGTCGCGGCCTGGAGCGCGCCGGGTGCCCCGTACGACGAGCTCCTCGCGGCGGCCACCTCCGAGGTCGGCGCGCTCTCGCTCGCCGTCGACCCCGCCGTCGTGGCGACCGCCGAGCGGTCGGTCGACGAGGACGCCGCCCGGTGGGCCGACCGGATGCTCCGGGAGGGCGGTCCCGGTGTGGTCACCCTCCCCGTCGGCGACCCCGATCTGGCGGCGCTCGCCCATGCGGACGTCGACGCGCCGGACATCGCCCGGATCGCCGGGGGCCGGGAGGTGCTGCCCGAGGACTGGGAGGCGGCCGACGACTGGGGGCCCCGCATCGCCTGGCCCGCCGGGGTGGTGGACGCACCGACGGTCGCGGCCGCCGACGCCGCGGGCGCCCGGGCGTTGCTCGGCACGGAGGGCATCGCGCTGCCCGAGGCCCCGGGCTCCCTCGGCTCCGTGGCGAGCGGGTCCGGTCCGCTGCGGGTCGCCGTGCCGGACGCGACGATCAGCGCGGTGCTCGACGACGCCACGGGCTCCGGCGGTGCGGTGTCCGAGCCCGCCGCCACGGTGCAACGGCTCCTCGCCGACACGGCGGTGCTCGCCGCGGACGCGGCCGAGGCGGCGGCCGCCACCCCCGTCGTGGCGGCGCTGCCGCGGGGCTGGTCACCGGACGTCGCCACGTTCGACGCCGTGCTCGGGGCGTTGGCCGCGCAGAGCTGGGTCGAGCTCACCGACCTCGACGAGGCGCTGGCCTCCGCCGGCGACGATCGGTCCGCCCGCGTCGCCGAGGAGGCGGTGACGGACGCCGAGCTGTCCCCCGGTTCCGTCCGCGGCCTGATCTCCACCTCCGAGGACGTCGCCGCCTTCGCCACCGTCGCCGCGGACCCGGGCACCCTCACCGCCGGGGTGGACCGCGACCTCTTCGCGCCCTTGTCGATCGCCTATCGGGACACCCCCGAGGCCCGGGCCGGCGCCGTGGAGCTGGCGCAGGCGAACGCCGCCCAGGTGCGGTCCGGCATCAGCGTCCTGGACCGGGCCGACGTCCTGCTGATCAGCGACGCCGGAGACCTCCCGGTCCGCATCCGCAACGACCTGCCCGTCGACACCCGCGTCACCGTGCGGCTGCGGCCCGACGACCCCCGGCTGGTCGTGGAGACGGTCCCCGAGATCGTCGTCCCGGCCGGCACCTCCCGGGACGCCCAGGTCCGGGTCCGGGCGATCGGTTCCGGTGACGTGACGCTCGCCGTCGAGGTGCTGGCACCGAGCGGTGTCGAGGTCGCCCCGCCCACCGAGTTCGCCCTGCGGGTGCGGGCGGGGTGGGAGACGGTCGGCACCGCCGTGATGGCGGCCGGTATCGGCCTGCTGTTCCTCACCGGCATCTGGCGGACCGTCCGCCGCGGACGCTCCGACCGCCGCACCACCGGCGAGCAGGTCGCCGAGTCCGCCGTCCCGACGGGCCGGACCACGACCGTCCCGCCCCAGGCCCCATCCCCGGAGGACACCGCGTCATGACCACCGATCCCCCTGAGCAGGGAGCACCCGACGCCACCCCCGCCGGACCCGACGACGCGTCCGGTCGGACGGCGGACCCGCACGGGGTGCGCAGGGCGAGCCTGGGCAAGGGCTCGCTGGCGATGTCGTTGGGCACGGCCGCCTCGAGGGCGTCGGGCCTGGTGCGCACGATGCTGCTCGTCGGCGCGGTCGGTGCCGTCGGGACGGTCGCCAACGCCTTCGACATCGCGAACAAGCTGCCGAACATGCTGTTCGCGCTGATCTCGGCGGGTTTCCTGCAGTCGGTCCTGGTGCCGCAGATCATGAAGGCGATGTCGGCGCGCAACGCCCGCGAACGCCTCGACAAGCTGCTCACGATCTCGGGGCTCGGCCTGCTGTCCGGCACGATCGTGCTGGTGGCGGCGGCGCCCCTGGTCGTGCACCTCATGACGCTCAGCGACGCCTGGACGCCCGAGGCCCGGCAGCTCGCGGTGGTCTTCGCCTACTGGTGCCTGCCGCAGCTCTTCTTCTACGGCCTGTACACGTTGCTGGGTCAGGTGCTCAGCGCGCATGGCCGGTTCGCGGCGTACGGCTGGGCCCCGGTGGCGAACAACGTCGTCTCGATCGTGGGTTTCGGCACCTTCATCCTGCTGTTCGGGCAGGCGCCCGACGCGGGTCTGGACGACGTGGGGGCCTGGACGACGGTGCAGACCCTGGTGCTCGCCGGCACCGCGACCCTCGGGATCGCCGCGCAGTCCGCGATCCTCGTGCCCGCGCTGCGCAAGGCCGGGTTCCGCTGGGGCTTCCGGCTGGGGCTGCGCGGCATCGGCCTGCGGTCGGCCGGCAAGGTGGTCGGCTGGACCATCGGCGCCGTCGTCCTGGAACAGCTCGGTGTCATCTACCTGACGAACGTCACCGGTGCCGCCGGCCAGCTCGCCGAGGACCTCGGTGAGGTCGCGGGCGGGCCTGCCGCCTACACCCAGGCGATGTCGATCTACCTGTTGCCCCACTCGCTGGTCGTGGTCTCGATCGTCACGGTGCTGTTCCCCCGGATGAGCGCCGCCGTCAACGCGGGCGACCTGCCGGGTGTGCGCCGGGACATGTCGCTCGGACTGCGTTCGGCGGGCATCTTCTCGGTCTTCTCCGCGACGGCGCTCCTCGTCCTCGCGTTCCCGCTGACCAAGGCGCTGCTCCCCTCCGCGTCCGAGCTCGAGGTGGAGGCGATCGCGCCGATCCTGCGGGCGATGGCGGTCGGGACCATCGCCCTCGGCGCCACCGTGCTGGTGCGACGCATGTACTTCGCCTTCGAGGACGGTCGCAGCATCTTCGTCATCCAGATCATCGCCACCGTCTCGCTGGTGGCCGGGTTGTGGATCGCCACGGAGACGCTGCCCTACACGGCGTGGGCGGCCGCGGCCGGCGGGTCCTTCGCCCTGGCCACGTGGATCTCCCTGCTGCTGCGCATCCGCGGCATGAACCGCAAGCTGCACGGTATGGACGGCGCCCGCGTGCTGCGGCTGTACGTCCGCGCCCTGCTCTCCGCGGCGGTCGCGGGGGGCTTCGGGTGGCTGACGATCCGGCTGCTGGACGCGTCGGCGTCGTCCTCGTGGGGCTTCGCGGTGCTGACGACGGCCGTCGCGGGCCTGGTCATGGGTGCTGCGTACGCCGGGCTGCTGAAGCTGATGCGGGTCCGGGAGCTCGACGACGCGCTCGCCCCGATCCTGCGTCGCCTCCGCCGGGGACCCGCATGACGGGTCTCTCCCTCTACCATGGTCGGCAGGAACGCCCCGCCGGACCGTCCCGACGATCCACGCTCCCCCACACCACCACGGAGGCCTCCAGGTGACCACCGCCCAGCCCGGGACCGTCATGGTCGACCGCTACCGGCTGAACCAGCACGCCGCCACCGACCTGGCGGCGGCCGAGGCCTGGGAGGCCCACGACCAGATCCTGGACCGTCCGGTCCGCGTCACGTTCGTGACCGGCCCGCAGGCGCCGGCGGCGATCGACGCCGCCCGCCGCGCCGCGCTGGTGGCCGACCCACGGCTGTGCCGCGTCCTCGACGTCGGCAGCACCGACCTCGGCACCGGCGAGGTGTCCTACGTGATCACCGAGCCGTACACCGGGGAGTCCCTCACGCAGATCGTCTCGCGCGGCCTCGTGGACGCCCAGCAGGCACGGGCGCTCATGGGGGAGGCGGCCACGGCCCTGGAGTCCGCGCGTCAGCGGGGCGTGCACCACCTGGCGCTGCGGCCGGAGGCGGTGCGGGTCTACGGTCACCGCGTCGTGGTGACCGGGCTCGGGATCGACGCCGGGCTGGCCGACGCCGAGGCGGCGGGGAGCGACGCAGCGGCCCGGGACGCCCGCGGTGTCGTTGCCCTGGGCTACTACGCGCTCACCGCGCGGTGGCCCGGCGAGGCTCTGGACGTGAGCTGGATCGCGCCCGACGCCGTGCGACCGCTGCCCGCCCAGACCGGCCCGCACGGGGTCCTCGGGGTCTCGGAGCTCGTGCCGCACGTCGACGAGCAGATCGACGAGCTGGTGCGACGGACCTTCGGTGACGAGGGCCAGGCGCCCGCCGATCCCGGCGAGGTCGTCGCCACGCTCGAGCCCTGGGGCCAGGTCTCCGTCCTGGGATCCCTGCCGCAGTTCGTCCAGCCGACGCCGGAACGCCCGGTGCGCTCGTCGGTGCTCGGTGCCGGCAGCCCGGCCGGCACCGAGAGCCTGCCCGGGACGCCTCCGCCCGCACCTCCCGTGCGCCGGCCCTCCAGCGGCCGGATCGCCCGGGGTGCGGCGATGGGAGGCGCGGCAGGCGCCGCCTACGGTGCCGCCCAGGGCGGCTACGCGCAGCAGCCCACCCAGGCTCAGCCCCCGGCCTACGGTCAGCAGGCTCCCTACGGCCAGGCCCCGGCCGCCGCCCCGGGGCAGGTCCCCCCTCCGCCGCCGGGAGCCGGGTACGGCCCGGCGGCCGCCGGGAGCCCGACCACGGGCTCCTTCGACTCGACCGCCGCCCCGCGTCGGCGCGGCGTGAACCCCACGCCGATCGTTCTGGCCATGATCCTCGTCGGCGTCGTGATCGCCGCCGTCTGGGCGGTGAGCCAGGCGCTCAGCCCCTTCGACGTCACCACCGTCGCCGAGGACCCGTCCCAGGAACCGGCCCCCGCGGCGAGCGAGGGCACCGACGGCAGCAGCGGCGAGGGCGGCGAGCCGGAACCGACCGAGTCGGAGAGCCCCGAGGTCCGGCCCATCATCGAGGCCGGCAGTGAGATCGACCCGCTCGGCAACGGTGAGAAGCCGGAGAAGGTCGAGTTCGCCTTCGACTCCGACCCGTCGACGTTCTGGCACACGTACACCTACGAGAACGACCCGGTCTTCGGGGGCTTCAAGGAGGGGCTCGGCTACCAGGTCGAGCTGCGCGAGCCCGCGCCCGTCACCGAGATCGAGCTGAACACCAACAGCGAGGGCGGTGCGTGGGAGCTCCGCCGTGTCGGGAGCGACGCCCCGGAGAACGGCGAGGTTCTCGCGTCGGGGTCCTACTCGTCCGACACCGTCATCGAGCTGGACGAGCCCGTCGTGATGGACGGTTTCGTGCTGTGGACCTCCGAGCTGCCGACCTCCGAGGGAGAGTTCCGCCTCGAGCTCAACGAGATCACGGTGTCCTGACCCCTTCGGAATGTCCCGGGGGTATCGCATGTTGCCACCAGGTGCCGGCCTCCGACCGGATCCCAGACTTCCAGGAGAGATTGTGACCGACCAGTCGAACAGCCAGGACGCCCCGGTGCGCGACATCGTCATCGTCGGGTCCGGCCCCGCCGGGTACACCGCGGCGATCTACGCCGCCCGCGCCGGACTCGCCCCCGTCGTGGTCGCCGGCTCCGTGACCGCCGGCGGCGCGCTGATGAACACCACCGAGGTCGAGAACTACCCCGGCTTCCCGCCCGGCATCCAGGGCCCGGACCTCATGGACGCTATGCGTGAGCAGGCCGAACGCTTCGGCGCCGAGATCCTCTGGGACGACGCCGAGACGCTCGAGCTGGACGGCGAGATCAAGACCGTCGTCACCGGCGGCGGGAAGACCTTCCGCGCCTACGCCGTCGTCCTGGCGACCGGTTCCGCCTACCGCGAGCTCGGCCTCCCCGCGGAGAAGAAGCTCTCCGGGCGGGGCGTGTCGTGGTGCGCCACCTGCGACGGCTTCTTCTTCCGCGACCAGCACGTCGCCGTCGTCGGCGGTGGCGACTCCGCGATGGAGGAGGCCACGTTCCTCAGCCGTTTCGCGTCGAAGGTCACGATCGTCCACCGCCGGGACGCGCTGCGCGCCTCCAAGATCATGGCCGACCGCGCGATGGCCGACCCCAAGATCGACTTCGCCTGGAACAGCGAGGTCGTGGGGATCGACGGCGAGGACAAGGTCTCCGGGCTGCGGCTGCGGGACACCGTCACCGGCGAGGAGCGCGACCTGGACGTGACCGGGGTGTTCGTCGCGATCGGGCACGACCCGCGCAGCGAGCTGCTCCAGGGTCAGGTCGACCTCGACCAGGACGGCTACGTGCTCGCCGAGGGCCGGTCCACCCGGACCAACCTCCCCGGCGTCTTCGCCTGCGGCGACCTCGTCGACCACACCTACCGGCAGGCGATCACCGCCGCCGGGTCGGGGTGCTCCGCCGCTCTCGACGCCCAGGCCTACCTCGCCGACCTCGCCGACATGTCGGAGACGGACCCGGAGGAGCTTCCGGCCGCCCTCGACAGCGTCGCCGGCTGACCCACCGCTCCCCGACCGAAGGAGACACCATGCCTACCGTCGCCGTCACCGACGACACCTTCCAGACCGAGGTTCTCGAGTCCGACGTCCCCGTCCTCGTCGACTTCTGGGCGACCTGGTGCGGTCCCTGCCGCATGGTCGCCCCGATCCTGGAGGAGCTCTCCGACGAGTACGCCGGCCAGGTGAAGATCGCGAAGCTCGACACGGACGCGAACCAGGCCACGACGATGGCCTACGGCATCACGTCGATCCCGACGCTGAACATCTACCACGGTGGCGAGATCGTCAAGTCGATCATCGGTGCCCGTCCCAAGCGGGCCCTCACCGAGGAGATCGAGGGCGTGCTCGCCTCCGCCCCCTCCTCCTGACACACCGTCCCGACCTCCGGGGCACGACGTCCAGCGGCCTCCCCCGTCCTCGACGGGGGAGGCCGCTGTCGTCCCGGCTCGCGGCCCGGGTCCGACCCCGCGGCCACGACCGCACCGTGGTCCGCTCACGGGACCTTCACGGGTGGCGTGGGACACTGGCGAGGTGACTGAGCAGAACCGCCTCACCGAGCAGACCTCCGGCACGCGCCTCGACCCCTGGTTCGGCGCGTACGCAGAGCGGACGCGCGGGATGCGAGCGTCGGAGATCCGCGCACTGTTCTCGGTCGCCAACCGCCCCGAGGTCGTCTCCCTCGCAGGTGGCATGCCCTTCATCGAGGGCCTCCCCCTCGACGTCATCGGCGAGGCCATGGACCGCCTGATCCGCACCCGGGGCACCCGAGCGCTCCAGTACGGTTCCGGGCAGGGCGAGGAGTCCCTGCGCGAACGCATCACCGAGGTCGTCGCCATGGAGGGCGTCGAGGCCCACCCCGACGACATCACCGTGACCACGGGATCCCAGCAGGCACTGGACCTCGTCACGCGGATCTTCATCGATCCCGGTGACGTCATCGTCGCCGAGGCGCCCTCGTACGTCGGTGCCCTCGGCGTCTTCCGCTCCTACCAGGCCGACGTCGTCCACGTGGAGCTCGACGCCGACGGTCTGGTTCCCGCGGCCCTCGAGGCGACGCTGAGCCGGCTCGCGGCCGAGGGGCGCCGCGCCAAGATGCTCTACACCATCCCGAACTTCCACAACCCCGCCGGGGTGACGATGTCGGTGGAGCGCCGCCCCCAGATCCTCGAGATCTGCCGCCGGCACGGCGTGCTCGTCGTGGAGGACAACCCGTACGGTCTGCTCGGCTTCGAGGACGACCCCTACCCGGCGCTGCGTTCCTACGACGCCGACGGCGTGATCTACCTCGGCTCCTTCTCCAAGACCTTCGCCCCCGGCTACCGCGTCGGCTTCGTCATCGCGCCGCACGCCGTGCGCGAGAAGCTCGTGCTCGCCTCGGAGTCCGCGATCCTGTCGCCCTCGAACGCTTCGCAGCTCGCGGTCGAGACCTACCTCGACACCTGCGACTGGCGGGCACAGATCAAGGACTACCGGGAGATGTACCGCGAGCGTCGCGACGCCCTGGTCGGTGCGCTCGCCGAGCACATCCCCGCCGCGAGCTGGAACGTACCCGTCGGGGGGTTCTTCGTCTGGGTGAAGCTGCCCGAGGGGCTGGACGCGAAGTCGATGCTGCCGCGTGCCGTCACCGAACGCGTGGCCTACGTCCCGGGCACGGCGTTCTACTTCGACGGCCAGGGCTCCGACCACATGCGGCTGTCGTTCTGCTTCCCGACCCCGGACCGCATCCGGGAGGGCGTGCGTCGCCTGGCGACGGTGGTCAACGCCGAGTCCGAGCTCGTGCAGCTGTTCGGCACCACGGCCCAGCCCGACGACGACCCGACGGACGTCGAGATCCCCTCGCCCGACCTCGCGTGACCCATCCAGCCTCTGAGGTGACCACTCGCATGACTGCCCCCGCGCCCGACGCCGCCACCACGACCGTGTCGTCTGGAAGTGTCGGACCTGTCGTGATTCTCGCCGGCGGGCTCTCCCACGAGCGCGACGTCTCGGTCCGGTCGGGCCGCCGCGTCGCCGAAGCCCTGCGGGAGGCCGGCGTCGAGGTCCAGGTGCACGACGTCGACGCCGACCTGCTGCGCTTCCTGCGGGAGACCGAACCGGCGCTGGTGTGGCCCGTGCTGCACGGTGCGAGCGGTGAGGACGGGTCTCTCCAGGACGTGCTCGCGCTGGTCGGGGTACCCACGGTCGGCACGGGACCTCGCCGCAGCCGCCAGGCATGGAGCAAGCCGGTCGCCAAGGCCGAGCTGCTCCAGGGCGGCATCAGCACCCCCGACTACGTCACCCTGCCCCAGGCGCTCTTCCGCGACCTCGGCGCGCAGACGATCCTCGACATGATCGTCGAACGTCTGGGTCTCCCGCTCGTGGTCAAGCCCGTGCAGGGCGGCTCAGCACTCGGCGTCACTCGCGTGGACGAGGCGTCGCAGTTCCCGCGCGCGATGGTGGACTGCTTCTCCTACGGCGACACCGCCCTCATCGAGCGGGCCGTGGACGGGATCGAGGTGGCGGTGTCGGTGATCGACGGTCCGGACGGCCTCGAAGCGCTCCCGGCGGTCGAGATCGTCACCAGCGGGTCCTACGACTACGACGCCCGGTACAACCCGGGCCCCGTCGAGTACTTCACCCCCGCACGACTCGACGCCGAGGCCAGTGCCCGGGTCGCCGACGTCGCGCTCCGGGCGCACGAGATCCTCGGGCTCAAGCACCTGTCGCGGACCGACATCATCCTCGATGCGGACGGCACACCCCACGTGCTCGAGGTCAACGTCTCCCCCGGCCTCACCGAGACCTCGTTGCTTCCCCAGGCGGCCGCGGCCGCCGGCTACGAGCTGCCGACCCTCTACCGGCGCATCGTCGAGCACGCTCTGGCTCCGACGCACTGAGTGCGGGCGGCCGCCGGCCGCTGTTGCTGGCCAGTGGTCCGCGTTCGCTGATCGGCGGTCGCTGACCTCTGGCTCTTGGCATGTTTCACGTGGAACGAGCGCGGCCCCGGATCGCCGAGGTCCGGGCCCATGCCCACCGGTCGCTGCCGCGCCGGCCGACGCGTCCGGCGGGCCTCGTGCCGCCTTCTCTCTTCACGCGCCACGTCCATCCAACGGCTCCTCGGTTTCCCGTCGCATCGCGCACCCGGGTGTTGCTCAACGTCATCGACGGCACGGCGTTTCACGTGAAACGGCCTGCCCGCCACACACTCCTGCCTCCACCGCCCCCTACCGGGCGTGAGGCCCGGTGGCAAACCCTCCCCCCACCTCCGGAGGACTGCGAGGTGGGCGCATCCCGGCGCGGCGACGGAGTGCCGTCGAAGCCCGGGGAGTCAGGACGCGAGGCTGATGCCGCGGGACGCGAGAACGCGGATGGGTGCACACACCAAGGCCCGGGTGCCGTTTCACGTGAAACGGCACCCGGGCCTGAGCGCGGCTCGCCTACTCCGACGGTTTGAGCACCCCGGGGTCCTCCGGCGCCATGACCTCCAGGATGCGGTTGAGGTCTTCGACCGAGGCGAACTCGACCGTCATCCGGCCCTTCGTCTTGCCGAGGTTGACCTTCACGCGGGTCTCGAACCGGTCGGACAACCGGGAGGACAACTCGTCCATCGCTTCGACCCGCTGCCCGGCCCGAGGCTTCCTGCGACGGGGCGACTCGTCGTCCCCGGACTGCATGAGGGTGACGATCTCCTCGGTCGCACGGACCGAGAGACCCTCGGAGACGATCCGTTGTGCCAGGCGCTCGATCTCGGCGCCATCAGACAGACCGAGGAGTGCCCGGGCATGGCCGGCCGACAACACGCCCGAGGCGACACGTCGCTGGACGAGCGGCGGGAGACGCAGGAGCCGCAGGGTGTTGGAGATCTGCGGCCGGGACCGAGCGATCCGAGCCGCGAGCTCGTCATGTGTGCAGCCGAAGTCGTCGAGGAGCTGACGATAGGCCGCGGCTTCCTCCAGCGGGTTGAGGGCGGCCCGGTGAAGGTTCTCCAGCAGTGCATCTCGCAGCATCTGGGAGTTCTCGGTCTGACGCACGATGGCGGGGATGGTCTCGAGCCCCGCCTGTTCCGCTGCGCGCCACCGCCGCTCACCCATGATCAGCTCGAAGCCGCCCGCGATCTCCGGATGAGGACGCACGACGACCGGCTGCAGGACACCGATCTCACGGATCGAGTCGACGAGCTCGTCGAGCTCCCCCTCGTCGAAGACCGTCCGCGGCTGTCGTGCGTTCGGGCGGATCGCCCGCAGGGGAACCTCGGCGAACCGTGCTCCCGGCACCGGGAGCAGTCCGTCTCCGTCGGCGGCCCGATCCGACGGAACCGTGGCCGACCGCTCGCGGTCCCCGGAGTCGGTCAGGACCGCCGACGCAGGATCATCCGATGCGTCGTGCTCCGAGACGGCGAATGCCGGGGTACGGACCGTAGCCGAGTCCACCGCACCGTCCCGCCCCGGGGCGCCGATGGTCTCCCCCGACCAGGCGGCGTCTGCCTCGGGAGCGCTCGTCACCGATCGTGCCGACGACGCGTTGATCGACAGTCGGCCACCGGCGATCGCGGAGTCCCACGAAGCCGAGCGACGCCCCGACCGGGCACCTCCCCCCTCCTCGGGGTCCGCAGCACTCTCGGCGGACGTCGTGAGGACGTTGGTGTTCCCGCTCTCCTCCGCACCGGCGAAGAAGACGTCGGTCGGCTTCTCCGGGGCGGGGCCCTGGGGAATGAGGGCACCGAGTCCGCGGCCTAGTCCGCGCTTCTTCTGGCTCATGCTCCACCAGCCTCCTGGTCGTGAACGGGGCGAGTCGGTCCGTCCGCACCGCGTCCTTGCGGCATCGTGCACACGAGGTCACTCACCCTGACTCCTCCGATCGTACGCGCGTCATCGCAGGTCAGCGCGTTGGACCGCGTGCTCGGCCATCTCCCGGGCGGCCTCCAGGTACGCCAGCGCACCCGTCGAACCCGGGTCGTACGTCATGACCGTCTGCCCGTGAGACGGGGCCTCGGAGATCCGCACGGACCGCGGCACGGTCGTCCGGAGGGTCTGGTCCGGGAAGTGGGTCCGCACCTCGGCGGCCACCTGCTGGGCCAGATTGGTCCGACCGTCGTACATCGTCAACAGGATCGTCGAGACGATGAGGTCCCGGTTGAGATGGGACTTGATGAGCTCGATCGTCTTCAGCAGCTGACTGAGACCCTCGAGTGCGTAGTACTCGCACTGGATCGGGATGAGGACCTCGCGAGCGGTGACGAATGCGTTGACGGTCAACAGGCCGAGGCTGGGCGGGCAGTCGACGAACACGTAGTCGATGGGCTCCTCGCCCCGCGCCTCCCGCTCGTCCAGGTAGGTGTCGAGCGCCTTGCGCAAACGGGTCTCCCGGGAGACCAGCGACACGAGCTCGATCTCCGCGCCCGAGAGGTCGATGGTGGCGGGCACGCCCCAGAGGCCGGGAACTTCTGCGCACTCCTGCACGGTGCTCGACAGCGGCGCCTCGTCCACGAGCACCTCGTAGATGGACGGTGTGCCGGCCCTGTGCTCGAGCCCGAGAGCGGTCGACGCGTTGCCCTGGGGGTCGTTGTCGATGACGAGCACCTTGAGCCCGGCCCGCGCGAGACCGGCGGCCAGATTCACCGTCGTCGTGGTCTTGCCCACGCCGCCCTTCTGATTGGCCACCGTCAGGATCCGGGTGTGCGCGGGGCGGGGGAACCGACGCCCGTCGAGCTCGATCCGGCGACGGGCGTCGAGTGCGAGCTGGGCAGCGAGCGGGGTGCTGTCGTCCACCTCCGGCACCGAGTCCATCAGCGCCTCACGGTGATCCTCCGGATGCGGCCCGCTGAAGTCGTCGCCGACCCACGACGCCGACCAGGTTTCACGTGAAACGGAGCCGTCCGCGTCACCCGACGCAGATCCGTCTCGACCGTCCTCCGACGGGTGGTGCGGCCGATCGCTGATCATGTTCACGGGTCGATCCTCCAGGTCGCGTCGGCGTTGACCAGTGCCGCGAACACTCTACGGCCTCGCGCCCCCCGGCGCGGCCCTGACACCCCCGTGCACCGCGGTCGGCTGCCACCGCATCCATCGGCGCGAGAGCGTGCGGACGCAGGCCCTTCGCCCGCAACCTGGGCGTGCTCGGTTTCACGTGAAACGTGGACCGTGCTCCCGGGTCATGGTCCCGCATGTGCCGGACGGCACACCGGCATCGGGACGCGCACTGGACCACGCGGCGCCCGTGCCGCGGTGATGACACTCAGCGGCGACGGATACGGACGACCGTGGTCGGTTCGGCCCCCTCGACCGTCCGACCCTCGAGGATCTCGGGCTCGGATGCCTTGAACTTCCGCAGAACCTTCCGCGCCGGCTCGATCTCCCGCTCGACGCTCCGGCCCTTGAGGACCACCATCTCCCCGCCCGGGCGCACGAGGGGCAGGGACAGCCGCGCCAGCTTCGACAGGGCAGCGACGGCGCGGGAGGTCACAGCATCCACCTCGAACGCGCCGTCGTACTCCTCCGCACGCCCGTGCTTGACCACGACGTTCTCGAGCCCGAGGTCCTGCGACACCTCGGTCAGCCACGTCGTGCGGCGTTCCATGGGTTCGACCAGGAAGACCTCGGCATCCGGCCGCATGATCGCGACGACGATGCCGGGCAGGCCCGCCCCGGAGCCGATGTCCGCGACGGTCGACGCCGAGGACAGGAAGGGCACCACGGCCGCGGAGTTCAGGATGTGCCGCTCCCACAGCCGGTCGACCTCACGCGGTCCGATCAGACCGCGCAGCTCGCCCTCGTCGCGCAGGCGCCGCGCGTACTCCGCCACGACCTCGTATCGATCTCCGAAGTAGTCACGCACCGCAGCTCCGGTACCCAGCACCTCGTCGCCATCTGTCATGTCGCCCATCCTGGCACCTTCCGCTCACCTGACGATTCCGGGGCGCCTCGCGCCCCGGCCCGGCGGCGCCCCGCCCACCGGGTCCGGACACGACGAGAGCCCGTCGTTTCACGTGAAACGACGGGCTCTCGTCACCGATCACGAGGAGGCCGACGCCTCCGGGTGCACCACGACGTGGCGCTGGGGATCAGCGCCGGCCGAGTCGCTCACCAGCCCCGCGGCCGCCACGGCGTCGTGGACGACCTTCCGTTCGAACGCGTTCATGGGCTCCAGCGAGAGCGCCTCCCCCGACCGGCGCACCTGCTGGATCGCTTCCTCCGCCCGTCGCTCGAGCTGGCCCCGGCGGCCGGCGCGGAACCCGGCGATGTCCAGCATCAACCGGCTGCGCTCCCCCGTCCGGGCCTGCACCGCGAGGCGGGTCAGGTCCTGCAGGGCGTCCAGCACCGCACCGTCGCCGCCG
Source organism: Isoptericola sp. b408 (assembly GCF_030588085.1). Classification (NCBI taxonomy): domain Bacteria; kingdom Bacillati; phylum Actinomycetota; class Actinomycetes; order Micrococcales; family Promicromonosporaceae; genus Isoptericola; species Isoptericola sp. b408. The sequence goes on from NZ_JAUQYQ010000001.1 coordinate 268,189, forward strand.
ACCAGCACCTCGAGCGACTCGGGGCCGTCGTCCGAGACGACCTCGACGATCGCGCGGTCGTGCTTGATGTCCAGATCGATGTCACCGTCCAGGTCGACGATGTCGAGGAACTCCTCGAGGTAGTCGGCCGCGATCTCGCCCTCCTCCTCGAGACGGGTGACGAGATCGGAGGAGCCCTCGGGCGTCGTGTCCGTGGTCATCGCGCAGACCTCACTTCTTCCTCTTCTTCTTCTGGCGGCTCTTGCTCACCGGCTGCTGGCGCTGGCCCTGCGGCTTCGGCGGCTCGGGGGTCTTCTCCTCCTCCGGGAGGATCCCCTTCTTCGCCGCCTTGGCCGCGCGCTTCTCCTTGAGCAGACGCTCCGCCTCCGAACCCGGGGCCGGCATGCGCTTGATCGTGTAGAACTGCTGGCCCATCGACCACAGGTTCGTCGTGGTCCAGTAGATCAGCACACCCACGGGGAAGTTGACGCCGGAGATCAGGAAGATCAGCGGCAGCATGTAGAGCAGGATCTTCTGCGTGTTCGCCATCGGCCCCTCGAGCGCGGCCTTCGGCATGTTCTTCATCGTCAGCTGGCGCTGCGTGAAGAACGTGGTCGCGCTCATCGCCACGATGAGGAACAGGATGACGAGGCGGACGCCCCAGTCGTCCGTCTGCAGGAAGACGTCCGAGAGCTTCGCGCCGAAGAGGGCGGAGTTCTCAATGTCGGCGGCGACCGGCTGGTCGATCGGACCGATGGGGTCCTGCGTGCCGGCAGCGATGTTGCCCAGGTTGTAGAGCAGGCGGAACAGCGCGAAGAAGATCGGCGACTGCAGCAGGATCGGCATGCACGACGCCATCGGGTTGGTGCCGTGCTTGCGGTAGAGCTCCATCGTCTCGCGACCCATGGCCTCACGCGACGAGGGGTCGGTCTTGCCCTTGTACTTCTTCTGGATGGCCTGCAGCTCCGGCTGCATCATCTGCATCCCGCGGGACGCCTTGATCTGCTTGAAGAACAGCGGGATCAGCAGGATCCGGATGACGATCACCAGGGCGACGATGGATAGGACCCAGGCGAAGCTCGGTCCCGGCTGCATGCCCAGAGCCATGAACATCTGGTGCGACCCGTACATGATCCAGGCCACGACCCATTGGATGGGGTACAGGATGGTGTCGAAAAACCCCATATGTCTCCTCTGTCGAAAAGCGGCTCCGGGCGGCGCGCTCCCGGGATGTCAGTGCGTGTGGGCGCCGCGGTGCTCGTGCTCACGAGCAGGCGGCACGTCGTCGACGCCGCCCAGGCTCCACGGGTTGCACCGCAGAATCCTCCACAGGGCCATCCCGGTGCCGCGCAACGGCCCGTGGCGCCGGAGCGCCACCACCGCGTACTGCGAGCAGGAGGGGTAGTACTTGCAGGTCGGTCCCGTCCACGGTGACACGACCGCCTGGTAGACGCGGATCGCTCCGACGAGTACCGCGGTGGGCAGCGTGCGGATCAGCTCACGGCTCCGGGACAGCACGGTGCTGCTCATCGCACCGGCTCCTCGAGGCGTCGGAGGACCGTGGACGTCGCGCTCATGACGTCCCGCTCGAGGCGGGCGTACTCAGCCGTCGCGGCGCGCGGCAGCGCCCGCAGGACGACGAGCGAGTCCTCCGGGACGCGCGAGAGCTGACCGGCGGCGATGCTGCGCAGCCGGCGCTTGACGAGGTTGCGACGAACCGCATTGCCCACAGCCTTGGACACGACAAGACCGACCAGCGGTCCCCCGCCCCTCTCCGGATCCCGGGAGAGGTGGACGACCACGGTCGATCGGCCTGCGCGCGCGCCGCGGCGCACCGCCCGTTCGAAGTCGACGGAACGGCGCATGCGGTGCGCCGCGGGAAGCATGGCTCAGGCGGAGAGCTGCGCGCGGCCCTTGCGGCGGCGGTTGCCCAGGATGCTGCGGCCGGCGCGGGTGCGCATGCGCAGACGGAAGCCGTGGGTCTTCGCGCGACGGCGGTTGTTCGGCTGGAAGGTCCGCTTGCTCACGAGGTACTCCAAGAAACGTCGGGGAGGTACACCGTCAGTTCCTCGACGATGTCGGTCAGGTTGCAGGTCAACACCTGCCGAGGCAGTGTGTCGACCGAGCCGACCCGAGGCTCGCGCCCGGAAGAAGGCGCGCAAAAGTACCTGGAACGGCTGTCCGACGTTACGCCGTCCGACACCGTCAGGTCAACTGCTCCCGACGTGACGACGGCGACACGGACGGACGGTCCGGCCTCATCGTCCACACCGATGTCCACAGGCTCCACAGGGTGTGGAAAACTATGTGGACACCGCTCGCGAACAGTCCGGAGGACACCGTGCCACAGCCCGACGAGAACATCACCGACGTCTGGAACCAGACGTTGGCGACCCTCGAGGCACGGCCCGACATGAGTGCACGCCAGCTCGCGTTCATCAAGCTGGCCAAGCCCATGGCGATCCTCGACGACACCGTGTTCATCGCGGTGCCGCACGAGCAGACGCGCACGTACCTCGAGACGAGCGTGCGCGACCAGCTGGTCTCGGCCATGTCGGCGACCCTCGGACGCGACACCCGTTTCGGGATCACGGTCGACCCCGAGCTGAGCCACGAGGCCCTCACGGGCCCGGCGCAGGACTACACGCCGCCCCCGAGCATGGAGGAACCCGAGCGGACGACGCCGGGCCCTCCCCCGGGCCGGCTGCCGGACGAGCGCCCGGCGGACAGCGAACCCACGCGGCTGAACCCGAAGTACATCTTCGAGTCCTTCGTCATCGGCTCCTCCAACCGCTTCGCCCACGCCGCGGCCGTCGCGGTCGCCGAGGCACCCGCCAAGGCGTACAACCCCCTGTTCATCTACGGCGACTCGGGGCTCGGCAAGACGCACCTGCTGCACGCCATCGGGCACTACGCGAACAACCTCTACCCGCACGTGCGGGTGCGGTACGTGAACTCCGAGGAGTTCACGAACGACTTCATCAACTCCATCGGTGAGGGCCGGACCGGTGCCTTCCAGCGCAGGTACCGGGACGTCGACGTCCTGCTCATCGACGACATCCAGTTCCTGCAGGGCAAGGAACAGACGATGGAGGAGTTCTTCCACACCTTCAACGCGCTCCACAACGCCGACAAGCAGGTCGTCATCACGTCCGACGTCCCGCCCAAGCAGCTCGACGGTTTCGAGGACCGGCTGCGGTCCCGGTTCGAGTGGGGCCTGATCACCGACGTCCAGCCGCCGGACCTCGAGACGCGGATCGCGATCCTGCGCAAGAAGGCCGCGAGCGAACGCCTGGACGTGCCGGCCGACGTCCTCAGCTACATCGGTTCGCGCATCTCCACCAACATCCGTGAGCTCGAGGGCGCGCTGATCCGGGTGACCGCCTTCGCGAACCTCAACAAGCAGCAGGTCGACCTCGCCCTGGCCGAGATCGTCCTCAAGGACCTCATCACCGACGACGACCAGGCCACCGAGATCACCCCGGCCGTCGTCATCGCCCAGACCGCCGCCTACTTCGGCCTGACGATCGACGACCTGTGCGGGTCGTCCCGGTCCCGGGTCCTCGTGACGGCCCGGCAGATCGCCATGTACCTGTGCCGTGAGCTGACCGACCTCTCCCTGCCGAAGATCGGCCAGCAGTTCGGCGGCCGCGACCACACCACGGTCATGCACGCGAACAAGAAGATCGCCGGTCAGATGGCCGAGCGCCGGTCGACCTACAACCAGGTCACCGAGCTCACGAGCCGCATCAAGCAGCAGCACCGCGGCTGAACCCACCTCTCCACAGGCCTGTGGACAGCTGTGGACAACGGCCGTGCACAGGGTTGCCCACAGGCACTGCCCCGGGACGACGGGATCCTCACCCGCGTCGTCCCCATGCTGTGGACCCGCGTGGTGGACAACTCGGCCCCGGTCCGACCAGCGCCGCAGCACGCCTGTGGACTCTGCTGTGGACGCCTGTGGAACACGCCGTCAGCGCGGTGGACGAACACCCTTCCGTCGGTGGACGCCTGTGGGGAAAGAATCCGCCGTCCCCAGGCGACCCCGGTTGCCCACAGGTTCGCCCCCAGCCGTCTCCACACGGCTGCAAGCGCCCTGACCTGCGGCAACGGCGTTCGTCAACAGAATCCACAAGCCCTATGACGACGATGAACGTGTTCTCTCTGCAGATGACCCCTCCGCCTTCATGGGCCGGACGACCCCTTGCTGGTGAGCGGACCGGAGCGGCCGCGGCACGGTAGTGTTTGGCCACGGGCGGTTCGGTCCCCACCAGCCGAGACCTCCGCCCCCACCCGCACGAGAGCCCCGAGGAGTGGGATGAAGTTCCGCGTCGAGCGCGACGTCCTGGCCGAGGCCGTGACCTGGACGGCCCGCACCCTGCCCACGCGGCCGCCCGCACCCGTGCTCGCCGGTGTGCGCATCGAGGCGGACGCCGCCGGCTCCATCGTGCTGGCGAGCTTCGACTATGAGGTCTCCGCCCGTTCCGAGATCGCGGCCGAGGTGTCCGAACCGGGCACCGTGCTGGTCTCCGGCCGACTCCTCGCCGAGATCTCCCGCGCGCTGCCGAGCAAGCCGGTCGACGTGACGGTCGAGGGCAACAAGGTGGTCCTGACCTGCGGGGCCTCGCGCTTCACGCTGCTGACCATGCCGGTCGAGGACTACCCGGCCCTGCCCGCCATGCCCGAGCTGAGCGGCACCGTCGCGGGCGACGCCCTCACGCACGCCGTCGCTCAGGTCAGCGTCGCGGCGAGCCGGGACGACACGCTGCCGCTGCTCACGGGTGTGCGCATGGAGATCGAGGGTGAGCGCATCACGCTGCTCGCCACCGACCGGTACCGGCTGGCGCTGCGCGAACTCACCTGGACCCCCGCGACCCCTGGGTTCAGCGCCGTCGCGCTGGTCCGGGCGCGGACCCTCAACGACGTCGCCAAGTCGCTCGGTTCCGGCGGCGGCCTCGTCAACGTCGGGCTGTCCACCGGCGAGGGCGTCGACCTGATCGGGTTCGAGGCCGGCGGCCGGCACACCACCTCCCAGCTCGTGGACGGCGACTACCCCGCGGTGCGCCGGCTCTTCCCCGACGCCACCCCGATCCACGCGGTGGTCCCGACCCAGGCGCTCATCGACGCGGCCAAGCGCGTCTCCCTGGTGGCGGAGCGCAACACCCCGATCCGGCTGGCCTTCTCGGAGGGCCAGGTGGTGCTCGACGCCGGCCAGGGCGACGACGCGCAGGCGTCCGAGGCGTTGGAGGCCGTCCTGGTCGGCGAGGACATCCAGGTGGCGTTCAACCCGCAGTTCCTCCTCGACGGGCTCGGAGCGCTCGGCACGGACTTCGTGCGGATGTCGTTCACGCACCCGAACAAGCCGGTGGAGTTCACCGGGCAGGAGTCGCTGGACGGCGAGGACTCGTCCGAGTACCGGTACCTCCTGGTACCCATCCGGTTCTCCTCCTGACGACCGGGCCGGCGTCACCGGCCGAGTAGCCGCCCGCCCGGTCCGGCTTCCCGCGCGTCCGCGCGCCCCACCACGTACGCTCGCAGCGACGCACTTCCGGAGGTTTTCCACATGGTCACCCACATGGGTCTCGTCGGTCTGGGCAAGATGGGCGCCAACATGCGCGAACGGCTGCGCCGCGCCGGGATCGAGGTGACCGGGTTCGACCCCCGGCCCGAGGTGTCCGACGTCGAGTCGCTCGCCGCGCTGGTCGACGCGCTGCCCGGTCCGCGGCGCGTGGTGTGGGTGATGGTGCCGGCCGGCGACCCCACCCGCGACGTCCTCGGCGAGCTGGCGGGACTCCTGGGCGAGGGCGACGTCGTCGTCGAGGGTGGCAACTCGCACTACGCCGAGGACCAGGCACGGGCGGCCGAGCTCGCCGAGCGTGGCGTCGGGTACGTCGACGTCGGCGTCTCCGGCGGCGTCTGGGGTCTGGAGAACGGCTACGGCCTGATGTGCGGCGGCGGCGACGACGACGTCGCCGAGCTCATGCCCGTCTTCGACGCCCTGCGTCCCGAGGGACCGCGGGAGGAAGGCTTCGTGCACGCGGGGCCGGTGGGAGCCGGCCACTACGCCAAGATGGTCCACAACGGGATCGAGTACGGCCTGATGCAGGCCTACGCCGAGGGCTACGAGCTGCTGGCGGCCAAGAAGGGCCTGATCACCGACGTGCACGGCACGATGCGCGCCTGGCAGCGCGGCACCGTCGTCCGCTCCTGGCTGCTGGACCTCATGGTCCGCGCGCTGGAGCACGACCCCCGGTTCGAGGCCATCGACGACTGGGTGGAGGACTCCGGCGAGGGTCGGTGGACCGTCGACGAGGCGATCGACAACGCCGTGCCGCTGCCCGTGATCTCGGCGGCGCTGTTCGCGCGGTTCTCCTCGCGCCAGCCCGAGTCGCCCGCGATGAAGTCCGTCGCCGCGCTGCGTCAGCAGTTCGGCGGGCACGCGGTCAGACCGTCCGCCGAGTAGTCCCGCCACACTGGAGTCATGTACGTCTCGCACCTCTCCCTCCTCGACTTCCGGTCCTACGAGACCGTCGACGTCGAGCTGGAGCCCGGACCGAACGCGTTCGTGGGGCGCAACGGGCGGGGCAAGACGAACCTGGTCGAGGCCGTCGGGTACGTGGCCACGCTGGGCAGCCACCGGGTCCCGAACGACACCCCGCTGATCCGCGCCGGCGCACAGCGTGCCGTGGTGCGCACACGCGTCGTGCGGGGGGACCGCGCCTCGACCGTCGAGCTCGAGATCACCGCCGGCAAGGCCAACCGCGCGCGCATCAACCGCGGTCAGCTCGGTCGTGCCCGCGACGTCCTCGGCATCCTGCGCACGGTGCTGTTCGCCCCGGAGGACCTCGCGCTGGTCAAGGGTGACCCTGAGGGGCGCCGGCGCTTCCTCGACCAGCTCGTGGTCCAGCTCCTGCCCCGCGCGGCCGGGGTCCTCGCCGACTACGAGCGGGTGCTCCGCCAGCGCTCGGCGCTGCTGAAGTCGCTGCGGGGCCACCGCGCCGGCGGGCGGGACGTGGACACCTCCACCCTCGAGGTGTGGGACGGCCGGCTCGCCCAGCTCGGCGGGCAGGTGCTGGCCTGGCGCACGGCGCTCGTGCGTGCCCTGGGGCCGCTGGTGGCGACCGCGTACGAGCAGGTCAGCGATGCGGACAGCGCCGCCGAGCTGGTGTACCGGTCCACGGTGGTGGCGGGCGACGGCGCCCCCGTCCCCGCGGACGAGCTCGAGAAGCTCATGCTCGCCGCGATCGAGGAGCGCCGGGCGGCCGAGATCGACCGGGGCCAGAGCCTCGTGGGCCCGCACCGGGACGACCTGGAGCTCACGCTCGGCGGGCTGCCGGCCAAGGGGTACGCCAGCCACGGGGAGTCGTGGTCGTTCGCCCTGGCGCTGCGGCTCGCCTCGTTCCGGCTCCTGGGCGGGGGTGAGCCGTCGGCGCCCGACGACGTCTTCTGGGACCCGGACCACGGCTCGGACGCCGACCCCGTGCTGATCCTGGACGACGTGTTCGCCGAGCTGGACGTCCGGCGTCGTGAACGGCTCGCGGAGCTCGTGGTCGAGGCCCGTCAGGTGCTGGTCACGGCGGCCGTGCCCGGTGACGTTCCGGAACGACTGCTCGGGGCCCGCTTCGAGGTCGCCGAGGGTCGGGTCGAGCGTGTCTGAGCACGGTCTCGCCCGGGAGCCGGCGGACGACGACGAGCCACGGCCCCGTGATCCGCGGCCGGTGGTCGACCGCACCGACCTCACCCCGCCCTCGGAGGTGGCGCGCGAGGCGCTCAACCGTGCCAAGGCAGCAGCCCGCGCCAAGGGACTGCGGCCCGGCTCCCCCGCGCGGCGCTCCCCCCTGGCCGAACCACGGAAGGACCAGGGCAAGGGCCCCAACGCGCGCGACCCGCAGCTGATGTCGGACGTCGTGGGGCGGTTGCTGCGGGACAAGGGCTGGACGGCCGAGGTGTCGGTCGGGGGCGTCGTCGGGCGCTGGCGCGAGATCGTCGGCGCCCAGGTGGCCGACCACTGCACGCCCGAGACGTTCGAGGACAAGGTGCTGGTGGTGCGCACCGACTCCACGGCGTGGGCCACGCAGGTGCGGCTGCTCGTGCCGACCCTGCTGCGCCGGCTGGCCGAGGAGGTCGGTGAGGGCGTCGTGGAGCAGGTGACGGTCCTCGGGCCGTCGGGTCCGAGCTTCCGGCGCGGCCGTCGGACGGTGCGCGGACCGGGTCCGGGCGACACCTACGGCTGACCCGGGCGAGCGATGTTGGCCCGAGCAACCACCGATGTGGACAACGCCTGTGGACAACGTGGGGGAACCCACACGCCCAGACACGTGGGACCCGCTATTTCTTGCGCTTTCACGGTAGACTGAGCAGATGTTCCCGGGCCGCCTCCCGGGCTCGTGTCAACGGCGTACGACCGGCCCTCGGGCCGGTCGTCGGCTGCTCGGGTCGTGAGGCTGCCCCGGGACGAACGAGCACCGACCCGCAGCCGGCGCCCCGCGCGTCAATCCTGTGTGCTGCAGCCCGGGCACCACCCGGGTGGCCCTGTCGCGTGCATGGACGACGAGGAGTGCTCCAGCCTGTGGCTCAGCGATCCGACGGCGGCTACGACGCCGGGAACATCACCGTCCTCGAGGGACTCGAGGCCGTCCGCAAGCGACCCGGCATGTACATCGGGTCGACCGGTGAACGCGGTCTGCACCACCTGGTCTACGAGGTCGTGGACAACTCCGTGGACGAGGCCCTGGCCGGCCACGCGGACCGGATCGACGTGACCCTGCTGGCCGACGGCGGGGTGCGCGTCCGGGACAACGGGCGTGGCATCCCGGTGGCCATGCACCCGACCGAGGGGCGGCCCACCGTCGAGGTCGTCATGACGATCCTGCACGCCGGCGGCAAGTTCGGTGGCGGCGGCTACGCCGTCTCCGGCGGTCTGCACGGCGTGGGCATCTCCGTGGTCAACGCGCTGTCCAGCCGCGTGATCACCGAGGTCGAGCGCGACGGCTACGCCTGGCGGCAGGACTTCGCCGACGGCGGTGCGCCGGTGGGCGAGCTGCAGCGTCTGGGCGAGACGGACCGCACCGGCACCACGCAGACGTTCTGGGCCGATGCATCGATCTTCGAGACGACGGACTACGACTTCGAGACGCTGCGCGCGCGGTTCCAGCAGATGGCGTTCCTCAACAAGGGCCTGCGCATCACGCTGACCGACGAGCGCACCGAGCACGTCTCGGGCCCCGACGAGGTGACCGGCGCGCTCGACTCGCGGGCGGTCGTCGCGGCCCTGGACGGCGAGGGGTCGACCGGGGACGCTGCCGAGACGGCCGGTTCGCCTGACGACGAGGTGCACGACTCCGAGTCCGCGGCGGGTGCCGTGCGCACCGTCACGTACAAGTACGACGGCGGGCTGCGGGACTACGTCGCGCACATCAACACCGCGAAGAAGTCGGACATCATCCACCCCGAGATCATCGACCTCGAGGCCGAGGACACGGACCTCAAGGTCTCGGTCGAGATCGCGATGCAGTGGACGACGGCGTTCAGCGAGTCGGTCCACACGTTCGCGAACACGATCTCCACCACCGAGGGCGGTACCCACGAGGAGGGTTTCCGTGCGGCGCTGACCAGCCTGGTCAACACCTACGCGCGGGACAAGGCCATCCTCAAGGACAAGGACGAGAACCTCACCGGAGACGACATCCGCGAGGGGCTCACCGCCGTCCTCAGCGTCAAGCTCGCCGAGCCCCAGTTCGAGGGCCAGACGAAGACGAAGCTCGGCAACACCGAGGCGAAGACCTTCGTCCAGCGCATCGTGCGGGAGCGCCTGACGGACTGGTTCGACGCGCACCCGAACGAGGGCCGCGACATCATCCGCAAGGCGATCTCCGCCTCCCAGGCGCGCATCGCCGCCCGCAAGGCGCGCGAGGCCACCCGCCGCAAGGGGATCCTCAGCTCCGGCGGCATGCCGGGCAAGCTGAAGGACTGCCAGTCGAACCGTCCCGACGAGTGCGAGATCTACATCGTGGAGGGTGACTCGGCCGGCGGTTCGGCCGTGCGCGGCCGCGACCCGCACCACCAGGCGATCCTGCCGATCCGCGGCAAGATCCTCAACGTCGAGCGGGCGCGCCTGGACAAGGCCCTGTCGAACAACGAGGTCCAGGCGCTCATCACGGCGTTCGGCACCGGCATCGGCGAGGACTTCGACCTGGCCAAGCTGCGGTACCACAAGATCGTGCTCATGGCCGACGCCGACGTCGACGGCCAGCACATCTGCACCCTGCTGCTGACGCTGCTGTTCCGGTACATGCGCCCTCTCATCGAGCACGGGCACGTCTACCTGGCCCAGCCGCCGCTCTACCGGCTCAAGTGGTCCAACGCCCCGCACGAGTACGTCTACTCGGACCGGGAGCGCGACGCGTTCCTCGAGCAGGGCGTGGCGGCCGGCAAGCGGATCCCGAAGGACAACGGCATCCAGCGGTACAAGGGCCTCGGCGAGATGGACTACTCCGAGCTCTGGGACACCACGATGGACCCCGAGCACCGGACGTTGCTGCAGGTCACGATGGACGACGCGGCCGCGGCGGACGAGATCTTCTCGGTGCTCATGGGCGAGGACGTCGAGTCCCGCCGCAGCTTCATCCAGCGCAACGCCAAGGACGTCCGGTTCCTCGACATCTGAGTCGACGACGGCACGTACAGGGCGACGTCTCGTCCTGTACATCGGGTGATCGAGGCAGGACCAGCGCCCCGGCGGCGCAGGAAGGAACAGATTCACGGTGACGGACGAGACTCCCGGCCCGGACATGGCCGAGGGCGCCGACGGCGGTCCCCCGGAGGCCCTGACGGCCATCGCGCACGGACGCATCGAGCAGGTCGACCTGCAGCTCGAGATGCAGCGCAGCTACCTCGACTACGCGATGAGCGTCATCGTCGGGCGTGCCCTGCCCGACGTGCGAGACGGCCTCAAGCCGGTCCACCGGCGGGTGCTGTACGCGATGTACGACGGCGGCTACCGGCCGGACCGCTCGTTCTCCAAGTGCTCGCGCGTCGTCGGCGACGTCATGGGCAAGTACCACCCGCACGGTGACACGGCGATCTACGACGCCCTGGTCCGCCTCGTGCAGGACTGGTCGATGCGTTACCCGCTGGTGGCCGGCCAGGGGAACTTCGGCTCCCCCGGCAACGACCCGGCGGCCGCCCCGCGGTACACCGAGTGCAAGATGGACCCGCTCGCCCTGGAGATGGTGCGGGACATCGAGAAGGACACCGTCGACTTCCAGGACAACTACGACGGCCGCACCCAGGAGCCGACGGTCCTGCCCTCGCGCATCCCGAACCTGCTGGTCAACGGGTCCGCCGGCATCGCCGTCGGCATGGCGACGAACATCCCGCCGCACAACCTGCGGGAGGTCGCCGCGGGCGTGCGGTGGCACCTGGACCACCCCGAGGCTTCGAAGGAGGAGCTGCTCGAGGCGCTGCTCCAGCGCATCAAGGGGCCGGACTTCCCCACCGGCGCCCAGATCCTGGGGACCCAGGGCCTCGAGGAGGCGTACCGCACCGGTCGCGGGTCGATCACGATGCGCGCCGTGGTCAACGTCGAGGAGATCCAGAACCGGATCTGCCTGGTCATCACCGAGCTGCCCTACCAGGTCAACCCGGACAACCTGGCCACGAAGATCGCGGACCTGGTCAACGACGGCAGGATCGCCGGCATCGCCGACATCCGGGACGAGACCTCGGGGCGCACCGGTCAGCGGCTGGTCATCGTGCTCAAGCGCGACGCCGTCGCGAAGGTCGTGCTGAACAACCTGTACAAGCACACCTCGCTGCAGGAGAACTTCAGCGCGAACATGCTCGCGCTCGTCGACGACGTGCCCCGCACCCTGAGCCTCGACGCGTTCGTGCGGCACTGGACGACGCACCAGATCGAGGTCGTGCGGCGCCGGACCGAGTTCCTGCTCCGCGAGGCCCAGGACAAGATCCACATCTACGAGGGCTACCTCAAGGCCCTCGACGCCCTCGACGAGGTCATCGCCCTCATCCGTCGCTCCCCGGACGCCGAGCAGGCACGTTCCGGGCTCATGGACCTGCTCGACATCGACGAGCAGCAGGCGAGCGCGATCCTGGCCCTGCAGCTGCGCCGTCTCGCGGCCCTGGAGCGGCAGCAGATCCTGGAGGAGCACGCCAAGCTGCAGGCGCAGATCGACGACTACCAGGACATCCTGGCCCGGCCCGAGCGGCAGCGGACGATCGTCGCCGACGAGCTGGACGCCGTCGTCGAGCGCTGGGGCGACGAGCGCCGCACGCAGATCCTGCCGTTCGACGGCGACATGTCCATCGAGGACCTCATCCCCGAGGAGGACGTGGTCGTCACGATCACCCGCGGCGGGTACGCCAAGCGCACCCGCACCGACTCCTACCGGGCCCAGCGGCGCGGCGGCAAGGGGATCCGCGGGGCGCAGCTGCGCGAGGACGACATCGTCGACCACTTCTTCGTGACCACGACGCACCACTGGCTGCTGTTCTTCACCGACGCCGGCCGCGTCTACCGCGCCAAGGGGTACGAGATCCCCGAGGGCGCGCGCGACGCCAAGGGCCAGCACGTGGCCAACCTGCTCGCCTTCCAGCCGGGCGAGCAGATCGCCCAGGTCCTGGCGCTGCGGGACTACGACGACGCCGAGTACCTGGTGCTCGCGACCCGGCGTGGACTGGTCAAGAAGACCCGGCTGACCGACTACGACTCCCCGCGCAGCGGCGGACTCATCGCGATCAACCTGCGCACGGACGAGGACGGCACCCCGGACGAGCTCGTCGCGGCACGCCTGGTCGACGCCGACGACGAGCTGATCCTCGTGTCGCGGAAGGGCCAGTCGATCCGCTTCGCGGCCGACGACGACACGCTCCGGCCGATGGGACGCGCCACCTCCGGCGTGACGGGCATGAAGTTCCGGACGGGCGACGAGCTGCTCGCGGCCGACGTCGTCGAGCCGGACACCGACCTGTTCGTCGTCACCGAGGGCGGGTTCGCCAAGCGCACCCGGATCGAGGAGTACCGTCTCCAGGGTCGCAACGGCTACGGCATCAAGGTGGCGAACCTCGTCGAGGCGCGCGGCGACCTCGTGGGGGCACTCGTCACCGAACCGGACACCGAGGTGCTGGTGATCATGTCCAAGGGCAAGATCGTCCGCTCCCGCGTGGACGAGGTGAACCTGACGGGGCGCACCACGCAGGGTGTGACCTTCGCAAAGCCGGACAGAGGAGACCGCATCATCGCCGTCGCACGGAACGTCGAGCGCCGCGCGGAGGCGGAGTCGGTTAGCGTTGAACACGAGGCCGACGACGTCGAGCCGACGCAGGAGGCGACGGCGGGCACGCCGGAGCAGGACGAGACCGGGGACGGGAACATCTGATGGTCAGCCAGAAGACGACGCCGAAGGCGGACACCTCCGCGACCGCACCGGTCGACAGCAGCGAGCCCACGAACGGGTCCGGGACGGCGAAGGAGTCGTCGTCCGCCACCGCCGCGGGGACCTCCGCGACCGCCCCTGACGAGGCCGGCGAGACGTCGGAGTCCTCGACGCCGAACGGTCGCAGCGAGTCCGTCGCCACGAACGGTCGCAGCGAGTCCACGGCCGGGGCCGACCGGGCCGAGCCCGCCCAGCCGACCACGCACGGTCAGGCGGCCGACGAGGTCTCGACGTCCGACCCGGCTCCGACGTCCGACCCGGCTCCGACGTCCGACCCGGCTCCGACGGCCGGCCGCCCGGCGTCGACCTCGGACCGGCCCGCCGCCGGTCCCGCAGTGGAGACGTCCGACAAGAACGGTGCCGTCAAGGCCGCCGCGGTCGCCCTGGCCGCCGCGCGGACGGCGGCCAAGAAGGTCCAGTCCGCCGCGTCCGCCGCCTCGGCCGGGATGTCCACGTCCGCGTCGCACGACAGCAGCTCCACCGGGTCGTCCGCACCTCCCCCGCCGCCGAGCAGCACGTCCTCGGGACCCCGCCCGGAGATGCACTACTCGGCGGGTGGCGTCCACGGCACCGCGCAGCAGTCGCCGACCGCCGACGGGTCGCCGCAGACCGGCACGCAGCCGTCGGTCGCCGGGCCCGAGGGCCTCGGCAGCCCGCGTCGCGTCCGCCTGTCGGTGTCGAGGATCGACCCCTGGTCGATCATGAAGCTGGCGTTCCTGCTCTCCGTGGCCCTGGGGATCATGACCGTCGTCGCGACCGCCGTCGTCTGGTACTCGCTGAACTCGATCGGGACGTTCGCCACGATCCAGGAGTTCCTCATCTCGACGCTCGGGCCCCAGGCCGTCGACATCACCCAGATCGTCCAGTTCGAGCGCACGCTGTCCCTGGCGACCCTGATCGCCCTGGTCAACGTCGTCCTCTTCACGGCCATCGCGACCATCATGGCGATGCTGTACAACATCACCGCGGCCCTGGTCGGCGGTGTGCACCTCACCCTGACGGACGAGTGACGACCCGTCACCACCGCGCGACGGACGTCACACCCGGCCGCCCCGGTTCCGGTTTGGGACCGGTGGGGCCGGTACGGTAATGTTCCGTGCTGCACGCCCTCACCGAGGACGTGCCGCGAGGGGCTATAGCTCAGACGGTTAGAGCGCTTCCCTGATAAGGAAGAGGTCGGAGGTTCAAGTCCTCCTAGCCCCACTCCACGGTCGACGAGGAGGTCCGAAGTGAAGAAGATCGTCGTCGCCCTGCTGTCCGCGACCGTCGGCTACGTCGTCTGGCGCCGCCTCTCGGAGGACGCCGCGGACCGGGACCTGTGGACCGAGGTCACCGACTCGCTCGACTGACGACCCCCAGGGGCCATGGCGCAATTGGTAGCGCACCTGCTTTGCAAGCAGGGGGTTGGGGGTTCGAGTCCCCCTGGCTCCACCCACGAGACAGCACGAGAGCCCCCGTCCGTCGCGGACGGGGGCTCTCGTCGTCGTCGGGGATCAGCTGACGACTACTCCTTCTTGTCCTCGGCGGGCGATGCCTGGCCCGCGGAGTTCTTCGCGTCCTCGGCAGCCTTCGTCGAGGACCCGGTCTTCGAGGTGGAGCCTGTGGTCTTGTCGGCACCGGTGGCTGCCGCCGCACCCGTCTTCGGGGTGGAGCCTGTGGTCTTGTCGGCACCGGTGGCTGCCGCCGCGCCGGACTTCTCGGCCGTCTCGCCGGTCGCCTCGGTCGCCTTCTGGCGGGACTTGGACGTCCGGGAGGCGGCCTTCTCGCGGGCGTCGGAGACGGCCTCCTTACCCTTGGCCACGGCGGAGCCGGCGGCCTCGCCGACGGCCTCGGCCGCGTCACCGACCGCGTGGCGGGCATCCCGCGCGACACCGTCGAAGTCCGGCGTCCGGGACTGCTCCCACGGCTCGGCCCACGGGTCGTTCTGCGGCTGGGCACGGCGGTAGAAGGCGTAGCCGACGGCCGCCAGAGCGCCGAGCACGACGGACCAGCCGACGGTCTTGCGCCGGCGGGACCGGCGCTGCGACTTGCGCGCCGACTTCTCGGCCGCCGCGGCGGCCTTCTTCGCGGCCTTGTTGGCCTGTTCCGCGGTGAGCGCCGCCTTGGCGGCCGCGGCGTTGAACGCGGTCACGATCTGGGGGAGATAGTCGTCGACGATCTTGTCGTGGGTCTTGTCGACGAGCGGTGCGGCCTTGCCGGCCGCTTCCTCCACGCGGGGTGCGGCAGCCTGGACGCTCTCGTACCACGCCTTCTCCGCGCGTGGCCTGAGCCACTCGACGAAGGCGTCGTAGCGCGGCCCGGCCCAGTCCTTGGCCTGACCTGCGGCGTCCTTGGCGCTGCCCGCGGCACGGGTGCCCGCGCCGTACAGCGCGGCCGTGACCTCCGCGGTGGAGTCCTTCACCTTGGCGGGGTCGATCTTGGGAGTCTGCACCATGGCCCCACTCTGCCACCCCTGGTAGAAGGGCGCAGCGTCACACGCCAGGTGCCTCGCCCGTTCCCCGGGTGGTGACATGATGGGTGCCATGTTCGCAACCCTCCACACCACCGCTGGTGACATCCGCCTCGAGCTGTTCCCGAACCACGCGCCGAAGACCGTCGCGAACTTCGTCGGTCTGGCCCGCGGGACGACGCCGTGGACCGACCCGCGGACCGGCGCCGAGCGCAACGAGCCGCTGTACGACGGCGTGATCTTCCACCGCGTCATCGAGAACTTCATGATCCAGGGCGGGGACCCGCTCGGCACCGGTACCGGCGGTCCGGGCTACACCTTCGACGACGAGATCCACCCGGAGCTCTCGTTCGACCGCAAGTACCTGCTGGCGATGGCCAACGCCGGCAAGCGGCGCAACCCGGTGACCGGTGCGGCCGAGGGGACCAACGGGTCCCAGTTCTTCATCACGACCGCCGAGACGCCGTGGCTGAACGGCAAGCACACGATCTTCGGCGAGGTGGCCGACGACGCGTCCCGCGCCGTGGTGGACGCCGTCAACACCACCCAGACGCGACCGGGTGACCGTCCCGTCGAGGACGTCGTCATCCAGAGCGTGACGATCGAGGACTGAAGGACCCGACATCAGCACCCCGCCGCTCCCGCCGTCGGGTCCGCCGACGGACGCGCCTCCCGTCTGCCCGCGCCACCCGGACCGCGTCTCCTACGTGCGCTGCCAGCGGTGCGGCCGTCCGGCGTGCCCCGAGTGCCAGCGGCCGGCCGCCGTCGGCGTGCAGTGCGTCGACTGCGTCGCCGAGGCGCAGCGGAACACGCGCAGCGCGCGCACCGTGTTCGGCGGGACGGCGCGGGGAGGTCGCCCGGTCGTCACCCTGACGATCATCGGCCTGTGCGCGGTGAGCTGGATCCTCCAGCTCGCCACCGGGGGCGCCTGGACCCAGCAGTGGGCGTTCTCGCCGGCGATCGGTCAGGTCGAGCCCTGGCGCTTCCTCACGGCCGCGTTCCTGCACTCGACGACCCCGCTGCACATCCTGTTCAACATGTACGCGCTGTGGCTGGTGGGGCCGTTCCTCGAGCAGGCGTTCGGGCGCGCCCGGTTCATCGCGCTCTACGTGCTGGCCGCGGTCGGCGGCCAGGTCGGGGTGCTGCTGCTCGCCGATCCTCTGCAGGAGAGCTGGTACGTCGGCGTGGTCGGCGCCTCCGGAGCCGTCTTCGGCCTCTTCGGCGCCATCATCCCGGTGCTGCGACGGCTCGGTCGCAACGCGGGACAGATCGTCGTGCTGATCGCCATCAACATGGCGCTGCCGCTGTGGCTGCCCAACATCGCCTGGCAGGCGCACGTGGGCGGGCTCGTGGTCGGCCTCGCCCTCGGAGCCGGTTTCGCGCTCGCTCCCCGGGAGCGGCAGCGACTGGTGGGCTGGGCGCTGCCGACCGCGGTCGGTGTGCTCCTGGTCGCGGCGGCGGTGTGGAAGTACTCGACGGTGCCGACCGCAGCGGGAGTGCTGGGGCTGTTCTGAGCGCGGGCCCCGTCGGGGCCCGCGCGCCGTCGTCCCCAGGGATATGCACAGGTGTGGAATCACACCGGTGTCACCTGTACAGCAGCGTCACTTCCACCTGGTCGTCAGCGAGAAGCCGGCGATGATGAGCGCGAAGCCCACGAGCAGGTTCCAGTTCCCCAGGGCGGGGACCGGCAGGCCGAGGCCCTGGCTCGTGAGGTAGTAGGTGACGATCCAGGCGAGTCCGGCGACCATGAGGGTCAGCATCGTCGGGACGAGCCAGCGCGGGTTGGCCGAGGCCTTGTGCGGCAGGGACGGCTCCGAGGCGTCGGACTTCTTGCGGGGCTTCTCGGACTTCTCGGGCACGGATCGGCTCCTGTCAGGACGATGATGCGACGTCCGGGACGAGATCCCGGCACGCCGACGACGGTTCGTCGTCTAGCGTAGTGGTCAGCAGCACCGCTCCGGGCACGATCATGACGAAGGGGGCCCGCCGTGTCACCACGCATCCGCTCGGGGATCACCGTCGCGGTGGTCCTGGCGCTGTCGGGTGTGCTCTTCACGGTCAGCGCACAGCTCAGCCGCGGTGGCGAGAGCCGGCACGCCGAGGATCTCTCCGCCGTCGTCGCCGAGGAGTCCGACCGTGTCGCCGCCCTGAGCGACGAGGTCGCCGCGCTGGACGCGCAGATCCAGGAGCTCAGCTCGTCCGTGTCGGGGGACGTCCCGCGCCGTCCCGCCGAGCTGCGGGCCGAGGAAGGCGTCGTCTCGGGAGCCTGGCCCGTCGAGGGTCCGGGCATGCGGGTCAGCCTGGAGGACGCGCCGTCGTCCTCGTTGTCCATCGAGAACGTCACGGCCGACGACCTCGTGGTGCACCAGCAGGATGTCCAGCACGTCATCAACGCCCTGTGGGCCGGCGGCGCCGAGGCGATGACGCTGCAGGGCGAGCGGGTGACGCCGACCAGCGCCTTCCGGTGCTCGGGGAACATCATGCTGCTGCACGGCAAGGTGTTCTCCCCGCCGTACGTGGTCGAGGCCGTCGGGGACCCCGACCGGCTCCAGGCGGCGCTCGACTCCTCCCCCGGCGTCGCCATCTACCGCGACTACGTGGACTGGATCGATCTCGGGTACGCCGCCGACCCCGTCGAGAGCATCGAGGTGCCGGCGGCGTCCGGTGGCCAGGACCTGCAGTTCGCCGGTGTGCCCGACGGAACGGACGTCTTCTCGTGAGGCACGCGACCGGGGCCGGGGCCGGGCGCCGTGGCGGCGCGTTCAGCACCGTGATCGGCGTCTTCGGCGAGCTCCTCATCACCGCAGGGGTCGTCCTCGGACTGTTCGTCGTGTGGCAGCTCTGGTGGACGGACGTCCAGGCGGAGCGCATCCACAGCCAGGTGCTCGCCGAGCTCGACTGGCCCGAGCCGCCAGCAGCGGAGGTGCCGTCCGGCAACACCGCTGCCGAGGGCCCGGCGGTCGCCTCGGAGCACCGTGGTGAGCCACCCGCCGCCGACGACGCGGCGTTCGCCGAGGTGTTCGCGCAGTTCTACGTGCCCAGGTTCGGCACGGACTACGTCGAGCCGATCGCCGAGGGCATCGACAAGGCCACCGTGCTCGACCGGCTCGGGATCGGTCACTACCCGGACAGCGCCAACCCGGGTGAGCTCGGCAACTTCGCGATGGCGGGCCACCGCACCACCTACGGACGTCCCTTCCACCAGATCGCCGATCTCCGAGAGGGTGACGCCCTCGTCGTGCGAACCCGGGACACCTGGTACGTCTACAAGATGACCTCGTCGCAGATCGTCTGGCCGAACCAGGTCGAGGTCGTCTCCCCGGTCCCCGGCGTGCGGCCGGGCGAACCGTTGCCCGAGCTGACCCAGCGCTTCCTCACGATGACGGCGTGCCACCCGATGTACTCGGCGGCGCAGCGCTACGTCGTGCACGGCGAGCTGGACTACTGGGCGCCGGTGGACGAGGGGGTCCCGGCGGAGCTCCTCGACGCCGGGGTCGAGATCCAGGCCCTGGCCGACGACGACGCGGGGGTGAGATGATGTACGGCCTGTTGTGGCGCGCCCTGCCGGGTCCGGCCTGGTTCCGGGCGCTCCTGCTCCTGGCGCTCTTCGTCGCGGCCGTCTGGGTCTGCTTCGAGTGGGTCTTCCCCTGGTTCTCCGAGTACGTCCCCATCAACGACAACACCGTCGAGGCGCACGCACCATGACCTCCATCCTCGTCGTGGACAACTACGACTCCTTCGTCTACACGATCGTCGGCTACCTGGACCAGCTCGGCGCGCGTACCACCGTGGTGCGCAACGACGCCGTGCCCGAGCCGGACGCCGACGGGCGCTACCGCACCGAGGACGGCACAGCGTTCGACGGCGTGCTGATCTCCCCGGGGCCGGGAACGCCGAAGCAGGCGGGGGCCTCCGAGGACGTCATCCGGGCCTGCGCCCGCTCCACGACGCCGATGCTGGGCGTCTGCCTCGGGCACCAGGCCCTCGCCGAGGTCTACGGCGCCACGGTCTCCCACGCGCCCGAGCTCATGCACGGCAAGACCAGCGAGGTCGAGCACCGGGGAGTCGGCGTGCTGGCCGGCCTGGGTTCGCCCTTCACGGCGACGCGGTACCACTCCCTCGCCGTCGAGCCGCACACGGTGCCGGCCGAGCTCGAGGTCACGGGGGCAACCGCCAGCGGGGTCGTCATGGGCCTCCAGCACCGCGAGCTGCCGTTGCACGGGGTGCAGTTCCACCCGGAGTCGGTGCTGACCGAGGGGGGTCACCGGCTCCTCGCCAACTGGCTGGCCGTGTGCGGCGACGCCGGTGCCGTGGAGCGGTCGGCCGGCATGGCCCCGCTCGTGCACGCCGCCTGATCAGCCCACGGGCCGGCCGGCCAGGACCCTGCGCGCGTCAAGACCAAGGCCGCCGAGTCAGGCCGATCCTCGCCGAGTCAGGACGAACTCTGTGGAGTCAGGACGTGCGTGGCCCGGTCAGGGCCGGCATGGCCTGATCTCGTCGGGGAACCCGGCTGATGCCCGCGCCCTGACTCGATCGAGGTCGTCCTGACTCGCGGCAGGAATGTACTGACTCGCGGCAGGAACGCCCTGACTCGACAGGAGTTGTCCTGAGTCGACAGAAGTTGTTCTGAATCGACAGCGAGCGGCCGACCACAGGTCGCTGGCCGATGCCGACGGTGCGATGGCGGGGACCTCTGGAGTCCCCGCCACCGGCGGTCAGTCGGTCGGGTCCGGCTCGACCGGGAGCCAGGCACCGTCGTCGGCGCTGCCGCTCCCGTCCTGCTGACCCGGGGGCTGCTCCTCCGGTGTCGGACCACCGGTGCAGTTCTGCCCGGGCTCGCCGGTCGAGACGGTGATCGTGACGGTGGAGCCCACCTCGACCTCGGAGCCGGCGCCCGGGTCCATGGCCGAGACGAAGCCGGAGCAGTAGTCCGCGGAACTGGCGGTCGTCTGCTGGACGTTGACGTTGGCCTCGCTGTTGAGCCGCTGCTCGGCCTCCTGGGCCGAGAGCCCGACCACGTCGGGCAGCTGGACGGTCTCGACCTCACGCTCCTCGCCGATGGAGATCGTCACCGACTCGTCGCGACCGATCGTGCCGGCCTCGGGCGACTGGTTGACCACGCGGCCGGCGTCGTTGGCGTCGTCGACCTCCTGGCGCTCGGTGTTCCAGCTGATGTTGAGCCCGTCGAGGGTGCTCTTGGCCTCGTCCTCGGACATGCCGATGAGGTTCGGCAGCTCGACCTGGCCGTTGGCCACGGTGAGGTTGACGCTGTCGCCGGGTTCGACCGCCTCGCGGGGCGCCGGGTCGGTCGAGATGACCTCGCCCTCGTCGAAGTCGGCACTGGCCTGCTCGGAGACCTCGCCGACCTCGAGGCCGGCGTCCTCGATCTGGGACTCGGCCTCGTCCTGGGACAAGCCGGTGAGGTCCGGCATGCCGAAGGTCTCCGGGCCGGTGGAGAAGAAGACGTCGACCGTCGAGCCGGCCTCGACCTCCTCGCCCGACGCCGGGTCCGACCGGGTCAGGGTGTTCTCCGGTTCGTCGGAGTCGGGGTCTGGCCGCTGGGAGAAGCCGAGCCCGACGGCCTCGAGTGCCCGCTCCGCCTCGGTCGGGCTCATGTCCGAGGTGAGCTCGGGCACCGTCACGGTCTCCGGGGCGGAGTCGCCGCCGCGCAGCGCGAAGAACAGGATCGTGGCGAGGGCCAGCACGGCGACGGCGATGAGGGTCCACATCAGGCCCTTGCGGCTCTGGTCGTCCCTCTCCGGCGGCCCCGCACCGACGGCCGACTGGTCGGCGGTCGTTCCCGTCGTCCCCCACGGCGACTGCTGGGCGGGGTTCATGACCTGGGTCGAGCTGCCGTCACCCAGGACCTGCGTCGCGGCGTAGCCGGCAGCAGCGCCGGCCGCCAGCGCACCGATGGCCGGCGCCCCCACGGCACCGCCGCGCATCGCGGACTCGAGGTCCGAACGGAAGTCCGCGGCCGTCGAGTACCGCTGGTCGCGGTCCTTCGTCAGGGCGGTCAGGACGATGCGGTCGAGCACCTCGGGCACGTCGTTGGCGAACTCGCTGGGTCGCTGCGGCGCCTGGCCGACGTGCTGGTAGGCCAGCGCCACCGGGGAGTCGCCGATGAAGGGCGGACGGCCGGTGAGCAGCTCGAACAGCACGCAGCCGGTGGAGTACAGGTCGCTGCGGGCGTCCACCTGCTCGCCCCGCGCCTGCTCGGGCGAGAGGTACTGCGCGGTGCCGATGACGCCCTGGCCCTGGGTCATCGTCGCGGCGGAGTCGGCGACGGCGCGGGCGATGCCGAAGTCCATCACCTTGACCGCACCCGTGGGCGTGATCATGACGTTGGCGGGCTTGATGTCGCGGTGCACGATGCCCGCGTGGTGGGAGTACTCGAGCGCGCTGAGCACGCCGACCGTGATCTCGACGGCCTCCTCGATCGGCACGGCGGCGCCGTCGGCGAGGATGTCCCGGACCGTGTGGCCCTCGACGTACTCCATGACGATGAACGGGATGTGGACCTGGTGACCGACGGCGTCGGTGGAGATGTCCTCGCCGGTGTCGTAGACGGCGACGATCGCCGGGTGGTTCAGTGCTGCGGCGGACTGCGCCTCGCGGCGGAACCGGGCGAGGAACGACGGGTCGCGTGCGAGGTCGGACCGCAGCACCTTGATCGCGACCGTGCGGCCCAGGCGTGCGTCGTGGCCGATGTGCACCTCGGCCATGCCGCCACGGCCGATGAGCTCACCGACCTCGTAACGGCCGGCGAGTACTCGGGGCGTGTTCTCCACCACTCAGACGTCCTTCTCGGTCATGGCCGCGCCGACGGGGCGCGGCGGGTCTGGGAGCATCATCCCAGAGTCGGTCACGGTCATCGCCCCCACGTTCACGGAATGTGTCGTGCCTGCGGTCGCGGAGGCGTCCCCGTCGCCGCCGGAGCCGCTGACCAGCGTCGCCACCAGCAGGACGCCGAGCAGACCCAGCAGCGCGAGCAGCGGCCAGGAGAGCCGACCGAGCGGCCCGAGCCGGTGCCCGGTCGTCGTGGAGGTCCGCTCCGGCCCCGACCGGTTCCTGCTGCGGGAGGAGCCGCTCCGGCGGGTCCGCTCCTCGACCTGTGCCGGGGTCGCGCGAGTGGCGCCGTGCACGTCGCGCCGCGCCGGGTAGGCGCGCGGGACGGGCGGACGGGCCGGGTCCCGCGGCGGACGTGCCGGCACCTCCGGCGCGTCCGGCGTCGCGACGCCCGCCGACCGGTCCGGACGGGCCGGAGCCGTCCGGCGCTCGGCCGGGGGTGACGGTTCCTCGGTGCGCGCGTGCCGGACCGGTGCCGGCCGGCCGGTGCGGGCCGCGCGTCGCGCGGACCGGGACCGGGCGCCGAGCGGGTCCTCGGCGATCTCGGCGGCGAGCGCGTCGAGCTCGTCGGCCAGGTCGGCTCCGGACGCCGGTCGCTTGCCCGGGTCCTTGGCGAGCATCCGCATGATGACGTCGACCAGGCCCGGGTGCACCGCCTGCGGCAGCGGCGGGACGGCGTTGTTGACGTGCGCGACGGCGATGTCCACCGGGGTCGACCCGGTGAACGGCCGCTTGCCGGCGGTGGCCTCGTAGGCCACCACACCGAGGGCGTAGAGGTCGGAGGCGGGGGTGGCGGCCTGCCCGACGGCCTGCTCGGGCGACAGGTACTGCGCGGTCCCCATGACCATGCCCGTCGCGGTCATCGTCACCTGGTTGGCCGCCAGCGAGACGCCGAAGTCGGTGATCTTCACCCCGCCGTCGTGCTCCAGCAGGATGTTGCCGGGCTTGACGTCGCGGTGGACGACCTTGGCCTTGTGGGCGTGGTGCAGGCCGCGGGCCGTGGCGGCGAGCATCGGCAGCAGCTTGCGGGGCGCCACCACGGGCTCGCGCTCGAGCAGGTCCGCCAGCGGCTCGCCCAGCACCAGCTCCATGACGAGGAACCCGGCGCCGTCCTGCTCGCCGTAGTCGTACATCTGGGCGATGTTGCGGTGGGACAGCGAGGCGCTGTTGCGCGCCTCGATGCGCAGCCGACGCAGGAAGTCCTCGTTGCCCGTGTACTCCTCACGGAGCACCTTCACCGCGACGTCCCGGCCCAGGTAGCTGTCGTCGGCGACCCACACCTCGCCCATGCCCCCGACGGCGATCCGTCGGGTCAGGCGGTAACGGTCCCCCAGGGACAGTCCGGTCGTCGGCCTCATCCGTTGAGCACCGCCTCCATGACGGCCCGCGCGATCGGCGCGGCCACCCTGCCGCCGGTCGCCTCGGACGTCCCGATGGACCCGCCGTCCTCCACCATGACGGCGACGGCCACCTGCGGGTCGTCGGCCGGGGCGAACCCGGTGAACCACACGTGCGGCGGCTCGGAGCCCGTGCCGTGCTGGGCGGTGCCCGTCTTGCCGGCCACCGTCACGCCGGAGATCTGCGCCCCCGTGCCGGACCCGCCCTCGACGACGCCGATCATCATCTCGGTGAGCTGCTGGGCCGTGTCGGCGGAGACGGCACGGCCGAGTCCGCTGGGCCGCGTCTCGGAGACGACGTCGAGGTTCTGGTCACGCACCCGGGCGACCGAGTGGGGTTCCATGACCTCGCCGTCGTTGGCGATGCCGGCCGAGACCATGGCGATCTGCAGGGGTGTCGCCCTGACGTCCCACTGGCCGATGGCGGAGGTCGCCACGAAGGCCGGGTCGATCGGCGGGTCCGGGAAGACGCTGGCCGCCGTGCCGAACGGGACGGCGAAGCTCTCGTTGAACCCGAACGCCTCGGCCTGCTCCTGCAGCGCCTCGTCGCCGAGGGAGACGCCGAGCTGGGCGAACGCCGTGTTGCAGGAGATCCGCAGCGCGTCGGCGAGGGTCTGCTCCCCGGACGGCGAGCAGGCGGTGCCACCGTAGTTGCGGATGGCGCTGTTCGTGCCCGGCGGGGTGTAGGTCTCGGGCGCGTCCACGACCGACTCGGCCGTGTAGTCCCCGCTCTCCAGCGCCGCGGCGGCGGTGACGAGCTTGAACGTCGACCCCGGAGGGTAGATCTCGGAGGTCGCGCGGTTGTTCAGCGGCTTGTCGTCGCTGTTCGACAGTGCGAGGTAGGCGTCGTTGGCCTGCTTGGTGTCGTGCGTCGCCAGCTCGTTCGGGTCGAAGGTCGGCTTGGAGACCATCGCCAGGATGCGGCCCGTGGACGGCTCGAGGGCGACGACGGCGCCGCGCTGGTCACCGAGCGCGTCCCAGGCGGCCTGCTGGGCGGCCGGGTTCACGGTGAGCTCGACGGCGGACCCCTGCGGGTCGGACCCGGTCAGCAGGTTCTGCAGCCGGTCCGCCCACAGGGCGTCGGCCGAACCGGCGAGGAAGTCGTTCTCCGCCCGTTCGATGCCGGAGGTGCCGCTGACCAGCGAGTAGTACCCGGTCAGCGGCGCGTAGAGGCGTCCCTGGGCGTACTCGCGCTGGTAGTTCCACTCGTCGTCGACGGGGACGGAGTCGGCCACGGCCTCGCCGCCGACCACGATGGGGCCGCGGTCGGTGCCGAACTGCTCGTAGAGCGTGCGGGCGTTGCGCGGGTCGTTGTTGAGCGACTCCGCGGCGAAGAACTGGATCCACGTGGTGGAGACCAGCAGCGCGAGGAACATGACCATCACGATCGAGGCCAGACGACGAGCGGTCTTGTTCACGGGCGGTCACCTCCTCGCGGGGCCTCGGGGGTGGACGGGTCGATGTACTCGGTGGGGTCCGACGAACCGCTCGCGCCGGTGGTGCCCGAGCTCTCGCGCTCGGCGAGGCTGCGGCGTGGCAGCCGGTTGCCGGCCGCCGGGGTGCCGCCGTCGGGCGGGGGCGGGGGCGTCCCGCCCACGGACGGGGTGCCGGCCACAGGGGTGCCGTCGTCCGCGGACGTGCCGCCGACGAGGACGGGCTCACGCTCGGCCGCGCCGACCTGGCCGCGCACGGGCAGGTCGGAGGGGCGCCGTGCGCTGTCGGAGATGCGCAGCAGGAGTGCGATGACGATCCAGTTGGCGAGCAGGGACGACCCGCCCTGGGCCATGAACGGCAACGTCAGACCCGTCAGCGGGATGATCCGCGTGATCCCGCCGACGACGACGAAGATCTGCAGGGCCATGACGAACGCCAGCCCGGCGGCCAGCAGCTTGCCGAAGCCGTCCCGCACGGTCAACGCAGCCTTGAACCCGCGCTGCACGATGAGCAGGTAGGACAGCAGGACGGCGGCCAGGCCGGTCAGACCCAGCTCCTCGCCGAGGGCCGCGTAGATGAAGTCCGAGTAGGCGTACGGGATCTGGAACGGCCGGCCCTCGCCCCAGCCGGTGCCGAACAACCCGCCGTTCGCCATGGAGAACATGCCCTGGACGAGCTGGAAGGAGCCACCGACCTCGCGGTCGTACTGCTCGGCGTCCAGGGGGTGCAGCCAGACGTCGATGCGCGCGCCGACGTGCGGGAACAGCTGGGCCGCGGAGAACGCCCCCAGGGCGAAGAGCGTCATGCCGAGCAGGATCCAGCTCGAGCGGGCCGTCGCCTGGTACAGCATCGCGACGAACAGGCCGAAGAAGAGCAGCGACGTCCCCAGGTCGCGCTGGAACACGAGGATGACCAGGGACACGCCCCAGACGAGCATGATCGGCCCCAGGTCCCGCAGGCGCGGCAGGTGCAGGCCGAGGACCTTGGGGCCGGCCAGGGCGAGGGTGTCCCGGTTGACGACCAGGTAGCCCGCGAAGAACACGGCCAGCGCGATCTTCGCGAACTCGGCGGGCTGCAGCGAGAAGCCGCCGATCGTGATCCAGATCCGGGCGCCGTTGATCTGCTGGCCCAGGCCCGGGATCAGCGGCAGCGACACCAGCAGCAGACCCACCAGCATGAAGATGTACGTGTAGCGGCGCAGCCAGCGATGGTCGCGCAGCAGCCACAGGAGGGTGAAGGCCACGCTCGCGCCCAGCAGGGACGCGGTCATGTTGCCGACGGCGTCCGCCGGGGCCATGCCGGGCGAGCCGGAGATCTCCAGCCGCCAGATCATCGACAGCCCGATGCCGTTGAGGAGCACGACCGCGGGCAGGATGACCTGGTCGGACCACGGGGCGCGCAGCCGCAGGACGATGTGTGCGACGAGGGCGGTGGCGGCCAGCAGGGCGCTGCTCCCCCAGAAGCTGTCCGGCAGCTCCCCGCGGATGGACGTCCCGACCATCGCGTAGCCGCCGATGCCGCCGGCGAGGGCCAGCAGGAGCAGGAAGACCTCGGCCAGGCGCAGCGGACGACGCTGCCGTGGCGTCACGGCGGGTTCGTCAACGGTCACGCGTCACCCTCCTCCGCCGCCTGCGCGGGCTCCTCGCTCGGCGAGGAGTCGGGGCGCGGGCTGCCCGACGGACTCGGTGAGGACGACGGGCTGGGAGAGGGGCTCGGGACCGGCGTCGGTGCGGCTTCCTCGGCGAGACGGTCGGCGCGTTCCAGCGCCTCGTCCAGCGAGCCCGTGCGGATCGAGCCGTCGAGGCGCTCCACCCAGTAGGCGGGCAGGTCGTCGACCGAGGTGTCCGTCACCTCGACGGCGCGGGAGAGCGTCAAGGGGCCGGCGTCCTGCGGGATGCCCTGGTAGACGGCGACCTGGCCATCCGCGACCCCGAGGTAGTACTGGTCCTGCGTCCAGCCGTAGGCCCACCAGCCCCCGAGGCCCACCCCGGCGAGCACGAGGAGCAGCACGAGCACCCCGACCCAGGGGCGACGCTTCGGGCGGACGTCGTCGGTGCCGTCGTCCTCGTCGTCCGCGTCGTCGGTCGGGTCGGTCGGTGCCGACTCCGTGGTCGCCGGCTCGGTGCCCGTGTCGCGAGAGACCGGGGCGGCCACGTCGGTGGCCGCCGCCCCGACGACCTGGGTCGTCTCGGTCGGGGCCGCCGCCGGAGTGGTCTCGTCGTCGACCAGGTCGGCGACGACGACGGTGATGTTGTCGGTGCTGCCCGCGGTCATGGCCAGCGTGATCAGCATGTCCGCCGCCTCGTCCGGCGACTCGCACCGGGCCAGGACCTCGGTGATCTGGTCCACGGGGACGAACCCGGACAGGCCGTCCGAGCAGAGGAGCCAGCGGTCGCCGGCCCGTGCCTCGCGGATCGACATGTCCGGGGTGAGGTCGACGTCGAAGTCGCCCAGGACGCGCATGACGACGTTGCGCTGCGGGTGCGTCTCGGCCTCGTCCGGTGAGATCCGGCCGGTGTCCACGAGGTGCTGGACGAAGGTGTGGTCGACGGTGACCTGGGTGAGCTTGTCGTCGCGCAGCAGGTAGGCGCGGGAGTCACCCAGGTGCGCCATGGCCAGCGTGTTGCCGGAGCGCAGCAGCGCCGTGACGGTGGTGCCCATCCCGGCGAGCTCGGGCGAGATCTCCGAGGCGTGCACGAGGTCCTGGCGGGCTCGCTCGACCGTCTCCTCGAGGTCCTGCAGCGCCTGGTCGGGGCCGTGCTCCGGGGTGTCGAGCGGCGCCAGGGCGGAGATCGCGAGGCTGGAGGCGATGTCGCCGCCGGCGTGCCCGCCCATGCCGTCGGCGACCACCAGCAGGTTGGGTCCGGCGTAGGCGGAGTCCTGGTTGTCGTGGCGCACCAGACCGACGTCGGAGCGCGCGGCGTAGCGCAGGGCGAGTGTCACGGGGCGGTCATCCCTGCAGCTCGACGACGGAGCGGCCGATCTGCACGCCGACACCGGGGGCGAGCTGGGCGGGCGACGAGACGCGCTGGTCGCCGAGGTAGGTGCCGTTCGTGGACCCGAGGTCCTCGACGTACCACTGGTCGCCCTGCGGGAAGATGCGAGCGTGCCGGGAGGAGGAGTAGTCGTCGTCCAGCACGAGGGTGCAGCTCGGGGCGCGGCCGATGAGGATCGACGAACCGGACAGCGGCAGGGTCGTACCGGTCAACGGCCCCTGCGTGACGACCAGGCGGGTCGGGCCGGAACGGCCGGAGGGCCGGGGAGCGGCGACCGGCGCCGCCGCCGCGGCGACGTCGTCCGACTTCTTGGGCGCCCGGGGGGTGCCGCGCAGCGCCAGGTCGCGGCGCAGCACGGCCACGGCGGAGAGCACGAACACCCAGAGCAGCACCAGGTATCCCAGCCGCAGCAGGGTGAACGTCAGCTCGCTCATCCGGGGCGGATCACCACTCCTCGTTCGATCGTCCGGCGGACGTGCCGGTCCAGAACATGATCCGGGTCCGTCCGATGGTCAAGGTGTTGCCGTCCAGCAGCGTCGCCGCCGGGACCTGGTGGCCCTCGACGAAGAGTCCGTTGGTGGAGCCGAGGTCGGTGGCCACCGCTCCCTCCTGCGTCACCCGGATCTCCAGGTGTCGGCGCGAGACGCCCGGGTCGTCGACGACGATGTCCGCCTCGGCGTCACGGCCGATGACCGTGACGGGGCCGGTGAGCAGGTAGCGCTGACCGTCGATGTCGATGAGCGGGTGGCGCGTGCTGGGTGCCGGGTTGGTCGCCGGCGCGACGTTGCCCCGCACCGTCGCCGAACGGAGCTCGAACCGGCCCCGGGTCAGCTGGCTGTTGCGCTCGAAGGTCACGCTGACGGGACCGACGAACGCGTAGTGCTGGGAGGAGGCGTACTCGGTGAGGTTCGCGGCGAGCTCGTCGGCCATGGTCTCCGCTCCCCACGACTGCACGTGGTCGAAGTCCTCCGGCCCGAGCTCGATCGTGAACTCGTTCGGCGCCACGGTCCTGTCGTAGCCGACGACGGCGGCACGGTCGTCGATCTCGCGCCGCAGCCTGCTCGCCAGCTCGACCGCCTTGACCTCGCTGCCTCGCCCGACCTTCGCGAACGCGTTGTTCATGACCCGCTCGACGCTCTTCTCGAAGCGGTCCAGCGCTCCCATGCCACCTCCTTCCGTCAGCCCGCGTGTGCGGGCAGACTATCCAGATCGTAGGCATCGCTGCACCATCCGCGCCCGTGAACCTGTGGATTTCGTGCGAATCCCTCGGGAAGAGGTGGCGCTCCGGATCACGGCCGGATCACGACGCGGAGCGCGCGGTGCAGGTGTGACGTACGTCCCCGCACGAGGCCCCGGATCGGGTTGGGATGCGGGGGCGGGTGCGTGCTAATCTGCTCCGGCAAGCGCGAGTGGCGGAATAGGCAGACGCGCACGGTTCAGGTCCGTGTGCCCGAGAGGGCGTGGGGGTTCAACTCCCCCCTCGCGCACCGCAGACTGAGTCCCGGCCGGGGTGACCCGGCCGGGACTTTTGTCGTTTCCGGGTGGTTCGTTCCGGGCCGCACGTGGCGTGGGCCGGCGTGGTCCTGGTCGGCGGCACGAAGGCCGTCGCGACTCTGCGGCAGATTCCGAGCTTGATGGGCGGCAGGGTCCGACTCTTTGCGGCGGCAGATTCCGACTTCAGGTAGCGAGCCTCACCCCTCACCCGGGGCCTCCCGACCGGTCCGCGGGACCGGCCTGCCCGCTCATGACCGGGAGGTGTCGCGGAGGTGCTGGTTGTACGTCACGGCAGCGATCGAGTCGAGTGCTTGGACGGCGTAGAAGACGCCGTTCAGTGTGACGACGAGGCCGACGAGAGCGACGAGCCCACCGAGCCAGGCGAAGATGCCGCCCAGCATCATCACGAGTGAGCCGAGGGCGACCATCGACAGACCCGTCGTGACGAAACCCGCCGCGGCTCGGGGTGACCTTCTTGTCGAGCTCGCCGTGCCCGACCTTCTTGCCCTTGTTCGCCATGGTCCTCACCTGTGGAAATCGTCGTGCGGCTCCTGCGGAAAGGCCCCAGAGGTGGCCAGTAGGTCTCCCGCCCCACGCGGAGGCGACGCCGGACGACGACACCGTCGTCGGGCCGATGCCCACTCTCCAGGGAGAAAGCCACCGATGTGCCTGATACGGCCGACGGCGCGTGTGCTCGCCGACCGTTCCGTTGACCGATCACTCTAGAGTGTCTACTCTAGGCTCATGAAGTTCGTGCCGGCCGACATCCTCGACGCCGCGGTGACCCTGATCGACGCGGACGGGATCGGCGTGTCCACGGCCAAGGTCGCGGCGGCCGCGGGGGTGTCCAACGGGACGCTCTTCCACTACTTCCGCACCAAGCAGGACCTGCTCGACGAGCTGTACCTGCACCTCAAGCGCGACCTCGCGACGGCGATCGGCGACGTCGACGCCACCGGCTCGACGAAGGACCGGTCCCGCACGATCTGGGACCGGTGGGTCGCCTGGGGCACCGCGCACCCGGCGCGCCACCGGGTGGTCCTGCTGCTCAAGGGCGCAGGTCTGATCCGGCGGGCCGCCGTCGAGGAGGCCCAGACCTACTTCGCCGCCGTGCCCGACGTGCTGGCCGAGGCGGCGGCCGACGGGCAGCTCGTCGACATGCCGCTGCCGTACCTCGCCGAGGTCGTCGAGACCCAGATCGACCTCGCGGTCTCCCGCGACCTCGCCGAGGCCGAGCGCGCCGTCGCGTTCGAGATGGCGTGGGCGTCGATCACCGCACGGAACGCCGCCCGCTAGCGGCACCTCGCCCGGAACCACCCCCGAAGGAGCATCATGTCCACCGTCCTGGTCACCGGAGCCTCCGGATTCATCGCCAAGCACATCCTGCGCGAGCTGCTCGCCGACGGGCACACCGTACGGGCCACCGTCCGGTCCGACCGGCGGCGCGCCCAGGTCGAGGCGCTCTTCCCGGACGCCGACCTCGAGTTCGTCTCGCTCGACCTGACCTCCGACGAGGGCTGGGACGACGCCCTCGTCGGTGTCGACGTGCTCATGCACACGGCGTCCCCCTTCCCGACCGACCCGCCCAGGGACCCGCAGGACCTCATCCGTCCCGCCGTGGACGGGACCCTGCGCGCCCTGCGCGCCGCCCGGGCCGCGGGGGTGCACCGCGTCGTGCTCACCTCGACCTGCGGTGCGATCTACAAGCCCGCCGACCACGAGTGGTCCCGCCGGAAGACCCGCGAGGACTGGACCGAGACCGACGGCCCCAGGACCACCCCGTACGAGGCGTCCAAGACGCTGGCCGAGCAGGCGGCGTGGCGGTTCGTCGCCGAGCACCCCGAGATGCGGCTGACCGTCGTCAACCCCGGCATGGTGTTCGGCCCGGCGATGGACGAGCACTACGGGTCCTCGCTCGGCACCGTCGAGCAGCTCGTGACCGGGCAGCTGCCGATGCTGCCGCAGATGAACATGCCCGTCGTCGACGTCCGCGACGTCGCGCGGATCCACGTGCGGGCGATGTCGGACGAGGGCGCCGTCGGGCAGCGGTTCCCGGCGAACGCGGGGCCGATGTCCATCCCCGAGATGGCCGGCGTGCTCCGCTCGGCCTACCCGGACGCCGGCATCACGAACCGGGTCGCGCCGAACTGGCTGATCCGGGCGATGTCGGTCGTCATGCCGACGATGAAGACCGCCTCCTCGGGCCTGGGGCTCAACGCCGACGTGGACGGCTCGGACGCGCCGCGCCAGTTCGGCTTCGAGTACATCCCCTCCCGCGAGGCGCTGCTGGCGTCGGCGGCCTCCGTGGGGGCCGGCCAGCCCGTCCGATCCGCGGGCTGACCCCAGCTCGCCGTCATCCCCACCGGCTTTCCCACCTCCCCACGGTGCGTGGCACGAAAGCCCCGGTTCCTCGAACCGGGGCCTTCGTCGTTCCCGGGGGCCTGGCGATCGGCGCGACTCAGGCGTGCCGGTCGGGTTCGCCCTCCTCCGGCTGCTCGGTCCACGACGGCGGTTCGTCGCGCCCGCTCGACTCGTCGCGCTCGGCCTCGTCAGCGGTCTCCTGCACGATTCCTGCCGCGTGATGGGTGGGGGCGTACACGGCGTACAGCCGCATCGGCTCGTCCCCGGTGTTGATCACGTCGTGCCAGGTGCCGGCCGGCACCTGGATCGCCCAGCCGTCGGCGACGTCCTGCACGAAGTCCAGGTCGTCGCGCGCCGGACCCATGACGCACCGACCCCGGCCGGCGTCCAGCCGGAGGAACTGGTCGGTGTCCGGGTGGACCTCGAGCCCGACGGATTCTCCGACCGGGATCGACATCAGCGTGACCTGGAGATGCACCCCCGTCCAGACGACCGCTCGGTAGGCGTCGTTGTGCCGGGTGGCAGCCTCGATGTCGAAGGCCTGAGGACGGGGGCCCTCGTCGGTGACAGTCATGTGCGGTGTCCTTTCGTTCAGCTCGCGCGGGGCGCGACGGTGCCACAGGGCCGTCCGATGCCGGCTCCTGTCAGCATGCTGCCGCCGGCGCGGTGACGCATGCCCGACGGGAAGGACCGTGGCCACAGGGAGACCCCGTCGGGACGGTGACCGCGCACGGCGCCGCTGGTCCTCGGGTCATCGCACCAGTGGCCGCACCTCGTCGACGCCGCCGAGCTTCTCGGGGTTGCGCACGAAGTACAGCGCCGTGACCGCGTCGCCGGAGGTCTCGACCAGGGCGACCACCTCGACAGCGCCGTCCCGTCGGACCACGACGGCGGGCAGCCCGTTGTACGTCGCCTCCTCCCACCGGGTGCCGGTGCCAGCGGTCCGCACGAGCCCGGAGACGAACGCGGCCACCTTCTCCGCCCCGCGGATCGGGTGCCGTGCGGCCGAGGCGAGCCCGCCGCCGTCGGACAGCGAGACCACGTCCGGGGCGAGCACATCCATCAGGCCGGCGAAATCGCCCGCCTGCGCCGCCACGACGAAGCGGCGCGCCACCTGGGCACGTTGCTCCGGTGAGGCCTCGAACCGGGGGCGCCGTGCGCGCACGTGCTCGCGCGCACGGTGCGCCGTCTGCCGCACCGCGGCCGGCGTGCGACCGGTCGCGGCGGCGATCTCCGCCCCCGAGAAGCCGAAGACCTCGCCCAGCACGAACACGGCACGTTCGATCGGGCTCAGCGTCTCCAGCACGAGCAGCATCGCCATGCTCACCGACTCGGTCAGCTCGGCATCGGCGGCCGGGTCGGCAGCGGTGCGGACCGGCTCGGGCAGCCACGGCCCGACGTAGTCCTCGCGTCGCCGGCGGAGCGTGCGCAGGTGGTTCAGCCCCTGCCGGGTCACGGTGGCGACCAGGTAGGCGCGAGGATCGCGGATCTCCCGCCCCGGCTCCTCGGCGGCCTCGACGGCGGCGGACCAGCGCAGCCACGTCTCCTGCAGCACGTCCTCGGCGTCGGCGGCGCTGCCCAGCAGCTCGTAGGCGATGGTGAACAGCAGCGGGCGGTGCTCGACGAACGGGTCGGTGCTCATGCCGGCACCGTCGCGGGCAGCAGCGGACCGTCCCCGGCACGGGTCACGGCCCGGGCAGGATGCCGGACGAACCGCACGGTGGCGCGGCAGACCTGCTCCTTGACCAGGGCGGCGGCCCGCCCGCGCAGCACCGGGCCCCGCGGTACGTCCAGACGGTCCGTCGGCTGCACGACGCCGCGCCGGCGACCCAGGCTCACGCAGGTCATCGTGAGGCCGACCGAGACCGGCTGCGGCTGCTCGCCGCGCAGCTCCGCGAGGACCGTCTCGGCCGCTGCGATCCCCAGCGGGATCGCCGTCTGGCAGCTCATCCGCAGCGGGGTCGACGCCGCGTCCCCGGCGGCCACGACGGTCGGCACGTCGACGCCGCGCAGGGCGCCGTCGACCCGCAGGCGTCCGGCGTCGTCCACCGCGAGGCCGCTGTCCCGGGCGAGGCCGGGCACGGCGAACGACGTCGTGTCCACCGTGATGCCGTCGCCGGGTGCGTCCACGTGCTCACCCTCGCGCACCTCGACACCGAGCGCCTCGAGGCCGCGCCGGACGGCGTCCCGGGCGGCCGGGGACAGCCCGGCGGCGAGGGTCCCCGCGACGAGCCGCACCCGCAGGTGCGGGTGGGCCTCGGCGAGCTCGGACGCGGCCTCGATCCCGGTCAGCCCGCCGCCGGCGACGGTGAGCCGCGTCCCGGCGGCTGCCCCGTCGACCCGGTGGCGCAGCGCGACGGCCCCGTCCAGGTGGCGTACGGCCAGCGCCCCCGGCATCGCGGGGCCGGTACCGCTGCCCACCGCGTAGACGATCCGGTCGGCGGCCAGGTCTCCCCCGCCGGCGAGCGCCACCCCGTCCGCACCGATCCGCGTGACCGTGTCGAGCCGCAGGTCGACCCCGGGGCGGAGCAGCGGCCGCAGCGGGCGCACGGCCGGCCCGGTGCCCGCCACGAGCTGGTGCAGCCGGATCCTCTCGACGAACTCGTCCCGCGGGTTGACGACGGTCACCCGGACCGGCGTCGGCGCCTCGGCGGACAGGTGGTTGGCGGCGGCGACCCCGGCGTACCCGGCGCCCACCACGACGATGTGCTGCATGTCCCTCACGTCCTCTCGTGTCACCCATACGACACCGGCGGAGGCCGGGATGTGACATGGCCGGGCGGCACACCCGGTGGGATCCTGGAAGGGCGTCCCCGGGAGGTCGCGATGGTCCAGCACCAGTCCTCAGGTCCCTGGCACGTCACGTCGACGGACGGCACCCGTCTGGCGGTGTGGAGCACGGGCACCGGTCCCCCGCTGCTGCTCGTGCACGGGTCGATGTCCGACCACCGGCGCTGGCGCATCGTCGACCTGCTCGCGCAGGACCGGACGGTGCACGCGATGGACCGGCGCGGTCGGGGCGGCAGCACGGACGCTCTCGACTGGACGCCGGAGCGGGAGGTCGAGGACGTCGTCGCCGTCATCGAGGCGGTGGCCGCGGACGCGGGGCGGCCGACCGACGTGCTGGGCCACTCGTTCGGCGGCTACCTCTGCGTCCGGGCCGCGGGGCGCACCCCGCACGTGCGGCGGCTGGTGCTCTACGAACCGGCCGTCGTCCAGCACCCTCAGCCGCCCGAGCTGGTCGCCCGCGTGCAGGCGGCGGTCGACGCCGGACGGTACGAGGAGGCCGTCGAGATCATGATGCGCGACGTCCTGCACATGCCCGAGGCGGAGCTCGCGATGCTCCGGGAGCAGCCGAGCTGGCCGGCCCGCGTGGCCACCGCGCCGACCCTGCCCCGCGAGGAGAGCGTCCCGCTGCTGCTGGACCCCGCCGAGGCGGCCGGCGTCACGGCCCCGACCCTGCTCATCCGCGGCGGGGACAGCCCGGAGTTCCTGCAGGACGCCATCCGCACCGTGGCCGGGTCGGTCCCGGACTGCCGGGTCGTGACGCTCGAGGGCCAGCAGCACGTCGCGGACCAGACCGACCCGGAGACCTTCGCGGCCGTGGTCCGGGAGTTCCTCCGGGGCTGAGGCGGCGGCCGACGGCGGCCGGACGTCCCGGCCGGGCGTTCCGCCCGGCGGAGCTCACAGGTTGATCGTGACGTCCGCGTCCTCGCGCAGGTCGGTGACGATCGTGTCGATCGCCGCGCTCTGCTGCTGGCTGGTGGCCTGCTGGGCGAGCTGGTCGCGCACGTCCTCGAACGGGGGAACCTCCGGTGCCGACGCGCCGTCGCCGCCCTGGGACTCCATCTGCGCGACGAGCTCGTCGTACTGCGCGCGCAGCTCCTTCTCGGACGGCTCCTGCACGTCGGCCTCCTGCTCGATGTAGGTCGAGACCTGGAACTGGGTCGCGGCGTCCGCGCGCACCTGCTCCTCCGTCAGGCCCTGCTCCTTCAACGCGCTGATGACCGCGTCGGCGGACTCGAGCCCGTTCTGCGCGGCGACGTCCTCGAGCGTGGACCGGACGTCCTTCGCGGTGGGCTCGATCCCGGCGTCCGCCGCCGCCTGGGTCAGGAGCCGGTTGTTCACCAGCTGCTCGACGACCTGCTTCTTCAGCGCGTCCTGGTCGACCTCACCGGCACCGCTCTGCTGCTGGGACAGGGCCGCCTGCTGCAGCTGTCCCTCGAAGCTCGTGACGAACTCCTCGCGGCCGATCTCCTCCCCGTTGACCTCGGCGACGACGTCGGGCACGTCCTCGAGGTCGGCCTCGGGCGCGGCGCCGGCGTCCGGCGCGGCCTCGGCGCTGGGGGAGGCCGGGGCGGACGAGGTGTCGTCGCCGTCGGACCCGGCGCTGCAGCCGGCGAGGGCGACGACCGCCGCCAGGGTGACGGCGGCGAGGGGACGCTTGATCGACATGGGTGACTCCAGACAAGGGGGTGCGGAGCATCGAGCGTAAACACACGAGTCTGGGAACGGGAGCAGGTGGTGATCAGGTCCTGTTCAGGTGCGCGTGGGTACACTCCCGGCCGCTCACGGCCGACCCAGCACCACCAGCTCGCGGGTCGCCCGGGTCATGCTGACGTACCGGTCCACGGCCCCTTCGATCCCGTCGCCGAACCCCTCCGGCTCCACGAGCACCACGAGGTCGAACTCGAGGCCCTTGGCGGTCGCGGGGGTCAGGGACCGCACCCGGTCGCGGTCCTCGACGGCGGCGGCCGGCGGACCGGCACCGATCACGCACGCGGTGCCCTCGGGGTGCTGCGCCAGCCAGGTGTCCAGCACGTCCGTGAGCTCCGCCGTCGTGGCGTACCGGACCGGAGTCCCGCCGGGGCGCACCGACGTCGGGACGTTGGCGTCGGGGACGGCCGCGCGGATCACCGGGGCGGCCACCGCCATGACCTCCTCGGGCGTGCGGTAGTTGATCGTCAGGGACGCCTGCTCGACGCGGTCCAGCCCGACCCGGGCCAGCCGCTCGGTCCAGGACTCGGCGAAGCCGTGCCGGGCCTGGGCCCGGTCCCCCACCACGGTGAGGCTGCGCGACGGGCAGCGGGCGAGCAGCATCTGCCACTGCGCGTCCGTGAGCTCCTGGGCCTCGTCGACGACGACGTGCGCGAACGGCCCGGCGAGGGCGTCCGGGGTGACGACCGGGAGGCCCGCGTCGCCCACCAGCGCAGCCTGCAGGTCCTGCCCGCGCAGCATGGACATCACGCCGAGGTCGGAGTCGTCGGTGGCGATCAGGTGGTCGACGACGTCGGCGATCCGGGCGCGCTCGGCGGCGCGCGCGGCCGTGGCCCGGCGACGGCGTCGGGCGTCGTCCGGGTCCCCGAGCCGGCGCCGCGCCGCGTCCAGGAGCGGCAGGTCGGCCTCGGTCCACGTGCGGGCGTCCGGACGCTGCAGGGCGGCGACCTCGTCCGGCGTGAGCCACGGCGCGCACCGGCGCAGGTAGGCGGGCACGGTCCACAGGTCCCCGACGACGTCGGTGGCTTCCAGCAGCGGCCAGGCCCGGGCCACGGCGCGCCGCAGCGTGTCGTCGGCGGCCAGCTCCTCCCGCAGGTCGGTCCCGGGCTCGGGGCCCGCGATCCCGTAGGCGTCGAACTCGTCGTCACCGAGGTGCACCCCGGGCACGGCGTCCCAGCCGGGGTTCTCGTCGGACCCGAACCCCTCCTCCGCGGGCTCCCCGGCCGCGTCGGCGAGCTTGTCGGCCAGGATCGTCAGCAGCTCGGCGAGGACCACGTCGGCCGCCTCGTTGTGCGGTGTCCCCGGATCAGGGGCGGCGAACGCCTCGGCCCAGTCGCGCGGGTCGAGCCACACGTCGCCCGACGCGGTCTCGAGGAGCATGCCCTCCGTCGGCGGCTCCTCCGAGAGCGCGACGGCCGGGTCGACGGCGGCCACCATCCGCGCGTCCGCCTTGAGCCGGGCGACCTCGGGGTCGGGCTCGGGCCGGGCGGCGTCCCCCTCGGGCAGCAGGTCCGCGAGCGTGCACGTGCGCACCCCGTCCTCGCCGAGGCCGGGCAGCACGTCGGCCACGTAGCCGAGGTAGGGCCGGTGCGGGCCGACGAACAGCACGCCCCCGTGGTGCTCGCCGACGTGCGGGTCGGAGTACAGCAGGTAGGCGGCGCGGTGCAGGGCGACGACGGTCTTGCCGGTGCCCGGCCCGCCGTCGACCACGAGGGTGCCGGCCGAGCCGGCCCGGACGATCGCGTCCTGGTCGGCGGCGATCGTCGCGAGCACGTCGCGCATGCGGGGCGAACGGCTGGCTCCCAGGCTCGCGACGAACGAGGACTGGTCGTCGAGCGCGGCGTGCCCCGCGAGCCCGTCGGACGTGAACACCTCGTCCCAGTAGTCGGTGACCTGCCCTGCGGTCCACCGGTAGCGCCGGCGGCTGACCAGCCCTCTCGGGTCTCCGTGGGTGGCGCCGAAGAAGGGCTCGGCGGCGGGTGAGCGCCAGTCGAGCAGCAACCGCTCCCCCGCGGCGTCCGTCAGGCCGACCCGGCCGAGGTAGGTGACGACGCCGTCGGCCCGCACCATGCGCCCCAGGCACAGGTCGATGCCGAAGCGCCGCAGCATCCGCAGCCGGGCGGACAGGCGGTGGATCTCCTGGTCACGGTCGAAGGCGGCCTGCCCGGACCGGCCCGGTGCCCGGCGGGCGGCGTCCAGCCGGGTGGTCAGGTCGACGACCTGCCGGTCGATCGCGGTGGCGATCGCGGCGAAGTGCGCCTCGTCGGCGGCGATCAGCGCGGGGTCGTCCTTGGCGGCGAGGTGCTCGGACAGGCGGAACGGTCGGCGAGGCAGCACGGGCATCAGCTCCGGTCGATCGGCCCGGGGGGCCGGTGAGGCCTGTGATTCTGCGCCTGCCAGGGGGTCTTGCCGCAAGACCCCCTCCGCGCTGTAGATTGAAAGTGGCGGGAGGTGTGCTCACCGCTCGAACCCCCACTCGGTGAGCGACGACGACGGACGCGTCGAACGCCGTCAGGACGCGCGCTGCTGGACCCCACGTCCGCTGTGCGCGACAGCCGGCCCACCAAAGTCCATTCAAAACTATGGACGATGGACAGTCACGGCTCGCGAGCCTCAAAATTATGCATAGGCTTGAGATCGTGGAGACGCGCAGCCTCATCGAGGCGGGTGAGACCCTGACGACCGAGTTCAAGTCCGAGGCCCTCAACCACGAGTTGACGAAGGCTGCCGCGTGCCTGGCCAACGGCGACGGCGGTGTGCTCCTCATCGGCGTGGACGACGACGGCACGGTGGTCGGTGCCAGGGGACCAGGTGGTTCCCGTCCGGACCCGGAACTCATGGCCGCGTACATCCAGAACACCACCGACCCCCCGCTTCCGGTCACGGCCGAGCTCGAGCAGATCGACGGCGAGGACGTGGTACGCATCGAGGTGCCGCGGGGTGATCCCGGGCCAGTGGGCACGAAGTCCGGCGTCTTCACGAGGCGCTCGATCGACACCAACGGGCGACCGCAGTGTCTCCCCATGTCGGCGCACGAGATCGTGAGTCTCGGCATGGTGACACGGGGACAGGACTTCGCGGCCGCCGCCGCGGCCGGGGCGACGGTGGAGGACGATCTCGACCCGGACGAGTTCAAGCGGTTCCGGCGGCTCTGCGCCACCAGCGGAGATCATGTTGACCAGTTGTCTGACCGCGACGTCCTCAAGGCTCTCGGACTGGAGCCGTTGCAGGCCCCGGTGAGCCTGGGGGCGGTCCTGCTCTTCGGGCGGCGAGCAGCCGTTCAGCGATGGACTCCGAACGCCGAGCTGTTGTTCCAGGATCTCCGTGGAACCTCACGGACGAATCGGCGGCTCGTCGGTCCGCTGCTCCAGGTGGCCGAGGAGCTCGCGCGACTGCTCGACGAGCGCAACACGTCCCACGAGTTCGTCATCGGCCTGCACCGTGTCGATATCCCGCTGATCCCGTCGGTCACGCGTCGAGAAGCGGTGGCGAACGCACTGGTGCACCGCGACTACTCGGCGCTGGGCCCGACGACGGTCCAGCTGACCGATGCCGAGTTCGCCGTGTCGAGCCCGGGAGGATTCCCCCCGGGTGTCACCGTGGACAACATCCTGGAACAGTCCCGACCTCGGAGCCCACTGCTCGCGGACGCGTTCAAGCGAGCAGGCCTGGTGGAGCGACGGGGCAAGGGTGTCAACGACATGTTCGAGCAGCAGCTGCGGGCAGGCCGGGACTCCCCCGACTACACGAGGAGCACCCCCGACTCCGTCACGGTCACTGTTCCGCTCGGCACTGCCGATCTGGACCTGGTGCGATTTCTTCTGGCCTGGGAAGACGAGCGCCAGCAAGCGCTCGGCCTCCCGGAGCTGCAGGTCGTGCACGAGGTCAAGGCAGCAGGGTCCGCCGGCAGCCACGAGATCGCGAGCATGACGGGGCTGCCCGTCGGTCGAGCGCGTGCGGTGGCCACGCACCTTGTCGAGATGGGCATTCTCGAGGCCAGGGGCGACGGCCGGAGCCGTCGGTACCACCTCACGGCCCGCTTCTACGACAGGGCGCAGGACCGGAACGCCTACGTCCGTGTGAAGGGGGTCGACCCGCTGCAGCAGGAGCGCATGATCCTCGACTACGTCGATGCTTTCGGTTCGATCACCCGAGGTCGCGCTGCCGAGCTCTGCCAGACCTCCCCGCCGCAGGCCCGAACGATCTTGAAGCGGCTCGTCGACGGCGGAAGACTGCGGGTCGTCGGCGAGCGTCGGACCGCGCGGTACGAGGCGGTGGACGGCGGTGCCTGAGCTGCCTCGACCGGCCCGCGTCATCGCTCGAACCCCCACTCGGGGTCGGTGAGCATCCGCGCGATCGCCAGACCGATCGCCAGCGCCGCCACCACCAGCGTCGCCTCCACCGCGTAGGTGAGGGCCTCGGACGTCGCGCCGTTCGACACGTGGTAGATCGCCCGGTAGGCGGACGCGCCCGGGACCATGATGACGACGGCGGGCACCGAGACGGTCACCCGCGGCACGTTCATGCGCGGGGCGACGACGGCGGCCAGCAGCCCGACGAGCAGGGCCGCGGCCGCGGCCGCCGCCTGGACGGGGACGTCGGCGTCGACGAGCCACAGCCGCCCGGTGTTGGCGACCATCCCGATGGAGGCGGCCGCCAGCGCCATGGACCAGGGACTGTTGAACATCAGCGCGAACCCGAGGACGCCGAGGAAGCTCGCCAGCGCCCGCAGCGACACCAGCAGCGCCGGGTCCAGGTCCATGGGTTCGGCCGGGACCGGGTCCAGGCCGACCACCATCGAGACGCCCCACACCGACAGCGCGGCCGAGGTGAGGATCATCAGGGCGTAGGTCAGCCGGGCCAGGCCCGCGGAGAAGTCCAGCTTCGCGAGGTCCAGCGCGCCGGTGACCAGCGGGAACCCGGGCACGAGGAACAGCACGGCGGAGACGTACCCGGCCTCGTGGTTGGTGGCCGCTCCCCCGAGCGCGCCGAACGCGGCGAGGAACCCCACGTAGGTGGTGGTGGCCAGCGCCGCGGCGAGCATCGTCACGCCGAACTGGTTCCATCCCCGGTGGATGAGGGCGCGGCGCAGCGCCTGCCCGAGGCCGGCCCCGAGGAACACCCCGGCGATCTCGACGACGCCGCCGTGGTTGAGGAAGGCGAACGCCGCGCACGCCATCGCTGCCCACAGGGCGTTGAGGGCGGCGGGGTACAGCGGGGGCTTGTCCTGGATCCGGTCGAGCCGCGCGGTGGCGTCCTCGACGCTGACGGGCTGGTCCCGCTCGACGTCCTGCGCGAACCGTTCCAGGGCGCACAGCCGGTCGGCGTTGATGCCGACGCTGCGGACCTCGGTCACCTCCGTGCGGAAGCTCGGGCCGCGGTGCGAGGTCGTGGTGATCTCGGTGAGCGTGACGTGGGCCTGGTGCCGTTCGATCCCCAGCGCGCGGGCGGCACGGGCCATGGAGGCCTTGACCCGGTACGAACCGGTCCCGGCGGACAGGGACAGCCGGCCGACGCGCAACGCCACGCCGGACCGTCGGATGAGCTCGATCTCGGCGTCGTCGGGGGCTGTGGGCACGGGTCCATCCTCGGGGGCGGGCGGGGGCCCGCGCCACAGGACCAGGTGCGACGATGGGGGCGGCGACGAGGAGCGTGGCATGACCGAGACGGTGCGGCACGAGATCGACCTGCCCGACGGGCGCGTGCTCGTGGGGCACGACAGCGGCGGACCGGGCGGTGCTCCCGTCCTGGTGTGGCACCACGGGTCGCCGCAGTCCGGCGAGCTGCTCGCGCCGGTCGTCCGGGCGGCCGCGGTCGGCGGGATGCGGGTGGTCTCCGTGGCCCGTGCGGGGTACGGCGGGTCGACCCGGCGTCCCGGACGCAGCGTGGCCGACGCCGCCGGCGACGTCGGCCACCTGCTGGACGAGCTCGGGGTCACCGCCTGTCACGTGGTCGGTGCCTCGGGCGGCGGTCCGCACGCGCTGGCGCTCGCGGCCCTGCGCCCGGACCTGGTCCGCGGGGCGGTGACGCTCGCCGGCATCGCGCCGTACGACGGGACCGAGGCCTGGTTCGCGGCGATGGCCGACGACGGCGGGCTGCGGTCCGCGCTCGACGGCACCACGGCGCGCGAGACCTACGAGGAGACGGCCGAGTTCGACCCGGCGAGCTTCACCGACGCCGACGTCGCCATGCTGTCCGGGCCCTGGGGCGCGCTCGGGGCCGACGCCGGCCGGGCCGGCGAGCAGTGGCCGGAGGGTCTGGTGGACGACGACGTCGCGTTCGTCCGGCCCTGGGGCGTCGACCCGGCCGAGGTCACCGTCCCGACGCTGGTGGTCCAGGGTGGCGCCGACCGGGTGGTCCCGCGCAGGCACGGGGCGTCGCTGCGCGACGCGCTGCCGCAGGCCGACCTGTGGCTCCGGCCGCACGACGGGCACATCGGCGTGCTGGCCGCTCTGCCCGCGGCCGTCGGCTGGCTCCGCGCCCACGACGGGTGACCGGCGGCGAGCCGCCCGCCGAGGACTATCGTCGAAGCATGGCTGAGACGGCGTCGGCCACCGCAGGGCCGGTGCGCGCCGCCGAGGTCGCCGCGGCCCTCTGCCTGGCCACCGACCTCGGCATGGGTTTCCCCTGGGCGCACGGTCTCGAGGCGACCGCCGCGACGATGCGGCTGTGCGACGTCGCGGGAGCCGACGAGGCCGTGCGCCGGCAGGCGTACTTCCTCAGCCTCCTGGCGTACGCCGGCTGCGCCGCCGACGCGACGGTCAAGGCGGAGTTCTTCGGGGGGCCCATCACCGAGTCGATCGTCGACGTCATCTGGGGCACCCGGCGCGAGCAGATGGGTGTGGTGCTGCGGTCGCTGCCCGACCCCGGTGCGCCGGTGCCCGCCGCCGTCGGGCAGACGGTCGCCCGGCTGCCGCGTGCCGTCGCCCACGAGCCGCGCGAGCAGCTCGCCCTGTGCGAGGTCGCCCAGCACCTGTCCCGCCACCTGGGGCTCGACGGCGTCGCCGACGACCTGCACCACCTGACCGACCGGTGGGACGGGTCCGGGGTGCTGGGGCGGGGTCGGGGCGAGGAGATCCCGACCGCGCTGCGGATCGTCCTGGTCGCCCGGGACGCCGCGCACCAGGCGTCCGTCGGCGGCAGCGGGTACGCGGCCGACGTCATCGCCGACCGGGCGGGACGTGCGCACGACCCGTGGGTGGCGGGGATGCTCGTGCGGCACCACCACGAGATCCTCGGCGAGCCGCACGAGCAGGGGGCGACCTGGGACGAGGTGCTCGCCGCCGAACCGGGCACCCCGCGGGAGATCCCCGCCGAGCAGGTCGACGACGCCGTGGCGACGCTCGGCGAGCTGGCCGACGTGGTCGGGCCGGCGTGGGCCGGCCGGTCCCGGGCGGTGGCGGCGCTCGCGGGCGACGCGGCGGAGCTGGCCGGACTGGACCCCGCGGAGGTCCGGCACGTCCGTCGGGCCGCGCTGCTGCAGGACGTCGGGCGGATCAGCGTCCCGGCGCGGATCTGGCACGCCCACCGGACGCTGTCCGCCGAGGACCGGGAGCACGTCCGGCTGCACCCATACTTCACCGAGCGGGTGTGCGCCGCCTCCCCGTTCCTGCGCGACCTGGCCCGGGACGCCGTCTGCCACCACGAGCGGCTGGACGGGTCGGGGTACCACCGGGGGCTGCCGGCCGCGGCGCTCGGGGTCCCGGCGCGGCTCCTCGCCGCCGCCGACGCGATGCGGTCTGCCTGCGAGGCACCGCCGCACGGTCGAGGGCTGAGCCGCGCCGCGGCGGTGTACGCGCTGGGCCGTGACGTGCGCGAGGGGCGCCTCGACGCCGAGGCGGTCGCCGCCGTCGTCGAGGCCGCCGGGCTCGAGCCCCCGCCGCTGCGCCGGCCGGCCGGGCTGACGGAGCAGGAGAGCCGGGTGGTGGGGCTCGTCGCCCGCGGGCTGGCGACCAAGCAGGTCGCGCGAACCCTCGGCATCAGCCCGAAGACGGCGGA
Source organism: Isoptericola sp. b408 (assembly GCF_030588085.1). Taxonomy (NCBI): domain Bacteria; kingdom Bacillati; phylum Actinomycetota; class Actinomycetes; order Micrococcales; family Promicromonosporaceae; genus Isoptericola; species Isoptericola sp. b408. The sequence continues at coordinate 313,097 of NZ_JAUQYQ010000001.1, forward strand.
CCAGCACCTGCAGCACGCGTACCGCAAGATCGGGGTGTCGAGCCGGGCGGCCGTCGCGCTCTTCGCGGCCGAGCACGGCCTGCTCGCCTGGGGAGAACTCCTGATACCGGGGCGGCGCACGGCTCCGTAGCGTCGACGGCATGGACACCGTGCCGACCCGGTCCGCGGCCCCGGTCTCCCCCGGGGATCTCGCGGAGCGGCTGCGCACCCGGCGCCGGTGGGCGCTCGGGGCTTCCGGCAGCGCCGCCGTGGTGGTCGTCTCCGGCTCCGTCCAGGCGCTGAGCTTCCTGCGTTCCGTCCGACCCGAGGAGGAGTCATGAGCACGCAGCAGCACGAGGTACCCGTCGTGGTGGTCGGCGGGGGCCAGGCCGGGTTGGCCACCTCGTACCACCTCTCGCGACAGGGTGTCGAGCACGTGGTGCTCGACGCCGCCGCCCGGGCGGGGGACTCCTGGCGTCGGCGCTGGGACTCCCTGCGCCTCTTCACCCCGGCGCGGGTCGACCACCTGGACGGCCTGGACCTCGGGCGCCGCGGCCCGGTGCCGACCAAGGACGAGTTCGCGGACTACCTGGAGCGCTACGAGCACGAGTTCGACCTGCCCGTCCGCCACGGTGTCCGGGTGCGACGGCTCGCGTCCGACGGTGCGGGGTTCCGGCTGGAGGCCTCGGACGGCGAGCACCGGGCGGAGGCCGTCGTCGTGGCGATGGGTGGGCTCCAGGTCCCCCGGGTGCCGGCGGTCGCGGGCGACCTGCGGCCCGGCATCCGGACCCTGCACTCCGCGGACTACCGCAACCCCTCCCAGCTCGCCGACGGGTCGGTCCTCGTGGTCGGCGTGGGCAACAGCGGGGCGGAGATCGCGGTCGAGGCCGCCCGGGACCACGAGACCTGGTTGGCCGGCACCGAGACCGGGCACCTGCCGTTCCGCGTGGACGGCTGGTTCGGGCGCAACCTCGGCACCCGGGTCGTGGGGCTCGTGTTCCGCCACGTGCTGACGATCGACACCCCGGTCGGGCGCCGCGCGCAGCCCGTGCTGCAGTCCCGGGCGGACCTGCTGGTGCGGGAGCGACCCCGGGACCTGCGGCGGGCCGGGGTGCACCGGGTCCCGCGCATCGAGGCGGCCCGTGACGGCCTGCCCGTGGCGTCGGACGGCACGGTGCTCGACGTCGGCACGGTCGTCTGGTGCACCGGGTACCGGACCGGGCTGGAGGAGTGGATCGACCTGCCGGTCCTGGACGAGCGAGGACGCGTGCGTCAGGTCCGCGGGGTCACCGAGGTGCCGGGGCTGTACTCCGTCGGCCAGGACTTCCAGTACGCCAAGGCGTCCGAGCAGATCCCCGGCGTGAGCCGGGACGCGCGGTACGTCGCGGAGCACCTCGCCCGGCAGCGCCGCGGCGCACCGGTCGCCGCGGGGTGAGCGGCCGGGGCGCGGTGCGGCGGGCGCTACGGCCGCCGCACCGCGTACTCGGTGGTGACGATCCCGCTCGGGGACGTGGTCGACCACCGGACCTCGAGGTCCAGGGGTGTCCCGCCGAACAGGCGGGTGCCCTGACCCAGCACGACGGGCAGGGTCGTCAGCACGTACCGGTCGACCAGCCCTGCGGCGGCGAGATCGCGCACGAGCGCGCCGGAGCCGAGGACGACCAGGTCGCCGTCACCCTGCTCCCTGAGCCGGGCGACGGTCTGGGTGGCCTCGCCGACCAGCGGGAACGACGCCGGCCAGGCGAGCTGGACGTCCGGGTCGCGCGTCGCGACGTACTTGGGGGACTCGCGCAGCACCTCGCTGAACGGGTTCGGCTCGGTGGTGGTCAACCAGTACCCGACGTCGTCGTCGTAGGTGCGGTGCCCGAACAGCATCCCGCCCGGCGCGGTGCCGTGGGCGGCGCGTCCCGTGAAGGCCGCCATCGCGGCCTCGGGGTCGGCCTGCAGGTACGGGGTGGCCCAGCCGCCCCGGGTGAAACCCCCTCGCGGGTCCTCGTCCGGGCCGGCCGGCGCCTGCATGACGCCGTCCAGCGAGACGTTCTCCACGGCGACGATCGTATGCACGGGTGTCCTCGCTCCTCGAGTCGGTGTCACCCGGGTGGACCGCCGGCACCGCCCGGACTCATCGCCCGGGCGGCGGACGGATCAGGACAGCGACCCGAGCGCGGTGCGCAGCCGCTGGGCGGCGTCGTCGGCGACGGCCTCCAGCTCGGCGCTGTCGGCGACGGACATCATCGCGTGGGGGTCCATCGCCTCGACCGTCGTGGTCCCGTCCCCGGCGTCACGCACGACCACGTTGCACGGCAGCAGCGCTCCGACGGAGCGGTCTGCCTGCAGCGCGCGGTGCGCGAGCGGCGGGTTGCAGGCGCCGAGCACCAGGTAGGGCTCGATCTCGGCCCCGATCTTGGTCCGCAGCGTCGTGGCCATGTCGATCTCGGTCAGCACGCCGAAGCCCTGGTCGGACAGCGCCGCGCGGACCGCCGAGACGGCCTCGTCGAAGGGCGCGGTGACGGTGGCGGTGAGGGTGTAGCTCATACGAACTCCTTCCCGGGGCGTTCCCCCGGATCGCGGGTGCTCAGACGGGGCAGGCCGTCGCCGCGGCGGCCCGGCGCTGGTAGCGCCCGAAGGCGGTCGCGAGCACGGCGACGACTGCCATGGTGGCAGTCGGGGAGCCGGCCAGCAGGACGGGCGGGACCAGCACGGTCGCCGCCGCCGCGACGTCGCAGGGTCCGCAGCCCAGCACCGCACGCCACCGGGTCCCCGTCGGCGGGACGTACGTGGCGAGCGTGGAGCCGCCGATCGCGGCGCTGACGACCAGCAGTCCGGTGGCCGCGGCGCCCGGGACGCCGGCGGCGGTGACGTACCAGACGGCCAGGGCGGCGGCGGCCAGCACGCCGACGACGACCCGGCGTGCGCTGACCGGTCGACGCGCCGGTGCCGCCGGGCGCGCCTGGGTGTCCGGCGCCGACGTCATCGGCAGGTGCAGCGCTCGGCGGGCGGGACGTCGGCCATGACCTGGTCGACGTGCATGCCGCAGCCGGTCCAGGTGACCTTGCCGCAGCGGGGACAACGAGCGGGACTGCACATGGCGTGCTCCTTCCGGCGGGAGTTCCGGGGCGAAGGGGCGCCTCCGGACACGATCCACTGTAATACCCCTAGGGGTATGCCGTCGAGTGTGCGGGAGCGGCGGAGGAGCCACGATGGGGAGATGAGCGACCAGACGGGCCGGATCCGCCTGCGCGGCGGACGGCCGGAGACCGCGGAGCAGCGGTCGGACCGGAACTGGAACGAGCTGCTGCAGGAGCTGCGCGTGCTGCAGACGGGCGTGCAGATCCTCACGGGGTTCCTGCTCATCCTGCCGTTCCAGGCGCGGTTCTCCGACCTCGACCCCTTCCAGCACACGGTGTACCTGGTCGACGTCCTGGTGTGCCTGGTGACGTCCGGCCTGTTCATCGCCCCGGTGGCGATCCACCGGGGGTTGTTCCGCCGACGCCTCAAGCTCGCCGTGGTCAGCCTCGGGGACCGGATGACGCGGTTCGGGCTGGTGCTGCTCGCCGTCGCGCTGTCGGCCACGGCCCTGCTCGTCTTCGACGTGGTGGTGAGCCGCGCCGTCGGCCTGGTGGTGGGTGGAGCGGTCGCGGCCCTGCTGCTCGGGCTCTGGGGGGTGCTGCCGGTCGTCGTGCGTCGACGGGACTGAGGCCCCTCCGCCGTGCGGGAAGAACGGGCTCGAGGGGTGACACGTGTCAACCGTTGCCGAATCGTTGTCCTGAGGGGTGCCGGGGAGCGGCTCCGCTCCGCTACCTTGCGGCGCATGACACGCGATGAGGCGATGTGGACGAGGGTGCGTCGAGGGACCGTGGGTGTGGTGCTCGTGAGCGCCGGTGCGCTGGTGCTGGCCGGCTGCGGAGGGGCTGACGAACCGGGCGGCGAGCCCTCGTCGTCGGCCGCCGCGTCCGAGGAGGCGGCCGCACCGGCCGTCGAGAGCAGCTGCACGGACGGCGTCGTCGTGGAGTGGCAGGGGGAGCCGGACACCCAGGAGATGTACACCTCGGCGCAGGTGATCAAGGTCGGCGACGACGGGCTGACGGTGCGTGACGACTGGCAGCGAGGCGAGGAGGCCGGGGCCCGGCACCTGTCCGACGCCGACGGCGCGCAGCGGGCCGTCGTGTCAGACGCCGTGGCGGGCGGGCTGCTGGAGGCCGACCAGGTCCCGCGGCCGGCCGACCCCGCCGAGGCGCTGGCCGGTGCCGAGAAGGGCAAGTACGTCCTGTACGACTACGCCAAGCACCGCACGCAGACCGCGCTCGTGTCGTGCGCGGACGGCAGCACGTCGGTCGAGGTCGCCTGGACCGGCTTCGAGATCGTCGAGTCCGGGGTCGCGAACTGCGCGGCCAGCCCGGACCCGGTGGCCGACATCATCGCGGCCGACGCCATCACGGGGTTCTGCGTCAAGGGATAACAGGACCCGCGGGTCGGAGGTGGTCCTCCTGCCACGCTGGACGACGGCGTGGCCCCCGCGGGTCCCGGGTGGTCGCGGTGCTCAGACCGCGACCACCTCGTGCGTCCGTCGGTTCTTCACCGTGCGGATCACCTCCTTTCGCGTACGCCGAGCACGCTACGCCCGGCGGCCGGAGGTGCCCAGCGATTTATGCGACCGGACCCACGGGGCCGCTGCGGCGGAGCGACTCCCACTCGTCCGGGTAGTCGTCGAGCCACTGCACGAACGACCGGGCGGGACGGCCCACCAGGCGTTCCACGTCGTGCGAGACGGTGGCCATCTCGCCGGCCGCGATGGCCTCGTAGGACGAGACCCACCCCGCGAGCTCGACGGCGGAGGCGTTGAACTGCGCGCGGGAGGAGTACGCCTCGGGCACGGACTCCGCGTGGTACCGGATCTCGCGGCCGGTGGCGACGGTCAGCGCGGCCGCCACCTCGAGCAGGCTCATCGCCTCCGGGCCGGTCACGTCGTAGACGACGCCGTCGTGGCGGCGGGGATCCTCGTCCAGCAGCACGGCGGTGGCGACGTCGGCGACGTCGTCGTGGGCCACCGACGCGACGCGTCCGTTCGCGGCCGGGCCGCGGATGACGTCGTCCGGCCCGACGAACGACGCCAGCGCCTGGTGGTACAGGTTGTCCCGCAGGACGGTCCAGCGCAGCCCGGTGGTGCGCAGGTGCTGCTCGGTGTGGAAGTGGTCCCGGGCGAACGTGAAGGTGGCGTCGGGGGCGGCGCCGACGAACGAGACGTAGACGATGCGCTCGACGCCGGCCCGCACGGCGGCGTCGATGGCGGCCACGTGCTCGGCCACGCGGTCCTCCGACTCGCGGGCGCTGACGAGGAACACCGTCTGGACGCCGTCGAACGCGGCCCGCATGCCCTCGTCGTCGTGGTACCCGTCGGCGACCGCGGTCTCGCACTCCGGCAGGGGGCGGCCGTCGTCGAGGCGCGGGACGCGGGAGGGGTCCCGCACCACGAGGCGCTGGTGCGCACCCTCCGCGGCGAGCCGGAACGCGAGCCGGGACCCGACGCGCCCGGACGCCCCGGTGACGGCGATGAGACCCTCGGCGGACCACCTCATGCGGTCACGGTACGGGGTCGTGGGTCCTCACGCCGCGCGACCACGCCGACCGCGGACGCCCGGCACGGGTCCGCGAGGCCGTGGCAGCATGGGGTCGTGAGCGAGACGATCTACCGCGTGATGACCGTGTGCACCGGCAACATCTGCCGCTCCCCCATGGCCGAGGTGGTGCTGCGCGACCGGCTGCACGGGGCGGGTCTCGCCGACCGCGTCACGGTCGACTCGACCGGTGTCAGCGACGAGGAGCACGGGAACCCCGTCGACCCGCGGGCCCGGCGCGCCCTGGCCGCCCGGGGCTACGCGGTCGGTGACGGCCACCGGGCGCGGCAGGTCTCGGCCGACGAGCTCGGTGAGCGCGACCTCGTGCTGGCGATGACGTCGCGGCACGCAGACGTCCTGCGACGGCTCGCGAACGGTACAGATCCACAGATCCGGATGTACAGGTCCTTCGACCCGGACGCTCCGCAGGTCGGGGGCCGGGGCGAGGAGTCACGGCTCGACGTCGACGACCCCTGGTACGGCGACGCGGACGGTTTCGAGGTGTGCCTCGACGAGATCGAGGCCGCCGCCGACGGGATCGTGGCGCACGTGCGGGTCGAGCTCGGCCTCGCCTGACCCCGCGGGCCGCCGCACGGCAACGCGTGCGTGGCGGACGGGCGCGACCTGGGTGGTCGTCGTCGGCCGCCGAGCACTTCACTTGCCATGATGGAAACTCTCCCATAGCGTTCCGGCGTGGACGACAAGCCTGATGATGAGGAACGCACCGAGGGCACCGAGGTGCTGGAGGCGATGTCTGCCGATCGGCAGCGCCTCACGCAGCGGGTGCGGGTGCCGGGGGCTTTGATGGCAGCGTTCGGCGCGCTGGGCGCGTGGTGGGTCGCCTCGGCCGCGACCACCGACACCGGAGCGGACTACCAGCCGCCGGCGACCGCGTGGACAGCACTCCTCGGTGTTCTCGTCGTCGTGCATCTGCTGCAACGCGAGACCGGAATCCGCTTCCGCGCCCTGGGTGCGCGCGCGAGCTGGGCGATCGCCGGGGTCGTGGTGGCGTGCCTCGGACTGTTCAGCGTGTCGCTGGGCCTGGTGTCGCTCGACCTGCGCTGGGCGGTCGCCGTGACGAGCCTCGCGGCGTTCGGGATCACCACCTGGCTGGCCGGTGTCGCCTGCCGCTCCGCCGTGGAGCAGCTGGGCCGTGGCTGAGGCGCGCTTCGACGAGATCATCCACGCACCACTGCGTCTGCGCATCTGCGGGCTCCTGCGCCACGTCGACAGCGTGGACTTCGCACTGCTGCGCGATTCTCTCGAGGTCTCCGACGCCACGCTGTCCAAGCACGTCAAGACCCTCGCCGCTGCCGGCTACGTCTGCTCGCGCAAAGCCGCATCGACCCGGCGCGGCGACGCCCGGCGGATCATGTGGCTGTCCCTGACCCAGGACGGCCGTTCCGCGTTCGACGCCCACATGCGTACGTTGCGGGAGATCGCCGGTCCGGGGCACTGACCCCGCAGCTGCCGGCAGAACCGTGCCTGCGGTGGGCCGCGAGTGCTCCGGGGTCACGCATCCCAGCCGGCGGAGCGCTCCCGCGCCGACCCGAACAACCGGCGCCACCACGGCGCCTCCGGAGCGGGCTCGGGTGCGGGCGGACGGGTCGGCACGTAGGCGCGGAACCAGCGTTCGGTCTCGTGCCGCACGACGGCGCGCACGTCCGGCGCGGAGAGCGTGACGTCGTGCAGGGCCCCCTCGATCCGGGCGATCGTGACCAGGCGGCCCAGCCGGGCGGCGCGTTCGGCGATCCCCTCGACGTCGAGCACGGTGTCCGCCCGCAGCATCTCCGGCGACCACCGCACCGGGCGGACCGTCCGTGTCGAGAGCATGACGAGCACCGGGACATCGAGGTCGAGACCCAGGGCGACCTCCTCGTGGCCGTCGAAGATCGCCGACAGCCAGGCGGGTGTGGCACGCCATCCGTCGTCGGGCCGCCACGCCGGGTCGACGTCCCAGGCGCCCTCGTACCGCCGGGAGATGGACCGGACGTAGAACCCCTGGTCGACGTTCACCAGATGGCTGCGCGGCGCGAGCGCCGCGTGCGCGCGGACACCGGGCTCGAGGACGCGGCGGCCCACCTTGCGCGTCTGGAACTCCAGCCAGGGGCTGTTCAGGACCAGCGCCGCGGCGCGCCCGGGGTGGTGGGCGGCCCACAGGCTCAGGATCAGCCCGCCGGTCGAGTGGCCCATGAGCACCAGACGCCGGTCCGTCCGGTCGTCCCGGCCGTGCCCGATCGTCGCCAGTGCCGCCTCGAGGTCCTCGTCGTAGGTCTCCAGCCGGGTGACGAACCCCGGGGTGTGGTGCGGGCGCAGGCTCCGGCCGTACTTGCGCAGGTCCAGGGCGTGGAAACGGACGCCGAGCCGCTCCCAGAAGTCGGCGAGGTGCGTCTGGAAGAAGTAGTCGGTCCAGCCGTGCACGTAGAGCAGGTCCACGCCGACGTCGGGCCGGGCTGCCTCGTCCGGTGCGGGCGGGACGGGCCGGACGAGGGTGGTGTCGACCTCGCCCTCGAAGTCGGGCGCCAGGCGCAGGGTCCGCTGCTCGAACCCGGGCAGCACGTCAGGCTCCCACCCCGGGGTGGTCACGGGCTCGGCGGCACCGGCCGTCGGGTCCGTGCCCGGCGTCCGGGTCGCGCTCTCGGGTCCCCCGTCCTGCATGGCGCTCAACCTAGGCACGGCCGCGGCGGGACGCGAACGGTGCGGTGCCGCCCCGTGGTCGTGTCAGCGCCGTCGGCGCGCTCGCCACCGTGCGACTTCCTGCTCGACGTCGCGCGTCGGCGTGACGACGGGGGGTCCGCCCCGGAGCTGACGACGGGCGTCCACCACCCGGGCGTTGAAGTCCTCGAGCACCTGGCGGACCCGGTTCTCGTCGCCCTCACGGTCGAGCGTCTCCTCCAGCACGGCGTCCTCCTGGCGCAGCTGGGCGGCGGGCAGGACGCCGGTGATGCGGTCGCGCTGCACGAGGTTCTTCAGCCACCAGTCCGGGTCGTGCGAGCCGCCGATGCCGGGCAGCGGCTTGCCCTGCAGCGGCAGGTCGTCGAACTCGCCCCGGCGGATCGCCTGGTCGATCGCCGTGTCCGCGAACCGGGCTCGTTCGGACATGGGCACGCGGCGCCCGTCGGCGCGGTCCGCCGCGGCCTCCTCCGCCGTGCGGGGCGGGAGCCCGGCCTCGGCGCGCTCGCGCTCGATCTCGCGGTCCACCCGGTACTGCGCGGCACGGCGCGCCGGGTCGTCCCCGGACGTGGCCGACGCCCGGGGCGAGCCGGGGTCCGGTCCGTCGGTGCGGTCGTCGCTGCCCATGACGCCACGGTACGCACCGGCCGGGCCCCGGACCTCGGCGGACGGGCATCATGGGGGCATGAAGGTCTCCCGCCGCAGCCAGGTCCCCCCGTTCGCCGTCATGGAGGTCCTGGCGGCCGCCAACGTCCGGCGCAGCGCCGGGCACGACGTCCTCAACCTCTGCGCCGGCGAACCGTCGGCCGGTGCCTCGGACGTCGTCCGTGACCGTGCCGCCGACCTGCTGCGGCAGGGCGACCTCGGCTACACCGAGTCGCTCGGCGTCCCGGCGCTGCGCGAGGAGATCGCGGGGCACTACCGGCGGTGGTACGGGGTCGACGTCGACCCCGGCCGCGTCGCGGTGACGACGGGATCCAGCGGCGGGTTCGTCCTGACGTTCCTGGCGGCGTTCGACGTCGGTGACCGGGTCGCGCTGGCCCGCCCCGGCTACCCCGCCTACAAGAACATCCTGGCGGCACTGGGCTGCGAGGTCGTCGAGATCGACTGCGGACCGGAGACGCGCTACCAGCCGACGGTCGCCCAGCTCGAGCAGCTCGTCGCCGACGGGCCGCTGGCGGGTCTGATCGTGGCCTCGCCCGCGAACCCCACCGGGACGATGATCGCGCCCGCCGAGCTGGACGCGGTGGCGCGCTGGTGCGCCGACCACGGGGTGCGCCTGATCAGCGACGAGATCTACCACGGCATCGCCTACGGGGACGACCTCGGGCAGGCGACCGCGGCGGTGCACGGCGACGGTGGCGCCGTCGTCGTGAACTCGTTCTCCAAGTACTGGGCCATGACCGGCTGGCGGCTGGGCTGGCTCGTCCTGCCGGAGGAGCTCGTCGGCCCGGTGGGGGCGCTCGCCGGGAACGTGGCGCTGTCGCCGCCGGCGCTGGCGCAGCACGCGGCGATCGCGGCCTTCTCCCCCGCGGGCTACCAGGCGGCGGCCGACAACGTGGTCCGGTACCGGGCGTCGCGCGCCGCGCTGCTGGACCGGCTGGAGGAGCTCGGCTGGCGACCCGTGGCGCCGGCCGACGGCGCGTTCTACCTGTACGGGAACGTCTCCCGCTTCGGCCTGGACGCGGTGACCTACTGCTCGCGGCTGCTGGCCGAGGCCGACGTGGCGATCACCCCCGGCACCGACTTCGACGGCCGGACCGGTGGTGACTGGGTACGGCTGTCGTTCGCCGCGGACCCGGTGACGGTCGCGCGGGCCGTGGACCGGATCGTGGCCTGGCAGGACGGTCTGTCCCGGGCATGAGAACGCCCCCGTCACCCGGGGTCGTCCCGGGAGCGGGGGCGGTCGTCGCGCCGCGCGCCGTGGTCTAGCGCAGCACGGCCGGGGCGGCCGCGACGACCGGTTCGGCGGCGGGCTCGCGCGGGGCGACCTGCACCCGCGTCACGTGCTCGCGGCCGGTGCGACGAGCCTTGGCCATGACCATCAGGGCCTGGGCGCCGATGACCATCCAGGCGACGTTGGCGAAGACCGAGGGCCAGACGCCCTCCACCGCGGCGACGAGGAACAGCGTCGACGTGGCGGTCAGGTTGGCGGTCTGGAACGGGAGCGAGTTCGGTGCCCAGCGCCCCTTCGAGACCATCGCATACGCGACCAGCCCGATCAGAGCTCCGAACCACCCGAGCCCGGTGATGACGAGGGACAGGGTCTGCGACATGCTTAGCCTCCTAACACAAGTGGGGACGGTCGTCGACGACGAACGTTGAGGGGTGGGCGCCACGAAGCCGGCCGAGCCGGGAGCGATGTGCTACCTGCGGGCGCAGGCACCATTCTGGAGCATGAAGTTGCTTCAGGACAATCGAACGCTCCTGCAGAAGCCGGTTAGCATTGCTACATGGCTGCCGACCCACGAAGACTTGCCTTTCTCCTTGCCGTGCACCGCTCCGGGGGCGTGCTCGCGGCAGCAGATCTTCTGCATGTCACCCCCTCGGCGGTCTCCCAGCAGATCGCCCGTTTAGAGGCCGAGGAGGGCTTCCCGGTCCTCGACCGCGGCCCCCGGGGCGTCAGCCTGACGCCGGCCGGTCGCGTGCTCGCCGATGCCGCCGAACGCATCGAGGCCGAGCTGCTGGAGGCGCACCAGGAGATCGCCAACCTCGGCGAGGGGGTGAGCGGCACCGTGACGATCGGTGCGTTCCAGTCCGCCATCCGGTCCGTGGTCGCCCCGATGCTCCAGCCGTTCATCGAGGACCACCCCGGGGTCACGCTGGACGTGCGTGAGCACGAGCCGGCGGACGCGATCCGGATGCTGCGCGCCGGCGACCTCGACGTCGTCCTGCTCGAGCGCGACGTCGAGGTCGACTCCCCCGCCCCTCGCGGCGCGCACGACATCCCCCTGATCGACGAGCCGTGGCTGCTCGTGGTGCCGTCCACCCTGCCCACGCCCGAGCGGCTCGACGACCTGCGGGACATGCCGTGGATCGGCGCCGTCCAGAACACCGCCGCCGACCGCGCCCTGCGCCGCCTCGGCCGCACGCTCGGCACCACCCTGAACGTGCGGCACGGCTACTTCGACTTCGACACGGCGCTCGCCCTCGTGGACGCCGGGCAGGGCGTCGCGATGCTGCCGGCGCTGGCCGTGCGCCGCAGCGAGCCGCCGGAGGGTACCGAGGTGGTCGCGATGCCCGGGCTCGGGTCCCGGCGGATCGTCGTGCGGCACCGCTCGACGCGCCACGAGCCGGGGCCGGCGGTCCGTGCCGTGGTCGACACGATGGTCGAGATCGCCCGCGACCTCGAGCTGACCTGAGCCCTTCGGCCGTCGTGGCGGGCCGGGTAGACTGACCGCGCTCGACCGCTCGACCACAACCGAACACGCCGCTCGAACCGTGCCGGGAGAGTCTGCCGCGCGCCGGCAGCGCCGAAGGAGCAAGACCCCTCCCCGGGAATCTCTCAGGCCCCAGTACCGCCACGGTGAGGCAACTCTGAAAAGCGGTCCGCCCGACGGGACGGGCCCGCCGACGGTGCATCCCGTCCCGCCGTGCGCGGGGCGGCCAAACTCTCAGGCCCATGACAGAGCGGGGAGGGTCCCGGCCCACCGACCTTCGGAGCGCTCCTCGTGACCCACTCCCCCTTCGACCCGGACGTCTTCGCCGACCGGCACATCGGCCCGCGCGGCGACGAGACCGCGGCGATGCTGGACCAGCTCGGCTACCCGAGCCTCGACGCGCTCGTCGACGCCGCCGTCCCCGCGTCGATCCGCCAGCCCGACGAGCTCGACCTGCCGGCGGCGCGGACCGAGTCCGAGGTGCTGGACCACCTCCGCGGGATCGCCGCGAAGAACCAGGTCAAGCGGCAGATGATCGGGCAGGGCTACTACCCCGCCGTCACGCCCGCCGTCATCCGGCGCAACGTGCTCGAGTCCCCCGCCTGGTACACGGCCTACACGCCGTACCAGCCGGAGATCTCCCAGGGCCGCCTCGAGGCGCACCTCAACTTCCAGCAGGTGATCGAGGACCTCACAGGCCTGGAGATCGCCGGCGCCTCCCTGCTCGACGAGGCGACCGCCGTCGCGGAGGCCGTCGCGCTGATGTGGCGGGCCTCGCGGGCCAAGCAGGGGTACGTCGTGCTGGACGCGGACCTGTTCGGCCAGTCGCTCGCCGTCACCCGGGGCCGGGCCGAGGCGGTCGGGCTGCCCGTCGTCGTCGCCGACCTCACCGACGGGCTGGAGGCCGGCCTCGCGGAGCTGACGGCCGCCGGCGTCGAGCTGCCCGAGGGGTCGCTGGTCGGCGTGGTGGTCCAGCAGTCCGGTGCCTCCGGGCGGGTCCTCGACCTGCGCACCGTGGTGGACGAGGCCAAGGAACGCGGCGCCCAGGTGACGGTGGCGACCGACCCCCTCGCGCTGACCCTGCTCCGCTCCCCCGGCGAGCTCGGTGCGGACGTCGCCGTGGGCTCGGCCCAGCGGTTCGGCGTCCCCCTGTTCCACGGCGGACCCCACGCCGCGTTCATCGCCGTGCGCAAGGGCCTGGAGCGCCAGCTCCCGGGTCGGCTCGTCGGGGTCTCGATCGACGCCGACGGCCAGATCGGCTACCGCCTGGCGCTGGCCACCCGCGAGCAGCACATCCGGCGCGAGCGGGCGACGTCGAACATCTGCACCGCCCAGGCGCTGCTTGCGGTCGTGGCCGCGATGTACGCCGTCTACCACGGCCCCGAGGGCCTGCGGGCGATCGGCGAGCGGGTGCACGGCCGGGCGCTGTCCCTGGCGGCCGGTCTGCGAGCGGCCGGCGTCGAGGTCGTGCACGCCGAGTTCTTCGACACCGTGCGCGTGGCCGTCCCCGGGCGGGCCGCCGCGATCGGCGCCGCCGCCGTGGAGGCCGGGTACAACCTGTACATCGACGGTGCGGATCACGTACAGATCGCGTGCGACGAGACCACCACCGGCGAGGACGTGGAGACGCTGCTCGGCCTGTTCGGCGCGTCCGCCGCGGACGCGTCCGACGAGCCCGCCCTCGGGGACGCGCTGCTGCGCACCACGGACTACCTGCAGCACCCCGTCTTCCACCGCCACCGCTCCGAGACCGCGATGCTGCGCTACCTGCGGGCGCTCAGCGACAAGGACCTCGCCCTCGACCGCACGATGATCCCGCTGGGCTCGTGCACCATGAAGCTCAACGCGACGGCCGAGATGGAGCCGATCAGCTGGCCCCAGTTCGCCGACCTGCACCCGTACGTCCCCGCCGACCAGGCGCTGGGCTACGCCGAGCTGGTCGGGACCCTCGAGTCGTGGCTGGCCGAGATCACCGGGTACGCCGCCGTCTCGGTGCAGCCCAACGCGGGGTCGCAGGGGGAGCTGGCCGGTCTGCTGGCGATCCGCGCGTACCACGCCTCGCGGGGCGAGGGGGAGCGCGACGTCGTGCTCATCCCCGCCTCCGCGCACGGCACCAACGCCGCGTCGGCGACCCTGGCCGGGCTCCGGGCGGTGGTCGTCAAGACCGCCTCGGACGGCGAGATCGACCTCGACGACCTGCAGGCCGCCCTGGAGAAGCACGCAGGCCGCGTGGCCGGGATCATGATCACCTACCCGTCGACGCACGGTGTCTACGAGCCGCACGTCCAGGACGTCTGCGCCGCCGTACACGATGCGGGTGGTCAGGTGTACATCGACGGCGCCAACCTCAACGCGCTCGTCGGTCTGGCACGACCGGGCCGGTTCGGCGGCGACGTGTCGCACCTGAACCTGCACAAGACGTTCTGCATCCCGCACGGCGGGGGAGGTCCGGGCGTCGGTCCCGTCGGCGTCGCCGAGCACCTCGTGCCGTTCCTGCCGGGCGACCCCACACCGTCCGGCACGGGTGCGGCGCAGCCGGCCGGGCCCGTGCCGCCCGTGTCGGCGACGAGGCACGGGTCGGCCGGCATCCTGCCGATCTCGTACGCCTACCTCGCGCTCATGGGCCCGGACGGGCTCACCTCGGCCACCGAGCACGCCGTGCTCACCGCCAACTACGTGGCCTCGCGGCTCGCCCCGCACTACCCGGTGCTCTACACGGGCGACCACGGCCTCGTCGCCCACGAGTGCATCCTCGACCTGCGGGAGATCACCGCGGAGACCGGCGTCACCGTCGACGACGTCGCCAAGCGGCTCGTCGACTTCGGGATCCACGCCCCGACCATGGCGTTCCCCGTGGCCGGGACGCTGATGGTCGAGCCCACCGAGTCCGAGGACCTGGGCGAGCTGGACCGGTTCGTCGACGCCATGGTGGCGATCCGCGGCGAGATCGACGCCGTCGCCGCCGGCCGCTGGCCGCTGGAGGACTCGCCGCTGCGTAACGCGCCGCACACCGCCGCGTCCGTCATGGTGGACACCTGGGACCACCCGTACACCCGCGAGGAGGCGGCGTTCCCGGTGCCGAGCCTGCGGTCGGCGAAGTACTGGCCGCCGGTCCGGCGCATCGACCAGGCGCACGGTGACCGGAACCTGCAGTGCTCCTGCCCGCCCGTCGACGCCTACGCCGAGAACTGAGGGATCATGACCACGATCAAGTCGCCGCTCCACGACGAGCACGTCGCGCTGGGCGCCCACCTGACCGAGTTCGGCGGCTGGGACATGCCGCTGCGCTACACCTCCGACCTCGCCGAGCACCGGGCGGTCCGCGAGGCGGCCGGTCTGTTCGACCTGTCGCACATGGGCGGGATCAGCGTCACCGGCCCGGAGGCCGCCGCCTTCCTCGACCACGCACTGGTCGGCAACTTCTCCGCCCTGCGGCCGATGAGGGCGCGCTACACCATGATCTGTGCCGACGACGGGGGAGTGCTGGACGACCTGATCGTCTACCACAACGGTACCGACGAGTACTTCGCCGTGCCCAACGCGGCGAACGCGGACACCGTGCTCGTGGCCCTGCTGGAGCGCGCTGCCGGCTTCGACGTCGCCGTGCGGGACATCTCCGCGGGTCTCGCCCTGATCGCCGTGCAGGGTCCGCGCGCCGAGGAGATCCTCCGAGAGGTCCTCACCGAGGACGCCGAGATCTCCGGCGGGACGTCGCTGGACGACCTGCGCTACTACGCCTGCCTCGGCATGCGGTTCGGCGAGGAGAGCATGCTCGTCGCCCGCACCGGGTACACGGGCGAGGACGGGTTCGAGATCTGGGTCGACGCCCCGCACGCGGTGGCGCTGTGGCGTGCCCTGCTCGCCGCCGGCGAGCCCTACGGCCTGGTGCCGGCCGGGCTCGCGGCCCGCGACTCGCTGCGCCTCGAGGCCGGCATGCCGCTGTACGGGAACGAGCTCGACACGACCACGACGCCGTACGACGCCGGCGCGGGCCGTATCGTCAAGCTCGACAAGACCTCCGAGGACGGCACGCCGCTGGAGTTCGTCGGGCGCGACGCGCTCGCCGCCCGCAGCGAGGCCGACCCGGAGCGCGTCCTGGTCGGCCTGCGCGGCACCGGACGCCGCCCGGCCCGGTCCGGGTACGCCGTCGTGCGCACCACCGACGACGGCGAGGTCGGCGAGCAGGTGGGGACCGTGACCTCCGGCGTGCCGTCGCCCACGCTCGGCCACCCGATCGCGATGGCGTACGTGCGCCCGGAGGTCGCCGCCGAGGGGACCGAGCTCGCCGTCGACGTGCGCGGACGCGCCGAACCGTTCGTCGTCACCGCGATGCCGTTCTACCGTCGCGGCTGACCCCGCCGCGCGGTCCGAGAACCAGCCACCCACCGAGGAGACCCAGCATGGCCGACTACCCCAGCAACCTGCGCTACTCCGTCGAGCACGAGTGGATCGACGACGGCACCCCGGCGACCGTGGGCGTGACCTCCTACGCCGTCGAGGCGCTCGGAGACGTCGTGTACCTCGAGCTGCCCGAGGTGGGCGCCGAGATCGAGGCCGGCAGCGTCGTCGGCGAGATCGAGTCCACCAAGTCCGTCTCCGAGCTCTACACGCCCGTGTCCGGGAAGGTCGTCGAGGTCAACGAGACCGCCGTCGACGACCCGGCACTGGTCAACACCGAGCCGTTCGGCGCGGGCTGGCTGTTCAAGATCGAGGTGTCGGGCGAGGGCCAGCTGCTCAGCGCCGAGGAGTACGCGCAGCACGCAGGCTGAGGTGCTCCGGACCGGGGCCGGGGGCGCTGTGACCAAATCGTGATGATCGGACACCTGCCCGCGGCACCCGGCCTCGAGGACGTGGTGACCTGCGACGACGTGACCGCGCTCCCGCCCGTGACGCCGTGACGGTGCCCGATGACGGCGTCCGCGCAGACTTCTTCGCCGTGATCCGCGTCATGATCGTCTTCCGTTCCCCTCTCACATCCATGACGGCAGATCCCCAGGTCGATCGTCAGCGATCGGCGGCCGTCGTGGAGGAGCGGAACGATGAGTGCCATTCAACTCGAGCGGCCGACGCTCAAGCCGACCCTGACGCGTCGTGAGCAGGTCGTGCTGTCGAACCTGTCCGAGGACGTCACGCTGGAGCAGATCGCCAGCAAGCTGTTCGTCACGCGCAACACCGTGAAGTCTCAGGTGCGCAGCGTCTACCGCAAGCTCGGCGTCTCGACGCGGGCCGACGCGGTGGCCTGGGCCCGCCGGGCGGGCATCCGGTCCAGCTGAGGCGTCGGCACCGGACGCCCTGCCCCCTATCGGGGGATGTCGTGGGCAGGGCGGGCACGTCGACGGAATGTGACCTCCGCGACGGCGTCGTCGTCGCCGCGGGTGACACACTCGCGCCATGACTCGTCGACTCGTCGTGGCCGCTGCGATCGTCGATGCCTTCGACCGGCCCACCCGGCTGCTCGCGGCACGCCGGACCCGTCCCGCGGCCATCGCGGGACGCTGGGAGTTCCCCGGGGGCAAGGCCGAGCCGGGGGAGCACCCGGTCGACGCCCTGCACCGCGAGCTGCACGAGGAGCTCGGGGTGCGCGTGGAGCTCGGCGACGAGGTCGTGGGGCCGGACGACGGCGGTTGGATCATCACGGACCGGCACGTCCTGCGGCTCTGGCTCGCGTCGGTGGCCACCGGCTTCCCGCGGCCCCTGATCGAGCACGACGAGCTGCGCTGGTTGGACGCCGGCTCGCTGTGGGAGGTCGACTGGCTCGACGGCGACGTCCGGATCGTCGAGGAGCTCGCCGGGCGGATCGCCTAGCGCTGCTCGCCTCCGGGTCGTCGGTCGGCGTCGCGACGCGGCGGCGGGACCGGACGGCCGACCCGTCCCGCGAGCTCGGCCAGCCAGCGCTCGACGTCGTCCTGGCTCCGCAGCCGGACCACCGTCAGGTGCGGTGCGACCTCCGCCACGTGCGACGCGAGTCCCCGGAACCCGTGACGCGTGCGCCAGGCCCAGCGCACGATGTGGTCCGGGTCGCTGACGAACGTGCGCAGCGGTGGTTCGTGGTTGCCGTTCCACAGCTCGGTCCCGCGGACCCGACGCCGCACGGTCCGGGTGACCACGCGCCGCATCCGGACGCGGACCGGCACGTCGAGCCACACCAGCAGCTCCGCCCGTTCGAGGAGCAGCGGTCGCACCGCGCGGTACTGCCACTCCGTCACCCAGGACTCCCCGGCGACCAGGCGCTCGACGTCGGTGACGAACGCGGGTCGCGGCGTCCATCCCGGGCCGTGGTAGAGCCCGTCGAGCTCGGTGTGCGTGATGCCGAGCAGCGTCGAGATCCGACCCGCCAGGGTCGACTTCCCGGCGCCCGAGGTCCCGGCCACGAGGACGCGGCGGGGGAGGGCGGGCGGCGTGTCGGCGGGCATCCCGCCAGGTTAGCGGGGTCCCGTCGCCCGGATGCTGCCAGACTCGGGGCATGACGGCGTACGACTACCCGGTCGTGATCGAGCACCTGCTCGTGTCTTCCCAGCACGCCTACTTCGGGCGTCCCCGCGAGGGTGCGGCGGACGTCCCGACGACGGACCGCGACGAGGCCGAGGTCGTGGCGGGTCGGGGGATCGTGGGCGACCGGTTCTTCGGCAAGGCCGCCCACATGGACGCCGCGGTGACGGTGTTCGCGGCCGAGGCCCTCGAGGAGATCGCTCGCGAGCTCGGCACGGGCCCGCTCGACCCGTTGCTGACCCGGCGCAACGTGGTGCTGCGCGGCGCCGAGCTGGCACCGCTGATCGGGCAGGAGTTCGAGATCCGCTCCCGCCGCTCGGCCGTGACGCTGCGCGGCGGCCGGCCGGCCCACCCCTGCGCCTGGATGGACCGCATGCTGGCCCCCGGGGTGCACGCCGCGATGCGGGGACGTGGGGGAGTGCGGTGCATGCCGGTCACGGACGGTGTGCTGCACCGGGGACCCGCCGTGCTGGTCAGCCCGGTGGAGCTCGACCCGGCTCGCGCCGGCGAGGCGGTACGGCGCCCGCGGCTGCCGTGACGCCGTCGTCGACCTGGACCGGCCGCCGATGCCGGGGACGCCCGGCGGGCTAGGCTGGTCCCATGAGCGACTTCCAGGTCAACCGAGCCCCGCAGAACGACGCCCCCGGGGCGATGCTCGGGCGCGTCATCGTGTCCTTCGTGCTGTTCGTCGCGGGGCTCGTCCTCATCGGCGTCGGCGCCACGGCCGACCCCTCGCTCGCCCCGTTCGTCTTCACCGGTGGGATCGTCGCGGTCGGGCTGGCGTTCGGCCTGCCGATGATCGGCGGCAGCGAGCGCTGAACAGGAGCGCACCACCTCGGCTGTGGGCATGAGATCTGCAGACCGGAGCGGTCCGGGACTGCGGATCTCATGCCCACAGCCGTGAGCGGGTCAGGCGGTGCTGCGGACCTGCTCGACGAACGCGGTCACGCGCGAGCCGAGGCCCGCGACGCGCCGCTCGACGACGGCGGCGCGGGCCGCGTCGTCGTCGGACCCCGCCTCGGCCAGGGTCGGCCGACGCCGCGCGTTGCGTGAGCACCGGAAGTCCGTGCAGATCAGCGTGCCGATGGTGTTGCCCTTCCGTCCGGACGCCCCGCCCCGGCGGGCGACGAACAGAGCGACGTCGCCGGGGTCGCCGGCGTGCTCGCACCAGGCGCACATCGCCGAGCGCCGCGCGCTGGTCTCGGGGGCGCGCAGGATGATGCCGGTCGGCGCGCCGTCGATCTCGGCCACGACATAGGCGGCCAGGGGCTGCTTGCGGTCGCGCCAGCCGAGGAACTCGAGGCGGTCCCACCGCTGGGCGTCGAGGTCCGGGGGGAGCATGCGTTGGCGTTCGCTGCGGGTGGCGTTGACGAGGGCAGCACGGAGCTGCTGCTCGGTGAGGGGAGTCATGGGGTGCCTTCGGTCGGCGGGGGAGTGGGCAGGCTGACGCCGGGCCCTCACGCCGGCCGGGCGGTCAGCGGCGAGGGACCCGGTGGGCGGCGTCGGCCGAGCAGGCCTGCACGGCCACCCCGCTCCCCGTGACGCGCCGCATCACTCGCTCCTCGACTCCGGTCCCGGCCCACCGGTCGGCGGGCCGGGACCGATGCTCGCACAGCATCCCGGCCGGGTCCAGGTCATTCGACCGTGCGACCGTCCGGCGGAACCCCGGTGCGGTCAGAGGCCGGCCCGCACCGTCCGCGCGGCTTCCACGAGGTGCCGCAGCGACGGCTCCACCTCCGCGTACCCGCGGGTCTTGAGGCCGCAGTCCGGGTTCACCCAGACCAGGCCCGGGTCGATCGCCGACGTCGCCAGCCCCAGCAGCTCGGTGACCTCGGCGGTCGACGGCACCCGCGGGGAGTGGATGTCGTAGACGCCGGGGCCGACCCCGCGCGCGTACCCGGCCTCGTGCAGCTCGGGGACGACCTCCATCCGCGACCGGGCCGCCTCGATCGAGGTCACGTCGGCGTCGAGCCCGTCGATCGCGCCGATGATCTCGCCGAACTCCGAGTAGCACAGGTGCGTGTGCACCTGGGTCGACGACGCGGCACCCGCCGTCGCCAGACGGAACGCCCCCACCGACCAGTCGAGGTAGGCCGGCTGGTCGGCCCGCCGCAACGGCAGCAGCTCGCGCAGCGCCGGCTCGTCCACCTGGACGACGGCGGTGCCCGCGGCCTCGAGGTCGGTCACCTCGTCGCGCAGGGCGAGCGCCACCTGGCGGGCGGTGTCGCCGAGCGGCTGGTCGTCGCGGACGAACGACCAGGCCAGGATCGTCACCGGTCCGGTGAGCATGCCCTTGACCGGGCGCGCGGTGAGCGACTGGGCGTAGCGGGTCCACTCCACCGTCATCGGGGCGGGCCGCGTGACGTCGCCCCACAGGATCGGCGGGCGCACGCACCGCGACCCGTACGACTGCACCCAGCCGAGGTCCGTCGTCGCGAACCCGTCCAGCAGCTCGGCGAAGTACTGGACCATGTCGTTGCGCTCCGGCTCACCGTGCACCAGCACGTCCAGGCCGATGTCCTCCTGGAGCGCGATCACCCGGGCGATCTCGTCCCGCATCGCGGCGCGGTACGCGTCGTCGGCCAGCTCGCCCTTCGCCCACGCCGACCGCGTGCGGCGGATCTCGGCCGTCTGCGGGAACGAACCGATCGTCGTCGTCGGCAGCGGCGGCAGGTCGAGGCTCTCGCGCTGGGCGGCGACGCGTCCCGCGTGATCACCCCGCGCGAAGTCCGTCGCGGACAGCGCGGCGAGCCGCTCCCGGACGGCGGGGACGACGACGCCGGTCGCGGCGGCCCGGTCGGCCAGCGCGGCGCTCGCCTCCTCGAGCTCGGCGCGCACCGCGTCCGGCCCGTCGGTCAGGGCCCGGGCGAGGGTCGTCACCTCGCCGACCTTCTGGTCGGCGAACGCCAGCCAGCGGCGCAGCGCCTCGGTCCGCCCGGCCCGCTCGGCGGACGGGCCGGACCAGGTCTCGTCGTCGACGTCGTGCGGCACGTGCAGCAGGGACGTCGACGTGCCGACGGCCAACGACCGGGCGCCGAGCCCGCGCAACGCCTCGAGCGTGCCCCGTCGCGCAGCGAGGTCGGTGCGCCAGACGTTGTGCCCGTCGACGACACCGGCCACCAGCGTCTTCGTGCCCAGGCCCGGGACCGAGCCGTCGGGAGCGGAGCCCCTCGGCACCGCACCCTGGACCAGGTCGATCGCGATGGCGTCGACGTCCGTCCCGGCCAGCAGCGCGAGC
Organism: Isoptericola sp. b408; assembly: GCF_030588085.1. NCBI lineage: Bacteria > Bacillati > Actinomycetota > Actinomycetes > Micrococcales > Promicromonosporaceae > Isoptericola > Isoptericola sp. b408. The sequence continues at coordinate 334,471 of NZ_JAUQYQ010000001.1, forward strand.
CCGTCCCGGGCCGGCCGGCCGTCGGCGCCCGGGGCGGCCAGCCCGCCGAACGGCGCGGCCACGAGGAGGCGCGGTCGCTCGGGCACGGTGTCCAGCGCGTCGTCCGCCGACGCGGGTGCCAGACCGGTCGCCAGCTCCCGGTAGGCCCGGGCGATCGCGGCGTCGACCCGCTCCGGGTCGGCGTCCACCGAGTCCGTCACCAGCACGGGCTCGTCGAGCTGCACCCACGGGACGCCGACGGCGGCGAGGGCCCGCAGCAGCTCGGCGTACGCCGCGACGACGTCGTCGAGCCGGTCGAGCGGGTGGAACCCGTCGCCCGCGTCGTCGGCCGCCTTCGACAGCGCCAGGAAGGTCACGGGTCCCACGAGCACCGGCCGCGTGGTGACCCCGGCCTCCCTCGCCTCGGCGTACTCGCGCACGACGCGGTGGTCGGCGAAGGAGATCGGTGTCGTCTCGCTGATCTCGGGGACCAGGTAGTGGTAGTTCGTGTCGAACCACTTGGTCATCTCCAGCGGGGCGTCCTCGCCGCGTCCGCGGGCGACGGTGAAGTAGCCGTCGAGGTCGAGGGAGCCGTCGTCGGCGTCCAGGAGGTCCCGGAACCGGGCCGGGACGGCGCCGAGCAGGGCGACGACGTCGAGCACCTGGTCGTAGTACGAGAACGAACCCGGGACGGAGCCGTCCTCGGGGTCGAGACCGAGCGCGACGAGCCGCTGCACGGTCTCGCGGCGCAGGGTGCCGGCCGCGACCTCGAGGTCGACGGCGTCCGTGCGGCCGGCCCAGTACGCCTCGACGGCGCGCTTGAGCTCACGGCGGCGGCCGATCCGGGGGTAGCCGAGGATGGTGCCGCCGGGGAACGGGGTGGTGGTCGGAACGGTCATGAGCAGTCCTTTCGCGGGCTCCGGGACGCGTGGTCGGGACGACGGGACTCCCCGGGACGCGGGTGCGTCCCGGGCAGCGGTCCGTCCCCTCAGAGCGCGGCCGGTGCGGGGGTCGGGATGCTCGGTACCCACGGCCTGCCGGCCAGGTCGGCGTCGTCGACGGGGACGGACGCCGGACCGCCGAGGTGGACACCCTCGAGCAGGTCCAGAGCGGGACGGTGCTTGTTGAACGTGTACACGTGTAGACCGGGCGCGCCGGCGTCGAGCACCCGCTGGGCGAGCTCGGTGCCGTACGCGGTCCCGTAGGCGTACTGCGCCTCCGGGTCCGGCCGGGAGTCCAGCGCGTCCAGCAGGTGCTGGGGCGCACGGACGCCGGTGAGCTCCTCGACGCGACGGAGCCGGCGCGGCTCGGTCGTGGGCAGCAGCCCGGCGAGGATCGGGATCGTCACGCCGGCCGCGCGGGCCTCGGCGACGAAGTCGGTGTAGGTCTCGGCCTCGTAGAAGAACTGGGTGACGGCGAAGGACGCGCCGGCCTGCTGCTTCTCCAGCAGGCGCCGGACCTCCTGGGCACGGGTCGTGCCGGCCTGGACGTTGCCGTCGGGGAACGCGGCCACGGCGATCGTCAGCGGGCGGGCGGCGCCGCGGACGGCGGCAGCCGGGTCGGTGGCGCACCGCCGGGCCTCGACCTCCCGCAGCAGGTGCACGAGCTCGACGGCCGAGTGGACGCCGCCGGCGGGCGGTCGCCAGTCGGGCTGGTCCCGCGGCGGGTCGCCGCGCAGCGCGAGGAAGGATCGCACCCCGGCCTCGAGGAACTCGTCGACGACCTCCGAGACGTTCTCCCGCGAGGCGCCGACGCAGGTCAGGTGCGCGATCGGCAGCACGGGCGTGCCGGCGAGGAGTCGGGAGACGACGTCGCGGGCGGTGTCCCGGTCCCCGCCGCCCGCGCCGTAGGTCACCGACACGAAGTCCGGGCGCGCGGCGACGAGCCGACGGGCGGTCTCCCAGAACTTCGGGGCGGCGTCGGGTCGCCGCGGCGGCATGAGCTCGAAGCTCACCGTCTGGCGGGACGGCTCCGGGCGCGACAACGCGGGGAGATGCGGGGATGCCTCGGCGACCATGCGTCACTCCATCGGGCCTGGTGTTGAGCACCTTCGTCCTCGGGAGGCTTCCGTCGGAGAACGGGTTGCTGCGGCGTCGTCGAGCCAGGACTCTCGGCCGCTCTGGATGGCTTGTCGGGGTCCGACCCTACGCGCTGCTCAGCCCGCGGACAAGCGATGTCGCATGATGAGACGGATGAGGGGTGAGCACGACCTTGCCGCCGCCGCGGCCGCCCTCGACCAGCGCGTGGGCGCGTGCCGCGTCGTCGAGCCGCAGGACCTCGCCGAGCGTCGTGGTGAGCTCGCCCCGCGCGAGGGAGGTCACGTCGTCGGCCAGCTCGTCGGGGTCGCGCCGGGCCCCGGAGCTGAAGGTGATCGCCAGGTCGGCGGCCGCCGGGTCCGCGATGGTGACGATGCGCTCCGTCCCGCCGCGCAGCGTGATCGAGTCGGGCAGGACGCCCGCGCCGGTGGTGTCCAGGACCGCGTCGACGCCCGACGGCGCGAGGTCCCGCACCCGCTCGACGAGGCCCGGCCCGTAGGTCGTCGGCGTGGCGCCGAGCGCCGCGACCCGGTCCTGGTTCGCCGGCGAGGCGGTGCCGATCACCGTCGTTCCCCGGCGCCGGGCGAGCTGCACGGCGAGCTCGCCCACCGACCCGGACGCGCCGTGCACGAGCAGGGTCTCGCCGTCGGCCACCCCGAGCACGCGCAGCACCCGGTGCGCCGTCTCCGCCGAGACGGGCAGCGTGACGGCGCGGGTGGGGTCGAGGCCGCTCGGGACGAGCGCGAACGTCGAGGTCAGGGCCAGCTCGGCGTACCCGCCGGTGTCGGCGAACCCGACGACCCGGTCACCGGGCCGCACGCCCGTCACGTCGTCGCCGACGGCGTCCACGACACCCGCGACCTCCAGCCCCGGCACGGCGGGGAACTCCGGCAGGGGAACACCGGGGATCCGGGCGGCGCGGGTCTTGAGGTCCCAGCCGTTGACGGCAGCGGCCTCGACCCGCACGCGGACCTGGCCGGCGGCCGGTTCCGGTGCCGGGACGTCGGCGAGGTGCAGGACCTCGGGTCCGCCGAGCTCGGTGAACACGATCGCGCGCACGGGTACCTCCTGGGGCTGTGGACCTGCCGGTCCGTCGAGCCTCTCACGTGGTTCGCTCAGGCGACGCGACCTGCCAGGCGTCCCGGTCGACATCACCGCAAGGCGCCACTGGCCACGCTGGCGAGGTGATCGGGACCCCGGTCGGCGCCTGTGCCAGCGCGCGACAACCGCCGCGGCTACGGCGACTGACGAGCGCGGACGCCGCGCCCGTAGCCATGGCAGGTGAATCGTGATCAGCGCGACACCACTTATAAGTGAAACAGTGTTACGCTCCTAAGTGTCAGCTTCCAAACCTGGCTCCGGAGGAACCGCCCATGTCTGCCGACCTGCGCGAGAACTTGTTCGCGGACGAGCAGCAGCGCGTTGAAGCCGGGCAACTACTGGAGCGCGTCGAGGAGTCCCTGGCGCACGCCAAGGCCCAGGTCACGCTTCCCGATGATGTCCACCTGTCGCAAGACTTCACGCGATTCCTGGCCAAGGTGCTCCAGCAGATCGCTGCAGGAGGGTCGGTATCGGTTAGTTCTTGGCCCGAAGAGGTAAGCACGTCTGTTGCGGCCAGTCTTCTCGGCGTCAGCCGTCCGACCCTGATGAAACACGTGCGCGCTGGACGCCTGGACGCCCACAAGGTCGGGTCCCACACGCGCCTGAAGACCGAGGACGTCCGAGCGTTCCGGCACGAACTCATCAAGGAACGGCGGGCAGCATTGAACGAGCTGCTGGAGCTCGAAGACGAACTGGGGCTCTGACCGCCTTCCGCGCAGCCGGGTAGTCCACTCGGCCGCGCGGAAGGGCTGCAGGTAGCCTGCTTGTGTGGTGGTGCGGATCCTTGTCGATGCGAACGTTCTCTACTCGCGCTCGTTGCGTGACTGGCTGTTCTTGCTCGAGGCCGGATCGAACCACAACATCTTCGTGACGTGCTACACCGAGGATATCCGCGTCGAGACGTTGAACAACCTGCGCAAGGACCACCCCGACATGGACGGCAAGGCACTGACGGTCGTCTCCGACAGGATCGCCAAGTCGATGTGGGAGCGGATCGAGGACTACCCGGCGATCCCCGATGCGCCCATCGCGGACCCCTACGACCGGCACGTGCATGCAGCAGCGGTCGCCGGAGGGGTCGACAAGCTTTTGACCTGCGATGGAGGATTTCTCAAGCTGCCCGAGCCGGTGACTGATGGGCTGCCATACGAGATCTGCACGCCCGAGGAGCTCTTCCTGCTGGTCGACGACGGCCACCCCGATGTCGTCCGCGACGTCGCCCGCCATCAGTGGGAGTACCACCGCAAGAAGGACCCCAGCGCAGACCTCCCCAGCTACCTGGCTCGGGCGGGCTGCCCACAGTTCGCAAAGCGTGTGCGTCTGCACATCGAACGCTTCACAGCAGTAGCGCCTCGCATCATGCCCTGACCGGACGGGCGGCTCCGGCTTGTCCGGTCTGTCGACGGGCGATCTGGTCGCTGACCTGCTCGAGCCTTCATTGGGGCTCCTCGGGCGGCGCGATCGACGTACCGCCGATCTCGCATTCGTCACTCATGACGGCTCCTTCTAGACACGGCTGTGCTGGTGCCGCCTTCGCGCCCCCGACCGTCTCGCAACGCCCCGACCGGGCCTGCTGGGTCCTGGGCCGTAGGGTGGGGGTCATGGAACGTGAAGAGCGCCTGGCTGTCTTCCTCGACTACGAGAACCTGGCGCTCGGCGCCCGGGAGCACCTGGGTGGGATGCAGTTCGACTTCGGTCCGATCGCGGACGCCCTGGCCGTGCGCGGCCGGGTCGTGACCCGCCGGGCGTACGCCGACTGGTCCTACTTCGACGAGGACCGCCGCATGCTCACCCGCCACCAGGTCGAGCTCATCGAGATGCCGCAGCGCATGGGGGCGTCGCGCAAGAACGCCGCCGACATCAAGATGGTCGTCGACGCGATCGAGATGGCGTTCGAACGCGACTACATCACCACGTTCGTCATGTGCACCGGCGACTCGGACTTCTCCCCGCTGGTCACCAAGCTGCGCGAGCTCGACAAGAACGTCATCGGCGTCGGCGTGGAGAAGTCCACGTCCCGCCTGCTGCCGGGGGCCTGCGACGAGTTCCTCTTCTACGACCGGCTCGAGGGCGTCGACGTGCCCGACGAGGCCGAGCAGTCAGCGCGCAAGAAGTCGTCGGGCAGGAAGTCCGGCGCCGCCACGGGGGCGACGGCTCGTGGCGGCCGACGGACCACGACCCCGACCACGGCCGCCGAGGCCATCGAGGCCCCGGCATCGGGCGCGAAGAGCCGACGCAAGAAGGCCGAGCCGGCGCCCGAACCGGCGCCGCAGGCCTCCTTGGCGCCCGAGGTCGACGAGGACGACACCCCCGCCGGCGAACCGCCGAGCATGGAGGTCAAGGTCGCCCAGACGCTCGCCGGGCTGCAGGCCTCCTCGTCCGGCTCCGTCACGGCGTCCCAGCTCAAGCGCACGCTGGTGCGCAAGGAGCCGACGTTCACCGAGTCCGACTACGGGTTCCGGACGTTCACGGAGTTCCTGCGCTACCTCGCCGACCGAGACTTCGTCGTGCTGTCCGAGGGACCGTCGACGGGTGACCCCGTGGTCGAGCTGCCCGCGCAGCCGGACAGCGCCCACGCGTTCGACCTGCTGCGGGTCGTCGTCGGCGAGGCCGGGGACAGCACGCCGCTGTCCGGGCTGAAGAACCTGCTGCGCAAGCAGCGTCCGGACTTCTCCGAGAAGGCACTCGGCTACCGGGGCTTCCTGCAGTTCTGCCGCGGTGCGGAGGAGGCGGGTGCCGTGAAGCTGGCCTGGGACGACGACGCCGAGGACTACCTCGTCAGCCTCGGCTGAGACGCCGACGCGGACGGTCGCCGGACCGGCTCGGGCACAATAGGCCGGTGACCTACCGCGTCCTCAAGCTGATCCTGTCGCTCCTGGTGTACGTGTTTCTGCGGCCCCGGGTCACGGGGCTGCACCACGTGCCGCGACGCGGGCCGGTCATCCTCGCGAGCAACCACCTGTCGTTCATCGACTCGATCATCATCCCGCTGGTGACCCCGCGGCACGTCACGTTCATCGCGAAGGCCGAGTACTGGACCGGTCGGGGGCTCAAGGGGCGCGTCTACCGCTGGTTCTTCACCACCATGGGTCACATCCCCGTGGACCGCGAGGACCCCCGTGCCGGACAGCGCTCCCTGCAGGACGCCCTGCTGGTGCTGCAGCGCGGGGACGCGTTCGGGATCTACCCCGAGGGGACCCGGTCCCGCGACGGCCGGCTGCACAAGGGGCACACGGGTGTGGCCTGGCTGGCGCTGGCCGGACCCGCGCCGATCGTGCCGGTGGCGCTGCGCGGGACCGACCGGGTCCAGCCGGTCGGCCGGCGCCTGCCCCGACCGTACCGGGGGATCCAGGTCGACTTCGGGACCCCGATCGCGCCGCAGCGGCAGCTCCCCGCCGGCATGCGGCCGGCGCAGGCCCGCCGCGAGCTCACCGACGAGGTCATGGCCTCGATCCACGCCATGAGCGGTCAGGAGCTCGGCGCCTGACCACCGCCGGCCGGCCGGCCGCATCCCGGCGCGAGTGAGTACCAGGCTCGGCGAGTCAGCACGGCACGGCGCGACTCAGTCCCGGAGCACCCCGGGCACCCGGCCGAGACCCCGCGCGAGGACGGTGCCGTCCTCGCCCCGGATCACCGGTGTCGGGGCCGCCGCGTCGTCCAGCGGGTCCGTCGTCCCGGACGCGGGGTCGGTGACCGGGGCGCGGTCCGCCCCGGCGACCTGCCGGATCGCGACGGCGGCGATCCGGTCCGGCCACCGGTCGACGGCTTCCGCGTAGATCTCCGGGTCGTGCTGCCCGTTGTCCCCGACGAGCAGCCAGCGCACGTGCGGGAACCACGACATGAGCAGGTCGAGGCTGGCGGCCTTGTGCTCCCGGCCGCTGCGGAACCACCCGGTGAGCGTCGGCCCCCAGTCGGTCAGCAGCATCGGCCCGGCAGGGTAGTCCTCCCGCGCGAGGAACGCCCGCAGCGCCCCGGCCGTGTTCCAGGCGCCGTTGGAGACGTAGAAGAACGCGCCCGCGGGATGGGTCTCCTCGAGCTCCCGGTACAGCGCCGCCATGCCGGGCACCGCGCGGCGGGAGCCCGCCCGGCGCACGAACGTGTTCCAGGTGGCCAGGAGCGGACGGGGGACACCGGTGACCAGCGTCGTGTCGTCGATGTCGCTGACGACGCCGAACCGTGTCTCCGGGCCGAGGACCAGCACGGGGGCGGGTACCTCCGGTCCGTCCGGCGACCCCAGGCTGGACAGCTCGGCCTCCTGCAGCCCGGCCGGCAACGGCTCCCGGGAGGGCAGGTCCAGCTCGAGGTCGACGTACCCGGACCGGTCGGTCACGTCCTCGACCTCGTGCCCACCGATCCGGACCCGGACCGGGCTGTCGGGTGCCGGCACCGTGAGGAAGTGCCGGAAGCCGCGGCGCAGCGGCCGTCGCTCGTCGCGCCGGGACGCGCCGGCCGGGGCCAGGAGCATCCGGGCCAGCACCCGGACCCGTTCGGGCGAGCCGTACCCGGTGTACACCTGGAACCGGGGACGCCAGCCGAAGCGGCGCAGCACGCGGCCCGCGACGGCGTAGAGGCGGTCCTCGACGACGGCGGCCAGGTGGGGGCGCTGGGACGGGTGCGCCGTCGGGGTGGCGCGCAGGTCGTCGTGGGGGGCTCCGGTCACCGCGTCCTGCGAGAACTCATCCATGGCGTCATTCGACCAGGTCGGAGCCGTCCGCGCGCGTTGCGCTGCACCGCCGCGGCGCCGGTGCGACGATCGGCGGCATGGACCTCGCCGAGCTCACCAGGCCGACCCCCACCTCGCTGCCCCGGACGATCGCCCGACTCTGGCTCGGCACGGCCCTGCTCGGCGCCGGCGTCGCGCACCTCACCGTGGCCCGGGAGGAGTTCCAGGCCCAGGTGCCGGGATGGTTCCCGGTCGACGAGGACGTCACGGTGCTGGCCTCGGGCGTCGTCGAGATCGTCATCGGCGGGTCCCTGGTCGCCCTGTCCCGGTGGAAGGTCGCGGTGGGGCTCGTCGCGGCGGCCTTCTTCGTCGTGATCTTCCCCGGCAACGTGGCGCAGTGGCTCGAGCACAGGGACGGCTTCGGCCTGGACACAGACGCCAAGCGCTTCGGCCGGCTGTTCTTCCAGCCGGTGCTCGTGGCGCTGGCCCTGTGGTCGACCGGGGCCTGGTCCGCGGCGCGACGGGCCCTGCGCGACGGCCGGGGTTCCGAGGGGTGAGCAGCGGGCAGCCGTGCCTAGCATGCAGCGATGAGTGACACCGACCTGCCCGACGGCGAGCACACGACGCCCCCCGGTGTCTCCGACGCCACGGTCGAGGCGCTCGGCGCGCTGAGCGAGGCGTTGGAGACGGTCGAGCGCGCCCGTGGGCACCTGTACACCTTCCACCAGCTCACCGGCGAGGCGGACCTGGCGCTCGGTGCCGCTGTCGACCAGCTCCGCGAGGCCGGGCACGACGAGGTGGCGCGGCGGATCGCCGACGACCTCGTCGGCCGCAACGTGCTCCCGGGCCGCTGGACCTTCCAGATCGTCGAGGAGTACGACGACGGGTACTGGCAGGTGTTCCGCGACCACGAGCGGCGTGCCCGCGAGGAGCTCGCCGGAGGTGTGCGGCACCTCGCCGAGGCACGGATGAAGCAGGACCGCCGGACCGCCGGGCACCCGGGGCACGAGGTGTCACCGGGGGACGCCGAGCGCTATCGCCCGGACGCGACCCCCTGACCGGTGACGACGGGGCACGTGGCCAGGTGGTCGTCGACCAGCCCGCACGCCTGCATGGCCGCGTACGCCGTCGTCGGCCCGAAGAACCGGAACCCCTCGGCCTTGAGGGCCTTCGCCAGGGCGACCGACTCCGGTGTCGTGGCGGGGACCTCGGCGTGCGTCGCGGGGCGCTCGTCCCGCGGCGGCGGGGCGAAGGACCAGAACAGCTCGTCGAGGCTCCGGCCCGCCGCGTGCAGGGCGACGACGGCCCTGCCGTTCGCGACCGTCGCCTCGATCTTGGCCCGGTTGCGCACGATGCGGGCGTCGGACATCAGCCGCTCCACGTCGTCCGGCGTCATGGCCGCGACCGCTGCCGGTTCGAAGCCGAGGAAGACCTCACGGAACGCCTCGCGCTTGCGCAGGATCGTCAGCCACGACAGTCCCGACTGGAACCCCTCCAGCGCGATGCGTTCGAGCAGGGCGCTCTCCCCGTGCACGGGGAGACCCCACTCGGTGTCGTGGTACTCCGCGTAGAGCGGGTCGCCGTCGCCGAAGCATCGTGCAGCCGTGGTCATGCCCGCAGCCTGCCGCACGCCACCGACGTCCGCCCGGCTCATCCGTCCAGGGCGCGGGCGAAGGCCGCTCGGACCTCCGCGCTGAACAGCACGAACCGCACCTCGTGGAGCGCTGCCGGGTTCTCCTCGTCCCAGACCCGCACGGTCTCGACCGCGATCCGCGCGACGTCCTCCGCGTCCCAGCCGAAGACGCCGGCGCCGATCGCCGGGAACGCGACCGTGCGGGACGCGGCGTCCGCCGCGAGTCCGAGGGACGTGCGGAAGCAGGAGGAGAGCAGCTCGGGGTCGGTCTCGCCCCGGTGCCGGTTCGGGCCGACGGTGTGGACCACCCAGTCGGCCCGCAGGTCGAACCCCGGTGTCACGACGGCGTCGCCCACCCCGAGCCCCTCGGGCAGGGTCGTACGTCGCAGCTCGCGACAGGCCTCCAGCAGCCGCGGCCCGGCCGCGGCGTGGATGGCGCCGTCCACGCCGCCGCCGCCCAGCAACGAGGAGTTGGCCGCGTTGACGATCGCGTCCACCGCGGCGGTGGTGATGTCGCCCTGCTCGTGCGTGATCCTCATGTCGTCCTCCTGGGATCGGGCCGCCGTCGCCTTCTTCGACCGTACTCCGTCGCCCGGCTACGGTGAGCCCATGATCAGCGCCTGGTTGTCCCGTGCGCGGGAGTCCTTCTGGTTCCTGCCCGCCGTGCTCGGAGCAGTCGCGCTCGTGACCGCCAGGGCGATGGTCGTCGTCGACCGGACCCTGCAGGATGCCGGGATCACCCTGACGCTGCTGGACTCCCTCAGCGCCGACGGGGGGCGGGCGGTCCTCACCGCCATCGCGGGGTCGGTGCTGACCGTGGCCGCGACGTCCTTCTCGATCACGATCTCGGTCATGGCCACCACGTCCTCGGTGTACGGGCCGCGGCTCGTGCGCAACTTCATGGCGGACCGCGCGAACCAGTGGGTGCTGGCGACCTTCACCGCGACGTTCCTGTACGCCCTCGTCGTGCTGGGCGACATCCAGCCGCAGGGGTCCGGAGAGTCCGTCCCGACCCTCGCCATCCACCTCGCGATCGTCCTGGCCGTCGTCAACGTCGCCGTGCTGGTGTTCTTCATCCATCACATCGCGCAGTCCGTCCAGGTGACCACGTTGGAGCAGCGGGTCCGGCACGAGCTCGAGACGGCCGTGGACCGGGTGTTCCCGGCCGACCCCGCCGACCACCAGGTCACGGCCGACGCCGAGCTCGACGGACCGCCGCAGGTGCGGGCGAACGGGAGCGGTCACGTCGAGCACGTCGATCTCGCCGGGCTGGTGCGGAGCGCGAAGGCTTGCGACGGGCGGATCGAGCTCGTCGTCGGCCCCGGGGACCACGTGATCGAGGGCGAGCCGCTCGCCCGCGTGCGGGGCGACCTGGACGGCCTGACCGACGCCGTGCGCACCGGGGTCGTCCTCGGACCGGCCCGGACCCCGCACCAGGACGTCGGCTTCGCCGTGCAGGACCTCACGGAGATGGCCGTCCGTGCGCTGTCCCAGGGTGCCAACGACCCGTACACGGCCGCCTCGGCGCTGGACGCGCTGGGCAACGGGCTCGTCCGGGTCGTGTCCCGGGAGCCGGCGCCGCGCGGGCGGACCGACGCGGACGGCACGGTGCGCCTCGTCGTCCCGTGGCCGACGGCGGAGGAGCTCGTCCGGTCGGTCGTGACCGCGCTGCGGACCTACGGGGTGGACGCGCCGGTCGCGCTCGATGCGCTGCTGCGGCTGCTCGAGCGTCTCGAGGAGGCCGCGGAACGGTCCGCGGTGCGCGAGGCGATCCGCGAGCAGGTCGAGGTGCTGCGCGCGGCCTACGTGGCGAGCGAACCCCTGGACGCGGACGCCACCCCCGTGCTCGAGCGGATGGACGCGCTGCAGGGGCGGCTCGGCGCGGCGTCGGGCCTGTCGACCTCCGAGCGATGAGCCGCGGGCCGGTCGGCGGCCGGTGACCGGGCGGCGACCGCGTCCCGCTGGTCAGCCCCCGGTCAGGCCGCGAACGCCTTGCGCTCGTCCGGCATGAGGATCCAGAACACGATGTACGCCAGCACCTGCGGGCCGGGGATGAAGATGGACGCGACGGTCAGGACCCGGACGAGGGTCCGGTCCCACCCGAAGTAGTCCGCGATGCCGGCGCACACGCCGCCGATGACTCGGCCCTGGCGGGGGCGGTAGAGCTTGCGGGAACTGGCTGCGGAGTCCTTCTGCGGATTGCTCATGGTCCGACCCTAGGCGGGACGACGACGCTCCGGCATCCGGGAACGCCCTGGTCCGACCCTGATCACGAGGTCCGCCTACCAGCCTCCGGGGGTGAGCACCTTGCGGATCCGCTTCTCGCTGACCGACCCGTCGGTGCCGAGCTGCTGGGCGAACAGCGAGACCCGCAGCTCCTCCAGCAGCCACCGGACCTCGGCCAGCTCGGCGACGCGGGCCGGGTCGGCGGCCCCGGCGGCGTAGGCCTCGCGCGCCTTCTCGTACACGCCGGTGACGTCCTGGACGCGCCACGCCAGCTCGGCGTCGCGGTGGGGGTTCGCCTCGGCCTTCTCCAGCCGGTACGAGGCAGCGCGCAGGTAGCGCACGAGATGCGGCACGCGGCGCGGCGGGGTCGCGGAGACGAAACCGTCGTGGACCAGGCCCGCGACGTGCTCCCGGATGCCCTGGAGGGTGTTGAGCAGCGCGAGGGACGAGGACGCCTTGACCTCGCTCTCGACCGTCCGCCAGGCGGTGAGGGCGGCGACGACGTGGCCCACGACCCGGTGCACCTCGTCCTCCAGGTGCCGGCGCACGAACGCGAGGGCCTTCGCGTACGAGTCCGCATCACGAATCTGTACAGCGACGGGTCCCCCGGTCGGCGTCCCGGGAGCCTTGTCCTCGTCCGCGCTGGTCAGCGCGATGACGGCGGCGAGCTGCAGGTCGTCGACCAGGGCGTCGGTGTTCCGGTACGGGGCGGCCGCCAGCGTCAGCGACTGCTTCGCGGACCACCGCGAGGTGATGCGCCCGGTCGGCAGCGCCGTCTCGGACAGCAGCAGCCGGCGCACCCCGCGGGCGTGCGCTTCGTCCTGCTCCGCGGCGGCGGCCAGCACCCGCAGCGCCACCGACGGGGGCGAGCCCTTCGCCCCCGGCTCCTCGACCAGCGCGGGGTACCCCTGCACGACGACGCCTCCGCCAAGATCCGTGGACACCGTCCGGGGCAGCTCACCACCCGGCAGCTCCGGCCACGTGGTCAGCCCCGCCTGCTCCGCCACGACGGACCCAGCACCGGAAGCCCCGGCGCTGGTACCGCCGTCGGACCGCCCGGACCCGGACGAACCTGCGGAGCCGGGGGTCGGGGTGTCGGCTGCGCCGCCGTCCAGCCGTAGCGGAGGGCCCCCCGGGGCCCGTGAGCGAGGCGGCGCGTCCGACGCCTCGACCCCGGGCGCTCCAGAGCGACCTGAGGTGGCCCGCGCCGCCTCCTCGAGCGCCACGCCGACCGCCCCCTTCACGGCCGACCGCACCGCCGCCTCCGCCTGCGGCGCGAGCTTCTTCTGCAGCGAGAGCAGGTCCTTCGACTCGTCGAGCACGACGGGACCGGTCGACCGCGCGGCGCCCCGTCCGCGCTGCTTCTTCCCGGACTTGCGGCGGCCACCACCGGCCGGCCCGCCGTCGCGTGCGCGGCCGTCGGCGTCCGCGGTGCCCTCGACCCGGAACGTCATCCGCAGGTGGCCGGGCAGTCGCTCGACCCGCTCGTCGTCCCAGACGTCGTCCGGGATCACCACGTCGCGCAGCGCCCGGACGGCCCGGGAGAACTCGACGTGGAACGGCGAGGCCATGTCGCCCGCCCGGGTCATGTCCTCCCAGGTGGGGGTGTTCTCCCGCAGCCAGCCGGCGACCGCGGCGCCGACGTCGGGTGCCGGCACGAGCTCGCGGCGCACGGCCTTGGGCAGCGACCGGATGGTGGCCGTGCACAGCTCGTCGAGCAGCCCGGGCACCATCCAGTCGAACCCGTCGGGGGAGACCCGGTTGAGGATCGACAGCGGGATGTGGACCGTGACGCCGTCGGCGTCGGTCCCGGGCTGGAACTGGTAGGTCAGCGGCAGGGTGACCTCGCCCTGGGTCCACGTCTCCGGGAACTCGGAGGTGTCCACCGCCTCGGCGTCGACGAGCTGGTCGAGCGTGAAGGTCAGCAGGTCCGGGTCGTCGCGGCGGGCCTTCTTCCACCAGGAGTCGAAGTGCCGGGCGCTGACCACGGACTCGGGGACCCGTTCGTCGTAGAACGCGTACAGGTCGTCCTCGGAGGCGACCAGCCCGCGCCGACGCGACCGCGCCTCGAGCTCCTCGGCCTCGGCGAGCAGCCGACGGTTCTCGGCGAAGAAGGCGTGGTGCGTGGTCCACTGCCCCTCGACCAGAGCGTGCCGGATGAACATCTCCCGCGCCGCCTCGGGATCGACCTTGCCGTACAGGATCTTGCGGTCCGCGACGATCGGGACGCCGTAGAGCAGCACCTTCTCCACGGCCACGGCGGCACCCTGCTTGGTCGACCAGTGCGGGTCGGAGTAGGTGCGTCTGCCCAGGTCGCCGGCGAGCTCCTCGGCCCACTCGGGCTGGATGCGCGCGACGTCGCGGGCCCACAGCCGGGACGTCTCGACGAGCTCGCCGGCCATGATCCACGCCGGCGGCTTCTTGCTCAGGGGGGAACCGGGGAAGATCGCGAACCGGGCGCCACGTCCGCCGAGGTACTCGTTCCGGGCCCGCTTGGCGGCCTGGCGCAACGCCCGCGCCCGGGCCTCCCCCCGCAGGTGTGCCACGGAGGACGCCTTGATCTCGCCGGTGTCCTGCATGCCGATCTGGGACAGCAGCCCGGACAGCAGCGCCCGGTGGATGGTGTCGCCGTCCCAGGGCCGCTTCCAGCTCTCCGCGTCCGGCGCCGCGCCGTCGGTCTCGGAGGGGCCGGTCGTGGCCGGGCGGTAGCGCATGTCGACGTCGAGCTGTTTCGCCATCTGCCGCAGCTGGGCGACGACGTCCTGCCACTCGCGCACCCGCAGGAAGTTGACGTACTCGCTCTTGCACAGCCGGCGGAAGGCCGAGGAGCCCATCTGGTGCTGCTGCTCGCGCAGGTACTCCCACAGGTTCAGATAGGTGAGGAAGTCCGACGTCGGGTCGGTGAACCGGGCGTGCGACTGGTCGGCCTGCTCGCGGGAGTCGGCGGGACGCTCCCGCGGGTCCTGGATCGACAGCGCCGCGGCGATGATGGCGACCTCGCGGGCGACGCCGAGCCGTGACCCCTCGAGGACCATCCGGGCGAGCCGCGGGTCCATGGGCAGCCGGGCCAGCCGGCGTCCGACGTCGGAGAGCCGGGTCTCCCCGTCGCGCAGGGTGAGGGCGCCGAGCTCGGCCAGCAGATTCACGCCGTCGCGGACGGCGCGCGTGTCCGGGGGCTCGACGAACGGGAACCGTGCGACGTCGTCGGGGGAGCCGACCACGCCCACCGAGATCATCTGCAGCAGGACCGAGGCGAGCGAGGTGCGCAGGATCTCAGGCTCGGTGAACTCCGGGCGGTTCTCGAAGTCCTCCGGCGAGTACAGGCGGATCGCGATGCCGTCGGCCACGCGCCCGGACCGCCCGGAGCGCTGGTTCGCGGAGGCCTGGCTGATCGGCTCGATCGGGAGGCGCTGGACCTTGGTGGCCTTGGAGTACCGCGAGATGCGGGCGGTGCCCGGGTCGACGACGTAGTGGATGCCCGGCACCGTCAGCGACGTCTCGGCGACGTTCGTGGACAGCACGATGCGCCGGCCCGGGTGGGACTGGAACACACGGTGCTGCTCGGCGGACGACAGGCGCGAGTACAGCGGCAGGATCTCGACGTGGTCGGGGCGCTTCGGGTCGCGGACGCGTTCCTTCAGGTGCCCCTCGAGGGCGTCGGCGGCGTCGTGGATCTCGCGCTCGCCGGAGAGGAACACGAGGATGTCGCCGGACCCCTCGCGCATCAGCTCGTCGCAGGCCTCGACGATGCCGGTGACGAGGTCCTTCTCGTCACCGCCGGCCGCCTTCTTCTTCCCGGTGCCCTGCTCGGCGTCGGGCACCAGCGGGCGGTAGCGGATCTCGACCGGGTAGGTGCGGCCGGAGACCTCGACGACGGGGGCGGCGTCGGGCAGCGCCTCGACGACGGCGGGCGGTGCGCCACCGACCTCGGCCAGGTGGGCCGGGGAGAAGTGCGCGGCGAACCGCTCGGAGTCGATGGTCGCGGAGGTGATGACGAGCTTCAGGTCCGGGCGCCGGGGCAGCAGCCGGGACAGGTAGCCGAGCAGGAAGTCGATGTTGAGCGACCGCTCGTGCGCCTCGTCGATGACGATCGTGTCGTAGGCGAGCAGCTCCGGGTCCCGCTGGATCTGCGCCAGCAGGATGCCGTCCGTCATCACCTTGACCAGCGTCTCGTCGGACGAGGTGTCCGTGAACCGCACCTGGTAGCCGACGACACCGCCGAGCTCGACGTCGAGCTCCTCGGCCACCCGCTCGGCGACGGACCGCGCGGCGATGCGTCGGGGCTGCGTGTGCCCGATCTGCCCGGCCCGCCCGCGGCCCAGCTCGAGCAGGATCTTGGGCAGCTGGGTCGTCTTGCCGGACCCGGTCTCGCCGGCGACGACCACCACCTGGTGGTCGCGGATCGCCGCGGCGATGTCCTCGCGTCGGGCCGAGACGGGGAGCTGCTCCGGGTAGGTGATCTCCGGGACGACGACGGCGTCCCGGATCTCCGCGGCACGGTCGAGCTCGGCACGGCTCACACGGGTCGGTCCCGCGGTCCCGGCGCCGGGACCGCGCCCCTTCCCGCGGCCGCGGCGCCGCCGTCGGCTACCGCCCGTCGGGCGACCAGGGTCGCCGACGGGCTGCGGGGCGGGGGAGGGCTCGGTGCTCACGACCTCTCATTGTCGCAAGGGACGCAAGCTGATTGATCAGACGCCGGACAGGACGCCCGACGACACGGTCATCTCGGTGCCCATCGTCCCGAACACGGCGATGAAGAACACGAGGTACCCGATCACCAGGAGCACGCCGATCGACGTGAAGATGATCGACAACCACAGCCCCCACTTGCCCAGGACGTTGTCGTAGCCGACCTTCTTCGAGTCCGACAGCGCCAGCGCGGACACGACGATGCCCGCCGGGGCGAACACGAACGCGAGCACGAAGCCGACGATCCCCATGACCTTGCCCGGGGGGTCCGGGGTGTACGGCGGCGGGTAGCCCGCCGGGGGATAACCGGGCTGCTGCTGCCCGGGCTGCTGCGGGTTCTCCGGCGGGGGCGTGCCGTAGGGGCCGGGCGGCTGCTGCCCGTAGCCGGGCGGCTGCTGCCCGTACCCGGGCGGCGGGTTCGCGCCGGACGGCGGGGTCGGCTCGTCCGGCTGAGGCGGCTGGTACGGATCGCTCACCCCTCCAGTGTCACCGACCTCGCGGTTCGTCGCTCGACGTCCGCCGCCCCGGCGGACCGGGCGCCGGCTGATCCCGCAGACACCGGTCAGCATCGTCGGACGACGAGGTCATCCGGGGCCCGTGGGCGGGTGGAAGGGCTGCTGCGGAAGGTCGGGCGGCGGTGCTCCGTACGGGTCGGGCTGGGCGTCGGGCGTGATGGAATCGGAAGATGTCGTCCCGACCCCGCTCCTCGTTCGACCTCGTCCCGCGACGGGTCCGCGTGCACGCCGTGCACGAGCTGACCGGGTCCATGGTGCGCACGACCCTGCGCGACGTGGACGGCGCCGACCCGGCCGCGCCGTCGTCCCTCGCCGCTCTGCGCGCCCCCGGCCCGGACGACCACGTCAAGGTCTTCCTGCCGGACCCGGCCACCGGCGAGCTGCACGCCCCCACGCTCGCCCCCGACGGCGGCCTGCAGCGGCCCACCGCGGGCGTCTCGGTGTCCCGGGACCTCACCGTCCGCGACGCGCGGACGCGGGACGGCGTGGCCGAGGTCGACCTGGACTGGGTGCTGCACGGCAACGCGGGTCAGGCGTCGGCCTGGGCCGCCCGGGCCGAGGCCGGCGACGAGCTGGTGCTCGCCGGACCGCACGTCAGCCACGGGGCGCCGGACGGCGTCGACCGACTCACGCTGGCCGTCGACGAGACCGGCCTGCCCGCCGCCGCCCGGTGGGTCGCGGCCGTCGGACCGGACGTGCGGGTGACCGCGATCGTCGAGATCGGCGACGACGTCGACGAGGAGTTCGTGGAGTCGGAGCTCGGCGGTGCCGACGTCGAGATCCTCTACCGCACCGACGGCCCGGGCCAGCTCGCCGAGGCGGTCCGTGCCCTGGGTCCCCTGGACGACGGGGAGTACGTCGTCGGGCTGGGTGAGGCCGGGGACCTGGTGCCCGTGCGCCGTCACCTGCGCCGGGAGCTCGGCCTGGGCGCGGACCGCATGTCGATCGCCGGCTACTGGCGTCGCGGCACGGTCAACCACGACCACGAGCAGCCGCTGGATCCCGTCGACCCCGACTGAGCAGCGAGCGGCGACACGCTCAGAAGTCGCGCGCGGTCTCCGCGTGCGGGGAGCCCAGTCGCTGCAGGTGCAGGCGTCGCCGGAGGCGGATCCCCGGGCGCAGGAGCATCTGGATGCTGCCCAGCAGGAACAGCCAGGTGCCGGCGGTGGCCGTGGACTCGGAGAAGAACAGGGCCGAGCCGACGACGAACCACAGGCCGATCAGGACGTCGTTGGCGATGCTGGCGGTCTCGTAGCGCTGCCGGACGACGAGCTCCTCGTGACCGATGCGCAGGGTGATGTCGCGATCCTCGGGCATCTCGCCATGGTGGCACCCGGGAGCGGCGGCGGCACCCGTGGCGCGGCATCATGCCGCCATGAGCACCCTCACCGGCGCCGACCTGACGGCGATCTGCACCGACCTGCACGCCCATCCCGAGCTCGCGTTCGCCGAGCACCGCACCGCCGGGATCGTGGCCGACCGCCTGGGCGACCGGGGGTACGCCGTGCACCGGGGGATCGGCGGTACCGGCGTGGTGGGCGTGCTGGCCAACGGCGACGGGCCGACGGTGCTGCTGCGCGCCGACATGGACGGGCTGCCGGTGACGGAGCGCACCGGCCTGCCGTACGCCTCGCAGGAGACCGGCACCATGCACGCCTGCGGTCATGACGTGCACGTCACCTGTCTGCTGGGTGCCGCCGACGCCCTGGCCGCACGTCGCGGGGAGTGGTCGGGGACGCTGCAGGTGCTGTTCCAGCCCGCCGAGGAGGTCGGCGCCGGGGCGCGGGCCATGGTCGAGGACGGGCTGTACGAGCGGGTGGGGACCCCCGACGTGGTGCTCGGGCAGCACGTGATGCCGTTCCCGGTCGGGACGGTCAACCTCACGCCGGGACCCGCGATGGCCGCGGCCGACTCCCTGCGCGTGACCCTGCACGGACGCGGCGGTCACGGCTCCAGCCCCGAGTCGACGGTCGACCCCGTGCTCCTGGCGGCCGCGGTCGTCCAGCGGCTGCAGGGCGTCGTGTCCCGCGAGGTCGGCATCGCGGAGAAGGCCGTCGTGACCGTGGGGTCGATCCGGGCCGGGACGCAGGCCAACATCATCCCCGACCGGGCCGAGCTGCTGGTCAACGTCCGCACGTTCGACGAGGGCGTGCGCGAGCGGGTGCTCGCGGCCGTGCACCGGATCGTCGACGCCGAGGCCGTGGCCTCGGGGGCGCCGCGACCGCCCGAGTACGAGCAGATCGCCGGGTTCGGGGTGCTGGTCAACGAACCCGAGGCCTCGCACCGCACCGGCGCGGCGCTGGGGGACGTCCTGACGGCGCACGGCGACGCGATCCGCCGGGCCGGCGGGGCTCCCGCCGTGGTCGCCATGCCGCCCATCGCGGGCTCGGAGGACGTCGGGGAGCTGGCGGCGGCCGCCGGGGCCCCGCTCGTCTACTGGCACGTGGGCGGGGCGGATCCGGCGCTCTTCGCCGGTGTCGACCCGGCGTCGCTCGCCGGGATGGGCAGCCTGCCCGCGGGCGTCGCACCGAACCACTCGCCGGAGTTCGCGCCGGTCCTCGACCCGACGCTCGACCTCGGGGTCGCCCTGCTGGTCGGTGCCGCGACCGCCTGGCTCGACTGAGGGCCCTGCCGGACCGGGTCGGGTCAGCCGGCGGCGTCCTCGGTCTCGCCGCGCAGCTCGTCGAGCTGGGTCTGGAGCTGGGCGAGCAGGTCGGCGACCTGCTCGGACCCGGCGGAGCGGGCCTCCTCCGTCGCGTTCGCGACCTCCGCCGAGGCCGCCTCGAGCGCGACCTGCGCGTCCTGCAGCGCCACGACCGCCCCGTCCTCGGACTCCGCGGCCTGGTCGAGGGCGGTGCGGGCCTCGTCCGTGGCGGCCTGAGCCGACGCCACGGCGTCGGTGATGGACGTCTGCACCTCGTCGGGGACGTCGGGAACCTGCTCCTCGAGCTCGCGCAGGTCGCCCTCGATGGCCTCGGCCTGGCTCTGCGCGTCGTCGATGAACTGCTGGACGTCCGCCGGGGCGGAACACGCGCCGAGCATCATCGCCAGGGCGAGCAGGCTGGCGGCGGCGATCCGGGTGGCCCCGCGCTGCTTCGCGCGGGCCGGCGGCATGGTCAGCGTTGACGTCATGGCCCGATTCTGCCTGGTCAGCGCCCTGGGTGCCGGGGGGACGTCGGGGCGACTCGTGGAGATGTTGCGCACAGTGGGCGGTGACGCGGCGTCGTCGACGGATGCCCGGTCGGCGGTCAGGTCCGGACCGGCCGGCACCGGATCCGCGCACCGGGCGGGATCTGGCCGAGCAGCCACCGGTGCGAGGCCGCGACGGTGGCCACGACCGGGTATCCGCCGGTCAACGGGTGGTCGGGTCCGAGCAGCACGGGCAGGCCGTCGGGCGGTACCTGCAGCGCACCGGTCACCGCACCCTCGCTGGGCAGCTCGGCACCCTGTGCCGTCGCGGTCCGGGTGAGCGGCTGCTCCGCGGTCAGACGCAGGCCGACGCGGTCCGACCGGGCCGTCACCTCCCACTCCTGGGAGGCGAGCAGGTCGAGCGCGTCGGGGGTGAACCAGTCGTCCCGGGGGCCGAGGACCACGGGCAGCGTCACGACGTCGCCGGGGGCGGGCAGCCTCTTGGGATCCGGGGCGCCGGTGTCCGCGGTCGCCACGGCCTCGACGGCGTCCCCGGCGGTACCGAGGACGTCCCCGGCGGCGAGCGGGTCCGGTCCCAGGCCGGCGAGCAGGTCGGTGGCACGCGACCCCAGGACCGGGGCGACGTCGAGGCCGCCGCGGACGGCCACGTAGGTGCGCAGCCCCCGGCGCGGCGCGCCGACGGAGAGCTCCTCGCCGGGGGCCAGGACGAACGGCCGGCCGGGGAGCGGAGCCCGGGAGAGCCCGGTCCCGCCGGTCACCTCGAGGTCGGCGGCCGCGCCCGCCGTGGCGACGACGGCGGGGCGCAGGGCGCGCAGCCTCAGGCCGCCGAGCGTCTCCAGCGCGGCGGCGTCCGTCCGGTTGCCGACGGCCCGCTGCGCCGCCCGGAAGCTGCGGGGGTCGGCCGCACCGGAGCCGGAGACCCCGAGGTCCACGCTCCCCGGGCGGCCGAGGTCCTGCACGAGCGTCTGCAGCCCGGGAGCCAGCACCTCCAGCACCGGGTCGGCGGGAGCGCCCGGCGGGGTCGACGGCCGCGGGACGCGGACGGTGGCCACCTCCCGTGCCGGGGCGAAGCGCACGGTGTCCCCGGGCCGCCACAGGGCGGGTGCCCGGCGTGCGGTGTCCCAGACGACGGCGTCGGTCCGCCCGAGCAGCTGCCATCCTCCGGGGCTCTCGCGCGGGTAGACCCCGCTGTAGTCGCCGGCCATGGCCACCGCACCGGGCGGGACCCGCGTGCGGGGCGTGTCCCGGCGCGGCAGGGACAGGGCGGGGTCGTCGCCCGCCAGGTAGCCGAAGCCGGGGGCGAACCCCATGAACGCGACCCGCCACGTGGCGGTCGTGTGCCGGCGGACGAGCTGCTCGACGGACCATCCGAGCAGCTCCGCCGCGGTCGCCAGGTCCTCGCCGTCGTACACCACGGCGAGCTCGTGCCGGTGCGCCTCCTCCGGGTCGGGCGGCGGGTCCGCGGTGAGCGTCCGCAGCGCCCGGGCGAGCGTCGCGGCGTCGGTGCGGCCCGGCGCGAAGGGGATCAGCAGCGTCCGCGCGCCCGGCACGGTGTGCCCGACGCCGGGCAGCGGCCGGCGTCGCAGCGACCGGTGCAGGGCGACGGCCGATCCCGGGGCGTCGAACGTGACCAGGACGGCGTCGTCGCCCACCGGCCGGATCTGCGGCGTCATGACGTCACGAACGGACGCAGGCTCACCCCGGCCCCGGTGAGCACCTCCCGCAGCCGGGCCGCCATCCTCGCGGCGCCCGGGGTGTCGCCGTGCACGCAGATGGAGTCGGCGACGATCGTCACGTCCGTGCCCTCGATCGACCGGACGACACCTTCGTGGACCAGGCGCAGCATCCGGGCGGCGACCTCCTCCGGGTCGTGCAGGACGGCTCCCTCCACGCTGCGCGGCACGAGCCGGCCGGTGGCGGTGTAGGCGCGGTCGGCGAACGCCTCGGCGGCCGTCACGAGACCCGCCGCACGGGCCGCGTCGAGGGCGACGCTGCCGGGCAGGCCCAGCAGGACGAGCTCGGGGTCGACGGTGACGACCGCGGCGGCGACGTCCTCGGCGACCCGCGCGTCGACGGCCGCCGTGTTGTAGAGGGCCCCGTGCGGCTTGACGTAGCGGACCGTGGTGCCCGCGCTGCGGGCGATCTCGCGGATCGCCCCCAGCTGGTAGACGAGGTCGGCCCGGAGCTCGTCGCTGGGCACCTCCAGGTCCCGGCGCCCGAACCCCTCGCGGTCGTTGTAGGCGACGTGCGCCCCGACGGTCACGCCCCGACGGACCGCCGCGTGGACCGTGCGGTGGATGGTCGCCGGGTCGCCCGCGTGGAACGCGCAGGCGATGTTGGCGCTCGAGACGATCTCGAGCATGCGGGCGTCCCCGGCGTGCTCCGAGGTGCTCACGCCCTCGCCCAGGTCGCTGTTCAGGTCGATGCGTCGCGGGGTGTCCGCGTCCGACGTCCTCATGACGCCAGTGTGCCCCGTCCCGGGCCGGGAAAACTTCGCCCGCTCGTCGGTGCCGGAGGGGTGGCGGGCAGCGAATGCGTGGCACACAGTAGGTGGTGGAATGTGACAGGGGCCACGTATCCTCGAGGTGTTGTGCGAAGATGCGTCCAGCCAGGACAAACGGGGTCGAGAAGGGTACGACGTGGCGGACGAGCTCGATTCGACGGAGATCGACAGCGAGGACGTGGCGCGCCCTCTGACGTCCGACGATGCTCATCTCGCCGCGGGCGGTCGCCGTCGCGGACGTCGCCTCGGGCGGGTCGTCGGGGCAGGGGCCGGGGCGGTCGTGCTGGCCGCGGGCTTCATGGCCGGGTCGGTCGCGAGCACGCCCTGGAACGAGTTCCGCCAGCACCCGACGTTCTCCGCACCCGTCCAGAGCGAGCCGCTCGAGCTCGGCGTGGTGGGCGCCGCCTCGCGGTCTGGCCCGGCGTCGATCGACGAGGTCCTGGGTGTCATCGAGCAGGCCGAGCTGACCGCGCTGGAGGACGGACGCGAGCTCGGACCGGAGGTCCAGCAGGCTGCCGCCGAGCTGGGCGCGCTCCTGACGACCTATGTCGCGCAGCAGCAGGCGGAGGCCGTCCCGGGTCTGGACGACGCGGAGCTGCCGGAGGTCGTCGAGCCGGCGCCCGCGGACATCCCGCCGGCCGGTCCGCCCGTGTCCTCGCCCGACGACCTCGTCGCCCCCGAGGAGCTGACCGGGGGGTCCCTCCGTCCGCCTGCCGAGGCGTCCCCGGAGCCGGCCCCGTCGCCGTCCTTCTCCCCGGCCCCGTCGGAGGCCCCGCAGGACGAGAAGGACGCTCCGGAGCAGCAGCAGCAGAAGAGCGCGCCGGAGCAGGACGGCGTGGTCGAGGAGGCCGCCGCCCCGCAGGACGCGGCTCCCGCCCCCGGCGCGGCCCCGACCGCCGAGGTGGACGACGTCGAACCGCTGCCCCAGGACGTCGGCGCCTTCCCGGGACTCGGTCTGCAGCTGCCCACCTGGGAGAGCCTCGTGGAGGGTGAGTCCACGTTCCAGGTCCGCCACGTGTGGCAGGGCGACGCTCTCACGGCCGGCGTGCAGGGCTCGGTCGGCGCGGCTGCCCAGGGCCTCGCGCTCGGGGCCGCCGGCCAGATCGAGACGCACGACGAGGACGCGCACGACCACGGCGCGGTGACCTTCGACGACATCGTCGTGGCGGCGACGCACCTGGCCGCGCTGCTGGACCCGGCCTCCGCGTCCTTCGTCGTCGACATCCGTCCCGCGGTGACCGAGCTGCCCGACGGCACCTTCGTCTCCGACGACGGGGTGGCGGTGACGGCGAACGGTATGCCGCTCACCGGTGCCGGGTCGCTGTCCGCGACGCTCCAGGCGGTCGTCGACCAGCACGCCGGGTCGACCGCGGGCTTCAGCAACGGACGCATCCCGGCCTCCGTGCTCTGCGGGATCGCCTCCGCTCCCGGTCACCTCCTGCGGTGCGACGCCGCCGCCCAGTTCGCCGCCCTCAACGCGGAGTACCGGGCCCGGTTCGGCGTCGACATCCCGATCACCGACTCCTACCGGTCGTACGAGTCGCAGGTCGCGGTCCGGGCCGCCAAGCCGCACCTGGCCGCGGTGCCGGGTACGTCGAACCACGGGTGGGGCCTCGCGCTCGACCTCAGCTCGCCGATCTCGACCGGCTACTCCGCGGAGTACGTCTGGATGCGCGTGCACGCCCCCGACTACGGCTGGGACAACCCGACCTGGGCGCGCCCGAACGGCAGCAAGCCCGAGCCCTGGCACTTCGAGTTCTTCGCTGCCGGTCCGGTTCCCGACCGCGCGGCGTCGAGCCACGACGTGGCCACCGCCGGGGGTGCCGGCTGGTCGTCGAAGGGCTCAGGGTCCACGGCCTCGGGGTCCGGTACCCACAGCACCGGGACGAAGGGCTCGGGATCGAGCACCAAGGACACCTCGGGCGGCGGTTCCAAGAGCACCACGAAGAAGTCCGACGCGAAGAGCGGCTCGACGTCCGAGCCGTCGTCGAGCCCGAAGCCGTCGAGCAGCCCGAAGCCGTCGGCCAGCCCGAGCCCGAAGCCGTCCTCGAGCCCCAAGCCGTCGACCAGCCCGAGCCCGAAGCCGTCCTCGAGCCCCAAGCCGTCGACCAGCCCGAGCCCGTCGTCGAGCCCGACGCCGACCACGAGCCCGTCGCCGTCGACCAGCCCGACCCCGTCCTCGAGCCCGACGCCGACCTCCGGGACGGACAGCTCGGGCACCGACTCGAGCAGCGGATCGACGTCCTCGACCACCAGCTCCTCGACGTCGGAGCAGAGCGCCCCCGAGCCGACCGGCGACGACAGCGAGTACGCCCAGCGCGAGGAGGAGGTCGCGGGTTCCCGCACCGACGGGACCGGTGACGAGCTCGACGCCACCTCGGCGGACGACGGCACGGACGACGGGACCTCGGCGGACGGGTCCGACACGACCCCGTGAACCGGACGTCCTCGAGCGACGACCCGCGGCGGTTCCTCGTGAACGGTCGCCTGGAGCGCAATCCCCGCCGGTGGCGCGACAAGGTCGCCGTGACGGGCTACCTCGCGACCGTCGCGATGCCACGCCTGCTCGAGCCGGTCTCCGAGCGCGAGCTGACCGACCGGCTCGGTGAGCTGGCCCGCGACCCGGTCGCCCTGCGCCGGGCGATGGTCGACCAGGGGCTGGTGAGCCGCACCCGGGACGGAGCGGAGTACTGGCGCACGGTGCGGACCGAGCACGATCCCGAGCCCGACGCCGTCGAGATCGCCGACCGCGCACTGGGCGAGTCCCCGTGAACGACGTCGAGCCCGAACCGGAGCGCCGGGTCCGTGCGGCGCTGGAGGCGTCCGGCCTCGAGTACGTCGTCCGGCGGCACGGGCGCGTGGGCTCCCTCGCCGAGGCGGCGGCCGCCCGGGGCGTGTCGCCGGACCATCTGCTCAAGACGATGGTGGTGCGCCGCGGGGTCGACGACTACCTCTTCGTGCTGGTCCCGGGGGCCCGGACGATCGCCTGGCCCCGGCTGCGGGCGCTGCTCGGCGTCAACCGTCTCTCCATGCCGGACGCCGAGGTCGCGCGGGAGGTCACGGGGTTCGAGCGCGGCACCATCACGCCGTTCGGTGCGCGGCACGCGTGGCCCGTGGTTGCCGATGCGAGGATCCCTGCAGCGGGTACCGTATCCGTCGGGGCCGGTGGCCACGGTGTCGGGGTGACGCTCGACGCCGACGCCTTGCTCAGAGCGCTGAACGCCCAGGTGGCGGACGTCACCGACCCCGAGGCGTCTCCCTGAGCAATCCCCGGCTCCTTCGTGCCGTGTCCCGCTGGACGAACCGGTCGGAGGGGTGAACACTCGATCGTGGTCAGGACCGAAGGGGGCATCCGACCGCGAAGCCCGCCGTTGGCATGACAGGAGCACGAGCCCGATGGACTACGACAGCGCGACGGACATGGACCCGGACGCAGGGTCCGGCATCTCCTGCCAGCACGACGAGGGCGGCACGCTGCTGATGTTGTGGGGCGAGGTGGACGCGGCCCTGCGCGAGTCGGCGAGCGATGCGATGGCGTCGGTCGCCGCCCGGCCGGGAGCGGAGCCGATCGTCCTCGACACCCGTGACGTGACGTTCATCGACTCCTCGGGAGTCGCCTTCATCCTGCAGGTCTACATGTTCGGCGAGGAGGTCGGCGCCCCGGTCCAGCTGCGGTCGCCGTCCGAGGCCGTCACCGAGGTGCTGGAGATGGTCGGCATGGACGGGCGGATCCCGGTGATCGCCGAGGAGCGGGCCACGAGCGCCTGACCGGACACGACCCCGGCGGGCGTGTCCGGCCGTGGGGAGGGGCAGGGTGTTCCCATGAGCGTCGACGCCGCCACCGTCCGGGCGGCCCGGCTGCGGTCCCAGCGGCTGCGCGGACCCGACCTGCCCGACCTGCCGGCCGCCGTCGGACACCTGCTGGCCGTGCAGGGGCAGGAGGTGCGGCCCACGCTCTGGGGGCTCACGCGCCGCCTCGCCACGTCCGCCCGCGGGAACGAGGCCACCGCGCTCGCCGCGCTCGACGACGGGCAGATCCTGCGCACCCACGTCCTGCGACCCACGTGGCACCTCGTGCTGCCCGTCGACGTCCGCTGGCTGCTCGAGCTCACCGCCCCCCGCGTCGCCCGGACGATGGCGTCCACCGAGAGGTCCTGGGGGCTCGACGACCCCGGTCCCGGTGTCGCCGCCGTCGCGGCCGAGGTCGCCACCGGGCCGCGCACCCGCGGCGAGCTCGCGACGGCCCTCGTCGAGCGGGGCGTCCTCGGTGCCGACGCGCCGGGCGTCGCCGTGTCCCACATCCTCATGCACGCCGAGCTGCGGAAGGTGCTGATCAGCGGTCCGGCGGAGCACGGCCGGTCGACCTACGTGGCCTTCGACGACCGTGTCCCGGCCGGCTACGGGCCTCTGGGACACGGTTTCGACCGCGAGTCCGCCGTCCTGGAGCTGTGGCGTCGCTGGCTGCCTGCCCGCGCCTACGCCACGGTCCAGGACCTGTCGCAGTGGTCCGGGCTGACCCGCACGGTGCTACGTGCCGGGCTGGCCGTGCTGCGGGACCTGGGCGAGGTCGTGGAGGTCCCGGGCGCGGAGGACCTCGACGGGCTGACCCTGGTCACGACCCCGGCCGTGCACGAGTCCGTCGTGTCCGGCGCCCCCGCGGCGCCGTCCGGCGGGCGTGTCGCCGACCTGCTGTGCGCCTACGACGAGCTGCTGAGCTCCTACGGCGAGACCCGCCGCGTCCTCGCGGACCCCCGCGCGCCCGAGCCGGGGCGACGGAACGCCTTCGTCCACACCGTGCTGATCGACGGGCGGCGCTCGGCGCGGTGGCGCTGGCCGGGCGGACCGCCCCGGCCGGGTGGACCGGAGCTGCAGTGGCAGCGGGCTCCCGAGGCGCCCGACCGAGCCGCCGTGGCGCGTGTCACCGTCGACCTCGAGGCCTTCCTGCGCGCGGTCTGACCAGCCGTGGCACGCTGGGCCGCATGCGGAACTGGGCCGGGAACATCGACTACGCCGCACGGGATCTCGTGCGCCCGACCTCCCTGGAGGAGCTCGCCGACCGGCTCGTCGTCGGCGGCCCGGTCCGCGCGCTGGGATCACGCCACTCCTTCAACGACCTCGCGGACACCACGGGCACCCACGTCCAGGTCGACCGCCTCGACGACGGCCGCCCGGCCGTCGACCTGGACCCGGGGACCGGTGTCGTGTCGGTCAACGCGGGGATGCGGTACGGGGAGGTGTCGCAGGTGCTCTACGCCCACGGACGGGCGCTGACCCAGCTCGCGTCGCTGCCGCACCTCTCCGTCGCCGGGGCGGTCGCGACCGCCACCCACGGCTCGGGCGACACCAACCGGTCCCTCGCGGGCGCCGTCGTCGCGCTCGAGCTCATGACCACGGCCGGCGAGCTGCGCCGGATCACGCGGGAGACCGACCCGGAGGTGTTCGCCGGGACCGTGGTGTCGTTGGGGGTGCTCGGCATCGTCACCCGGATCGAGCTAACCACCGTGCCCGCGTTCCAGGTGCGGCAGGACGTCGCGCTGGACCTCTCGTGGGACGCCGTGCTCGACCGGTTCGACGACGTCACGGGTTCGGCGTACTCCGTCAGCCTCTTCACGCGGTGGGACGAGCCGACGATCCGCACGGCCTGGTTCAAGTCGGTGGTGTCCGAGGGGCGGGGTCACCGTCCCGACGCCCTGCCCGACCTGCACTGGGCCGAGCACGACGTGCACCCGGTGCCCGGGGTGGACCCGGGTGCCTG
This sequence comes from Isoptericola sp. b408, assembly GCF_030588085.1. Taxonomy (NCBI): domain Bacteria; kingdom Bacillati; phylum Actinomycetota; class Actinomycetes; order Micrococcales; family Promicromonosporaceae; genus Isoptericola; species Isoptericola sp. b408. The sequence goes on from NZ_JAUQYQ010000001.1 coordinate 362,721, forward strand.
CACCGCGCAGCACGGTGTCCCCGGCCCCTCCCACGAGCGCCTGAGCCACTTCCGGCTCGACCACACCCCGTCCGTGGGGGAGGAGCTGCAGAGCGAGTACCTGCTGCCCCGGAAGCACGCGGTGAAGGCCGTGGAGGCGATGCGGGGCCTGGGCAGCGTGGTGGCGCCCCTGCTCATGACCGGTGAGGTCCGCACCGTGGCCGCCGACGACCTGTGGCTGAGCCCCTTCGCCGAGGACTCGATCGGGCTGCACTTCACCTGGCTCCCCCGGGCGCCCGAGGTCGCCAGGGTGCTGCCCCTGATCGAGGAGACCCTCGCCCCGTTCGGTGCGCGGCCGCACTGGGGCAAGGTGTTCACCGCCGACCCCGTGGCGGTGCGCGCCGCCTACCCCCGGTTCGACGAGTTCCGGGTGCTGGCCGACCGGCTGGACCCGGAGGGCCGCCTGCGGGGCGGGTACGTCGCCCGACTGCTTGGCTGACCGGCGGCTTCGTCCCGGTGCTCGACATGCCGGTCGAGGGAATGTGCCCGATGATCACCAGGAGAGACCGGTTTGACGACGCGGCGACCAGCGCGGAAGGTGTGTGACCCGTGAGTGCTGACAACCAGACCGCCCCGCGGGAGCAGTTCACCGGACAGGTAGGTTTCATCCTGTCGGCGATCGGCTCCGCCGTGGGGCTCGGCAACATCTGGCGGTTCCCCGGCGTGGCGTACGAGAACGGTGGTGGCGCGTTCCTCGTGCCCTACCTCATCGCGCTGCTGACGGCGGGCATCCCGATCCTGTTCCTCGACTACGCGATCGGTCACCGGTTCCGCGGCGGCGCCCCGCAGGCGTTCCGGCGGATCAAGGGCTGGCTCGAGTCGCTCGGCTGGTTCCAGGTGATGATCTGCATCGTCATCGCGGTCTACTACGCGGCGGTGGTCGCCTGGGCGGCCAGCTTCTTCGTCTACTCCTTCGGTCTCGACTGGGGTGACGACCCGCAGGCCTTCTTCTTCGGGGAGCACCTCCAGCTCGCCGACGTCGGCGGTGCCGACCCGTGGCTCACCTTCGACTTCGTGGCCGCCGTCCTGATCCCGCTCGTGCTGGTGTGGGTCGTGGTCATCGCGGTGCTGGCCGCCGGTGTCGTCAAGGGTGTCCAGCGGGCGAACATCGTCTTCATCCCGCTGCTGCTGGTGGCCTTCGGCGCCCTGGTGGTCCGCGCGCTGACCCTCGACGGGGCCGCGGAAGGGCTGAACGCGCTCTTCACCCCGCAGTGGGACGCGCTGGGCGACCCGGACGTGTGGATCGCCGCCTACGGTCAGATCTTCTTCTCGCTGTCCGTGGCGTTCGGCATCATGATCACCTACGCCTCGTACCGGCGTCGTCGGTCCAACATGACCGGCCCCGGCCTGGTGGTCGCGTTCTCCAACTCCGGCTTCGAGATGCTGGCCGGGCTCGGCGTCTTCTCCGCCCTCGGGTTCCTGGCCCTGGAGCAGGGCGTCGGCGTCGGTGAGCTCGGCATCGCGGGCGTCGGGCTCGCGTTCGTCACGTTCCCGGCGATCGTCTCCGAGATGCCGGCCGGTGCCCTGTTCGGCGCGCTCTTCTTCGGCTCGCTGGTGATGGCCGGGTTCACGTCGCTGGTCTCGATCCTGCAGGTCGTCTCCGCGGCGCTGCAGGAGAAGTTCGCCCTGTCGCGCACGGCGGCGGTGCTGTGGCTCGGTGGCGTGCTGGGTACGGTCTCGGTGGTCGGCTTCAGCACCACGACGGGCCTGATCCTGCTCGACACCGTCGACTACTGGGTCAACAACATGGGCATCGTCGCCTCGGCGATCCTCATGTGCGTCTTCGTGGTGTGGGTCTACCGCCGGGCCCCCGAGCTGCGCTACCACCTCAACGCCGTCTCGACGACGCAGCTCGGCGCGTGGTGGTACGCCTGCGTCGGCGCCATCATCCCGGTGATGCTCGCGATCATGCTCGTGCAGACGATCCTGATCCGGATCGACGAGCCCTACGGGGACTACGATGAGACGTATCTGCTCTATGCAGGGTGGGGCACCGTGGCGTTGCTGGTCGTCGGTGCGATCGTCTTCTGGGCGTTCCGCTGGCGCGGGCCGGACCTGCCCCGGGCCTGGCCGCCGTACCCGCCGGTCGAGGACCCCGCCGTGCGGAAGGAGGCCTCGCGATGAGCACCACCGCGATCATCATGATGGTCGTCGCCCTGCTGGTGGTCTGGGGCGGACTGACCCTCGCCATCATGGCGCTGCGCTCCAAGCCGGAGCGGACCGACTTCCCGCCCGGTGGTGTCGACGACCACCGCGAGGACATGGGGATCATCGAGCACGACACGTAGGTCTCTCTCGCTCCTGACGAGGTCCGGGTCCTTCCGTGGCGCCGTCGCGCTCACGGGCGCTGCGCGCCCTGCGCTTCCCGTCTGACGACGGCGCCACGGAAGGACCCGGACCTTTGTCGTGCCCCGTGCCGGCTCGCTCCTCGGGCGCGACCCGGCACGGCGCCCGGGGGGTGGGGGAGCGGTGGCGTGACGGACGTCATGGTGCCGTGGTTTGAGGATCTATGGAATAGGTATGCATACTGCTGCATAAGCGCTCCGCGGCTTTGACCGGGCGGGAGCGTCGTCCTCCTCCACGCGATCCCTGGAGCCGTCATGCGCGCCCGCACCGCCCTGCCCCTGTCCGCCGTCGCCGCCGTCGCGCTGCTCGCCGGCTGCACCACCGCGTCCGAGGACCTCGCCGCCCCCGCCGGTGGCGGCGCCTCCGCGGACGCGTCGGACGCACCGACGGCCCCGGCGTTCGACGCCTCGACGCTCGAGGCCGACCCGGAGCTCGTCGCGCTCGTCCCCGAGGACGTCGCCGAGGACGGCGTGCTCACCGTGGGCGCCGAGCTGTCCTACGCCCCGGCCGAGTTCCTCGCCCCCGACGGCGTCACCCCGGTCGGGTTCGACGTCGACATCGCCCACGCGGTGGCGGCCACCCTGGGACTCGAGGCCGAGGTCGAGCCGTCCACCTTCGACGCGATCATCCCGGCCGTCGGCACCAAGTACGACGTCGGCATCTCCGGGTTCACCATCGACGCCGAGCGGCTGCAGGTCGCCCACATGGTCAGCTACTTCGACGCCGGCTCTCAGCTCGCGGTCGCCGCCGGCAACCCGGACGGCGTCGACGCCGGCGACCTGTGCGGCACCACCGTGGGCGTGCAGACCGGCACCGTCCAGCAGGGTGCTCTCGACGAGGCGTCCGCGGACTGCGAGGCCGACGGCGCCGACCCCGTCGAGGTGCTGCCCTACGACTCCCAGGCCGACGTCACCACCAACCTCGTCGGCGGCAAGGTGCAGGCCATGTACGCCGACTCCCCGGTGACGGCGTACGCGGTCGAGCAGACCGGGGGCGCGGTCGAGACCCTCGGCGACATCACGGACGCCGCGCCGTACGGCGTCGTCGTCGCCCAGGACGACGACGCGCTCGCCGAGGCCGTCCAGGGCGCCCTGCAGCAGCTCATGGACGACGGCACCCTGACCGAGATCCTCGACGGCTGGGGCAACGCCGAGGGCGCGCTCTCCACCGCCGAGCTCGACCCCTCCGTCTGATGGCGCTCACCACCGCCTCGGGAACCGCCGTCGGTGGGCCCCCGACCGACCTGCCCGAGCCCCTGAACGCCCGCCCGGTCCCGCGCCCGGGGCGCTGGCTGTCCGCCGCCGTGATGCTCGTGCTCGCCGCGATGGTGGTGCACGCGCTGGTCACCAACCCGAACTTCCGCTGGGACACGGTCTGGCTGTACCTGCGCGACGTCAACGTGGTGCGCGGCGTCGGCTGGACGCTCGTGCTCACCTTCGGGTCCATGGCCATCGCCGTCGTGCTCGCCGTGCTCCTGGCGATCATGCGGCGCAGCGACAACCCGGTGATGCGGTCGGTCTCCTGGGCCTACATCTGGTTCTTCCGCGGCACCCCGATCTACACCCAGCTCGTGTTCTGGGGACTGATCTCGGTGCTGTACCCACGGCTCAGCCTCGGCATCCCGTTCGGGCCGGAGTTCTTCGTGTTCGACACCCGCGACGTCATCACGGCGTTCTGGGCGGCGCTCGTCGGGCTCGCCCTCAACGAGGCCGCCTACCTCGCCGAGATCGTCCGCGCCGGGCTCGGCTCCGTCGACCCCGGCCAGGCGCAGGCCGCCCGCGCCCTGGGGATGACCGAGCCGCGCATCCTGCGCCGCATCGTGCTGCCGCAGGCCATGCGCGTCATCGTGCCGCCCACGGGGAACGAGACCATCTCCATGCTCAAGACGACCTCGCTGGTCGTCGCCGTGCCGTTCACCCTGGAGATCACCTACGCCACCTCCGCGATCGGGACCCGCACGTTCCAGCCCATCCCGCTGCTCATCGTGGCGGCGCTGTGGTACCTGCTCATCACCTCGGTGCTCATGGTCGGCCAGTCCGCCGTCGAGCGGTACTACGGGCGGGGGTTCGACGGCGGCGCCACCGGCGGCCGGCGCGGTCGCCGGTCCGGACCCGGCTCCGGACGCGGCCCGCGACGCCTGAGCCGGCAGGCGGCGATCCGCGGTGCCGGCACGACCACCGACGACCCCTTCGCGGAGGTGACCCCATGACCGCCACGACGACCCCCATGGTCGAGGCCCGGGACGTGCACAAGGTCTTCGGCCACGGCGACCAGGCGCTGCACGTGCTGCGCGGCGTCGACCTGGTGGTGCCGCCGGGCTCGGTGACCGTCGTCCTCGGACCGTCCGGTTCCGGCAAGTCCACCCTGCTGCGCTGCCTCAACGAGCTCGAGCAGATCACCGCCGGGTCGGTGCACGTCGACGGTGAGCTGCTCGGTTACCGGCACGACGCCCGGGGCGTCCTGCACCGGTTGCACCCGCGCCGGATCGCCGCCCAGCGCTCGCGGATCGGGATGGTGTTCCAGCGGTTCCACCTGTTCGGCCACCTGACGGCGCTGGAGAACGTCGCCGAGGCACCCGTGCAGGTCCGCGGGCTGTCGAAGGCCGCGGCTCGGGAGCGTGCCGTCGAGCTGCTGGACCGGGTCGGGCTCGCCGACCGGGTCGACCACTACCCGGCCCAGCTCTCCGGTGGCCAGCAGCAGCGCGTCGCCATCGCCCGCGCGCTGGCGATGGACCCCGAGCTCATGCTCTTCGACGAGCCCACCTCCGCGCTCGACCCGGAGCTGGTCGGCGAGGTGCTGGCCGTCATGCAGGACCTCGCCCGGTCCGGCATGACGATGGTCGTGGTCACCCACGAGATCGGGTTCGCCCGCGAGGTCGCCGACCACGTCGTGTTCATGGACGACGGCGTGGTGGTGGAGCAGGGTCCGCCCGCCCAGGTGCTCGACGCACCGACCGAGCCGCGGCTGCAGGAGTTCCTCGCGCACGTCCTGTGAGCCGCGGCTCAGAGCCTCGAGCAGGTGCTGCCCCAGTCGGTGTGCCCGTGCCACACCTTCTTCCAGATGTGCGCCGAGTAGCCCGAGTACGTCGTGCGCGTCTTGGAGATGCTGCGCGTCATCCCGCTGCTCCACGTGCGCGACGGGCCTGTGAGCCAGGTGCTGCCGCGGTAGCAGCTCGAGGCCGACGTCGAGATCTGGTAGATCCGCAGGAACCCCGAGACGCTGCCCGATCCGCGGTACTTCCACGAGGAGTAGATCCGCCCGCTGGACTTGTAGATGCAGATCGTGCCGGGACCCTTCGTGCTGTCGCAGTCGCTGCCGGACCCGATCGCGGTCGTGCTCGCCGTGCCGTCGGTCTCGAGCGTCATCCCGCCCGACGCGGTCGGGCCCTCGCAGGTCTCCACCATCTCGACCCGGTGCGTGACCAGGTCGGCGGGGGCGCCCATCGCCTCGTTGTAGGCGGGATCGACCTCGTCGGCGATCGAGACCTCCACCAGTTCGCACCCGCGGGCGGCCGAGTCGGCCTTCCAGTCCGTGGCCTCGGCCTCGGCCCGCTCCGCGGCGGCCCAGGCGACCCACTCGGCCTCCGGGCTGCCGGGCTCGGGCACGCCGGGGAGGTTCCCCGCGGGCAGGTTCCCGCCGTCGGACGAACCCTCGCCGATCGTGCCGACCGGCTCGCCGATGTCGGCCGTCGCCGGAGCCGTGCCGACCACGCCCGTCCCCAGGGCCAGCACCGTCACGCCGACGCCGGTGGCCACGGTCCGGGAAAGTCTCGTGCGCATCCTGACGCTCCTCACGTCGTCGTCGAGGACGCGCGTCGGCGTCCGCGGTCCTGCACGAGGGTAGCGAGCCCATCGATCAGGGCAACCGTCTCCCAGTACGGTGGAGCAGCACCGGCCCTGCCGGCCATGAAGGGGACGAGGGATCGGGAGGACGAGCGTGGACGACGCCGCGGCCCGCGAGCGCCTGACGCGCCTGTGGGTGGACCATCGCGAGCAGGTGGTGCGGTTCGTCGCGCGTCGTGCCGCGCCGGCGATCGTCGACGACGTCGTCTCGGAGACCTACCTGGTCGCCTGGCGGAGGGTGGAGGACGTGCCGACCGCGGCGCGCGCGTGGCTCTTCGGCGTCGCGCGCAAGGTCCTGTCCACCCAGGTGCGCACGCAGGGCCGCTGGCAGGCCCTCGGGGTGCGGCTGGAGCGGGAGCCGACGGCGCAGGCCCGAGGTGCGGACGACGCCGCGGCCGAGCGCGCCGACCTGCGCCGCGCCTGGGACCTGCTCGGCGACGCCGACCGGGAGGTCCTGGCGCTCGTGGCGTGGGACGGGCTGTCCGCCCGCGAGGCCGCCCAGGTGCTGGAGTGCCGTCCGTCCACCTTCTCGGTGCGGCTCACCCGGGCCCGCAAGCGGCTGCTGGCGTACTCCGAGGTGCCCCGCGACACCGCGACCGTGCTGCGCAGGCTGCAGGAGGAGAGGCCATGAGGTCACCGCTGCTGGACGACCTGGGCGGTCTGGACCCGGCACGGCACCTGCGTGCCCCGGGGCACCCGGACGACCCTGACCTGGCGCGGGTGCTGGCCACGGACCGGACCGTGCCGGACCGCTACCTCGCCCCGGCGCGGCGCTCGCGGGCCGGGGTGGCGACCGGTGTGTTCGCGGGGGCCGTGGCTGCCGTGGCGGCCGGGGTCGTGGTGTCGACGACGCTCGGCGGCCCGGAGGCGTACGCGTCGTGGACGCCGACGCCGCAGGTCGTCGACCCCGCCGCCGCGGCGCAGGACGCCGCCTCCTGCCCGACGGCGGCCCACGCCATCGACGAGGACGCGGCCGGCGAGGGGTCGCCGATCACCGAGATCCCGGTGGACCCGGTGCTCGCCGAGGTGCGTGGCGACTACACGTACGTGCTGCTGTCCGGGGACGGGGCGCTCGCGGAGTGCTTCGTGACGACGACCGACGGGGACCCGCAGGTGTACACCTCGGAGTCCGTCGGTGCCGAGCAGGTGCCGGAGCCGGCGCCGAGCGGTCTCGTGGTCGCGGAGTCCGGCACGGCGTCCTGGTCGGACGGCCCGAGCGGTGAGGGCGCGGTGACCGCCGCGTTCGGCCGGGTCGGGGACGAGGTCGAGGCCGTCACGGTGGCCACGGCCGACGGCGAGCAGGTCGCGGCGTCGATGGACGACGGCTGGTTCGCGCTGTGGGCGCCGGGAGAGGAGTCGTTCTCGGCCCTCGCGCAGGTCACCTACGTCGACGGGTCGACGGAGGAGGTCCCCCTGGAGGTCACCCCGGCAGGGTGAGCGTGAAGCGGCAGCCGCGGCCGTCGTCGACGTTCTCGACCGTGACGGCGCCGCCGTGCGCCTCGGCGACCGAGCGCACGATCGACAGGCCGATGCCGGCGCCGCCGGACCCCGGGGTGCGGGCCGCGGTACCGCGCCAGCCGGCCTCGAACACGCGGGGCAGGTCCGCCGCGGGGATGCCCCCGCAGCCGTCGGTGACGTGCACGACGGCGGCCGACCCGTGGTCGTCCTCGACCTGGACGCACACGGTGCCCCCGGCCGGGGTGTGCCGCACCGCGTTGGACACCAGGTTGCCCACCGCCCGGGCGACCTCCCGGGCGTCCACGGGGACGACGACGGGCACGGTCACCTCACCCGTGAGCCGCACGCCGGCGGCCGCGGCGGCGGGGCCGGCGGCGGCCAGCGCGTCCGAGGCGAGGTCCCCGACGTCCGTGGGCTCGCGGTTCAGCTCGAAACCCGGTGACTGCAGCCGGGACAGCGCCAGCAGGTCGTCGACCATGTCGCTCATGCGACGGTTCTCCGCGAGGATGCCGGCCGCCGCGTCCGCGGGGGTCGTCACCGCGTCCTCCATCGCCTCCGTCAGCACGCGGACGGCGGCCAGCGGCGTGCGCAGGTCGTGGGACACCCACGCGACGAGCTCGCGACGTCGGGCCTCGACCTCCCGGTCCCGGTCCCGGGCCGCCACGGCCTCGGCACGCTCCGTGGCGAGGTGGTGGGTGCGCCGGGCGAGCACCAGCCCGATGACGAGCGCCACGGGGACGGTGGCGAGCAGCAGCCACAGCACCGTCGTGGAGTCCTTCTCCGACAGGAACATCGCGCGGGCACTGGCGTAGACGCCGGCCGCGACCGACGCCACGACGACCAGCGGGGCGAGCGTCGCGGCGACGGACGGGCGGCGTCGTCCGAGCGCCAGCACGCCGGCCGCCCCGGCGAGCCCGACGACGGCAGCCACCCCGGCCGAGAGGCCGACCCCCTCCAGCGGGGTCACGTCGCGCCCTCCGCAGCGTCCGGGGGACGGGCGTCCCAGCGGTAGCCGACGCCGAACACGGTCACGAGCCGCGTGGGGGCGGACGGATCGGCCTCGACCTTCTCCCGCAGCCGCCGCACGTGCACCGTCACGGTGGACCGGTCGCCGTACTCCCAGCCCCACACCTCGCGCAGCAGCGTCTCGCGGTCGTGCACCTGGCCGGGGTGCGCGAGGAACCAGACCAGCAGGTCGAACTCGCGGGCGGTCAGCGCCAGCTCCGAGCCGCCGCGCAGCACCCGGTGGGCGGCGACGTCGACGGTCAGGTCGCCGTCGCGCAGGGTTCCCGACGGCGGTGCGGACGTGGGCGACGGTCCGTCCTGCGCGGCTGGGCTCTCGCCGGCCGGGGCGGCGCCGTCGGCCGGGGTGCCCGCCCGCCGCAGCACGGACTGCACGCGCAGGGTCAGCTCGCGCGGGCTGAACGGTTTGGTCACGTAGTCGTCCGCCCCGACCTCGAGGCCGGTGATGCGGTCGTCCTCCTCGCCGCGGGCGGTCAGCATGAGCACCGGCAGGCGGGGCCGGTCCGCGCGCAGCCGCCGGCACACCTCGATCCCGTCCAGCCCGGGCAGCATGAGGTCGAGGACGACGGCGTCCGGCGGCCGCTCGTGGGCGGCGACGAGGGCGTCGACGCCGTCGGTCACGTGCTCGGCCGCCATGCCGGCGCGCTCGAGGTAGGCGACCACCACGTCGGCGACGGTGGTGTCGTCGTCGACCACGAGGACCCGGACCATGCAGTCAGCCTAGGCCCGTGCGTGGGCGCCACGCGGCGCTGAGCAGGCATGTCAGGGACCTGTCAGGAGTCCGTAAGACGCTCGTGAGACCCGGTACAGCACACGACTGTTCAGTCGTTCGCCACCGAGACCTCCGCCGCGACGCCGGCTGCGCGGTCGAGGTCGTCGATCGTCGTCCCGGCCCCGAGCAGGTCGTCGGCGTCGCCGCGCGTCCCGGCCGCCGCGACGACCGGCAGCTCGAGGACACCGCTCGATCCGTCGACGGTGGCGACGAGGGCACCGTCGAGGGCGATCCTCCAGTCCCCGTCGCCCTCGGGGAGCTCGGCGAGGAAGACGACGCTCGGCCCCAGGTCGAGCAGGCCCTGCGCGACCGCTTCGGCATCGTCGGAGCCGTCGACCACGACCTGGACCGAGAGGGAGTCCCCCGGCCCGGGAGCGGGTACCTGATCGGCGACGTCGATCGTCCGGTCGACCTCGAACGTCGTCCGCAGGGTGCGCGTGTCAGCCTCGGCGTCCCACGGCACCTCGTCGCCGTCGTCCGTGCTCCAGTCCATGGCACGGCCGTTCTCCACGGCGGTGAACTCCCCGGAGACGACGACCGCGGAGAACCTGAAGTCGTGATCCAGGCCGGTGTCGACGTAGGCCTTCGAGGGCATCGCCGCCACGAGGTCCTCCGGCAGGAAGGCCGACGAGCTGGTGTCGCCGAAGGCGCGACCCGCGAGCGCCTCGCTCCAGGCGGAGTCGCTGCTCCCGACGCATCCGGCCAGCGGCAGGAGCGTGACGAGGACGGCCGGGACGAGGGCTCTGCGCGGCATCGGTGCCCGTCCTCTCCTCGGTGCTCGGGACGCTAGCAGCGCCGGGAGCACCAGGCACCCGGTCGGCCGAGGGACGAGCTCCCGAGCGTGTCACGACCCCGTGAGCAGCCCGTAAGGCCCTCGTCATGGACCTGCGCGGCGCCGCGCGGTGGGCTGGACGCAGAGGGCCGGCCACCGGGGTTCGGTCCCGTGAGGAGGACGATCATGCACCGCAACCGCACTCTTGCCGTCGCCGGGTCGCTGGCGCTCGCCGCCGGCGCCGTCCTGGTCCCGGCCGTGGCCGCGCAGGCCGGGGTCACCCAGGGCACCGCGTTCTACGTCGACGGCGTCGCCTACCGCACCGTCGGGACGCCGAACGACCTGTCCGGCACGGGGGCGCCGGACCACTCGTTCGACACCATCTACGACCTGGGCGGCGCCCAGGCCAACGTCGCCGAGGCGGCCCCGGGCGACACCGACTACAACGGCGGCCGCTGGCAGGTCACCGCCGTGCTCTACGAGGACTTCGACGACGTCCTGGAGGCCGGCGACCTGAACGACGACGGCATGCTCGGGTCGGCGGAGGAGGTCGAGGCGGCCATCGACGCCGGAGCGGCCATGGACGGCGGGGTCGTCGCCTCGTTCACCTGCCCGGTGATCCCGTTCCCCGGCGGGCGCTGACCCGGGGCTGCTCGCCGGCGCGTCTGGTCGGCAGCTCGTGCTCGGCTCGGCAGCTCAGGCTGCCGATCACGGCACGAGCTGCCGACCAGATCTGTGAAGGGCGGAACCTTTCGCCATCGCTGCTGCGTCTACGGTGCATGGAGCCTCGGGAGCAGGAGCGTTGATGGGCGAGATGATCCAGGTCCCGATCGCCTCGCCGGGGACGACGGACACCGTCCGGGCACCGTCGACCGCGGTCCACGAGGAGGCCACGCCGACCACCGCGGTCGCCGAGTTCACCGCCTTCGCCCGTGCCCGGACCGCGGGGCTGTACCGCATCGCCTTCCTGCTCTGCGGGGACGAGCACCGGGCCCACGACCTCGTCCAGACGGCGCTGGAGCGCACCTATCGTGCCTGGCCGCGGATCAGCAGCGACCCGTTCGCCTACGCGCGGCGGGTCGTGGCGACCTCCCGGATCGACACGTGGCGCCGCACGCGCCGTGAGGTGCTGCGCGACCCGGCCCCCGGGACGTCGGACCTCGGCGCCTCCGAGCACGCCCCGGACCACGCCCGGCACGTCGCCGAGCGGGACCGGCTCGTGCGTGCCCTGCAGATGCTGCCCGAGACGCAGCGCCGCGTCGTCGTGCTGCGCCATCTGCTGGACCGGAGCGAGCAGCAGACCGCCGACGAGCTCAACCTGGCCCGCGGCACCGTGAAGTCCGCCGGGTCGCGCGGGCTGGCCGCCCTGCGGGCCGTGCTCACCACGACCACCGAGGAGGACGCGTGAACGCCCAGGACCCGCTGCTCGCGGAGCTGCGCGAGGCCGTCGACCACCTCGAGGTGCCACCCGGTCTCGACCCCGACCGGATGGCACGGCGCGCGGTGCGCCGTGTCCGCGCCCGCCGCGTCGTGCTCGCCGGAGGAACTGGCGCCCTGGCGCTCGTGCTCGCCGTCGGCGGGGTCCAGGCGTTGCCCGAGCTGGTCGACCGGCCCCTCACCGGTGCGGTGCTGCCCGGCGGTCCCGGGCCGAGCGAGACGGTCCCCCGGGCGGCCGACGGCGCGGCGGACCGGGTGCGGGTGTGGCTCGGGCCGGTGGTCGTGAGCCTGCCCGCGGACTGGGAGGCGGACGGCCCGGTCGTCCGTCGGGACAGGTTCTTCGAGGTCACCGGCCGGACCGGGGGGATCGCGGACCTGACGGTCAGCGTCGGGGCGACAGAGCGATCCGGGTACATCTTCTACTCCCAGAACCTCGGTTGGACGGTCGACGACCCGGGTGCCACGTTCCCCGACGTCCCCGGCGCGGGACTGACCGTCATGCGTGTGGTCGCCGGGTCCGGGGACACGCTCCGCGCCGTGCTCTCGGTGAGCACGGACGTCGGCGCGAAGTACGAGGTGATCATCGGCGACGTGCCGGACACGGCCGCCGGCCGCGACGTCCTGCAGGGTGTGGTGGACAACCTCTCGGTCGAACGGGAGATCCGGTCGTCGCAGAGCGTGCACACCCTCGACGCCGGGGCGGGACTCCCTGCCGGATGGCGCGAGATCGAGGCGGGCCGCCTGCGGCTCGGCGTCCCGGACGACTGGCAGGACGTCGGTCCGTGGACGGACGACCCCGGGTCGGTGATGGCCGTCAGCCCGGACGACGACGGGTTCGGGGTCGCCCCGGCCGTCGTCGCCGTCCGTCCGACACCGCCGTCCGCGGCCTGGATGGTCTCCGCGCCGCCGAAGCAGACGATGTACCTCCTCGAGGTCGACGGTGCCCGGCGGGTCGTGGTCACGCCGACGTCAGGATCCTGGTGGATCTGGGACACGGGCGACGGGGCCTCGGCGGAGGCCTATGGCCGCCAGGTCGAGGTCGAGGCTCAGGACGTCCGGATCGACGTCGAGCTCGACGTCGGCGAGCAGTACACGGTGCACCTGGAGCTGCCCACGGGAGAGGACGGTCAGGAGCTGCTGAACGGCATCCTGGGATCGCTGCGCGTGGCCGACTGACCGGTCGGAAGCGGTCGCGATCCGCGGAAGCGGTCGCGATCCGGTGGAACCTTGGGGCCGGCTGCTGCGTGTACCGATCATGACAGCCAGGAGAGCGGAGGGGACGGCGCCACCGGTGCGGGACTCCGCGCGGGCAGGTCGCGACACCGACGTCGAGGTGCGATTGACCCACGCGGACCGCAACGCCGAGTTCACCGCCTTCATGCGGGCGCACACCGACGTGCTGCACCGGATGGCGTACCTGCTGTGCGGAGACCGGCACCGCGCCGAGGAGCTCGTGCAGCAGACCTTCGAGCGCACCTACCGGCACTGGGGCCGTGCACGCGACGGTGACCCGTTGGCCTACGCCCGCCGGATCCTGGCCAACGTGCGGATCGACACCTGGCGGCGCACCCGCCGCGAGGTGTCCACCAGCCACGATGACCTGTCGGGCGCGCCGTCGTGGACGGGGCGGCCGCCGCCGGGCCGGGCCGAGACAGGCACGGTCGACGACCGGGACGCCGTCGTGCGGGCGTTGCTGCTCCTGCCCGTCAAGCAACGCCGTGTCGTGGTGATGCGCCACCTGCTCGAACTGTCCGAGGCCGAGGTCGCCGGCGAGCTCGGCCTCCCGACCGGCACCGTGAAGTCCACCGCATCCCGAGGGCTGCACCGCCTGCGCACACTGCTCGACCTCGACGGACTGAGGAGCGACCGATGAACGACGACGAACTGATCGACCGACTGCGCCGCACGACCGCCCAGGTCCCGCCGTCGCAGCTGGACCTCGAGGAGGTGCTGCGGTCGAGCCGGCGCAAGCGCCTGCGGTACCGGGCCACGCTCGCGGCCGGGTGCGTCGCGGCGGTGGCCGTGGTCGGGGCGGTCGTCCCGGCGGCGTCCGGCGCGCTGAGCGGCGTGTGGGACGGCGACGACGGCACCGCGGTGGCCGCGGGCCTCGCCGGGTGCGCTGAGGATGATCTCCGCGTCCGGGTGACGGCCACCGCCGAGGCCATGTTCATCACGTCGGTGCAGCCCGTCGTCGTCCCCGGCGGTGATGAACAGGGGAGACGGACGGGGGAGGCGCTGGCCGGCCGACCCGCTCCGGGGGTGCCGCGGGTGACGGTCGACGGCGCCGCCGACGCACCGACGACGGCGATCGTCGAGGCGGTGGCCGCGCACCACGCGGACATGGACCGTCGCGTGGCCGAGCGACGCGCGACGGAGGGTCTGCCGTCGACGGAACCGACGGCTCCGCCGGGCGAGGCGGAGGTCCCCGAGCAGCCGGGACGCCACCTCGTCTACACCACGGCAACCACCCGCCAGGCCTCCGGACGCGTCGGTTGCGGGACGGACGTCCGAGCCGAGCGTGCCTTCTACATGGCGGTCTCCGAACCGGAGGGGTCCGGCGTCGTCTCCTGCGCCGAGCCGGCCGAGGACCCCGTGGAGGCTCAGCTCAAGGTGACCTTCTGCGTCGAGGACCTGACGGACGACGAGCAGCGGATGCTGCCCGACCCCGACGAGCACGGCGAGCCGTCGTTCGAGGATGAGCTCGGACTGCGCACCCTGGCGCCGGCCGGCAGCCTCGACGCCTGGTGGGACGCCGTGGGCCGGCCGGCCGGCTGACGGCTACTCCCCCTCCTCGCAGGCGATGCCGTTGCCGTTGGGGTCGAGACCGCTGCGGTAGCCGGGCGAGCCCTGGTAGATCGGCGCGGCGCCGTCCTGACGGGCGGCGTCGCAGTTCCAGTACCACCACTGGCCGCCGCCGTCGTCGTCCCTCTTGTCGTTCCCCTGCTGCTGTTGCTGCTGCAGCTGCTGCTGCTGGGCGGCCTGGTCGTCGAGCTCGGCCTGTCGGCTGACCAGCTGCGACTCCTTCTCCGCGATCTCGGACTCGCGCTCCTTGAGGGATCTCTCCCGTGCCTCGAGCTCGGCGGCACGCTCGGAGAGCGCCGCCTTGTCCTCGGTGACCTCGGCCTCCAGCGCGGCGGCCTGCTCGACCTGCCGTTCGGCGTCGGCGATGGCCTGGCGGGCGTCACCGGTCTGCACCATCGAGAACATCACGCCGACGATGACCCCGAGGGCCAGGCAGGCGACGGCGACCCCCGCGACGAGCACGGTCGCCGGACGCTGCCGCCGACCGGCGCGTGCCTCGCCCCGGTTGGTGTCGTGGCCCGGTGCGTTCGGCGGCGCGGCGGCGGGCTGTTGCGGCGGGACCGGCGTCGTGGCGCGAGCGGTGGGGTGCGGGTCGTGCACCGGCCGCGCGGACCCGTGCGCCGAGGCCCGGGTGGCCGACGGTGCGGGCGGCGGACCGGCGTCGGGCCGCACGGGTGCCATGACCGTGGTCGCCCCCGGGTCGCCCGCACCCTGGGGCGGGGCGGAAGGCACGGCTGCGGCGCGCGTCGTCGCAGCAGGCGCAGGCGCAGGCGCAGGCGCAGGCTGGGGCGGGGGCGGGGAGTCCTCCACCCAGTACTGCCATCCCGGAGGCGCCGGGGGCCACGAGGGGTCGGGTGCCCAGTGCGCGTCTGGCCGGAACCCTGGGGGGACCTGCCAGCCGGGCGGGGGGTTGAATCGCACGGTCATGGGTCTCCTTCGGCGTCGTGCGGCCCCACTATGGCGGAAACATCCCCTTCAGGTCCATGTCGGCGGTCGCTGGTAGACCTGGGACATGTTCCTCCTGGACGGCGCCGGTGAGCCGCGGCTCGTGCACTCGGCCAGCGACCTGGTGGTGGCCGCCGAGTGCGAGCACGCGCTCCTGCGCCGCCTCGACGAGGTCCTGGGCCGGGTGCCGCAGCGGCCCCGGGACGCCGACGAGATGCTGGCGCGCACCGTCGCGCTCGGCGAGGCGCACGAGGCGTCCGTGCTGGAGGACTTCCGGGCCCGGTTCGGCACCTCGCCCGACGACGGCGGCCCCGGCGGGGTGCTCGAGCTCCCGGCGCCGCGGCGCATGGCGTACGACGACCTCGTCGCCGCGCACTCCGCGACGCTCGCCGGGCTCGAACGCGGGGCCGACGTCGTCTACCAGGCGGCGTTCTTCGACGGGAGCTTCCACGGGCGGGCGGACTTCCTGGTGCGCGACGCCGGCCCGAGCGACGGCCGGCCGCGGTACGCCGTCTGGGACACCAAGCTCGCCCGGCGGGAGAAGGTCCGGGCCGTGCTGCAGCTCGCCGCGTACGCCGACCAGCTCCTCGCCGCCGGGATCGACCCCACCGAGCACGCCCACCTGGTGCTCGGCACCGGCGAGATCACCGAGCACGCGCTCGCCGAGGTGCTGCCGGTGTTCCGGGCGCGGCGTGACCGGCTGCTGGACGTCGTCGCCCGGCACGTCGAGGAGGGAGCGCCGGTCGAGTGGGACGCCCCGGGGCACGTCGCCTGCCAGCGGCTCGGCGTCTGCCCGGACTGCGCCGAGTCCGCGGCCACGCACTCGGACGTGCTGCTCGTGGCCGGCGTCTACGCCCCGCAGCGCGCTCGGCTCGCCGCCGCCGGCCTCACCACGATGAAGGACCTGGCCTGTGCCGAGCAGCCCCCGGCGGGGATGGCGGCCGACCGGTTCGCCGGCCTGCAACGGCAGGCCGCGCTGCAGCTCGGCACCGACCCGGGCGACGGCTCGGTGCTGCTGGAGACGCCCGAGGGGTCACGCGAGCTGCGCTGGGCGCTCACCGACCCGGCGCCCGTGGAACGACTGCCGCCGCCGAGCGACGGCGACGTCTTCTTCGACTTCGAGGGCGACCCGCTGTGGGCCCCCGCGGACGCGCTCACCCCGGCCGAGTCGGGGATCGACTACCTCTTCGGCTGGGTCACCCGTGACCTCGACGCCGAGGGGCGGCCGTCGTTCCACGCCCTGTGGGCGGACACCTGGGCCGACGAGGCCGACGCCCTGGTGCGGTTCGTCGACGCCATGGCCGAACGCCGTCGTCGGTGGCCCGACATGCACGTCTACCACTACGCCGCCTACGAACGGACGCACCTGCTGTCCATCGCGGCCCGGCACGGGGTGTACGAGGACGAGGTCGACGAGCTGCTGCGTTCCGGAGTGCTCGTCGACCTGTACGCCACGGTGCGGTCGGCGATCCGGATCTCCGACCGGTCCCGGTCGATCAAGAAGCTCGAACCGCTGTATATGGGCGACGAGGCGGCGCGGTCCGGCGTGACCGACGCCGCGACGTCGGTGGTCGAGTACGCCGAGTACTGCGAGCTGCTGGCTGCGGGGGAGCACGACGAGGCCGCGCAGCGCCGCGAGGAGATCCTCGACTACAACCGGTACGACTGCCTGTCCACGCTGCGGCTGCTGGACTGGCTGCGCTGGGCGCACGACGAGGTGGTCGGCCCGGTCGAGCGGCCGGTCGCCGAGCCGCTGCCCCTGGAGGAGCCCACCCCCGAGAACCCGGAGAGAGCCGCCCGGGAGGCGCTCGAGGCCGAGATCCGGGACGCCGTCGCGCACGCGCACCCCCACGAGCCCGCCGAGCGGGCGGCTGCCCGCGCGCTGAGCCTGCTGGGTGCCGCGGTCGGCTACCACCGGCGCGAGGGCAAGCAGTTCTGGCAGGCGCACTTCTCCCGCATGCAGCTTCCGCCCGCCGAGTGGCCGGGCCGCCGGTCGGCCGCGGTCGTCGAGGGCGGGCGGGTGCTCCGCGACTGGGAGGTCGAGCCGGGCAAGCGGGCGCCGTCGCGGCTCCTGGCCCTGGCGTGTCCCGCCGTGGAGGGCAGCGAGCTGCGCGCAGGGGCGAGCGCGTTCCTGCTCTACGACGTGCCGTGCCCACCGGTGGTCGCGAACGTGGGACCGCTGGCCGAGCGGTGGTTCCACGGCAAGATGGCGATCGCCGAGGTCGAGCGGGTCGTCGACGGCGACCGTGAGCTGGACGTCTTCACCGTGCGGGAGCACGTGGGGGCCGGCCAGGAGACGCACGACGACCTGCCGTGCGCCCTGAGCGTCAACAGCCACGTCCCCGCCGGCCCGTTGGAGACGGCCACCGAGGAGGCCGGGCGGGCGGCGCTGGAGGCCTGGCGCTCCGGTGCCGCGGCAGGCGTGCCGATGGCGGAGCGGCTGCCCGCCGGGCCGATGACGGACCTGCTCCAGCGACGCCCCGCCCGGGTCGCCGGGGGACTGCCAACACCGGCGGTGGGGCCGGACGGCGAGCCCGACGTGGTCGCGGCCGTGGAGCGGGCGGTGCGGGCGCTCGACCGGTCCTACCTCGCGGTGCAGGGTCCGCCCGGCACCGGCAAGACCTACCTCGCCTCCCACGTCATCGCGGCGCTGGTCGCCGACGGCTGGCGGGTCGGCGTCGTGGCGCAGTCGCACGCCGTCGTGGAGAACCTGCTGCACGGGGTGCTGGCCGCCGGCGTCCCTGCCGAGCAGGTCGCGAAGAAGCTGCCCTCCGGCGTCTCGCCGGCGCAGTCGGGGACCCCGTGGCAGGACGTCAACGCCGACGGGCTGCAGGCCTTCGCCGCCGAGGCCGACGACGCGGGACGTGGCTGCGTCGTCGGAGGGACGGCCTGGGACTTCGCGCACGACCGATGGGCGCCGGAGGGGCTGGACCTGCTCGTCATCGACGAGGCCGGTCAGTTCGCGATCGCCAACACGGTCGCGGTCGCGCGGGCGGCGGCACGTCTCCTGCTCCTCGGCGACCCGCAGCAGCTGCCGCAGGTGTCCCAGGGGGCGCACCCCGACCCGGGGGTCGCCGGCTCGGCGCTCGGCTGGCTCGCCGACGGCCACGAGACGCTGCCCGAGGAGTTCGGCTACTTCCTGCCCGCGTCCCGGCGGATGCACCCGGCGCTGTGCACGGCGGTGTCCGAGCTGGCGTACTCCGGTCGGCTGCACGCCCACGCCTCGGTCCACGGGCGGTCGCTGGACCCGGTGGAGCCCGGTGTGCACGAGGTGCTCGTCGACCACGCCGGCCGGGCGGTGTCCTCGGCCGAGGAGGCCGAGGAGGTGGTCCGGCAGGTCCGGGCGGTGCTGGGCCGGCCCTGGGTCCGGACCGTCGGCGCGGAGCCGCGGGACCTCGGGCCTGCGGACGTCATCGTCGTGGCCGCGTACAACGCGCAGGTGCACACGATCCGCCGCGCGCTGGCCCGGGCCGGCCTGGACGACGTGCGCGTCGGCACGGTCGACAAGTTCCAGGGGCAGGAGGCGCCCGTGGCGGTGCTGTCCATGGCCGCCTCCTCGCCGGAGGACGTGCCCCGGGGCATGGGGTTCCTGCTCAGCCGGAACCGGATCAACGTCGCGGTCTCCCGGGGGCAATGGCGGGCGGTCGTGATCCGCTCGCCGCGGCTGACGGACTACCTGCCGACGTCGGTGACGGACCTGCAGCAGCTCGGGGCGTTCCTGCGCCTCACCGCTCGCTGAGGCTTCCCCCGACCCCCGACCACCGACCCGCGACCACCGACCCGCGACCCCCGACCACCGACCCGCGAATCAGGGCGATCTGCGGCGAGTCAGGACGGGACTGCGCGAGTCAGAAGTCGAAACCGCCGCCGTCGCCACCGAAGAAGTCGCCGAGGCCGCCGCCGCCCTCTTCGCCGCCGCCGAAGAACCCACCGAACATGCCGTCGTCCCCGGCGGCCTCCGCGCCGCCGGCATCCATGCCCGCGGCCTCGGTGTCGGCACCGGCGTCCGCCCCGGCCTCGCCGGCCTCGCCGGCCTCCCCCTCGCCCGCAGCGGCCGCGTCCTCGGCGACCGGCGTCGTCGGGTCGCCGAACGCCGGACCGAACATCGCGTTGGCCACGGCCGAACCGATGACGACACCGGCGACCGTGCCGAGGAGGCTGGATCCCATCATCGAGCCGAAGCTCGGGCCCCTGGCACCGGCCGCGGCCCCCGGCCCGCCGGAGCGGAACGTGTTCTCCAGGGTGCCCGGGTTGCGCATCTCGGCGCGGGTCGCCATCCGGGCCAGCGACTGCGGGTCGTCGGTGGTGGCGCGCTCGGAGGCAGGCACCGTGGCGCCGACCTCGGTGAGGACCTGGCGGCGCTGCTCCGGAGTGAGCTGGGCGAACGCCTCGGCATGGGCCTGCTCGACGGCGTCCGGCGGGGCGGTGCGCAGCAGGTAGCGGTAGCGGTCGATCGCCACGTCGTCGGGTGAACGGTGCGAGGTGGGACCCCCGCTTCGCGGGTCCGCGGACGACGGTGCGGGCGTGGCGTACCCGCGCGGGGTGCCTCCGCCCGTCATCCCGGGGATGGAGCGCTCGTCACGTGACCTGCCGAGGAGTCGGTCGAGGAATCCCATGGTGGTGGAACGGTTCGTGGTCCCCCGGGGTTCCCGGGGGAACCGGGTGGGGCGGGCGGTCCCTGGAGACGACAACGGCCCGCACCCGCCGCCGTGAGGCAGCGAGTGCGGGCCGTGCGAGTCTCTGGTGCGTGCCGCCGTCAGGAAGCACGCGGACGAGAGATCAGAGCGGGCGAACGTTCTCCGCCTGCGGACCCTTCGGGCCCTGCGTGACGTCGAACTCGACCTTCTGCTCCTCGTCCAGGCTGCGGTAGCCCTGCGTCTGGATCGCGGAGAAGTGGACGAACACGTCAGCGGTGCCGTCCTCGGGAGCGATGAAGCCGTAGCCCTTCTCGCTGTTGAACCACTTCACGGTTCCGGTGGCCATGGGTACTCCTTCAAGAGCTCGCAGCCCCCGCCTGTCGGGGACCGCGCATCACGGTGTTCGTCGTCAAACTCTTGTGGAACCAAGGTCCGCCGGTGCGCCGGGGTCAATCCTGAACGACCCCGCCTCCCGACGCAGGACGGGGGTCCGTCCGGTACGAGCAAGACACTGCAACGGCCCTAACGGTACGCGAGCGGAAGTCCTCGCACCAGCACATCGGCGAGATTCTCGGTCCGATTGTCCCGAACATCACCCGCGACGGCGTCCGAAGGCCGGTCCTGACCCCGGCTCGGGTGCCCCGTGAGTCGATCTGTACCCGGTGTGAGCTCCCGTGGTCCGGTCCCGGACGGGGCGGCCGCCTCGACGCGGGCGGTGCCGTGACGGTGGTGGTGGGGAGGTCGGCAGCACCGTGACCATGCTGTTCGCCCGGAATCCTGCGGAATCCGGCAGGCCGGCAGGCCGATGTCGCCGGGGTGAGCCAGATCACAGGTTCGTCACGATCTGTCGAGAGTGACGGATCTGACACATGTATGTCACACATGAGGACTAGTTTCAGCGCCACTACATGCGGCATTGAGTGCCGTGGCACGCCCGACCCCGAAAGGGAAACTCATGACTCGACGCATGACGGCCGCGAAGGGCCTCGCCCTCGCCGCGGCGCTCAGCCTGGGCCTGACGGCCTGCGGCTCCGACGACTCGGCCGACGAGGCCGCGGACACCTCCGAGGAGTCGATGGACGAAGGGTCGGCCGACCCCCTGACCATCGGCACCATCCTCCCGGTGACCGGCACGCTGTCCTTCCTCGGCCCGCCCGAGATCGCCGGCGTCGGTCTGGCCATCCAGGACATCAACGAGGCCGGCGGCGTGCTCGGCAGCGACGTCGAGGTCGAGTGGGGCGACTCCGGTGACAACACCGACCTGACGGTCGCGAACTCGACCGCCACGGACCTCATCTCCAAGGGTGCGGACGCCGTCATCGGCGCTGCGTCGTCGTCGGTCTCCCTCGGTGTGGTCGACGTCTTCGCCGAGGCCCAGGTGATGCAGATCTCGCCGGCGAACACCGCCGCCGACCTGTCGGGCTACGGAGACTTCTACACGCGCACCGCCCCGCCGGACACCGTCCAGGGCGCCGCGCTGGGCTCGCTGATCCTCGACGGCGGCCACCAGGACGTCGCCATGATCGTCCTCAACGACGCCTACGGCACCGGTCTGCGCGACCACACCCAGAGCGCGATCGAGGCCGGCGGTGGCACGGTCGTCTACGGCGCCAACGGCGCCGGCGAGGAGTTCCCGCCCGGTGAGACGAACTTCGGTTCGCAGGTCTCCGCGGCGCTGGGCACCGACCCGGACGCCCTCGTGGTCATCGCCTTCGAGGAGACCGTGGCCGCGGTGAACGAGCTCGTCGCCCAGGGCTGGGACTTCGACGGCACCACCTACTTCACGGACGGCAACCTGTCCGACTGGAGCGGTGACTTCGACGAGGGCACCCTCGCCGGCGTCCAGGGCACGCTGCCCGGTGCGCAGGCCGAGGACGACTTCAAGGAGCGCCTGAACACCTGGCACGAGGAGAACGAGGGTTCGTCCCTCGACGGGTACTCCTACGCGGCCGAGTCGTACGACGCCACCATCCTGGCGGCCCTGGCCGCCGTGCGGGGCGAGGGTACCGACGGCGTGACGATCTCCGAGAACATCGCGGCCGTCTCCGGCGCCGAGGGCGGCACCGAGGTCACCACCTTCGCCGAGGGCGTCGAGGCGCTCGAGGCCGGTGAGGAGATCGACTACACCGGTCCGTCGGGCACCGGCCCGCTGAACGAGGACAACGACCCGTCGTCCGCGTTCATCGGCATCTACGAGTACGGCGACGACAACACGTACACCTACGTGCGGCAGATCGAGGGCCAGATCGGCGGCTGACGCCCCGGTCGAGCCTGCCGGGATGTTCATCCCGGTCTGCTGACGACGGCCCGGTCTCCTCTGCGGAGGGGACCGGGCCGTCGTCGTCCACAAGCTGCCCCTCGGCGTTCGCGCTCCGCCGCGGGTCAGGGTGCTGCCCGGCGGGTCAGGGTGCTGTGCCGCGAGGCAGGACGAGTTCCGGCCGGTCAGGAGCCCCCGGGAGCGCACGTCGCCCCTGAGCAGCAGTGCGGGCTGTCGGTCGTCCACAGCGCCGTTCGTCCACCGAAGGCCCGCACGACCCGCCCTCCGCGGGCCGTGTCGCGCGAGCCTCGTCGCATGAGCGATCCACCGCACCTCCCCGCCATCCACCGCCTCGAGCAGATCCTGTCGACGATGGCGGTGCCCGGCTCACCGCTGCGCACCATGCTGTCAGCCGACCGGGCGTGCCCACCGACGGTCCCTCGAGCGGTGGACCTCTCCCGTGCGGACCGCGACCGCATCGCGGCCCAGGTGGCGCAAGGAGCCTTGAGGTCGGACCGCGGCGTCATGACGCCGACCGGCCACGGCGACACCGAGCACGCCGAGGCCGTCCTGGCGGGTGTCCGGGCGCTGGTGAGCTCGTCGCGCAGCCGCATCTGGTTCAGTCATGCGACCGCCGCGATGCTGCACGGTGCGTGGACCTATGCGACCCCTGCGCTCGTCCATGTCACGCACGTCGTGAAGCCGCGGGTCTCCCTGACGGCGGAGCCGACGGTGCGGCGGCACTTCACGTGCCTGCCGACCCGGGAACAGGGCCTGATCGAGGGCGTTCCGGTGACTTCGCCCGAGCGGACGCTCGTGGACTGTCTGCGGACGTTGTCGCCGGAGGGAGCGCTCGTGGTGGCCGATTCCCTGTTTCGCCGCGGCGCCGACCCGAGGGAGGTCTCGCGGATCATGACGGCCTCGGCGGGCAAGCGCGGAATGATCCAGGCACGCCGGCTCCTCGACGTCTGCGACCCACGATCGGGATCCCCCGGCGAGACGGTCGCGCGGTTGATCGCCATCGACGACGGCCTGCCCCGGCCCGAGTGCCAGATGGAGGTGGCGACGACGTCGGGCACGCGGTTCGTCGACTTCGGTTGGCCGGAGATCGGCGTGGGTGTCGAGTTCGACGGTGCCGTGAAGTACTCGGGAGGGTCCTTCGGTGTGCCGATCGAGGTGCTGCGGCGTCAGGAGCGACGCCACGCCGAGATCGCCGAGGCCGGTGTCGAACTGGTGCGGCTGGGCTGGGACGACCTGGCCGATCGGTACGACCCGGGAGCGTCCATGCGCGAGGCGTACTACCGACGGCTGGGACGTCGCCGGAGCGCCGCCGTCGGCCGCGCTTCCTGACGGCGGATCCGGGCGGAGGCGGTCCCGGGCCGTCATGCGTCCTGACCCGCGGTCGACCGACGGGCGACCATGCGCTCCGAACACGGGTTCTCGACGGAGGACGGCGACGGCGGGCGCCCGGGTAAACCCGGACGCCCGCCGTCCTCACTCATCCGTCAGGACTCCTGACTCGCGCAGGGCCGTCCTGAGTCGCGCAGGGCCGTCCTGACTCGCGCAGGGCCGTCCTGAGTCGCGCAGGGCCGTCCTGAGTCGCGCAGGACCGCCCTGACTCGCCGGGGAGTGGTCCCCCCCTCAGGCCTCCCCGTCCCGGGAGGCCCGCGGGGTCTCCGTGGCCGGCTCGGCGACGTCCGTGCGCTCGGCCTGGTCCGTCGCGTCGCTCTCCGGCAGCTGGTCGGCCTCCCGGGCCTGATCTGCCTCCCGGGCCTGGTCGGCCTCCTCGACGTCCTCGGCCAGCGTGCCCAGGTAGAGCGAGATGACCTTCGGGTCGTTGAGCAGCTCGCGCCCGGGGCCGGAGTAGGCGTCGGTGCCCTGGTCGAGCACGTAGCCGCGGTCGCAGATCTGCAGGCAGCGACGGGCGTTCTGCTCGACCATGATCACAGAGACGCCGGCCTTGTTGATCATGCGGGTGCGCAGGAACGTCTCGTCCTGGCGCACCGGCGACAGGCCGGCGGACGGCTCGTCGAGCAGCAGCACCGACGGGTTCATCATGAGCGCCCGGGCCATCGCGACCATCTGACGCTCACCACCCGACATGGCGCCGGCCCGCTGGGCGCGGCGGTCGTGCAGCACGGGGAACAGGTCGCCGATGAACTGCCAGCGCTCGCTGAAGATCTTCGGCTTGAGGAATGTGCCCATCCGCATGTTCTCCTCGACCGTCAGCGAGGGGAACACGTTGTTGTTCTGCGGCACGTACCCGACACCCTGGGCGACCAGCTTGTTGGCCTTCATCCCGGTGATGTCCTTGCCCTGCAGCGTGACGGTGCCCGAGTGGATCTTCACCAGGCCGAACAGGGCCTTGAGCAGCGTCGACTTCCCGGCGCCGTTGGGGCCGATGATCCCGACGAGCTCACCCTGACGGACCTTGAGCGAGCATTCGTTGAGGATGTTCACCCCGGGCAGGTAGCCGGCCACGAGGTTGTCGGCGTGGAGCAGGAGATCCTCCGTGGGGACGTCGTCGATCGGCGTCTCCCGCGGAGCGGTGGTGGTCTGGCTCATCGTTCCTCCTCCTCGGCCTCGTACCGGGCGAGGACCGCCGGGTCGAGCAGCGAGTCGTCACCGAGGTCGGTGTCGTGGTGGGCGCCGAGGTAGGCGTCCACCACGGCCTCGTCCTTCATCACGCTGCTGGGCGGCCCCTCGGCCACGATCCGGCCCTCGGCCATGACCACGACCCAGTCGCTGATGTGCCGGACGGCGTGCATGTCGTGCTCGACGAACAGCACGGTCATGCCCTCGTCGCGCAGCGCCTGGACGTGCCCGAGCAGGGACTGGACGAGCGCCGGGTTCACGCCCGCCATGGGCTCGTCGAGCATGATCATCGTCGGGTCGGTCATCAGCGCGCGGGCCATCTCGAGCAGCTTGCGCTGACCGCCGGACAGCGAGCCGGCGTAGTCGTTCGCCTTCGTGTCCAGCTTGAACCGGGCGAGGATCTCCATGGCCTTCTCGGTGGAGTCGGCCTCGTGCTTCTTCCACAGGAACGGCAGCCAGGACAGCCACAGGTTCTCCCCGGGGTTGTCCCGGGAGGCCAGCAGCATGTTCTGCAGCACGGTGAGGCGTCCCAGCGCCTTGGTCAGCTGGAAGGTGCGGACCACACCCGCCTTGGCGACCGCGGCACCGCTCTTGCCGGACAGCGACCGTCCCTGGAAGGTCCATTCGCCGGTGTTCGGGGTGTCGAACCCGGTGAGCAGGTTGAAGAACGTGGTCTTGCCGGCACCGTTCGGCCCGATGAGGGCGGTGATGACGCCCTCCTGGACCTCCAGGTGGTCGACGTCGACCGCCGTCATGCCGCCGAACCGCCGCACGACGTGGTCGGCGACGAGGATCGGGTCGGGCTTGGCCGCCCCGGGCTCGTGGGCGACGTCCGCCAGCGACGTGCTGCGGGCCGTCGTCGTCTCGTCAACGGACATTGAACGCCAGCTCCTTCTTGTTCCCGAGGATGCCCTGTGGCCGGAAGATCACCAGGCACATCAGGGTGATGCCCACGAGCATGCCGCCGATGTACTCCACCTGGGTGGTGGAGATGACGGTGCCGACGGCGGTGTCCTCGGACAGGGCGCGCATCCCGGTGCGCATGAACATGTAGGCGGTGAAGAAGATCATCGACCCGAGCACCGGACCGAAGACGGTCGCGGCACCACCGAGCAGCAGGACGGTCCAGACGAAGAACGTCATGGTGCGCCCGCCCATCGAGTCGGGGGAGATCGCCAGGGGTATCGCGTAGACCACGCCGGCCAGCGCGCCGATCGCCCCGCCGAGCACGAGGGCCTGCAGCTTGTACGAGTAGACGCTCTTGCCGAGCGCCCGCACGGCGTCCTCGTCCTCACGGATGCCCTTGAGCACGCGGCCCCAGGGGCTGCGCGTGATGAGCCAGACGAAGATCAGCACCAGCGCGACGAGGCCCCAGGCGAAGATGCGGGTGAACCAGGAGTCCGACCCGGTGTTGATGTACTCGAACGGGCCGAGGGCGAAGCGGCCCTCCGGCAGGAACGACAGCGCGTGGAACGGGTCCTTGTAGTAGCGGCCCTGCAGACCGGAGGCGCCGCCGGTCCACTCCTGCCAGAGGGTGGACCGGCCGAACCATCGGACGATCTCCGCGGCGGAGATGGTCACGATCGCCAGGTAGTCGCCCCGGAGCTGCAGCGTGGGCATGCCCAGCAGGAGCGCGAACAGGACGCCGGCGGCGATCGCGATGAGGAAGGCGAGCCAGATCGGGCCGCCGAGGGTCAGCGTGATGCCGAACCCGTAGGCGCCCAGGAGCATGAAGCCGGCCTGGCCCATGTTGAGCAGTCCGGTGTACCCGAAGTGCAGGTTGAGGCCGATCGCGGCGATCGCGAAGGCCGCCGTGGTCGGGGCGAGGATCTCGCCCGCCGACTGCGTGAGGATGCGCAGGAACTCTTCCATGGTGTGACTCCTTTCAGCCGACCCGCTCGCGGCGGCCGAGGATGCCCTGCGGCCGGAACAGGAGCACGAGGATGAGGATCACCAGGGCCGACGCGTAGCGCAGGTCGCTGGGGATGACGAGGTTCGACAGCTCGACGACCTGGCCGATGAGCAGCGATCCGACGAACGCCCCGAGCGCGGTGCCCAGGCCTCCGAGGGTGACGGCCGCGAACATGAGCAGCAGGAGCTGGATGCCGAGCTGCCAGTTGAAGGAGCCGAACGAGGTGCCCCACATCAGGCCGGCCAGCGCGGCGAACCCGGTGGCCATGACCCACACGAGGCGGATGATCTTGTCGGGGTCGATGCCGGTCGCCGAGGCCAGCGCCGGGTTGTCCGACACGGCACGGGTGGCGCGGCCGATCCGGGTCCGGGTGAGGAACCAGGCGATGCCGAGCACGCACACCAGGGCGACCAGCATGGAGATCCACGAGGCGGCGCTGAGGGTGATGCCGACGATCGTGATCGGTCGCGGGTTGGACGACAGGATCCGCTCGGAGCCACCGCCGATCAGCAGCTGGATGACGTACTGCAGCGTGATCGAGAGGCCGATCGAGACGATCATGAGCTGCATGACCGGCACGTTGCGCTTGCGCAGCGGACGCCAGATCCCGGCGTCCTGGGCCCAGCCCGTCATGCCGCACACCGCGATCGTGAGGATGCCGCCGAGCCAGATCGGCATGCCCATCACGTTGATGGTGAGGAAGCCGAGCGCGGCGCCGAGGGCGAACTGCTCGCCGTGGGCGAAGTTCGACAACCCGGTCGTGCCGAACACGAGGTTGAGGCCGATGGAGGCCAGGGCCAGCAGGAGCCCGAACCGCAGCCCGGAGCCGATCTGCTGCCACAGCTGACCCCAGTTGAAGTCGCGCTGGGAGGCGTCGCCCTCCGGGGCGGCGCCCACGCCTTCGTCGCCGCCCTCCGGCGCCGTCGTGGCGCCCTCGGTGTCCTCGGCGGTCTCCGACGGCGCCGCGGGTGCCTCGGCACCGCTGCCGACCCGGAAGGCGGCGCGGGCCGTGGCCCCGGTCTGGGCGACGACCTCTCTCTCGAGCTCGGCGCCCTCGGGCAGCTGCTGGTCGTCGGGGAGCGTCGAGGGGTCGATGGCCACGACGTAGCGCCCGACCTCCGGCACGGCGACCGCCACGGGCCGCTCGTCCGTCGTGATCAGGTCCGCCGTGAACCCTTCGCCGGTCACGAGCAGCTCCACACCCGCGACGTGGTCGTTGTCGGCGGTCAGGACCATGCCGGCCACGCAGGCCGTCTCGTTGTCGGGCTGGCAGGTGGCGTCGTCGGTGCTTGCGGTCGCGGGGTGCGCGACGAGCATCGCCGGTAGCAACGCGAGAGCGACGGCGGCGATCGCGCGCCGGGTCCTCCTCGCGAGGTCGAGTCGGTCCGCTGTCATCGGACGAGTCCTCCGGTGGGTCAGGGTCGTGCGCCCGGGTCCACCCGGGACTGCGCTGCACCCCTCGACAGCCATGCAGTGACGCTGAAGGCCCTGTTGACGATCTCGTGGTGCGAGCGTGCCGGGCAGTGTAGCCGCGTGGTGTGACCTGGATGACACTTGTAGGTCACACCGGCGCCTCCGAGACGCCTGTGGAGGCGGGCAGAACCGCCACGACGGGCCGATTCGGCCTCGGGGAGCAGAAAAACTGTTGCCGAGACGTGATCAACCGTGTGCGGCGTGCCGACCGCCGTGGCCAAGCGATGCTGACGGGCCCTGCACCCGTCACGGCGTCCGCGGCGGGTACCGGCGAGAGCCCGCACCGGGGACACGGCGGCCGGACACGTACGCTGGCCGGGTGCACGACGACGCCGCCACCGCAGGCCTGCCCGAGCCCGGCACCCCGCCGGCCGCCGACCGCCGACCCACCACCCGGAGCCACCACGGCCACTCCTTCGTCGACGACTACGAGTGGTTGCGCGCCAAGGAGGACCCCGAGGTGCTCGCGCACCTGGAGGCCGAGAACTCCTGGACCCAGGACCAGCTCGCCGGGCTGCGGCCGTTGCGCGAACGCATCGTCGGCGAGATCAAGGACCGCACGCTCGAGACCGACCTGTCGGTCCCGACCCGCCTGGGTGGGCACTGGTACTACGTGCGCTTCACCGAGGGCGAGCAGTACCCGGTGCACGCGCGCGTGCCGGTGACCGACCCCGAGGACTGGACGCCGCCGGTCCTCGAGCCGGGGCAGGTGCCCGCCGGCGAGCAGGTGCTGCTCGACCAGAACGAGGCGGCGGCCGGGCACGACTTCTTCTCGCTCGGGTCGTTCGCGGTGGCCCCGCGGGGTGACCGGCTCGTCCACGCGGTCGACACCACCGGCGACGAGCGTTACACGCTGCGGGTGCGCGACCTGAGCACCGGGACCGACCTGCCGGACGAGATCGACGGGACGTTCCCGGGCGCCGTCATCACCCCCGACGGGCGGTACGTGTTCTACCCGACCGTCGACGACGCGTGGCGGCCGTGCACGATCTGGCGGCACGAGGTCGGCACCCCGGTGGCCGACGACGTCCAGGTCTTCCACGAGCCGGACGAGCGGTTCTGGGTGGGGGTCGGGCTGTCCCGCTCCCAGCAGTACCTGCAGATCGAGCTCGGCTCGAAGATGACCGGCGAGTGCTGGCTGCTCGAGACCGACGACCCGACCGGCGCGTTCCGGCCCGTCTGGCGGCGGCGCGAGGGCGTCGAGTACACGGTCGAGCACGCCGTCCTGCCCGGCCGGGGCGACGCCCTGCTGGTGCTGCACAACGACGGGGCGCAGAACTTCGAGCTGGCGGTCACGGACGTGCCGCCGCGCCACGACGGGCACGACGACGGCGGGGCCGACGGCCTGGACCCGGCGGACGCGACCGTCGTCGTGGCCCACGACCCCGGGGTCCGTCTGGAGTCGGTGGACGCGTTCGCCGACCACGTCGTGCTGGGCGTGCGCCGGGACGCGACCCCGCGGGTCGCCGTCGTCACGCTGGCGACCCTCGCGCCGGACGCCCCGTGGACGCCCCGCGAGCTGGACTTCCCCGAGGCCCTCTTCTCCGCCGCGCCGGGCGAGACGCCCGAGTTCGCGGCGCCGCTGGTCCGGGTGGAGTACACGTCGTTCGTCACGCCGGCCACGGTGCTCGACGTCGACCTGGCCACCGGGGAGCGCCTCGTGCGCCGCCAGCAGCCGGTGCTGGGCGGCTACGAGCCCACCGACTACGCCCAGCAGCGCGCATGGGCGACCGCCGAGGACGGCACGCGCGTCCCGATCTCGCTGGTGTGGAAGCGGGACGCCGTGACGCTGGACTCCGCCGGGACCGGGGCGGACCCGGCGCCGCTGCTGCTGTACGGCTACGGCGCCTACGAGATCAGCGTCGACCCGTTCTTCTCGGTGCCGCGGCTGTCGCTGCTGGACCGGGGCGTCGTCTTCGCCGTGGCCCACGTCCGCGGTGGCGGCGAGCTGGGCCGCGCCTGGTACGAGGGCGGGCGGCTGGAGCACAAGCGCAACACGTTCACGGACTTCGTCGCCTGCGCCCGCCACCTGGTCGACGCCGGGTGGACGAGCCCGGAGCGCATGGTGGCCGACGGCGGCAGCGCCGGCGGGCTGCTCATGGGCGCGGTGACGAACCTGGCGCCGGAGCTGTTCGCCGGCGTGCTGGCGGGCGTGCCGTTCGTCGACGCGCTGACCTCGATCCTGGACCCGTCGCTGCCGCTGACGGTGGTCGAGTGGGAGGAGTGGGGCAACCCGCTGGCCGACGCCGAGGTCTACGCCTACATGCGCTCGTACAGCCCGTACGAGAACGTGCCCGACGACGCCTCCCACTACCCGCGCATCCTGGCGGTGACGTCGTTGCACGACACCCGCGTGCTGTACGTCGAGCCCGCGAAGTGGGTGGCCCGGCTGCGGGCCGCCGGCGCCCCGGCGCTGCTGAAGATCGAGATGTCCGCCGGCCACGGCGGCGTCTCGGGCCGCTACGCGCGCTGGGAGGAGATCGCCTTCGAGCACGCCTGGACGCTGGACGTCCTGGGTCTGGCCGACGAGGACTGAGCGCGCGTCAGTCCGGCAGGTCGGCCTTGGCGGCGAGCACCCGCTCGACGGCGGTGTCCACCTGCGCCGCGAACTCCTCGTCCGCGCGGGCCCGCTCCACGAGGGCGTCGGCCATCGCGGGCACGACGGAGGGGTCGGCGGAGGCCAGCACGAGGTCCACGCCGGCCTCGACGGCGGCGACGGCCCGGTCGGCCGGGGCCACGTCGTCCACGGCGGCCGCCGCGGAGACGTCGTCGGTGATGACGACGCCGTCGAACGCGAGGTCGTCCCGCAGGATCGCCACGACGGCGGGGGAGAACGTGGCCTGCTGGTCCGGGTCGATCCGTGTGTAGACCGCGTTGGACAGCATGACGAACCGCGCCCCGGCGTCGATCCCGGCGGCGAACACCTCGACGTCCTTCGACCCGGCGGTGATGGTGTCGTCCACGACGGACGCGGTGGTGTCGGTGTTCTCGGTGACCCGGCCCAGCCCCGGGAAGTGCTTGATCACCGGCTCGACCCCCGCGGACTGCATGCCGGCCGAGAAGGCCGTGGCCCCGTCGACCACGGACCGGGCCGTGTTCCCGTAGTTGCGCGAGAAGTAGCCGATCGGGGCGTTCGCCTGCTGGTTGCCCGCCGGGACGAGATCCATCACCGGCGCCAGGTTGAGGTCGACCCCCGCGTCGGCGAGCTCGGTGCCCCAACGGGTCGCGAGGCGCTCCAGCCGGGCGCGCGGCCAGGTCGCCTGCCGGGTGGCCGCCGGGATCTCGGAGAACCCGGCCCCGCGGAGCACCTGGACCGCGCCGCCCTCCTGGTCGGTCGCCACCAGCATCGGCGGGGCCGACGACGGCGCGAGCGCCCGGTAGGCGTCGACCAGCTCGCGGGTCGCGGCGAGCCCCGCCTCGCTGCGGCCGTGCAGGAACACGTTGCCGACGTGGTGGTCGACGACGGCGGTCCGCGTGGGGGCGTGCACGCCCCCCTCGGCGACCGGCGCGCCGACCACGAGCAGCTGACCGACCTTCTCCTCCAGCGACATCCCGGCCAGGGGGTCGTCGGCGTCGGTCCTGCCCTCCGCCGCGGCACCGGGCGTGCTCGACGCCGACGGCGTGGGCGACGGGCTCGGTCGGGGGCTCGCGGACGGCGTGCCGGACGGCGTCGGCCCCGCGCTCGACTCCCAGGGGCCCGCGCTGGGGGTGGGGGTCGTGCCGGGCGTGCTGCAGGCGGCCAGGGCGAGCACGGCCGTCGTCAGGACGGCCGTCGTCCACCGGGAGGTGGGGGTCATGACCCCGCTGTCGGGGCGGTGTCGCGGTGGGCGAGGGTCGCCAGCGCCTGGCACCAGTGCTGCTCGGACCGGGCGGCGTGCTCCGCCGTGTCGATGTTCGCCTGGACCACCTCGACGCGGGTGCCGCCGTCGTCGGGCTCCAGCGTGATGCGGATCTCGTGGTAGCTCTCGGGCACGTCCGGCCGCTCGCCGAGCGGGGAGAAGTGCGTGAAGTGCAGCAGCCGCGGGCGCTCGACGGCGATGATCCGGCCCTTGTCGGTGAACTGGCGGCCGAAGAAGTGCCCCTCGAAGGTGACGGGGCTGCCCGGGCGGAAGTCGGTCTCGATGTTGGCGCCCAGCATCCAGCGCGCGCCGGGGTGCATCAGCTCGGCCCAGACCCGCTCGGGGGGTTCGGCGATGTGCGTGGACGCGGTGGCGGTGTGTCCGGTGGTGCCCCCGTCGGTCATGACGCCTCCTCGGCCTGGTGTGCGGTCCGGACCGCACCGTCGCGACCCGTCGGCACGACGTTAACCCCGGTCGGTGCCGGAGGCCGAATCGACCCGAGGCGCGCCGTCCCGGGTCAGGACAGCTCCGCGGCGACGGCCGCGACGAAGGTGTCGACCGCGTCGGCCGGGGTGTCCCACGAGCACATCCACCGCACCTCGACGCGGTCCGGGGTCTCGCCGGCCGCCCAGTCGTAGAACCGGCTCCGCTCGCGCAGCCGGTCGGCCGCCTCGCGCGGCAGCGTGGCGAAGACGGCGTTCGCCTCGACCGGCCGGGTCACCCGGATCCCCTGGGGCACCACGAGCTCGTCCGGTTCGGTCCCGGCCGGTCCCGGCGTCACGTCGAGCACGTCGGCGGCCCCGAGCCCGTCCCGCAGGCGCCGGGCCATCGCGTTGGCGTGCGCCGCGTTGCGGTGCCACAGCGGTGCTGCCGACCCGTCCGCGGCGTCGACCGGCTCGCCGGGTTCGCCGAGCAGGGCCAGGAGCTGGGCGGAGACGTAGCGGGTCTTGGAGACGAGCTGCATCGTGGCCTTGCGCAGGTAGGGCACCGCGTCGGCCGCGGCGCGACGCCGGGCCGCGCCGTCGTACCCGGACCCGGGCACCTGCGGGGCGTCCTCGGGGGCGAGGACGACGACGGCCTCCCCGATCATGCCGCCGTTCTTGGCGGCGCCGAACGAGAGCACGTCCACCCCGAGGTCACGGGTCAGGGCGCCCAACGAGCAGTCGAGGGAAGCGGCGGCGTTGGCGAGCCGGGAGCCGTCCACGTGCACGGCCATGCCGAGCCCGTGGGCCGCCTCGACGAGGGCACGCGTCGCGTCGACGGAGTAGACGGTGCCGAGCTCGGTCGACTGCGTCAGCGTCAGCACGCCGGGGTGGGCGCGGTGCACGTCGTGGCGCTGCCCGGCCCAGCGGGCGACGTCGTCGGGCGTGATCCGCCCGTCCGTGGACGGGCAGGGGAGGATCTTCAGCCCGCCCACGCGTTCGGGGGCGCCGTTCTCGTCGGTGTTGGCGTGCGCGAGGTCGGAGGCGACGACGCCGCCCCACCGCTCGGACAGCGCCATGAGGGAGACGACGTTCGCACCGGTCCCGTTGGTCAGCGGGAACGCGAGCGCCCCGGGGCCGAACACCTCGGCGGTGCGCTCGTCGAGTCGCGCGGTCCACGGGTCGTCGCCGTACGCGACGCTGAACCCGTCGTTGGCCGCGGCGACGGCGGCCAGCACGTCCGGGTGGGTGCCGGCGTAGTTGTCGGAGGCGAACGGCGGGAGGGCGGCGGGTGTCTCGGGCACCCGACCAGACTACGGGTGGCCGGGGAGACTGCCGCCCGGCCGGCGCCGTCCCGACTCGCCCCGGTCTGGGGCGTTTCGTCCACCGGTGGTGTGCGACACAGCGGCCGGGCGGAACGGCGGGCGCCGCCCGACCGTCCTACTCTCAACAACGGGTGTCCTGCGGGACGCCCCGGCCGACCGTCACGCGCCGGTCCGGTGACTTGTCGTCGTTCCGGCGTCGCGCGGGCGTCCGGATGTCTGGAGCTCGTGTGACTGGAAACGCCACCACCCGGTTCGCCGACGTCGCGCTGCTGTCCGTGACCCGGCGGCTGCCGTCCCTCGTCACGACGTCGTCCGCGATCCAGGAACGCCTGGCGCCCGCCCTGAAGCGTCTGCGGCTGCCGAGCAACCTGCTCGAGCGGGTCGCCGGGGTCGAGGAGCGGCGCAACTGGGCTCCCGGGGAGGACGCGGACTCCGCCACCGTCGCGGCGGGGCGGGAGGCCCTCGAGCTGGCCGGGGTCGAACCCGACGAGGTCGGCCTGCTCATCAACACCTCGGTGACCCGCAAGCACCTGGAGCCGTCGGTGGCCGTGGGGCTGCACCACGGCCTCGGGCTGCCGAGCTCGGCGGTGAACTTCGACGTAGCGAACGCGTGCCTCGGGTTCATCAACGGCATGTCGCTCGCCGCCGGCATGATCGAGTCGGGTCAGATCCGGTACGCCGTGATCGTCAACGGCGAGGACGCCGACGACATCCAGCGCACCACCGTCGACCGGCTGCTCACCCAGGACCGCGGTCGCGAGGGCTTCATGGAGGAGTTCGCCTCCCTGACGCTGGGGTCCGGGGCGGCCGCCGCGGTGCTCGGCCCGGCCGACGCCCACCCCGAGGGGCACCGGGTCCTCGGCGGGGTGACCCGCGCCGCCACCCAGCACCACCGCCTGTGCATCGGCAGCCCGGAGGGCATGTTCACCGACGCCGAGGGGCTGCTCGAGGGCGGCCTGGAGCTAGTCGTCGACGCCTGGAAGGACGCCATCCCCGAGTGGGACTGGGAGGCCATGGACCGCTACGTCACCCACCAGGTGTCCCGGGTGCACACCCGCGCCATCGTCGAGGCCGTCGGCCTGGACCGCGCGCGGGTCCCCACCACCTATCCCACCCTCGGCAACGTGGGACCCGCCTCGGTGCCGATCACGCTCGCCCAGGAGGCGGAGACCCTCGGCGCCGGCGACCGGGTGCTGCTCATGGGGGTCGGCTCCGGCATCAACACCGCGATGCTGGAGCTGGCCTGGTGACGCCCCGGCCCGCCAGCACCGTCCCGCCGGGACTGCCCGGCCTCGCCCGGTTCAGCCACGTCCGCGGCGACTGGCACTACCTGGACAACGGCGCCGAGCTGTCCGCGCACGGCATCCGCCCGGTCGGCACCGTGCTGGCCGTGCACGGCAACCCCACCTGGTCCTACCTGTGGCGCGACCTCCTGGAGACGGCCACCGACCGGGCGATCGAGGCGGCCGCGGCGGTCGGGGAGTACCCGGACGGCGTGCAGGGCGCCTGGCGCGTCGTGGCCGTCGACCAGCTCGAGATGGGGCTGTCCGCCCGCACCGGCCGACACCGCACCCTGGCCGACCGTGTCGCCGACCTGTCGGCCCTCACCGCCGACCTGGACCTGGAGGGTCCGGTCGTCACCCTCGGGCACGACTGGGGCGGTGTCGTCTCCCTCGGCTGGGCGGTCGACCACCCCGACCGGCTCGCCGGCGTCGTGCTGCTCAACACCGCCGTGCACCAGCCCGACGACGCCGCGATCCCCGCTCCGCTGCGGCTCGCCCTGGCCCGGGGGGTCCACCGGTGGGGCACCCGGACCACCCGGGCGTTCCTGGAGACGACGCTCGGCCTGGCCCGCCCCCGGCTGGCCCGCGACGTCGCGGACGCCTACCGGCTGCCCTACCGCGCCGCCGACGACCGGGCCGGCATCGAGCAGTTCGTCGCCGACATCCCCGCCTCGCCGGAGCACGTCAGCCGCCCCGAGCTGGACCGCATCGCCGACGGGGTGCGCCGGCTCGACGTCCCGGCCCTGCTGCTGTGGGGGGCGCGGGACCCGGTGTTCTCCGACCGCTACCTCGACGACCTCGTCCACCGGCTGCCGCGGGCGAGCGTGCACCGGTTCGAGGACGCCGGGCACCTGATCGCCGAGGACGTCGACTACGCGCCGACCGTGCTGCGCTGGTTGGGATCGGCGGTGTCGGGGGACGACGCGCGCGCGGACGCGTTCACGGGCCCCGGGGGGCCCTCCACTTCGGGGATGACGCCCACGCGCGCGTCGTCCCCCGACACCGCGTCGGCTTCGGGTTCGACCGCCGCCGGCGTTCCAGCGTTCCGGCCGATGTGGGCCGGGCTGGACGAGCGCGCCGCGGACCCGGCGTCGCGCACCGAGCCGGCCGTCCTCGACCTGACGACCACCGGTGCGGGTCGCCGCGTGAGCTGGCAGGCGCTCGACCGGCAGGTGCGGCGCATCGCCGCCGGGCTGCACGAGATCGGGGTGCGCCGCGGCGACCGTGTCTCCCTGCTGGTCCGGCCCGGACCCACCCTCACGGCCCTGGTGTACGCGTGCCTGCGCATCGGTGCCGTGGTCGTCGTGGCCGACGCCGGGCTGGGTGTGCGCGGGCTGACCCGGGCCCAGCGCGGCGCCTGGCCGCAGTACCTCCTCGGGGAGACGACGGCGCTCGCGGCCGCTCGCACGATGGGCTGGCCGGGGGTGCGGATCGCCGTCGATCCCCTGGACCCGGTGCGACGCCGCGTGCTCGGGGTGGAGCACGAGCTGATCGACGTCGCGCGCACCGGCGAGGGCGTGGACCTGCCGCCCGAGCCCGGGCCGGACGACGACGCGGCGGTGCTGTTCACCTCCGGTTCCACGGGGCCGGCCAAGGGTGTGCTGTACACGCACCGTCGGCTGTCCGCGCTGCGCGACGCCCTGGCCACGCACTTCGCCGTCGGCCCCGAGACAGGGCTGGTCACGGGGTTCGCGCCCTTCGCGCTGCTCGGCCCGGCGCTCGGTACGCGGTCGGTCACACCGGACATGGACGTCTCCGCCCCGCGCACGCTCACCGCCCGCGCGGTCGCCGACGCCGTGAAGGCCGCCGACGCCCGGATGGTCTTCCTGTCCCCGGCGGGGATCCTGCACGTCGTCGACACCGCGGACCGGCTCACCGCCGTCGACCGGGAGGCGCTCGGCCGCGTGCAGACGTTCCTGTCCACCGGCGCACCGATCAGCGCCGAGCTGCTGGAGGCCGCCCGGTCGCTGATGCCGGCCGCCGAGGCGCACACCCCCTACGGGATGACCGAGTGCCTGCTGGTCACCGACATCACCCTCGACGGCATCCACGAGGTCGCCGACGCCCCGGACGCGGGCGTGTGCGTGGGACGGCCCGTCGGGGCCGGCCGGGTGCTGGTCAGCGCCCTGGACGACGACGGCGCGGCCACCGGCACGCCGTCGGACGCGCCGGGCGTGCTGGGCGAGGTGCTGGTCAGCGCCCCGCACCTCAAGGAGCGATACGACCGGCGCTGGCTCACCGACGTCGCCGCCGAGCGGGACACCCCCGCGGGGCACTGGCACCGCACCGGCGACGTCGGCCACCTGGACGACGCGGGGCGGCTGTGGATCGAGGGGCGGCTCGCGCACGTGCTGACGACGCCGGCCGGACCGTTGGCGCCGGTCGGCCCGGAGCAGGCGGTCGAGCGGGCCGACGGCGTCCGGCGGGCGGCGGTCGTCGGCGTCGGGCCCACCGGGGTGCAGCAGGCCGTGGCCGTCGTCGAACCGGTCCCCGGAGCGGGGTCGGCCCGCCCCGGGCGGGCCCCGGAACGGCTGGACGCCGCGGTGCGCGCGGTGTCGTCGGTCCCCCTGGCGGCGGTGCTGCTGGCGCCGGAGATGCCCACGGACGTGCGGCACAACTCCAAGATCGACCGCGCCCGGCTCGCGGACTGGGCGGCCGGGATCCTGGCGGGCGGCCGGGTGACCCTGCCGTGACGGTGCTGGTCACCGGCGCGTCCGGGCTGCTGGGGTCGGCGGTGGCGCGCGCCCTGGTCGCCCGGGGCGAGACGGTGCGCACCCTGCAGCGTCGCCCGTCCGGCGTGCCGGGCGCCGAGGACGTGGCCGGGTCCGTGACCGACCCGGCGGTCGTGGCCGCCGCGGTGGACGGGGTCGACGCCGTCGTGCACCTGGCCGCGAAGGTCTCGCTGGCCGGGGACCCCGCCGAGTTCACCGCCGTGAACGTCGAGGGCACGCGCACGCTGCTCGACGCCGCCGAGCGGGCCGGGGTGCAGCGGTTCGTGCAGGTGTCCTCGCCGTCGGTGGCGCACACCGGGACGTCGCTGGTCGGCGTGGGGGCCGGGCCGGCCGACCCGGACCGGGCTCGTGGGGAGTACGCGCGGACCAAGGCCGCCTCCGAGCTGCTGGCCCTGGGACGGGACCGGGCGGGTGCCGGCCGCGGGCTGCGTGTCGTGGCGGTCCGGCCGCACATCGTGTGGGGCCCGGGGGACACCCAGCTCGTGGAGCGGGTCATCGACCGGGCGTCGTCCGGGCGCCTCCCGCTGCTCGGGCACGGGGCGGCGCTCATCGACACGACCTACCTGGACAACGCTGCCGACGGGATCGTCGCGGCCCTGGACCGGTTGGCGGACCAGCCGTCCGCGGTGCGCGGCCGGGCCTACGTGATCACCAACGGCGAGCCGCGTCCCGTGGCCGACCTGCTCACCGGCATCTGCCGGGCCGCCGGGGTGGAGCCGCCGCGGTGGCGGGTGTCGGCCGGGCTGGCCCGGGCCGCGGGCGGCGCGGTCGAGGCCG
The DNA here is from genome assembly GCF_030588085.1 of Isoptericola sp. b408. Taxonomy (NCBI): domain Bacteria; kingdom Bacillati; phylum Actinomycetota; class Actinomycetes; order Micrococcales; family Promicromonosporaceae; genus Isoptericola; species Isoptericola sp. b408. Next base: position 401,409 of record NZ_JAUQYQ010000001.1, read on the forward strand.
TGTGGCGGGTGCGTCCGGGCGACGACGAGCCGCCGATGACGCGCTTCCTCGCCGAGCAGCTGTCCACCGCGCACTGGTTCGACCAGCGCGCCACGTGGGCCGACCTGCGATGGCGTCCCGCCGTCAGCCTCGACGAGGGGATGCGCCGGCTGGCCGCCCACTACGGCGGCACGGCGCGCTGAAAGCTACCGCTGCTGTCCACAGGGCGGGCCGTCGCCGAGCTGTCGCCGAGCCCTCGCCGTCGGGTCGACGATGTCTTGCCACGGGGTGTCAGCACGCACGGAACGGCGTCACCACGGCGTGAAGCGATCACGGATGGCGTGAATTTCACGCCATCCGTGATCGCATCACGTTCAGCGGGCGCGAATCCGGCTTCGCCGACACCCCGCGATTCGCAACCGCCCTCGGCCCGCACACGTCGCTGTCCCGGCACTCACGCATCGTGCCCGGGGCGCTCACACCTCGCGGTCCGTGCCCTGAGCACCTGCGGAAAAACGCCGTGCACCCCGTGGCCGACGCCCGTCAGACTGACCCTGTGCCGATGATCCTGCGCCCACCCCGCCCCGACGACGAAGCCGCCCTGCGCCGGATGCACGCGCAGATGGCCGCCGAGCACTTCGACGTGCTGCTGGCCGAGGGCACGTGGGACGAGATCCTCGCGCAGGTCGCGCGCGAGGCCGATGGCACCGACCTGCCCCCGGACCGCGTGCGCGCGGACTTCCTCGTCGCCGAGGTCGACGGGGTGCTGGTCGGCCGCGTCTCGATCCGGCACTCCCTGACCCCGTTCCTGCACGACCTCGGGGGGCACGTCGGCTACGGCGTGGCCCCGGAGCACCGCCGCCGTGGGTACGCCACCGAGATGCTCCGGCTCTCCGTCGAGCGGCTGGCCGGTCTCGGGGTCGAGGAGGTGCTGGTGACCTGCGACGACGACAACCTCGGGTCGGCGAAGGTCATCGAGGCGTGCGGCGGCGTCCTCGAGGACGTCCGCCCCGTCCCGTACGGCGTGCCGAAGCGGCGCTACTGGATCACCGCCCGCTGACGCGCCTGTCCCGGGTGCCCGGCCGGTGACGGGCCGGGCACCCGGGACGACGTTCACTGCAGGCCGGGCGTGAAGGTGTACTTCACGAGCTGCCCGTCGGGCGGGACCCCGTCGCCCGGCAGCACGTTGACCGTCGCGAGCAGGCCGTGCTGGGTGACGTCCACGTCGCCCGGCAGCGGGACCGTGTCCAGGGCCGACCTCGTGCCGTCCCGCTCGACCATGGTGATCTGCCCGCCGAACATCTCGGCGACGTACACCGTGCCCTGGCCGTCCACCGAGACACCGGTCGCCCCGAAGAAGCCGGAGGCGACCAGCGCGACGGCGCCGGTGCGCGGGTTGACCGTGACGACGGCGCCGCGAGCGCCCAGCGAGTCGTCCTCCGGACCGCCCGGCAGCAGGGACACGTACAGCACCCCTCGCGGGCCGAACTCGACGTCCGTCGGGACCGGCTCGAACCAGTAGGTCTCGCCGACGAAGCAGTCCGGCAGGCCCTGCGCCTCGACGATCTCCTCGGTCAGGGTCGTCGGCATCGGCGGGAGCACCGCCACCGTGCGGATGTCCCCCTGGCGGCTGATCCCCAGGATCGCGTTCGCCCCGGCGTCGGCCAGGTAGGTCGTGGCTCCCCGGGTCGTCGTCGAGTACGGGTGCGAGTCCACGATCCCCGTGTACCGGCCCGGGAAGTCGGGCGGCAGCAGCGCGACGCAGTCTTCCGGCGTGTCGCGGAAACCGTAGACCACCCCGCCGTCGGGGTTCTCGGACTCCTCGTAGGCGCCGACGTCGGCGAGCACCTTCGGGTCTCCGGCCGGACCGCCCTTGCTGTTGAGCCGCTGCGTCATGACCGTCTGTGTCTCACCGGTCTGGGTGAACGTGACCGTGCGGTTGCGGTAGCTGACACCACCGACCTCCGCGCCGCCGGAGCTGTAGAGGTCCATCGTGCTGCCGTCCTGTTCGACGGCGGTGAGCAGGCCGACGAAGTTCTGGCTGACGAACGTGGTGCCGTGCGGGCCGGCGGCGAGGCTGAGCGGGGTGATCAGACCGTCGGCGATCGTGTCCGACGGCACGTGGCTGTCCGCGAGCGCCGGGCTCGCGGTGAGGACGAGCGCGGCCACGGCGGCCGCGCTCACGGAGAGAACGCGCTTCATGGTGGGCTCCTGGGAGGCAGGACGACGAGGTCGCGGCCGGGTGGCGCGACGGGGGCGCTCGCCGCGGTGCCCACCGCGCGTGCGTCGGTGCGGCCCGGGGGCCGGGGACAAAGGCGTCGCCGCGTCGACCGTGACGCGGGCTTCTCCGGCCCACTGTGCGCCCGCCTCCGGACGCTCGCCACGGCTCCCCCGGGTGAAGTTGCCGCTCGGCTCCCGGGTCGGGACTACTCGCCGTCGGCCGGGATCGCGCCCTTGCCGCTGGGGCAGTTCAGGTGCGGGACCTCGAAGGTGACGGGATAGATGACGAGGTCTCCGCTCGTGGCGACGAAGAACGAGGCCGTGGTGGCCTTGGTGTTCTTCTCGCCGGAGACGACGCGCATCGCGGCGGACCCTCCGAGCGTGCCGGCGGGGATGAACCCGGAGTCGCTCAGGCCCCAGACCTCCAGGGTCGGGAAGAAGTCGAACATGTTGACGCCCTCGTCGGTGGCGTCGAACCGCACCGCCACGGTGGCGTCGCCGTCGGGCGAGCAGGACGCCGACAGCGTCGCCGTGTTCCCCGGTGCCCACGTGGAGGAGGCCTGGTAGGTGCCGTCGGCCTGGAAGACGCCGTCGGACTCGGTGACGACGACGTCGTCGGCGTGCGCCGGGAGGGCCGTCAGCCCGAGGGCGACGAGGCAGGTGGCGGTGACGGCGACGAGGCGTCGGTGGATCGACATGAGGGTTCCTCTCCGGGGCGGGACGCGACGGAACCCACTCTTTGCCGGGTCCCGAGCACTCGCCGACGGGGAGCGGGGTGAAGTCGACTCAGGCTCGCTGGGCCTGCACGAACACCACGGAGTCGCCGAGCAGGGGCATGCGCTCCACGGCGCAGGCGTCCCGGAGACCTGCCTCGGTGAGGAGCTTCTCGATGCCACCGTCGGCGTTGTCCGCGTCGTAGGCGGTGCTGCCGGGGCCGTGGCCGGGCTGGTGCTCGGCACCGCCGTGACCCTGGTGACCGCGGCCGTGGCGGTGGCCGCGTCCGGTGCGGTGGGCGTGCGCGCCGTCGCCGTGCTGCGCGTCCGCAGTCCCGCCGTCGTCCCCGTGGCTCGCGGCATGGTCCCCGGCGAAGTCCGCGATCGTGACCCGCCCGCCGCGCCGCAGGACGCGCAGGATCTCGGCGGCGAGCTGCTGCTTCTCCTCGAGCGGCACGTGGTGCAGCGCGAGCGAGGAGACGACGTGGTCCTGGCTGGCGTCCGGCACCGGCAGGCGGTGCGCGAACCCGCGGATCAGGGTGACCTCGCCGGAGTCGCCGCGGCGCAGCTTGCGGGCCGCGCGGCGCAGGGCGTCGCCGTCGGGGTCCAGGCCGGTCACGACGGCGTCGGGCGCGGCGCGCAGCACCTCGCGGCTGAGGTTGCCGGTGCCGCAGCCGACGTCGAGCACGTGGGCGTCGTCGACCACGCCGGCGATCTCGACGGTGCGCCGGTACATCCGGTGGACGCCCCGGACCCGGGCGACCAGGTCGTACCAGGGCAGGAGCCAGCGCTGGGGCAGGCCGGGCAGGTAGTCGTGGTCGGCCTCCTCCGGGCGGACGTCGTCGCGTCGGTGGACGGGGCGGGGCATCGGACCTCCAGTCGGTGGGCGGGTCCATGGTGCCCGCTCCGGCGCCCGGGGACATCCGGAGGCTCGACGAGGGGCGGCGTCGCCTACCCGAGCCGTGCGGTCAACGTGGGGGCGCCCGCTCCGGACAGCTCGGCGGCGTCCACAGGCCGTCCCGAAGCCGCCAGGAGCAGCGAGATGGCGCTGCCGCGGACGGCGGCGCCCTCGCCGAGGTGGTGGTCGGTATCCACAGGGCGCAGGCACAGCCCGGCGACGCGTTCCCGGCCGCCGCCGAACGTCGCGCCGGTGCGGGTCATGTACTCCAGAGCCGTCGCCACGTGCTCCGGGGGATAGGCGGCCTCGATCCCCAGGGGGCGTCGGACGTCCTCGCCGTGCACGTACGCCTCGACCAGTCGGGTGGCCAGGGGGCCGGGCGGCGTGCTGGTCAGGTCGGTGACGGCGCGGAAGGCCTCCAGGGTCTGCCGCGGGTCGGCAGCCCGGTGCCGCTCGATCCCGGCCTCGTTGGCGCGGTCGAAGTCGCCGCGGGCGGCGAACATCTGACGCACGAACCCCCAGCGGGTCGTCGACGCCGAGTCGACGAGGTGCGCCAGCACGTCGTGCACCGTCCAGCCGGGGCACAGCGACGGCACGTCCCACTGGTCCGCGGAGATCTGCGCGAGGTCGTCGGCGAGCCGGCGCCGTTCCTCGTGCACGGCCGTCCAGAGGGTGTTGCGGTCGCTCATGCCCTGCTCCTTCGGTCGGGTCGGCCACAGGCGTGGGGATGCCTGTGCGGGTCCGACCGGGACGGCTCCGCGAACTCATCGGTGCAGGCCGCGGCCCGCTCGCCGCGGACATGACGACGGCGCCCGACCGGGTGGTCGGGCGCCGTCATCAGGTTGCGTCGCCCCGGTGCAGGGCGGGCGGTCAGGCCGCGGTCGTTACCTCGATGCGTCGCGGCGTCGTGCCGGCGAAAACGCCGGCCACGGTCACCGTCAGCACACCGGCGTCGTAGGACGCGGTGACCGCCTCGGCCTCGACGGCCTTCGGCAGCGTGACGACGCGGCGGAAGGCGCCGAAGCGCACCTCCGAGACGCGGCGGCCCTCGGACTCCTCGCTGCGCGGGTCCTTGCGCTCGCCGCGCACGACGAGCTTGCGGCCCTCGATCTCGACGGTGACGTCCTCGGCCGGGTCGATCCCGGGCAGGTCGAGGCGGGCGACGAGGTCCTCGCCGTCGCGGTAGACGTCCGCGGCGGGCTTGGCGTCCGGCGTGGTGGTCGGGCGGGTGGTCCGCAGGTCGCCGAACAGGGCGTCGGTCAGCGGGGTGCGGGTCAGGGTGACAGTCATGGGGGGCTCCTCTCGTGGGTGGTTCCGAGAGGTACAACTTGAGTCACCCCGACTCAATTTCCGGGTTCGCCGTGGGCGGACGACGGGCGGGACGCGTCAGGGACGGACGTCACCGTCCACGTACCGCCACGCCCCGTCCTCGCGCACGAACCGGCTGAGCTCGTGCAGCCGGCCGCGGGTGGCGTCGTCGTCCCGGAACATGGCGACGAACTCGACCGTGCCGGCGTCGTCGAACGGTCCGCCGGCGTCCGTGGCGAGGATGTCGAGGCGGCGCCAGCGGCGCCCCGGGACGAGGTCGAGCTCCGCCGGGCGGGTGCTCGGGTGCCAGGTCGCGCCCAGGTAGGCGGTGTCCTCGACGGCGAACGCGCTGTAGCGCGAGCGCATCAGGGCCTCGGCGGTCGGTGCGGGGCGTTCGCCGCGGTGCAGCGGGCCGCAGCACTCGCCATAGGGCAGGCCGGACAGGCAGGGGCAGCGGGTCGCGTCGTCCACGGGTCCATGGTGGCGCACGGTCAGGCCGCGCGGTCCACGAGCAGCGCCAGCCGCACGCGGTTGACCCCCAGCTTCTGGCACGCGTTGCCGAGGTGTGTCTTGACCGTCGCGGCGCCGAGGTAGAGGCGGCCGGCGATCTCGGCGTTGGTCAGCCCCTCGGCGACGCCGTGGGCGATCTCCCGCTCGCGGTCGGTGAGCCGGGCGAGGGCCGCGCGGGCCTCCTCCCGGCCGCGCGCCGTCGGGGTCGCCGCCACCTGGTCCATCACGACCCGTGCCGCGCGCGGGGAGAGGGCACCCTCCCCGGCGGCGACGGCCTCGACGGCGGCGACCAGCTCGTCGGGGCCGGAGTCCTTGGCGAGGAACCCCGCGGCACCGGCGTGCACGGCGTCCAGGATGGCCGACTCGGTGTCGAACGACGTCATCGCGACGACGCCGGGCGGATCGGGCAGGGCGGCGACGGCGGCGGTGGCGCGGACGCCGTCCGTCCGGGCCATGCGCAGGTCCATCAGCACCACGTCGGGGTGGTGGGCCTGGACGCCGGTGACGACCTCGTCACCGTCCGCGGCCTCGGCGACGACGTCCAGTCCCCGCGCGGTCAGGATCTGCCGGAGGAACTGCCGCACCATCGTGTCGTCGTCGACGACCATCACCCGTGTCACGAGGGCGACGTTACTGCTCACCTGCGACAGCGGTCGTCGGTCGGCAGCGCTCGCGGTCAGTGCGCAGGGCCGGGCGACCAGGGCAGGTGCGCCCGGACGAGGAACGACCCGTCGTCCTGGCGGCCGGCGTCGAAGGTGCCCCCGAGCGCCTCGCACCGCTCGCGCATCCCGCGCAGCCCGGACCCGCCGCCCGGCACCTGGGTGTCGCCGGCCGTCGCCGGGTTGCGCACGGTGACGTCCACGCCGGCGCCCGGCCGGGCCCGGACGTTGACCGCGACCCGCGTGCCGGGCGCGTGCTTCGCCGCGTTGGTCAGCGACTCCTGCACCACGCGGTAGACGCTGCGGGTCAGGGTCGGCGGTGCGGCGTCGCCGTCGCTCACGAACACCGTGGCGACCAGGTCCACCCCGCGCGAGCCCGCCCCGTCGAGCAGGTCCGCCAGGTCGTTCAGCGTCCAGTCGCGTCCGGCGTAGTCCTCGGCGCCCTCGCGCAGCGAGGTGATGAGCGTGCGCATCTCCTCCAGCGCCCGGTGGGCCGAGCTCCGCATCGACCGGGCGGCGTCCCCTGTCTGGGCGTCGCCGGAGGACACCTCGAGGGCGGAGGCCTGCAGCGACATCAACGACAGCTGGTGCGCCACCGTGTCGTGCATCTCGCGAGCGATGAGGTCGCGCTCCTCCTGGCGGGAGAGCTCGGTGCGCAACGACTCCGACTGCTGCTCCAGGGTGTCGGCGCGCCGGGACTCGGCGGTCGCCGCCGAACGGGCGGCGTCCGCGTCGGCGTCTGCCCGGGTGGCGACGCGGCGCAGCATCCCGACGCCGACGGCGAGCCCGATGGCGAGCACTCCCAGGATCACGTAGCCGAGCGGGGTCATGTACGCGACGGCGCCGCCGGCGTCCGGGGCCGTGGAGAAGATGACGTTCTCGCCCTCGCGAGACCCGTCACGCCAGAACGCCGAGACCAGCGCGAGTGCCGTCGCCCCGGTGCAGATCAGGCTGCGCCGCAGGTCGGTGCGTGCCACCACCCACGGCAGCGCGAGCAGCGGGGCCACCGCACCGAGCGGGCTCACGATCCCGACCGCGGCGGTGGCGAGGCAGACCGCGACCGGATACGCGGCTCTCCACCACACGGCCGCCGCCACGCCGGACGCGACGACGATCCACAGGAGGAACAGGGCGCTCTGCGTGGTCGCGGCCACGGCGGGTGAGTCCATGGCTGCACCGGTCACGGCGCAGAACCAGGTGACGGTGACGGCGCCGATCGAACCCCAGGTGCTCCAGGGCCGACGACGGCGTCCGGGCTGCCAGGGGGCGGCGACCGTCGTCGGGTACGAGGCGACGGCGTACGGACCGTGCTGCTGGTACGGATGCGGCGCCACGCCGGGGTACGGGGCCGGGGACGGCGGCACGGAGTACGGGCCGGGAGGCGCGGCGGCGTACGGGTCGCCGGGGCCTCCGGAGCCGTGTTCGCCGAAGGACCCGGATGCCGGCCCGTGGGTCGGTTCGGCGGGACTCGACGACGGCGGGTACATGCTCGGCAGCGTACGGCCCGCCACCGACGCCGGGCGTCACCCGATCGGGTCGGCCGGGAGGCCCGAGGGTCCCCCGATGGGGTCGCCGGGTCCGACCGCCCGGGGGATCCGTGCGGGGACCGTCCGGACCGAGGATCGATCTCGTTCGATCACCGGCCCGACGAAGGAGCGATCATGTCCGACCAGCAGCAGCACCCCGAGTGGTCCCCGCAGCCTGCGCAGCAGCCCGTCCCTCCGCAGCAGTCCCCCGCGCAGCCCGGGGCGGACGCGCCCCGGAAGAGCTGGTTCGCCCGTCACAAGGTCCTGACGGGCCTCGGCGTGCTGGTCGGCCTCGCGATCGTCGGCAGTGCCGTCAGTGGTGGCGGTGAGGAGGATCCGGCGGTTGCCGGCACGACGGCCGAGGTTTCCTCCGAGGACAGCGGCACCCAGGAGGACGCCCCCGCGGAGGACCAGGAGACGACGGACGGTGTTGACGACGCCGCGGGCGACGAGTCGGGTGCCGAGGAGCAGGCCGACGCGGACGCGAAGCCGGCGGGAATCGGGGACCCGGTCCGGGACGGCAAGTTCGAGTTCACGGTGACCGAGCTCGAGCGCGGCGTCGAGAAGATCGGCAACGAGTACCTGAACACCGAGGCCCAGGGGAAGTTCGTGCTCGTCCACATGTCGGTGGAGAACATCGGCGACGAGGCGCAGTACTTCGACGGCAGCTCGCAGAAGCTCGTCGACACCGAGGGCCGCACCCACTCGGCGGACTCCGAGGCGGCGATCTACCTCGACGACTCGAACAGCTTCCTCAACGAGATCAACCCCGGCAACACCGTGGACGGCATCGTCGTCTTCGACATGCCAAAGGACGCCAAGCCCGCGACGTTGGAGCTCCACGACTCGGCCTTCTCCGGCGGTGTCGAGGTCTCGGTGAAGTGACGCCGGCCGTGGTGGCCACTGGCGATGACGGCCCTCAGTCGTCACGCCAGACGGCGCCGGTGGTGACGTCGACGCGGTAGTCCACGTCGTCGTCGCCCAGGCGCACGGACACCTTCCACAGAGCGGTGCCGTCGTCCTCCTCGAGCTCGGCCTCGTCCAGGATGCCGCCGGACGCCTCGACGACGCGCACGATCGCCTGGCTGAGGCTGACCCGTGCGCTGCCGAGGGCCGCGCGGTCGTCGTCGTCGAGATCGTCGCGCTTCGTGTCCGTCGGAGCGACGCCGGTGGTGTCCGCCTCCGCCTTCACCTTCAGCCGATCGTCGCCCTGGGCGAGCTCCAGCTTCCACTCCGCGCCGTCCCCGTTGCCCTCGACCGCGAAGGCGCCCGCTCCGAAGCTCGTCTCCATCGCGGCGATCGTCTGCAAAGCGCGCTCGGTACGGGGGTCGAACGTCGGGCGCTCGGGTTCGGTGGGCGTGGGGGTGCCCGACGGCGTCGGGGACGGTTCCGCTGACGGCTCGGGCGACGGGGTGCTCGGTGTGGGGGAGGCCGCCGACGTGGTCGGTGTGGATGCCGCGGGTGCGGCGTCGTCCGGTGCGGGTGCCTGTACGGAGGAGCAGGCCGCGAGGGTGAGAGCGGCCGCGAGGGTGAGAGCGGCCGCGACGGCGACCGCGGTGGCGGGTACCGGCCGTCGGGCTGCCGGGGTGCGGGGCGCAGGGCTGGGCGGCATGCGGGCCATTGTGGCGAAGACTCGCCGGAGCGGGACAGGGTTGCGGTCCGCCTGGGATGTCCGGTACACATCGGTGCAGGTCAACGAGTGATCGGCGACACGTCCTCCGCGTGCCGGTCCGGCAACCGCGCTCCTCGCGCACGGTGCCCCAGGAGGAAGACCGGCCCCGCGCTGATCGGTGTGGGGAAGTGCGGGGTCGTCGATGGCCTCCGGGGCACAGGTGTGTCTCGGGCCATCGGCCGGCTCCTGGGACGAAGGAGGAGCGATGCATCCCGAGCTCGACGAGCGGATCCTGGCCCGGCTGCCGTGGCTGATCCACGACAAGCACCGCGGCAGCTACCACCTGATGATGCTGGGCTGCGCGGTCCGTGACCTGGACGGCCGCGGGCTGCGCTCGGTGGACCGGCACCGCCTGACGTCGTGGCGCTCCGGCCTGCGGGAGCTGAACGCCGTCGTCCAGTACGACCCGAAGACACCCGACGGGTTCTCTCTGGTCCCCCGCCTGGAAGGCGACGGTGACCTGACGCGCCCACCGATGCGCGGCGAGGGTGAAATCAGGTGACTCGGCGAACCAGTCCTTGGCCGGTGCGTGACCGGGGGCGTCCCGTCGGGTACGAAAGGGACATGCCGCGCACCTACCCCCCGACACCCGACTTCCCGGACGACGGCGGCGCGGAACGGGCGGTCTGGGAGGCGCTCCGCGAGCAGCTCCCGGACGAGGCCGTCGTCTGCCACGGGGTGCACCTGCAGGAGGGCGACCAGGAGTACGAGATCGACCTGCTCGTCGCCTGGCCCGGTGTCGGGGTCGCGGCGATCGAGGTCAAGGGCGGGCACATCGAGCGTGCCGACGGCGCCTGGTACCAGGGCAGCGGGCCGGCACGGCACCGCATCGACCCGGTCGCGCAGGTCCAGGGCTCCCGGCACGCTCTGCAGGCGCTGCTGCAGGAGCGGGGCGAGCTCGCCTCGAGGGCGCGCACGGCGCACCTCGTGGCGTTCCCGCACCGGTACGTCTCCGGCGGGTGGGACTCCCTCGACCTGCCGCGGGACATGCTGATCGGGCGGGACGACCTCGAGCGGTCCGGTGGGGTCGCCGAGCACGTCAAGCACGCCGTCGAGCGTCATGGGCAGGGGTACGAGCCGCTGGACCACGCGGCGGTGGACGGCCTGGTCGACCTCATCGCGGGCGGGTTCCCCAGCCAGTCGGAGCACCTGACCCGTGCTGTGGAGCACGAGACACGGCTGGAGCAGATGACCCGCGACCAGGTGCGCATCCTCGACGCGCTGTCGCAGGTGCGGCGCATGCGGGTGCTCGGGGGCGCGGGCTCCGGCAAGACCTACCTGGCGCTGGAGCAGGCCCGACGGCGGACCCGCGCGGGTGAGCGGGTGGCGCTGCTCTGCTACTCCCGCGGCCTGGGGCGGTACTTCCAGCGGATCACCGCGATGTGGCCGCGTCGCGAGCGGCCTGCGTACGTCGGGCTGTTCCACGACCTGCCGGTGTCCTGGGGCGCCGCCGGTGGGCGCGACGACGACCCGGACTACTGGGAGCGGCACCTGCCGCTCGAGCTGGGGCGGCTCGCCGGCGAGCGCGCGCCGGAGGAGCTGTTCGACGCCGTCGTCGTCGACGAGGCGCAGGACTTCGGCGACCTGTGGTGGCCCTCGCTGCTGCGTTGCCTGCGGGACGCCGAGTGCGGCGGCGTGTACGCGTTCCTCGACGACGCCCAGCGGGTCTTCCCGCGGGACGGGCGGGTGCCGCTGGAGCTGACGCCCGTGACGCTGGACGAGAACCTGCGGTCCACGAAGCAGATCGCGCAGGTCTTCGGATCGCTGTCCCCGGCCGTCGTGAAGCCGCGCGGGCTCGACGGGCCCCCGGTGCGGCTCGTCGACGTGCCGGCCGACGAGGCGCTGGACGCTGCCGACGACGCCGTCGAGGCGCTGCTCGACGAGGGGTGGGATCCCGGTGACGTCGTGCTGCTCGCGACGGGGCGGCGTCATCCCGAGCAGGTCAACGAGGTGGAGCTCGGCGGGCACGCCGCCTACTGGGACGCGTTCTTCGCGCAGCAGGACGTGTTCTACGGGCACGTGCTCGGCTTCAAGGGGCTCGAGCGGCCCGTGGTCGTGCTGGCGGTCAACGGCATCCGCGACGTCGAGCGGGCCCGGAAGATGCTCTACACCGGGCTGTCGAGGGCGCGGACGCTGCTCGTCGTGGTCGGGGACCGGTCGTGGATCGAGGAGATCGGCGGGGAGGCCGTGCGCAAGCGGCTGGAGAAGGCGGAGGCATGGCTACCGGCGGTGTGACAACCCGTCATTCGTCAGTTGCCGGGTGAAATTATGCGACACCTCCTTGGTCTTGATTGGCGGATTTCTGGGAGATCCGCGACCCGCGAAGAGGCTTTTCGAGAGTGGTCGTTCATGTGTGGTCTCACCATGTATGCCCATTTGTCTACACTTGAACACCTCGGCTTTCTCGGATCGTCAGTGCGCGCCGGCGGCGGGTCAGAGGCTGCAACTGATTCATATCCTGTGGTTTCGGGTTCGACCGGATCGAGATCCGCCGCGACCCGCTCGCTGTGGAGGAGCACGTGAGTTCTGACTATCTGCCGACGGCGCCGGATCCGCTCACGACGGCGAGGACACCGGCGCCTTCTCCGCCGAGGCTCGGCGCCATCGCGGCGGCGTCGTGCGCCGTGCTGAGCATCGTCGCCGGCGTCGCCGCGACGACGGTCGTGACCTCGGGCGCGGTCGTCGTCCTCACGAGCACCGGCTACGTCCTCGGCGCCATCGTCTGCACGATCCTGTGGAGCGTCCAACGAGCGAAGGAGCAGTCGGCACGTCGACACCCGGACTTCCGGCCCCGCCCCCTCTGGTCGCAGGTCGCCGTCGTCGGGATGCTCGTCGGTCTGGCGGCGGGAGCGTTCAGTGCGTTCCTGCTGGCCACGGAGCTGGCGAAGTGACCGGCCGTCCCGGCCGCGCGCGTGGCCTCGCCGGACTGGTGGCGGCCGTCATCGCGCTGTCCGTCGTGGGAACGGTCCCAGCCGGCGCCGCCGACCTCAGCGACCGGGGCGCGGACGCCTTCGCCGAGCTCGCGGCGTGCGTGGCGAGGACGGACACCCTGGTCGCCTCCGTCGTCGTCGACGAGTCCGCGAGCCTGAGGACGACCGACCCGGAGGACCAGCGGGTGGGCGCGGTCCTCGTGGCCGTCGACACCCTGGAGACGCTCGAGGCAGCGGGGGCCGAGGTCGTCACCGAGCTCGCCGTCTTCGGGACGGAGTACACGCAGGTCGTCGGATGGGGATCACCGTCGGGGGCGCACGGCGCCGAGATGCGCGACACGATCTCGACGCAGCTCCCGGACCGGAAACAGGCGCAGAACACCGACTACCGCAAGGCGCTGCGCGACGCCCAGAGATCCGTCGACGCGCAGCGGGCACGGCTCGACACCGATTCGTGCTCGGCCATCCTCTGGTTCACCGACGGCAAGCTCGACGTCGGTCCGGACGGCGCCGACCCCACGGACGAGGAAGCGCTGGCCGAGCTGTGCGCACCGGACGGGCTGGTCGACGACGTCCGGGCCGCGCGGACGACGGTGATCGCCCTCGCGCTGTTCGCCCAGGGTGACGAGACCGTGACGCGGAAGGACCGCCTGCAGCTCAAGGCCGTGGCCGAGGGCGCCGGCGGCAAGGTCGAGTGCGGCACGTCGCCGGCCCCGGAGGGGGCCACGGGCGGTGCCTATCTGCGGGCCGACCAGCCGTCCGCGCTGCGCAGGCTGTTCGGTGGTGCCGGGGCGCTGATGGAGGGCTACACCCCGGCGGGCGACGGCTCTCTCGAGTGCCCGCGGGACTGCCCGGTGACGATCCACGCGGACGCCGCCGTCGGGTCCTTCCGTGTGGTGCACGAGCTCGACGAGGGGGCGAGTGCCGCGCGGCTCACGAGCCCTGCCGGCGACACGCACCAGGTCGCACCGGGAACCGTCGAGGCGGGTGGCTCCACGATCACCACGCACGAGAACGACCGCCTCTTCGTGACGGACGTGACCCCAGGCCCTGACGGCGTCGGCGACTGGCTGCTGGACGCCGAGGGGGCGACGGTCGTCGACCTCTACTACCGGTGGGGCGCGGACCTCGACATCGCCTCGGCCTCGCGTGAGGGCGGACTGGTCCTGGGCCAGGAGAACACCGTGGTGATCACGCCTCGGTCCGCCGACGGTTCGGTGGCGGGCCCGGAGCTGTTCTCAGAACCCCTGGACCTGTCGGTGCAGGTCGATGGGAGCGCTGCCGAGGTCACCGCCCGGCGGGACGGCACCTACACGGTCCCCGTCGAGCTCGACACCCGGCGCGCGGCCTCCGAGGTCGACGTGTCCGTCACCGCCGGCGCGTCGAGCAGTCCCCACGACGTGGACCTCGGGCCGATCGTTGTCGGCACGAGGCTCCCGACGAGGCTGCCGCCGAGCTATCCGACGATCACCCCGACCCGCCTGGACGTGGGCAGCATGACCGTCGACGCTCCCGGTGAGGCGGCACTCCAGGTCGAGGGGCCGTCCGACGGGGAGTCCGAGGTCTGCATCGAGCCGTCCACGGTCCAGGGCCCGAAGGACGCGGGGGAGATCACGCTCACCGTGGACGAGGCCGTCGCGCCCGGGGGCTGCGTCGCCCTGGACCCCGGTGCCACGGCGTCGGTACCCGTGACGCTGACCGCGCAGAACGGTGCGGACGGTGCCCTCTCCGGTGACCTGACGGTCGTCGTCTCCGGTGCGCACACCGACGAGACCATCACGCTCGACGTCCCGGTGGAGGGCTCGATCTTCCGGCCGGTCGACGAGGGCACGCGGTGGGGGCTGACCGCAGGACTCCTCGCGCTCGCCGGCCTGCTCGCCTGGCTCGTCGCGTTCGCCGGCCGGCACCTGACGGATCGGTACCCCCTCGGTCAGGACCTCCGCCGGGCGCGCGTGCCGGTCACCGTCACGGCCGGAGGAGTGCGGCGGCGTGACGGCGGACAGCTGCTGACACCGGACGACTTCTACCCGGTCGCTCAGGGGGCCAGGAAGTCGCGGTTCGAGGTCCCGGGGCTGACGTTCGACCGCCGGGGGCCGTGGTGGTGGCCGTGGAAGGCCTACCGCGGCCGGGTGCGGGCGCGCGGTGACGGAATCGTCCTGACCGGCATGGACGTGCCGTCGCACACGCTCGACAGCACGGCGAGCTCCGCGCCGGTCGAGTTCCCGGGCACCCGCCACGTCTACCTGGTCCCCGACCCTGCGTCGGGCACCGGCGCGGGCGCGGAGACGGCGTCGCTCGACGCCGACCTCGTGCTGCTCGCCGAGACGCCGGGCGGCAGCACCCGGGCGGTGATCGAGAGCTGGGAGACGGAGCTCGCCGGGTACACGGAGTGGCCCGAGCTGATCGCCGAAGCGGGTCGTGCGCGCACCGCGCGAGCGGCGGAGCAGGCGGGGCGACCGACCCCGTCGCGGCGGCCCAGGGCCAAGGACAGGGCCAAGGACGCGACCGCCCCGCAGGGTGGGGAGACGGCCGCCGCCCCGGACCCGTCGTCGTCGGACGGTCCGCCGTCGGTGTTCGGCGAGGAATCCGGGCCGGCGTCCCCCCGGCGGGGACGGTCGGGCCGCGAGCCCGCCGACGGGCTCGGCGCGTCACCGCCGTCGTCGTCCGCGCCCGACGACGACCAGCCCCCGCGTATCGATTGGTAGCGATCGCGCTCTCTATCTCTCAGCATCAACCACAGCGAAAGGAGCAGCGCATGCTGCGACCGTTCCTCCTCGTCGGCGTCGGCGGCTCCGGTGGCAAGACCCTGCGCGTGATCCGCGAGGATCTCCAGCGGCGGCTCGCCCAGGCCGGCTGGACCGGTGACATCCCCCAGGCGTGGCAGTTCCTGCACGTGGACGTGCCCACCCACGCGGACGGCAACGACCGGGACCTGCCTGCTCAGCTCCCGGCCCGGGACTACCAGGGTCTGGTGGCGTCCGGCCTCGACTACCGCACGATCGACAGCGCACTGCTCCAGGTGCCGGGTGAGCGGCTGCGTGACGCCGTGTCGACGTGGCGTCCCGACCCGAACAAGGTCAACGTGCCGGCGTCGAAGGGGGCCGGCCAGTACCGGACCCTCGGTCGGATCATCGCGGTGGCCGGTCTGGACAGGATCAGCGAAGCCCTCAACAGGGCCCGTCGTGCGCTGACCGGTGCGGAGGTCGCGGGCGAGCTCGCCGACGTCTCACGGCTCCTCGGGGGGACGTCGGCCCCGACGGCGGCCGACCCGACGGTGATCGTCATCTCGTCCATCGCGGGTGGTTCCGGGGCGGGTGCCGTCATCGACGTGTGCGACGCCATCCGGTCGTTCGCGGACAAGTGGGCGGACGAGTCCGTCGGCTTCCTCTACGCCCCGGACGTGTTCGACTACCTGCCCGAGGAGGCGCGCCGCGGCGTCCGGCCGAACTCGCTGGCGACGCTGGCCGAGCTGCTCAACGGCTACTGGAACTCGCTGGGTCCGTCCGACGCCACGACGGAGCTGTTCGCCCGGTACGGCGTGACGCTCGGCGGGACGGACAAGCGGAGCGGGCCCCGCTACCCGTTCCTGGTGGGCGCGCAGAACTCGAGCGTCACGTACAAGACCCAGAACGACATCTACCGCGCCATGGGACGTTCCATCGCGTCGTGGGTGGCGAGCGCCGCGCTGCAGGACAGCTTCACGGCGTTCCTCCAGGGGAACTGGGCCTCGGCCGCAGCGAGCGTCCCGGACCGCCTGCCGATCCACCGTGCCGGCACGGAGACGCCGTTCTCGGCGATCGGGTCGGCCCGCGTCGGGCTCGGGCGCGACCGTTTCGCGGACTACGCCTCGGAGCACCTCGCCCGGACCGTCGTGGACCGCATCACGCGGGAGCACGAGAAGCGTCGTGGTCACGACGACGACCGGACCGAGAAGCAGCTGGTCCGGGACACGGCGGACGAGGTCTTCCGCGGGTTCCTCAGCCGGTCGCGGCTGGACGAGCGGGGCGAGGACCGGAACGACGTCATCGACGCGCTGCGGCCCCCGACGCAGAAGGAGGAGGGGCTGAGCCTCGCCGGCCAGATCACTCAGCGGATCCGGTCCGAGATGTCCCCCAAGGGGGAGAAGCACGCGCGGGTGCACAGCCTGATCGTCAGCGCGGTCCGCGACCGGTCGAGCGAGTTCCTGACCTCCGTCCGGCAGGCGCGGTACTCCGTGGGCAGGGAGTGGGTCACGGAGATCCAGGACCACCTGGTGTCCGAGACGGCACGTCAGGTCGCGGTGAGCGGCGCCGCGGTCACCGAGCAGGTGCTCCACAAGCTCGTCAGCGAGCTGCACTTCGTCCGCGACGAGCTGCAGCAGGAGGCCGCCCGGTACAAGCGCTGGGGCGAGGACCTGGCGACCCCGGTCGCCCAGCAGCTCGGCGACCCGGACGGGGGGCTCATCACCCCGACGTCCGATGCCCTCTCGGCGGCGGTGAAGCAGGGTGTCGGAAGGCTGTACTACCAGGCCGAGGCGGAGCTGCGGGAGCTCGCGGCCGCCCTGCTGCCCGACCTCCTGACCGGCTTCGTCGAGCCGCTCGCCATGGCCGTCCGCTACGCCCACGAACGGCTCGCGCACGAGCGTGACCAGGTGGGATCGCCCGTCTCCACCTGGCCTGAGGGCGACGTCATCCCGGTGCGGCTCCGGCCCGCGCCGAACGAGTTCCTCCTGGACTCCCCGGACGACTACCCGGTGATCCTGGAGCGGCTCGTGCAGCGGACTACTGGTTCCGACGACCCTCGCCGCGCCCGCAGCGACGCGGAGCTGCAGGTCATGCTCGGCACGGACGAGCCCGAGGGGACCGACCAGCAACTCATCCGGCGGACGACGTCGTGGGTGCCGCGCGACCACAACCTGGCTCCGTCGTCGACCGCGGTCCCGACGCGGGCCGCCTTCGTCGTGGCCTCGGGCCAGGAGAAGCTCGTCGAACGGGCGAGCCACTGGCTCACCAAGGAGGGGACGGCCGTCGGGTCCTACATGGCGCAGGGGCTGCGGGACTACCTCGACCCCGGCAAGTCGACGCCCACGGAGCACGCCGACCGCTTGCGGCGGTTCGAGAACCAGCTCGGTGCCGCCCTCCAGGCGGCGGAGCCGCTCGTGTCCATCAACCCGGCGGTGCTGGTCCAGGTCCACGGGCAGAACAGCGTCCGGCACCTCAACAAGTTCGGTGAGATCCCCCTGCCGGACAAGTCACCGGCACGCGACGTCTTCCGCCGGGTGCTGGAGACGCGGGACCAGTGGTCGGACGACATCGAGAAGTCGTACACCGACGGCGCGGGGGGCTTCATCGACGTCTTCACCCACCTCGGTGCGCCCTACGAGCCGGTCGTCTTCGACTCGCTGATGCGACCCATCGCCAGCGACTGGGGTGCGAAGAACAAGGCGCCCGACTCGCGGGCGGAGTTCTGGCGCTGGCGTCGGGCCCGTCCGCTCAACGAGTCCCTCCCGATGTCGCCGGAGGTCCTCGACGCCATGATCCGCGGGTGGTTCGTCGCGGGGACGCTCAAGCACATCTACCTCGACGAGGGGTCGGCGGCCGTCTTCGTACCGTCCCGGACCGGGTCCGGGGGCGACTTCCTGCCGTTCCCCAGCCCGACCCTGCGCAACCTCGCCATCAACGGACCCGAGGGACTGGCCGTCGTCCTGGAGTCGATCGTGCTCGCGCTCGTCGAGGTCAACAGCCAGGAGTCGCTGCAGCCGATCCAGCCCTACGACCGCCTGGTGACGCTCGGCGGCGCGGGTGGCGTGGCCGGCGACGAGGAGACCTTCAGCGTCGAGCTCAAGCGGTGGATCGTCAGCGGGGAGAACCGTCGACCGGACGCGGAGCCGGCACAGGGTGACGCGGAGAGCCGCAAGACGTTCGTCCTCGACCGCCTCGACGCGCTGCGGACGACCTACGAGAACCACTTCCTCGAGGTCGGCAGGAGGTCGGAGGCTCTCGAGTTCCCGCCCACGTACGACCTGCGCCACCAGATCCTCGCCGCGATCGGCGACCTGCACCGTGCGGTCGAGGCGCTCGACGCCGCCCCGGCGGGGAAGTCGGTGTGGGTATGAGCGAGCTGACGGTCTTCGTCGTCGGTGACGACCAGGACGGGACCGCGCTCCGGGAGACCGTCGCCCTCTGGGCCGACGAGGGTCTCGTCGTGCCGTCGCTCTGGGTCACCCCGGCGAGCGTGGAGGTGGAGTCCGCCGGACCGCCACGCGTCGACGCCGAGCTCGTGGCGTGCGGCACGCGCGAGACGGACGACCTGTTCCGCTTCGTCGGCCGACGACGGCTCAGCACGGTCCGGGTCGTCGTGGCCCAGTCGGTGACCCTCGGTGCCGCGCACGACACGGCGCTCCTGGACGCCGCCGAACGCGTCGCGGACTCCCTGCGGGACGCCCTGCCCCGCTCGACCGAGGAGGACGGGCACTCGACGACGCTCCTGCGGATCAACCTGCTGGCGCCGGTGAGCGGCGCCTCGGGGCTGTCCAAGGAGGCCATCGTCGAGGGCTGGGACGTCAACGTCGTCGTGTCCGCGGAGGACCGGCCCGACGTCGACCGTTCCACCGTGTTCGTCCGTTCGCCGGGCAACTCCGTCGGGCACACCGCGACGGCCATGGTGGTGTGCGGCGGTGTCCTCGCCGGCGTCGACGCCGGGGTCTTCGAGGTCCTCGCGCCCCCGCAGTCGACGGTCAACGGCCGTGAGGTCGAGGTCGTCCGCGTGCACGTCCGTGCCGTGATCGGCGAGGACCTGGAGGCGCGGCTCCTCGCACGCGCCCTGGAGGAGGTGGACGGGGAGGCGAGCGGCGCGGGTGCCTTCGTGGAGTGGGCGCGGCTCGCCGTCGACCCCGACCGGATCGTCGAGGACCTGACCCGTCACCTCGTCGGCACCTCGCCCTGGAGGTCCGACGGCCCGGTCCAGGTCGAGCGGGCGGACCGCCGGGAGAGCGGGTTCCTGCGGGGAGTCCTGGACGCGGCCCGCTTCAACGCGACGACGTTCGCCACGGTGCCGCGCTGGGTCCTGGGCCGACGCATCGCACGGTTGGAGGAGAGCGCGACGAACGTCGTCGTCGGCGGGGGCGGTGACACGGTCATCAGGTTGCGTCCGGGCAGGCCGGAGACGGTGTCCGGAGCGGCCGCGGACTACCTGCGGTCCGTCGACGAGCAGGCTCGCCGGGACGAGCTGGAGAGGGAGGCGAGCGCTGTCGCCGTCCCGGACCCGCGGTCCTGGGGGGAGCTGCGGGCGGTGGCCTTCGCCGCCGTCGACGGCGGCGAGCTTCCGCAGGCCGTCCCGACGCCCCGTTACGCCGGGACGCGGGAGATCCTCCCGGCGGACCGGGTGGTGCCGGACCCGACGAACACGTACGAGTACGGAGGGGAGACCATCGCCCCGACGGACCCGACGGTCACCCGTCGCGTCGAGCGGCGGCTCGACGATCGTGTCCAGGGTTGGCAGACCGCCTTGGAGGACTCCGAGCGGGAGGTCGAGCGGGCGCAGGCGGCGCTCGACGAGCTGTTGACCCCGGCGCCGCCGGAGGAGGCGTCGGCGGGCGGGACGCCCGCGGACGGCTCGCCGTCGGACGCGGACACCGAGGACGCTCCCGGCGGGACCACGGAGGACGGCGGTGACGGCAAGGGGCGGAAGTCGGCGGACCGTCGGCGCGCCCCGAAGGCCCGACGGGACCGTACGGCGGCTCTCGCCGCGGCCGAGGCCGAGCACGGGGCCGCGACGAGCACCCGCGACGACGTCCGGGCCTCGTACGACGCGGCGCTCGCCGAACGCGAGGAGTTCCGCACGTGGCAGGGCGCCGCGTCGGCATCCGTACTGTGGCGTCTGCTGGACGACGTCTCCGGACGGCTGGAGCAGTTCCGCCGGCTGCGTGACGAGTCGCGCGAACGGCTGACCGTCGAGGTGCCCCCGCACGAGGCGCTCGAGGCCGCCCAGAAGCGGCTCGTGCGGCGGTGGCGCGTGCTGCTGACGGCAGGATTCGTCGCTCTCGGCGTCGTCCTCGCGTGGCTCCGCTACGACGGGCAGCCGGAAGAGGTCGTCGACTGGATCGTCGGGGTCGGCGGCGTCGTCGCGGTCTCCCTCGCCCTGATCGCCGTGGCGAACCATCGTTTCTATCGCGCGACCCGTGCCTATGCGTGGGACGTGCAGCGGGTGGCCGACCGGCGGCGGCAGGCGTCCGAGGACGTCGTGTACTACGGGCGCGAGTCCGCCCGGCTCGGTCAGCTGTACGAGACCCTCGTCGACTGGGCGACGATCGTCGGGTGGGTGCTCCACCATCCGCGAGGGTCGGTCGCCCCGTCGTCCAGCCGGCTGGACGACCGCGTCGTCGAGACCTTCCCGGCGGCCTTCGCCGTCGCCCGCACCGCCGAGGACGACGACATCGGGCGAGCGACCGTGGTCTCCGCGGTCCGCAGGCTGCACCCGGTCGGCTGGGCGGGACAGTGCTTCGACGACGCCTACGAGGCGCATCGCACCCAGCAGGCCCGTGACGACGACGCGGGGTTCATCGCCCCGGACCTCGACACGGTGTCCAGCGCGCACGGTCCTCGACGGCTCTTCACGGAGTTCTGGGAGTCCGGTCGTGCGGCCGAGGCACTCACGCAGCGGGCCGTGGCCCAGCTGCGAGAGGCCGTCCACGACGAGCTCATCACGCTGCCCACACGACGGGTCGGTCGGCTCGGCCCGCACGGCGACGGCGAGCACGTGCTCGAACCCGACTTCTACCGGGCGGCAGCGGGCACCTCGACGATGCTGGTCGCCGACATGTTCGGTCCCGTGGCCAAGCAGGAGCGGAAGCACTACGTGACACGGTCCGCGGTCTGGCTGCCCACGATGGCCGCCGGCACGGTGACGGCGGACGACATCGTCGAGCGTCGCTCCACGGCCGACGTCGCCGTCCGCGTGGACGTCTCCCGCCGGCTCGCCGGCGACGACCTCACGTTGTTCCACACGTCGCCGGAGCCGCCCGTCGAAGCCCCGTCCGAGACCGCTGACCGCCGTCCGACCGGGGCGGCCACCGAGCCGACCTTCCACTGAGGCCGACCGGACATGCCGCGCTCGACCGTCGACACCCGTCGACCAGCCTTCTGGGTCGGCCTCGGTGGGCTGGGGCTCGTCGCCCTCGTCGGTCTCCTCGGCGGGTGGCGCATCGCGCTGGCGTTCGCCCTCCTCTACCTCGCCGTGAGCGCGGGTTGGGCGATCGTCACGACCCGGGTCTGGTGGGGGCGCACGGCTCGCCGTGACGCCACGATCGTCGGTGCCGTCGCCGTCACGGCGCTGATCGTGGTCGGCACCGCGTCGGGCGGGACTCCGGCGCCTCCGGAGGCCGCGCCGGTGGTGTCGGAGACCCTGTCGCCGACGGTCGGCGCCGACGACGTGGAGGAGTCGGCCGACCCGGCGCCCGAGCCCGCGGACGTCTCCGAGCCGGCGGCGGAGCCGAGCCCGGCGCCCAGCCCGGAGCCGACGACGGCGGCGAGCGCCGACCCCGCCCGGGGGTCGGCGCTCGCCGCGGTGGCGACCCTGACGGTCAAGGGACGGGCGCCGATGACGGGCTACGACCGTGACCGGTTCGGCCCTGCCTGGTCGGACGTCGACCGCAACGGGTGCGACACCCGCAACGACGTGCTGCAGCGGGACCTGACGGACGTCGTCGTGAGGGCGGGCACCCGAGGGTGCGTCGTCGCCGCGGGGACCTTCCACGACCCGTACGCGGGCGAGACGATCGCCTTCGAGCGGGGGTGGGGGACCAGCGAGCTCGTGCAGATCGACCACGTCGTGGCCCTCGCCGACGCCTGGCAGAAGGGGGCCCGGCAGTGGTCGCCGGGGACCAGGGAGATCTTCGCCAACGACCCGCTGAACCTCCTGGCGTCGAAGGGCGAGGAGAACCAGCGGAAGGGCGCCGGGGACACCGCGACGTGGCTGCCGCCGAACAAGACCTTCCGCTGCGAGTACGTCGCACGCCAGGTCGCGGTGAAGCAGCTCTACGAGCTCTGGGTCACCGATGCCGAGCAGGACGCGATGGAACGGGTGCTGTCGACGTGTCCTGACCAGCGCCTGCCCGCCGGGGGCCTGGTCGAGCGCGGTTCGCTCGAGCCGGTCGACGGGGTGAGTGCCGGGGCCTCGACCGGCGACGGCGGCTTCACGGAGGGGTCCGGCCCGGCGGCGCCCCGCGCGGTCGACGAGGACTGCGTCGTCAAGGGCAACATCAACAGCGAGGGCGAGCACATCTACCACGTCCCCGGCGGGCGCTTCTACGACGTCACGGTGCCCGAGCGGTGCTTCGCGACGCCGGGCGCTGCGGAGGCGGCGGGATTCCGCGCGTCGAAGCTGTGACGGCAGGGGTCTAGCGGTTCTGGTTGTCCATCCACACGGCCACGTCGAAGACCCGCAGGGCTGAGATGTCGTGACCGATGCCCGCCTCCTCGCGGAGCGAGAGCAGGTGCCGGTGCAGCGCACGGTCGTCGGCCCGAAGAGCGCTCGCGAGCCAGACCCAGAACGACCCGTCGGGGTTCACTGCCCGCTGGACGACGGTGTCGTAGACCGGCACCAGGTGAGGCCGCTTCCGAGCGAGGAGCTTGCCTGCCGTGACCCAGCCGATCCCCGGCACACTCCTCAGCTCCGACCAGAGCCTCCAGGCCGGCCAGCTCTCGTCGATGGTCGACGGGTCGACGTCCACGAGGTCGACCCGGTCCGGTAAGGCGGCGAGCAGAGTGTCGATCTCCCGCTTGCGTGACTCGAGAATCTGCAGCGCAGCCAAGGGCGGGACTTCGACGGAGAGCAGGCTCACGGCGACGAGGTCGTCCGCGGTGAAGTGGTCGACCACACCCGGGGCGTCACCACCGCCGGCGAGACGTTCGAACCGGCTCCCCGCCCAGCCGCTGGTCGCCGTGACGTCGCGGAAGTACCGCTGGAGGTGCTGGACGGCATCGGCACGGCGACGCTCGGTGACGATGTCGGGAAGCGGCCTGTGGGTCTCTGATGCGCGGGGCTTGAGGCGAGGGTCCGTCATGACTCTCCCCCTGCAGAGGCTTCCTGCTCCGACCTGTCGTGACGCGGTGGAGTCCAGCGGAGCGAGACCAGCTCCAGCTCGTCCTCGAGGGGGTTCCAGTCGAACACCTCGAGCTGCCCGCTCCCAGCGACGACCTCGCCGGATCCGGTCAGCTTGATACCCGTGACGACACCGATCGAGCACTGGCCGGGGTGGTCGACGGCGAACTGGACCTCGCCCGCGGTGACCATGACCTTCGTCCCGGGGCCCTGGGTGCCCTTGGCCTCGAGGTAGCGGACCTCGCCGTCTCGCCGTGCGACGGCGTCGTAGGGGCGACCGACCCGCGTGTCCTCCACCTGCCAGCCGGCGGCGCGGTAGTAACCCTCGAGGAGGCGCTGCGCATGATTCTCGACGGCTCGACGAGCAGCGGTGCCGGGCTCGAAGCCCTGTCCCTCGCTGTCGGCGGAGGTCGGAACCGATGCGGCGTAGCCGGAGCCATCGAGGTGGTCGCTCCAGAGGCCTTCGATGAGGTTCACGGCCGAGTCCGGGATGTCGATCCCCGAGCCCATGATGTTGTTCCAGCTGACCTCCGGAACCTCGGCCAGCAGGTCGGTGGTCCGGAGCGGTGCTTCCAGCTCGACGAGGGTGTCCCAGACGACCTCGACGTAGCGCGCGGTGCGCGAGGGGTCCGAGAAGTGCTCGTCCTCGAACACCTCCGACGTGGTCCATCCGCTCGCGATGACTCCCCGCGGCTCGGCCCCTTGGCGAAGGAGGTACGCGCGCTGGCCCTCCGGGATCGCCCGCCGGTTGCCGACGGACCACTGCCCGTCCACCAGTCCTCCCGCCCTGGTATGGGCGATCTCCTCGCTCCACTCCGCGCTGTCGAGGTCGGACCGCTCCGGGTTCCAGGTCAGGATCACTGCGGGCATGAGGGCCTCCTTGCAGGTCAGGGACCCTTGGACGCTACGGGAAGGCGGCCCGACCGTTGCGGACCGCCGTCCCGTGCCCGAGGGTGAAATCTCCTGCTCTCACCGGTCTGCCGTCACCGAGGAGCCCTCCGCCGCCCCCGGCAGCAGCTCGCTGCGACGCCCGTTCCACAGCACGGCCAGCTCGTCCCGCGCGCGGGTGGCGGCGACGTAGAGCAGGGACCGCTCGCGCAGCTCGGCGTCCGCGCGGTCGGCCGCGGGCAGCGAGGAGAGTCCGACGCCCCAGCCGGTCTCGTCGGGGGAGACGCCGAAGAGCACGACCCGCTTGAACTCCATGCCCTTGGACCGGTGCATGGTCATGACGAGCACGCTGCCGGTGCCGGCGGTGGCGTCGTCCTGGACGAACTTGGCCTTGACGTCGCGCTCGCTGAGGGCGTGCACCACCTTGTCGCCGAGCGTCCTGGTCCGCACCAGCACGCCGATCGTCTCCGGGGCGTCGCCCTGCTCGAGCCAGCCGAGCACCAGGTCGCCGGTCCGCTCGTACTCGTCGACCAGGGAGGTCACCCCGACCTCGTGCGGGGTCGGACCGGAGCGCGCCGAGCGGTAGCCGTTGGCCGAGGCGTCCTCGGCCTCCATGTCCACCCATCCCTCGCCGGCCAGCACGCCGACGGCGTAGTGCAGCACCTGCGCGGTGGTGCGGTAGTTGAGGGTCAGGCGCCGGGACCGTCCCCGCACGTTGATGCCGTACCGGGACAGCACGATCTTCTGGCCGTAGATGCGCTGCTGGGAGTCCTCGGCCAGGAAGAGGTCGTCGGGGCCCGGGGCGACGAGCGACCGCAGGAACACCAGCTTGGCCGGCGCGAGGTCCTGGGCCTCGTCGACGAGGACGTGGTCGGCGAGCCGGTCGCCGCCCCCCGCTGCGACGGTGTCGAGGTGCGCCGCGGCGATCATCGCCTTCTCGTCCCAGTCGGTGGAGCCCGCCGCGTCGGCCGAGGCGCGGTAGGCCTCGATGACCTCCCACACGGCGACGCGGTGGGCGCGGGTCAGCGGGACTCCGCGCCCCGGGCGCCGCACCCGGAGGTAGTCGTCGCGGCTGACGATCCGGTTCGGCACGACGACGGTCGAGTACTCGGCGACGAAGAAGGTCTGGCTGCGCAGCTCGGCCGGGAGCTCGGACCCGGCGCTCGAGATCGCGGCGTCCCACCGCGCGGCCGTGGTGACGCCGAGGACGTAGGGCGACCGCGGGCCGAGCACGGACGCGACGGTCTCGCCCCACGCCTGGGACGCCGAGTGCTTGCCCTCGGCCCGGGCCAGGACGCGGCGCGCCAGCGCGTCGACGCCGGCGACGTGGATGCCGGGATCGCCCGGAGCTTCGGCGATCGGCACCGTCGGGTCGAGCATCCGCAGCGTCTCGGCGAGCGAGGCGGCGAGCGTCTTGTTGAAGGTGGTCAGGACGATCCGGGCGTCGCGGTTCGCCCGGGCGAGGTGCCGGGCCCGGTGCAGCAGCACCACCGTCTTGCCGGTGCCGGCACCGCCGGAGAGCCGGAAGGCGCCGTTGCGGGGCCGGAACGCGTAGTCGCGCTGCTCCGGGTGCAGGAACACCCGCCACCGCCCGAAGTCGTCGTCCTCGATCGCCGCGCGCAGCTCGGCGTCGTCCTCGATGAACGCGAAGTCCATCCGGGCGGCGGGCTGCTTGAGCGCGTCGAGGAGCTGCTCGTCGCTGCGCGGGTCGGGGGTGACCGGGGGCGCGGTGAGCCCGAGCTTCTCCTTGACCGCCGCGAGCCCCGTGCCGATGGACAGGTCCAGCAGGGCGTCCCCCTGCCAGGCGGCCGGTGCCCGCTGGGCCACGGCCAGCATCTGGTCCTCGGTCTCCGCCGTCACGGCGTCGACGGCCGTGTCGGTGTCGATGCCGAGGTCGAGGAGGTCCGCGACCGCGATGCCCTGGGTCTGCAGCAGCGGGTACGTCGTGAGGTCGACGTCGTCCGGCTTCGGCCTGGGCTTGCTCGGGACCTGGGTGACCCGTTCCTCGAGCGTCGGCTCGACGAGCTGGTCGGCCTTGACGAGCTCGGCGATGCCGTTGCGCGGGTTGACGCGCACGACGGCGTTCCTCGCGTACGAGATCGCCTCGTCGTGCGGGTAGGTGCCCAGGTAGACGTAGTGGGCCTCGGCGGCCTGGCCCTGGACCTTGACGAGCACGGCCCGCCAGAAGTCGTTGACCCGCCCGGTGCGGATGCGGGAGTCGGCGGACCCGTTGATCGGCTCGATGTGGAGGCCGGGGGTGGCGTCGCTCTCCTGGAGCTTCTCGAGGAACGCGAACGCGGCCTTGCGCACGGCGCCGTCGAGCTTGCCGAACGACGGTCCGAGGATGATCTGGGGCATCGGTGGTGCTTCTTCCGGGTCAGCGGCTCAGAGCCGTGCGGATGGTGTCGGCGTCGGGGTCGAGGACGGTCCAGCCCTCGGCGACGAGGTCGGCGGTGGTCGTCGGGTCCAGGTCGTCGGACCGCACGGTCACCTTGCGGTCGGGCCACGTGAGCGAGAGCGGGACGCCGTCGCCGACCTCGTCACCGATGGTCGGCGCCTCGACGCCGAGCCCCGCGAGGTCGAGGATCTCGACCAGGAGGTCGTGCTCGGCCGAGGTCGCGAGGCGGGCCGCCTGCCGCCACGACGGGTGGTTCACGAGGCTCGTCCGGAGGGCGTCCTCGACGCGGCTCGCCTCCTCGGCGGCGCTCGCGGCCTCGCCGGCCGCCCCGACCGGTGCCTCCGTGCCCTCGAGCCCCGAGCGGGTGACGATGCTCAGCGGCAGGTCGTCGCGGAAGTTGAGCAGGTTGGACAGGCGCAGCCACTCCCGCCACGAGTCCCGGTGGTCCGGGCCGAGGGCGTCGTCGGCGTCGTCCAGGACGACGCCGATCTCGTACGCCCCGAGCGCGAAGTCGCGCACGCCGATCGCCAGCGAGCCCTGGCGCCAGACGCCGCCGAACTTGGTGCCCGGCGGGAGCGGCGAGCCGTCGAGCACGTCGAGCGCGACCTGGTCGATGCCGACGTCGGTGGAGATGACACCGCCGGTGAGCGACGGGGCGGCGAGCATCGGCATCCACCGCGCCAGCCGACGGCGTCCCTCGACGTCGGGTCGCTGCACCCAGTCGAGCAGCAGCTCGAGCGCGGGGCGGGTGACGAGGCCGAGCATCGCCGGGGAGAGCTGGTCCTTGGCCTCGCTGAGCACCGCCGCCGTGGCCTGCGGGTGCAGCCACGGGACCTGGTCGGCGTCGCCGGCCCCGTCCAGGTCGTCCCACGTGAAGGCGAGCACCTGGTAGCCGATCTGGCGCAGCGCCTGACGCTTGCGGGCGTCGTCGGCTAACCGGTTAGCCGCGGGGGAGGCGTGGTACCGCCAGCCGTCGGTGAATATCGCCGTCGGCGGGATGCCGGGGCGGTCGCTGCGCAGCACGAAGTCGGGCCGGGTGCCGGCGTCGGTCACGAGCACCTGCGGCTCGAGCCGCCAGTGCGCCCCGCCCGGCATGGTGACCGACCACGTGCTGCCGTTCGGTCCGGGCTTCTCGGTGAGGGTGGCGCCCAGCTGCTCGAGCCGCTTGCGCAGCACCTGGCGGAACAGGAGCTCGATGTGCGACTCGGGGTCGGTGCGCGCGGGCTCGTCGACGGTGACGGTCCACGGGCTCGACGTCGGGACCTCGTCCTCCGCGGCGACCTGCGACCGCCCGAGCAGGATCGCCTTGAGGTGCCGGGCGGCCGCGGCGCGCGAGACGCGGTCGACCTCGTGCAGCCCGGCATGCGGCAGGAGGCAGTGCTCGCAGGCGAGCCGGCCGTCCTGCTGGCAGCGGCAGTCCTCCAGGTGGGCCCAGGCGTCGCGCAGCATCGTCCACACGACCTCGTGGTCGGCGAGCTCGGCGAGGTAGCCGGTGCCGCCGCGCACGACGTCGTGCAGCAGCAGCGCCTCGGCGGGCCGGCCGGCCGCGGGGCTGGGGTCCACGACGGTCGTGACCTCGAGGTGGTCCGGGTCGCCGCCGATCCGGATCCGCAGCGCGAGCAGCAGGGCGGCCCGCAGCGAGGGCAGGGAGAAGTCGTCGCCGAGCGTCACCGACTCGGGCAGGCGCAGCACCAGGCCCTCCGTCGTCAGGGAGCGCGCGAGCGCGACCGTGCGGACCTGCTCCTCGTTCGCCCGGCGCAGCGGGCACCAGGGACGATGCTCGGAGGCCCGGTTGGCGCCGGTGGAGGTGTCGAGCTTGCCGCACCGCTCGCACACGCGGAACTTCGCGACGTCGTGCGGCTGGCCGGCCAGCTGGACCGTCGCCCCCTGGGCCGAGGCCTTGCCGAGGTTGAGCCAGCGGATGGTCATCTGCCGCTGGTAGCGGGCGCCGAACCCGTGGTCCTCGACGAACCACTGCCGCGCGACGTCGTCCGGGTCGACGTCGGCGAGCGTGCGGATCGTGTACCGCTCGCGGTCCCGCTCGTCGCTGCGGTCGTCGATCGTGGCCTCCTCGCGGCGGATGACCGACGAGACGCGCTTCAGCTCGACCACCTCGACCTGCTGCGCGACGTCGGCGATGCCGTGGTCGCCGCAGCGGGGGCACGTCGTCGGGGCGGGATCGGCCCCGGGACCGCCGGCGTCGGTGACGTCCGCGGAGAACCCGCAGGCGGGGCAGCAGGCCCAGGTGCGCACGGCGTCGTCGTCTCGCCCGAGGTCGAGCGCGTCGATGGCGATCGCGTACCCGCGGGCGTAGAAGGTCGAGCCGGGGGCGAAGTCGCGCAGGGCCTGGGCCGACCCGCGGTTGAGCTCGAGGTGCTCGTCGCGGAACTCGGTGGTCTCCGGGTCGATCCAGGACAGCGAGACCTCGAGGGCCACGGAGTCGTCGAGCAGCGTGTAGTTGGGCAGCAGACCGTGCTCCTCGAGCACGCCGACCCAGTGCTCGGACGCTGCCCGGCCGCGCTGGTGCTGGGTCAGGCGCAGCGCCGCCTGCGCGGTGCGCAGCGCCCGCTCGTCGTCGCTGGTCGCGGCGGGGGAATCGGCCTTGACCCGCAGGCCGTCGGGGGCGTTGATCGCCTTCTGGATCTCCTGCTCGCGGTGGGCGAGAGCCTCCAGGCGGGTGCGCCACTCGATCGACGCGGCGTGCGCGCGGGCCGCCAGCCCCGAGGGCACGGCCTCGCCGGAGGCCGCGTCCACGGACGGCAGCGCCCAGGTGCGCAGCCGGTCCTTCACGGCGTCGGACACCTCCTCGAAGCCGTCGAGGAACCGGTCGAGGAGCGCCGGCCCCTCGGTCTCGGCGACGGCGACGAGCTCGCCGAGGAACGACCCGGGCTCGCTCGACCCGAGGGCGTCCTGCGCGGTGCGCGGGTGCGGCGCGTCGGGGCGGCGGGCGAGCTCGTCGGCGATCGAGGCGACGTACTGGCGGCGCAGGATCTCCTCGGCGTCGAGGTACGTGGCCGGCGGTCGGACGGCGCCGTTGACCACCGAGGAGGGGTCGGAGAACCGCGGCAGCTGGTCGCCGCGGGCGGTGACGTAGGCGAGGGCCAGGGCGTTGCCGGTCAGGCGGCCCGCGCGCCCGACGCGCTGCAGGTAGGAGGCGACGGAGCGCGGCAGGGAGGAGAGCATGACGGTCGACAGGTCGCCGATGTCGATGCCCATCTCCAGCGTGGGGGTGGCGACCAGGACGTTCGGCGCGTCGGGTTCCGGGTTCGTGGACTTGAACGCCGTCTCGTAGGCGAGCCGGACCTCGTCCTCGAGCATGGAGGTGTGCTCGCGGGCCACGACGCGGGCCGGGTCGGAGTCGCCGTACATCCCGCGGTAGAAGTTGTGCGCGAGCGCGTGGCGGCGCATCCGCCCGGTGCAGCGCGCGACGAGGCACGGGGCGCCGTCGAGCTGGTCGACGACGGTGGCGCCCCCGGGCGTCTGCGAGCCGCAGTCCGTGCACTCCAGGCACAGCTCCCCACCGAGGAGGGGGTCGAGGGCGGCGCCCCGCACCACGACGTCGTGCGGGGCCAGGTGGTAGGTCGTGGCCCCGGAGGAGCTCAGCAGCGACCCGACGACGTCGAGCCGGGCGAGGTGCCTGAGCAGCAGCCGGGCGAGGGTCGCGGCCTCGGAGGTGTCGGTGCGCAGGCACTTGACCGTCCACGTCGCGTACCAGCCGCGCGGCGAGGCCACCGGTTCGAGGTCCTCGCCGCCGGTCCGGACCTTGCCGGCCGTGCCGCTGACGGAGCCGCCGACCCGGGGGAAGGACGGGGCGCTGGACCCCTTGCCGAACCCGGGCATGCCCTCGTGGCGCCGTCGGCCGCCGGTGATCCACCACCGGTTGCCGTCCTCCTCGCGGAACTTCTGGAACCACTCGTGCTCGATCCCGCCGCGGGTGCGCATGTGCTCGAGCACGCCGCGCACCCAGGCGACCAGCTCGGTCTCGGTCGGCTCGAAGCCCTCGAGGACGCCCTGGCGGTCCACCTCGGCCAGCGTGCTGCGCGCGGCGGTGAGCAGGACCTCGGGCTCGGCCCGGACCTCGGCGACGACGGTGCCGGTGGCCTCCAGCGTGCGGCCGACGGCGGAGCGCAGGCCGTGCTCGAGGAGCACGTCGAGCAGCAGCCGGCGCCGGACCCGCCTGCGCACCGAGTGGTGCACCTTCGCCCAGGTCTCGGCCTGCCAGAAGGCGGCGAACTTCTCGCGCTCGGCGAGGTCCGGCGGGAGCAGGCGGTAGCGCTTCTTGGCGTCGTTGCCGGCCGCGGCGATCACCCGGTCCACGAGGGTGTCCAGGTCGACGGCGTCGTCGCCGACGGCGTGGCGCAGCACCGCGCGCAGCGTCAGGGCGTGCGACCGCGACTGGACGAACCCGGCGCGGTGGGCGGCGTCCTGCACGGAGTCGGTGAAGACGAGCGCCTTCTTCTCGGCGGTGTCGAGACCGGCCGTGCCGAACAGGCTCGACAGCGACACCGACAGCAGCGTCGCGATGGCGGAGCCCAGGAACCGGATGCCGTCGCGCTGCCCGCAGGAGGGGCAGTCGTCGTCCTTCGAGGGCTTGCCGCCGGTGTCGTCCATGCGGTGCGCCAGGACGGGCAGGACCCCGCCGTCCGCGTCGTCCTCGGAGGGCGGTGCGGAGACCAGGCGCCGCTGCTCGACGAGGAACCACCAGAGGTTCTCGACCGTCTCGCCGCTCTCGGCGCGCTCGCCCTCGGCCGGGGCGTGGACCAGGGCGCGGAAGCGGTCGTCGCCGCGCAGGTGCCGCCCGCGGATGTCGCGGTCGTGGGTGTCCAGGTCCGTGCCGGTCGGGGCCAGCGTGACGCCCCAGCCGGACCGGCCGCAGTGCCGGCAGAACAGGGCGGGGAACGTGCGGCTCCCGTCGTCGACCTCGACGTCCGGGTCGGTCGCGACGCCGTCGTCCTGCCAGCTGAACTGCGCCACCCCCGCGGTGGTGCGGTCGAGGCGGGTGAGCTCGCGGATCCACAGGTGGACGTCGACGGACAGCGCGGACCGCCCGACCGTCGTGCGCAGGTGGGACAGCGCGGAGAGGACGGCGGCGAGGAACGCCTCGGCGCGCGGGGCCCGGGCCGGGTCCCCGAAGTGGTCGGTCAGGATCGGGGGCAGCTCGGCGAGGTCGGCGGCGTCGCCGGTCGCCTCCACGAGACGCTGCACCAGCGGGTGCGCCTTGAGCAGCGTGAGCAGGCCCCCGTCGGTCTCGGTCGTCAGGTCGGGACGCGGCCATCCGGGCTCGACGACGTCGTCGTCCTTCGCGCGCTCGGGGCGCTCGCGGTACAGGTGCGCCACGACGGCGCGGGTGAGGGCGTCCGGCTCGACGTCGCGCAGGTGGGGGAGGTCGTGACCCGTCCAGCCGCCGAGGTCGGCACCGAGGGCGTCGACGACCAGCGGCTCAGGATCGATGGGGGCGAGCCCGCGGTCGGCGACGGTGCGCGCGGCGTCGCCCACCCACTCGGCCAGCGAGAGCCGCGACTCGGTGACCACGGCGTCCTCGGTGAAGTCCTCGCCGAACACCGTGCGGGCGAAGTCGAGCATCGCGGACGGGTCGCCCTTGTCCCCGAGGGTCGCGGACGTCGCCACGGGGGTCACCGTGCCGAGCGGCCGGTCGGCGTCGTCCTCCGTCAGCCCGGCGGCGGCCCGGGCGTCAGGCTCGGTCGGGCAGTGGGCCTTGAGCGCCAGACCGAGGCGGCGGATCAGCATCGCGACGTCGGTGCCCTGGGCGCCGTCGTAGGTGTGGAACTCGTCGAGCACGAGGTACTGCAGCGACCGTGCGGAGGCCGACCAGATCCTCGCGTCCGTGTCCCGGAGCAGGAGCTGGTCGAGCATCTTGTAGTTGGTGAGCAGGATGTCGGGCGGGGTGTCCCGGATGACGGCCCGGTCGGTGATGAGCCCAGCAGCGGAGACCTTGGACCGGTCCGGGCCCTGCTGGCCCGTGTAGAGGGCCGCGGTGACCGCCCGGAGGTCCGGGTCGCCGGTGAGCAGCTCGGTGAGGCGCTTCGCCTGGTCGTTCGCCAGGGCGTTCATCGGATACAGGATGATCGCCTTGGTGCCCGGGATCCCGGCGCGGCGGGCGCGCAGCACGTGGTCGAGGATCGGGTAGAGGAACGACTCCGTCTTGCCTGACCCTGTGCCCGTGGTCACCAGCGTCGGCTCCGGACGGCGCATCGACCCGTCCGGACCGAGGGAGGACAGCCGCCGGAACGCCGCTGCCTGGTGCCCGTAGGGGGTGGGATAGCCGCCGTACCAGTCGAGGGTGTCGCGCCAGCCGTCCTCGGCCGGGCGGAAGGGCAGCCGCAGGCGTACGTACGGGCCGCGGAACAGCCCCGTCGTCGGCGAGGCGAGGAACTCCTCGAGCGAGGCACGGGTGCTGGCGTCGGCGAGAGCGAACGTCGTGCCGAGGTACTCCAGCAGGGCGGTGCGCAGGGACTCGGCCTGGACGACGGGGAGAAGCTCGCTCACCTGCGCATCGTTTCAGACTCCCGGGGCAACTGTGCACGTCGACGGGGGTGTGCGGCCAAGACTTCACCCGCCCGGCCTGCCATTCGTTGATCCGACAACCGGTAGCCTCCGCCCATGAGTTCGAGCGGCCTCCCTGAAGATTTCCTCCGCCAGTGGAAGGAGGCCCAAGGGCAATATGCGTCGATGGACGAGCCGGACTCGGCCGACCGACGATCTGACGATGCTCATGACCTGACCGAGGACGAGGCGGCCGAACACCTGGCGAATGGGTGGGAAAGACTCCACGAGGTCGTGCCGCGCTTCAACCTTGCGGTGCTGGGGAACACCGGTGCTGGTAAGTCCAGCCTGGTCAACGCCATCTTCGGCGAGATCCGCGCCGAGGTGGGCGTTGGCGCACCCGTGACCCAGGAGGTCACGGCACACGACAACGAGGCCGGCACGCTGCGTCTTTACGATTTCCCAGGTTTCGAACTGGGAAAGAACGGGCGCGACCCTGTCACGATCATCAAGGACGAACTGTCCACCATCCAGAAAGGCCCCGAGGAGGACCGGATCCACCTCGCATGGTTCTGCTGGGACCAGGGACCCCGCCGCGTCGAGGACGCACACCGAGCAGCGATCGCGGAGCTCGAGGCGCGGAAAGTTCCGGTGATTGCGGTGGTGACCAAGGTTCGCGACGACGAGCTTGCAGAGATCGAAGAATTCGGTCGATGGATCCGTAACCACGTCGCTGGACTCTGGTCGCACGACACCGGCAGTCCGATCGTCTGCCTCACCCGCTCGAAGGCCCCGAGCGCTGGTCTTGTCCAGCTCCTGGACGAATCGCGGACGGCGGCTGATGCCACGTTTCGAGATGCGATCGATGCCGCGCAGAAGCTGGATGCGGCGGCGAAGCGCCGCGCGGCGCGTGGGCTGATCGCCGCGGCAGCGGGTTCTGCCGCCGCCGCCGCTGCCATACCTGTTCCCGTGGCCACCGCAGCGGTCCTGGCCCCGATCCAGCTCGGGATGATGGGGCAGATCGCCCGTATGTACGGTCTGAACCTCAAAGGGGTGCTCGGCGGTGGTACCGCCCTCCTCCAGCTCGCACTACAGCTCACAGGCAGGGCTGCAGTAGCGAGTCTGGTCAAGGTTGTCCCGGGAGCGGGCTCGGTGATCAACGCGGCGGTGGCGAGCGCGTGGACGTACGCTGCGGGCGAAGCATGGCTCTACCTGTGCGACGGCATCGCTTCGAGGAAGATCGACCCCGACCAGGTCGGGCCAGTGTTCGACTACCTGCAGCCGATCATCGAAGCGGTGCTCAAGTCGAAGTTCCCGAAGTCGTAGCCCGCGCACTTCCCCCAGTCGGTCGGGTCCGCTGTTCGTCGCCGAGGGCCGCTCGCTACGCTCATCGCAACCTGCGTCGGGTCGGTCGTCACCGGGCCCCGCGGACGTGCCGCCACAGCTCGGCGACGTGCGTCTCCATGCGGTAGTGCCATTGGCCGCCGATCTTGACGAAGCCGATAGGCGGGTTGGACCGCTGGTAGCGCGTGTAGACCATTCGTGCGAGGGCTCCGGTGACACCGGCGACCTGTGCCGAGGTGAGGTTCAGGCCTGCGAAGTCGGTGCCGAGGAGCAGATCGCCGGCACGTTCGGTCGCGACGTGGTCGAGGACGGCGATCGTGGTCGGGGCGAGGCGTCCGGCGAGCTCGCTGAGCTCGTCCTCGGTCCAAGGCACCTTGGTGAGCTCC
Organism: Isoptericola sp. b408; assembly: GCF_030588085.1. Classification (NCBI taxonomy): domain Bacteria; kingdom Bacillati; phylum Actinomycetota; class Actinomycetes; order Micrococcales; family Promicromonosporaceae; genus Isoptericola; species Isoptericola sp. b408. The sequence continues at coordinate 436,423 of NZ_JAUQYQ010000001.1, forward strand.
TCCGCACCGGCATCGGAGGGGTCCGCCTGATGCGGTTCCGGGGTGGCGCTCATGGGTTCGACGGCGGGTGGCCCGGGCCAGACGCCGCAGATCGCCTCGGTGAGGACAGAGGACCTGGTACGGATGTCGTCATCAGTCCAGGCATCGACGTGGTGGGCGACGATCTGCTTGGTGAGCACGAGCAGGGCGAACTCCTCGAGGAGCCCCCGCTTGCCACGTCCGACCATGCCTCCGGCCTTCATCCCGGAGGCCTCGGCGTCTGTCCAAGGCCGGTGCGAGAGGGACCCGTTGAGCGGCTGGGTGACGAGGGTGAGGTTGCCGAGGGTGTTGACGAGCTGGTCGCGATTCGCGGCCGCTTCGGGGTCGAGTGGTGGCTCGCTGTCCCAGTGGGTACGCCAGCCCTGCGGCATGACGTGCTCCACCTGGAGCTTCGGCGGCTGGGGAAGGTCCTCGTTGAACTTGGTCCGCAGGCTCTTCTCGACGGCCCACAGGACCTCGGCGATGCGCGACTGCCGGATGTTGCCGTAGAGGCGCAGGCCGGGCAGCACGGCGAGCATCTGCTCGTCCGTCGGCCAGTACCGGGCGTCCGCGGACTGCCTGGCGAGGTAGTCGCGGACGGCATCCCCAGCAGTGTCCACGGGCGCGTCGGCCACGACCTTCAGGATGGCGACCATGAGCTGGTTGACGCCCTTCATGGTGGCGCGGGCGAGGGTACGACGGATCACCCAGCTCTCCAGCGCGTTGAGCCCTACGGCGACCTGCGAGGCGGGGACCTCGTGGTTCTCGGAGACGAACCACAGCAGGAGCGGGCTGGTGGCCGCGAGCTCCATGGTCTCCACGACGCGCGAGTGGAAGGAACCCTGGGGTGAGGTCGGATCGAGCTGCGTGAGCTGCCGGTAGGTGTCGGCGTCGCGTCGCAGCGCACCGAGGAACTCCTCTGCTCCTGTCGCGTCCGCCATGTGCGGCTTGGCGTACTGGGTGAATGTGCGGAACACCTGCTCGGTCTTCACCTCGTCCTGCATCCGCATGGTGAGCCAGTACTGCAGGAAGATGTCGATGCGGGACCGCATCTGCCGACCCTGGGTGATCTCCGCGCGCCACCACTCGTCGTCGAAGTCGACCCAGTGGGTGTCGGGCCACTTGTCGACGTCGGCCCCGACGTCGGTGCCGACCTTGTAGACCCAGTTCTTGATGAGGTCGGCCTTGAGCAGGGGTGTGCCGCGGTCGTTGAGGGTTTCGAAGATGAGCTGGGAGTCGTCGTGCCCGGTGAGATTGATCGCGACGACGTAGAGGCCGTCCTGCAGGGTCGAGGTCAGCGCCCAGGCGCGCTGCTCCTCGGTGCCGGGCGGGAGGTTGCCGTCCTCGTCGGGCTTGCCCTCGAGCCAAGCACGGGACTCCCCGCTGAAGAATCGGTGGGCCTCGAGCACCCGGTGCTCGCCGTCGGACGGCAGGGTGTCGTCCATGGCCTGCTCGAACGCGGCGCGGTCCTGACGGGACGGCCAGAGCTTGAAGCGCTCCGGCTTGCCGCGGAAGGCCGCCGACTTGTTCAGGGCCAGGTCTTCGAGGTCCTCCGCGAGCGTTTCGTGCCCACGGGTCGATATGGCGGACTGCACGGCGTCGATGACGAGCTGGAGCGTCGTGGTGCGCTGCTGGCCGTCGATCACGAGGTGACGGGTGACGTCGCCGACGACGGGCGGCCGCGACTCGTAGACGATCGCACCGAGGAAGTGTCGCTCCGGGTCGACCGCCGCACCGGACTCCGAGGGGAGGTAGCTGACCGCGACGCGGAGGATGTCCTCCCACAGCGGCGCCCACTGGTCCTCCTCGTTCCAGACGTAGGGGCGCTGGAACGACGGGATCTCGTAATGCATCTTCCCGTCGAACAGCTGCCGCGGTGTGAGTGCGTCGGCCTTCATCGTGACTCCTTCGTCAGACGGACTTGCCGTGGCGGAAGTAGGCGAGCTCGATCTCGTCGCGGCGCACGGGGCGGCCCAGCTCGTCGGAGGCGATAGCTGCCTGCTCGGTGGCGACGGCGAGCCACTCGGGATACCGGAACGGCGACCACCCGTAGGTGGGTTCCGACCAGCCGTGGAGCGCGTTGAGCGACTTCACCACGAACTGGTCCATGATCAGCGCGCCGTCCGGCTGATCGACCCTCGACGCGTCGGCGACGTAGAGGAACTTGGTGAAGAACGCCGGGCCCAGGTGCTTGATCGATCCTGGACCGCGGTCCAGCACCCTGTAGGCGGCCGTCGGTCCGTCCCCGGCAAGAGCCTCGACCGAGGATTCCAGCCGCTTCTGCCGGTCGGCCGGCGCGGTGTCGCGGAACGTGCGGGCTCGTCGCCCGACGAGGAACCCGAGGTGGCCCGTGCCCCAGACGTATCCCGCCAGCAGGGCGCGAGACTCCCAGCCAGGGCCGCCATCGGCGACCGCGATCATCCGGCCCCGGTCGATCTGGCGGTATCCGCGGCCGCCCGGATCGTCGGGGAGCTCATAGAGCCAGCCCGACACGGACGGGTCGACCCGGCCGGTCCACCAGGCGGGGCGGAACTTGAAGCCTTGGCTGAGCAGCGCCTCAGTGCCGCAGAGCAGGTCGCGGATCTGCTGTCCCCCGGCGAGCGTGCTCATCAGGCGTGACCCCCGATCTCGTCGTGTGAGGCGTCGACGCGTCCGATCTTCGCGGGATCCTCAGCGGTCCGCACGTCGCCTGCGATGCGGAGGAGCTGGGCGAGATCCAGCCCGTCGCGTAGGTGCGGGTTGGCCTCCAAGGTCAGCCGGATGCGGTGTGCGCCCTGCTCCGGAGTGAGTCGAGCGAGCTCGTGCTGCGCTGCTCGAAGGGTCGGGTCGGCATCGACGATCTGGGCGTGGGTCAACCGCCACCACAGTTCTTGCTCCATCGCGGCTGCCGCCGCCCAGGCGCGGCCGTGGGCCTGCCACTCGGCGCTGCTCATCGAGACGGTGGGTTCGGAGCTGCCGGCAGGGAGCTCCCGCGGCCGGGGCACGTCGTCCGCGCGGACCGCCGGGGCGGTACCGGGCCGTGGGGCGACGTGGTGGGTCCAGGCGCTCCCGTCCCAGTAGCGCAGCTGCGACGCGTCCGAGGGGTCCGGGTACCAGTCGGCGGGCGTCCCCGGTGATGCCGCTGCTGACGCAACATGGTGGGTCCAGGCGCTCCCGTCCCAGTAGCGCCGCTGGGTCCTGTCCGACGGGTCCGTGTACCAACCGGCCGGAGGTGCCTCAGTGGGAGCTTCTGTCTCGGTCTCCGCTGCCTTGCTCTCTCGCTTCTTCCTCCGATGCTGCATGTACTGAAACCCGGCGGCGCCGACGGCGATGCCCGCGCCGAAGGCAAGGAGCGCTCCCGGGATCTCGAGGTCGTCCTCGTCGTCGCGGCCGACGTGGATGGAATCCGCCGATTCCGCCGAGGACTCGTCGGTGTCCACCAGGTCACCGATCACCGTGTGCGAGAGGTCGTTCGTGTTCCGGTCTCGTGCGAGGTCGCTCCTGTATCCCGGGTGCGTACGCGAGTCGGAGAGCTCAGCACCGTCCCTGACGTAGATCCTGCGGACCTCTTCGCGGTAGCCGTCGGGACCGCTGGCGCTCATCGATCTGTACTCCTCATCGCAGACCTGCCCGGCGTTCGTGGTTGACTCGCTTGACCTGCGCCGGGAGCGTGAACAGGTCCACGAACCAGGCGATGAGGAACCATCCGACGGTGAGGACGTATCCGGCGCCCCGGCAGCCCTTGCCCAGGTAGAACTGGTGCGCGCCGAGATAGCCGAGGAAGAACCACCAGACGTACGCCGCGACGAGCGACTTGTCGGGGCGGGTGTAGGGCGCATGACCAGCAGGCGGACCCGGTTGAACAGGAACGGGCTCGTGGTGATGAACATCGCGGCTCGCGCCCGTTCCGGGGACCGGTGGCGGCATCGACGACGGCGGAGGACCGTAGCCCGGAGGAGGCGGCATCTGCGGAGGCGGCGCGCCGTATCGGGCCGGCGGTGGTGGTGACGACGGCGGAGGCGGTGGGAGGTTCGGCGGGACGCTCCCGTACGGGTCAGTCATCGGAGTGCTCTCGCAGCCGGGACTCGAAGACGGCGTAGGCCTGTCGCATGTGGGCCTCGCGGTCGAGGGTCTCGAAGGGAAGCTCGTAGATGTACTCGACCTTGCTGCCCGGGTGGGTGGCGGTGAGGTCCTCGTCGGAGTAGGTGCCGTCGTTGCCGCCGCGCTTGCGCCAGGTGGTGAGGACGCTGTTGGGGACGAGGCGGCCGTTGGCGTCGTAGTGGTCGCGGTTACGGTCGTAGCCGTACAGCACGGGGAACTGGGTGCGGTAGATCGTGCACAGCTCGTCGGCGGTCAGGCCAAGGGAGAGGGCGACCAGGGCGTCGATCTCCAGCGTGGCCTGACGGCGGTCCTCGGCCCGACGGAGCGGAGTATCCGGGGCCCACTGCGGCCCGACATCGCCGAGGTCGGCCCAGCCAGTGCGCTCGGGCAGCCCCGTCCAAGAGTCATCGCGGAATGCCGGGACGTAGCACTCGGCCCATAGGTCGGCATAGGCGTCAGTGACAGAGTTGAGACGCAGGACTCGTAAGAGCAGATGGCTTTCCAGTTCGCCGCTAGATAATGCAAGTCGGTTTGCAGTTTGCCAACTGATAGAAGACTTGGGTACTGCGCGGATGAGGAAGTCCGCCACGAGCGAACTCATCGTTGCGGCGGCCAGAGCGAGCGACCGGGTGTCACTGGGTGACCCGAAAGAATACACGGTGTGAATGTGTGCAGCGCCGGGGGGTATCAGCGCTGGTGCCAACGTGCGCTCATTGCGGTTGGCGGCCATGTTGCGCCAGGCAAGGCGATAAAAGCCCCGTGCCGAGACGGTTTCAACGCGCACGATGCGTCCATCTGCTTGGCTGGCGATTTCTGCGCTACGGATGTATTGAGCGGCAACGGCGGGCGAACCGTCGGCGGGACTTCCGTCCGCACCTAACAAGATCCTGCGAGTCCAGTGCGTATATTCTTCGTCGTATTCCTTGCGATTCCCGTCAGGCTTGTATGATGTTGCCGGTTTCGCATTATGGGCCATCTCTTCCAGATCGATGAGCGACCAGTCGAGTTGGTGCTTCATCGAAGCGTTTGGCACTTTGTAGGCAGGGTTGGCTACATAGATGTGGGGGCCCTGAAGGATCGTGTCTTCGTATTCTGTTACGGTACCCCACTCCGAGTCAAAACGGCCCCTCTTTCGGTCTGTCGACTCGTCCCATCCGCGCGAAAAGCGGAAGTTCAGAGATTCAATCCGATCGGCGGTCGCGAGTTTGCGAAGGGCGGTGGCGGCAGAATGGTTTACCGCATAGACCATGCGCGTCTGGATAACCTGAGTGCTCGAGTCCTCGAGGATTGAATGCCATGTCGAGAGCGCCTCGTAGTCGGTCGCGGTTATCCGCTCTCGGTGAGGGGAGAGATCCCAGTTTCCGTCAGGATCTTTCATCCCCGGTTCAGTGCCGTTCCCGTTGTGGATCAGGGAGCGATCGACGGTTTCGGGATGGTACATCCATGCGGCCTGAAGGAAGGATGGCTGGCTTTTTGGTGTGCAATATACGTGTACGCCGTAATTGACGTTCCCGTGCACTTCAAAAAGATGAAGCTCGTTGACAAACTGCCAGTGCCGTCGCAGTCGACGGTAGGTTGCTGCGCGCAGCGAACGGGCCTTCTCGTCCGTGAAATGCGACTCCGGGTGAATGAGGCCGATCGATCCCGACGGTGCTTGATGTCGCCACGACTGCTCCATGAAACAGCGGTACAGATCGGGCTGGAGTCCTACGAGGTGCGGGTAGTTGGAGCCCTCCCCAACATATGCGGCCGTGACGGCAACGTCAGCGGTCCCGCCGACGACGAGCTCTTCGATACTCGGGAGAGACAGTGTCTCCTGGCGGCGCGCTTTGACCTCCGCCTGTGTGACCTTGTTCTTGAGTTGCCACCACGGATCGCCCTCTGCGAGCAGCGCCTCGACGTCGGATCGCGGCCGCACCCACGGCGGGTTTCCTACCTGCAGGTCGAAGCCGCCGCGTGTGGCAAAGACAGGCGCGAAGTCGAGCTCCCAGTGGAAGAAGCCCTGCCGCTTGGCCACCTTCTGACAGACGCGGAGCCACGGGTGGTCATCAAGGAACCGCGCTGGTGAATCGACCTGAGCGAGCCTGAGGTCGTCGGTCTCCTTAGCACCCAGATCTTCCCAGGAAGAAGTGTCGAAGAGATCCTGGTTCCCGCCACGCCAGCCAGAGCCGCGACCGGTCACCCGGGTCTTGATTTGGACGCCGAGCACCGCGCGGAGCCCGGCGATCCACTCGTCCAGGGTCGGCGGCTCGACGACGGTGGGCTCGTCCGAGGCATCGGCGGAGTCGACCCTGGTCAGCTCGTCGGTGAGCGGCCAGAACCACAGGGCGCACCAGGCGTCCATGACGAGGCGGAGTCGCTGGTAGGCACCGTGCGCATCGGCGAGCGCTTCCTCGATCTGCTCGCGGGTGACTTCGCCGCCGGGCTCGAGCGGCTCCTTGGGCTTCCACACATCGAGCGACCGCCGGATCTGCCGCTCGGCGATCGCGAGGCGCCGGTGCGTGAGGTCCCAGAGCGCCTCGACGCGGTGCCCGAGCTTCACGAGCTCGTCCGATTGCTTCTTCGACGGCGTGACGAGCACCGACTTGCGCCAGGCCTTGAGCCGGGCGAGTGCCTCGGGGGCGAGCTCCTTGGCCTCCTTGGCCTCGACGGCGCTGCCCCAGCCGGCGGCGGGCAGCAGGAAGTGGTGGATCCGGCCGCCCACGTCGCCGAGCGAGCTGGTGCGCCCGGCCGCGCGGTCGTCGTCGGTCGGCGCGAGCGGCACGTCTGCGGGCACGGCCTTGAGCCACGCCTTCTTGGCGAGCTGGTCGCGGCGGTAGACGGCGCGCCGTGCGCCGATGAGGGAGTTGCCACGGCGCAGGTGCAGGCCGAACCAGGGTGCGGCCAGGCCCTCGCCCATGGTGTCGAGCCACAGGGAGATCTCGGCGAGCTCGACAGCGGTGCTGTTGAGGTCCACCCCGTACACGTTGTGCAGGGCGATGTACGCCTTGACCTTCTGCAGCTCGCGGGCGTACTCGTCCGGTTCGATCGTCTCGCCGGTCTCGGCCTGGCGGCGGCGCAGGTAGGCGGCGGCGAGCTGGCGGACGGCCTCGATGGCGAACGCTCCGGAGCCGAGGGCCGGCTCGCAGACGGTGAGGTCGAGGATCTCGCGAGCGGAGAGCTTGCGCGGGATCTCGCGGCCCTTCCACTCCACCGACTCCGGGTCGGGGTCGTCGGGTCCGATGAGCTCCACCAAGGCCTGGGAGACGGTGAACCGGGTCAGCACCTCGGGCGTGTAGTACGACGCCGACTGCTGCCGCTCGCGCCCCGCCAGCCGGAACACGAACGTGCCCTGCTCGTGCACCACGGGCTTCTTCTCGCCGGTGACCGGATCATCTTCCCGAACGAAGTCCTTCTCGGCGATGCCCTGGGACCGGACCACCGGGACCACCCAGGAGCCCTTCTCGTTGTCACCGTCCTTGGCGACCTCGTGCAGGTCCTCGGTGGCGAAGAAGCCCGTGTAGCTCATGAGGCCCTCGTACACCGCGCCGAGCTGGTTGATGCCGAGCTCGGCGTACGAGATGAACCCGCGGTCCTTGCCCCTCGACTCCTTGCTGAGCAGGAGGTGGCGCAGCACCTGCTGCAGCGCGGCGTTGCCGAGCCCGACGTCGTCGATCAGCTCGGTCGCCTTCGGTAGGAAGAGGTCGGCCTTGAGCGGGCGGAAGGTCAGCCCGGCGTCCCCCGCCTCGGCGTCGGTGGTGCCGCCGTCGTGCCCGGTGTCGACCAGGCGGAACAACGTGCCGAGCGAGGAGTACAGGTGGGTGCCGTGCTCGGCCGCCGGGTCGGCGAGCTCGACGAGGGTGAGCTCGCGCAGGCGGTCGAGGCTGTAGCCGCGCTCGTAGACCGGCTCGCCGACGGGCAGCACGCCGAGCTCGGGGGAGGCCTCCGCGTACAGCAGGAAGAGGATGCGGTAGAGGTAGCGCAGCGACTGCCGGGCGAGGTTCTGCGCCTCGGCCTGCGGCAGCGGCTCGAGGCCCTGGGCAGCCCGCCGGCTGACCACCTCGTTGGCGATGATCTCGATGGACAGCCGCACGCCCTCGCGCAGGTCCTTGGAGACGCCGACGGTGTGCTTGACCGACTCATCCAGCACGCCCGGCCACCACAGGTTGCCCTCGGGGTCCGGGGCGAGCGAGGCGGCCTCGACGCAGGTCAGCGCGCGGTCGGTCTCGCCGCCGCGCTTGTCGTCGGCGCGCTCGGCGACGAGCTGCAGGTCGATCGCCAGGTACCGGCCCTCGGCCCATCGGGCCTTCTCCGCCACGAGCAGCCAGCCGCCGGCCAGCACGAGCGCAAACTCGGGGCCCTCCTCCTGGACGAACAGGTGCGAGAGCAGCCTCGCCACCGAGAAGATCTCGGTCTTCTCGTCGACCTGGTACGGCTCCAGCAGCGTGCGGTCGGTGCGCGTGGGCCTGACCGGGTCGCCCTTGGCGAGCAGCGACTCGACGTCCTTGACGGCGACCGCCTCGACGACCACCAGCGGGGCCTTGGCCTCCAGCCCGGTCGCGTGGACCCACTCGACCGGTCCCTCGCGCTTGGCCTGCAGGGCGGCCGTCGTGTACCCGAGGACGGCGCGCAGCCGCTCGTACAGCTCGGGCAGGACGGCGAACCGGCCGCCCTCCTCGCCGAGCCCGGCCAGGGTGGAGAGCAGCTCCGGGCGGGCCGCGACGAAGCGCGACCGGGTGGTCGGCGTGCCGTCCTTGGCGGCGTCGTCCCAGGCCTTGCGCCGTTCCAGGACCTTCGTGCGGAACGACTGCTTGCCGTCCGTGGCGAAGTAGTGCTCGCTGATCCAGTCCTCGCCGACGACGATCGCGTCACTGGCGGCCATCAGATGTTCTCCTCGGTACGGGTCGGCTCGTCGGCCGGCAGGTCGAGCCCGGGCGGGACGACGACGAGCAGCGGGCGCAGCAGCGTGCGCTCCGGCAGCATCTCCCGTGCCAGGCGCGACTCCTCGTCGACGTCGGACTGCCGGGTGGTGATCCCGGCCCGGGCGGCCGCGGCCTCGCGGCTCAGCAGGGCGGACGCCTCCATCCGCCAGTACGCGCTGCGCTGGAGCCAGGACTCGACGCGCTGCTGGGTGCTCACCTCGATGGAGGCGACCTGGTCGCCGACGGCGCTCTCGGCCGAGCGCACGGCCTGGCGCACGTACGGCTGGAGCGACTCCGCTCCGACGACGCCGCCGGTGTTCGTGGCGCCGACGTGCAGCGCCCCGATCGCCTCCGCGGCCGTCGCGTGCGGCTGGGGGAGCGCGAAGCCCGGGTTCCCGGGGTTCGGGAACCCGACTGTCTGGTACGACGTCGCGACCACCTGGCCGCGTACGTTGTACAGCGCCGCCTGGACCAGCACGGTGAGCATCTCGGCGTCGCCGCGGACGGCGAACACCTGGTTGCGGCCCAGGCACGCCAGCGCCCGGTCGGACGCCCACTCCACGACCGGGTGCAGGGGGCCGAGGTAGTGCGCCTCCGGCCACACCGACGTCGACTCGGCGCTGCGGGCGTTGGCGAGCTCGCGGGTGCCCTGCGCCGTCGTCGTCGCCAGGCGCAGCACCTCGGTGACGCGCCGGTCGGCGAGATAGGACTGCGGCAGCACCTCCAGGCGCTGGCGCAGGTCCCGCGGGGGCTTCAGCGACGCGACCGAGCCGTTGGCGGCCTTCTTCCACGCCACCCCGTTCGAGGGCTCCTGCCCGGGCGTGGTGTAGATCTGCGTCAGCGCGTCCTCGAGGAACGCGAGGTCGTCGTCGTACACCCCCGTGCGGCCGCCCGTCGGGGCCTGCTCCGGGGCGGGGGTCGGTGTCTCGGTGCTCGCGCCGAGGTTCATGAGCCGGGCGAGCAGACCTGCTGGGCCGCCGTCGTCGGCGACCTGGTCGACCTCCTTGACGACGCTCTCCAGGGTGCGGGCCTGGCGCAGGACGTCGGCGATGCTCTTCTCCTCGGCCGCGACCGAGTACTGGCCCATGAGCGAGGCCGTGTCCCCGAGCGCCCGGTGGGCGTGGTGCTCGCGGTCGACGAGGCGCGTCAGGACCCGCAGGTCGCCGCCGAACTGTCGCGTGCGCTGGGGGTCCAGCAGGAGCGTGGTGATCTGCGGGGGGTGCTTCTGCCCGTAGCGGTCGATGCGGCCGTTGCGCTGCTCGATCCGGATCAGCGACCACGGGATGTCGTAGTGCACCAGATGGTGGCAGTGGCTGTGGAGGTTCACGCCCTCGGAGGCCACGTCACCCGTGACGAGCACCCGGATGGGGGAGGACGCGAGCTTGAAGGACTCCACGACCGCCTGCTGGTCGACGTCGGAGAGCCCGCCGTGCAGGACGGCGACGTTCTCGGCCTTGAGCCCGAGATCCTTGACCAGCCTGTCCTGGAGCCAGCCCAGCGTGGCGACGCGCTCGGCGAAGACGACCGCGCGCGTGTCGGAGCCCTTGCCGACGCCGATGCCGCGCAGGTGGTCGCGCAGGGCGTCGTACTTCGCCGAGCGCTCGATGAGCGAGCGGGTCGCCAGGTCGTGGAGGCGCTGCAGCGCGGCGCGCTCGCCGGCGCGGGTGCCGGGCGTCGGGGTCTCGTCCTCGGTGGTGCCGGCGGTGTCGGCGTCGTCCGGCGCGACGAGCGACTCGTCGTCGTCGGCGGTCTCCCGGCCGGACTCCACGGCCCGCAGCCGCTTGCGGACGGACTCCTCGAGGGCCGCCGGCGAGGAGAGGAACGCCTTGGCGAGCGTCCAGGGGAACAGCGTGGCGCCGCCCCGGCCCGAGTACGGGGAGGTGCCGCTCGTCGGCCAGAGCCAGGTGTCCTCCAGCTCGACCGCGATCTCCTCCTCGACCGGCGAGGGCGTCACCGGGATGTTCCGAGGCTGCTTGCGCTCCGCCCAGTGGTCGCCCACCACCGAGGCGACCTCCGGCGAGTGCCGGTGCCGGCGCACGATCAGCCGCTCCACCTGCTTCTCGTCCAGCTCGACGCCGTCAGGCTTCACCGCCGACGGCTCGAGCATGCGGACCAGTGCCGCGAACGACCGCGGGTCGCCGTTGTGGGGCGTGGCCGAGGCCAGGACCAGCGCGTCCGTCTGGCGCGCCAGCATCGAGGCCAGACGGAAGTTCTGCGTCGAGGCGTTGGTGACGTTGTGCGACTCGTCGATGACGACGGCGTCCCACCGGTGCCGGCGCAGGTGCGCCACGTACTTGTCCGACTTCAGGGTGTCGATCGAGATGATGACCCGCTTGAAGAACGCGAACGGGTTGCGGTTCGCCGGCAGCTTCTGGCGGATGCGCTGGATGCCCGTGGAGTCCAGGCGGACGAACGGCAGGGCGAAGCGGGTCCACAGCTCGAACTGCATCTGCTCCAGCACGTGCTTGGGCGTGACCACCAGGATGCGCTCGCCCCGGCCGCGGCGGGACAGCTCGGACAGGATCATGCCGATCTCGAGCGTCTTGCCGAGCCCGACGGCGTCGGCCAGCAGGATGCGGGGGCGCAGGTTGTCCGGGTCGAGGGCCTTGCGGACCGCCTCGAACTGGTACGGCAGCGGGTCGGCGAGCGCGCGGTGCGCCGTCGTCAACGCGTCCTCCGTGACGGGTACCGGCGTCTTGCGCAGCATCGCCTCCAGCCACAGCCGGGACTCGCGGTAGCGCGGGGACTCGTCGGCGACCACCGCGGCGTCGGCCGGGTCGGCGACCGCGACGTCGTCGATCGCCGTGGAGAACGTCGCCTCGGTGTCCCGGACCAGGCCGGAGAGCCCGACCACGTGGACGAAGTGCCCGTCCGCCGTCGGCTCCACCTGCGTGACGAGCCACTCCTCGTCCCGCACGACGACGGTCGATCCGGGCGCGGCCTCGAACTCGGTGGTCCGCGGCTCCGTCGTTGCTGTCACGCGTGTACCTCTCGGTGGTGCTTCGTTCGTGGCCCGGGGCGGGGATCGTCCCTGCCGAGCGGCAGGGGTCCGTTGCCCGTGGCCACTGGAAGCGTAACCGTCAAGACCGGGCAAAACGGCACCGCGGTGGGGTGAAGTCAGCCGCGTGTGTCGTACCAGCGGGTGTAGGGCGCGAGACGCTCGGTCGTCGAGGCGAGGGGGACGCGGTCGAGCTCTTCGCGGATCGTCGCGGCGTCCGCCGGCGAGAGCGGGACGAGGGGGCGACGAAGCCTGATGGACCAGGACGTCCCGAGGCTCGAGAACGCCTCGAGGCGGCCGACCAGCGGGGCGATCTCGACGCCGTGGCCGAACGGGGCGACGGGCCCGATCTCGAGGTCGCAGCCCCACGGAAACTCGCGTGCTCCGAAGCGGATCGGCGGGTCCAGGTCGGACACGGCACCGGCCACCCGTGCGGCACCGATCACCCGGCCGCGGTCGCGGGTCGGGTTCTTGAAGGCGCCCCGGGTCGTGTAGAGGAAGACCTCGTCGCCGGGCGCCAGATTCGCTACCTCTGCGCGCCGCGCGGCGGGGAAGGCCGTGCGCGACTCGGTGAGGATCCAGCCCAGCGCTTCCCGGTCGCCGATGACGAGGAGGAACGAGGTCATGGCGACAGCCTGCCATCGGAGGCGTGGTCAGGTGCCGGGTGCTGGGTGGCGGGCGACGGAGATTTCACCCGCTGCGTCGAGATGAAGTCCGAGGTGATCGGGCCTCGAGACTGATCGCGCGGGCTACAGTTGCCCCGATTGCCGGTTACGTGCCGGATTTCGTGATCGTGCGACCGGCGAGGAACAACCCGTGACCGAAGTGCTGAACGTCGAGCCCACCGAGTCCGACGCCGAGGGGCACGGCGTCTCCGCCCAGTTGCGGGCCACCGTCAGCGACCAGTGGTCGTGGGCGGCGGCTAACGCCCGGATTCCTCAGGTCAACGACCTCGAGGTCACCGTGTCGGCCCCGCTGGAGCATGCGCGGGTCGAGGTGACGGTCACCGACGGTGAGGTCCGGTACGGCGGCGTCGTCGTGCACGAGGGGCCGATCGGGTTCGCCGGGCTGCGTGTGGACAGCATCCACGTGCCGTTGTCGGCGAGTGCGATGGCGCGGGTCGAGGAGCGCCGAGGGGCCGACTGCTTGATCACGCTGCGGACGCACGACGGTGGTCCGGTGCTTGCGCGCTTCGAGCAGCCGGTGGACCTGCAGCCGCGCGACCTATGGCTTCGCCAGGGCGAGCCACGGCGCGAGCAGCAGCTGACCGCTATCCGCCAACGGCACGACGAACTCACGGACCTTCTCCGACAGGACCCGGAGAGACCTGACGCTGCCGCGATCACAGCGGAGCGCCGTGCGCTCTTCGACCAGTACTGGTCGAGCGCTGGTCGCAATGGCGTGCTGTCCTGCTCGCTGCTGGCGTCGTACGTCCGGCCCAACCACCCGGAGATCGCCACCCTCGCCAGGGAGGCTGCCGACGTCTTGAAGGCCACGACGGGCGATGCCTCCTTCTACGCCTTCCAGCTCGAGGGCGACCGAGCGACACGGCGTGTCGAGGAGACCGTCGACGCGGTCTACACGGCGCTGCGCCAGCGGCAGATCTCCTACTCCGAGCCTCCGCCTGGGTGGGACTACCGGATCGAGGGCCAGAGGATCCGGGATCACGGTGATGTCGCACGCCGGGGCCTCGGGACGTGCATGGACACGACCGTGCTCATGGCTGCCGTCCTTGAGCACGTCGGGCTGCTCCCTGTCCTCTTCCTCGTCCACGGACACATCTTCGTCGGGTACTGGCGACGCGACCCCCGCCGTGGGAGCACTCAGGAGTGGTACCCGGATCGGCCGGTCTTCCACGACCCCGCCACCATCAGGATGCTGATCGAGGGCGGCTTCCTCGGCCTGATCGAGACGACGGCCTTCGCTCGTGATGACAGGACCGGTCCGGCGGGGGCCAGGAAGGAAGCTCGGTTCGAACGCCTCCCCCAGGGATTCTCGGAGGGCCCGGTCGAGGTGGTCGACATCGCTGCGGCCCGGCTCCTGGGGGTCGCGCCGCTCCCTGCCGTGCACGAGAAGGCCGACGGTTCGGTCGAGGTCGTGGTCTACGGCGCGAACGGTGCTCCTGAGGCCTCCGAGATAGCGGTGGCCGAGCCGATGAACCCCTCCGGTGGCAGGCGCGTCGATCAGCACCCGCCGCGATTCCGCACGTGGAAGTCCTCGCTCTTCAGCCTCGACGCGAGGAACGCGCTGCTCAACCTGCGGAACGGGCCGTCCGTCCAGCCGGTGCTGGTCGACGGGGACGTGCTCGGTCCCCTCGAGGACCAGCTGAACCGGGACGTCGAGTTCACCCTCCTGCACGGGGAGGACCTGCCGGAGGTCGTGCGTGCTCGTGACGTCCGCGATGCCGCGGACCTCAAGACGGAGGAGCAGTCGGCGTTCCTGAAGAGCCGCAAGGTCTTCGTGCAGCGGACCAGCACGGCGAAGACGTCGCCCGGCCCGGTCGGGCGACGCAAGTTCGTCACCGAGGTCCGTTCCATGGCCCGCCGGGCCAAGGAAGCTCACGACGAGAGGGGCATGAACCCGCTGTTCCTGTGCCTCGGTCTGCTGCGCTGGGAGCACAAGAGCGCCTGGCTCGACGCCCCGCTGATCCTCGTGCCGGTGCGCATCATCGAGCGGCGCACCCGTGGCCAGTTCGCCCTCGCCCTGGACACCACCTCCCAGACGACGCCGAACGTCGCGCTCCTGGAATGGCTGCGCAGCGAGCACGGCCTGACCATCCCGGAGCTCGCCGAACCCGCGGACGACGCCGCGGGCGTCGACGTCCCCGGGATCCTCGCCGCCGTCCGGGCGGCGGTCACGGACCGCGGTCTCCCGTTCGCCGTCGAGTCGCAGGCGAGGCTCGCTCTGCTCGACCTCTCGGCCTTCCGGATGTGGCAGGACCTGACGAAGCACGGCGACGAGTTCCTCGAGCAGCCGCTGGTCAAGCACCTCGTCCACACCCCTGCGGAGCCGTTCGTCGACCCCGTCGTCGGCTCGGAGCCCGACGACCCTGACGCGCTCGAGGCGTTGGAGACCCCGATCCCGGCGGACGCGACCCAGAGGAAGGCCGTCGTCTGGGCGCGCGAGGGACGCACCTTCGTCCTGCAGGGACCGCCCGGCACCGGCAAGTCGCAGACGATCACCAACATGGTCGCCGAGTGCGTGCTGGCCGGTCAGAAGGTGCTCTTCGTCGCGGAGAAGGGCACCGCCCTCGCGGTGGTCCAGCGACGGGTCGAGGCCATCGGTCTGGCCCCGTTCATGCTGAACCTGCACCACGAGGGGTCGAGCGCCGCGGTCGTGCGCGCACAGCTCAAGCGGTCGCTGTCCGCGCGGGTGGCGGACGACCCGGTCGCCCTCGAGGCCGCTCGCCGACGGCTCCAGAGCTCGCGGTTCGAGCTCGGCAGGTACCCGGAACGACTCCACCGGACCAACGCGGCGGGTTGGTCGGCCTACGGTGCGCACGACCAGCTCCTCGTCCTCGGCGACGGCCCGTCGATGCCCGTGAGGGCCGAGCTCGTGGCGCACCGTCCCGATCTGGTCGAGCAGCTCCGGGAGGTCCTCCGCGACGTCCAGCCGGTCGTCGCCGCCGCCGACGTCCGCCCGGACCACCCGTGGCGGTTCGTGGGCCGTACCCCGGAGCGGGAGTGGGAGGTCGGCGAGGTGGGCGACGCGCTGCGTGCCGTCCTGGACGGCACCCGGTGGGCCGACGGGCTCGGCGGCCCGCTGCGCGCTGCTCTCGACGACGTCGACCACCCGCACCAGCTGCAGCTGCTGGTCCGGGCGACCGACGAGCGTCTCCCGCGCGGGGCGACGCTGCGGACGATCCTGGAACGTGGCTGGGTCGACGACGCCGCTCACGTCGTCACGAGCTGCGAGCGCATGGTCACCGAGTGGTCCGGGTACCTCCGGGGATTCCGCCCTGAGGTCCTCGAGATCGACCTGCTCGGTGTGCAGGCCGCGCTGGAGGCGGCCAACGCCTCGGGGATCTTCGGCCGGAGCAAGCGGCAGGCGGCGGCGCTCGAGCCGCTGACGCCGTTCGTCGTGGGCGCGGCCGTTCCTGAGCCCGCGTCTGCTGCGCGTGTGCTCGGCGACCTGATCAAGGTTCAGGAGGCGGAGCGCTGGGCGGCGAGGGCGCTCGACGGGACGGCCGGGCTGTCCGCCGGGCGTCACATCAACGTCTTCCTCGACGGGGTCGTCGGCGCGGTCCGCCGCCGCTACGACGAGCTGCTGGCGAAGACCGAGTCGCTGCGCGCGTTCATGCCCTGGGCCGCGACGGTCCGGGAGCTCGCAGCCGGCGACCACCTGGCGGCCCACGCCGATGAGCTCTCCCGGTGGGCCGACGCCTGGTCGAGCGCCTGGGACCTGCTCGGCGGGGCCGACGACGACCTCGCGGTCTGGCTGGACGGCGACGGGCTGGTCGCGGCGACCCGACGGTACGAGGACGAGTGGCGCCGGCAGATCGAGCACGAACGGTTGCTGCCGCTGCAGCGCTGGTCGGAGCTCGTCGCGGCGCTCGGTCCGCTGCGCGAGGCGGGGCTGGCCGAGGCACGTACCGACCTCCTCGCCGGCCGGCTCGCCGCGGAGGAGGCCCTCGAGGCCTTCGAGCGCGGCCTCGCCTCGGCCTCCCAGGACGAGCGCGTCCGGACCGAGGGGCTCGACCGTTTCGACGCGGCTGCGCACGACCGTCGGGTGCGGTCCTATGCCGAGGCCGAGGCCGAGGTGCGCACGCAGTGGGTCACCGGCGGGCCGGCACGGCTGCTGGCCCGTCGCGGTGGCGGCGGAGCGGGCAAGGGGACCGGAGGGCTGGCTCGCGAGCTCGAGAAGACGACCAGGCGGCTCGGCACCCGGGCGATCCTGCGCAAGTACGCGGGCTCGGTCCAGGAGCTCACACCGCTGGTGCTCGCGAGCCCGTCGTCCGTGGTCGACCTCGTCGAGCCGGGGAAGATGGAGTTCGACCTCGTGATCTTCGACGAGGCCTCCCAGATCACCGTCCCGGAGGCGGTGGGGGCGATCGGGCGTGCCAAGGCTGTCGTCGTCGTCGGGGACTCCAAGCAGATGCCCCCGAGCCGCAAGGTCGGCGCGCAGCCCTCCACCGACGAGGAGATCGAGGACATCGACGCGGAGGAGCCCGTCGAGGACCAGGAGTCGATCCTGAGCGAGTGCGAGCTCGCGCGCGTGCCGACGCTCAAGCTGTCGTGGCACTACCGGAGCCAGGACGAGGCGCTCATCGCCTTCTCGAACGCGGCGTACTACGAGGGCGACCTGAGCAGCTTCCCGGCGCCGTCCCTGCTCTCGTCGTCCACAGGCGTCGAGCTGGTCCGGGTCGACGGGCGGTTCATCCGCGCCGGCAGCAGCGAGAAGCGCGACCTCGGCGGCGACGTCGTGGCGGGCAAGGGGATCAATGCCGACGAGGCGCTGGCCATCGTGGCCGCCGTCCGCGACCTGCTCGACACGCCCACGCCGCCGACCGTCGGCGTCGTGACGTTCAACGAGCAACAGCGTCAGCTCATCGAGGACCTGCTGAAGGTCTGCAACGACCCGAGGGTCGCCGCGGCGATGGACGAGAGCGCGATGGGCCCCTCGGACGTGCTCTTCGTCAAAGCCCTCGAACAGGTCCAGGGGGACGAGCGGGACGTCGTGCTGTTCTCCGTGGCGTTCTCCAAGCAGGCGAACGGCAAGATCCCCCTGAACTTCGGACCGTTGTCCAACCTCGGCGGCGAGAGGCGGCTCAACGTCGCGGTCACGCGCGCTCGTCGCAAGAACGTCGTCTTCTGCAGCTTCGAGCCCGAGGAACTCGACGCCGAGAGCGCGTCGTACCGCGGGGTGAAGGACCTCAAGCAGTTCCTGCTCTTCGCGCGCGCCGCGGGACGTGCCGACGAGTCGGGCACCTCGCTCGGTCGCACGCCGGTGCGCGACCGGCACCGGGACGACGTCGCCCAGGCCCTGCGCGACGCCGGGCTGCACGTCAGGACCGACGTCGGTCTGTCCGACTTCCGGCTCGACCTGGTGCTGTCGCGGCCCGAGCAGCCCGACCGGGTCCTGCTGCCGGTCCTGCTGGACGGCGAGAGCTGGAAGGGCCGTCGGACGGTCTCTGACCGGGACGTGCTGCCCGTCGAGGTGCTGAGGAACCTCATGGGGTGGCCGTCGGTGGCCCGGGTCTGGTGGCCGATGTGGCTCCAGAACCGCGACGAGGTGATCACCCGGATCCTCGCCGAGGTCGAGGCGGCGGAGACCGCGCTCGCGGACGAACAGCCACCCGAGCCGGTTGACGAGCCCGACGCCGAGGGCGCCGCGTTCGAGGACGCCCTCGCCGGTGACGACGCGGCCCCGACCGCCGCGGCCGCGACGGTTCCTCACGCGTCCGGCTCCGCGTTCGTCCCGGCGTTCGACCTCTGGGGCGCGCCGGGGCCGAGTGCCTCGCCCGAGGCTGTGGTGTCCCGGGCGGCCACAGAGGGCGCGTTCCCGGCCGACGTCGTCGACCGGGCCGTCCCCAGCCGCCCGGAGGACGCCCCCGAGGTCTCCGCCCCCGTGTTCGTCCCGGCGCACAACGAGGTCGTGGGCGAACGCCGGACGCTCGACGAGCTGCCGTCACGTGCGGCGGCCGTCGTGGTCCGGACGATGCTTCTCGACGTCGTCGAGGCCGAGGGCCCCGTCGCGATGGAGAGGCTGGTCCGGATCGTCGGACGACGGTTCGGCCTGACCGCCGTCCGCGCGAGCCGCGCCGCCGACATCGCCCGGCTCGTCCCGCGGACGCTCGTCCGCAAGAGCCGGCTCGGCACCTTCGTCTGGCCCGAGGGCGTGGATCCGGACAATTGGACCGGTTACCGGCAGGCAGGTGACGAGCCCGCCCGGAAGATCGACGAGATCGCCCCCGAGGAGATCGCGGCGGCGATGCGTGCCGTGCTCCGTGACCACCCGGGCATCAGCGAGGAAGCGACATTGCGGCGCACGGCGGCGATCTTCGGACCCACACGCCTCAGCGCGACAACACGTGCCCGGCTCGAGGCGGTCCGGGAGACGGTTGTGCGCGAGGTGTGAGCAGTCCGGCTCAGGCCCCGCGCGACGTCGACTCGAAGACTCGGGACTGGTGCCACGTGAGGTAGATCTTTGATGGGCCGGCACTCGCGTCGGGAGCTGCCACGTGGCGCCTGAGGTGGGGCTCGGTGAAGTAGGTGCGCGCTGCCTCGTTGGTCTCGATCGCCGCGGCCAGTCGGGCCGAGATCCGAACTTCGAGCGCGTCTGAGACTGTCAGCAGGCCCGCGTCGAACGCTGCGTCGTGGGCCGCGCAGGCTGCAAACCCGTTGCGGATGTCCAGGCGTTCTCGAGGGTCGGAATCCCGCCAGGGCTTGATGTGGCTCGCCCGCAGGAGGCTCGGGCCGCTCTGGTCGCCCAAGGAGAACCCGCAGAACGCGCACTCGTGCGACCACGACGCCAGCACCCCGCGCGCAAACCGGTGCTGGCCGACCCGGAGCGAGGCCATCATCGTCCGCTCGGTCTCCCGCTCCTCCACGCCGTCGACGAGCCACCGCTGGATCTCGCGCTCGATGACCGATTCCACAGCGCTGGGCTCGAGCTCCTCCTGGCCGAGCAGCACGAGGTCGCCGGCAGCCTCCAGGCCCAAGAAATCCGGCAGCGCGGAGCTGTCGACACCGACGGAGCGTCCCGCTGAGAGGATCGTCCGGTAGATGTCGGCCATTGCCTCGAGGTCGGTCCGGAGGACGGACCCCACCCGCAGGTCATGACGCGCACCGTGAGACCGGGAGCCGTCCAGGTTGTTCATCTTCGCGATGACGCTGGTCGCGGGCCGCTTGAACAGCCTGGAGAGCGCTTGGACCGGCTCAGGTGCGCGGTGCGCGCTGCCGCTGCCATAGCGCGAGTGCTCGACGACGAACATCGCGGCCAGACACAGGAGCGTCTCGACGGGGACGAACGCGACTTGGCGCCGCCCGTTGACGGGCCAGGACCTGGACAGGATCCCGCGCCACTGGTTCATCGCCTGGGAATGCCTGAGATCCAGGTAGTCCGCCTCGGTGAAGCTCATGACTGCCCCCGTCAGCGTTGCTGGACCGAGTGCTCGACGATGCCGCTGATGCGCTGGGCCAGCTCGAGCAGCTGGTGCGCCTCGTTGCGGACCTGTGCACGATCGGCGTCGGGCATCGCCCGTAGGCGCGACTCCAGCGACCCGAGGATCTTGACCGACGAGGTGATCTGACGACCCACGGCGAGCACCTCGTCACCATTCTTGGCGTCTCTTGCGTCGTGCATCGCCTGCTTGGCGCGCCCGAGGTCCTTGTTCTCCCGCAGCGCGTTCCGTCCTGCGGGGTCGGCGACAACCTCGGCGAGTGCGCCGATCTCGCGTGACTCCGTGACGACACGGGGCGTGCTCTCGTCGGCGCCGTAGATCCACCCCATCAGCTCTGCGAGCTCGTCTGCCCGGTCAGCGGGCACAGGAGGCTGTCCGACCTGGATCTGGGAGGCCAGCGGTGCCCCGACGTGCTCCCGCAGAGCACCGTTCGCCATCGCGACGGTGATGAGGGAGAAGTCCTTGCGCGCGCGGGCGAGGAGATCCGCTGAGACACCTGGCAGCGACTTGGCCTGTTCGAGGATCTCGTGGTTCCGATAGGCGTTGCCCACCTTGACGCTGCTCGACCCCATGGCCTTGGCCGCGGCGCGGATCGTCATGCCCTCTTCCTCGACGAGGTACTTGACGTAGCGTGCCTGCTCGAAAGGGCCCCACTTCTTGATGCCCGTGAAGTGGCGAAAGCCGATCATCGGTGCCGCTTCCTCCCTGTTCGGCACGACGACCGCGGGCACCAGGGATGTCGGGCTGATCCCGCTCTCGGGTCCGATCGCGTGCCATCGGGCCGGCTGGTCGAACTCAGCGCGGACCTCGGCTGACGAGAGACCGAGCAGTGCCGTCACGCGTCGGTTGCCCTCGAGGACGACGAAGGCGTCCGGGTCCTGCGGGTCGGGCGTGACGACGATGTGCTCGGTGCCGAAGAAACCGTTGTCGACGATCGACTCGGCGATCTGCAACGCATCGGCGACCGCCGCGAGGTGCTTGGCGAGCGCGAGCTGTGGGGAGCCGTGCAGCTCTTCGGGCAGTCGCGGGTTGCGCTCGTCGAGCCGCAGGGAGTCGAGCGCCACGTGGGTGGTGTTGCCAGCCATGGCTGTCTGAACATCGAGGGACATGTCTGGCGGCTCCACGGTGGTGCTTGTGCCGAACCACAGGTGTCGGCATCGAACTCGGTCAGACCGTACATCCCGGCCTGTGATGAGATGTCCGTTTTTCGGCGCCTGCCGAAGATTTCACCCGACGAGGCTCATGCCGTGAGTGTTCGCACCGCGTCTCGCACTGCCAGCAGACCGTCCTTCGTCACTGTGGCCCCTCGCGACTCATAGGCCGTCGTCCATGTCCCGCCGACGATCTCGACGATCCCTCGTGCGAGCCCTTGCTTGGTCGTCCCCTCCAGCCCGAGCCCGAGCCGGTCGTTGACCAGGTCGAAGATCGCTCGGGGTTCGGTGGACCCCGAGGACATGGGCGGTGCATCGACGCCGATCGCGAGCGCGATCTCTGCGACGATCTGTTCCTTCTTCAACGACGGTCTCCTCGGGCTCAGCGGATGGCCCGCAATCTACTGGTACCCGAGAGCAGTGGGAAGGGAGTGTCTCAGGCTGGACATATCCTCCTCCCACGTGGTGCGAGTCCGACGGAGGAAAACGTGGCCCTGACCATCCCCGACGCCGAAGCGACGCTCGAGGTCGAGCAGCTCTTCTTCGACGATGTCTACGAGATCCGCGAGCGCAAACGCCAGGCCAGAGGCAGCTCCTACGGCGCCGCCGCCGATACCAAGTCCCGTTCTCGGATGAAGAAGAACGCGGACGACGACGAGACGCTCGGCAAGCCCTCCGACCCGGCGGCTTTCTTGCGCGTCGACACCCAGGACGGCGAGTGCCTCTACGTCGGGAATGCTGCGGTGAACGACGATGGTGAGCTCTATGTCGTCTCCTGGAAGGCCCCTCTCGCTCTGGAGCTGCGGGGAGCGACCGTTGATGACGCGCGCGGTGTCGCGCGCCTCCGGAACTTCGCCAGCCGTCCCACCAACGTCATCGAGTCCTTCGCCGACCAGGTCCTCGCCGAGCTGGCCGAGAGGGTCGCCGAGCTCGAGGACAACGATGTCGTCGCCGCCCAGGCCGACGAGATGCTGCAGCAAGTCCTCGGGACATCCCGTGAACCGGAGATGCGGCAGATCGTCGAGACGATCCAGGCCGCCCAAGCGGCGCTCATCGGGTCCGACCCGGACCGGATGCTGGTGATCCAGGGAGGCCCCGGTACGGGCAAGACTGCTGTCGCGCTGCACCGACTGAGCGTGATCCTCTTCCAGAAACAAGCGCTGACGCCAGACGACGTGCTCGTCGTGGGGCCCAACGCGACGTTCGCCCGCTACATCGGCCGGGTGATGCCAGAGCTGGGGGACGACCAGGTCCGCGTCACCGATCTGGTGCAGATGCTTGGCGAGACGCGACCGGACCGCAAGGACGTGCCGGAATCGGCGCGGCTCAAGGGTGAGGTCCGCATGGTCGGCTTCATCGAAAGAGCGCTCCGAGACCGCGTACGAGCTCCTGAGAGTGGGGCGTCGTTCTCCGTCTCCGGCGTCGGCCCGGTGACGATCGATCGGGCCGAGCTGTCACAGGCGATCGACCGTGCGCTCGACGGCGGGTTCGCCGCTGGTCGGGCACGGTTCCGCGAGCTGCTGAAGAATCTGGTCGTCGCCCGGGCCCGAGAGGCCGCGACTTCTGCGAGGCTCTCGGTCCGAGGCGACCTCGCGATGCGGGTCGACGGCTCCGAGATCGAATCCACTGTCACGAAGATCTGGCCGACCATCTCGCCGAGGGCGTTCCTCTCCGGCCTCTACGGTTCCTATCCCCGGCTGATCGCGGCGGCCGGCGGTGATCTCTCCGCGGAGGAGGTCGCGCTACTCCAGCGGTCGACCGGGTCGCGGATCGCCGACCAGCAGTGGTCTAGGGAGGACCTGGTGGTGCTGGACGAGGTCGCAGCGCAGATGGGGGCGACGAGTCCTGTGACGTATGCCCACATCGTGGTGGACGAGGCCCAGGACCTCTCGCCGATGCAGGTGCGCGCGGTCGCCAGGCGGTCCCGCGACGGAGCCATGACGATGGTCGGCGACATCGCGCAGTCGACGGGCCACTGGGCGCGCGACGGGTGGGACGAGATCTTCGAGCTCGTCGAGACCCGGCTGCCGAAGCAGGTGGAGCACCTCGACATCGGATATCGGGTGCCGCGTTCGGTGATGGATCTCGCCGCGCGCCTCCTGCCCCATGCGGCGCCGGGACTGCCCGTGCCGAAGGTTGTCCGGGACGTCCAGCCCGGTCCGCAGCTGCTCGAGGTCGAGGATCCTGACGACGTCGCCATGCGCGTGGCGGACGTGGTGCAGGAGCACTCGTCACGGGGTCGCTTCGTCGGCGTGATCTGCCCGGACGGGATCCGCGGGGACGTGGAGGCTACGATGCGCCGGCGTGGCATCAGCTGGCAGGACGCTGACGAGGGCGGGCTGAGCAGCTCCATCAACCTCGTCAGTCCGGTCGCGTCGAAGGGTCTGGAGTTCGACTCCGTCATCGTCGTGGACCCGCAGGGGATCGTGGACGCGGGTCCGCAGGGTCTGCGGATGTTGTTCGTCGCCCTGACGCGCACGACGGCCTATCTCGACCTGATCTATCCCGTCGGCCATGTCCCGGCCGAGCTGGGTATCTCTCCTGCGGGCGAGGGCCGAGGGGCAGGTCCGGTCGACGAGAGTGACGCTCGGCAGGGCGTCACCGTCGCGTCCGGTGCGGAACCTGACGCGGCGGAGGACGACTCTGAGCTCGTCGTGGCGGAACCCACGAAGGACGAGCCGGCTCGGGGGAGCACCGCTGACGCTCCGGCGCCTTCGGCTTCTTCCGACCTCACGCCGAGACAACGGGCGATCGTCGATGACGAGGCGCAGGACATCGTCCAGGCGCTCGCCGAGCTCGTCGCGCCGGCTCTCGTGGCGGAGGTGCTGTCCCGTGCTGCAGGCCTCCTCGGGGCGGAGGGCCGTCCGAGCCGGGAGCTCACCGAGCGGCAGGCCAGGGTCGTGGAGCGTGAGGCGACCGACGTCGTGGAGCGACTTGAGGGAACGGTGGCTCCTAGCCTCTACACTGCCGTGCTGCGACGCGCCACAGTGCTGCTGGGCTGAGTGGCTCGCCGAGCAGCTCCGCCGACCGCCCGAGACGTCGGGCTAAGCTGGCCGGAGAAGGAACCCGCGGTGCACCGAGCCGCAGACGAAGCAAGGAGTCCCATGCCCACCGAGTCTGGTGCGTCGTTCACGTTCATCGATCTCTTCGCCGGCATCGGTGGGTTCCATGCCGCGCTCGAGCCTCTCGGTGGTCGCTGCGTCTACGCCAGCGAGATGAACGGCCCCGCATGGCGCGTCTACACGCAGGCGTGGGGCGTTCCCGAGTACGAAGGCAAGCCGTCGTACTCGAGGAACATCCGTGATCACGTCGGGTCAGAGGCGGAGGAGTCGCTCCCGGAGGGGCCCGAGAGGGACCTCCCGGACATCCCAGACCATGACGTGCTGACGGCCGGCTTCCCGTGCCAGGCCTTCAGCAAGTCAGGCAAGCAGGACGGCATCCTGGACGCCACCCGGGGAACGCTCTTTCACGACATCTTGCGGATCGTGCGGGCACGACGCCCGAAGGTCGTATTCCTCGAGAACGTGAAGAACCTCGCCGGTCCGAAGCACCGAAAGACGACGTTCGCCACGATCATCGCTGGACTCAAGCAGTACGGCTATGTCGTCGCTGGCGACCCGACGGTCGTCAGCCCGCACCGCATGGCCCCCCAGCACGGCGGTACGCCGCAGGTGCGTGAACGCATCTACATCATGGCGATCCGCCGTGACCTCGTCTCTGACGGCGCTATCCCGTTCCAGGGCTTCAGATACTCGCCGTGGGATCCCGATCTGTGGAACCTTCACGAGCTCAAGCTCCCGGCGATCGGCGGGAGGACGATCCTCGACCGCTCGGTCGGTGAGTCCGACGGGTACGGCCTGAAAGGTGAGGAGCAAAAGGCGCTCGTGTGGTGGGAGGCCTTGCTCACGCAGATCATCAAGGAAGCCGAGGAAGCCGAGGGAGTCCCTCCCCGGAGCGGCCGTTGGATGCCTGGCCATCCGATCTGGTACAAGACTCTGGACGAAGATTGGCGAAAGGCTCAGGAAGCCGATGCTCGGGCCAGAGACCTCACCTGGAAGCTCGACTTCCTCAAGAAGAACCAGGTCTTCTTCTCGAACAACGGCGACGCACTGGAGCGGGTCGAGGTGCAGCCGGACCCAGACAAGTTCACAGGTCTGAGCCGGACCAAGTTCGAGTGGCAGGCAGGCTTGAAGACGTCCGTCTACGACTGCCTGATCCAGTTCCGGCCCTCCGGTATCCGGGTACGTCCCGCGACCTACACGCCTGCTCTTGTCGCGATCAACCAGACGCCGGTCTACGGGCCGTGGAAGCGCCGACTGACCCCGCGCGAAGTGGGTCGTCTGCAGGCCTTTCCCGAGCGAGTGGCCGACGCCATGGTGAAGGTGAAGCAGGGTGACGGGGAGTCGTACAAGCAGTTCGGGAATGCCGTCCACGTCGGAGCGGTGCGCTTCGCCCTCGCGCAGTTCCTCAGCCACTTCGCCGACAAGGGGCTCGATGAGTCGTTGAGGCCCTTGATGGAGAAGGCTCGAACCGCCGCCGGTCTGGAGACGGCGGAAGTGCCGCGAGCGCCTAGCCAGGGGACGCTCGACATCCACTCTGCAGAGGAGTCCGACGCGGCGTGAGCTCGCCACCGCGGCCTCAGCACGTCCCCGCCCACCCAGGGGCAACCTCGGGCGCTGTCTCGCGGCGGATGAGCACGGCTCGGCGCCGTGACACCGCGCCGGAGATGGCCCTCCGGCGCGAGCTGCACGCCCGCGGGCTCCGCTACCGCGTCGGCTTCCCCGTCCCGGGTCAGCGGCGGCGGACGATCGACGTCGCTTTCACTCGGGCTCGCGTCGCCGTCTTCGTCGACGGCTGCTTCTGGCACGGCTGCCCCGAGCACGGCAACGCTCCCCGGTCCAACGCAGAGTGGTGGCGGACGAAGCTCGCGGCGAACATGGACCGTGACCGTGACACGGACCGGCTGCTGGACGAGTCTGGCTGGCGGGTCGTGCGGATCTGGGAGCACGAGTCCGTGGCTGTTGCGGCAGACAAGGTCGAGGCCGCCGTCCGTCCGGACGGGCTCCGGAGCGCGATGCGCTTGCGGTGATTTCACCCAGTCCGCCTGGACCACGTCAGCGAGGATGGTGGTCTGGGGCACCTAAGGTAGGTCGAGGTGCTGAAAGGGGATTCATGGCCCATAACGTCGTCGTCCGGCCTGGTGTCGGCATGCTCGCCCTGTTTCCCTCGATGAGCTACAAGCCCTGGTACGCCATCGGCGAGTTCGTCGACAATGCGCTGCAGTCGTGGCGAAGCAACCATGAGGCTCTCCGAGCGGCGTACGACGGCCGCCCGCCGGTGCTGAAGATCGACGTCGACATCGACCGGGACCGCGGCGCCATCGTAGTGATCGACAATGCAGCAGGGATCGCGACGGCGGACGTGGACCGCGCGTTCACGCCAGCCGCGCCGCCCGCTGACTCCAGTGGCCTCTCGCAGTTCGGCATCGGCATGAAGAGCGCCGCGTGCTGGTACGCGCAGCACTTCGTCGTCACGAGCACAGCGCTCGGAGAGCCCGTCCGGCGGACCGTGACCTTCGACGTGCCACGGATCGTCGATAGCGAGGCGGACACGCTCCCGGTCGTCGAGAGGCCGGCCCCCGCCGGGGACCACGGCACGCAGCTCATTCTCACTCGGCTGAACCAGAGCCCGCCGAGCGGTCGAACCCTCGGAAAGATCCGCGCCTACCTCCGGAGCATCTATCGGACGTTCCTCGAGGACGAGGACATCCATCTCGTCGTCGGCGGCGAGAGGCTGCGGCCTGAACGGCCGCCGCTGCTGACGACCCCCCGGTGGAGCGACCCGGGTTCGCCGGCCGTCGAGTGGCGCAAGGAGATGGACGTCGTGCTTCCGTCCGGGAGGCGGGTGAGCGGATGGGCCGGCCTGCTGGCCAAGGGCTCGACGTCGAAGGCGGGGTTCGCTCTCCTCTACCGCGGCAAGGTCGTCCAGGGTGCCGGAGCGATGGCTCAGGACCCTGCGGACGCCTTCAAGCCGCCCGAGATCTTCGGACAGGGCAACACCTTCCGTGCTCAGCGGCTCGTGGGCGAGTTCGACGTGTCCGAGATCAAGGTCACCCACACGAAGGATGCCCTCGTCTGGGACGGAGAGGACGAGGAAGCCTTCCTGGGCGAGCTCAAGGAGCGGGCAGACGCCGAGCCGCTCCCGCTGCTCCGTCAGGCTGACAACTATCGCGCCACGGAGCGAAACCGCTCGGTGCAGTCGACGGTTCGCAGCGTGGTGGAGAGCGTCGCTCACGTGGTCGCACGGTCCGAGCGGGAGGTCCCCTTCGACCACGACGGTCACGGGACGGGCTTCGAGCATGATGACGATGATCGGTCTGGGGGGAGCTCCGAGCATGCGTCGCCTCCGGTGGAGCAGCGGGTCGAGACCAGCGAGACGGAGCTGCAGGTCCAGGGAGACAACCTGGTGATCCGTGTCGTCGACGAGCCGACGGACGCGCGGCGGTGGCTCCGGGTCGAGCGATCAGGCGATGACTGGGTCATCTCGCTCAACAGAGCGCACCGTTTCACCGAGTCCTTCGCCTACCTCCCCGGGATGGACCTCGAACCGATCCTCCGGCTGGGCGTCGCCGTCGCGCTCGCGCAGATCCATGCGCAGCGGAGCGGCGTGAAGGAGCCACGCTTCTTCGTGGCCGCCCTCAACCGGCTCCTGGCGGGGCCCTTGGCGGAACGAACGGACGTGGGCGTATGACTGCGACAGAGTGCACTCCGGACCCCGACGGTCAGTGGACACCTGCGATCGGGGACGAGCTGGAGAAGACGCTCGAGCGCAGTGGCCTTCCTGATGGCGCGGTGGAGAAGGTCCGTGCCGAGACTCTCCGTGTCCTGTCGAGGTGCCGTCCCCCCACCTGGGGATCCCCGGGGCAGGAAGCAGAGCTGGTCGTCGGAGAGGTGCAGAGCGGCAAGACCCTGTCGTTCACGTCCTTGATAGCCGCGGGCTGCGACAACGGATTCCCCCTGGTCGTCGTCCTCGCCGGGACGAAGAAGAATCTGCGCGACCAGACCTACGACCGCCTGTGGCGCGACCTCGGGATGGACGGTGATGGCGGGCTGGCGACCTGGAACGCTCTGAACGGGCCGACGGCGAACGATGCCGAGGACGTCGTCCGGCTGCTCGAGCGGTGGCAGAGCCGGCGTCGCGCCCGTGGTCGCGTCGCCACCGTCGCGGTAGCCCTGAAGAACCACGCCGCGCTCCGCCACACCCGGGAGTTCATGGAAGCGGTCACGGCTCAGGTCGGCGACGTCCCCGTGCTCTTCGTCGATGACGAGGGTGACCAGGCTGGACTGAACATCGCCAAGGAGGGGCGCGAGAGCTCGACGTATCGGGCGATCCGGCGCTTGCGGGAGGCATCGACGAATCACACATACGTGCTGTACACGGCGACGCCGCAGGCCCCCCTCCTCATCGCGCTCGAGGACTCGCTCTCGCCGAGGACCGTCAGCCTCCTCGAGGCCGGTGAGGACTACGTCGGGGGACAAGTCCTCTTCGAGGATCGGCCGGAGGGCTTCGTCCGTCCCATCGGTGACAAGGACGATGCCCTCGACCCCGACGGGGTCGAGCCGCCGTCGTCGTTGCTTGATGCGCTGGCGACGTATCTGCTGGCACTGCTCGTGGCTCAGCGGAGGCGTACCCCACGCCCGTTGAGCATGCTCATCCATCCGTCGTCGACCACCGACCTGCACCGCGCGTACGAGCGCTGGACGAAGAGTGTGATCTATCGGCTGGTCACCGTCTTCGAGTCGGACGACCCTGATCTGCTCGCTGAGACCACGGCGGAGATGTTTGCGGCTCCCTACGAAGACCTCGCATCGAGCGGTGGGGTCAAGGTCCGCGGAGAGCAGGTCACGCTCGACGATCTGATCGACGACCTGGAGGTCTACCTCCGGCAGGTCAACGTGGTGACGGTCAACAGCGAAGATGGTCGCGAGGTCGCCGCGAGCGACTGGAAGAGCCGACCTGGCTGGATCGTGATCGGCGGCAACAAGCTCGACCGAGGCTTCACCGTCGAGAACCTGGCTGTCACCTACATGCCGCGCGGACCCGGCGTGGGCAACGCCGACACAGTTCAGCAGCGCGGACGGTTCTTCGGGTACAAGCGCCGCTACCTCGACCTGCTCCGCGCGTGGCTCAACCCTGGGACCACCGAGGTCTACAAGAGGTACTCGGAGCACGACCGTGTGATGCGGCAGGAGCTCGAGCGCCTCGACCGGGAAGGCCTCCCCCTCCGCGCGTGGCGCCGCTCGATGCTGCTCGACCCGGACCTCAATCCCACCCGTCGAGCAGTGATCCGGCTCGAGCTCACGAGCCACCCGGTCCGTCCCGGGTGGGCGCTGGTCCAGGACCGCCTGTACGGAGGGGCCGGCCCGGACACGGAAGGTGAAGATGTCCTCAGGTCCCTTCTCGACCGCGCCGAGCCGGACGCACGCGACCTGCGGACCGGCGCCGCTCCGCGGAACATGGTCTGCCGTGCCAGCTGGGACGACGTCGCCCCGGTCCTCGCGGGGTGGGCGGCGGCAGAGGTGGACAAGGACCGCATCTACGCCGTGATGCTCGCGCTGCAGGAAGCGCGCGCCGGGTCAACCCCGGTCGAGGTCGTCTTCATGAACCCCGGTCAGCGACGTCGTCGCGGCCCAGACGCGGAGAGTCGCCGCCTGCTGGTCGCTGCCGCCGGGGACCCCATGCGCGTTGACGATGTCGACAGCCTCGCGATCAGCAACCTGATGCAGGGTGCCGACCCTGCAGACGGCAGCGTGTACCCGGGTGACCGTGCCTTCGTGAGTGACCGGACGATCACCCTCCAGATCCATGAGCTGGAGCTGGAGGTGCCCTCAGGCGATCCGTTGGCCGCGACCGCTGTCGCGATCCACCTCCCGGACGGGCTCACCAGCAGAGTCCTGCTCCAGGGCTGACGACACGGCCACGACGCAAGGAGAACGACAGCAGATGCACACCGACGTCCTCAACCCCATGCGGGTCTTCGCACTGCCGCAGCACCTCGTGGTTCCGCTCTTCCAGCGCCCCTACGTCTGGGACGAGCGAGAGCAGTGGCAGCCGTTGTGGCAGGACGTGCGCCGCATGGCGGAGCTGCGTCTCGCGATGCCTGGTAGTCAGGGGACGCACTTCCTGGGTGCAGTGGTGCTCCAGGCCCAGGAGGCGCCTCACGGCGCGGTCGCCGTCAAGAACGTCATCGACGGGCAGCAGCGGTTGACGACCCTCCAGATCCTGATGGATGCGACCGGAGCGGTCCTCGAGGAGGCCGGACACGACAAGCTTGCGCGGCGTCTCGAGGCACTCACCCACAACGACGAGATCTATGCGCCGGAGGAGTCGGACCGGCTCAAGATCAAGCACACCAACAAGGACCGAGGCGCTTTCGACGAGGTCATGCGCGCGGAACCTCCTGTCGACCACGCGGCGCTGAAGAGCTCGGCGTCACGGATCGTCCGCGCGCACGAGTACTTCATGGGTGCGGTCGCGGAGTGGCTGGGCGATCCCGGAGGGGCCGAGCACGAAGGCCGTGCGGGTGCACTCGAGGAGGTGCTAGAGCAGGGCTTGCAGCTCGTCGTCATCGATCTCTTGGCGAGCGAGAACTCGCAGGAGATATTCGAGACGCTCAATGCCCGAGGAACCCCGCTCACGGCAGCAGACCTCATCAAGAACTTCGTCTTCCAGCGGCTCGACGCCGAAGGCGCCGACACGCACAAGGTGTATCTCGAGGTATGGCCGTTCGACCGGTCTTTCTGGGAGGCCGACGTGAGCGTCGGTCGACTCACGCTGAGCCGTAGCTCCTTGTTCCTGAACCAATGGCTCGGGTCGCGCACCGGCGAAGAGGTGAGTCCGAAGCAGACCTTCTCGCGTTTCAAGCACTTCGTGGAGCACGAGTCCACCCAGAAGATGGCGGACCTTCTCGAGGTCATCCGAGTGCAGGCTGACATCTACGAGGGGTGGACACGGACCGCGGACGAACAGGAACGAACTCTCGCTCCTGTCGAGATGTGCGTCTACCGGATGAAGGCGACGGGCACTGAGGTGCTCAAGCCGGTTCTGCTCTGGCTGCACGAACCGGAACGTGAGATCCCACAGGACGTGATCGACAGGGTCGTCGGGGTGATGGAGAGCTGGCTGATGCGTCGCCAGCTGCTGCGACTGCAGTCGGCAGACCAAGGGCGCGTGGTCGCCGAGCTGATCCGCGTCCACCGTTCGACGCATGCTGAAGCGCTGGTGCCAGCCGTGACGGATCATCTGGCGCGTTTCACAGCGGCCTCGACCTACTGGCCAGGAGACCTCGAGGTGCGCCGCCAGCTACCCACCATGCGCGCCTACACCAAGTTCCCTCGTGGCCGACTCCGGATGTTCCTCGAGGCGGTCGAAGACCGGCTCCGAGCGAGCTATGACTATGGACAGGTGCCGAGGCGGGGATATCCGATCGAGCACTTGATGCCACAGAAGTGGCAGTCGAGCTGGCCCGTCGATGGTCTGGATGCTGAGCTGGAGCGTGCCGACCACGTGCACAGGCTCGGCAACCTCACTCTCCTGACGAGCGCTCTGAACTCCTCGGTGTCCAACGGGCCATGGCTCGGCGCCGACGGCAAGCGGGCGCGGCTCGAGAAGTATGACGTCCTGCTCCTCAACCGAGAGGTCCGGGCGGTGTCAGCGGAGGGCTGGGACGAGGCAAGCATCGATGCCCGGACCGACCGGCTGATCGACATCCTGCTCGAGGTCTGGCCGGTTCCCCCCGGACACGAGGGGACGGTGAGCGCGACGCGGGCCTCGGTCAACACCTGGGTGGAGATCAAGGACCTTGTCGGCGCTGGTCTCCTCGCCCCGGGGACGCGGTTGGTGCCGCGGGCGGGTGCTTATGCGGACTCCGAGGCGTACGTGACGGACAGAGGGATGGTCCAGATTGGCGACCTGCAGTTCAGCTCGCCCTCCTCTGCAGGTCGGCACGTCCGCGGCGGATCCACGAACGGATGGACGTTCTGGGGCCTCGAGGACGGGCGCCGACTGAGCGATGTCCGCGCCCAGTACAAGGACGGCTCCCCCCCTGAGGCGTCGCAGGCGCTGGAGTGGTGGGGGCCGGACGACTCGGACGACGCTCGTGCGTTGTGGGACGTCTTGCCGGACGGTGCGCGGTCCGTGGTGCGAGCGGTCGCGGACGCCGCGCCGGAGACGATCACGATGCCCGAGCTCTCCAAGCTGCTGGGGGTGAAGCCGACGGCCGTGGGTGGTCGTCTCTCGTGGACCTGGCGCAAGTCTGCAGAGTTCGGCCACCACTTCCCGGTGCGCTACATCGAGGGTGAGCCGGCTGAGTACTGGATGGATGCCGCCGCGGCCGAGCTCTTCACCAAGATCGCCGAGGGGCTCGACGAGGCGGGGCAGTAGACGTCACGTGCCTCCCCCATGTGGCGGCTCTCGACGCTGCGTGAGTAGCGGTGCTGAGGTGTTGAGGTCAACCCCGCCCGCCATCGCCCAGCGCCTCGCCGACCTCGTGCTCCACGAGCGACCCGAGCGGCGGGTTCGTCCGCTCCTCGACCAGCGCCACGACGAGCGCCAGCACCACGATCCCCACGCCCACCAGCGGCACGGACCGCACGTCGACGAGCGCCACGAGCAGCGCGCCGAGCCCGGACCCGCCGGCGATCCCGAGGTTGAACAGGGACGAGGAGATCGCCTGGCCCATGTTCGTCCCGCGCGGTGACACGAGCAGCACGCGGTGCGCCAGCACGGGAGGCACGGTGGAGAACGAGCAGCCGAACAGCGCCAGGAAGGCCACCGCGGCCGCGGGCGTGGTCCCGAACGCCCACAGCCCGAGCAGCGCCACGACGAGCACGCCCAGGCCGACGAGGAGCGCCCCGACGGGCCACCGGTCGAGGACTCGTCCGATGATCAGCGCGCCCACCACCCCGGCGCCGCCCTGCAGCAGGAGCAGTCCCGGCAGGTCGGACTGCGTGAACCCGGCGACGTCGATGAGGAACTGGGTCACGAACGTGATGACGCCGAACGACCCGGTCACGGCGAGCACGGTGACGACCATGACGGACACGTACCGGCGCATCGAGGGGAACGGTGCCTCGCTCGCCCCGCCGGCCCGCGGGGACACCGACGGGAACAGCACGATGACCACGACCATGATGAGCGCGGAGAACAGCGCGACGGCGGCGAAGGACCACCGCCACGACGTCGCCTCGCCGAGCCACGTCCCGGCCGGGACCCCGAGCACCGGCCCCAGCGAGTTGCCGACCGCCAGCCGAGCCATCGCCTTGCCCCGCACACCGGGCGGGAACAGCCCGGCCGTGGCGGGCACGACGGCGACCCAGAACAGGGCCTGGGCGAGCGCGGTGACCACGCGCGCTGCGAGGAGCTGCTCGTACGAGGGCGTCAGCGCGGCCCACAGGGTCGCCAGAGCGGCGACGCCGGCGCAGGCGGCCAGCACCCAGCGGCGCTGCAGGTGCCGGGTCACGTGCGCCAGCGGCACCGAGGAGACGAGCACGACCAGCGCGTAGACCGTCACGAGCAGACCGATCGCGGACGTCGTGCGGTCCAGGTCCGGCGCCATGAGGGTGAGCAGGCCCGCCGGGAGCTGTTCGACGGTGACGAACAGGAACGTCGAGGACGCCATCGCCAGCAGGATGATCGTGGCGCGGCGGGGGTCGACGGCGGGCCCGGCAGTAGTCATCGAATCGATTCTACGGGCGGGCGGCGCGCACCGCCGATCACCTCAGCAGGGAGAGATCAGGGACGCTGCCAGTCGGTGTCGAGCATCCCGTAGACCAGGGTGTCGGTCCACTCGCCCTTCGACCACCAGTCCGCGCGCAGGAACCCCTCGCGCTGCATCCCGACGCGCTCGCAGAGCTTCGCCGAGGCGGTGTTGCGGGCGTCGAGCTGGGCCACCACCCGGTGCATCCGGTATCGGTCGAACGCGATCCCCAGCAGGGACCGCAGCGCCTCGGTGGCGTACCCCTGGCCGGTGTACCGGGGGTTGAACGCCCACCCGACCTCGCCGCGCGAGGCCGTGTCCCCCGTCGTCCACAGGGCGATGTCGCCGACGACGGTGCCCTCGTGCTCGACCACGAGAGCCAGCGCCGACCCCGGCCCGTCGACGCCGGTGCGCAGCATCCGCCGCGCCACGTTGACCTCGGCCTCCTCGCGCGTCCACGGCTCCTCGAGCAGGAACCGCGCGACCTCCGGGTCGCTGTAGTACGCGAGCATCGGCTCGACGTCGTCCTCCCGGTACGTGCGCAGCACGAGGCGGCTCGTCCGCACAGGCAGGACGGCTCGCGGGGGAGAGGTCGGCTCGGTCACGGTGAGGAACCCTAACCCGCGCGGGCGGCACTCACCCGATGTGTCGTGACTGGTGGAGCGCGAAATTCCTTGGCGTGATCGCCACCGTCCGGTCATGGTGGAGTCATGCACTGGCGCATCGTCGAGGCCCCGCACGTGGACTCCCTCGACCATCCGGACTCCTGGGCCTACCGCGGGATCGCGGAGGTCGAGCGCCGGGTCGCGCTCGCCGACCGCGGCCTCCCCGACGGCGCACCCACCCCGGACGCGCTGCGGGCCGCCATGGCCGACCAGAGGTACCAGCGCCGGCACCGCGTCGTCGCGGTCGACGACGGTCTCGCCGCCGACGACGTCTCCACCGGCGGCAGCGCCTCGTCCGACGGCGGCACCCCGGAGGCGCCGCAGGTCCTCGGCCACGGGCTGGTCATCTGCGACACCCACGACAACCTCGACCTCGCGTTCGTGCACGTCGCCGTGCACCCGGACCACCGCGGCCGGGGGATCGGCCCCGCGCTGGCGGACGTCGTCGTCGACCGGGCCCGCGCCGAGGGCCGCACCCGCCTCATGGCCGAGGTCGAGTTCGGCGCCGAGCCGCCCGCCGACGCCCCGGACGCCGTCGTCGCCCCGACCGGCAACGGCCGCATCGCGGGCGACCTGCCCGGCCTGCGCCTCGCCCGCACCGCCGGCCTGGACCTGAAGATGATCGCCCGGCGCTCCGTGCTCGACCTGCCCCCGCCCGACGACGTCGTCACCCGCCTCGAGCCGGAGGCGCGCGCCGCGGCGGGGCCGGAGTACCGGCTGCACGTCTGGCACGACGACCTCCCCGACGAGTGGCTCGCCGGCTACGCCGCCCTCATCGAACGCCTCACCATCGACGAGCCGAACCCGGGTCTCGACCTCGAACCCGAGCACTGGGACGCCGAGCGGCTACGGTTCGAGATCGAGCAGGGCCGGTCGGTGGGCCACCAGTTCGTCACCACCTGCGTCGAGCACGAGCCCTCCGGCGAGCTCGTCGCGGCCACCCTGCTGGACCACGACCCGCAGCACCCGGCGTACTCCGAGCAGGAGACGACCGTCGTCATGCCCGAGCACCGCGGGCACCGGCTCGGCCTGCTGGTCAAGTGCGTCAACCTGCGCAAGCACGCGGCCCGCTGGCCCGGCGTCGAGCGCATCTGGACGTGGAACAACGAGGACAACCCGTACATGCTGGCGATCAACATCGCGATGGGTTTCCGCCCGGCCGGCGGGTCGGCGCTCCTCGAGGCCGACCTCGCCGACGTCCGGTCGGTCTCCGGCTGACGACCCGGGCGGCGGCCACCCGCGTCGGTCGGCAGTTCGTGCCTGGATCGGCAGTCTGAGCTGCCGATCCAGGCACGAACTGCCGACCGGGCAGGGCTCACGTGGCCGGGCGTCCGCGGCCACGCAGCCCCGTCGCTAGAGCCGGAACTCCGCCACGACTCCTGCGTGGTCCGAGGGCCAGAAGGGCGGCGCCCCCTGGAACGGGAAGTCCCCGACGAGCTCGGCCTGGCTCCCGTCCGACCGCGCGGCCCCGCGCCCCAGGACGAGGTCGATCCGCTGGTCGAGCGTCGAGACCGGGTTGTTGAGCGCTCCGGGGGCCAGTGGCGGCGTGTTCGAGCGCTGGCAGCAGGTGAAGCCCGCGCCCAGCACGTCCTCGTCCCAGGCGTCGCGGAGCTGTCCCGGTGCCGTGAGCTGCGCGTAGGTCGTCGTGGTCGACCCGTCCGCGGCGGAGTTGAAGTCACCCGCCGCGATGACCGTCCCCCCGCGCGCCGGGCCGGCCAGGAGCTCGGCCGCCTGCGCCTCCTGGACGTCGGGGAAGGCCGCGATCTCGAGGTGGGTCGTGACGAACCGGAACGGCTTCTTGTGCAGGGTCCCGTCGATGCTGGCCCAGCCCCGGTCGAAGGTGAGCGGACCGGCCTGGGACTCGAGCTCGGCCTGCGCGACGTACTGGCCGCTGCGGGGGTTGTCCCAGCGCAGACCGGGCGTCTCGTCGTTGACGAGGATCACGTCACGGTCGTCCAGCTGCACCGTGCAGGTGATGAACGGGGGCGCGGGCGACAGGCAGCCGGGGAGCGCGAGGGGGACCGGCCCGATCGAGGCGTTGTCCGACACCGCGGCGACGGAGTAGTCCAGACCGCGCTCCTCGAGCGCTGTCTGGAGGATCGCTAGGAAGTCGTACCCAGGCCCGGCACCGACCCCGGTGGTGGTCCAGCGGGCGACCTCCTGGAGGCCGATCAGGTCCGGGTCCTTCGCCGCGATCTCGTCGGCGATGGCCTGGGCGCGCGCCGGGAAGTTCGTGTACTCCACCGTGGCGTACATCTGTGCCACGGCCTGGAGGAGCTGCTCAGGCGTCGTCGCGTCGAGGGCGGGGTCCAGGCTGGTCCCCACGTAGAGGTTCTGGGTCATGACCACCAGGTCGTCCCCGCCGCCCTGCCCGCCTGGTGCGGCCTGCGCGGGTGCCAGGGGGACGGCCGCGAGCAGGGCCACGCCCACGGCGGCCAGCAGCGCACGAACCCGGGGGTGCCGATGAGTCGGGATGCTCCGTCGCATCACGTCCGCCTTTCGGGGAGACCGGCTCGCTGCCTGGCGTGGCAGAGGCTCGGCGCGATCCATTCTGCGCCGCCCCCGCCGCGGTCGCAGCCGCTCCGCCGATCTCGTTCGATGCACCGGGTGGCGCGACGCGTGGCGTGGGGCACGGCAGGCGCCGCGACGGCCTCAGCGGAGGTCGCTGCGTGACGCGGTGCGGTCGTCGTCGTGGTGGTCGTCGTGCCCGCGGCCGGACGCGGGGTCCGGGCCGGGCGCGTCGTCCGGGTCGGACGTCCGACCCGACGACTCCCGGATGGCGCGGGCGCGGGCGAGGCTCTTCTCCTCCTTCGCCGCCTTCTTCGTGATGGCGGCGTCGTCGCGCAGCGGCAGCCGGATCTCCTTCTCGGCCGGGATGCCCGCCTGGAGCTGACGGCTCCGCTCGAGCTCGGCGTCGACCTCGGCGCCGAAGAGCAGCGCCAGGTTCATGATCCACAGCAGCAGCAGGAAGATGATGACGCCGGCCAGCGCGCCGTACGTGGCCTGGTAGCTCTCGCCACCC
Source organism: Isoptericola sp. b408 (assembly GCF_030588085.1). Taxonomy (NCBI): domain Bacteria; kingdom Bacillati; phylum Actinomycetota; class Actinomycetes; order Micrococcales; family Promicromonosporaceae; genus Isoptericola; species Isoptericola sp. b408. The sequence goes on from NZ_JAUQYQ010000001.1 coordinate 474,137, forward strand.
CCTGCCCAGGACAGGTAGAGCCCGAAGCCGACCGACGCGAGGATCGCGATGACGATCGCGATGAAGGCACCCACGCTGATCCAGCGGAACTTCGGCTGCCGGACGTTGGGCGTGAAGTGGTACAGCAGCGCGACGATGACGACGAACGCGAGGAGCAGCACGGGCCACTTCGCGATGCTCCACACCGTCAGGGCGGTCGAGCCGAGGCCGACGACCTCGCCGATGCCCTCGGCGACCGGGCCGCTGACGACCAGGAGGAGAGCGACGACGGCGACGAGCACGAGAAGGACCAGGGTCAGCAGGTACATCAGCGGGCGCAGCTTCCAGAACGGCCGGCCCTCCTCCACCCCGTAGATCCGGTTGGTCGCCCGGGAGAAGGCGTTCACGTAGTTCGACGCCGTCCACAGCGCGACGGCGAGACCGAGGACGAGTCCGAGACCGGCGCCCTGGTTCGAGGTGAGGCTCTCCACGAACGGCCGGAGCTGCTCGATGGCGTCCGCCGGGACGAAGGACTCCATGATGCCGAGGAGCCGGTCCGTGGTGGACTCCGCCTGACCGACGAGGCCCAGGATCGACACGAGCGCGATGAGTGCGGGGAAGATCGAGAGCACGGCGTAGTACGTCAGCGCGGCGGCGAGGTCAGGGGACTGGTCCTGGACGAACTCCCGGCCGCTCTTCGTGGCGACGTACGTCCACGACGGTTTCGTGAGGTCGGTGGGGGAGTCCGGCTTGGCGGGATGGTCCTCGTGCGGTCGGCTCGTCTGGTCGCTCGCCATGGGTCTCTCCTCGGTGCCGGGCCGGGCGGGTCGATGATCTGTATCGCCAGGCAAGCGTGTGCCCGGCGCGGGGTTCCGGCAATCGGAGAGGTCGCAGTGGATCCCTGGATCTCGACGCGCCGGGCAGCGCGACGCGTAGCGTGGGGGCATGGCCGAACGTCTCCGCTCCGCCACGTCCCCCTACCTGAGGCAGCACGCCGACAACCCGGTCGACTGGTGGCCGTGGGGCGAGGCCGCCTTCGCCGAGGCCCGCCGTCGTGACGTGCCCGTCCTGCTCTCCGTCGGCTACGCCGCCTGCCACTGGTGCCACGTCATGGCGCACGAGTCGTTCGAGGACGACGAGGTCGCCGCGGTGATCAACGCGGGCTTCGTGCCGATCAAGGTCGACCGCGAGGAGCGCCCCGACGTCGACGCCGTCTACATGGCGGCCACCACCGCCATGACCGGCCAGGGCGGCTGGCCGATGACGGCGTTCCTCACCCCCGACGGCGAGGCGTTCCACTGCGGCACCTACTTCCCGCGCGACCCGTTCCTCGAGGTGCTCGGTGCCGTGCGGGACGCCTGGGCCGACGCCCGCGACGCCGTCGCCGAACGTGCCGGCGCCGTCACCGAGGCCATCGCGCGGACCACGTCGGGGATGCCCGCCGCACCGCTGGACGACGCCGAGCTCGCCGCCGCCGTCGAGACCTTGAGCGCCGAGGCGGACACCGCGCACGGCGGGTTCGGCGGCGCCCCGAAGTTCCCGCCGTCGATGACGCTCGACCACCTGCTGCGCCACCACGCCCGCACCGGGAACCCCGCGGCGCTGGCGATGGTCGAGCGCACGGCCGAGGCGATGGCCCGCGGCGGCGTCTACGACCAGCTCGGCGGCGGGTTCGCCCGCTACGCCGTCGACGCGGCCTGGGTCGTGCCGCACTTCGAGAAGATGCTGGCCGACAACGCCCAGCTCCTCGGCGTGTACGCCCGGTGGTGGCGCGCCACCGGCTCCGAGCTCGCCGAACGGGTCGCCCACGAGACCGCCTCGTTCATCCTGCGGGACCTGTCCACGGCGTCCCGGGGCTTCGCCTCCTCCCTGGACGCCGACACCGTCGTCGACGGGCACGGCGTCGAGGGGCTCACCTACGTCTGGACCCCCGCCCAGCTGCGCGAGGTGCTCGGGGACGACGACGGCGCCCGCGCCGCGCAGGTCCTCGGCGTCACCGAGCACGGGACCTTCGAGCACGGCGCCTCCACGCTGCAGATGCCGGGCGACCCCGACCCCGACTGGTGGGCCGACGTCCGGGCCCGGCTGCGCGTCGCCCGCCTGGAGCGCCCGCAGCCGCACCGGGACGACAAGGTCGTCACCGCCTGGAACGGCATCGCGATCGCCACCCTCGCCGACGCCGGCGCCATGATGGACCAGCCGCTCTGGGTCGCCGCCGCCCGCAAGTGCGCGACGTACCTGCTCAGCGAGCACGTCGTCGAGGGACGGCTCTACCGGGCCTCCCGCGGCGGGGTCGTCGGGGACGCGCTCGCCGTGGCCGCCGACCACGGCGACCTGGTGCGCGGGCTGCTGTGCCTGCACCAGGCCACCGGCGAGGCGCAGTGGCTGGAGTCGGCGGTGCACCTGCTGGACAGCGCGATCGAGCTGTTCGGCGCGGGCGAGGACGGCGGGTTCTACGACGTCGGCTCGGACGCCGAGCGCCTGGTCGTGCGGCCCCGCGACCCCAGCGACGGTGCCGAGCCGTCCGGGCAGTCGGCCATGGCCGAGGCGCTGTGCACCGCTGCCGCGCTGACCGGGTCGACCCGCTACCGCGAGCTCGCCGAGTCCACCGTGCGGGCCTCCGGCACCCTCGCCCGGCGGGCGCCGCGGTTCGCCGGCGGGGTGCTCGCCGCCGCCGAGGCGCTCGCGGACGGGCCGCGGCAGGTCGCCGTCGTCGGGGCGCGGGCCGGCGGGGACGGCGGGGTGCTGCTCGACGCCTCGCGCGTCGGTGTCGGCGCACGTCACGTGGACGACGACGGAGACTCGGGCCGGGCGGCCGGGCTGCTGCACGCAGCACGGCGTGCGCACACCGCGGGTGCCGTCGTCGTCCCCGGGATGCCGGACATGTCCGGGGTGCCGCTGCTGGCGGACCGCCCGCTCGTGGACGGTGGGCCGGCGGCCTACGTGTGCCGCGGGTTCGTCTGCGACCGGCCGGTGACGACCCCGGAGGAGGTCACCGCGCTGCTGCAGCCCGACCGCCCGGCCTGACCCGGACGGCCCCGCCGCCTGATCCCGACGGCCCCACCGCCCCCAGGCCGCGAGGTCGTACCTCCCGTCACGTCGTCGTACCCGGCGGGTACGACCGGGAGACGGGAGGTACGACCTCGCGGGTCACGGCGTCAGTCGAGGGTGAGCGCCCGCAGCTCGGCGAGCGAGCCGTCGAACACGTTCATGTCGATGTGCTCCTCCTCGCCGTCGTACCCGTCCAGGTGGTCCCGGTCGGAGTACTGCCAGAACTCCCAGTCGTGGCGCGGCAGGTCCGGGGTGAGCGCGACCGACCGGATCCACAACGGGTAGCGGTCGTAGTCCTCGCCCAGGTAGGAGCTGCGGATCTCCTGGGTGGTGTAGATGATCGGCGGGGCGCCGTAGTGGGCCTCCAGGTCGGCCAGCAGCGGGTCGAGGATCCCGCGCAGCTCGTCCCCGCTCGGCGGGTCGGCGGCGAAGGCGCCGTAGTACTCGACGTCCACGACGGGCGGCAGGGTGCCCGGCTCGGCCGGCACCTGGGCGACGACGTGCGCCGCCTGGCTCTCGCCCGCGCTCTCGAAGCTCATGAAGTGGTAGGCGCCGACCACCAGGTCCGTGTCGCGGGCGCCGGCCCAGTTGGCGGCGAACCGCTCGTCGACGTGCCGGGAACCCTCCGTCGCCTTCATGAACGCGAAGTCGAGGTCCTGGGCGGCGAGGACCGGCCAGTCGATCTCCCCCTGGTAGGCGGAGACGTCCACCCCGCGGACCTCGTAGTCGCCGACGAGGAACCGGTTCGGCCAGACGATCCCGTTCCAGACCAGCACGGCCAGCACGCCGGCGGCCAGCACCAGGCCGGCGAGGACCCCGGTCGTCCACCGCAGCCATCGCCTGCGTCGCCCCGCACGCGCACCCATGTGCTGATCCTTGCAGGTCCTCCGGTGTGCCCGACGCCACGGAACCGGGCCTGCGGGCGGGGCGTTCTCCCGGCGACCCCACCGCTTCCCGGAAGGACCCCGCATGCCCGCCGACCGCACCACCGCGCAGCCGCTGACCGGCCTCGGCCGCCTCTTCGCCGTCGTCGCCTGGGTCGAGGCGTTCACCTGGGCCGGGCTGCTCGTGGGCATGTACCTCGAGCACGTCGCGGGTGTCACGGACCTCGGCGTCTGGCTGTTCGGCCGCCTGCACGGCGGGGCGTTCGTCGCGTACGGCCTCGTCGCCCTGGTCGTCGCCGTGCGGTACCGGTGGGGCGTCCGGCGCACCCTCGTGGCGCTCGCGGCCGCCGTGCCGCCGCTGGCGACGGTGCTCGCCGAGCGGTGGCTGCGCCGCACCGGGCACCTGCACGCGCCGGCGGCGACCACCAGCTCCGAGCCCGAGCCCGAACCGGTGGCCGGGGACGCGTCGCGCGGCTGACGCCCGTCGATCAGGTGTTTGCCTGATCGTTACTCCCCGGGTGTTCACATGTCGGACTCCGTGGCTAGGGTGACGTCACCCACACCTTCCAGGGAGATCACACCCATGCTCACTGCTCGCAAGCGAGTGGCCGGGTTCGCCGCCTTCGGGTTGGCAGCCACGGGTGTCGCCACCGTCGGCGCACTGCCCGCGCAGGCCGCCGACCCGGTCGACGTCCAGATCCTCGCCACCAACGACTTCCACGGTCGCATCCTTCCGAACTCCTACAGCGGTGACGCCGGGGCGGCCGTGCTGGCCGGCGCGGTCGACCAGCTGCGCACGGAGAACCCGAACACGGTCTTCGCGGCCGCGGGTGACCTCATCGGGGCGTCGACCTTCGAGTCGTTCATCCAGCACGACCGGCCGACCATCCAGGCCATGAACGAGGCCGGCCTCGACGTCTCCGCCGTGGGTAACCACGAGCTGGACGGCGGGTACTCCGACCTGGTCGACCGCGTGATGGCGGACCACGACCCGGTGACGAACCCGTTCGGCGGGGCCGAGTGGGAGTACGTCGCCGCGAACCTCAAGATGCGCGCCACGGGTGACGACGCGGTCCCGGCCTCCTGGCTGACCGAGCGCGGCGGGGTCGAGATCGGCTTCGTCGGCGCCGTCACCGAGGACCTGCCGTTCCTCGTGAGCCCTGCGGGGATCGAGGAGATCGAGGTCACCGACATCGTCGACGCCGCGAACGCCGAGGCGGACGCGCTGCGGGCGGAGGGTGCCGACCTGGTGGTCCTGCTCGTGCACGAGGGGGCGACCTCCACCGACTGCGCGGACATCACCGGCGGTGCCTTCGGCGAGATCGTCACCGGTCTCGACGGCGACACCGACGCGATCGTCTCCGGGCACACCCACCTGGCCTACGACTGCCGCGTCCCGGTCGCCGAGTGGTCCGGCCGTGCCGTCACCGAGCGCCCCGTGGTCTCCGCCGGTCAGTACGGCGTGAACCTCAACCAGCTCGAGTTCTCCGTCGACCCGGACTCCGGCGACGTCACCGGGCTGCAGACCGACGTGCTGCCCCTGTTCGGCAACTACCCGGCCGACCCCGAGGTCCAGGCGATCGTCGACGAGGCCGTCGAGGTCGCCGACGAGCTGGGCGCCGAGCCGCTGGGCGAGGTCGCCGACGTGCTCAACCGCGCCAAGCGCTGGACGGTCGACGCCGACACCGGTGAGGACGTCCTCGTCGAGAACCGTGGTGGCGAGTCCACCCTCGGCAACCTCGTGGCCGAGGTGCAGCGCTGGGCCACCTCCTCGGAGGAGTCCGGCAGCGCCGAGATCGCCTTCATGAACCCGGGCGGCCTGCGGGCCGACCTCACCGGTGACCCGGCCGCGGACTTCCCGCGGACGATCACCTACAAGGAGGCCGCCGTCGTCCAGCCGTTCGCCAACACCCTGGTGAACATGGACCTCACGGGCGAGCAGATCAAGACCGCCCTGGAGCAGCAGTGGCAGCGCGACGACGAGGGCGACGTGCCCTCGCGCCCGTTCCTGCGTCTCGGCGCCTCCGACGGTTTCGAGTACACCTACGACGACTCGCGTCCCGAGGGCGACCGGATCACCGGCATGTGGCTGCACGGCGAGGCGATCGACCCGGCCGCCGCCTACTCGGTGACGGTGAACTCCTTCCTCGCCGCCGGCGGTGACAACTTCCGCGTCTTCGCCGAGGGCGCCGACGCCAGCGACACCGGCAAGATCGACCTGTCGGCGTTCGTCGACTACATGGCCGAGTTCGCCGGGGACACCCCGCTCGAGGCCGACCCGAGCCAGCGGGCCGTGGGCGTGTCGTTCACCGAGAACGCCGACCTCAAGGCCGGCAAGCAGACCGCGTTCGACGTCTCCTCGTGGTCGATGTCCACCGCGGCGGACACCAAGGACGACGAGCTGGTCGTCATGGTGGACGGCGAGAAGGTCGGGTCGTTCCCGGTCGACAACACCGTCACCGACAGCGTCTACGACGTCACCGGCACCGCGTCGGTCAGCCTGAAGCTGCCGAAGAAGACCGAGGGCACCCTCACGCTGGTCGGCATGTCGACCGGCACGGAGGTCGTCGTCGGCGAGGTCACCGCGCCGGGCAAGCCGGCGGGTCTCCCGGGCCCGCCGTCGTGGGTCCCGGCCCCGTTCAACGGCTGAGTCCGGACGGCCTGACCGTCCGACGCACACCTGACGGGCGTGGCCCCCGGTCCGTCCCTCCCCGAGCGGGCGGGACGGACCGGGGGCCGCGCCCGTCGTGCTGCGGTCAGGGGACGGTGAGCTCCTCGCCGACGGCGGGCCGCACGGCGCGGGTGACCCCCTCGCGCTCGAGCGAGGCCAGCACCCGGTCGGCGATCGACAGGCCGGTGTCGTTGAGCAGCCCGTCGTGCACGCCGACCACGGTGCGCGGCGCGACCTGGCGGACGTACCGGACCAGGTCGACGGCGCGCAGCCAGGGGGCGTCGACGGGGGTGACCAGCACCGGCACCTGTCCGTCCCACGGCGTGTGCCGGTCACCGCTGACGAGCACCGTCCCGGCCACCAGGTAGCTGAGGTTCTCGGGGCCGGGCACGTCGGGGTGCATCTCCGCGTGCGGGCCCCCGCCGACGACGACGTCGAGGCCGGCCACGTCGAGCCGGTCACCGGGGGAGAGGGTGCGCCATCCCGGCGCGCCCGGGTCGTCGAGCGCGTCGCCGAGCGTGTCACGGACGGAGGCGGGTCCGTGCACGGGGATGCCCCGGTCCAGGGCGGCGGACAGCACCGCGGCATCGGCGTGGTCGGGGTGCTCGTGGGTGACGAGCACCGCGTCGACACCGTCGAGGCCCGGCGCCGGGCCGAGGCTGCCCGGGTCGACGAGGATCCGGCTGCCGTCGGCGACGAGCTCGACGCAGGCGTGGTGGTGCTTGACGATCCGCAGCGCTCGGTCGGTCATTCCCCGACCCTAGGCGCTCAGGCGGCGTCGAGCATCGCCCGGAGCACCTGGACCACCCCGTGGTCGGCGTTGCTCGGGGCGGTGTGCGCGGCGTGCGCGAGCACCTCGGGATGAGCGCCGGCCATGGCGTAGGACCAGGTGGCGGCACTCATCATCTCGAGGTCGTTGAGGTAGTCCCCGAACACCATCGTCTGCGCCGCGTCGATCCCGAGCGCGGACTGCAGGCGGCGCAGCGCGACGCCCTTGTTCACCCCGTGGTTCATGACGTCGACCCAGTGCGGGCTGGACACCACGACCTGCAGGTCGTCGCGCAGGTGCTCGAGCGCGGGGTAGGGCCCCGTGGCGGAGTCGAGGTGGTCGTACACCGCCACCTTGAGCACCTGGTCGTCGACGGCCAGCAGGTCGTCCACGACGGTGAGGTCGGTGTAGTAGGGCCCGACCCGGTCGAGGAACTCCGCGTCGGAGCGCTCGACGTAGGCGGACCGGAGGCCGGCGACGACGGCACCGCCGTCGCGCGTGGCGCGCAGGCCGCGGACGGCGTGCACGATCGCGGCCACCGACGCCGGTTCGACGGCGTCGGTGGCGACCGTGGTCCCGCCCCGGGTCACGTAGGTGCCGTTCTCGGCGATGACCACGAGGTCCTCGTGCCCGGGGGTGCGGTCGGCCGGGAAGGCGGCGGTGATGGTCGCGTGCTGCCGCCCGGACGCCGGGACGAGGAGGACGCCGGCCTCGTGCAGCCGGGCGAGCAGCGGCCACAGGCCGTCGGGCACGTGACCGTCGGCGTCGAGCAGGGTGCCGTCCATGTCCGTGACGACCAGGCGCACGTCGTCCAGGTGCGGAACCGGGGGGAGGGTCATGGCTCCAGGATCTCCGATCGGCGGGACGGGGGCGGCGGCAGGTCGCCCTGCGAGACGTTACCGACCGCATGGTAGCAATTCGTGCTACGGTCCCGGCAGGACCAGATCGAAGGGATCACCATGGCTGTCGACACCATCGCGACGACACCGCTCGCCGTCGCCGACGTCCCCCGGCTCGTGGCCGAGCTGACGCTCGAGGAGAAGGCCTCCCTGTGCTCCGGGCAGGACTTCTGGAACACCCAGGCCGTCGACCGGCTCGGGATCCCGGCCGTCATGGTCACCGACGGGCCGCACGGGCTGCGCAAGCAGGCCGGCGCCGCCGACCACGTCGGGCTGCACGACTCCGTCCCGGCGACGTGCTTCCCCACCGCCGCCGGGCTCGCCTCCACCTGGGACCGCGACGTGGTCCGCCGGGTGGGCGAGGCGCTCGGTGTCGAGACCCGCGCGCACGACGTCGGCGTGCTGCTCGGCCCGGGCGTCAACATGAAGCGCAGCCCCCTGTGCGGCCGCAACTTCGAGTACTTCAGCGAGGACCCGCACCTCGCCGGCGAGCTCGCCGCCGACCTCGTGGACGGCATCCAGTCCCAGGGCGTGGGCACCTCCCTCAAGCACTTCGCCGCCAACAACCAGGAGACCGACCGCATGCGCGTCAGCGCCGAGGTCGACGAGCGCACCCTGCGCGAGATCTACCTGCCGGCGTTCGAGACGGTCGTCACCCGCGCCCAGCCGTGGACGGTGATGTGCGCCTACAACAAGGTCAACGGCGTGTACGCCTCCCAGGACCCCTGGCTGCTCACCGAGGTGCTGCGGGACGAGTGGGGGTTCGAGGGTCTCGTCGTCTCCGACTGGGGCGCCGTGGACGACCGCGTCGAGGCCGTCGCCGCCGGCCTCGACCTCGAGATGCCGTCCTCCGCCGGGATCAACGACGCCCGCATCGTCGCCGCCGTCCGCGCCGGCGAGCTCGACGAGGCGCTCGTGGACCAGGCCGCCACCCGCGTCCTGACGGTGGTCGCCCGCGCCCTGGAGGCCGCGGCCGACCCGGGCACGTTCGACGCCGCCACCCACCACGCCCTGGCCCACGAGGTCGCCACCCGCACCGCCGTGCTGCTGAAGAACGACGGCGACGTCCTGCCCCTCGACCCGGCGGCCGCCGACGACCTCGTCGTCGTCGGCGAGATGGCCCGCACCCCCCGCTACCAGGGCGCCGGCTCGTCGCAGGTGAACCCCACCCGCCTGGTCAGCGCGCTCGACGCGTTCGCCGAGCGGGGTCTCGACGTGCCGTTCCACCCCGGCTACGTCCTGGCCGAGGCCACCGGGCGGCCGGGCCAGGACCGCGGCGACGCCGAGCTGCGCGCCGAGGCCGTCACCGCCGCTGCCGGACGCACCGCGGTCGTGTTCGCCGGCCTGCCCGCGGTCGACGAGTCCGAGGGGTACGACCGCGAGCACATGGAGCTCCCCGCGAGCCACCTCGCCCTCCTCCGCGAGGTGTCCGCCGTCGCCCGCCGCACCGTCGTCGTGCTCTCCAACGGTTCGGCCGTGACCGTCTCCGGCTGGCAGGACTCCGTCGACGCGATCCTGGAGACGTGGCTCGGCGGCCAGGCCGCCGGCTCCGCCGCCGTCGCGCTGCTGCTCGGCGAGGCCGCGCCCTCCGGCCGTCTCGCCGAGTCGATCCCGGTGGCGCTCGCCGACGTGCCCGCCCAGCTCAACTTCCCCGGCGAGAACGGCAGCGTCCGGTACGGCGAGGGCCTGTTCATCGGCTACCGCGGCCTGGACGCCACCGGGGCCGACGTCTCCTACCCGTTCGGGCACGGCCTGACCTACACCTCGTTCGAGCACACCGACCTGACGGTCGAGTCCGACGACGTCACGGCGGACACGGCGCCGGGCGACGTCGTCGTACGCGTGGGGTTCACCGTGACCAACACGGGGTCCCGCGAGGGGGTCGCGGTGCCGCAGCTCTACGTGGGCCGGCCCGGCTCCGCCGTGACCCGCGCCCCGCGCGAGCTGCGCGGTTTCGAGGCGGTGACGCTGCAGCCCGGCGACTCCCGCCGCGTCGAGCTGACCCTGACCCGGCGGGACCTGTCCCACTGGGACACGGCCACGCACGCCTGGGTCGTCGAGCCGGGTGCCCTCGAGGTCGCCGTCGGCGCCTCCTCCCGGGACCTGCCGCTGACCGCCACGGTCGACGTCGTCGCCCCGGAGCCGGTGGCCCCGCTGCACCGGTACTCCACCATCGACGAGTGGCGCCGCCACCCCGAGGCGTGGGCCGCCCTGGTCGACGCCATGGGTGACGCCGCGCAGATGTTCGACACCGAGGCCGACCCCGCCATGGCGGCCATGCTGTCCGCGATCCCGGGCATCAAGGTCACCACGATGGGCTTCTCCGACGGGCTCACCCCCGAGCGGTTCGAGGAGCTGCTCACCCGGTACGGACAGGCCTGACCGCCGGGGCCGGGCCTTCCCTACACTGAGCCCGTGCCCTCCCCGCAGCAGACGCCGCCCGCCCCGCCCGTCGTCGACCCGGTCGCGCTGACCGACCTCGACCCCGGCGAGGCGGGCGAGCTCGTCGCCGGCGCCGATCTCGAGGGGCGTGAGCACACGGCCGTCGAGGCCGACCGTCTCGAGCTCCGCGGGGCGCAGGTGCACTCCTCGCGGCTGCGCGGGCTGCAGGCCCGCGAGGCCGACCTGCGCAATCTCACCCTCACCGAGGTCGTCATGGAGCAGGTGGACGTCCCCGTCGTGCAGGGCATCCGGGGCCGGTGGCGCGACGTCGAGCTGCGCGACGCCCGGATCGGGTCGGCCGAGCTGTACGAGTCGACGTGGCAGTCCGTCCGCTTCGTCGGCTGCAAGCTCGGGTACGTGAACCTGCGCGGCGCCACCCTGCAGGACGTCGTGTTCACCGACTGCCAGATCGACGAGCTGGACCTCGTCCAGGTCCGCGCCACCCGGGTCGCGTTCGAGGGCACCGCCGTCCGCCGGCTCGACGTGCAGGCCTCGACGCTGCAGCACGTCGACCTGCGGGGGGCGGACCTGAGCGAGCTGGTCGGCACCGACGCGCTGCGCGGCACCACGATCACGAGCGTGCAGCTCGCCCACCTCGCGCCGCTGCTCGCGGCCAACCTCGGCATCACCGTGACCGGCTGACCGGGAGCCGAGGATGCCGAAGATCAGCGAGGCCACCGTCGTCGAGCACCGCGAGGCGCGGCGGGCGGCGCTCCTCGACGCGGCGCGGGGGCTGCTCACGGAGCAGCCCGACCAGGTACCCGGGCTCGGACGGGTCGCCGAGCGCGCGGGGCTGTCCCGGTCGGCGGTCTACCACTACTTCCGGTCGCGCGACGACCTCCTCGACGCGGTGATCGCCGACGCCTTCCCGCGCTGGGAGCAGCGGATCGCCACCGCGATGCACGGGTGCACGGAGCCCCGGGACAAGGTGCTCGCCTTCGTCGCGGTCAACCTCGGGCTGGTCGCCGACGGGGAGCACGCCCTGGCCCAGACCCTTGCCGCTGCGGTGCCGACCGAGGAGATGGCGCGCCGGGCGCGCGCGTTCCACGACAGCCTGCTGCGTCCGGTGAGGGAAGCGCTCGACGAGCTGGGTGTGGACGACGCCGACGCCGTGGTCGACCTGGTCAACGCCGTCGTGCTCGCCGCCGCCCGCCGCCTGGAGTCCTCCGGCGACCTGGAGGAGGCCCGGCGGACCGTCGTCGGCCTGCTCGACCCCTACCTGCGCGAGCAGCGTCCGGCCCAGGGCTGAACCGCTCCGCGGTGTGCGCCATGTCACCGTCCTGGGCCTGGCCGTCGGCAATGTTGTCGACGTAGTGTCGACAACATGTCGACGGCACGTCGACATCATAGCCCTCCGTCGAAGGACCCCGGATGTTCCTCGCTCTCCGCGCCCTGGGCCACCAGCGCGGCCGGTTCCTCCTCATGGGAACTGTCATCGGCCTGCTCGCCCTGCTGACCGTCATGCTGTCCGGGCTGTCGACCGGACTCGTCAACGACGGCGTCTCCGGCCTGCAGAACCTGCCCGCCTCCGCCGTCGCCTTCGACGAGGGCACCAAGGAGGACAACGGGTTCTCCCGCTCCGTCGTCGACCCCGCGCAGCGGGACGCCTGGGCCGAGCAGGACGGCGTCGCCGACGCCGAGCTCTTCGGCGTCTCCCTCGCCAACGGCACCACCGCCGACGGCGAGCAGGTCGACCTCACGCTGTTCGGCGTCGAGCCGTCGTCGTTCCTCGCCCCGGAGCCGGCCGGGGGTGACGGTCTGGGGGCTCCCGGTGGCATCGTCGTCTCAGACACCGCCCGGGACGAGGGCCTCGAGCTGGGCGACACCGTCGAGCTCGACCGCGTCGGGACCGAGCTGACCGTGGTCGGCTTCACCGGTCGCCAGGACACCTTCGGTCACGTCGACGTGGCCTACCTCCCCCTCGCCACCTGGCAGTACCTCGCCACGGGGCGGTCCCAGGAGGGGGCGCCGACGGCCGACCTGGTCGCCGCCGACCATGTCGACACGGCCAGCGTCGTGGCGCTGCGCACGGACGGCGGCGCAGACCTGGCGGCCGTGGTCGACGTCGTCACCGGGGACGCGGCGGCCGGGACCACCACGCGCTCGATGGACGAGGCGTACCACGCGTCGCCCGGCTTCACCGCCGAGACCATGACGATCGAGATGATCCAGGTCTTCCTCTACGCGATCGCCGCGCTGATCGTCGGCGCGTTCTTCTCGGTGTGGACGGTCCAGCGGCAGCACGAGCTCGCCGTGCTGCGGGCCGTCGGCGCCCCCACCGGATTCCTGCTCCGCGACGGGGTCACCCAGGCCGCCGCGATCCTCGCCGTCTTCACCGCCGTCGGCGTCGGCGTCGGCGTGGGACTCGGCGCCCTCATGCCGGCCGGGATGCCGTTCGCCCTTGAGGCCGGCCCGCTCGTCGTCGCGACGGCGCTCATGGTGGGCCTCGGCCTGCTCGGCGCTGCGCTCGCCGTGCTCCGCATCGTCCGCATCGACCCGCTCACCGCTCTCGGAGGCCAGCGATGAACACCACGACCACCACCACGTCCCGTCCCGCCCCGAGCGCGACCGCCGCCGGGAACGCCGTCGGCCTGCGGCTCGAGGACGTCACGCTCGACCTCGGCGACGGCGACCGCACCGTGCACGCTCTCGACCACGTCGACCTCGCCGTCGACGGCGGGGAGTTCGTGGCCGTCGTCGGCCCGTCCGGTGCGGGCAAGTCGAGCCTGCTGGCCGTCGCGGGTGCGCTGACGGACGCCACGTCGGGCACCGTGCGCGTGCACGGCACCGACCTCGCGACCCTCGGGCGCCGCCGCCGGACGCGGTTCCGGCTCACCGAGATCGGCTTCGTGTTCCAGAGCGGCAACCTCGTGCCGGCCCTGACGGTCGCGGACCAGCTGCGCCTGGCGCACCGCCTGGCCGCCCGCGGCGCCTTCGACCCGACGCCGCTGCTCGACGCCGTCGGGATGGCGCACAAGGCCGACCGGCGGCCCGCGGAGCTCTCGGGCGGCGAGCGGCAGCGGGTGGGCATCGCGCGCGCCCTGGTCAACGACCCGTCCGTGCTGCTCGTCGACGAGCCGACGTCGGCGCTGGACCGGCAGCGCAGCCAGGACGTCGTGGGGCTGCTCGCCGAGCGGACGCACTCCTTCGGCGTGGCGACGGTGATGGTCACGCACGACCATGATGTTCTCGGGCACGCCGACCGGGTGGTCGAGATGGCCGACGGCCGGCTCCAGGACCTGTGACCCGGACCGTGGCGCCGACCGTGGGACAGGAGCGAGGGGACAGATGACCGACGAGACGGGGCGGGCCGGCGGGCTGACCTGGGTGGTGCGCGCGGTCGCGGCGGCGGGGATCGCCGTCGTCGCCTGGGTCCTGCTGACCGCCTGGGGAGCTGTGGTGCACGGGCACCCCGCCTACGCCGTGCTGCTCGGGCCGACCGTGGTGGGCGGCGCGCTGGTCCTGTGGGCGTCCACGCGCCGTCGGCGGGCGCACTCCGGCCGGCGGCGCGTCCTCGACGTCGTGCTGGTGGTCCTCGCCGTCGGCTGGGTCGCGCTGATCGCCTGGCTGCGCCCGTTCGTCGCCGTCGAGCCGGCCCTGGACGCGATGGAGTCCGACGACGTCGTCACGGTGACGCAGACCCCGACCCGGATCGAGCTCGCGCCGACCGGCGAGCCCAGCGGCACCGCCGTGTTCTTCCAGCCGGGCGCCAAGGTCGAGGCCCGTGCCTACGCCGCCGTGCTGCGCCCCCTGGCCGAGGCCGGGCACACCGTCGTGATCGCCCAGCAGCCGCTGGGGATCGGGTTCCTCGCCACCGGGGCCTTCGACGACGCCCGGGACGCGCACCCCGAGGCCGAGCGGTGGGTGCTCGGCGGGCACTCCCTGGGCGGTGTCGTCGCCTCCACGCAGGCCGACGCCGCCGACGAGGACGAGGTCGCGCCCGCCGCGGGGCTGCTGCTGTACGCCTCCTACCCGGCCGGCGACGTGAGCACGTCGCTGACCGCGGCGGTCGAGTCCGTCTCCGGCTCGCGGGACGGGCTGTCCACCCCGGAGGCGATCGAGGCGTCGCGCGCGGACCTCCCGCCCGGCGCCGGGTTCACCGTCGTCGACGGCGCCGTGCACGCGTTCTTCGGCGACTACGGTGTCCAGCCCGGCGACGGGACGCCGACGATCAGCCACGACGACGCCCGGGAGCAGATCGCCGCGGCCTCCGTGGCGTTCGTCGACCGCGTGGGCTGACCAGCGACGTCACCCGCTGACGCGCTGGCGGCGTCGGCCCACGCTCGGCTACGGTCAGGTCCGTGCAGCTGCTGGTGGTGGAGGACAACGAGCACGTCGCCGGAGCGCTGGTCTCCGTCCTCGGCAAGCACGGGTACGAGGTGATCCGCGCCGCCGACGGCGCGACGGCGCTCGCCGAGCTGAACCCGCGTACCGACCTGGTGCTCCTCGACCTCGCCCTGCCGGACATGGACGGCTTCGAGGTCTGCCGCCGCATCCGCAAGGTGGCGGACACGCCGATCATCATGGTCACCGCCCGGACGCAGCTCGACGCCCGGGTCCGCGGTCTCGAGCTGGGCGCCGACGACTACGTCACCAAGCCGTACGACGTCCGCGAGGTGCTGGCGCGCATCGACGCGGTGCTCCGCCGGGGTCGCGCCCGCGAGTGGGACGGCCGGCAGGAGGCCGCGCGGGTCGCCGTCGCCGGGATGCAGATCGACCTCGCCGCCCGGGAGGTACGCCGCACCGACGACTCGCTGGTCTCGCTGACCCGCAAGGAGTACGACCTGCTGGCCCTGCTCGTCCGGCACCGGGGCACGGCCCTGGCCCGCGAGCGCATCCTGCGCGAGGTCTGGGGGTCGAGCTGGAAGGGGCTGGGTCGCACCCTGGAGGTGCACGTCGCCTCGCTGCGCCGCAAGCTCGGGGCCCCCGCCGTCGTGGAGACGGTGCGCGGGGTCGGCTACCGCGTCGCCGGACCGGCGTGAGGGCGCGGCTGACGGCGCTGGTCTACGTGCCGATCGCCCTGGTGCTGCTCCTGGTCGGCCTGCTGTACGCCGCGAGCGTCACCCGCGCGCAGCAGCAGGACATCTTCCTCGACCGGCTGCGGGACGCCTCCTACCTCTCCCTCACCGCCCGGCAGGCGATCCTGGCCGACGACCCGGCCATCGTCGCCGTCGACCTGGAGCGGTACCGCGAGGTGTACGGCGTGCGGTCCGCCGTCGTCGACCAGGCCGGGGTGACGCTCGCCTCCGCCGGGCTCGACGTCGAGGACTACCCGGAGCGGCACACGGCCGTGGCCGGGCGGCGGTCGGAGATGGCGGCGAGCTTCTGGCCGTGGGACGTGGACGAGATCGTCGTCGCCGAACCCGTCTTCGACGGCGAGGACGTCGTCGGGGCGCTGGTGTCGGTGTCGGACACGCGCGCGCTGGAGCGCAGCATCTGGCTGAGCTGGGGCCTGCTCACCGCGGGCGGCGTCGCCGTGGCGCTGCTGGCCGTGCTCGTCGCCGACCGCACCGCCGGCTGGGTGCTGCGGCCCGTGCGGGTCGTGGACGCCGCCATGGAACGCATGGGGTCGGGGCGGCTCGACGAACGCATCCCGCCGTCGACGGGTCCGCCCGAGCTGCGTGAGGTCGTCACGCGGTTCAACGAGATGGCCGAACGGGTCGAGCACCTCATGCGGCGTCAGCAGGAGTTCGTGGCCAACGCGTCCCACGAGCTGCGCAACCCGCTCAACGCGCTGATGCTGCGCATCGAGGGGCTCGCGCTGACCGTGCCGTCCGAGCAGGTCGAGGACGTCGAGCACGTGCGTGCCGAGGCGGTGCGGATGGCCCGGATCCTCGACGCCCTGCTGCTGCTCGCCGAGGACGGGAGCAGCGGGACGGCCCAGCCCGTGGACCTGGTCGAGCTCGCGACCCGACGGATCGAGGGGTGGCGGCTGCTCGAGGACGGCCGGGAGGTCCGGCTGGCCACGCCGGACCGTCCGGTGTGGGCCGCCATCGACCCGACGGCCCTGGGCACCGCGCTCGACACCATCGTGGACAACGCGCTGAAGTTCTCCCCGGCCTCCGAACCGCTCGAGATCACGGTCGCGGACGTCGAGGGCCGGTGCGAGATCGTCGTCCGCGACCACGGTCCCGGCGTCGCCCCCGACCAGCTCGAACGGCTGACCGAGCGGTTCTGGCGCAGCCCCGGCCACAGCAACGTCCGGGGCTCCGGGCTCGGGCTGGCGATCGCCTCCGAGCTGCTGGCCTCGGCCGGCGGGGGGCTCCGTCTCGAGCTCCCGGACGACGGCGGGCTGCGGGCCCACCTGCAGGTCCGCCCCTGGGACGAGGAGCAGCCGTGACCCGACGGGTGGGGAGGTCGCTGACGGCCGCGGTGCTGGTCCTCGTGGTCCTGGCCGGGTGCTTCGCCACGGAGGACACCCCCGGGCAGGGCCGCCTGCCGGACCGCATCATCATCGCCACGGGCGGCACGACGGGCATCTACCACGGGTACGGCCGCGCGCTGGCCGAGGTGCTGGAGGACCGGCACGGCGTCGAGACCGAGGTGCTGACCACCGGCGGCTCGGTGGAGAACCTGGAGCTGCTCGCCGCCGGCGAGGCGCAGGTGGCGTTCAGCGCGGCCGACGCCGTCGCCGACGCCGTGCACGGGACGGGGGCGTTCGACGAACCCGTCGACCTGCGGGCCCTGGGCCGGGTCTACGACGACTTCGCGCACCTCGTCGTCCCGGCGGACTCGCCGGTGCGCGAGCTGTCCGACCTGCGCGGCCTGCGGGTCTCCGTCGGGGCTCCCCGGTCGGGGACGTCGCTCATCGCCCGGCGGGTGCTGGCCGCCGGGGAGCTCCCGGAGTCCGCCCTGCGCGTCCTCGAGCTGGGGATCACCGAGTCGTTGGACGCGCTGGGCACCGGGCGGATCGACGCCTTCTTCTGGTCCGGCGGGTTGCGCACGCCCGGTCTGGTCGAGCTCGCCGAGGAGACGCCCGTCCGTCTGGTCCCCCTGGACGGCGTCGTGGACGAGCTGCGCGAGCAGTTCGGTCAGGGCTACCGCCACGGCACGGTGCCGGAGGGCATCTACGGCCTGGATGCCGACGTCGAGACGCTGGCGGTGCCCAACGTCCTGGTGGTCCCGGCGTCGCTGCCCGAGGAGGCCGCCTACGCGCTGGTCGCGACGCTGTTCGCGGCCCGCTCGGAGCTGGCCGAGCAGGTCGCCTCCGCGGCGATGCTGGACCGGACCCGGGTCATCTACACCGAGCCGGCCGCCCTGCACGCCGGGGCGTTGCGGTACTACCGCGACGTCAAGGACTGACCGACCCCGACGGCCGCCCCACCGCCGGGGCCCCGGCGTCCGGCAGCGGGGGGACGGTCCGCAGCCGGTGCCCCACCCCGCCCCGCCAGGGGGTCTCCGGCGTCACGGTGGGCGGGTAGCCGTCCGGGTTCGCGAGCTGCCAGCGCCAGTGGTCGCCGCAGATCTCCTCCAGACCGCGCCGGGCGTGCCAGCCCAGGGCGTGCGCGGCGCGCCGGGCGTCGGCCACGAGGCGGGCCGCCGTCGAGGGGGCCGCCCGGACGACCCGGTGCGGCACCGCGCGCCCGGTGACCCGCTCGAACGTCCGGATCACCTCCAGCACGCTGGTGGCGCGGCCGGAACCGAGGTTCCAGGTCGTGAACCCTCCGGGCGCGGCTTCCAGCGCCTCCAGCGCGGCGACGTGGCCCGCCGCGGCGTCGACCACGTGCACGACGTCGCGCACGGGCGTGCCGTCCGCGGTGGCGTGGTCGCCGCCGAGCACCTCGACGACGGGCCGCCGCCCGGCCGCGACCTGACCGATGCGGGTCAGCAGGCCGGGCGCCGCGTGCGCGGTGTGCTCCCCGAGACGGCCCGAGGGGTGGGCTCCGGCGGTGGTGAAGCAGCGCACCACGGCGACCCGCAGGGTGGGGTCCTGGCCGACGAGGTCCCGCAGCAGGTGCTCGTTCGTGGCGAGGCTGCGGCCCAGGGGGGAGACCGGCGCGAGCGGCGACTCCTCGTCCAGCGCGCCGCCGTCGTCGGACGGGCCGTAGACGGCGGCCGAGGACGACAGCACGAGGCGGTGCACCTCGTACCAGGTCATGCAGCGCAGCAGGGTGAACAGGCTCGACAGGTTGGTCTCGTAGGTGTCCAGCACGCGGCGGTCGCCGAGCCGGCCGGACCGCTGCCCGGCGAGGTGCACGACGGCGTCGAAGCGCGCCGTCGCGAAGATCCGCTCCATCGCGTCGATGTCGGCCACGTCGGCGGCGTGCGTCGTGACCTGCCGGCCGGCGACGCCCTCGGCGCGGGCCAGCGCGGCCGGGCTGCCGCCGACGAAGCTCTCCACGACGTCCACGTCGTGGCCCGCCTCGAGCAGCGACAGCACGACGTGGGACCCCAGGTAGCCGGCCCCACCGGTGACCAGGACCCGCATCTGACGTGACCCCCGAACCTCTCGACGTGGTGCACATGCTGGCGGTCGGCCACCGCCCCGGCCCAGGGGGGTTGAGGGAATCCTGAGCATCTCGCGCGACCTGTGGTGATCCGTGCCACTCTGCCGTCATGGTCCGACTTCTCGCGCGCACCGCCGTCTTTCTCCTCGCGGCGGCGATCGGTGTGGTCCTGACGGACGTCCTCTTCGCGGCCTTCGACTGGCAGACGTTCGACGTCGTGTGGGACGACCCGCTGGGCTTCGTGCTCGCCGTCGTGATCTTCGCGGTGGTGCAGGCGGTGATGTCCCCCTTCTTCGCCCAGCTCGCGCGGCGCAACGCCCCGACGCTGGTCGGCGCCGTGGGGCTGATCAGCACCTACGCGGCGCTGCTGGTGGCCTCGCTCGTCTCCGACGGGCTGGAGATCTCCGGCTGGCAGGGGTGGGTGATCGGCCCGGTGATCGTCTGGCTCGTGACGATGCTCGCCACGTTCCTGCTGCCGGCCTTCATCCTCAAGCAGGCCGTCGAGGAGCGCCGCGACGACCGCGCCTGACGCCCGTCCCGACCGGCCCGACGGGTCGGCCGGCGTCGACGACGGCACCGAGCCCCTGCCCCCGGGCGGTGCGCGCCGTCGCCTGGTGGCCGCGGCCCTGCTGACCCTGGCCCCCGGCGTCGTCCTCGGGCTCGTCGACCCGGTGCTGGTGATGCCCTGGCTGCTCGGGCTGCTGCCCCCGCTGACCGCGGCGGCCGCCTCCCCGCGTCGTCCCGTCCTGGTCGCGGTGGCCACCGGTGCGCTCGTCCTCCTCGCCCCCCTCGCGGGCGCGGACGCGGGGACCGCCACGGTGTTCATGACGGCCGTCGCGGCGACGGTGGGGCTCGCCGCGGCGTACGGCCGGACCGCGGGGGGCACCGTGCTGGCGACGACGGTCGCGGTCTTCACGATCGCGCCGCCGGCCCTGACCGACGTCGACCCCCGCACGCTGGCGGGTGCCTGGCCCGCGGCGCTGACCGTGCTCCTGGCCGGCCTGTGGACGGCACTGCTGGTCGCGGTGCTGACCGGCGGGCTGCCCCGACGCGAGAGCCCGCGCGTGACCCGGGCCGAGAGCGTGTTCTACGCGGGCGCGCTCGTGGTCCTGACCGCGGCCGGCACGTGGTGGGCCGTCACCTACTACCCGGACACCCACTCCTGGTGGCTGCTGCTCACCTTCTACGTGGTGCTCGTGCCGCGCGCCGGCGAGATCGCGGCCCGCGCGGTCGCCCGGGCCGGCGGGACCGTCCTCGGCGGTGTCCTCGCCGCCGGCCTGGTGGCGCTCGACCTGCCCGGGCCCGTGCTGACCGTCGTCACCGTGCTCGCCCTCGTGGCGACGGTCGTCGCGACGGCCGCGGCCCCGCTGTGGGTGCTCGCCGCGCTGCTGACCGTCAGCGTCGTGCTCTCCAGCCCGGAGGGGCCGGAGACGGCCGCCTGGGTGCGTGTCGTGCTGACGCTGGTCGGGGCCGGCTCGGCGCTCGGGGTGCTGCTGCTCGCGCGGTGGCTGCGGTCAGACCACGCCGGCGCTGCCCAGCAGCGACCCGACGGCGAACGTGGCGCCGAGCGCGAGCGCGCCCCCGACGACCACCCGCAGGACGGCCCGCCCGATCCGGGCGCCGCCGATCCAGGCGGCGACCCCACCGGTCAGGGCCAGCGCGACGAGGACGGCGACGAAGGTCGCGGCGACCTTGGCGGGTTCGGGCACCAGGAGCACCGTCGCGAAGGGCAGCAGGCCGCCGAGGGCGAACGCGACGAACGAGGCGAAGGCGGCGTGCCACGGTGAGACGACGTCGTCGGCGTCGATGTGCAGCTCCACGGTCAGGTGGGCGCGCAGGGCGTCGTGCTCGGTGAGCTCGACGGCGACCTGCCGAGCGGTCTCCTCGGACAGGCCGCGGTCACGGTAGATCCCGGCGAGCTCCTCCAGCTCCGCCTCGGGCATCGTGGCGAGCTCGTGCTTCTCCTTGGCGATGAGCGCCTTCTCGGTGTCCGACTGGGAGGACACGGAGACGTACTCGCCCAGCGCCATCGAGATGGCCCCGCCGACGAGGGCGGCGAGGCCGGCGGTCAGCAGCGCCGCCTGCTCGCTGGTCGCCGCGGCGACGCCGACGACGACGGCCGCGACCGAGACGATGCCGTCGTTCGCCCCCAGGACGCCCGCGCGCAGCCAGTTGAGCCGCTGCGCGAGCCCCGTCCGGTGGGGTTCGTCGGCGTGGGTGCGCACCTCGGGTCCGCTGCTCATGCCACCAGGTAAGCACTCCCGACCGGGCCCCGCCAGCAAGGCAAGGCTGGCCGTATCCCGGGGGTCCCGGCCGCTCGGCCCCCGCCGCCCGCCCTCGGTGGCGCGGGGCGCTGTCGCGTTCAGTCGTGCGTCGGGTGCTCGTGCTCGGGGTGGGTCTCGGGTTCGACCTGGAACGTCGTGTGCTCGATGCCGAAGTGGTCGCGGACGCAGTCCTGCAGCTCGTCGAGGATCGCCCCGGCGTGGCCGTCCCGGAAGCACTCCGCCTCGACGACGACGTGCGCCGAGAGCTGCGGCAGCCCGGTGGCGATGAGCGAGGCGTGCACGTCGTGGATCTCGTGCACGTGCTCGACCCCGAGCAGGTGGCTGCGGACCTCGTCCAGGTCGACACCCGGCGGCGTCGACTCGAGCAGCACGGCGGTGGTGTCGCGCAGCAGCAGCACGGCGCGCGGCAGGATCAGGGCGCCGATGAGCAGCGCCGCGACCGAGTCGGCCTGCTGCCAGCCGGTCGTGGCGATGACGACCGCCGCCACGACGACGGCCAGCGATCCCAGCGCGTCGTTGAGCACCTCGAGGAACGCGGCCCGCAGGTTGAGGTTCGCGCTGCGGCGGCCGACGAGGACGGCCAGGGCCGCGAGGTTGCCGACCAGGCCGATCACGCCGAAGACGACGAGCTCCGTCCCCGGGATCGCGGGCGGGTCCTGCAGCCGCTGCACCGCCTCGACGACCACGAACACGCCGACGCCGAGCAGCAACGTGGCCTGGGCGAGGGCGGCGAGCACCTCGGCCCGCCGCAGTCCCCAGGTACGCCGCGGGGTGGCCGGGCGCGTCGCGGCGTGGGCGGCCAGGAGCGCCATCCCCAGCCCCGCGGCGTCGGTGAGCAGGTGGGCCGTGTCGACCAGCAGGGCGAGGCTGCCCGTGACCACCGCGCCGACGGCCTGGGCCACGACGATGCCCGCCGTGATGCCGAAGGCCAGGCCGAGACGGCCGCGGTGGGTGCCGGGCCCGGAGTGGTCGTGCGCCATGGTCGGGACCTCAGCGCACGCGCGGCGGGTGGGTCAGGGGCGGGGCGCCCGGGGCGGGGGCCACCCGGGCGGACGCCTCGGTGTGCGACGCGGTGGTGGCCATGGGGGCGACGATACAGGCACGGCCGTGCCGCTCCGGGCCGTGCCGTCACTCGCCCAGGCGTGCCGGCAGCTCCGCGGTGACGACCAGGCCGCCGTCGGTCCCGGACCCGACGTCGAGCGTGCCCCCGAGCAGCGCCGCCCGGTGGCGCACGGCGGCGAGTCCGGGGTCCTCGCCGAAGCCGGAGGCGAGGCTCCGGCCGTCGTCGGCGACGACGATCCGCAGCCGGCCCGCGGCGACCACCAGGCGGACCTGCACACGGCGTCCCCCGGTGGCGTCCCGCACGTCCCGCAGCACCTCCTGCACGATCCGGAAGGCCGCGGCGTCGACCATCGCGTCGATCGAGCCGCGGGGCACGTCGACCCGCGTGGACACGTCGACGCCGGCGGCGAGGACCGGCTGCACGAGTGCGGCCAGGCCGGCCGGACCGGTGGCCGCGGGCAGGTGCTCCCGCGCCGCGGTGTCCGCGTCGTGACCTGCCCGCGCCGGGTCGAGCGCGCCCCGCAGCAGCAGGGTCGTCGCCCGCAGCTCGTGCACGGTGGCCGACGTCGCCTCGCGCACGTGGCGCAGCGCCGTGCCGGCCGCGTCGTCGTCCCGGCCCATCGCGCCGGCCGCCACGTCGGTGTGCAGGGCCACGAGCGACAGGTTGTGGCCGACGACCTCCTGCAGGTCCAGCGCGACCCGCAGCAGCTCCTGCTGGCGGCGGTGCCGGGCGTCGTCGACCGGCACGTCCGGCGCGTCCGGCGCGTCCGGCGCGTCCGGTGCGTCCGGTGCGTCCGGTGTGTGCGGGGCGCTCGGTGCGGTCGCCGTGGAGGGTGCCGGCGGCGTGGGGGGTTCGTCCGGTCCGAGCGTTCCGGCCCCCGCCACGGCCGACGGCGCAGCCGACTGCGCGGTACGCCGCCACCGGAGCAGCAGGCCGAGGCACACGGCCGCCGTCACCAGCGCCGCGCCGAGGACCAGCTCCACGAGCGAGTCGGAGGCGAGACCCGTCCCGGGCGGTCCGAGGGCCGGTGCCGTGACGACCAGCGCCGCGCCGGCCCCGGCCGCCCAGCGCTCGTGCCCCTGCGCGGTGGCCGCGCAGAGCGCCGTCACCGCGGCCAGCGGCGTCCCCAGCGCCCCGAGCCCCTCCGCGGCGCACACGAGGACGCCGACGGAGGTCAGCACCACCATCAGGACCGGGGCGGGCCGCCGCAGCAGCACCAGGAGGCCGAAGCCGACCGCGGCGAGGACACCGAGGAGCCCCGCGTGCTGACCGACCAGGACGGCGCCGGTGAGCACCAGCATCGTCCCCAGCGCCGCCGCGACGTCGACCAGCCAGGGCGCCGGGCGCGGGGCAGGGGCGACGGTGGCGTCGTCGACGTCGACGACACCTCCGGGGACCGGCAGGGCGGGCACGTCGACAGCGTAGGGCCGACTCCCCGCCCGTGCAGTCGGGAGGCCGGAGGTCCGGTCCGGCGGGACGATGGACCCATGAGCGGACCGTCGGCACCGACCGGTGCCGGATCAGACGGGGTGCGGCGCACACGGCTGCGGTGGTTCGTGCAGCGCTACCCCTGGGTGGCGGCATCCCTGCTGGTGCTGGTCGTCGTGCTCGGGCTGCTGGCCGGCGGCCAGGAGACGACGGCGCGCTGGGTCGGGTCCGCCTGGGCGCTGGTCGTGGGCCTGCGCGTCGCCGGGCACATGGTCCGTGACGTCCTCGCCGGGCACTGGGGCGTCGACCTGCTGGCGCTGACCGCGATCGTCGCGACGGTCGTCGTCGGCGAGTACGTGGCGTCGCTGGTCGTCGTGCTCATGCTGACCGGTGGGCAGGCGCTGGAGGACTTCGCCGCGCACCGGGCGCGCCAGGAGCTGCGCGCGCTGCTGGAACGCGCACCCACCCGTGCCCACCGGCTGGGACCCGACGGCACGATCACCGACGTCGACGTCGCCGACCTCGGTCCCGGCGACCTCGTCCTCGTCCGCCCCGCCGAGGTGGTGCCGGTGGACGCCGAGCTGGTGGGGCCGGAGACCGACTTCGACGAGTCCTCGCTCACCGGCGAGAGCCTGCCGGTCACCCGGCACGTCGGGGACCCGGTGCTCTCCGGCGCGCTGAACACCGAGCAGGCCGTCACCCTGCGGGCCACGGCGGCCGCGGCGGACAGCCAGTACGCCCGCATCGTGGCCATGGTCCGCGAGGCCGCCGAGTCCCGGGCGCCGGTGGTACGCCTCGCGGACCGGTACGCCGTGCCCTTCACCCTCTTCGCCTTCCTCGTCGCGGGGGCCGCGTGGGTCTACCACCGCGACCCCACCGTGGTGGCCGAGGTGCTCGTGGTCGCCACCCCGTGCCCGCTGCTCATCGCCGCCCCGGTGGCGTTCCTCGGCGGCATGAGCCGGGCGGCCCGGCACGGCCTCATCGTCAAGGACGCCGGCACCCTGGAGCAGCTGTCCGCGGTGCGGTCCGTCGCCTTCGACAAGACCGGCACCATCACCCTCGGCCGTCCCACGCTGCTGGCCGTCCACCCCCGCCCGCCGTGGAGCGCGGACGAGCTGCTGCGGCTCGCGGCGTCGGCCGAGCAGTACTCCTCGCACGTGCTGGCCACCACCATCCAGGACGCCGCCACGCGGCGCGGGCTGGACCTGCTCGGCGCCCGGAGCGCCCGGGAGGAGGCGACGCACGGCGTCGCGGCCGACGTCGGCGGCCACGACGTGGTGGTCGGCAAGCGGCAGCGGGTCGCCGCCGCCGCGCCCGACGTCGAGGAGCAGACCCTGGGGCCGGGCGAGCTCGCCGTCTACGTGGCCGTCGACGACCGCTTCGCCGGCACGCTGGTGATGAGCGACCCCGCCCGCTCCGACGCCCGGCGCACGATGGACGAGCTCGCCGGTCTCGGGATCACGCGCACGATGATGCTCAGCGGCGACTCCCGCTCCACCGCCGAGCACATCGCCGCGGCGGTGGGCATCGCCCGCGTGGACGCCGAGTGCCTGCCCGAGGACAAGGTGCGCATCGTCCGCGACCTGCCCGACCGGCCCGTGATGATGGTCGGGGACGGGGTCAACGACGCCCCGGTCCTGGCCGCCGCCGAGGTCGGCGTGGCGATGGGGGCGCGCGGTTCGACGGCGGCCAGCGAGTCCGCCGACGTGGTCATCCTCACCGAGGACCTCGTCCGGACGGCCACCGCCGTGCGGGTCGGACGACGGACCATGACCGTCGCCCTGCAGAGCATCTGGCTGGGGATCGCGCTGTCCGTGGTCCTCATGGGGATCGCCGCCACCGGCGTGATCCCGGCCGTCGTCGGGGCCCTGAGCCAGGAGGTCGTCGACCTGCTCGCGATCCTCAACGCGTTGCGCGCCCTGCAGGACGACCGTCACGACCGGGTGCGCCGTCCGGCGCCGACCGTCCCGGCCGAGGGGGCGGGCGCCCGCTGAGGGGCGGCGCTACCGTGGCGGCATGGGTCTGGTCACCCGCATGCTGCGCACCCGCTGGCTGGTCCGCGCACCGATCTGGCTGTACCGCGCCGGCCTCGGAGCGCTGCTCGGCGACCGGCTGCTGATGCTGCAGCACCGGGGGCGCACGACGGGCGAGACCCGCTTCGTGGTGCTCGAGGTCGTCGGGCGGCCCTCCGCGGACCGGCTGGTGGTGGCCTCGGGGCTCGGACCCCGTCCCCAGTGGTACCGCAACGTCGTGGTCGAGCCCCGGGTGCTGGTCTCCGTGGGCCGGCGGCGCGACGTGCGTGCCGTCGCCGAACCGCTCGACCCCGACGCCGGTGTGGCGCGGCTCGAGGAGTACGCCGCACAGCATCCCGCCGCCTGGGCGGCGCTGCGGCCCGTCGTGTCCGAGTGGGCCGAACCCCTGGGCGCCGCCCGGGGCGAACCCGACTGGCGGCGCGTCGTCCCGGTGGTCGAGCTGCGGCTCCTGGACGGCTGACCGGCGCGGTCGCCGCGTCGGCGCTCACGGGCGCGTCCGGCCCGGACCCGGTCTCCGGCGGGTCGGCGCACACGGCCGCCGCGCCCCGGTCGACCAGGGCGTCGACCGTGAGGTCCGGCGGCACGTCGGCACCGACCGGTGCCCGCGTCGCCACCAGGACGAGCGCCTCGCACGCCACGGTCGCGACGGCGGTCACACGCCAGCGTGCCCCCGTGCGGTCGGTCTCGACCCCGGTGAGGCCGGTCAGGACCGGCGCCGGTCCGTCCGCGGGGCCGGGCCCCGTCAGCGGGCGCACCGCCGTCAGCGACGCACCGCCGCGCCGGGCCGTCTCCTGCAGGCGTTCGCGCCGGCCGGGCCGGTGGACCCGGTCGTGCATCTCGTCGCGGCGGAACGCCGCCGCCCCGGGGCCGGCCTCCACCGAGGCCACCACGCTCGTGTAGACCTCCACGTCCCCCCGGCGGACCCCGGCCGTCGCGGTCACCGTGTCCTCCTCGACCGCGAGCCGCAGCGGCCTGCCGTCGGCGAGGTAGCGCTGTCCCGGCAGCAGGTACGGCGCCGGGTCGTGCGGCGGGACCGTGGACACCCATCGCGCCTCGACCGGGACCGCCTCCGTGCTCCCGGCGGGGAAGTCGTCCGGCGTCAGCGCCCAGGTACCCGGGTGCCACCGCTGCTGCAGGGCGGCGCGCAGCGGCGGGCCGCCGACCAGCACCGCGACGAGCAGCGCGAAGAGCACCGCCGTCGCGACGGGCACGACGACCTCTCCCCGCCAGCCGCGGGTCGGCGCCTCGTGACCGGCCGTCACGACCGCTCTCCCAGCCGCCGCCCCAGGCCCGAGTGCACGTCGAAGGACTCGCGGAACGTGATGGTCATGGTCTGCGAGTCCGCCGCCCAGCGTCGTGCGGCGTCGTCGATCGCGTCGGGCGGCAGACCCCGGTCGGCCAGCTCCCGGCGCCACGCGGTCTCGAAGGGCGTCACGACCCGTTCCCGCAGCGCGTCCTCGGTCGCGAGCACCTCCTCGCGGGCGGCACCGACGTGGTCGGGACCCAGCGGCGGCAGGAGCGTGCCGAGCCCGAGCAGGCCGAGCGATGTCCTCGCCCCGACCGGCGTCGTGGCCAGGTTCAGCCCGGTCGAGTACAGCAGCGCGTCCTCGGCGGCGGCGTCCTGGGCGACGGAGATCGTGCCCGAGGCGATGGAGCCGACGACGGCGGCCCCGTCCGCGACGCCGGCCTGCGCGAGCGCTTCCGCGTCGGCGGCCCCGACACCCTCCGCCGTCGCCGTGGCGGCGGCCGCGGCCACCGCGACGTCGACCTGCCGCAGCCAGTGACCGGAGGCGGTCTCCGTGGTCGAGGTCGCGGCGACGACGTCCCGGAGCGCGAACGCGTCCAGCCGGGGCTGGACGACGTCCGGCACCGGTTCGGCGCCCTCCGCCAGCGGGGGCAGCCCCCGGACGCCCGGCGCGGGCGGCGAGCCGTCGGCCGACGGGTGCCACGCGGCGTCGTCGGCCGAGACGAGGTACGGCGCGTACGCCGCCGCGACGTGCCGGCTCGCGGCGTCGGACACCGGGTACGCCCCCGCGAGCAGGCCCCCGGGCGCGACGAGCGCCGTCGTGGCCGCGGACGTCGCCAGGGCCGCCCGGACCTGCTGCGGGGCGTCGGCACCGGGGTGCGTCCCGGCGCCGACGGCGGCGGCGAGCAGGGCGGTGACGGCGGTGCCGCCGTCGGGCCAGCCGTCCGGTGGTGCCACGCCGAACCAGGCGTGCGCGCGGTCGGTCACGTCGGCGGCGGTGGTGCCGGGCGGTGCCAGGTGGCGCAGTGCGGCGTCCGGGTCGGCAGCCAGGCCGGTGGCGACCGCCACGGTGAGGGTGCCGGTCGCGGCGGTGTCGGCCTCGGTGCTTCCGGTCGCACCGTGGCGCTCGACGAGGGCGTCCGCGGCACCGCGGTGGACGTCGGCCGGCAGGGCGGGGCGCAGCAGCGCGGCGGCGAGGTCGGCCCGGTCGCCGAGCTCGTGGAAGCCAGGAGGCAGCGCGGAGACCAGGGCGTTCCCCAGCGCGTACCGCTCGGTCGGCGTGGCGTGCTGCGCCCAGGCGGCCAGCCCGGTGGCCAGCGCCTCCCGGGTCGGCCCGGCGACGGCCCGGACGCCGAGCGCGGCGTACAGCTCGGCGGGCCCGACCCGTTCCCACAGGGCCGTCCACAGCACCGGGTCGTCGCCGGCCGCGCCCAGGGCGGCGACCGTCCCCTCGCGGAGCTCCTGGCGCTCCGCGGGGTCGGCGCCGGTGACGGCCCCCGCCGACAGCCGCTCCGCGAGCCGCACGCCGTCGGCCCAGCGCCTGCCGAGGTCCGCCAGGGTCGTGCCGTCGGCGACCGCCCACCGCACGAGGTCGGGGTGCCCGAGCCCGCCGAGCCGGCGGGCGGCGACCCGGGAGCTGGTCTCCTTGGTCTCCCGCACGCGGTACCACCGGCGCTCGGCGTCGAGGACGTCGTCGTGGGCGGTGTCCCGGCGTGCCCGTGCCTCCGCGGCGAGCCGTGCCGCGTCCAGGTGGCGCAGGTCCGCCATGTCGAGACCCAGCCGCCAGGCCGCGGCCTCGTCGGCCTCGGCCCGGCGCACCCGCGTCCACGCCTCCTGGCGCTGCGCGATCGCCTGGAGAGCCTCGTGCTGCTCGCGGGCCAGCCCCGCCGCGCGGTCGGCCAGCACGTGCGCCGTCTCGCGCAGCACCCGGTCGCTCAGCCGGACCCGAGCCATCAGGTCGTCCAGCACCGCCCGGGCCGTGTCGACGGCGGCCGACCGGTGGCGCGTCATGGTCGTGTCCAGGCCGACCAGGTCGGAGTGCACCGTGGACAGGGCGGCGGCCGCGCGCGAGGCGCCGCTCGCCAGGGAGTCGAGGACGTCGGGCGACCCGCTCAGGGGCTCGAACGGCCGGTCCGCCGTCATCCGGCACCGTCCGTGCGGACCACCGGGGCGGGCGTCACGGCGGCGGCGACGCGTTGCGCCGTCGTGCCCTCGGCGGTGTCGAAGGTGGCGGCGGTCCGCGCGAGCCGGTCCCCGAGACCCTCCAGGGTCGCGGCGAGCGTGGCCCGGAGCGGTCCCCATGCCGCCGTCAGGTCGTCGATCGCGGCGCCGAGCGCGGGGTCGCCGGCCGCCGCACCGGCACCGGTCCCGGTGAGATCGTCGGCCATCGCGGCCGGGTCCAGCCGGTCCGCTGCGGCGTGCGCCCGCCGTCCGGCCGCGGCGAGGTCGTCGGTGTCCAGGTCGAGGTGCGCCATGCGGCCGGACGCTAGTGCGCCGACGTGCCGGCACACCGGCGCCGTCCACAGGCTGTGGACGGCTCAGTCCCACCAGAGCCGGTACCAGTGCTCGGCCGGCCCGTCCGGCGACAGGTCACCGGGCCGGCCCCACCAGCGGGTGACCTCGTGCGGCGGGACGCGGGCGTCGTCCACCCCGAGGGAGGCGACGAACCGTTCCAGCTCGTCGCACTGGCACCCGGGGCCGTGGTGGTCACCGAGCACGAAGGCGTGGTCGGTGCGCACCAGCACCCCCTCGACCGTCACGCGTTCGTCGCAGCGGCCCGGGCCCACCACGTAGCCGTGCGCGCGCAACCGGTCGGGATGGCGGACGACGGCACGCAGCACGGTGCCGATGGTCGGGCCGTCGTTCTGCCGTTCGACGGCGAGGTAGTCGGCGTCGAGCCGGTCGAGCAGGGCGGCCGCCACCGGCTCGTCCAGGTCGGCGAACCGGTAGAAGGACGACGCACCCGCGGCATCCGGCACCAGGACGGGTTCGAGCACCTCGTGCAGACCCGCGCGCAGCAACCAGCCGTGCCGGTCGGGGCACCAGTGGTGCGGTCGGTCGGGGTCGCCCGCGAGCCGTTCCTCGGCCCGCCAGGCGGTCGCCAGGTCGACCGGCTCGGGGTGGACGAAGCGGCGGCCGGGCCGGGTGGGACGTCCGGTCGGTCCGGCGGGCGGCAGGGTCGGGGTCGGCAACGGGGCTCCTCGGGTCTGGGGACGGTGTGCAGGCCACGGTGCCGTGCCGTCGGAGTCGTCGTCGGGTCGTCGCGGCGGGTCGGTGCCCCGCTGTGGAGGCCGGGGTCGGTGGGTGGGCGTCACGCGTTGCGCCAGGGGAGAACCGGCGTGACAAGTCGCCGCCGACGGCGCATGCTCGGAACTGATGTCTGACTCCACCACGCGACCCGTGCCGCGCACCTACCCGCCGACTCCGACGAGCGAACCGGTCAGCGACGAGCTTCTCGTGGTCCACCTCAAGGGTCGAGACACGGAGTACTTCCGGCGTCCCGAGCTGATCAGCCACGAGGTCGGCGACGGCGTGCTCACGGTCACGCTGGCCGGCACCGGCGACACCCCGCGCCGCACCCGCCACTTCCCGCTCGGGGAGGTGCTCGAGTACGTCGTCGAGGCTCCCAGCGCCGCCTACGAGACGGCGTTCGACGCCTGGACGCGCGCCGAGTTCGGTGTCGACGCCGAGACCTACCGGTCGATGCGGGACACCTCCGAGGGCGTGGCGATGGCCGAGAAGATGCGACGGCAGATCGCCGAGGGCCTCGGCGTCGACCCGGACCAGGTGCACTTCGGCGGCTCCTTCACGATCGACGAGGACGACGACTGGGACTCCTCGCCCGACGACGACCAGTAGCCGCGCGGGCCGGCCGATGAGTTCCGGCCCCGCGCCACGTCGCTACCGGCATGGCCACGACGACCCGCACGCTCGACCTGCCCGGCGCCACGGTGACCTACGACGTCCGGGAACCGGCGCACGACGGCGGGCACGCCCCGCTGCTCGTGGTCGGCAACCCGATGGCGGCCGACGGCTTCGACCAGCTCGTCCCCGCGCTGGACGACCGCCTCGTGGTCACCTACGACCCCCGTGGCACCGGACGGTCGCGCCCCGTCGCCGCCGACGCCCTCCTCACCGTCGACCGGCACGGTGAGGACCTGCACGCCGTCGCCCGGGGCGTCGGGCCCGGGCCGTTCGACGTCTTCGGGAGCTCGGGCGGCGCCGCGGCCGCCCTGGCCTGGGCGGCCGGGCACCCGGGCGAGGTGCGGCGGCTGGTCGCCCACGAGCCCCCGCTGACCGCGCTCCTCGCCGACCGCGACGTCGCGGTCCGGGCCCAGGCCGACATCGTGGACACCTACCGTCGCGCCGGGTTCGGCCCCGCGATGGCCAAGTTCCTGCGGCTGGTGTTCGCGACGGAACCGCTCACCGAGGACTTCCTCGACCAGCCCGACCCGGACCCGGCGGAGTTCGGCCTGCCCACGGAGGACGACGGCCGGCGCGACGACCTGCTCCTGGGGACGTCGCTGGCCGTCATGCCCGTGTGGGAGCCGCCCCTGGAGTCCCTCCGGGCGGCCACCCGCGCCGGCGGCCCGCAGGTCCTGCCCGCCGTCGGCGCCGGGTCCCTGCCCGGCGAGATGGCGTACCGGGGTGCGGTCGCGCTGGCCGAGGCCCTCGACGTCCCGGTCGTCGTCTTCCCCGGGGACCACGGCGGTTTCGCCCGGCACGAGTGGGCCCCGGACAACGACCCGGCCGCGTTCGCGACCCGGCTGCGCGAGGTCCTGGCCTGCTGACGAGCGGCGAGGCAACGCCGCCGTCACAATCGTGCGCGATCATGGGGACGGACGGTCCGTCGGCCCGTCCGTCCTGCTCACGCATCCTGGAGGCCCGAGGCATGACCTCGATCGTGGTCGTCGGCTCCGTCAACGCCGACCTCGTCGCGCGCGTCCCCGCGCTGCCCGTCACGGGGGAGACGGTGCTCGCCGACTCCATGACGGTGATCCCCGGGGGCAAGGGGGCCAACCAGGCGGTCGTGGCCGCCCGGCTCGGCGGCGACGTCGCGCTGCTCGGGGCCATCGGCTCCGACGCCTTCGCCGACATCGCGCTCGTCGGGCTGCGCGACGCCGGCGTGGACCTGGACGGGGTCGAGACGGTCGAAGGACCCACCGGTGTGGCGCAGATCTGGGTGGACGACGACGGCGAGAACTCGATCGTCGTTGTCCCGGGTGCCAACCGTGCCGTCGACGCGGACGTCGTCGCCCGCCACCACGACCTCGTGGCCGGTGCCGACGTCGTCGTGCTGCAGGGGGAGATCCCGCTGCGGGGGTCCGAGGCCGCGGCCCGCGCCGGCCGGGGCCGGGTGCTGCTCAACCTCGCGCCCGTCGTGCCGGTCGCCACCGACGTGCTGGCGCTGGCCGACCCGCTGGTGGTGAACCACGCGGAGGCCGAACGGTTGCTGGAGGAGTCCGAGCGGCCGGTGCCCGAGTCGCCGTTCGCGATCATCGCCGAGCTGCACGCTCTCGGTCCGCGGTCGGTGGTGCTCACCCTCGGCCCCGCCGGTGCCGTGGTGCTCGAGCCCGCCGCCGGGGTGGGCGAACCGGTCGTCGTGCCGACGCCGCACGTCGAGGCGGTGGACACCACGGGCGCCGGTGACGCGTTCGTCGGGGCCCTGGCCTACCGCGTCAGCCAGGGCGACACGCTCGTTGACGCGGCCCGGACGGCCGTGCGGGTCGGCGCGTTCTCCGTCGCGACCCACGGTGCCCAGCCGTCCTTCCCGACGGCCGACGACGTGCTGCCGTCCGTGCGGACCTGACGGGTCTCCCGGGACGTCATCCGGCCAGCCGCAGCAGGCCCCGCATCCCCGACTCGGTCGCCGCGCGCAGACGGGCCTGGGCGGTCTGCACCTCGGGGCGGTCGCGGTCGTGCGGTGTCACGCGGCTCGGGTTGAGGGTCGTCCCGTGCGACCAGCGGGCGAGGTCCGGGTCGGCCATGAAGGCCGCGGTCGCCAGCGCCCCGGCGGCCTGCCCGGCGACCCACTCCCGCGGGGTGGAGAAGTACGGGGTGGACGGGCACAGCGCGTTGAGCTCGTCGTCCGGGCGCTCGCCCTGGGTGGCCTCCACGTAGCCGATGAGCGCGGCCCCGAAGCAGGGGAACCCGGCCCGCACCGGCTGGACGACGATCCGTCCGGGCGACCAGATCGGCACGGCGGGCCGCAGCCGGAGCCCCTCGGCGGCGCAGTGCACGACGACGGCGTCCCGGGGCACCGGCACGTCTCCCTCGTCCAGCCGGAGCGTCCCCGGGGACACCCGGCGCAGGTGCCCGCGGCGCACGACGCGCTCGACCGAGCGCAGCAGCTCCAGCTCCCAGCGGGCGAGCGTGGGCACGCGGGCCATCGTGGGCACGACGTCGGGGTCCAGTCGGAGCATCACCCCGGCGTCCTCGAGGCGCAGGAAGAAGTCGTCCACGGTCGGGGCCGCCGCCGCGGCCTCCATGAGCTCGGCCACCATGGTCCGGATCACCGCGGCGTCGGGCTGGACGGCGGCGCGGTCCAGCATCCACGGGTCCCGCGGGCGGACCCAGGTGATCGCGTCCGGGGAGGTGCCACGACCGAGCAGCCACACGACGGCGTCGGTGGCGGTCTTGCCGGACCCGACGACGACGAACGACCCGGCCTCGTCCGCGACGGTGGGGAGCTCCCCCACTGGAACCCACCGTGCACCCTCGTCCACGGCGAACGGCGGCGGGGTCAGCGCCGGGATCGAGGGGGCGAGGTAGTGCGCGTCCACGACCCGACGGCGCACGCGGATCTCCCGCGTCTCGCCGGTGTCGAGCGCGACGACCGAGCCGTCGTCGGCCATCTCGTGCCCGCCGAGGAACGTCGCCCGTCCGGACGCCAGGAACCGGTCGGCCAGCACCCGGTCGTAGTAGCCGCAGACCTCGGCGCCCGTGGCGCGCACGTGCAGACCGGCCTCGGGGCCGGAGGTCTGGATGCCGCCGTCGAGGGAGGTGGACGCCACGCCGTAGAAGGAGGAGGCCTGGTGCAGCCGCACGAACGGGTAGGCGTCGCGCCAGTGCCCGCCGGCGGCGTCGCGGCGGTCGACGATCGTCACGTGGGCGTCGGAATGGTCCAGCAGCGTGTCCGCGAACGCCATCCCGGTCGCACCCGCGCCGACGACGAGGTAGTCCGTCTCCAGGACCTGGCCCATCTGTTCATCATGGCACGGTCGTCACGTCCGTCATGTGGCGGGCGTGGGCCCGGTCACGGACTTAGCGTGAAGGGACAGGCGCCGACGAGGGGGTGGTCCGCGATGACGTTCGAGGGCAAGGTGGCGCTGGTGACCGGCGCCGGGTCAGGGCTCGGCGAGGCGATCAGCAAGCAGCTGGCTGCACGGGGAGCCAAGGTCGTCGGGACGGACATCCGGCTCGACGCGGCGCAGCGTGTCGCCGACGAGATCAAGGCCGCAGGTGGTGAGGCGACGGCCGTGCAGCAGGACACGGCGAGCTTCGACGACGCGGTGCGGGTGGTCGACACCGCGAAGCAGGCCTACGGCGCGCTCCACTACGCGGTCAACAACGCGGGGATCGGAGGCAACGCGGCGCCGGCGGGCGAGCTCGACGTGGAGGACTGGAAGCGTGTCATCGACATCAACCTCCACGGTGTCCTGTTCGGCATGCGCGCTCAGATCCCGGCGATGCTCGAGAAGGACCCGTCCGGGTGCGCCATCGTGAACATGGCGTCCATCCACGGCACCGTGGCCGCGATCGGCAACGGGGCGTACACGGCCTCCAAGCACGGCGTCGTGGGGATCACGAAGAACGCGGCGGCCGAGTACGGCCCGGCCGGCCTGCGGATCAACTGCGTCGGGCCCGGATACATCCGCACGCCGCTGCTCGAGGGGGTCCTGACCCCCGAGCTGGAGGAGGTGCTGGTCTCCAAGCACATGCTCGGTCGGCTCGGCGAGGCGGACGAGGTCGCGAGCGTCGTGCGGTTCCTCCTGTCCGAGGAGGCGTCCTTCGTCACCGGCGCCTACTGGCTCATCGACGGCGGGTACACGGCGGTCTGACGTCCCGGTCCCGAGTGCACCTGGAGTTCACCTGATCGACGAGTGATGGTCATCTCGCTGCCGTGCCGCCGCCACGGCGAGGCAGCACGATGAGGCGTGCCGCGGGGTCGTCGGGTCGTCGGAACCGGTCCTCCGGGCGACGGACATCAGCCTTGGGGGAGGCCACATGCCGGTCCGCATCGAGCAGCGCACGCCGTTCGGCACGGTCGACCGTGCCTGGCAGGCCGAGGCTCTCGGCACGGACGAGTGGGGGGACTGGTTCGCGGTGCCGGACCACGGACTGCTGCTGCTGCCGGTGGCGGACCCCTGGGTCGCGTGGTTCCGGCACGACGGCTCGGTGCGTGTGGACGTCGCCACCGAGGTGTCCGTCGCGTCGACGCTGAGCTCGTTCGTCGGGCTGGGTCTCGACGTCGTGCGGGACGCCGACGGCACGGTGCGGGCACCGGAGCGTGCGGGGTTCGTCCGCCGTTCACCGTCGTACCCCCGGGCCTGGGTCGACCTGGCGTGGGAGGCCCGCGAGGACGTGCGGCGGGACGTCGCCCGCGCGACCGAGCCGTTCGGGAGGGCACCGGACGCCTGGCTCGACCGGGCGCCGCGCCCGACGACCCGCGGCCTGTCCGCCTGACCTGACCAGTACGTCGACGAGAGGAGACCGCCGTGGACCTGCCGGCCGTCCTCGACCTCGGGCTGCGGCTCGCGGTCCTGGGCCTGGTGCTCGGTGCGATGGTCGTGCACGCCTACCGGACCCGGGGCGACCGCCCTTCCGAGCGCGAGGTCGCGGCGACGGCGCGGACCGTGACGGTCGTGGCGCTCGCGCGCGCCCTCGGGGCCTTCGTGGCGCTGGGACTGTTCGGGTTCGCGCTGGAGAGATTCACCGGCAGCGGTCCGGGTCTGTGGATCCCGCTGCTGGTCGGGGTGCCCGCGGTCGGGCTGCTGCGGGTCACCGTCGTGCCGCTGCTGCGCGACGTCGCCGACGCCGTCCACCCGCGCGTCGTGGTCGGCACGGTCACCGACCGCCGCCGTCGTGTGGAGCGGGCCGTGGGCCAGGACGGGCCGCTGGGGCAGGCGGCCTTCTACGTCACCGTGGTCGACGACGCCGGGGCGATCCGGGAGTACCGGCTCCGGCGGGAGGCGTACCGGCAGGTCGCGCGCGGGGACCAGGTGCGGGTCGCGACGTCCGGGCTGCGCGGCAGGGACACCCACTTCCTGGTTCCGCTGCACGCACCGGCCGTCGCCGGTGCGGGCGCCGGTCCCCGCGCCCGCTGAGCGACCGGCTCAGTCCCTCGCGGCCGGGCCGGCCGGCCGCAGGTCGAGGCGCCGCAGGAGCTGGGCGTTGAGCGCCACGACCACGGTCGAGGCGGACATCAGCAGGGCGCCCACCGACATCGGCAGGACGAACCCGACCGGGGCGAGCACGCCGGCGGCGAGCGGCACGGCCAGCAGGTTGTATCCGGCCGCCCACCACAGGTTCTGCTTCATCTTCCGGTAGGTCGCCCGGGACAGCTCGATGACGGAGAGCACCGACCGCGGGTCGTCGCTGGCCAGGATGACCCCGGCGGAGGCGATCGCGACGTCGGTGCCGGCGCCGATCGCGATCCCGACGTCCGCCTGCGCGAGGGCGGGTGCGTCGTTGACGCCGTCGCCGACCATCGCGACCTGGCGTCCCTCACGCTGCAGCTCGGCCACGCGGTCGGACTTGTCCTCGGGCCGCACCCCGGCGAACCAGCGGTCGATGCCGAGCTCCTCGGCCACCGACCGCGCCACGGCCTCGGCGTCACCGGTGATCATGACGACCTGGAGACCCTGCGCGTGCAGGGCTCGGACCGCCTGCGCGGACTCCGGGCGCACCTCGTCGGCGAGCTCGAGCGCACCGACGACGCGGCCGTCGCGCAGCACGTGCAGGACGGTGGCCCCGTGGTCGCGCCACCCCGCGGCCTCCGGAGCCTCGTCGGCACCGGTCTCCTGCAGGAGCCGCGGTCCGCCGACCCGGACCTCGCTGCCGTCCACGGTCGCCGTGACGCCGAGCCCGGGCTCGGAGGAGAAGTCGCCCGCCCGGGGGACGTCGAGGCCGCGGTCGCTCGCCGCGGCCACGATCGCGCGGGCCAGCGGGTGCTCGCTGTCGGCCTCGGCCGCGGCGGCCAGCGCCAGCACGGCGTCCTCGTCGAGGTCAGCGGTCGCGGCGACGTCGCCCAGCGCGGGCTCGCCGCGCGTCAGGGTGCCGGTCTTGTCGAACAGGACCGTGTCGACCGTCCGCATGCTCTCCAGAGCGAGGCGGTCCTTGACCAGCACGCCGCCGCGGGCCGCCCGCTCGGTGGCGATGGAGACGACGAGCGGGATCGCCAGGCCGAGGGCGTGCGGGCAGGCGATGACGAGCACGGTGATCGTGCGCACGACGGCCTCGTCGGGGCTGCCGGTCGCGGTCCAGACGGCCGCGGTGACCACGGCCGCACCGAGTGCGTACCAGAACAGCCAGGCCGCGGCGCGGTCGGCCAGCCGCTGCGCCCGGGAGGACGACGACTGCGCCTCGCTCACCAGGCGCTGGATGCCGGCGAGGGTGGTGTCGTCGCCGGTCGCGGTGACCTCGACGCGCAGCGCCGAGTCGGTGGCCACGGTGCCGGCGGTGACCTGGTCCCCGTCGGTGCGCGTCACGGTACGGGACTCGCCGGTGACCATGGACTCGTCCATCTCGGCACGGCCGTCCACGACCCGGCCGTCGGCCGGGACGCTGCCCCCGGGGCGGACCAGGACGACGTCGCCGGTGTGCAGGTCCGTCGGGGAGACCGTCTCGGTGCCGCTGTCGGTCACCCGTTCCGCCTCGTCGGGGAGCAGAGCGGCCAACGAGTCGAGCGCGGAGGTGGTCCGGGCCAGGGACCGCATCTCCACCCAGTGGCCCAGCAGCATGATCACCACCAGCAGGGCGAGCTCCCACCAGAAGTCGAGACCGCCGTCCAGCACGCCGAGGCTCGCCCCGAGCGACGCGAGGAAGGCGACGGTGATCGCCAGGCCGATGAGCAGCATCATCCCGGGGGTGCGGGAGCGCAGCTCGCTCCAGGCCCCGGTGAGGAACGGGCGGCCGCCCCAGAGGTAGATCACGGTGCCCAGGACGGGGGAGACCCACGGGACCCACGCGGCGTCGGGCAGGTCGTAGCCGAGCAGCATCGCGAAGGTGCTCGACATCGCGACCGTCGGGACGGCCAGTACCAGCATGATCCAGAACAGCTGCCGGAACTGGGCGACGTGGTCCCCGTGGCCGCCGTGGCCCGCGTGGTCCTCGTGGTCCTCGTGGCTCCCGGTGTGCTCGGTCTGGTCCGTGTGCTCGGCGTGCTCCGTGCGCTCGGCGTGCTCCGTGCGCTCGGCGTGCCCGGTGTGGTCCGTGTGCGACGTGGCCATGGATCTCCTTCCGTCTCCTCCACCGTATACCCACCAGGGGTATCCATCCATCGGCGGTTCGGGCGCGTGACGTGGGGCAGGACGAGAAAGATCGTCGGCGCGGTGCCACGCTGAACCGATGGACAACTCGTCACCCTCCGGGCAGGTCGCCCGCCTGTGGAACGACCGGCTCGGGCGGCCCGCGATCCGCGCGGCCCAGGTGCTCCTGCTGCTCGCGCTGGCCGCCTGCGTGGTCTTCGCCCTGACCCGGCTGTCGCTGCTGGTGATCCCGGTGCTCATCGCCATGGTCGTCGCCGCGGCCCTGGCCCCGCTGGTCGGTTTCCTGCGTCGCCGGGGGTGGCCGGCGCTGCTGGCGACGTGGACCACGCTCCTGGCGGGCCTCGTCCTGCTCGGGCTGGTGGTGTGGCTCGTGACCCTGGCGTTCCAGGACGAGTGGCCGAACCTCGTCGAGGAGGCCGGCCGCGGGATCGACGAGCTCGAGGCCTTCCTCACCGACGGGCCGCTGGGGATCAGCCCGGATCAGATCGAGTCCGTCCGGCAGTCGGCGGTGGACGCGCTGTCGAGCGAGCAGGTGCAGTCCGGGGCCATCCGCGGGGCGACCGCGGCGGCGGAGGCCGTCGCGAGCCTGCTGCTCGGCGTCGTCGTGCTGTTCTTCCTCCTCAAGGACGGCCGCAGCATGTTCGCGTTCCTCATCACCCCGCTGCGCGAGGCCACGCGGCAGCGGGCCCAGCGGGTCGGGGAGCGTTCGGTCGAGGTGCTCGGCGGGTACCTGCGCGGCACGGCGATCGTCGCGACGGTCGACGCCGTCTTCATCGGTGTCGGCCTGCTGATCATCGGTGTCCCGCTGGCGCTGCCGCTGGCGGCGGTCGTCTTCCTCGGGGCGTTCATCCCGCTCATCGGCGCGGTCCTCGCGGGTGCCCTGGCCGCCCTCGTGGCGCTGGTGACGAACGGTCTGGTGGCGGCCCTCGTCGTGGTCGCGCTCGTGGTCGCCGTGAACCAGCTCGAGGGCGACCTGCTGGCACCGGTCGTCATGGGCAAGGTCCTGTCGCTGCACCCGCTCGTCGTGCTCTCGGCCCTGACGGCCGGCACGATCCTCGCCGGCATCGTCGGTGCGCTGCTGGCGGTGCCGATCACGGCCGTCGCCTGGGCGGCGGTCAAGGAGTGGAACGCCACGGCGCCGCCGGGGAAGCAGCTGGTGCCGGACCACGCGTCGGAGACGGACAGTCCCTCCTCGGAGCCGGAGCCGGCCGGCGCCGAGTCCCCGACCACGGACGGCTGACGACCCTTGCTGTTGACGCGGCGTCAACCTCTAGCGTCGGTGCCATGAGCCGTTCCATCCAGGACGTCGCCCGCCTCGCGGGGGTCTCGAGCCGCACCCTGCGGCACTACGACCGCATCGGCCTGCTGCCGCCGTCGGGCACCGGGCACGGTGGGCTGCGCCGCTACGACGACGCCGCGATCCGGCGCCTGCAGCGCATCCTGATGCTGCGCGACCTCGGGCTGCCGCTCGCCCGGATCGCCGAGGTCCTGGACGCCGGCACCGACGAGGCCACCGCCCTGCGCGGCCATCTCGCGGTGCTGCACGACGAGCGCGGCCGGATCGACCGGCAGATCGCCTCGGTGGAACGCACGCTCGCCGCACTGACCGAGAGGAGGCCGATCATGGCCGAGGAGATGCTGGACGGGTTCGACCACACGCAGTACGCCGACGAGGTGACCGAGCGCTGGGGCGCCGACGCCTACCGCGAGTCCGACGCCTGGTGGCGCGGTCTCGGCGTCGACGGGCAGGCCGACTTCCGTGAGAAGGCCGAGGCGCTGGGCCGCGCGTGGGTCGACGCCGCGCAGCGGGGCGTCGACCCGGAGTCGCCCGAGGCGCAGACCCTCGCTGCTCGCCACGTCGAGTGGCTCGGCTCGATCCCCGGGACGCCCGGGGCCGACGTCGGGCGCCCGCCGAAGCAGTACGTCCTGGGGCTCGCCGAGATGTACGTCGCCGACGAGCGGTTCGCCGCGCACTACGGCGGCGTCGAGGGGGCGACCTTCGTGCGCGACGCCCTGCGGGCCCACGCCGAGCGGGAGCTCTGACGACCCGCAGGGCTACGACCGGGCGGGGGTGCGAGACTGGCCGGGTGAGTGACGACTGGGCCCGGCAGCGCACCGAGGCCGCCCACGAGCACGCCGCCCGGTTGGCCGCCCGGCAGGACGCCGAGCACCGCCGCGCCGAGGAGTTCCTCGCCCGGTTCGTCGCGGCGGCCCGCGAGGTCGGGCCGGACCCCGAGCCGCTGCAGGTCAAGGGGTACGGCGGTCGCGGCACCGCCCGGACACCGCTGCAGGGCTGGTACCTGCGCGCCGACCGCACCGCCGCCGTCTCCACGGACGCTGAGTTCTACGTGCTCACCGCGCCGCTGACCCTGCTCGACCGGGTGCGGGGGGTGCGCCCGGCCGCGACGCGTCCGCCGCTCGTGCTCGGTGCCGGCGGCAAGGACGGGGACTCCATCGACCTCGTCGACGCGCTCGAGCGGCTGGTGCCCGGCTGGCGGGACCGCACGGCGTAGCAGCCGGTGCGCCGAACGTCTCAGGGAGGGCAGGCGCCCTCGGTCCCGGGACGCGCGGGCCGCACGGCGGTCAGCGCCTCGGCGACCAGCGCCCCGACCTCGGGAGACGCCAGGTAGCCCGCCGGGAGGCCGTCCAGCGTGCTCGCGGCCGCGTGGTGCCCCGGGACCGGGTTCTCGACGTGCGCGTTCTCGATCGACCGGGGCCCCGGGACCGGGAACGCCGCCGGGTCCAGGTCGTTCAGCGTCAGCAGGTCGCGCGGGTCGCGCAGCGCGACCCACCGTTGCACCGGCTCCGGCCAGGTGAGCGGCGCGAGCGCACGCACGGCGTCGAGCACCGCGGTGATGGCCAGCGGGGATCCGAGCGTGACCAGCAGCGGGACGTCGTCGGCCCCGGGAACGGCCGAGCGCAGCACCTGGTAGGCGATCACCGATCCCAGCGAGTGGGCGACGACGACGGCCGGCTCGTCCCCGGCGAACGCCGCGGCCACGCCGGTGTCGATCGTCGACCGCGCCTCGTCGTCGGCGAGGTAGACGTAGACGTCGCGGACGAAGAGCAGCAGGATCGCGCTGCTCAGCCCCGGCACCCACCGGTCGACCGCGGCCAGCGCCGCCGACAGCGCGGCCCACAACGACCCGCCGGACAACGACGCGGGTGCGACGGACGGCGTGGCCGTCAGCACCCCGGAGCCGCTGAGCACCTCCCGCGCCACCGACAGCGCGAACCGCGCGGCGTCCTCGGACAGCCCGGGCAGGCCGTGCGTGGTGATCGGCGGGGGCTCGTCCCCGCCGGTGACGGCCGCCAGGGCGTCACCGTAGAAGACGAACGTGGCGTCGTCGTCGCGCAGCCGCAGCTCCGCACCGGCGTCGGCGAGCCCCGCGTTCAGCGCGGCCAGCCAGCCGGCCTCGATGCGCTCGGGGTCGAGCCCTCCGGTGTCGCGGCCGTGCAGCAGGATCAGCCGGGTCATGCGGCCACCGCGTCCTGGACGAGGGAGCGCACGTCGTCGGCGCAGCCCCAGCTCGCCGTGACGCCCGCCCCGCCGTGGCCGTAGCAGTGCACCACGCGGCCCGCCCGCTCGACGCGGACCTCCGGGCGCGCCGGCCGCAGCCCGACGGCGTGCCGCAGCACGCGCGCCTCCGCGACCGCGGGCACGAGGCGGGCGGCCCGCTCGAGGATGTCCAGCCCCGTCCGCGGCGAGGGGTCGAGGGTGTCGTCGTCGGCGTCGTGCGTGCCGCCGACCACCACCTCGTCGGTCCGGGGTACGACGTACGTCGGTCCGCTCGCGTCCAGCCACCACCGGTCCAGGCCCCACTGCGCCAGGACGACGACCTGGCCGCGCACCGGGTGCACCGACGGGTCGTCGGCGAGCTCGCGGGCTCCCAGCCCGGTGGTGTTGACGACGACGTCGGCGTCGCCGGGCCACGAGGCCACCGTCCGCCGGGTGATCGCGCCGCCGAGGGCGGTGACCCGGCCGGCCAGCCAGCCGAGGTACCGCGGCATGTCGGCCACCGGCGACGCGAAGGTCCAGCCCGCCGCGTACGACGACGGCACCTCCGTCGTCCGGGTGAGCGCGGGGACGGCGTCGCGCCACCACGGCTCGGCCGGCTGCTCGCCGAAGACCTCCGTCCCGGAGCGCATCGTGACGCCGGCCCCCGGGTCCGTCGCGGCCAGGTCGGCGAGGACCTCGAAGGACCGGGCCGACCACCGCGTGACGCGGTCCTGCGGGGAGGCGAGGTACGGGTACCAGAGCGCCGCGGCGACGGCCGAGGTGGTGTCCCGGGGCAGGTCCCGGGCGACGACCGTGACCCGGTGCCCCTCTTCCAGGAGGCGGACGGCGCAGGTCAGCCCCATCACCCCAGCTCCGACCACCGTGACGTCTGCCATGGCGCGGAGTCTGCCAGAGCCCGGGGCAACCGACCACGCCCGGTCGCGCTGCCCCGGGCCCGCGGTGCGGCCGTTCCTTCGTCGAGCGAGCCGGCTGTTCAGTCGAGCGGGTGCAGGACCTGGTGCAGGAACCGCCGGGTCCGCTCCTCGCGGGGGGCCG
The DNA here is from genome assembly GCF_030588085.1 of Isoptericola sp. b408. Lineage (NCBI taxonomy): Bacteria > Bacillati > Actinomycetota > Actinomycetes > Micrococcales > Promicromonosporaceae > Isoptericola > Isoptericola sp. b408. Next base: position 517,378 of record NZ_JAUQYQ010000001.1, read on the forward strand.
AGAACATCGTCGCCGGCGCCCCCCGCTCGACCACCGCGCCGTCGTCGAGGAACAGCACCTCGTCGGCCACCGCGCGGGCGAACTGCAGCTCATGGGTGACCACCACCATCGTCCAGCCCTCCTCGGCGAGCTCCTTCATCACCGTCAGCACCTCGCCGACGAGCTCGGGGTCGAGGGCGGAGGTCGGCTCGTCGAACAGCAGCAGGTCCGGCTGCAGGGCCAGGGCCCGCACGATCCCGACGCGCTGCTGCTGCCCGCCGGACAGCTCGCGGGGGTAGGCGTCGCGCTTGGCGGCGAGCCCGACCCGGTCCAGCAGCCCCAGCGCCCGTGACTCGGCCTCGGCCCGCGGCACGCCGCGGGTCTGGACGGGCCCCTCGGTGACGTTCTGCAGCACCGTCAGGTGCGGGAACAGGTGGTGGTGCTGGAACACCATCGCCGACCGGTCGCGCAGCGCGTCCCGGGCGGCCTGTGCCCGGCGCCCGGCCCGGCCCCACGCGCGGCGGGGACCGCCGTCGAACGTGACGGACGGGCCGCCGTCGAACGCGACGGTGCCGGCATCGGGTGCGGCCAGGCCGTTGAGCGAGCGCAGCAGCGTGGTCTTGCCGGACCCGGACGGGCCGATGAGGGCCACGACCTCGCCCCGTCGCACCTCCAGGTCGATGCCGCGCAGCACGTGGTTGTCACCGAAGGACAGGTGCAGTCCGGTGGCGGTGAGCAGGGGTGCCTCAGACATACTGCTCCAGCTTCCTCTCGAGCCGCGTCTGCCCGAAGGACAGCACGGTGCAGAAGATCCAGTAGATGATCCCGGCCTCGACGTACAGCAGCATGAACTCGCTGGTGAACGCGGCGATCTCCTGCGCCTCGCGGAACAGCTCGGTCACCAGGATCAGCGAGGCCAGCGAGGTGTCCTTGACCAGCGAGATGAACGTGTTCGACAGCGGCGGCACGGAGACGCGGGCGGCCTGCGGCAGGACGATCCGCCGCAGGGTGCGGGTGCGGGACATGCCCACGACGTAGCCGGCCTCCCACTGGCCGGTCGGCACGGACAGGATGGCGGCGCGGATCACCTCGGCGGCGTACCCTCCGACGTTGAGGGAGAAGGCGATGACGGCGCTCGGCCACGGGTCGATCGTCAGCCCCAGGGACGGCAGCCCGTAGAAGATGACGAAGAGCTGGACCAGCAGCGGCGTGCCGCGGATCGCCGAGACGTACGCCCGGCCCACCCCGGAGAGCACGGGGTGGGCCGCCAGGCGCAGCATCGCGACGCCGAGAGCGAGGACGAGCCCGATCGCGAACGAGACGAGCGCGAGCGGGATCGTCCCCGTCAGCCCCCCGAGGACGAGGGGCCACCAGGAGTCGGTGAAGAGCTGGACGTCCATCAGCTCGTGACGTCGGCCCCGAAGTACTTCTCCGAGAGTTCCGTGAGCGTCCCGTCCTCACGCAGGGTGTCCAGCGCGGTGTCGATCTCCGCGACCAGGGCGGCGCGCTCCGGGGTGACGACGAACCCCATCTCGGAGGTCTCCTCGGTCTCGGCGGCGATCTCGATCGGCGCGTCGGGGTGCTCGGCCTGGTGGTCGAGCACCGTCAGGGAGTCGTTGATCGTGGCGTCGACCCGGCCGGTGCCGAGCAGCTCGACGGACTGGGCCCAGCCCTCGACGGCCTCGATCTCGGCTCCCGACTCCTCGGCCAGCGCGCGCCAGTTGCTGGTCAGCGACTGCGCGGCGACCTTGCCGTCCAGGTCCTCGAAGCTCGTGATCGAGGTGTCGCCCTCGGCCACGACGACGGCGCCGCGCGAGACGGTGTACGGCTGGGAGAACTCGTAGGACTCGAGCCGCTCCGGGGTCATCGACACCTGGTTGGCGATGGTGTCGAACCGGCCGGCGTCCAGCCCCGCGAAGATGGCGTCCCACTGGGTCTCGGCGAACTCGATCTCCAGGCCGAGCTCGTCGGCGACCGCCTCGGCGACCTCGACGTCGTAGCCGACGAGCTCGCCGGAGGCGTCGTGGTAGGTGAACGGCCGGTAGGTGCCCTCGGTGGCCACGGTCAGGGTGCCGTCGGAGACCAGGTTCAGCTCGCCGGTGCCCTCGGCGGCGTCCGCGCCCCCGGAGGTCCCGCCGTCGGTGCCGCAGGCCGTCAGCGCCAGCGCGGTCAGGGCGGCCGTGGCGGTGGCGAGGAGGGCGGGCGTGCGTCGCATGAGGGTTCTCCTGGGTGGTGCGTGGGCCCGGCGGCGGGGTGCCCCGGGCGGACGGGACGATCGATCAATGGTGTCGATGGGTCGCATCGACCGGCGTGATGCCACGAGCGCCAACAGGGCGGCGCTCCGGCCGTATTCCCGCTGTGAGCGACGCCACCCGGGCGCGGTGCGCGGCGCGGTCCGGCCGGACAGGTCGGGGCGGACGTGCCACGCTGGGGCGCATGAGCACCGACGACGTCGCCGCCCTGGTCGCCGAGGCCGAGGCCGCCGAGCACGAGCTCGTGCTGGCCCGGTTCACCCATGACGACGCGTGGCGGCTCGGCTGCCTGCTCGTCGAGCTCGCGGCCGAACGGGACCTGGCCGTGACCATCGACGTGCGCAAGGGGGACCAGCAGGTCTTCCACGCGGCGCGCGAGGGGACGACGCCGGACAACGACTCGTGGGTGGAGCGCAAGGTGCGGGTCGTGCACCGGTTCGGCGCGTCGTCGTACCTCGTCGGGTTGCGCGCCCGCGCGCGCGGACGGGACTTCAACGAGACGCACCAGCTCCCCCTGCAGGAGTACGCGGCCCACGGCGGTGCGTTCCCGGTCCGTGTCGAGGGTGTCGGGATCGTGGGGGTCGTGACCGTCTCGGGGCTCGCCCAGGCGGACGACCACGCGCTCGTGGTGGAGGCCCTGCGCACGGTCGTCGCCGCGAGCGCCTGACCAGCCTCTTCGCGGCTGATCCGCCTCCCGGCCTGCCCGGCGCGGGGTGGACGTCATACGGTGTGCGCGTGACCGTCCTGCACCTCGTGAACGCCCGCCTCGCCGGGCGCCCCGACCGGCCGGTGGACGTGCTGCTCGCCGACGGCCACGTCGCCGCCGTCGTCCCCACGGGCGCACCCCTGCCCGGTGACCTCGACGTCGGGTACACCGGGCCCGAACGCGTCGACCTGGACGGTCGCACCGTGATCCCCGGGCTGTGGGACGCGCACACGCACCTGACCCAGTGGGCCATGGTGCGTCGCCGCCTGGACGTCTCGACGGCGACCGGGCCCGCGCACGCCGCCGCCCTGGTCGGTGCCGCGCTCACCGACGAACGGCGCCACCCGGCCCCGGGCCGGCCGTTCGTCGGGTTCGGTTTCCGTTGGGCCACGTGGGACGACGAGCCGACCTCGGAGGTGCTGGACTACGTCGCCGGCGAGGTCCCGGTCATCCTGATCTCCGGGGACCTGCACTCGGCCTGGGCGTCGACCGCCGGGCTGCGGTACCTGGGCATCGAGCACCACCCCACGGGTCTGCTGCGCGAGGAGGAGTGGATGCCGGCCTCCCCCGAGATCGTCACGGTCTCGGCGGCCGACGCCGACGAGCTCCTCGCCGACGCCGCCCGGGCCGCCGCCGAACGCGGCGTCGTGGGCGTCGTCGACTTCGAGGTGGACGACAACCTCACCGCGTGGCGTCGCCGGGCCATGGCCGGCTGGGACCTGCTGCGCGTCCGGGCCGCCGTGTGGGAGCAGCACCTGGACGCCGTCGTCGACGCGGGCCTGCACACCGGCGACGTGCTCGCCCCCGGGTCCGGGCCGGCCGCCGACCTCATCACCCAGGGCCCCCTGAAGGTCATCTCGGACGGCTCGCTCAACACCCTCACGGCGTTCTGCTTCGACGACTACGCCGGGTTCGCCGGACCGGACGCGCACGGCATCCTCAACGTCGCCACCGACCAGCTCGTGCCGCTCATGACGCACGCCCACGCCTCGGGGCTGCGCTGCGCCATCCACGCGATCGGCGACCACGCCAACGCCCTCGCGCTGGACGCCTTCGAGGCCTCCCGGGCGCGAGGGTCCGTGGAGCACGCGCAGATGCTGCAGGCCGAGGACGTCGCGCGGTTCGCGGCGCTCGGCATCACCGCCAGCGTGCAGCCCGAGCACGCCATGGACGACCGGGACGCCTCCGACGAGCTGTGGGTCGGCCGCACCGAGCGGGCGTTCCGCCTCGCCGACCTGCACGCCGCCGGGGTGCCGCTGGCCCTCGGGTCCGACGCGCCGGTGGCCCCCCTCGACCCGTGGTTCGCGATCGCCTCGGCCGTCACCCGGTCCCGCGACGGCCGCGACCCGTGGCACCCCGAGCAGCGCATCGACGTCGCGACGGCGCTCGCGGCCTCGACCGACGGCCGCGGGGTGCGGGTGCGGCCCGGCGACCCGGCCGACCTGGCGGTGCTGGAGCTCGACCCCCTCACGCTGTCCGACGACGGCACCCCGACGGGAGCGGCCGTCCTCGCCGAGGTGCTGCGCGAGCTGCCCGTGGCGGGCACCCTCGTGGCCGGCCGGTGGACCTACCGGGGGTTCTGACGTGGTGACGCCGGATCCGGTGGCCCGGCTGCGTGAGCGGCTGGCACTGACCGAGGACCGCATCGCCCGGCAGCGCGCCGTCGTCGACGGGATCGTCGCCTCGGTGCGGGGCGAGAACGTCGACGACGAGCACGACCCGGAGGGTGCGACGCTCGCCTGGGAGCGGCAGCAGGCGGCGGCGCTGCTCGCCGAGGCCGAGCAGGAGCGCGACGCCCTGCACGCGGCCCTCGACCGGGTGGAAGCCGGGACCTACGGCGTGTGCGAGGTGTGCGGGCGGGCGATCCCCGCCGGCCGGCTCGAGGCCCGCCCGGCGACCACCCGCTGCGTCGAGCACGCCGGCACTCGGTAGCGCGGCCCGGTAGCGCCGCCCGCCGCCGGGCGCCGCTGCGAGACTGGACCGTGTGCACGCCGAGCCCACGACCCCCGACGCCGTGGTGGCCCACGTCGTCGACCTCGTCCTGTCCCGGCCGGCCGACCGCCCGGTGCGGCTCGTCGTCGACGGGCACCCGTCCACCCGCCCCGAGGTGCTCGCCGACGCCCTGGTCGGCCCGCTGGAGGTCGCCGGGCGCCCGGTGGCCCGGGTGCGGGTCCGGGACTTCTGGCGTCCCGCCTCGCTGCGGCTGGAGCAGGGGCGCCGGGACCCGGACGCCCTGCTGGACGACTGGGTCGACGTCGGCGGTCTCAACCGCGAGGTCCTGACCGCGGTGGTGCGGCGGGGCCGCTGGCTGCCCTCGCTCAGGGACCCCGTGACGGACCGCCCGACCCGGGCGGACCGGGTCGACGCGGCACCGGGGACCGTCGTCGTGCTGGACGGATCGCTCACCCTCGGCCGCGGTCTCGACGTCGACCTGTCGGTGCACCTCGCGCTGCGGCCGGCCACCGAGACCCGGAACACCCCGCTCGACGAGGCGTGGCGGCTCGCCGCGTACACGCGGTACCGACGCGAGGTCGCGCCCGAGCGGCGGGCCGACGTCGTGGTGCGGGTCGACCATCCCGACCGGCCGGCGCTGCTGGTGCGCTGAGCCTTCCGCGGGGTGCCCAGTTGTCACCGCTGAAACATGGGCGGGGCAGAATGCACAGCATCGACTCCCACGTCGACAGGAGCTGGACATGATCGTCGCACCGTTCGGACGCTTCACCGAGGGCCGGGTCCCCGACCCGGGCATCGCCGCGCTGTTCACGCGCGAGAACCGCTGGCAGGCCCGGCTCGACGTCGAGGCCGCGCTGGCCCTGGCGGAGGCCGACGCCGGCGTCATCCCGAAGGAGTCCGCCCGGGCGATCGCGCTGACCGCCCGCATCGAGAAGCTCGACATCAAGCGCGTGCTGGCGGGCACGGCGGAGGCCAGCCACCCGCTGGTACCGCTCATCGAGGAGTTCGCCCGCGTCGTCGGGTCCAAGCACGGCGGCTGGGTGCACTGGGGTGCGACGACGCAGAACATCACCCAGACCGCCGACGTGCTGGTGCTGCGCGACGCCCACCGCGTGCTGCTGCGCCAGCTCGGCGGCACGCTCCGGGCCGCCGCGGCCCTGGCCGAGGGGGCGGCCGACCTGCCGATGGCGGGCCGCACCCACTCCCAGCACGCCGTGCCCGTCACCTTCGGGTTCAAGGTCGCGGTGTGGATCGACCAGCTCGTCGCGCACACCGAACGCCTCGAACGGCTCGACGACCGCCTGTTCTGCGTCCTCATGGGCGGCGCTGCCGGCACGTTCGCGTCCTTCGGGGACGCCGGGCGCGTCATCGAGGCGGGCGTCGCCCAGCGACTCTCGCTGCACCCGATGCGGGTGCCGTCCCGCTCGGTCAACGACGGCATCGTCGAGCTCGTGCTGGTCCTCGCCCAGCTCGCGGGGACGATCGGCAAGATCGGTCGCGACGTCTACGCGCTCATGCAGCCGGAGTTCGCCGAGGCCTTCGAGCCGGTCCCCGAGGGGACGGTCGGGTCGTCGACGATGCCGCACAAGCGCAACCCCCAGCTCGCCCTGGACCTGTTGACGATGTCGTCCGAGCTGCGGGCCCTGGCGACCCCGGCGCTGGAGTCGATGCTGCACGACCAGGAGGCCAACGGGGCGATGACCGCGCTGCTCGAGGACGTCTCGGCGTCGGCGGCGGTGCTGGCCGGCGACATGCTGGCCCGGCTGCAGGTCATCCTGGCCGGCCTCGAGCTCGACCCGGCCCGGATGCGCGAGAACATCAAGCTGTCCGAGGGCATGATCGGCTCCGAGGCGCTCATGCTCGCCCTGGGGGAGAAGATCGGTCGGCAGAAGGCGCACGACGTCGTCTTCGAGGTCGCGCAGGCGGCCGCCACGCAGGACACGCCGTTCCTGGAGCTGCTGCAGGCGGACCCGCTGGTGGGCGGGTCGTTCGCGCCGGACGAGCTGCACGAGCTCGTCGACCCGGCCGGCTACCTCGGGTTGTCGGCCCAGATCGCCACGGAGCTCGCCGAGTGCGCGATCTCCACGGCCGACCGCCTCGACCGCCTCCCGGAGCGGGCGCCCGTCATCACGCGGTGAGCGGCCGCGCGGCGCACGGCCCGTGGGCCGTCGACCGGCAGCATGTCAGAGGCTGCCCAGCGCCGCGGCCGTCCGGTCGAGCGCGCCGGGAGCCACCGCGTAGTAGGCCCACCGCCCCCGCTGGCTGCGGGTCAGCAGCCCGGCGTCGACGAGCACCTTGAGGTGGTGGCTGACGGTCGGCTGGCTCAGGCCGACGGGTTCCGTGAGGTCGCAGACGCACGCCTCGTGGCCCTGCTGGGCCGCGACGATCGAGAGCAGGCGCACCCGGGCGGGTTCGCCGAGGGCCTTGAACACGCGGGCCAGCTCCTGGGCCCGTGCGGCGTCGACGCCCGCAGCGGCCGGTTCGACGCAGCAGGAGCCCGCCGGTGCGTCGGTGGCAGGCGTCTCGGTCGTCGTCATGGCCTCCATCTTGCCACGTATCGACAAGTGTGGATATGTTGTCCGGCGGACACATCGACAAGTATCGATATGGAGGCAGTCATGGGAACGACGACGGAGTACCCGGTCGTGGTGATCGGCGCAGGCCCGACCGGGCTCGCGGCCGCGGCGCACCTGCTCGAACGCGGGCTCGACCCGCTCGTGCTGGAGGCCGGTGAGGGCCCCGGCGCGGCGGTGGCCCAGTGGGGGCACGTGCGACTGTTCTCGCCCTGGCGGTACTGCGTCGACCCGGCCTCCCGCCGTCTGCTCGAGGCCACCGGCACGTGGCAGGAGCCGGACCCCGAGGCGCTCCCCACGGGCGCGGACCTCGTCCACGACTACCTCGAGCCGCTGGCCGCCACCGACGCCCTGCGCGACCGCATCGCGTACGGCACCCGGGTCACCGCCGTCGTCCGCGACGGGGCCGACCGCACCCGTTCCCTGGGACGTGAGCGCCGTGCCTACCGCGTGCGGACCGTCGGGGCCGACGGCAGCACCCGGGACGTGCTCGCCCGGGCCGTCGTCGACGCCTCCGGCACCTGGACCCGCCCCAACCCCGTCGGTGCGCACGGCATCCCCGCGGTGGGCGAGGAGGCGGCGCGGACCTTCGTCACGGGGCCCCTGCCGGACGTCCTCGGCGCCGACCGGGACCGGTTCGCCGGCCGGCACACCCTGGTCGTGGGGACGGGGCACTCGGCCGCCAACACCTTGCTCGCCCTGACGACGCTGGCGGACGAGGTGGCCGGCACCCGCGTCACCTGGGCCATCCGCGGGGGCTCGGCGCGCCGGCTGTTCGGCGGTGGTGCCGACGACCAGCTCCCGGCCCGCGGGTTGCTCGGCAGCCGGCTGCGCGACGCCGTCGAGGCCGGCCGCCTCGAGCTGATCACCCGCGCCGCGGTCGACGAGCTCGTGCCCGACGGTGACGTCGTCCGCGTGCGCGGGACCGGACGCCGTGCCGGGGTCGACGGTTCGCTCGACCTCGCCGTCCACCAGGTCGTCGGGGCCACCGGGTTCCGGCCCGACCTCGACCTCCTGCGCGAGATCCGCCTCGACCTCGACCCCGTCGTCGAGGCGCCGTCCCGGCTCGCCCCGCTCATCGACCCGAACCTGCACTCGTGCGGGTCCGTCGAACCGCACGGCGAGTCCGTGCTCAGCCACCCCGACGCCGGCTTCTACCTGGCCGGGATGAAGTCGTACGGCCGGGCGCCGACGTTCCTGCTCGCCACCGGGTACGAGCAGGTCCGGTCCATCGCCGCGGCACTGGCGGGGGACCGGGCGGCCGCCGACGCCGTCCACCTGGAGCTGCCGACCACGGGGGTCTGCTCGACGGACCTGGCGGAGCCGGACGGCGGCGACGGCTGCTGCGGGACGACGGCGGAGCCGGGACCCCGGCCGGTCGCGCTGTCGTCGGCGCCGCGGTAGGTTCGTCGGCACCGGGTGCGCGCCGCCGCCGTCGCGCGATGGCCCGCACCCGGTGCCACGCTGGACGCATGACCAGCCGCTCCCGCCGTCTGGTGACGGCCGCCGCCGTCGTCCTCGTGCTCACCCTGCTCTCGGCCTGCGCGGCCGGCGCGAACCCCGCGCTCGACACCGCCCCCGCCGGCGCCGAGGACCCGGCCGGGTTCTGGTACGGGCTCTGGCAGGGCATGATCCTGCCGGTCACCTTCGTGGTGTCGCTGTTCACCGACACCGTCTCGATCTACGAGGTCCACAACAGCGGCAACTGGTACGACTTCGGCTACGTGCTGGGGATCTCGTTCGTGTTCGGCGGGCCGTTCGGCGCCAGCCGGGCCCGGCGCTGACTCGTCGCCGACCGGTCCTGACTCGCGAAGAACTGTCCTGACTCGCGAAGAACTGTCCTGACTCGCGCGGTGTCGTGCTGACTCGCGCAGTGGGGTCGGGTCAGGAGCTGGCGTCGCAGCAGTCGTCGCCGCCGCGGCAGTCGCCGGCGTGGTCCCCGTCCTCGTGGCCGACCATCGCCGCGACCGGGGTGCAGCAGGCGTCCCCAAGCCACGCCTCGAGGCCCTCGCGGACGGCGAACCCGGCGATGACGAGCGCCGCCACCGGGTCGGCCCACGTCCAGCCGAGGGTCGCGTTGAGCACCAGGCCGACGAGCAGCACGGCCGAGAGGTAGCTGCAGATCAGGGTCTGCTTCGAGTCGGAGACGGCGGAGGCCGATCCGAGCTCCCGGCCCGTGCGGCGTTCGAACCAGGACAGCAGCGGCATGACGGCGAGGCTGACGGCGGCGAGCGCGATACCGACGGTCGAGTGGTCGGGTTCGACCGCCCCGAGCAGGGTGCGCACGGCCTCGACGGTGACGAACGCGGCCAGCCCGAAGAACGAGAACGCGATCAGGCGCAGCGCCACCCGTTCGCGCCGGTGCGGGTCGGGGGCGGCGAACTGCCAGGCCACCGCGGCGGCGGAGAGCACCTCGACGACCGAGTCGAGCCCGAACCCGACCAGGGCCGCCGAGGAGGCCAGGTGGCCGGCGGTGAGGGCCACCACGGCTTCGACGACGTTGTAGGTGATCGTCGCGGTGACGATCCAGCGCACCCGGCGTTCGAGCACGGCGCGACGGGCGGCAGCGAGCGGGCGGGGGTGGGTGCCGAGGGACGTCATCCCTCCCACGGTATCGACCCCTGCCGGTCCTAGGACGTCGAGCCCGTGCGGGACCGCCGCTGCCGGACCCACCGGACGAGCACCCCCACGGCGAACACGCCGGCCCCGGTCAGCACCGCCCCGACGGGCAGCGTCACCACGAGCACGAGGCACGCGACCAGGCCGAACCCCTGCTGCACGCGCGGGTACAGCCGGTGCTCGGGGGTCTGCGTCCAGGCACTGGCGTTGGCGACCGCGTAGTACAGCAGCACACCGACGCTGGAGAACCCGATCGCCCCGCGCAGGTCGACGGTCAGCACGAGCGTCACGACGACCACGGCCAGCGCCACCTCGGCCCGGTGCGGCACCCCGAAGCGGGGGTGCACCGCCGACAGCCAGCGAGGCAGGTCGCCCTCGCGCGCCATCGCCAACGACGTCCGCCCGATGCCGGCCACGAGCGCCAGCAGCGCGCCCAGCGAGGCGGCCGCCGCCCCGACCCGCACGACCACCCCGGCCCACGGTGAGCCGTCGACCGCGGCGGCCAGCGGCGTCGTCGTGCCGGCGATGCCGTCCAGCCCCAGGGACCCGAGCAGCGTGAGGGCCACCACCGTGTACACCACGACGGCACCACCGAGCGCCAGCAGCACCGCCCGCGGGATCGTGCGGCGCGGGTCGCGCACCTCCTCGCCCATCGTGGCGATGCGCGCGTACCCGGCGAAGGCGAAGAACAGCAGACCCGCGGCCTGCAGGACCCCGTAGGCCACCGCCCAGCCGCCGTCCGTCGGGGTGACGGCGCCGGTCCCGAGCGACGGGGCGGCCGCGCCCGACCACACCACGGCGGTCCAGGTCGCCAGCACGAGCAGCACGAGGGCGACGATCCAGCGCGTCAGCCGGGCCGTGCGGGTCACGCCCCGGTAGTTCACCGCGGCCAGCGCGACCACCGCCACGGCCGCGACCGGGCGCTCCCAGCCGGGCGGGGCGGCGTAGGCGGCGAAGGTCAACGCCATGGCCGCGCAGCTCGCCGTCTTGCCGACGACGAACCCCCACCCGGCCAGGTAGCCCCACCACTCGCCGAGGCGTTCGCGGCCGTAGACGTACGTGCCGCCGGCCACCGGGTACTGGGCGGCGAGCTGGGCCGAGCTGGTCGCGTTGGCGTACGCCACGAGGGCGGCCAGGGCCAGGGCCCCGAGCAGCGCCCAGCCCGTGCCGGCGGGCAGCACGGCGCGGGCGGCCGGGGCGAACGCGGCGAAGACACCGGCGCCGATCATGGATCCGAGTCCGATCGCGACGGCGTCCTTCGTGCCGAGGCGGCGGGCGAGCCGGGTCACGGAGCGGTTCCTTCGGGTGGGGTCCTGTGGTGCGCGCTCATCCTGCCAGGCCGCGGCCGCGCAGGTGGCGCTGGTAGGTCGTGTTGCCGCCCGACAGGTTCGCGACGTCGGCGAACCCGCGGTTGCGCAGCACGTTCTGCCCGGCGTTGGCGGTGACGCCCTTGTTGCAGTAGACGATCGTGGGCACTGCCGCGTCGAGCTCGGCGGCCCGGGCCCGCAGCTCGGCCAACGGGATGTGCACGGAGCCGTCGACGGACGAGCGCTCGCGATCCTTCGCGGAGCGCAGGTCGACCACCTGGAGGCTGCCGCCCGCGTCACGCCGGCGGTCCAGCTCGGCGGACGAGACGAGCCCGGCCCGCCCGCTGACGGCGCCGTCCAGCGCCATGCCCGTGTAGTGCACCGGGTCCTTGGTGGTGGAGAACGGCGGGGCGTAGGCGAGGTCGAGGTGGAACAGGTCCTCGGCCCGCGCCCCGAAGCTGATGGCGGTGGCGAGCACGTCGACGCGCTTGTCCACACCCGACGGTCCGACGATCTGGGCACCGAGCAGCCGCCCGGTGACGCGGTCCGCGACGGCCTTGATCAGCATCTCCTGGCCGCCGAGGTACTCGGGCCGGTCGGGTTTGATGTTGTGCACGACGACCGGGTCGAACCCGGCGGCGCGGGCGCGGTCCTCCGAGAGCCCGGTCTGCGCCACGGCGAGGTCGAAGACGCGCACGATCGACGTCCCGAGGATCCCGCGGTGCTCCAGGTCCCCGCCGGTGAGCACGTCACCGGTGATGCGGCCCATCTTGTTGGCCGTCGACCCGAGCGGCACCCAGACCGGCTCGCCGGTGATGAGGTCGAAGCTCTCGGCGACGTCCCCGACGGCCCACACGTGCTCCACCGAGGTCCGGCCGCGGCGATCGACGGCGATCGCGCCGGTCTCCCCGACGCGCACCCCGGCGGCCTCCGCCAGCTCGAGGTTCGGCCGGACCCCGACCGCGACGATCACCAGCCCGGCCGGCACGGTCCGGTCCTTCCCGTCCTCGTCCGCCGCGACGACGACGGCCCGGGCCGCGCCGTCGTCGGCCGTCTCGATCGCGGTCACCCGCGCCCTGGTGAGCAGCTCGACGCCGTGGTCGCGCAGCTCGTCGTCGACGCGGTCGGCGACGTCGGCGTCCAGGGAGGGCATCGCGTGCGGCTCCTGCTCGACCACGGTGACCTGCAGACCGCGCTCGGTGAGCTGCTCGGCGGCCTCCAGCCCGATGTACCCGGCGCCGACGACCACCGCCCGCTCGACGCCGCGGGACTCGATCCACTGCCGGATCGCCCGGGCGTCGGACGGGTTGCGCAGCGTGAACACGCCGTCGGCGTCCACGCCGGGCAGCGGCGGCACGACGGGGGAGACACCGGTGGCGAGGACGAGCTCGTCGTAGCCGTCGGTGAACGTCTCGCCGGTGGCCAGGTCCTGGACGGTGATCGTGCGGGACCTGGCGTCGACGTCGGTGACCTCGTGGCCGGTGCGCACGTCGATCGCGTAGCGCTGCGCGAACCACGAGGGGTCGCGCGGGGTGAGATCGTCCATGCTCTCCACGACGCCGCCGAGGTAGAACGGCAGCCCGCAGCCCGAGTAGGAGATGTCCCGGTCGCGCTCGTAGACGACGATCTCGGCGTCCTCCGACCCGCGCCGGGCCTTGGCGGCGGCCGTGGTGCCGGCGGCGACGGACCCGACGACGACGATCTTCGGCCCGTCGCTCATCGGGCGACCACCTCGACGTCGAGCGAGGCGAGCAGCTCCCGCACCCGGCGCTCGATCTCGTCGCGGATCGGGCGCACGGCGTCGATGCCCTGGCCGGCCGGGTCGTCGAGCTGCCAGTCCTCGTAGCGCTTGCCGGGGTAGATGGGGCAGGCGTCGCCGCAGCCCATGGTGATGACGACGTCGGAGGCCTGCACCGCGTCGTCGGTGAGCACCTTGGGCTGCTCGGCGCGGAGGTCGACGCCCTGCTCCAGCATCGCCTCGACGGCGACGGGGTTGATCGAGTCCTTCGGGGCGGACCCGGCGGAGCGGACCTCGACGGCGTCGCCGCCGAGCGCGCGCAGGAACCCGGCGGCCATCTGGGAGCGGCCGGCGTTGTGGACGCAGACGAACAGCACGGAGGGGGTGGGCATGTCGGACGTTCCTCTCAGAGAAGGGTGTCGATGAGGCGGTGGACGCGGGCGTCGAGCTCGTCGCGGATGGCCCGGACGCCCGCCGGGGAGGCGAGCGCGGGATCCCCGACGACCCAGTCCTCGTACCGCTTGCCGGGCAGCACGGGGACGGAGTCCCCGCAGCCCATGGTGACGACCACGTCGGCGGCGCGCACGGCGTCGTCGGTCAGCGGCTTGGGGAAGAAGACGTCGTCGGGCGCGCCGAGGTCCTCCAGCACCGGGCGGACGACGTCGTGCACGTCGCCGGCAGGCACCGACCCGGCCGAACGGACCACCACCCGGTCCCCGGCGCTGCGGGCCAGCAGCGCCGCGGCCAGCTGGGAGCGGCCGGCGTTGCCGACGCAGACGAACAGCACCTGCGGCGGGTGGTCGGTGGCGGGCCCGGGGGCCTCGACCGTGCGGTTCTTGGCGGCGTCCGCGAGGCGCTGGCGGGCGAAGTGCTCGGTGAGCGCGACGAGGTGGACGGGGATGCCGCCGCGGCGGGCCAGGGCGGTGTACGACTCGCGCACGACCCGCAGCGCCTCGTCCTCGGTGGTGCCCGGGATACGGGCCGCCAACGACTCGGCGAGCCGGCCGAGCTCGCGGTCGACGTCGGCCAGGCCGTGGAGCTCGGTCCACCGCCCGGCGCCGGGGTCCTCCGGTGTGGCGACCCGTCCGGAGTCCGCGACGGCGGGGGCGAACCGGTCCAGCAGCGTGGTCACGGCGGTGCGGTACACCGGGGCCACCCGGTAGAACACCGAGGTGCCGCGCCGGTCGGCGCTCAGCACGCCGACGTCGCGCAGCACCTTGAGGTGGTGGGAGACGGTGGGCTGGGAGACCTCGGCCAGCGCGGCGAGGTCGCCCACGTGGGCCTCGCCGCCCGGGGCGGTGGCGATGGCGGACAGCATGCGCAGGCGCAGCGGGTCGGCGAGCGCCTTGAGCACCCCCGCGACCGAGACGGCCACGTCGGGGCCGAGGGCGCGGCCGTCGGCGGGCACGGGTGCCGGTCCGGTGGTCTGGTCGGCGGATCCGCCGGGGGACTGGTCGGGTGACGGTGCGACGGTCATGCGCGGACCTCCGTGTCCGAGGACGCGGTCTCCACGGCGGCCTCGGTGCCGCCGGGAGCCGCGAGCGGGTCGACGCCGAACCAGCGGCGTCCGGCCCACAGGGTGACGTAGACGAGGCCCACGAGGACGGGGACCTCGATGAGCGGCCCGACGACGCCGGCGAGCGCCTCGCCGGACGTGGCGCCGAAGGTCGCGACGGCGACGGCGATGGCGAGCTCGAAGTTGTTGCCGGCCGCGGTGAACGCGAGCGTCGTGGTGCGGGCGTAGCCCAGGTCGAGGGCCCTGCCGGCGATCATGCCGAGGCCCCACATGATCGCGAAGTACGCCAGCAGCGGCAGCGCGATCCGGGCGACGTCGCCCGGGTGGTCGCTGATCTGCTCACCCTGCAGGGCGAACAGCAGCACGATCGTGAACAGCAGGCCGTACAGGGCCCACGGGCCGACGCGCGGGACGAACCGCTCCTCGTACCAGTCGAGCCCCCGGGTGCGCTCGCCGATCGCCCGGGAGGCGAAGCCGGCCGCGAGCGGGATGCCGAGGAAGACCAGCACGTTCAGGGCGATCTGCCCGATCGAGACGTCCAGGCCCGCGGTGTCCAGGCCCAACCACCCGGGCAGCACCGTGAGGTAGAAGTACCCGAGCACCGAGAACATCACGACCTGGAAGACCGAGTTGACCGCGACGAGCACGGCCGCGGCCTCGCGGTCGCCGCAGGCCAGGTCGTTCCAGATGACGACCATGGCGATGCAGCGGGCGAGCCCCACGATGATCAGCCCGGTGCGGTACGCGGGCAGGTCGGGCAGGAAGATCCACGCGAGGGCGAACATCAGCGCCGGCCCGACGAGCCAGTTGAGCACCAGCGAGCTGACGAGCAGGGCCTTGTCCCCGGTGACGGCGGCGACCCGGTCGTACCGGACCTTGGCGAGCACCGGATACATCATCACCAGCAGCCCGAGCGCGATGGGCAGGGAGATACCGCCGACCTCCATCGCCTCGAGGGCGTCGCCGAGCACGGGGACGAACCGTCCCAGCGCCAGGCCGACCACCATCGCCAGGCCGATCCACAGCGGCAGCCAGCGGTCGAGGGTGGACAGGCGGGCGCGGACCGGGGTGTCCGCCGAGGTGAGGGGCACGACGTCTCCTAGCTGATTCGACTCCTGTCAATATAGACGAACTTCGAATCAAGCGCATCCGCCGTCATCCCTTGTGGGCAGGCTGAACACGTGTTTAATCTGGTGAACATGAGTTCAGCCCTCGCCGCCGACGCCGATCCGGGCCCGTCCTCGGCCGGTCCGCCCGGGTCGACCCGGGACCGCATCCGGGACGCGGCCGTGCTGCGGTTCGCGCGGTCCGGGTTCGGCACGTCGGTGCGCACCATCGCCGCGGACGCGGGGGTGAGCCCGGCGCTGGTGATCCACCACTTCGGCTCCAAGGACGCGCTGCACGCCGCCTGCGACGAGCACGTGCTGGCCGGGATCGTCGAGTCCAAGCGGCAGAACATGGGCCGGGCCACCGGCGGACAGCTCCTGCAAGTGCTCGCCGAGGTCGACGAGTACGCGCCCCTGCTCGGCTACGTGGTGCGCTCCCTGCAGGCGGGCGGCGACGTCGCCCGGGCGTTCGTGGAGCACATGATCGAGGACGCCCGCGTCTACACCCGCGAGGCCGTGGCCGCCGGGATCGCCAAGCCCAGCGTCGACGAGGACGCCCGGGTCCGGTACCTCACGCTGTCCTCGCTGGGCACCCTCTCGCTCGCCCTCACCCTGAACCCGCCGGAGGACCCGGAGGACGTCGGGGCCACCGTGCGCACCTTCCTGGCCGAGCACTACCTGCCGATGATCGAGCTCTACGCCCAGGGCTTCCTCACCAGCCGTCGCATGCTCGACGACTACCTGCTCTACGTCTCCGACCCTCCGACGGGCGGCGAGTCCGACGACGCACCCGCCCCCGAGACCACGAACGAGGAACCATGACCAGCACCCCGAGCGCCGGCGCGCTCCCCATCGAGATCCACGACCTGCACAAGCACTTCGGCCCCACCCGCGCCCTGGACGGACTCGACCTGTCCGTCGCCGAGGGGGAGGTGGCCGGGTTCCTCGGGCCCAACGGCTCCGGGAAGTCCACCACCATCCGCGTGCTGCTCGGGCTCCTGCGCGCGACGGCCGGCTCCGCGCGGCTGTTCGGTGCCGACCCCTGGCGCGACGCCGTGGAGCTGCACCGCCGCCTCGCCTACGTCCCCGGCGACGTGACGCTGTGGCCCCACCTGACCGGCGGGGAAGCCATCGACTTCCTCTCCCGGCTGCGCGGACGCCCCGACCCGCGGCGCAAGGCCGAGCTGCTGGAGGCCTTCGAGCTCGACCCCTCCAAGAAGGCCCGCACGTACTCCAAGGGCAACCGGCAGAAGGTCGCCCTCGTGGCCGCCTTCGCGACCGAGGTGCCGCTGCTCATCCTCGACGAGCCCACCGCCGGCCTCGACCCGCTCATGGAGGCGGTGTTCACCGAGCGCGTGCGCGAGGCCGCGGCGCAGGGCACCTCGGTGCTCCTGAGCAGCCACATCCTGTCCGAGGTCGAGAAGGTCTGCGACACCGTGACGATCATCCGCGCCGGACGCGCGGTCGAGTCCGGCACCCTCGACGAGCTGCGCCACCTGACCCGGTCCAGCGTGACGGCCGTGGTGGCGGGCGACCCGGCGCGGGTGACCGCCCTGGACGGGGTGCACGACCTGCAGACCCACGACGACCTCGAGGGGACGCGGATCTCCTTCGACGTCGACAACACGGCCATGGGCAGCGTGCTCACCGCGCTCTCCGGCCTCGACGTGCGCTCCTTCACCGCCGCGCCGCCGTCGCTGGAGGAGCTGTTCCTGCGGCACTACGGCGACGACGTGTCCGCCGACGGCGAGTCGACCGACGGGACCGGGAACGCCCCGGGGCGGCACGCGGCCGCCCCGACGACGAGCGAGGCGGGAGCACGATGAGCACCGCCGTCGCCCCGCCCGCCGTCCGGACCGCCGAGCCCGCCCGCGGGGCCACCCTGACCGGCACCGGCGCGCTCGTGCGCTTCATGCTGCGCCAGGACCGGGTGCGCCTGACCGTGTGGACGGCCTCGGTCGTGTTCTTCTACACCTACTTCACGTTCGCCCTGAACCTGTTCTTCGACGACCCCGCCGCGATGCAGGGGCGGGCCGCCCTGATGGAGACGCCCGCCGGCATCGTCATGGGCGGCCCCGGGTACGGCCTGGACGACTACTCGACCGGGGTCGCCATGTCGAACGAGGGCATCACGTGGATGGTGCTCGCGCTCGCGATCCTGTCGATCCTGCACGTGGTGCGCCACACCCGCGCCGAGGAGGAGTCGAACCGCTCCGAGCTCGTGCGGGCCGCCGTCGTCGGGCGGCACGCCCCGGCCGTGGCCGCGATGATCACCCTCGTGCTCGTGCAGGCGGTCATCGCCGTGCTGTCGGCACTGGCCATGGTGGCCGTGGGCGACCTCGCCGTGGCGGACTCGTTCGCCATGACGATCGGTTCCGGGCTCAGCGCGCTCGTGTTCGGCGCCGTCGCGCTCGTCGGGTGCCAGGTGGTCGGTCACGCCCGCACCGCGACCGGGGTGAGCCTGGCCGTCTTCGCCGTCGCGTTCGTCGTCCGGGCCGTCGGGGACATCCGCGAGCTCGGCGGGTCCACCCTGTCCTGGTTCTCGCCGATCGCCTGGGCCCAGCAGATGCGTGCCTTCGTCGACCTGCGCTGGTGGCCCGTCGCGCTGAGCGTCGTCGCGATCGTCGCCCTCCTCGTGCTGGCGGCGGTGCTCGCCTCCCGCCGGGACTTCGGCGGGAGCCTCGTCGAGACCCGCGCCGGCCGGCCCGACGCCGCCGTCACGCTGCGCGGACCCCTGGCGATGGCCTGGCTGCAGCAGCGCTGGGCCCTGCTGTGGAGCTGCCTCGGGCTCGGGCTGATGTGGTTCGCCTCCGGCACCATGCTGCCGGGCATCGGCGACATGATCGGCGACATGGTCGTCGACAACCCGGTGCTGGCCCAGCTGTTCGGCGACGACCCGTCCCAGCTCGCCGTCGGGTTCATCAGCGTGCTCGTGCTGTACGCCGCCGTCTGCTGCGCCGCGTACGCCGTCGTCATGGCCCAGCGTCCCAAGGTCGAGGAGTCCTCGGGCCGTGCCGAGGTCGTCTTCTCCCACCCCGTGTCCCGGCACCGCTGGCTCGGGGCGCAGCTCGCCGTCGCCGGGTTCGGCACGGCGGTGCTGCTGGCCGTCAGCGTCTACGGGCTGTGGGCCGGTGCCGCGATCGCCGGGTGGGAAGACCAGGGGTTCGGCGACTACAGCGTGGTCGTGTGGACCCACCTGCCGGCGCTCGCGGTGTTCCTCGGGCTCGTCGTCGCGCTGTACGGCTGGGTGCCGCGGCTGACGGGGCTCGGCTGGGCGCTGGTGGCCTACACGTTCGTCGTCGGGATGTTCGGCCAGGTCCTCGACCTGCCGGACTGGGTCTACCGGGTCTCGCCGTTCGACGGGGTGCCGGAGGTGTTCTCCGAGGAGTCGTACGCCGGCGACCTCGCGCTGCTGTGGGGTGTCGCCGTGGTGCTCACGGTGCTCGGGTTCGTGGGCTTCCGGCGCCGCGACCTCGCCACGGGCTGACCGCCGGGCCCGCGCGGTACGGACCGTGCGGGCTCCGGCGGTCGGCCGTCAGCCGCCCGTCACGCGGGAGACCGCCGCGAGCGCCAGCCGGCGGGGCAGCACGCCGACCAGGGCGCCCGCCAGGGCGTTCGCCCGGCCGGACACCACGGTCGCGGGAGGCCGACGGCGGTCCAGCGCCCGGAACAGCGTGTCGGCGACCTGGTCGGCCGTCTGGAAGCGGCCCACCGCCGGCTCCTCGGACCCGACGACGTCGAAGAACTCCGTGCGCGTCGCACCCGGGCAGAGCGCGATCGCGTGGACGCCCGTCCCCCGCAGCTCGACCGACAGCGCCTCGGTGAAGCTGAGGACGTAGGCCTTGGTCGCGCCGTAGACGGCCATCCGCGGCAGCGGCTGGAACGCCGCGGTGCTGGCCACGTTGACGACCGCGCCGGAGCCGTGGGCGAGCAGGTCAGGCAGCAGCGCGCGGGTGAGGTTCGTCAGCGCCGTCACGTTGAGGGCGACCTCGTCGTCGACGCGCTGCGGGTCCTCCTCGACGAAGGGGCCGTGCGTGCCGAACCCGGCGTTGTTGACCAGGGTGCCGACGGGACGGTCGGCGGCGCGGGCGGCCTTGACGACCTCGGTGACACCGTCCGGGGTGGTGAGGTCGGCGGGCACGACGTCGACCGCGACGCCGTGCTCCGCGCGCAGCCGGGCCGCGAGCTCCTCGAGGCGGTCCGTGCGGCGGGCGACCAGCACGAGGTCGGCTCCTCGGGCCGCGAGCCGCGCCGCGACGACGGCGCCGATGCCGGAGCTCGCGCCGGTCACGACGGCGGACGATCCGTGCAGGTCGAGGGTCATGGAGCGCTCCAGGGGTCGAGGGACGGACGTCGCCACTGTAGGCCGGGTTTCGGCGCCGGCCCGGAGGGCGGGCTAGCGTGACCCGGTGACGACGACATCCGGCGACGGCCCCGACGAGGCCGTCACGGCCCCCGCGGAACCCCTCGCCCACGGTCTGCGGCCCCGGCACCTGACGATGATGGGGCTCGGCTCCGCGATCGGGGCCGGGCTGTTCCTGGGCTCCGGCGAGGCGATCGCGACGGCGGGCCCGGCGGTGCTGATCAGCTACGCGATCGCCGGGGCGATCGTCGTGGCCGTCATGCGCATGCTCGCCGAGATGGCGTCCGCCCTGCCCGCCTCCGGGTCGTTCTCCGTGTACGCCGAGGTGGCGCTCGGACGCTGGGCCGGCTTCCTGCTCGGGTGGCTCTACTGGTTCATGCTCATCATGGTCCTCGGCGTGGAGGTCACCGGCGTCGCCGAGATCGCCACCGCCTGGTGGCCCGCCGTCCCGCAGTGGGTGGTCGCGGGCGTCGTCGTCGCCGTCTTCGGCGGGATCAACCTCATCGGGGTGCGGCAGTTCGGCGAGGCCGAGTTCTGGTTCGCCCTGGTCAAGGTCGCCGCCATCGTGGCCTTCCTGGGTGTCGGCCTGCTCGTCGTCGTCGGCGTGATCCCCGTGGCGGGCAGCGTGCTCGGCGACTGGGCGGCGCACGGCGGCTTCGCGCCGGCCGGCGTGCCGGGGATCGCCGCCGGCCTGCTCGCCGTCGCGTTCGCGTTCGGCGGGATCGAGATCGTCGCGATCGCCGCGGCCGAGGCCCGCGACCCGCGCGACGCCGTCGCCCGCGCCACCCGCACGATCCTGTGGCGCATCCTGGTCTTCTACCTCGGGTCCGTGGCGATCATCGTCGCGCTGGTGCCGTGGGACGACGCCGACGCCCTCACCTCGCCGTTCGTGGCGGTCCTGCAGCTCGCCGGGTTCGACGGAGCCGCGCGGCTCATGGAGGTCGTGGTCGTCCTGGCGCTGCTGAGCGCGTTCAACGCCCAGGTGTACGGCACCTCGCGCATGCTGTTCTCCCTCGGGGAGCGACGTGACGCGCCGGCGGTGGCGACCCGCATCTCTCGGCGCGACGTGCCGTGGGTGGCGGTGGCGGTGTCGGTGTTCTTCGGCGTCGTCGCGGTCGTGCTGAACCGGGTGCTCCCGGAGACGTTGCTGTCCGTCCTGCTCAACGCCGTCGGCTCCGCCCTGTTCGTGGTCTGGCTGCTCATCGCCGTGTCCCAGCTGCGGCTGCGGCCGCGTCTGGAGGCCGAGGCGCGCCGCACGGGGGTGCCGATGCGGCTGAAGATGTGGGCCTTCCCGTGGCTGACCTGGCTCACCCTGGCCGCGCTCGTCGCCCTGGCCGCGCTCATGCTGTCCGACGACGCGGCACGCGCCCAGCTCGTCGCCACCGCCGGGCTCGTGGCCGTCATCCTCGCGGCGTACGGGCTCCTCGGGTGGCGACGTCGTGCCCGCGGCGGTGCGGAACAGTGGCAGCATGACGTCCATGGCTGAACTCGTCGCGGTGTGTCGCGTGCACCAGCTCCTGCCGGACGCGGGCACCGTCGGCGTCACCGCGATCGACAAGCGCGCGGTCGCCGGGCGGGTGAAGGCCGGCACCCACGGCCTGTACGCCGACGTCCAGGCGGACCGGGTGCACCACGGCGGACCGGAGCAGGCGGTCTACGCCTACGCCGAGGAGGACGCCCGCTACTGGGCCGAGGAGCTGGGCCGCGAGGTGACCCCGGGACTGTTCGGCGAGAACCTGCGCACCCGCGGCCTGGACGTGGGCGGTGCGCTGATCGGCGAGCGGTGGCACGTCGGGTCGGCCGTGCTCGAGGTGACGCAGCCGCGCACCCCCTGCGCCACCTTCGCCCGCCGCCTGGGGTCGCCGGAGCGCTGGGTGCGACGGTTCACCGAGGCGAACCGCACCGGGGCGTACCTGCGGGTGGTGGTGACCGGCGAGCTCGGCGCCGGCGACGCCGTGGAGGTCGCGTCACGGCCGACGCACGGTGTGTCGGTCGCCGACTGGTTCGGCGCCTGGAACGCTGGCCCCGAGGGTTTCGCGGAGGCGGCCCGCCTGGCCAGCGCGCTGCGCCGGGCGGCCGACGACGGCGAGCTCCGACCGAGCGAGGACATGGACACCCGGATGACGAAGGCGATGAACCGATGAGCACCACGCACGTCCCCACCACCGCCGACCACGTCGTCCTGTGCGACGACGCCGGCGAGCGGACCGGCACGTTCCCACGGGCCGAGGTCCACACCACCGACACGCCCCTGCACCTGGCGTTCTCGTGCTACCTGCTCGACGGCGCCGACAACCTTCTGATCACGCGGCGCGCCCTGGTCAAGCGCACCTGGCCGGGGGTGTGGACCAACTCGTTCTGCGGGCACCTGCGCTGGACGGAGGCGGTGGAGGACTCGATCGTCCGGCACGCCGAGCACGAGCTCGGTGCCACCGTCACCGGCGTCGACGTGGTGCTGCCCGAGTTCCGCTACCGCGCCGTGGACGCCTCGGGCGTGGTCGAGCACGAGATCTGCCCGGTGTACGTCGCCCGCGTCGACGGGGACCTGACGCCGAACCCGGACGAGGTCTCCGAGCACGTGTGGGCGCCGGCGCACGAGGTCCGTGCGGCGGTCCAGGCGACGCCGTGGGCTTTCAGCCCGTGGATGGGGTGGCAGCTCGAGGCGATCGCGGCGGTGCGGGCGGACGAGCGGACCCCGGGTGCGCGGGTGCTGGCCGGGGCGCTCGGTCTCGCCTGACGCCTGACGCCGGACCCACCTGTTGCGGGTCGCTCGGTGTCCACCTAGCTGTACTGACCTGACAGGTTGGTCAATCGGGTGATGGGTGGCCGGTTCCCGCGAGCGGTGTGGGGTCGGTGGTTCTTGTACTGGTGGATCCATGCTGCCAGCGAGGCTCGTGGGACTGCTGCACGGCTAGGTGACAGCCTGGGGCCCGGGCTTCATCGTTTGACGTAGCGGCGGATAGTGGACTCGGAGACTCCCAGCGCCCTGGCTACGGCAGCCGCTGAATGTCCGTCAGCGAGAAGCGAGGCAGCCGCCTCGCAGCGGTCAGGCGTCATGACTGTGGGACGCCCCCCCGTGCGCCCGCGAGCACGGGCGGCCGCGAGGCCCGCGACGGTGCTTTCGCGGATCAGATTGCGCCCCATCTGCGCCAGCACAGCCAGCATGTGCACCATGACCCGACCTGCAACAGTTGAGGTATTGATCTGTTCAGACAGCGACCGAAGAGCGACACCTCTTGCATCGAGTCGGGTCGTGAGGTCAATCAGATGGCCCACCGAACGACCCAGACGGTCCAACTTCGTCACCACGATCGTGTCGCCCTCTTGGAGATGCTCGATGAGCTCGGTAAGGACAGGGCGGTCGTCGCGGGCGCCGGAGGCGGCCTCTACCTTGATCTTCTGACGGTCGACGTTGGCAGCCACGAGTTGGTCGAGCTGGGAGTCGAGTGTCTGTCCCGCGGTGGAGACCCGCGCGTAGCCGAACGTCATCGCCATACCGAGAACGCTATCGAAAACCCGTCTGAGGGGTTCCGATCGCCGCACTTGCTGACATGGGTCTTTGACCGAGGCGCTCCCCTGCAACCAGGCCGATCAGGTGACGGCAATGATGGTTCGTCACAAACGGTCGTTATTGGCGCAACACATAACGGAATGATAACGATCTCTTTCAGGGGGTGGCCTGGTGCACCCTGGAGGGCAATGCTGCGAGCGAAAGGCTGCGTAGACGGACAATATGGCGCGTACGCCTGTGACCAGCCAGAACGCCAGCAGAAAGGAGTGCTAGAAAGAGGGCGGCCCTCGCGCGAAGCGAAGGGTCAAACTATTCTGCCTGCAACGCGCCATCCGAGGCATGACGGCACAGAGAGGCATGTCAAGTAGTCTCTCGAGCGCATCAAACCCCAATCTGATTGGATACCAAGCAATGCGCTCCCTGCGTCCACTTCTGACCGCCGTGCTGGCCGGATTGTTGGCACTCACGATCTCCGCCCCAGCATCCGCGGATAGGGATATGTCGACCGACCGCGGTAACGACGACTGGATGAACCTGCCTATCGCCAAAGCCAACCCCAACGCCTCCAAGGAGGTCATCCTTTCTCTGCCTGGAAAGATGCAGCGAGCCGACTCCTACATTGACCCCTCGTACTCCCCGGGTGACATTATCTACTATCCCGATGGCAGGCCGGTGGAGGGCCAGAACCTTACGGCGGCCGAGACCATGGAGGCGGCGGCGGTTGCGGCTGGCTGCTCAGGAACGGTGTACGCCGGTAGCTATGGTTACTTCGGCGTCGAAGATATCTGCAGTGTAGTGATCTGGGGGCACCGAGGCTACGAGCAAAGGTACTACTGGGGCACCGGGAGCAAGTATGAAACTACTTGCATGAAGGGAAGGGGCTACTACTTCGATCGCAGCGGCTACCCAGTTAAGAAAATGTGGGACCTGGGTTGCCGCAAGTTCCATTACACTGGGGTTTCCGTGCCGTGGGGCAATGTTATCGGGAACCCATCGGTGCGCGCAGCCTCACTGGGTCTCACGCAGCAAGTTGGGTGGTGGGTCTGAGGCCGGGCAGAATTCTAGTGGTTCGACCACGGCTCCTGGGGCGCCTGGCACGGTTTGGGTGCCCCAGGGGCCGTGTAAGGCACTTTCGAGCTGCCGCATTGCGCGCATTCTAAATTTCCGCTAACCTGAGCAGGTAGGTAACGGCGGTGATAATCATGACACTCAAACGACTTGCAGTCGTCGGATCGCTCACAGCGTTGATGGCACTCTTGCTCTACTTGATATCGACCAAGAACCCCCTCGGCGGCTGGATCGTTTCCTTGACTCTTCCAGGCATCGTCGTCTATGGCCTTGTCCGGCGCAGGGTCTCTGGAAAGAGCACGTCCGCTTCTGTCCGTCCAGCAGCACAGGGAATGAATGAAGTCCAAGACGTGGTGCTCAACCGGCCAGGAGTTTCGGTGACCTACGGATCGCCGGAAGGAACGGTGGCGACAGAGTACGATCCCCGGATCGTTGACTTCCTTGACGATCCAGGCCACCACGACGACTCGCCAGCGAATTGACAGCAGACTTACCCTCTCGGTAGAACACCTCTACTCGCCGAGGTCGCGGCCCGGTTCCAGTGCTCGTGGCCCACCGTCAAGCGGTGGGCCAACCAGTATGCGGCGGACGGGCCCATGAGCGACCGGTCCTCGCGCCAGCGCCGGATGCCGGCCAGGACCGACCCGGCCACCACACGGCGAATCGTGTCGCTGCGGCTTCGCAAGCGCCTGGGACCGGTCCAGCATGCGGCGTTGACGGGCGTGGCACCCTCGAACGCGCATCGGGTCCTGACTCGGTGCCGCCTCAACCGGCTCTAGCACGTTGACCGCACGACCGGTGAGCCGGTGCGTCGCTGCGAGCACGACCATCCCGGCGCGATGCTGTACGTGGACGTCAAGAAGCCCGGCAACATCCCCGACGGCGGCGGGTGGCGATTCTTGGGCCGCCCGCGGGGCGACCGGAACCGGGCCGCCACCGCGGGCAAGCCCAGGAACAAGCACCACTACCCCAAGATGGGCTACGCGTTCGTGGACACCGTCATTGGCGACCACTCCTGGGTCGCCTACGCCGAGGTGCACGACGACGAGACCGCCGTGACCGCGACCGGGGTGCCGCGCCGGGCCACGGCATCCTGTCGGACAACGACTCGGCCTACGTCTCCCACCTGTGGCGCGACACCCGCGCCGACCTCAAGATCAAGCACTCCCGGACCGGGCCCCGCCGCCCCCAGATCAACCGCAAGATCGAAACCTTCCATCGCACCTGGCCGACGGGTTGGGCTACGCCCGCTGCAACACCTCAGAGACCGAACGACTAGACGCCCTGGCAGCATGGATCCACCCAGTACAACCACCGACCCCACACCGCCTGCGGGAACCGGCCACGCAGCACCCGATTGACCAACCTGTCAGGTCAGTACAGCTAGCCCACGAGGTTCCACGACGCGATGGTGGGCCGCCCGTGCGAGCTCCCGAGCTCGCTGACCGCGGCGCAGCCGAGCTCCAGGTGGACGCCGAACCCCGCCTCCACCCCCAGCCACGAGGTGGCCAGCACGCGCAGCAGATGGCCGTGCGCCACGACCAGCACGGTCCCGCCGTTCGCGAGCGCCGGGCGGACGCGACGCAGGAACCGGTCGGTGCGCACCCGGACGTCGGCCAGGGACTCCCCGCTCGGGCCGCCGCCACCGGGCTCCCGGAGCGCCGGGAGGTCGACGCCGTCGCGGAAGATCTCGTACGGGCGGCCCAGTGCCCCGCCGACCTCGGCCGAGGTGAGCCCCTCCACGGGGCCGTAGTCCCACTCGGCGAGGTCGGGGTCCGTGACGGCGTCGCCGAACCCCGCCAGCTCGGCCGTGCGGTGGGCCCGCTGGAGCGGCGAGCAGTGCACGGCGACCGGCTCGAGGCCGGCGAGCCGTTGCCCGGCCGCCCGTGCCTGCCGTTCGCCGTCGCGGGTCAGCGGGACGTCGGTGCGCCCGGTGTGCCGCCCGGCCAGCGCCCACTCGGTGTCGCCGTGGCGCAGGAGCACGAGGCGGGACGGGCTCGCCGCAGGAGCGTTCATGCCTCGATCGTCCCGGATCGGGCCGGGGGTCGCGCCCGGAGGGTGATTTGTGGCACTCTTCACACGTTTGCCACATCTGCGTCCTGGAGGGCGTCCGTGCTCGTCTTCGCGCTGATCGGTGTCGCCGGTCTCGTCCTGCTCCTCGTCTCGCTCGTCGTCGGGGAGGTCGTGGACCTCGGTGACGGCGCCGTCTCCGGAACCTCCCTGGGGGTGGGTGCCGTCGTCTTCGGTGCCGTCGGCGCCGTCGTGACCGTGAACGGCTGGGCCCCGTGGATCGCGTACGTCGCCTCGCTGGCCGTGGGCCTGCTGGCGGTGCTCGTCGCCCAGCTCCTGATCCGGCGGCTCAGCGCCACCGAGGACAACGCGCACGTCGACCTCGTGGGCGTGCAGGGCACCGCGACGACGGACATCACCCAGTCCTCCGGCGAGGTCGCCCTCGATGCGGTGAGCGAGCTCGAACGACGTCTGGCGTGGTCGACGGAGCCCATCGCCTCCGGGACCCGCGTGGTCGTCCTCGAGCACCAGCCCCACAGCGTGCGCGTCGGCCCCTACCGGCCCGAGGACTGACGCCGGGGCCCATGCCCCGGCCGTGTCGACCCGGCACGCCGACCGTCATCCCCCGAGAGGAGTCGCGCTCCGGCGCGCAACCATGGACAGCTCTGCCAACCTCGTGACCACGATCGCCGTCGCGGCCGTCGTCCTCGCGTTCCTCGCCATCGGCGTCTTCGTCGCCCAACGGATCCGCCGCGTCCCCCCGAACCAGGCGCTCGTCATCGTCGGCCGCGGAGCCGGCCGCAAGGACATGGCCGGGCAGAAGGTCGTCATCGGCGGCCGGACGTTCGTCTGGCCCGTCCTGCAGCAGGGCTTCCCGATCTCCCTCGAGCAGCGCCAGATCGGGATCACCGTCGAGGGCGTCGACTCGAACCGCATCAAGATCGCCATCAAGGCGTCCATCAACTTCAAGGTGCGCGGCGACGAGGAGGGCGTGCGCCGTGCGGCGCAGCGGTTCCTGTCCCAGCAGGGGCTGCTCACCGAGATCATCGCCGAGTCCCTCGAGGGGTCGCTGCGCTCCATCGTCGGCGACATGTCGATCGAGGAGATCATCTCCGACCGCAAGGGGCTGTCGGACCGGGTCGTGGAGTCGACCAAGCGGGACCTGGCCGAGCAGGGTCTGCAGGTCGACATCCTCAACATCTCCGACATCTCGACGCCCGGGTCCGACTACCTCTCGAACCTCGGACGTGCCGAGTCCGCCCGGGCCCTGCAGGTGGCCGAGGTGTCCGAGGCCGAGGCGCGCCGCGCCTCCGAGTTCGCCGTCATCGAGGCGGCCGAGCAGATCGCCGAGCGGCAGAAGGCGCTCGACCTGAAGAAGGCCGCCATCAAGGCCGACACGGACAAGGCCCAGGCCGAGGCCGAGGCGGCCGGGCAGCTCGCGCGGGCCGAGCAGGACCGGCTCGTCGCGCTGCAGGAGCGCGAGGCGCTCTCGGAGAAGGCCCGCGTCGAGCAGGAGCGTCTCGACATCGAGGTGCGCAAGCCGGCCGAGGCCAAGGCGTACGCCGAGGTGCAGGAGGCCAACGCGCGCCGTGACTCGCACAACGCGGCCACCGAGGCCGAGGCGTTCCGGCGCACCACCGTGGCCGAGGCGAACAAGAAGGCCGCCATCCAGGACGCCGAGGCGGCCGCCGAGGCCGTGCGTCGTGCCGGTGAGGCCGACCGCGACCGGCAGGTCGCGCACGCGGCCGGTATCCGGGCCGAGGGTGAGGCCCGTGCCGCCGCCACGGAGGCGGAGGGCCGTGCCGAGGCCGCCGCGACCGACGCCAAGGCCGAGGCGCTGAAGAAGTACGGCGAGGCGGCGCTGGTGCAGGAGCTCATCGAGCGGCTGCCCGAGATCGTGCGGGCCGCGGCGGAGCCGATGGCCTCGATCCAGGGCATGACCGTGATCTCCACGGACGGGGCGTCCGCCGTGACCAAGAACGTGAGCAGCGTGCTCGGCGAGGGTCAGGCCGTCGTCAAGGAGCTGACCGGGATCGACATCAACCAGCTGCTGACCGGGTTGGCGCAGAAGCAGGGAGCCGGCTCGGACCGGTCGGTCGCCGACGACCGGTCGGTGGCCAACGGCCACTGACCGGCCGTTGCCGAAGGGCTCGGCGCCCTCAGTCGAAGAGGGTGTCGAGCTCCCAGCCCGGGCCGCTCGTCGGCGTCGTCGGGGAACGGCGGGCACCGACCGGCTCGGGCTCGGGGCCGCCCGCCGGCGCCTCCGGGGTCTCGCGCCCCGCGGCGTCGTCGAGCAGGAGCCCGTCGAGGTCGCCGCGTCCGGCGGCCCAGTCGTTCGCGGCCAGCTCGGCCAGCTCGCGGGCGCGTGCCGTGAACGGGCTCTCGACGTGGCCGCGGGCCCACCGGAACCGGACCGGACCGGTCCGCTCCGAGATCGCCTCGTCCAGGGCCTGCACGGACTCGCGGTGCGGCACCTCCTCGCCGGCGGCGGTGCGCCAGTCGTGCGCCTTCCACGTCTCCAGCCACTCGGAGGCGCACCGGAACGCCCACTGGGAACCCGACTCGACGAACAGGGGTTCGTCGCCGGGGTGGGCCTCGACGGCCCGGCGCAGCGCGGTCAGCTCGGCGACCCGCGTCGTGCCGTGCGCGTCCCCGCCGGAGTCGAAACGGCCGGAGCCATGGGCGACCCATGCCCAGCCGATCGCGTCGCCGTCGGTCGGGCAGGAGCCGTCGGTGCTGACAATGATCACGCCGGTGTCCCTCGGAGTCCGCGGATGCTGTCGCGTGCGGTGCGACGGCCACCATTGTGCCTTCTCCCGGTGACATCCGGGTCCCCCGCCGGGTGCGGATCGTCGGAGCACGTCCTCGCGGACCACCGAAACCGCTCCCGGCGCCCTCCGGAACACACGGAGCGCCGTCGGGCGCGATCATGGTGTCCCATGGACGCGCCCACGCCCACGCCGACCCGGACACCGGCCGAGATCCGCCGGTGGCGCCGCTACCTCGCCGCCGAACGCTGCGAGGCCGCCGTGTACCGGGACCTCGCCGCGACCCGCACCGGGGAGGAGCGGGAGATCCTGCTCGCCCTGGCCGCCGCCGAGAAGAGGCACGAGCAGCACTGGCTCGACCTGCTCGGCGACGACGTCGGCATGCCGCGTCGCGGTGACCCGCGCACCCGGATGCTGGCCTTCCTGGCCCGGCGGCTCGGCGGGGTGTTCGTGCTGGCGCTGGTGCAGCGGGCCGAGTCCCGGTCCAGCTACGCCGACGACGGGCACGCCACGGCGCAGATGGCCGCCGACGAGCAGATCCACGAGGAGGTCGTGCGCAGCCTGGCCACCCGGGGCCGCAACCGGCTGTCCGGGTCGTTCCGGGCCGCCGTGTTCGGGGCGAACGACGGTCTGGTGTCCAACCTCGCCCTCGTGCTCGGCATCGGCGCCTCCGGGGTGACGACCGGCACCGTGCTGCTGACAGGTCTCGCCGGGCTGCTGGCGGGTGCGCTGTCCATGGGCGCGGGCGAGTACGTGTCCGTGCGGTCCCAGCGCGAGCTCCTCGAGGCGTCCACCCCGGCGCCCTCCGCCACGGACGCGCTGCCGGACCTCGACGTCGACGCCAACGAGCTCGCGCTGGTCTACCGGGCGCGTGGCATGGACGCCGACGAGGCCGAGGCGAAGGCCGACGGGGTGCTGCACCGGCTGCAGGCCACCGGGGTGCCGGAGGGTATCGCCGAGGACGAGGAGCAGACGAACCACGAGACGCACGGCACCGCCTGGGGGGCGGCGGTGGCCAGCTTCTTCCTCTTCTCCTCGGGGGCGATCGTGCCGGTGCTGCCCTACCTGTTCGGCCTGGAGGGGACGACTGCGGTCGTGGTGGCCAGTGCGCTCGTCGGGCTGTGCCTCCTGGTCACCGGCGCCGTGACCGGGCTGCTGTCGGGCACCTCGCCGTTCACCCGGGCCGGGCGCCAGCTCCTCATCGGTTTCGGGGCGGCCGGTGCGACGTACCTGCTCGGGCTGGCCTTCGGCACGACCGTGGCATGACCGAGGCGCGACCCCCGGCGGCCGCACGTGCACGTGGTGTGTGGAGGAGTAGATTTCCTCGGGTGTCTTCCCCTGCCGACGTCGACATCCACCACGACCCCGAGCACGGTCGGTACGAGGCCCGGCTCCCCGCCCCGGCCGGCTCGCCCGACGGCGGTGCCCACGCGATCGGCGTCCTGCGCTACCACCGCGAGGGCGACGTCGTGGTCATCCCCAGCACCGTCGTCATCCCGGAGCACCGGGGTCACGGGGTGGCGGACGCGCTCGTCCACCGGGCCCTGGACGACATCGCCGCGGCCGGCGCGACCGTGCGGCCGGACTGCTGGTTCGTCGAGACGTGGCTCCGCCGCCACCCCGACTACCAGTACCTGCGGTGGTCGGAGTAGCGTCCCGACGGCAGCATGGGGGCATGAACGACAAGCCTGCTGTGACTGTCCGTGACGACCCCGAGCGGGGCGTCTTCCTCGCCCTGCTCGACGACGGCACCGAAGCCGGCGGGGCGTACTACGAGCGCTCCGGGGACGTGGTGACCTTCGACCACACCGAGGTGCCGTCGGAGCTCGAGGGGCAGGGCGTCGGGTCGGCCCTGGCCCGCGGGGCGCTCGACACGGTGCGGGCCCGCGGCGAGCGCATCGTCGTGAAGTGCCCCTTCATCCGGGCCTACCTCGAACGGCATCCCGAGTACGAGGACCTGCGCGCCGACCGGGGCTGACCGGTCGGCGCGCGGCCCGCTACTCGCCGCCCAGCGCGTCCCCGACGACCTGCTTGGCCTCGGCCTGCACCTCGCCGAGGTGGTCGGCGGACACGAACGACTCGGCGTAGATCTTGTAGACGTCCTCGGTCCCCGAGGGACGCGCCGCGAACCAGGCGTCCTGCGTCGTGACCTTGAGCCCGCCGATCTTCTCCCCGTTGCCGGGAGCCTCGGTGAGCTTGGCGGTGATGTCCTGACCGGCCAGCGTCGTGGAGGTGACCTGCTCCGGGGAGAGTGCGGCGAGGCGCGACTTCTCCTCCCGGGAGGCCGCCGCGTCCACGCGGGCGTACCAGGACTCGCCGTACCGCTCGACGAGGTCGGCGTGGTGCTGCGACGGGGACCGCCCCGTGGTGGCGAGGATCTCCGAGGCGAGCAGCGCCAGCAGGATGCCGTCCTTGTCCGTGGACCAGACCCGGCCGTCACGGCGCAGGAACGAGGCCCCCGCCGACTCCTCGCCGCCGAACCCGATCTCGCCGCTCAGCAGGCCGGGCACGAACCACTTGAACCCGACCGGCACCTCGATCAGCCGGCGGTCCAGCCCGGCGGCCACGCGGTCGATCAGCGCGCTGGACACCAGCGTCTTGCCGATCGCCGCGGACGTCGGCCAGTCCGGGCGCGCACCCCCGTAGAGGTACTGGATCGCCACGGCCAGGTAGTGGTTCGGGTTCATGAGCCCGGCGTCGGGGGTGACGATGCCGTGCCGGTCGGCGTCGGCGTCGTTGCCGGTCGCGACGTCGTACGGGGCGTCGCCGGCCATCTGCTCCACGAGCGAGGCCATCGCGTGCGGGGAGGAGCAGTCCATGCGGATCTTGCCGTCCCAGTCCAGCGTCATGAAGGCCCAGCGCGGGTCCACCTGCGGGTTGACGACGGTCAGGTCCAGGCCGTAGCGCTCGCCGATCGCACCCCAGTACTCCACCGACGCCCCGCCCAGGGGGTCGGCGCCGATGCGGACGCCCGCCTCGCGGATCGCGTCCAGGTCCAGCACGTTCGCCAGGTCGTCGACGTACGTGGACAGGTAGTCGTGCCGGTGCGTCGTCGGGGCGGCCACGGCGACGTCGAGCGAGACGCGGTGCACGCGGGCCAGGCCCCCGGCGCGCAGCAGGTCGTTGGCCCGGTCGGCGATCCAGCGGGTGGACTCGGAACCCGCCGGTCCGCCGTGCGGCGGGTTGTACTTGAAGCCGCCGTCGCGCGGCGGGTTGTGCGACGGCGTCACGACGATGCCGTCCGCGGCGCCGGGACCGCCGGTGCGCACCCCGCCCTCGGCCGCCGCGCCGTTGTGGATGAGGATCGACTGGGACACCGCCGGCGTGGGGGTGTACGAGTCGCGCGCGTCGATCATCACGGTGACGCCCGCGCCGGCGAGCACCTCCATCGCGGTCTGCCACGCCGGCAGCGAGAGCGCGTGCGTGTCCCGGCCGAGGAACAGCGGGCCGTCGATGCCCTCCAGCGCCCGGTACTCCACGATCGCCTGCGTGATCGTGGCGATGTGCGCCTCGTTGAACGCGCCGTCGAGCGAGGAGCCGCGGTGGCCGGACGTGCCGAACGCGACCTGCTGGGCCGGGTCCTCCACGTCGGGCCGGATGTCGTAGTACGCGCCGACCACGTGGTCGACGTCGATGAGGTCGTCGGGCTGGGCCACCTGGCCGGCGCGAGGGTGCATGGTCCGATCCTGCCAGCAGCCGCGCGGTGTGTCTCCCCTGGGGCGGGCGAGATCTGTCGCTCCGGTCCGCGCCCTCGTGGTCGGACCGGTGCTGCTCGGGCCCCGCGTATCACCGCCCCGGGCCGGTCGCTCCCTCCGGGTAGGACCGACGAGTCGACATCGAGGAGTGCACGATGAACGTCCAGCCGTGGGGAAGTTTCGGGGCGGGGGAGAGCGGCCGCGCCGTCGTGGGGATCCAGCGTCTCCTGCGCGAGCACGGGCACTCGCTGACCGTCGACGGGACCTACGGACCGGTGACCGCGGCCGAGGTCGCGTCGTTCCAGGCGGACCGCGGCCTGGCGGTCGACGGCGTCGTGGGCATGCACACCTGGCCGGTCCTGGTGGTCCCGACGCGGGTGGGTGACACCGGGGAGGCCGTCCGGGCGGTGCAGCAGTTCGGACTGGTGCGGTTCCCGGGAGACCCGGAGCTCGTGATCGACGGCGTGTTCGGGCCGCTCACGGCCGAACGGGTCCGGTTCTTCCAGGAGTCGTGGGGCCTGACGATCGACGGCACGGTCGGACCGGAGACCTGGTCGTTCCTCGGTGTGGCCCGGCTCCCGTGGCCGCTGGTGAAGGTGGGTACGTGCCAGGAGACGAACTGGCGGGTGCTCGGCTCCCAGCACCTGTTGCGCCAGCACGGTGCGCCGATCGTCGCGGACGGCTTGTTCGGCCCCCTGAGCGGGGAGGCGATCCGGAGGTTCCAGCAGGCGCGGCGGAGCCGGTTCGTCTCGACGACGGTGGGTCAGCTCGACTGGCCGGAGCTGATCGTGACCCTGCAGCAGGGTGACGCGGGCGAGGCGGTGCGTGCGGTGCAGACCCTGCTCCCGGGTGGCCTCGCGGTCGACGGGGTGTTCGGCCCGCTCACCGATGCCGCGGTCCGCGACTTCCAGGGGATGTTCGCGCCGCCGAAGGACGGGGTCGTGGGGCCGATCACCTGGCACACGCTGTTGCTGCGGCTCTTCGACTGAGGACGGCTCAGGCGGTGGACGCGGGGCCCTGGTCCTGCCGGACCGGCCGGTCCGCCTCGACGGGCCGGCGCACGGCCCGCACGGCCAGCACGAGGGCGACCAGCACCACCAGCGTCACCAGCAGCCCCAGAGCCGTCCCCGCCCCGAGGGCGATCGCGACGTACCCGGCCAGGGCCGCGACCGCGGCCCCGCCCGCGTACGGGAGCTGGGTGAGCACGTGCGTGATGACGTTCGCCCCGGCACCGGTGGAGGACAGGATCGTGGTGTCCGAGATGGGGGAGCTGTGGTCGCCGAGCACGGCTCCGGCGAGCACGGCCCCGAGGGCCGGCAGCAGCAGGTCGGGTTCGCCGAGGCTGTTCATGATGCCGCCCACCAGGGGCAGCAGCAGGGCGAAGGACCCCCAGGACGTCCCGGTGGCGAACGCCATGGCGGCCGCGAGGACGAAGACGACCGGGACCAGCCACGAGGCCGACAGGTTGGTGTCCTCGACGAGCCCGCCCAGGTAGGCACCCGTGCCGAGCTGGTCGATGAGCCCGGTGAGCATCCAGGCGAGGACGAGGATGCTGACCGCCGGCCACATGGACCGCAGCCCCTCGATCCAGCCGCGGCCGAAGTGCCGGGCCGCGAAGGCGGGGTTCGGGCCCGTGTAGCGCAGGTAGTAGAAGACGGCCGCGGCCAGCCCGAGCACGCCGCCCACGACGAGCGCGGTGCTGGTGTCGGTCTCGGCGAGGATCTCGACGGCGTCCCACGTGCCGGCCGCCGAGTACCCGGTCCACACGATCCCCGCGAAGACGCCGACCACCAGCAGCACGAACGGGACGACCAGCGCCCGCTTCTCGCCGGGGTGGTGGACCGGCAGGTCCTCCGCGAGGCGTCCGGGGATGTCGTCGTCGGGGTCGAACGGCTCGTCCTCGTGGACGGCGCGGGCCTCCTCGCGCCGCATGGGCCCGACGTCCAGGCGCAGCAGGATGACGAGCCAGACCGTCACCGCGGCGGCGATCGCGTAGTAGTTGGCGGCGGCCGCCCCGAGGAACGCCTGCACGCTGGAGGCCGTGATCGCGGACGCCGCGACGATCGGGGCGAGGATCCCCATGATGTAGGCGCCCCAGCTCGAGAACGGGGCGAGCACGGCGACCGGCGCGGACGTCGAGTCGATGATGTAGGCGAGCTTGGCCCGCGAGACCCGGTGCCGGTCGGTCACCGGGCGGGAGGCCTGGCCCACGGCGAGGGCGTTGAAGTAGTCGTCGATGAAGATGACGATGCCCATGATCGCCGGGAGGACCTGGGCGCCCCGGCGCGTCCGGATGCGCTCCACCGCCCAGTCGGCGAAGGCCTTGGTGCCGCCGGACATCATGATGAGCGCCGCGATCACGCCGAGGATCAGCGTGAACACGAGGATGTAGACGTACCAGGTGTTCACCGCGCCGTCGACCCAGAAGATCGCCACGAAGGACTCCCACACGAGGCGTAGCGCCTCCAGGGGGTCCAGGTCGGCCACGAGCAGGGCAGCGGCCAGCACCCCGGCCCCGAGGCTGAGCAGCACGCGTTTGGTGAGGACCACCAGCACGATCGCCAGCACCGGGGGCACGATCGTCAGGATCGGGTAGCTCTCGAGCACGACGTCTCCCTCGCGGCCGGATCCCCCGACGGTAGGTCCGCGCGGCCCGTCCGGCATCCCGACACCAGGAACGACGGCGGAGCAACCTCTTCCCGATCCACCGCGTGTTCCCCGTGTGACAGTCGTGCGAGAAGATCCTTCCGTGCCTGAGCCATGGACCCCGGTCGTCGTGGCTCGTCCCGGCGAGCGCAGCGGTGCCGTGAGGGCGTCGGCAGGTCCCGGCCCGTCCAGGGCCGGGACCTGCCGACGTCACCGGGCCGAGATCAGCCGGCGTCGAACCGCTCGTGGTCGTCGGTCTCCTCGTAACCCGTGTCGACCTCGACCGCGGCTCCCTTGAAGCGCGGGTCCGTGACGGCCGGGTCGTGGGAGAGCAGCAGCCGCGCGAACTCGCTGTGCCGGACGCGCGCCCCGTCGTGGCCGGGCTCCTGCTCCGGCGCCTGCGTCGTCATGATCGCCTCCTCGGCCGGTTTACTCCAGCATAGGCGCGACCCGCGGACCGCACGGGGCCCGGCGTTCAGTCCAGGTACTCGTCCACGAGCCGGGCGGCGATCCCGGTGTAGGACGCCGGGGTGAGCTCGGCCAGCCGGGCCGCGACGTCGTCGGGCAGCCCGAGGCCGCCGACGAACTCGCGCATCCGGGCCTGGTCGACCCGGTTCCCGCGGGTGAGCTCCTTGAGGCGCTCGTACGGGTTCTCCATGCCCTCGACCCCGGCGACGGAGGCCGCACGCATGGCCGACTGCACGGGCTCGCCGAGGACCTCCCAGTTCTCGTCGAGGTCCTCGGCCATGAGGTCGGCGTTGACGGCCAGGGCCTGCAGTCCGCGGCGCACGTTGTCGATCGCGAGCAGCGAGTGCCCGAAGGCCGGGCCGATGTTGCGCTGCGTCGTGGAGTCGGTGAGGTCGCGCTGCAGACGGCTCGTCACCAGCGTCGCGCCGAGCGTGTCGAGCAGCGAGCAGGAGATCTCGAGGTTCGCCTCGGCGTTCTCGAACCGGATCGGGTTGACCTTGTGCGGCATCGTCGAGGAGCCGGTGGCACCCGCGACGGGGATCTGGGTGAAGAACCCCATCGAGATGTAGGTCCACACGTCGGTGGCGAGGTTGTGCAGGATCCGGTTGAACCGGGCCACGTCGGCGTAGACCTCGGCCTGCCAGTCGTGCGACTCGATCTGCGTGGTCAGCGGGTTCCAGGTCAGGCCGAGGTGCTCGACGAACCCGCGGGAGACGGCCGGCCAGTCGGCACCCGGGACGGCGACGGTGTGCGCGCCGAAGGTGCCGGTGGCGCCGTTGAGCTTGCCGAGGAACTCGGCGCCCTCGACGCGGCGGAGCTGGCGCCGCAGCCGGTGCGTCAGCACCGCGAGCTCCTTGCCCATCGTCGTCGGGGTGGCGGGCTGGCCGTGCGTGCGGCTCAGCATCGGCACCTCGGCGTGCTCGCGGGCCATGTCGGCGAGCTGGTCGGCCAGCGCCGTGGCGGCGGGCAGCCACACGTCGGTGACGGCCCCGCGCACCATCAGGGCGTAGGACAGGTTGTTGACGTCCTCGGACGTGCAGGCGAAGTGCACCAGCTCGCTCACGGCGGGCAGGTTCGTCTCGCCGAGGATCTCGGGGGCGTCGGCGATGCGGCGCTTGATGAAGTACTCCACCGCCTTGACGTCGTGCACCGTCTCGCGCTCGATGGCGCCGAGCTCGGCGATCTCGGTCGCGCCGAACGTCGCCGGGATCGCGCGCAGGTACGTGATCTCGGTGTCGGTCAGGCTCGGCGCGCCGGGCACCACCGGGCCGGGGACCGTGTCCGTGCCGTTGCAGAGCACGATCAGCCACTCGACCTCGACGTGGAGACGCTCGCGGTTGAGGGCCGCCTCGCTGAGGTGGTCCACCAGCGGGGCGACCGCGGAGCGGTAGCGGCCGTCGAGCGGACCGAGGGCGATCGGCGGGGTGACGTCGGCCAGGGACACACGGGTGGGCTGCACAGTGGAGGTCACGACCGGCATTGTCCCACGGGCGCCCTCCACCCCCAGGGGCGGGTGTCCACAGTGCGGGCAGGGGAGCCCGACCGCGCGGCGCCGGCGCTCCTAGCGTCCCCGACATGTTCGTGACCACCTCCGACGTCGCCACCGCCGCGGCCCTGCTCCGGCGCGCACGCCACCGGCTCGAGGACGCCACCGCCGCCCTGCACCGGGCGCGCGGGCCGGGCTGGGAGTCCGCGGCCGGTGACTCCTGCCGGGACGCCGTCGCCGAGGTGCTCACCCTGCTGGACGCCGACGGCGCCACGCTGCAGCAGGCGGACGGGGCCACCGCCGGGTGTCTCGACGGGTGAGCCGGGACCCGCGGGACACCCTGCGCATCGTCGGCGGCGCGACCCTCGACCGGGTGGACGCCGATGCCGTCCGCGACGCCGCCGGGCACCTGGACGCCGCCGCGGCGTCCCTGCGGTCCGCCGCCTGGGACTGCTCGGAGGCGGGCCGTGCGCTGGAGCGCGCGGTGTGGACCCCGGCTCCGTGGGGCGAGGCCGACCCCACCCGGCCCACTCGGCTCCGGCGTGCCGGGACGCTCGTCGGCGACACCGCCGGGGCCCTGGGGGCGCGCGCCGCGGTGTGCACGACCCTGGCGGACCGGCTGCGCCGCGCCGCCGGGCTCTACACGCACGCCGAGTCCCTCGCCGAGCAGGCCGTCGGGGCGGGCGTGACCGTCGTCGCCGGGGCCGTCGGGCTCGGGGTGACCGGGTTCCTGCGAAGTCCCGCCGGCCTGCCGGCCCTGCTCACCGGTGCCGCCGGCCTCGTCGGGCTCTCCGCCGCGGCGCCCGACCCGGACATGCCGCCGCCTGCTCCGCCGCCGCCGCCGTCGCCGTCGCCGGACGAGGACGGGGACAGGGGCGGCTGGTTGCTCCGCACCGCCGCCCCGTTCGTCGACGAGGCGCTGGCCGGTGCCGGGGTCGGGGTGGCGCTCGCGGCCCCGGACCTGGCCGCCGGGGACCTCTCGGTGACCGGGGGAGCGCGGGTGCTGTCGGCGGCGGTCTCCGCGGTGCTCGGGTCCCGGCCGGTGCACGTCGACCTCGTCGCACCGGGAGAGTTCGACGCCGGGCCGCCCGCCGGGGACGACCGGCCCCTCGCGGGCGTCGAGGAGGCGCTGGCCCGCACCGCGGACCTCTACCCCCACGGCAGCGGTCTCCCCGGACGCCCGACCCCGGGAGCGCCGCCCGGCACCGTCGCGGTGCAGGAGGTCGTCAGCGCCGACGGCAGCTCGTCGTGGACCGTGCTCATCCCGGGGACCCAGGCCCTGCTCTCCCCGGCGAACCCCTTCGACGTCGACACCGACCTCGACCTGATGGCCCACCGGTCGGCCGACGTCGCCGAGGGGGTGGTCCAGGCCCTGGCCGACGCCGGGGCCCGCCCCGACGAACCCGTCGTCCTGGTGGGCCACTCCCTGGGAGGAATCGCGGCCGTCGCCCTGGCGTCCTCACCGGCGTTCCGGCGTCGGCACCGGGTGGGCGGCGTGGTCACGGCGGGTGCCCCGACCGCGACCTTCCGGACGCCGCCGGGCGTCCCGGTGCTGCACCTGGAGACCACCGAGGAGCTCGTCTCGCCGCTGGACGGGCGCTCCAGCACCGAGAACCCGCCGACGGCGGACCGCGTGACGGTGGGCCGTGACCTCGCGGACTCCCGCGACCCGGCGGACCGGTCGGCGTCCGGCGGCGTGGCCACGGCGCACTCGGTGGCCACGCACCTACGCACCCTGGAGCACGCCCGCGCGCTGGACAGCGTGCAGGTCGCCGGGGTCGTCGGGCGGATCGACCGGTTGCTGGACGGCGACCGCGCCGAGACCCGGTACTACCGGGTCCGGCGCGGGTGAGCCGCCGGTGTGCGGGTCAGTCCTTGTCGCCGGGGACGACCCAGCCGATGACGGCCTGCAGGATCGCCAGGATCAGGGCGATCCACAGGTACCACCAGAAGCCGCCCTCGATCGCGAGCCCCCAGTCGCCGAGCCACCCCTGGCTGGTCACCCACTCCGTCAGCCACAGCATGCCGGCGTTGATGATCAGGTAGAAGAGGCCGAGCGTGAGGATCAGCAGCGGGATCGACAGGATGCTGACGATCGGCTTCACGATCGAGCTGACCAGCGTGAAGATCAGCCCGACGCCGAGGATGGCGAGGATGCGTCCGAGGACGTCGTCACCGCCGAAGATCTCGAAGCTGTCGAAGATGAGGTCGCAGATCCACAGGGCGAGCGAGGTCACCACGAGTCGCGCGAGGAAGTTCATGGCCGACATCGTGGCAGGTCTGGCGCCGGACGGCACCCCTTGCCGGCATGAGGTGGCATCCTGGACCGTTGTGAGCTCACCGGCATCAGAGAAGACCGTTCCCCTGCGCCCCGCCGTCGCGGCGCTGCCCGCCTACGTCCCGGGGGCGCGCCCCTCGGGCCAGGCGTGGAAGCTGTCCTCCAACGAGAACCCGTACCCGCCGCCCGCGGCTGTGGTTGCGGCGATCACCGAGGCCGCCGTCGAGGTCAACCGGTACCCCGACATGTTCGCCACCGAGCTCGTCGAGGCGCTCGCCGCGCACGTCGGCGTCGACCCGGCGCAGGTCGTGGTCGGCAACGGGTCCGTGGCCGTGCTGCAGCACGTGCTCGAGGCGGTCCTCGAGCCAGGCGACGAGGTCGTCTACCCGTGGCGGTCCTTCGAGGCGTACCCGATCCTCACCGCCGTCGCGGGCGGAGAAGCG
Organism: Isoptericola sp. b408; assembly: GCF_030588085.1. Taxonomy (NCBI): domain Bacteria; kingdom Bacillati; phylum Actinomycetota; class Actinomycetes; order Micrococcales; family Promicromonosporaceae; genus Isoptericola; species Isoptericola sp. b408. The sequence goes on from NZ_JAUQYQ010000001.1 coordinate 557,863, forward strand.
GTCACCGTGCCGCTGACGGCCGCGGGCCGGCTCGACCTGCCGGCGATGGCCGCAGCCGTCGGCCCGCGGACCCGCGTGGCCCTCGTGTGCACCCCCAACAACCCGACCGGCCCCGTCGTGCAGGCCGACGAGCTGGAGACGTTCCTGGCCGAGGTGCCCCGCGACGTGCTCGTCGTCGTCGACGAGGCCTACCTGGAGTTCATCCGTGACGCCGAGGCGCCCGTGGGCATCGACCTGCTGCGCCGGCACCCCAACGTCGTGCTCGTGCGCACGATGTCCAAGGCGTCGGGCCTGGCGGGGCTCCGCGTCGGGTACGCCGTCGCCGAGCCGCGCCTGGCCGCGGCGGTGCGGTCGACGTCGACCCCGTTCGGCGTGAACCACCTGGCGCAGCGGGCCGCCCTGGCCACCCTGCAGCCCGCCGTGCAGGCGGAGCTCGCCGAGCGGGTCGAGCACCTCGTGGCCGAGCGCACCCGGGTCTGGGACACGCTGCGCGAGCAGGGCTGGGACGTCCCCGACACGCACGCGAACTTCGTCTGGCTGGCCACGGGGGAGCGGACGGTCGAGCTCGCGGCCGAGGCGTCGGCCTCCGGTGTGCTCGTGCGTCCGTTCGCCGGCGAGGGCATGCGCGTCAGCATCGGCGAGGTCGAGGCGAACGACGCGTTCCTCGCGCTGGCCGCCGGCTGGCGCTGACCGCCCGAGGTGCCGGCCGGCGCTCGTCGCCGGCCGGCACCCGCCTCACCGCGGCAGGTTGCGCAGGTTCGAGCGCGCCATCGACATGACCTCGCCCATGCCGCCGCCGAAGATCTCCTTCGTCATGGCCGTGGTGAACCCGCGGATCTGACCGGAGGTGATCGACGGCGGGATGGACAGCGCCCGCGGGTCCGTCATGACCTCCACGAGGGCGGGGCCGTCCGTGGCCAGCGCCGTCGAGAACGCTTTGGCCAGGTCCTTCGGCTTGGTCACCCGCTGGGAGGGGATGCCGACGGCGGTGCCGATGGCGCTGTAGTCGACCTCCGGCGAGTCCGTGCCGTGCGAGGGCAGCCCCTCGACGAGCATCTCCAGCTTCACCATGCCGAGGGTGGAGTTGTTGAAGACGACGATCGTCACCGGCAGGTCGTACGCCCGCACGGTGATCAGCTCGCCGAGCAGCATCGACAGGCCGCCGTCACCGGCCAGCGCCACGACCTGCCGGTCGGGCTGGGCCATCGAGACGCCGATGGCGTGCGGCAGGGCGTTCGCCATCGAGCCGTGGATGAACGAGCCGATGACGCGGCGCCGGCCGTTCGGCGTGATGTACCGGGCGGCCCAGACGTTGTTCATGCCGGTGTCCACGGTGAAGACGGCGTCGTCGGCGGCGGCCTCGTCGAGCTGGACGGCGGCGTACTCGGGGTGGATCGGGGTGTGCTTCTCCACGTTGCGCGTGTACGCGCCGACCACCTTGGTCATCACCTTGGCGTGCCGGTCGACCATCGACTCCAGGAACTTGCGGTCCGACTTGCGCTGGATGCGGGGGTTCAGCAGCCGCAGCGTCTCGCCGACGTCTCCGTGCACGGGCAGGTCCAGGCGGGTGCGCCGGCCGAGGTGGGAGGCGTCGATGTCGATCTGGGCCGTGGGGACGTCGGCGGGCAGGAACGAGTCGTACGGGAAGTCGGTGCCGACGAGGATCAGCAGGTCGGCCTCGTGCACCGCCTCGTGGCAGGAGCCGTACCCGAGCAGCCCCGACATCCCGACGTCGTGGGGGTTGTCGTACTGGATGATCTCCTTGCCGCGCAGCGAGTGCCCGACCGGGGCGGCCGCGAGATCGGCCAGCTCGAGGACCTCGTCACGGGCGTCGCGGGCGCCCGCCCCGACGAACAGGGTGACCTTGCGGGCGGCGTCGATCGCGTCGGCCAGGGCGGCGACGTCGTCGTCGTGCGGGACGACGCGCGCGGGGCAGGCGCCCGGGATGAGGATCGGGGCGTCGTCGTCGGGCACCTCTTCGTCGGCGACGTCACCGGGCAGCGTCAGCACCGCGACGCCCGGCGCGGCCAACGCGTGCTGGATCGCCGAGCGGGTGACGCGCGGGAGCTGGGCCGCGGTGGAGATCATCTCGGAGAACACGGACGACTCGTTGAAGAGGCGGTCCGGGTGGGTCTCCTGGAAGAACTTCGTGCCGATCTGCGCGCTGGGGATGTGCGAGGCGATGGCCAGCACCGGCACCCCGGAGCGGTTGGCGTCGTAGAGCCCGTTGATGAGGTGCAGGTTGCCCGGCCCGCAGGAGCCCGCGCAGGCCGTGAGCTTGCCGGTGACCTCGGCCTCGGCCGCCGCCGCGAAGGCGGCCGCCTCCTCGTGGCGCACGTGCACCCAGTCGATGCCGTCGGTGCGGCGGACGGCGTCCACGACGGGGTTCAGGGAGTCCCCCACGATGCCGTAGACGCGTTCGACGCCGGCGGCGACGAGCTGGTCGACGAGGTGTTCGGCGACGGTGCGGGCCATGCGGGACCTCCAGCGAGAGACGTGCGGGCTCCTGCGATGCTGCCGCAGCAGGTCCCCGAGCGCGCGGTGAAGGACGACGTCGCCGCTCACGGCGTTGCTCGCGGGACACCGTCGGGGCGTCGATCGCGGCGTCCTCCCGGAGAAGGATCGCGGGGGTGTCCGTCCTGCAGGATCCGCGACCGCTCGGCGTGCGCCAGTCCCGGACGGCGGGAATCTCACGCTGTCCGTGAGCGGCGTTCGCTGGGCCCCCGGGGCTCCTGCCGCGAGCACACGTCTGATGTCGCGGCCCGCCGCCCGTCGCCCGCCGCCTGCCGTCCGGGCGCTGCGCTCTCGCCGGCGTGGCGCCTCGCCCGGGCGGTGCCGCGTGGTGGGATGGGCGGGTGCCAGGACTTCATCACGTCGAGCTCTGGGTGCCGGATATCGAGGCCGCCGCGGCCCCGTGGGGCTGGCTGCTGGAACGGCTCGGGTTCGAGCCGACGCAGCAGTGGCCGCAGGGACGCACCTGGGCGTGCGCCGGCGCGTACCTGACGCTGACGACCTCGCCGAACCTCTCCGCCGCGGACCACGACCGTCGTCGTGCCGGGATGAACCACCTCGCGTTCGACGGCGGCACGTCGGACCAGGTCGATGCCCTCATGGCCGCCGGCCCGGCCCACGGGTGGACACTGCTCTACGGCGAGCGCTACCCGCATGCCGGCGGGCCGGACCACTACGCCGGCTGGTTGGAGAACGCCGCCGGGTTCAAGGTCGAGGTCGTCGCGGATCGCACCTCCGGGTAGCCGACCGCGGGCAGACCGGCGGCGCGCCGATGCCTACCGCAGGTGACGCAGCGCGGCCGGGATCGTCTCGTCACCGGTCGTGAACCGCACGAACTTCCCGATCGTCTCGTCGATGCGCAGCGCAGCGGCCGCCACCTGGGCGACGTCGGCGCGCGGCACCTCGGACGGTGCCCCGCGCTCGACCGTCTCGCCGTCGGCGAGCACCCGGATCTTCCCCGTCGGGGGACCGTCGGTCAGCGACCCCGGCCCGAGGATGGTCCAGTCCAGGTCCGTCGAGCGCAGGTGGTCGTCGGCGGCCAGCTTGGCGTCGGCGTAGGGGAAGAAGCTGTTGTCCTCCGGCACGCCGTGGTCGGGGACCGATCCGATCCAGGACACGATGAGGTAGCGGCGCACCCCGGCCTGTGCGGCGGCGTCCATCGAGCGGATGGCGGCGTCCCGGTCGACGGCGTAGGTGCGGTCGGGGTTGCCGCCGCCGGCCCCCGCGGCCCACACCACGGCGTCGGCGCCGGCGAAGGCCCGTGCCATCTCCTCGGTGCTCGCGTTCTCCACGTCGAGCAGCACCGGCTCACCGCCGAGGTCGGCCACGCGGTCGATCTGCTCCTCCTTGCGGACCACGCCCACGACGTCGGTGGCCGGCCCGCTCCCGCCGTCGGCCAGCAGCGGGACCAGCAGCTGCGCGACCTTGCCGAGCGCTCCGATGACGACGACCTTCATGACGGACCTCCGTGATGTCGGGGAAGGTCCCCCTACCGTCGCGCACGCTGCGGCGGAGCGCCACCGATACCGTCCGGTCGACGCGGGTCGCCCGGGCTGTGACATCGTCCCGTCCCGCCTACGGTCGAGGGATGGACGTGACCACGGAGCTGATGGCGATCGAGCGACGACTCGCGCGGGGGACCGGTGCCGACTACGCCGAGGTGCTGCACCCGGACGCGGTCGTCGTCGTCCCGGGCGCCGTGCTCGACAAGGCGGCCTGCGTCGCGGCGATGGACCACTCGCCGGGCTGGGACGACGTGGACCTCGGCGAGGCGCGGCTCGTGCGCAGCGACGACACGGCGACGGTGGTCTACCGGTTCACCGGACGCCGGGGTGCGGACAGCTACGCGGCGACGCTGGTCAGCACCTACGTGGCCGCCGACGCCGGATGGCGGATGCTGCTCCACCAGCAGACGCCCGACTGAGTCACCGCCCCGCGCCCACGTCCGACGGGTCGTCGCCCTCCAGGTAGCGCGGCCCGGGGCCGAGTGCCGCGGCGCGGTCGTCGGGGTTCTGCAGCGCGCACCGGTCCAGCGACAGGCAGCCGCAGCCGATGCACGAGTCGAGGTCGTCGCGCAGCCGCTCCAGCGTGGCGATGCGCTCGTCGAGCAGGCCCCGCCAGGACCGGGACAGCCGGCGCCAGTCGGCGGCCGTGGGCGTGCGGCCGTCCGGCAGCGTCGCCAGGGCGTCGCCGATCTGCTCGAGGGTCAGGCCCAGGCGGGACGCGGTGCGGACGAACGCCACGCGACGCAGGACCGTGCGCTCGTAGCGCCGCTGGTTGCCGCCGCTGCGCTCCGCGGCGATGAGTCCGCGCTGCTCGTAGAACCGCAGTGCCGACGGCGCGACCCCGCTGCGTCGCGCGACGTCACCGATCGTCAGGTACCGCTCGACCACGCCGACTCCCTTGACCTCAAGTGAACTTCATCTTTCACCATCGTGCCATGACGACACCAGCCCTCGCCCCGGACCGGGTCCGTGACCTCGTGGCCCGCGTGACCGGCGACGAGAAGCACGACCCCAGCGCCCACTCCACCCTCGACGTCGTGCGGGTCCTGTACGACCGCGTGCTGCACGTGGACCCGGACCGCCCCGACGACCCCGACCGGGACCGGTTCGTGCTGTCCAAGGGACACGGTCCGGCCTCCACCTACGCCGTGCTCGCCGCGCAGGGGTTCTTCCCCGCGGCATGGCTCGACGACGTCGCCTCGTGGAGCTCACGGCTCGGCCACCACCCGGACCGGACCCTCGTGCCCGGCATCGAGATCGGCAGCGGCTCGCTCGGGCACGGCCTGCCCCTCGCCGTGGGTATGGCCATCGGGCTGCGGGGCCGTTCACCCGCCCGGGTCGTCGTCCTCGTCGGGGACGCCGAGCTCGACGAGGGCAGCAACGCCGAGGCCATCCAGGTCGCCGGCCGGTTCGGGCTGGCGAACCTCACCTGCGTCGTCGTGGACAACCGCAGCGACGACCTCGGCTGGCCGGGCGGGATCGCGGCCCGCTTCGCCCTGGAGGGGTGGACGACGACGGACGTGGACAACCGCTCGGACGACCGGCTCGCGGCCGCGCTGAACCGGCGGGACGCCGACCGGCCCACCGCCGTCGTCGTCGACACGACCCGCGCACCGGAGGCGGCGGCATGAGCGCCGGCGCCCCGCGCGGGCCCGGCATGCGCGCCCGCTTCTACGCCGAGCTGGACCCCGTCCTGGCGGCCCACCCGGACGTCGACGTGGTGCTCGCCGTGATCGGTGCCGGGAACCTCGCGCCGGTCGCGGCCCGGCACCCCGGTCGGGTGATCGACGTCGGCATCCGCGAGCAGGCCATGATCGGGGTCGCCGGTGGGCTGGCACTGACCGGTCGCCGGCCGATCGTCCACACCTACGCGCCGTTCCTCGTCGAGCGGGCGTACGAGCAGCTCAAGCTCGACCTCGGTCACCAGGACGTCGGGGCGATCCTGGTCAGCATCGGGGCGTCCTTCGACGCCAGCAGCGAGGGCCGCACCCACCAGGCGCCGGCCGACGTCGCGCTCGTCTCCGCGCTGCCCGGGTGGACGGTGCACGTCCCCGGCCACCCCGACGAGGTCGCGGCGATGCTTCACGCCGAGGCCGCCACCGAGCGCCGCGTGTACCTGCGGCTGTCCACCGGTCAGAACCGCCGGCCGTGGGCCGCTCCCGCCGGTCGTCTCGTCACGATCCGTCCCGGCCCGCCGGAGGACCCGCTCGTGCTCGCCGTCGGACCGATGCTCGACACGGTGCTCGAGGCCACCGCCGACCTGCCGGTCCGGGTGGCGTACACCGCCACCCCGCACCCGCTGGACACCGACGGGCTGCGCTCCCTGGCCGGGCCGACGCCGGTGCTCGCCGTCGTCGAGCCGTCCCTGGAGGGCACGAGCGCCGCCGCCGTGGCCGCGGCGCTCGTGGACCGCCCCAGCCGCGTGGCGCACGTCGGGGTCCCGCGGGACGCCGAGCTGCGCCGCTACGGGTCGGCCGCCGACCACGCCGCCGCGCACGGTCTGGATGCGGCCGGCGTCCGGCGGCGCGTCGAGGAGCTGCTCGGTGCGCGCCCGGGCCTGCTCGCGGTGCCCGGTGGTCCGGACCCACGGGCGGTCAGCCCGTCGCGGTGATCTCGGCGCGGATCGTGCGCAACGCGTCCCGCAGCGCGGCCACCGGTGGCGGTGCGTAGCCGAGCACGAGCCCGTCCAGCCGCAGCCCGGACCCCTCGACGACGTAGTCCTGCAGGTCGGCGACCCGCACGCCGCGCCCGCCCAGGCGCTCCACGACGGCGCGCGCCGGTGTCGTGGAGAGCTCGAGCACGGCGTGCAGGCCGCCGTCCAGGGCGCGGACCCGGACGCCGGGCAGGCCGGCGAACGCCTCGGCCACGAGGCGTCGCCGGTCCCGGTAGTCGCGGCGGCACCGTGCCACGTGCCGGCGCAGCGCACCGGTCGACATCAGGTGCGCCAGCGCGTGCTGGACCACGGAGGCCACCGTCGCGCCCCGTCCCGTGCGGGCCGCGAGGATCGCCTCGGCCGCCGCGGTGCCGCCGTCGGGCGCCCCGCCGGTGCCGGACGGCAGCACGAGGTACCCGCACCGCAGCGACGGGTCGAGGACCTTGGAGAACGAACCCACGTGCACCACCACCCCGTGCTCGTCCAGGGTGGCCAGAGCCGGCAGCGGCGAGCCACGGTGCCGGAACTCGGAGTCGTAGTCGTCCTCGATCACCAGCACCCTCTCGGCGGCGGCCCAGCGCAGCAGCTCCAGCCGCCGGGCGACGGGCAGGGCGCCGCCGAGGGGGTACTGGTGGCTCGGCGTGACCATGACGGCGTCGAGCGGGGCGTGCGCCTGTGCGGTGCGCAGCGCGTCCACGTCCAGGCCGTGGTCGGTGACCGGCACGGGGACGAGGGCGCCACCGGCCGAGACGACGGCGCGTCGGCCGGCCCGGTAGCCGGGGTTCTCCACGGCCATCCGGGGCGGGCGGCCGGGGCGGGCCAGCGCCTCGACGACCAGCGAGATCGCCTCGGCCGTGCCCGCGGTGACCACCACACGGCCCGGGTCGGGCGCGAACCCGCGGCTCAGGGCGAGCTGGGTCGCGACCTGGCCGCGCAGCGCGGGTTCGCCCGTCGGGTCGGGGTAGCGCGGTGCGACCGGGACGGCCAGGGCGTGCCGCCAGGCGGCGCGGCGGTCCCGGTCCGAGATCGTGGCCACGTTCGGGACGCCGGGCTGCAGGTCGACGACGTCGGCCGCGCGGGCGGGGGACGGCCGCTCCGTCCGGACCGGCCGGTCCGTGGCCCGGGGCGCCCCGGCGAGGGTGGCGGCGACGCGCGGCACCGCACCGTGCCGCAGCACGAGGTACCCCTCGCCGTCGAGCTGCTCGTACGCGGCCGTCACGGTGCCGCGGGCCACGCCCAGCTCGGTGGCCAGCGTGCGCGTGGAGGGCAGGGGGTCGCCCGCACCGAGCCGGCCGTCGTGGACCATGTCGCGCACGAGGTCGGCGACACGGGCGGTCTTGGTGGTCACGACCGTCAGTCTCGCACTGGACCGATGAGAACAGACGGATCTGGACCATGCCCTGGTCCAGCGTGCTGCCTACGGTCGGGACCGTGAGCACCGAGACCTCTCCCGCCGTCCCCCTCCCGTCCCTGCGGGTCCGCCGCAAGCCGGCGCGCCAGAGCGCCGACCCGGAGGTGCTCGACCGCCTCCTCGCCGAGGGCAGCCTCGCCCACGTGGCGATGGTCCGGGACGGGTACCCCGTCGTGCTGCCGTACCTGTACGGCGTCGGGGACCTCGAGGACGGGCTCGGGCGCCGGCTGCTGCTGCACGGGTCCACCGGCGGCGGGCTCTTCCTCGACGCGGGGCCCGAGGGGGTGCCCGTCTCCGTGGCGGTCACGCACCTCGACGGCCTCGTCTACGCCCGGTCCCTGCACGACAGCTCGGCGAACTACCGCTCGGCGATGATCGTGGGGCGCGCGACCGTCGTGCCGGACGACCGGCGGGCGGCGGCCCTGTGGTGCGTCGGTGACCACCTGATGCCCGGCCGCCGGACGGAGGTGCGGGAGATGACCGCCAAGGAGGTCGCCGCCACCCAGGTGCTGCAGGTGCCGCTGGACAGCGTGAGCGTGAAGGTGCGCGCCGGTGGCGTCGGCGAGGCGGTGGACGACGGGGAGGACCACGGCGTGTGGGCCGGCGTGGTGCCGATGGCGACCACGGCGGGCGTGCCGGCACCGAGCCCGCTCTCCGCCGGCACGGCGGAGCGCCGGTCTAGCGGCCGGGTCCGTCTAGCCGGCCGGCCGCGGTTCCTCCTGCGCGTCCTGCGGCCGGCCGTCGGGTTCCAGCCCGTCGAGGGTCTCCGGACGGGGGTTGCCGTCGTCGTCGAGCTGGCCGCCCTGGTCGAGGAACTCCTGGGAGTGCTCGAACTCCGGGGTGTCGAAGACCTCGCCGGCCAACGGGTCCTCGACCGGCTCGACCTCCACGGGATCGCCCGTCTCCGGGTCGATGACGACGTCGCTCGGGTGCAGCGCCCGGTAGGAGATGATCGGCGACTCCGGCTCGCCGTCGCCCCTCGCGCCGTCGCCGTCGACTCCCGCACGGTGCCCGTCCGACGCCGTCGGGGCGAACCCGTACAACGTCGTCGACAGGGCCGGTCCCCGTCGGTGCCGGTGCTCCGCCGGCGCCAGGTCGGGTTCGGCCTCGTCGGTCGGGGGCAGCACCTGGATGTAGCGGGGCATGGTGGCCACCTCGTGCCGGAACGCCTTGACCAGCGAGACGCACGCCAGCACGAGGATGATCGAGAACGGTGCGGCGGTCGAGATCGACAACGTCTGCAGCGCCGTGAGCGCGACGTTGCCGCCGACCACGAGCAGGACCGCGGCCGCCAGCCCCTCGAGGACCGCCCAGTACACACGGGTGGTGGTGGACGTGTGGGTGCTGCCGCCGCTGGCGAGCATGTCGATCACCAGCGACCCGGAGTCCGAGGAGGTCACGAAGAACAGCACGACGACGACCATCGCGACCACGCTGAGCAGCACCGGCAGGACGCCGGGGAACGTCTCGAAGAACTGGAACAGCGCGGTGGTGCTATCGACCACCATCTCGCCCGTCTCCGGGTCCTCGACCAGCATGTTCCCCTGCTCGCGCTGCTGCAGGATGCCGGAGTCCCCGAAGATCGTGAACCACAGCAGGCTGGCGGCCGTGGGGGCCAGCAGGACGCCGACGACGAACTCGCGGATCGTGCGTCCCCGGGAGATGCGGGCGATGAACATGCCCACGAAGGGCGCCCAGCTCGTCCACCAGCCCCAGTAGGCGATGGTCCAGGCGGCCTCCCAGCCGTCGCTGGCGAAGGGTCCGGCGTGGAACATCGTCTCCGGCAGCAGCGACAGGTAGGCCCCGGCGTTCTCGGGGATCGCCTTGAGCAGGAAGACCGTCGGGCCGAGCAGGAAGACGACCAGCGCCAGCACGGCGGCGGTCGACATGTTGAAGTTCGACAGCCACTTCAGGCCCTTGTGGACGCCGGTCACCACGGACCAGACCGCCACGGCGGTGATGCCGGTGATGAGGCCGATGATCAGCGGGTCGGTCGTCTGCGCCCAGCCGAGGAACTCCAGGCCGCCGAGGATCTGGCTGATGCCGAAGCCGAAGGAGGTCGCGACGCCGAACAGCGTGCCCACGATGGCCACGGTGTCGACGGTGTGGCCCATCCAGCCCTCGACCCGCCGACGGCCGAGCAGGGGTTCGAGCAGCCAGCGCACCGCGAGCGGGCGGCCGCGGCGGAACGACATGTAGGCCAGCCCCAGGCCGACGACGGCGTAGATCGCCCACGGGTGGAAGCCCCACTGCAGCATCATCAGGCCGACCGACTCCCGGGCGGCGTCGTCCGACTGCGGGGCGTTGCCGAAGGCCTCCGGCGGGGTGACGTAGTGGCTCAGCGGCTCGGCGACGCCGAAGAACACCAGCCCGATGCCCATCCCGGCGCTGAAGAGCATGAGGAACCACGAGACGGTCCCGAACTCCGGCCCCTCGCCGTCGCGTCCGAGCCGGATGTGGCCGATGCGGGTGAAGGCGCAGTACAGCGCGAAGACCAGGAAGATGTTGACGGCGATGACGTACCACCAGCCGACACCGTCCGTGATCCACGTGTTGAGCTGGGAGGTCGCGTCGTCGAGGGTGTCGCCGGCGACGCGCGCGAACACGATCGTCGCGATGATCAGACCGAGGATGACGATCGACGCGGGGATGAAGACCGGTTTGAGGACGGCGGAGCGCAGCTTCCCGGCGCTCCGGTCCGGCGTGTCGGGGGTGCGGTCGGAGGTCGAGGGGGTGGAGGTCACGATGCGTCCCTGGATCGGTCGTGCGGTGGACGGATGTTCTTCGGGCGCGTGCGGCCCGGCGACTGTCGACACCCCCTGCGGTCGTCGACCGGTCCGCGCGTCCGAGGCCGGACCGGCCCTCGTTCACCTGTCCTCCACCGTAGAGGATCCGCGGGCGGGGCACCGGCGGGGGACCAGCGGGTGCCGGCGGCGTCGCCGGTGGGACCGCGACGGCGAGGGTTTGGAGGAAACCTCCAAGGCCGTGCGGAAGACCTTGGACGGCATGCTGGGGGGTGGCCGACGGGGTCGTCAACCTACGCTGTCGTAGGCTACGAAGGCGTAGGTTCCGGGTCGACGCGCGTGCGGATCGCCTCCCGGGCCTGCGCACAGCCGGAGCAGCCCAGCCCCGCCCCGGGGCCGCCAGCGAAGGAGACCGCGTGCCGCACCAGGCCAACGCAGGGTCCGTCGGCGAGTCCGCCGACGTCACCCCGCTCGTCCAGCTCGTCACTCCCACCGGGGAGCGCGTCCACGAACCCGACAACGCGGGCGACCGTCCCGGCTACGCGGCGCGTGTCGCGCACCTCGGTGCGGACGACCTGCGCGCGATGTACCGCGACATGGTCCTGACCCGCCGTTTCGACGACGAGGCCACGGCCCTGCAGCGTCACGGCGAGCTCGCCCTGTACGCCCAGTCGACCGGGCAGGAGGCCGCCCAGGTCGGTCCGGCGCACGCCCTGGCGCCCCAGGACATGGTCTTCCCGTCCTACCGCGAGCACGGGATCCTGCACGTGCGCGGCGTCGACCCCGTCGACCGGCTGCGGCTGTACCGCGGCCAGGACCACGGCGGGTGGGACCCGGCCGAGCACAACGTCTCGTTGTACACGCTCGTCATCGGCTCCCACGTGCTGCACGCCACCGGGTACGCGATGGGTGTCCAGCGCGACGGCGCCGTCGGGACCGGCGACCCCGCACGCGACACCGCCGTCGTCGCCTGCTTCGGCGACGGCGCCACCAGCCAGGGCGACGTCAGCGAGGCGCTCGTGTTCGCCGCCGTCAACGACGCCCCGGTGGTGTTCTGGTGCCAGAACAACCAGTGGGCGATCTCCGAGCCCACCACCCGCCAGTCGAGCGCCCCGCTCTACCGTCGCGGCGAGGGCTTCGGCGTCCCCGGCGTGCGCGTCGACGGCAACGACGTGCTCGCCTGCTACGCGGTGATGGCCGAGGCGCTGGAACGCGCGCACGCCGGCCACGGGCCCACGTTCGTCGAGGCGTACACCTATCGGATGGGTGCCCACACCACCTCCGACGACCCGACCCGGTACCGCGAGCGGGCCGAGGAGGAGTACTGGCGCCGGCGCGACCCGATCGAGCGCCTCGCCGCCCTGTTGCGGGCCGAGGGGCACTGGGACGAGCAGTGGGCGGCCGACCTCGCCGCCGAGGCCGACGCGCTCGGCGAGAGCCTGCGGGCCGGGGTGCGGGCGCTCGGGGCGCCGGAGACCACGTCGATGTTCGACCACGTCTACGCCACGCCGCACGCGCAGGTCACGGCCGAGCGCGAGTGGTTCGAGACGTACGAGTCCGAGACCGGCGACGCGGCGGAGGTGGCCCGATGAGCACCGAGACCATGCCCCTGGCCAAGGCCATCACCGCCGGCCTGCGCGCCGCCCTCGACGCCGACGACACCGTGCTGCTCATGGGCGAGGACATCGGCCGGCTCGGCGGCGTCTTCCGCGTCACCGACGGGCTGCAGAAGGACTTCGGCGAGCACCGGGTCGTCGACACCCCCCTGGCGGAGTCCGGGATCGTCGGCACCGCCATCGGGCTGGCGATGCGCGGCTACCGGCCCGTCTGCGAGATCCAGTTCGACGGCTTCGTCTTCCCCGCCTACGACCAGATCACCACCCAGCTCGCCAAGCTGCACAACCGCTCCGGCGGCCGCATCCAGGTGCCCGTGGTCATCCGTATCCCGTACGGCGGCGGGATCGGCGCCGTCGAGCACCACTCGGAGTCGCCGGAGGCGCTGTTCGCGCACACCGCGGGGCTGCGCGTCGTCTCTCCGGCCACCCCGCAGGACGCCTACGACATGATGCGGGCGGCCATCGCCTCCCCGGACCCGGTCATCTTCCTCGAGCCCAAGGGGCGCTACTGGTCCAAGGGCGAGGTCGACCTGGAGGCCCCGGTCCCCACGATCGCGGCCGACGCCGGCACCCCGGACCCGCTGGGGACGGCCCGGGTCGCGCGCGCGGGCACGGACGTCACGCTGGTCGCCTACGGCCCGACGGTCGCCACCGCGCTGTCCGCCGCCGAGGCGCTCGCCGCGGAGGGCACCAGTGCCGAGGTCGTGGACCTGCGGTCCGTGTCCCCGCTGGACGTGCCGACCGTCGCCGACTCCGTGCGCCGCACCGGACGCTGCGTCGTCGTGCACGAGGCGCCGTCGTTCCTCGGGGCCGGGGCCGAGCTGGCCGCCCGTCTCGCCGAGGAGTGCTTCTACCACCTGGAGGCGCCCGTGCTGCGCGTCGGCGGGTTCCACGCCCCGTACCCGGTGGCGAAGCTCGAGCACGAGTACCTGCCGAGCGTCGACCGCGTCCTGGACGCCGTCGACCACGCGATGTCCCACTGATGCCCAGGAGCGAGATGAGCACCCAGCGTTTCCCCCTGCCGGACGTCGGCGAGGGACTGACCGAGGCCGAGATCGTCGAGTGGAAGGTCGCGGTCGGCGACACCGTCACCGTCAACCAGGTCGTCGTGGAGATCGAGACCGCCAAGTCCCTGGTGGAGCTGCCCAGCCCCTGGGCCGGCACCGTGACCGGGCTGCTCGCCGAGGAGGGCACCACCGTCGACGTCGGCACGCCGATCCTGGAGATCGGCGACGGGTCGGCGGCGTCCCCCGGGTCCACGGCGCCGGAGGCGCCGGCGCAGGCCGCTCCCGCCGAGCCGGCCGCCGCGGCGGCCGGGGAGTCCTCGGGCTCGGTACTCGTCGGGTACGGCACCGCCGATGCCGGCGCGGGCGGACGGCGTCGCCGCCGTCGCGGGGGTGCGAGCACCGCCGCGGCGACCCCGCCGGCCCCGGCGGGGCCCCCGGAGGTCCGGCAGCCCGCGGCGACCCCGCCGGTGTCCGAGACCCCCGCGGCGCGGTCCGGGTCGTCCCTCGACCGCGCGATGGTCAGCGTGCCCGCGGCCTCGTCCCCGGCCGACGCGCCGACCTCGACCCGGGCGCGGGTGCTCGCCAAGCCTCCGGTGCGCAAGCTCGCCCGCGACCTCGGGGTCGACCTGGCCTCGGTCCGCCCCACGGGTCCCGGAGGGATCGTCACCCGTGAGGACGTGACGGCGCACGCGGCGGCCGCCGCACCGCGACCCCTGGCCACGTCCTACGGCGAGGACCGGCCCTGGACGGCCTCGGACGGCCTCTCCGCCGACGGGCGCACCACCCGCGTGCCGGTGAGGTCCGTGCGCAAGCGCACCGCCGAGGCCATGGTGGCCAGCGCGTTCACCGCCCCGCACGTGACGGTCTTCCGCACGGTGGACGTCACGCGGACGATGAAGCTCGTCGAGCGGCTCAAGCGCGACCGCGACTTCGCCGACGTGCGGGTCACCCCGCTGCTGATCGCCGCCAAGGCGGCGCTGCTCGCCCTCCAGCGGCACCCGGAGGTCAACGCGAGCTGGGACGAGGCCGCCCAGGAGATCGTCTACCAGCACTACGTGAACCTGGGGATCGCCGCCGCGACCCCGCGCGGGCTCGTCGTGCCCAACGTCAAGGACGCCCACCGGCTCGAGCTGCTCGGGCTCGCGCAGGCGCTCGGCGAGCTCACCGCGACCGCCCGGGCCGGGCGCACGTCCCCGGCGGACATGGCCGACGGCACGTTCACGATCACGAACGTGGGGGTGTTCGGCATCGACACCGGGACGCCGATCCTCAACCCGGGCGAGTCCGGGATCCTCGCCGTCGGGGCGATCCGGCAGCAGCCGTGGGTGCACAAGGGCAAGGTCAAGCCGCGCTGGGTCACCCAGCTCGCGCTGAGCTTCGACCACCGGCTCGTCGACGGCGAGCTCGGGGCGAGGTTCCTGTCGGACGTCGCCCGGGTGCTCGAGGATCCCGCGCAGGGTCTCGTCTGGGGCTGAGCGCGGGCCGTTCCCCAGGGTGTCCCGGGGCGAGCGTCACACCGTCGACGCGGCCGGAGCCCCGCGGGAGAGGCCTAGGCTGGACGGCGTGACAGCGCCCGCCCGCCCGACGAGTCGCCCCGCCCCGGCGTCGACGTCCGCGCGCCCGTGGTGGCTGGTCGCCGCCGGGCCGGGCGCCGTCGTCGTCGCCCTGCTCGCCCTGCTGGCCGCCGGCGCGTACTCGGGCGCCTTCGACCCGCTGGGGACGTTCAGCGACCCCGGGCCGGTGGTGCGGTGGGGCCTGCCCGCCGCGACCGTGGTCGCCGAGCTCGCGCTGTCGGTGACCGTCGGCGGGCTGTTCGCGGCGGCGTTCCTGCTGCCCCGGGGCCGGCACGCGGACCGCGTCCTGCTCGTGGCCGGCTGGGCGTCGAGCCTGTGGGCCGTCGCCGCCGTCGCCCAGCTCGTCCTCAACTACTCCTACGTCTCGACGATCTCCGTGACCGCCGACACCTTCGGGCAGGGGCTGTGGCAGTTCGCGCGGGACGTCGAGCTCGGCCGGATCGGGCTGTGGACGATCCTGCTGGCGGCCGTCACCTCCGCCCTCGCCCTCGGGGTGCGGGGACCGGTCGGAGCCCTGTGGACGGCCGTGCTGCCCGCCGCGGCGCTCGCCCTGCAGTCCACCACCGGGCACGCCGCCGGGGCGGTGAACCACGACCTGGCCGTCGGGGCGATGCTGCTCCACCTCGTCGGGGCGGCACTGTGGGTCGGCGGCCTGGCGGCGCTGCTCGTCGTCGTGCTGACCCGCACCGGCCGTCGGCGGGACGACGACCGCGTCGCCGCCTCAGCGGTCGCCCGGTTCTCGCCCGTGGCCGCCTGGTGCTTCGTCCTCGTGGCCGCGTCCGGCGTGATGAGCGCACTGATCCGCATGGAGCACCTGGACGACCTCGTCACCCGGTGGGGCCTCCTGCTGCAGGCCAAGGTGCTGCTGCTGCTGGCGCTCGGCGCGTTCGGGTGGGCGCACCGGCGCTGGGTCGTCGGGCGTCTCGCCGCCGACCCCGGCCGGGTGCGCCGGCTGTTCTGGCAGCTGCTCGCGGTCGAGCTCGCCACGATCGGGGCGGTCTCCGGCGTCGCCGTCGCGCTCGGGTCGACGGCACCGCCCGTGCCGGACGAGGAGATCGTCGACGCCTCACCGGCCTTCCAGCTCACGGGTTACGCGCTCCCGCCCGAGAACACCGTGGGCAACTACTTCACGCAGTGGAGCTTCGACCCGCTCTTCGCCGTCGCCTGCGCCGCCGGCGCGCTGGTCTACGTCACCTGGGCGCTGCGCCTGCGCCGTCGCGGCGACCGCTGGCCCGTGGGTCGGACCATCTCCTGGTGCGCCGGCATGGTCGTCATGGTCTGGGTCACCAACGGCGGCCCGTCGGTGTACGGGCACGTGATCTTCTCCGGCCACATGACCCAGCACATGGTCCTGGCGATGGTCATCCCGCTGCTGCTCGTGCTGGCCGCGCCGGTGACCCTGCTGCTGCGGGCCGTCCCGCCCCGCAAGGACGGCTCCCGCGGTCCGCGCGAGTGGGTGCTGGCGATCGTGCACTCCCGGTTCGGCAGCTTCGTCGCGAAGCCGGTCGTGGCCGCGGTCATCTTCGCCGGCGGCATGATCGCCTTCTACTTCACGCCGGTGTTCGGCTGGGCGCTGTCCAACCACGCGGGGCACGTGTGGATGATCATCCACTTCACCCTGGCCGGGTACCTGTTCGCCAACGCGCTCATCGGCATCGACCCCGGTCCGCAGCGCCCGCCGTACCCGCAGCGCTTGCTGCTGCTGTTCGCCACCATGGTGTTCCACGCCTTCTTCGGGGTCGTGCTCACCACCGGCACGTCGCTGCTCGTGGCGGACTGGTTCGGGAACATGGGGCGGCCGTGGGGGCTGTCCGCGATCGACGACCAGCAGCTCGGCGGGGCCATCGCCTGGGGGATCGGCGAGCTGCCGACGCTGGTGCTCGCCGTCGTCGTGGGCGTGCAGTGGGCCCGGTCCGACGAGCGCGAGGCGCGCCGCAACGACCGCCGGGCCGAGCGGGACGACGACGCCGAGCTGCGGGCCTACAACCGCATGCTGGCCGACATGGCCGAGCGCGACGGGCGGGACTGACCGCGCCGCCCCCCGACCCGGTCGGTCAGCCCTTGACGGACCCGGACATGAGCCCGCCGACGAAGTACTTGCCGAGCAGGATGTACACCAACAGGGGCGGCAGCGAGGCGAGGAGCGCGCCTGCCATGGAGACGCCGTAGTCCTGCAGCAGCGCACCGTTGGCCAGGTTGTTCAGGGCCAGGGTGACCGGGCCGTTCTGGCTCGAGGAGAAGAACACGGCGAACAGGAAGTCGTTCCAGGCGTTGGTGAACTGCCAGATGAGCACCACGACGAAGCTCGGCACCGAGATCGGCAGGATGATCGACCAGTAGGTGCGCAGCATCCCCGCGCCGTCGACGCGTCCGGCCTCGACCAGCTCGTGCGGGACGGTCTGGTAGTAGTTCCGGAAGATGAGCGTCGTGATCGGTATGCCGTAGATGACGTGCAGGATGATCAGCGACGGGACGCCGCTGGGGATGCCCGCCCCGAGCATCAGCTCCAGCAGCGGGATCATCACCGCCTGGTACGGGATGAACATGCCGAACAGGATCAGCGTGAACACGACGTCGGCGCCGCGGAACGACCAGCGCGACAGCACGAAGCCGTTCATCGACCCCAGCATCGCCGAGATGATCGCCGCCGGGATCACCATCTGGAACGTGCGCCAGATCGCCGGTGAGAGGGCGTTCCAGGCGCCGCGCCAGTTGTCGAGGGTCCAGTCGGTGGGCAGGTTCCAGGCGCGGCTGGGCGAGGCGTCACCGGCACCCTTGAAGCTCGTCACGAACAGCACGTAGACGGGGATCAGCACGATGAGGACGAACAGGATCATCGCCGCGTACTTGGCGGTGCGGCCCACGGTGAACCTGTTGCGCGCGGTGTCGTCCCGGAGCTCGACGGGTTCGCCCGTGACGCCCGGCGGCGTGGAGACGTGGGTGCTCATCGCTTCTCCGCCTGATGGGTCCGGACCAGGTAGGGCACGACGACCAGCGCCACGATGACGAGCAGGATCGTCCCCACGGCGGCCGCGTCGGCGTAGTTGAAGCTCGACTTGAACACGTACATGTCCACGGCCGGCACCTTGGTCTGGTAGTTCGCCGGTTTCGAGATCGACATGATGAGGTCGAACGACTTCAACGACATGTGGCCGATGATGATCAGCGCGGACAGCGCGATCGGCGAGAGCTGCGGGAACAGCACCAGCCGGTAGACCTTCCACTCGCTGGCGCCGTCCACGCGGGCCGCCTCGCGCAGCTCCTCGGGGATGCCCCGGAAGCCGGCGAGGAACAGCGCCATCACGTAGCCGGACAGCTGCCAGATCGCCGGCAGCGCGATCGCCGTGATCCCGAAGGTGATGTTGTTCCACCAGTTGTTCTGCAGGAAGTCGAGCCCGACCATCTGGAACAGCCGGTTGAGGCCGCTCGCGCTCTCCCCCTGGTTCGAGTTGAGCAGCCACCGCCACACGACGCCGGAGGCCACGAAGGACACCGCCATCGGGAACAGGTAGATCGAGCGGAAGAACCCCTCCCCGCGGTCCGGCCGGTCCAGCATCCAGGCCCAGCCGAAGCCCATGACCATGGTGCCGACGAGGAACACGACCGTGAACAGCACGAGGTTGGTCAACGAGTGCTGGAAGTCGTCGCTGCCCAGCAGGTCGACGTAGTTCTGGAACCAGACCGTCGTCACGGGCTCCTGGCCCGTGGCCTGCGCCGCCGTGTGGTTGTCCGTGATCGAGGTGTTGAAGTTCGCCGCGATGAGGCCGTAGACGAACACGCCCAGCAGGATCAGTGACGGGGCGAGCAGCAGGAGCGGGGCTCCGAGCCGTCGCAGGCGGTGTCTCATGCGTCCTCCGCGTCCTCCGGGCCGGGAGGGCGGGGGCCGGGCCGGTGCGGCCGCGACCCCCGCCCCGACGGCGTCACATGTTCGCCGCGGCGAGCTCCGACTGGAAGGTGGCCAGGTCGGAGGCCCCGGTCGTGAACTTGCTCGTCGCGTCGGAGATCGCGTTCAGCGTCGCGATCGGTGTCGCGGCGCCGTGCGCGAGCGAGGACACGATGGTGTCGTTCGCGAACGCCTCGACGGCGCTCTGCTGGTACTCGGAGAAGTCCGAGGTGTCGGCGTCCGTGCGGGCCGGGATGGATCCCTTGGCCTTGTTGAACGCCTCCTGGCCCTCGACCGAGCCGACCGTCTCCAGCCACGCCTTCGTGCCGTCGGGGTTGGGCGCGCCCACCGGCATGGTGAACGAGTCCGCGAGGAAGTCGAACTCCCCGTCGGTGCCCGGGACCGGGAAGTAGACGTAGTCGTCGGGCGACATCGCGCCGGCCTCCTGGAACGCGGCCTCGGCCCAGTCGCCCATGACGTTGAACCCGGCCTGGCCGTCGATGACCTGCTGGGTCGCGTCGGGCCAGTCCAGACCGTCACGGTCGTCGTTCGTGTACCCCATGAGCTTCTCGAAGTCCTCCAGGGCGGCCGTCACCTCGGGGCCCTCCCAGTCGGTCGACCCGTCCCACAGGCCCGTGTAGGCCTCGGGGCCGAGCTCGGAGAGCAGCACGGTCTCCAGCAGGTGGACCTGCGTCCACGTCGTCGCGATGGACAGGGCCGTCTGGCCGCTCTCCTCGACGGCGTCGAGCGCCTCGTACCAGGCGTCGAGGTCGGCGTACTCGGCGGCGGGGTCGAGCCCGGCGTCCTCGAGCACCGTCGGGTTGGCCCACACCACGTTCGCCCGGTGGATGTTCGAGGGGATGGAGTAGATCGCGCCGTCCTCGGTGCTCAGGCGGTCGACCAGGTCGGCCGGGAACGCGTCGGTCAGGCCGAACTCGTCGTACAGGGCCGAGACGTCCTCGATCTGCGCGGCGTCGATGTAGTCCTGCAGCTCCGCACCGGCATGCGCCTGGAAGGTGTCCGGCGGGTCGCTGGCCTGCAGCCGGGACTGCAGGAGGTCCTTCGCCGCGGAGCCCGCGCCACCTGCCACGGCGCCGTTGACGAACGTGTAGTCCGGGTGCTGCTCCTCGAACACGCCCACGAGGGCGTCGAGCCCGGCCTTCTCCGAGCCTGC
Source organism: Isoptericola sp. b408 (assembly GCF_030588085.1). Taxonomy (NCBI): domain Bacteria; kingdom Bacillati; phylum Actinomycetota; class Actinomycetes; order Micrococcales; family Promicromonosporaceae; genus Isoptericola; species Isoptericola sp. b408. The sequence continues at coordinate 577,941 of NZ_JAUQYQ010000001.1, forward strand.
GGCCCACCAGGTGAAGACCTCGACCTCCCCGCCGCCGGACATCTCCTCGCCGGAGGTGCTCCCGTCCGAGCTGTCGTCGGAGCCGCCGCAGGCCGCCAGGCCCAGGGCGAGGACGGCGGCGCCCGCCGTCGCTGTCATGAGTCGTGCGCTACGCATTCTCCTCATCGCCTTCGGTGCGGTGCGAGGGGATCGAGGCCCGGGGCCACGACCAGGTGCGTCGGTGCACCCGTCATCCCCGATTTCAGAGAACGCTCGGCCTTCCCCGTTGTCAACACAGGACCCGAACTTCACCCCCGAACCGTGATCGGCTCGTGACCTGGCGTGACGCCCTGCGGGCGCTGCTCAGAACAGCTCGTCCAGCACCCGGGGGGCCAGGCCGAGCGCGGTCGTCGTGGCCAGACCGTCGGTGACGTTGACCGTGCGCACCCCGGGCAGCGGCTCGCCGAGGACGAACGGGTCCGCGGCGGGCGAGGTCCGGGCGCGGACGGGCTCCGTCGCCGTCCAGCGGCCGAGCACCGTCAGGGGCCCGGTGCCGAGCAGCTCGGCGGCCGCGGTCAGCAGCAGCCCGTCCACCGCCTCGGACCGTCCGGGCACGTCGGCGGGGGCCCGACCGTCCCCGACCACCACGGAGCCGTCCGCCCGGGCCTGCAGCGACAGGTGGATCTCGGCGGCCAGCACGTCCGGGCGGTGCCGGCGCCACCGGTCACGCACCTCACCGAGGGCGCGGGAGTGCCGGTAGGCGGTGTCGCGCAGCAGGGTCGTCCCGCCCAGGACGACCGGCCCGGTCGTGAGGCGTCCCCGGGCGGCGGCGTCGTCCGGCATCGGGGGTGCGACCCGCAGGAGCTGGCGGCGCACCGGCGTCAGCTCGGCGCCGACCTCCCAGCACAGCGAGCCGACGTCCTGCCCGACGGCGACCACGACGCGCTTGGCCACCACCTCGCCGCGGGAGGTGCGCACCAGGGTGCGGCCGCTGCCGGCGTCGAGGGTCTGGGCGGCGGTACGCCAGGCGACGTGGACCTGGGGCCGGGTCCCCAGCCAGTCGCTGACGGCCGCCAGCGCGGCGGGCGGGTCCAGGCGCAGGTCCAGCGGCAGCCAGGCACCGCCGACGGCCCGCGTCACGGGGGTGCGGTCGGCGACGCTGCGGTGGTCCAGCAGCGTGGCGTCCCCGGCGCGCGCGGCGACCAGGTCGTCGAGGACGGCGAGCTCGTCCTCGTGCTGCGCGACGACGACGGCGCCGCTCTCGCGGACCCCGAACCCGGCGTCCCGGCCGAGCTTGAGCCAGCGTTCGCGGGAGGCCAGCGCGCAGGCCAGCGCCGTCGAGTCCTGGGTGGTGACGGCCACGTGCCCGCTGCGTCGTGCGGTGGAGCCGTCGGGACGGTCGGCGGCGTCGACCACCACCACCGAGCAGCCGCGGGCCTGGGCCTCGACGGCGTGCGCCAGACCCACGACGCCCGCACCGACGACGACGAGGTCGGCCTTGGCGGGCAACGGGGGCAGGGCGCTGTGGTGGTTCACGTCCAGAATCTGCCCGAGCCCGCGGGTGCCGTTCAAGGCGTGCGTGACACCCTGAGCAGGAGTTCGACCACTGTTCACCGGCTGTTGGGGCGGACGTTCCCGCGGCGTCGTGCAGCGTCGTGAGCGCGCTCGTGCGGGCCGGGCGGGCCCGGCGTGTGGTAGACCCGGGTAGGTGACTCAGGACACCACTGCGAACACCTCGCAGACCCCCTTCGACGACCTCGACGACTACATCGCGCTCGGGCGGCTCGGCGGCCTGGCCCTCAGCGCCGACGGACGCCGGCTGGTGACGACCGTGCAGACCCTCGACCCGGACGGCACCGGCTACGTGTCGGCGCTGTGGGAGGTCGACCCGGCGGGGGAGCGCCCTGCCCGCCGGCTGACCCGCAGCACCCAGGGCGAGGCGGCCGCCGTGTTCACCGCCGGCGGTGACCTGCTCTTCACCTCGGCGCGCCCGGACCCCGAGACCAAGGACGGCGACGAGAAGAAGGCCGCGCTCTGGTCGCTGCCCGCGGCGGGCGGCGAGGCCCGCGTCGTGGCGACGGCGCCGGGCGGGGTCGGTGGTGTGCTCGCCGCCCGTGACGCCGACGTCGTCTCGGTCTCGGCGGCCGTGCTGCCCTCCGCGGAGGGTCTCGAGGCCGACGGCGAGCTGCGCGAGGCACGTCGTGACGCGAAGGTGAACGCCATCTGGCACACCGGCTACCCGGTGCGGCACTGGGACCACGATCTCGGACCGGACGCCCCGCGGCGCTACGCGTTCACGCTCGGCGACGTGGCCGAGGGCGAGCGGGCCGAGCTGCGCCAGCTCACCGGCCCCGGCCGGCAGCTCGAGGAGCACGACGCCGCGCTGTCCCCGGACGGGCGCACGCTCGTGACGACCTGGGCCGTGGCCGACCCCGGCGCGGCGCGACGCACCACGCTGGTCGCGGTCGACACCGTCTCGGGCGAACGCCGCACGCTGGTCGACGACCCGGACGCCGAGGTCGGCGGTCCGACGGTGTCCCCCGACGGCCGCTGGGTCGCCTACGTCACCTCGACGATCACCTCGCCCACCGACCCCCCGGTGGTCCGCCTCGGCCTCGTGGCGCTGGACGCTACCGGCGAGCCCGAGGTGCTCGCCGACGACTGGGACCGCTGGCCGACGTCGGCCGCCTGGCTCCCCGACACGAGCGGCCTGGTCCTCACCGCCGACGAGGACGGCCGCGGCCCGGTCTTCCTGCTGACCTTCGACGGCGTCCCCGGCCAGGGCCCCGTGACCGTGGAGCGGGTGACGGCGGACGACGCCGTGCTCACCGACGTCCGCGTCGCCCCGGACGGCTCGGCGCTGTACGCGCTGCGGACGTCCTACGCGGCGCCCGCGGAGCCGGTGCGGGTCGACCTGGCGGCGTTCGTCGCCTCGGGCGCTCCGGGCGACCGCGAGCCCGTCGCCACCGTCGTGCTGCCGTCGCCGGTGCCGGCCCCGGCCCTGCCGGGTCACCTGACCGAGGTGGAGACGACGGCGGCGGACGGCAGCCGGGTCCGCGCCTGGCTGGCCCTGCCGGAGGGGGCGTCGTCGGCGGACCCGGCACCGCTGCTGCTGTGGATCCACGGCGGTCCCCTCGGTTCGTGGAACGCCTGGTCGTGGCGCTGGAACCCGTGGCTGATGGTGGCCCGCGGCTACGCGGTGCTGCTGCCGGACCCGGCGCTGTCCACCGGCTACGGCCAGGAGTTCGTCGCCCGGGGCTGGGGTGCCTGGGGGGACGCGCCGTACACCGACCTCATGGCGATCACGGACGCCACGGAGGCGCGGGAGGACGTCGACGCCACCCGGACCGCGGCCATGGGCGGCTCGTTCGGCGGCTACATGGCGAACTGGGTGGCCGGGCACACCGACCGCTTCCGGGCGATCGTCACGCACGCCTCCCTGTGGGCCCTGGACGGTTTCGGCCCGACGACGGACCACGCCTACTACTGGGCCCGGGAGATGACTCCCGAGATGCGCGACGCCCACAGCCCGCACCGGTTCGTCAAGGGCATCACCACCCCGGTGCTGGTGATCCACGGCGACAAGGACTACCGGGTGCCGATCGGCGAGGGCCTGCGCCTGTGGCGCGAGCTGCTGGCCGACTCGGGGCTGCCCGCCGCGGACGACGGCTCCACCGTGCACCGGTTCCTGTACTTCCCGGACGAGAACCACTGGATCCTGACCCCGCAGCACGCGAAGGTCTGGTACCAGGGCGTGCTGGCGTTCCTGGCCGAGCACGTGCTCGAGGTGCCGGTCGGGGAGGGCGACACCGTCCTGCCGACCACCCTCGGCTGAGGAACGACCTCCTCGTGGCGCCTACCGGGGCGTCACGAGGAGGTCGACCAGCTGTTCCAGGCGCGCCGTCGCCTGCTGCTCGGGGGGCGCGCCGAGGACCGCCGCCCGGGACCCGGCGTCCTCGACGCACATGAGCAGGTCGACGGCGGTCGGCGTGTCGACGGTGAAGCGGAGACCGCACTGCTCCAGCAGGCGGTCGATGACCGTGGCGACCTCCCCGCGGAGGCGGTTCTGGTCGGCGACGTACTGCCGGGCGACCTCCGGGTCGCGCATGGCCATCAGCTCGAACTCGGCGTTCATCAGACGCCAGAGGCGGTGGTTCTCCTCGTCGAGCTCGAAGGCGAGCAGCACCTGCCGCACGGCGTCGCGGAACCCCTCGGGAGTGGCGACCTGGGCGGCGGCGATCTGCGGGCCGAGCCGTTCCAGCGCCTCGAGGTGGTCGCGCTCCTTGCGTTCCACCAGGGCGCGGAACAGCTCCTCGCGGGAGGCGAAGTTCGAGTAGAACGCCCCGCGCGTGAACCCGGCGGCCTCGCAGATCGCCTCGATCGGGGTGGCCGCTACCCCGTGCTCCGAGAACAGCGCGAAGGCGGCGTCGAGCAGGCGCTCACGCGTGCGCTCGCGGCGCGCGGAGCGCACGCTGGTGGCGGGCTCGGTCGTCACGGTGGTGGCCTCCTGGGTCCGGTGCAGGGTCCATCGTAGTCAGTACACCGGTGTATCCGATACAAACCCGTATCGGATACAGTGACGTATCGACAGCCCGTCGTCCATGTTCCGGGGAGTCCCGCGTGTCATCCGTCCTGTACTCGCTCGGCCGCTGGGCCGCCGGGGCCCGTCGGCTCGTCGTCGTCGCGTGGCTCGGGATCCTCGTGGTCACCGGGGCGGCCGGCGGCCTGCTCTACCAGGGGTTCGACAACTCGATCACGATCCCCGGCACCGAGGCGCAGCAGGCGCTCGACCAGCTCTCCGCGACGTTCCCCGAGGTCAGCGGAGCGTCCGCGCAGCTCGTCGTCGTCGCCCCGGAGGGCACCACGATCCAGGACGACGCCGTGCGGGAACCGGTGGAGGACGCCGCCGAGGAGATCGGCGAGCTCGACGAGGTCCGGGTCGTCAGCACGCCGTACGACGAGCAGCTGTCCGCCTCCGTCAGCGACGACGAGCGGGCGACCATCCTGCAGGTCCAGCTCGACGGCGACGTCTTCTCCATCAGCGACGCCACCAAGGAGGCGATGCACGACACCACCGACGAGCTGGGCGCGTCCCTGCCCGCCGGGTCGCAGGCGTCCCTCGGCGGTGAGCTGTTCTCCCAGGAGCTGCCCGCGCTGAGCATCGTCGAGGCGATCGGCCTCGTCGTCGCGCTGGTCGTCCTCGTCCTCACCCTCGGCTCCTTCGTCGCCGCCGGGCTGCCGCTGGTCAACGCGCTCGTCGGCGTCGGGGTGTCGATGCTGCTGCTGCTCGCCGCCACCGTCTTCGGGCCGATCAACTCCACCACCCCGATGCTCGGGCTGATGCTCGGCCTCGCCGTCGGCATCGACTACGCGCTGTTCATCGTCTCGCGCCACCAGGAGCTGCTGCGCGACGGCGTCGACGTCCACGAGTCCGTCGCCCGGTCCACCGCCACCGCCGGCTCCGCCGTCGTGTTCGCCGGGCTGACCGTCATGATCGCGCTCGTCGGTCTGAGCGTCGCCGGGATCCCGTTCCTGTCGGTCATGGGTATCGCGGCGGCGGTCGCCGTCGGGTTCGCCGTCATCGTGTCGCTGACGCTCCTGCCGGCCGTGCTCGCCCTCGCCGGGGACCGTCTGCGCCCCCGGCCGAAGAAGTCCCGCGGTCGCCGCAGCAAGGCCGCGCCGGCACCCGTCGAGGGCGGTGCGACCGGTCACGAGAACCGGTTCTTCGCCGGCTGGGTGGCGGGCGTGACGAAGAGGCCGGTGGTGACGATCGTGCTCGTCGTCGTCGCGCTCGGGGCCCTCGCGTTCCCCGCCACGAACCTGCGCCTCGCGCTGCCCGACGCCGGCTACCTGCCCGACGACAACGAGGCCCGGCAGACGTACGACCTGGTCGGGGAGCACTTCGGCGACGGGTTCAACGGACCGCTCATCGTCACCGGGTCGATCATCGAGTCCACGGACCCGCTGGGGCTCATGGACGACCTCGCGGCCGAGATCGAGGACCTCCCGGGCGTCGCCGACGTCCCCCTGGCCACCCCCAACCAGAGCGCCGACACCGGCATCATCCAGGTCGTGCCGACCGGTGCGCCGGACTCCGAGGAGACCAAGGCGCTGGTCGACGAGATCCGCTCGATGCACGACTACTGGATCGACGAGTACGGCGTCGACCTGTCGGTCACCGGGTTCACCGCCGTCGGGATCGACGTCTCGGACAAGCTCGGGCAGGCGCTGCTGCCGTTCGCCGTCGTGGTCGTCGGCCTGTCGCTGCTGCTGCTCATGATGGTGTTCCGCTCGATCTGGGTACCCGTCAAGGCGACCGTCGGCTACCTGCTCAGCGTGGGTGCGGCGTTCGGCGCCGTCGCCCTCGTCTTCGAGAACGGCCTGTTCGCCGACGCGCTGCACGTGACCAAGCAGGGTCCCGTCATCAGCTTCATGCCGATCATCCTCATGGGTGTGCTGTTCGGGCTGGCCATGGACTACGAGGTCTTCCTCGTGTCCCGCATCCGGGAGGACTTCGTCCACAACGGCCGGCGGGCCCGGCGAGCGGTGCACACCGGTTTCCAGGGCGCCGCGAAGGTCGTCACCGCGGCCGCGATCATCATGTTCAGCGTCTTCGTGGCGTTCGTCCCCGAGGGCGACATGTCCCTCAAGCCGATCGCGCTCGGACTGGCGGTCGGTGTGGCCGTCGACGCCTTCGTGGTGCGGATGGTCCTCGTGCCCGCCGTCCTCGCCCTGCTCGGCGACCGCGCCTGGTGGATCCCGCGCTGGCTCGACCGGACCCTGCCGACCTTCGACGTCGAGGGCGAGGGCATCGCCCGCGAGCTGCGGCTCGCCCCGTGGCCCGGGACGCGGGACGACGGCCGGCAGGACGCCGTCGTCGCGCACGAGGTCACCGTCGCCGGCCCGCACGACCGCCCCGGCGGGGCGCCGCTGGTGGGCCCCGTCAGCGTCCGGGTCCCCGAGGGCGGAGCCCTGGCCGTGCACGGGGACGCCACGGCCGCGGTCAACGCCCTGCTCCTGGCCTTCGCCGGCCGCATCCACCCGGACCAGGGCGCGGTGAAGACCGCCGGGTACGTGCTGCCGGAACGGGCACCGGCGGTCCGGTCGCGCGTGGCCGTGGTCGACGCCTCGGACGGCGGCGCCGCCGGGGCCGTGACCGAGGCCGTGCGCCAGGGCACGCGTCTCCTCGTCGTCGACCGCACCGACGTCGTCGCCGACCGCGCCGCCCGCGAGTCGCTCGCACACGCGCTGTCCGCCGCCGCGGCCGCGGGCACGACCCTGCTGGTCGGCTCGACCGGCGTCGCGGCCACCGACCTGCTCCCCGACGGCACCCCCGTGCTCGACGTCGGCGCCGGCTGGGGCGCCCCGAGCACCCTGCGCGGCGGGGAGGCCCCGCCGCCACCACCCTCCGACCAGCAGGCCGAGCACACCGACGACCCCGAGGAGGTCCGGGCATGAACCGCGTCAGGCAGAACCCGTGGGCGGTCGCAGCGGTCGTCCTGCTCCCCGTGCTCGTGCTGGGCATCCTCCTCGCGTCCCTGTGGAACCCGGTCGACCGGCTCGACACGGTGCCCGCGGCGATCGTGAACGACGACGAGCCCGTCGAGGTCGACGGGCAGACCGTCCCGCTCGGCCGCCAGCTCGCGGCGGGGCTGGTCGGCGGGGCCGAGGACTCCGACGTCAACTACGACTGGACCCTCACCGACACCGAGCACGCCGCCGAGGGGCTGGACGACGGCACGTACGCCGCCGTGGTGACCATCCCGGAGGACTTCTCGGCCGCCGCGACGTCGTTCGGGTCCGACGACCCCGCCGAGGCGCGGCAGGCGACGATCGACATCTCCACACCGCCCGGCGGCCGTGTCGTGGACGACGCCCTCGCCCGCATCGTGGCGACGACGGCCACCACCATCATGGGGTCCTCGCTCACCGAGACGTACGTGGACAACGTGCTCGTCGGGTTCAACGACCTCTCGGACGGGATCGGGGAGGCCGCCGACGGCGCGAACCAGCTCGCCGACGGGGTCGACGAGACCGCGTCCGGTGCCGATGACCTGGCCGACGGGGCGGAGCAGTACGCCGACGGCGTCGACCAGTACGCCGCCGGCGTGGGCGAGGCCGCGGACGGTGGGTTCTCGCTGGCTGCGGGGGCGAACCAGTTCGCCTCGGGTGTCGGGCAGGCGGCGGACGGTGGGTTCTCGTTGGCGGTGGGGGCGGACCAGTTCGCCTCGGGTGTCGGGCAGGCGGCGGACGGTGGGTTCTCGTTGGCGGTGGGGGCGGACCAGTTCGCCTCGGGTGTGGGCGAGGCGGCGGACGGTGGGTTCTCGTTGGCGGCGGGGGCGGACCAGTTCGCCTCGGGTGTCGGGCAGGCAGCGGACGGCGGCTTCGCGCTGGCCGACGGCGCCGACCAGTACGCGGCCGGTGCCGGGCAGGCCGCCACGGGAGCGGACGAGCTCGCGGCGGGGGCCGACCAGTACGCCGCGGGCGTGGCCGCGGCGGCCACGGGCGCCGAGGAGCTGGCCACCGGTGCCCGGCAGGTCGCCGGGGGCACGGACGAGCTCGCTGCCGGTCTGCAGGAGAGCGCCGCCGGCGCGGACGCGCTGGCCGCCGGGACCACCGAGCTGGCGACGGGCGCCGAGGAGCTCGCCTCCGGTGCGGGTGACCTGGCGAGCGGCCTCGAGACGCTCGCGGCCGAGGCTGCCCCGCTGCCGGACGGGATCGTGACGGCAGGGACCTCCGCGCAGGACCTGGCCGACGCGCTCGGCGCCTACATCGCGTTCGACTGCGGCGCCGACCCGACGAGCGCGGCATGCCAGGAGGTCCCCACCCTCCCCGAGATCCAGGCGGGGATGGCGGCTCTGGGTGACGGTCTGGTCGCGCAGGCCGGACAGCCGGGCACCGAGACCAGTGCTCCGACCGGCCTCTTCGCCCTCACCGCGGGCATCGCCGCGTCGAGCGACGGCGCGGACCAGCTCGCGTCGGGCGCGGACGAGCTCGCGGCCGGCGCGGGCGAGGCGGCCGACGGGGCGACGGCGCTCGCCGACGGTCTCGACCAGCTCTCCGCCGGTGCGGACGAGCTCGTCGTGGGGACCGACGGCGTGGCGACCGGTGCCGCTGAGCTGGCGTCCGGCGTCGGGCAGCTCGACACAGGAGCGCAGGAGCTGGCGACCGGGGTGAACGAGCTGGCGACCGGCGTGAACCGGCTCGACGCCGGTGCGCAGGAGTTGGCCTCGGGGGTGAACGGGTTCGCCTCGGGGGTGGGGCAGCTGGACTCGGGTGCGCAGGAGCTGGCCTCGGGGGTGAACGGGTTCGCCTCGGGCGTCGGGCGGCTCGACTCGGGTGCGCAGGAGCTGGCCTCGGGGGTGAACGGGTTCGCCTCGGGCGTCGGGCGGCTCGACTCGGGTGCGCAGGAGCTGGCCTCGGGGGTGAACGGGTTCGCCTCGGGCGTCGGGCAGCTCGACTCGGGGGCCCAGCAGCTCGCCGCCGGTGCGGACGGCGTGGCGGACGGTTCCGGACAGCTCGCCGACGGCGTCGACCAGCTCGCCTCGGGCGCCGACGACCTCGCCGTGGGTCTTGACGAGGCCGCCGAGGGCATCCCGACCTACTCGGACGACGAACGGGAGAACCTCGCGGGTGTCGTCGCCGACCCGGTCTCCGCGCCGGGGGTCGACGACCTGTCGACCGGTGCGACCGGACCGCTGTTCGCCGTCGTCGCCCTGTGGCTGGGGGCGCTCGGCCTGATGACCGTGTACCCGCCCGTCGCCGCGCACGCCCTCGGGTCCACGCGGTCGTCGGCGCGGCTCGCCCTGGAGGCCCTGGCGCTCCCGGCGGCGATCGGTGCCGGGACCGGAGCGCTGGTCGGCGGCATCCTCGCCGCGGTCGAGGGCGCATCCCTGCTCGGCTGGGTCGGGGCGGTCCTCGTCGGGGTGCTGGTGTCGGTGTGCTTCGTCGCCGCCCACCTGGGCTTCCTCGGCTGGCTCGGCCACGTCGGCCGCGGCATCAGCCTGCTGATGGCGGTGCTGCTCATCGGCACAGGGGTCGTGGCCACCGTGCCCGACGTGCTCGTCTCGCTCGTGGAGTTCCTGCCGACCGGTGCCGGCCGGGACGCCTTCGCCGCCGTGCTGCTGCCCGCGGTCGACGGCCTGGGCATCGCGCTGACCGGACTGGTGCTGTGGACCCTCGTCGGTCTCGGGCTGGGGGTCGCCGCGGCGGCACGTGCGCGGCGGACGCGGGTCTCGGCGCTGCTGCGCGCCTGACGGGTCAGTGCGAGACGTGGTGCCGCGACGTCTCCTCGGACGCGGGGTCCCGCGTCCAGGAGGCGGCGAACAGGTTGCCGGTGGCCTCGCGCCACCGCGCGACCAGTGCCGCGTCGGCCTGCCAGCGGGCGCTGCGGTCGAGCAGCGTCACCTGGCGGTAGTCGCGCAGCGCCACCAGGTCGTGGCTCAGCGCCCAGCGCACCGCGGCGCGGACGTCGGTGACCGTGGGGTTCCTCACACCAGGGGAGAGGGACCCGACCGCGGTTCATGACGTGATCGGGCCATCTTTTTCGGATCGGCCCCTCCGTGGCTGCGCGGCGTGCCCGGCGAGCCGCGCGCCGCGGGGTGGGCCAGACTCGCCGCATGGATCTGACCCAGGCGCGTACGATCAAGGCCCAGCTCACCGACTACGCCCGTGACCTGGCGGGACGGTACGGGGTGGCCGTCGGACCACGCGCTGCCGGGACGGTTTCGGCACCGGACCTGGTGCGGGCCCCCACCCTCGCGATCGGGCTGGCGCCCGCGGAGCACGAGGGCGAGTACGAGATCGCCGTGCGCTACCGGCTGGGGCTGCCCGCCGCGCGCGCGGTGGTCCGCAAGATCGCCGCCGAGGCCGGGCAGGCGCCCGACGTCCGCCGCACCGGCCGCATCCGACGGCTCGCGCCCGGGCTGCGCGGCACTCCGCGGGAGACCGGTCTCGGTCCGCAGCCCCCGGTCGCGACCGCCCTCGCGGTCGGCGAGACGGGCCGGGTGCGCCCCCTGCGTCCCGGGGTGTCGATCGCGCACGTCGACGTCACCGCCGGCACGCTCGGCGCGTTCGTCGTCCCGGACGCCTCGTGCGCCGGTGCCGCGGTCGACCTGCCCGGGGACGCGGAGTCGGTGTACGCGCTGTCGAACCGGCACGTGCTCGACGGCGTCCCGGGGGACGGCGTGCTGCAGCCCGGCCCGGCGGACGGCGGCCGCGCCCCTCACGACCTCGTCGGGTCCGTGGCGGCGGTGGTCCCCCTGACCGAGGGGGAGCGCGCCACGGTGGACGCCGCCGTCGCGCTGCTCGACCGGCCCGAGATCGACCCGACCTACCCCGTGGGGGCGGTGTCGACGACGGCGGAGGCGCTGCCGGGCGACCTCGTCGAGAAGATCGGGCGGACCACCGGCCACACCCACGGGCGCGTCAGCGCCGTCGAGATGGACGACGTCCTGGTGGGGTACGGCCCCGAGCTCGGACTGCTCGCGTTCGACGGCCAGATCGAGGTCGAGTCGACCGGCACCGGGCCGTTCTCCCGGGGAGGCGACTCCGGGTCCCTGGTCTACCGCACCGACGCCACCGCCCTGGGCCTGCTGTTCGCCGGTTCGGAGACCGGAGGGCCGGACGGGACGGGCCTGACCTACGTCAACCCCATCTCGGCCGTCCTCGACGCGCTGGGCGTGCGCCTGGTGTGATCCGGCGCCGGGCCGGTGCGGGTCAGGCCCACACCGGGACGGGGGAGCGGGCCTCGCCCAGCGGCACGAACACGCTGTACCGGTCGCCGCGGTAGGAGAACCGCGAGTGGATCAGCGGCGTCTGGTCGACGTAGGTGCGGCGCTCGATGCGCATGACGGCGTGCGTGCCGGTCATGGCGAGCAGCCGGCGCTCGGTGGGGGTGGCGTCCGCGGCCGTGATGGTCTCGTCCCCACCGGTCGGTGCGTGGCCGCGCCGACGCAGCTCGGCGTCCAGGCTCTCCGGCACGCCGTGGGCGAGCAGGTCGGGGGCGAGGTGCGCCGGGATCCAGGCGTCCTCCACGGCCCAGGGCTCGTCGTCGGCGCTGCGCACCCGCAGCACGCGGTGGGCGTCGTCGCCGGGGCGGATCGCCAGGAGGTCCGCCACGGGGGCCGGGCACGGCGTGGTCGAGGCCTCCAGCACCTGCGACCCCGGTGTCATGCCGCGGCGGCGCACCTCCTCGCCGAACGTCGTCAGCCGCATCTCGAGGTCGGCGGGCGGCGGGGCGACGAACGTCCCGCGGCCCTGCGCCCGCTCCAGCAGCCCGTCGGCGACCAGGGCGTCGATCGCCTGGCGGACCGTCATGCGCGAGACGCCGAAGCGGTCCCCGAGCGCCCGCTCGGACGGGATCGCGTCACCCACGGCGAGGTGGTCCACCAGCTCGGCCAGGTAGGCGCGGACCACGCGGTACTTCTGACCGGTGCCGGTCCGGCCGGCGGGGCGCGTCGCCATCGTCGAGTCGAGTCCTCCCTGACCACGCCGGACGGGGACCGGCTCGTTCCCGGCCCAGTCTGCCACCGGTCAGCGGGCCGCCAGGAGCGGGTCCCCGGGCACGACGGCGGTGCCGGGGGCGACCCGTGGTTCCACCTGCTCCGGGTCCGCCTCCAGGAGCACCACGGGGCAGACGGCGGCCCGGCCACCGTCACGCACCGCCGTCGGGTCCCACTCCACCAGGAGCTGCCCGGTCACGACCTCGTCCCCCTCGGCGACGTGCAGGGTGAACCCCGCGCCGCCGAGCTGGACGGTGTCGATCCCCAGGTGCACCAGCACCGCCGGTCCCTCCGCGGGCTGCACGACGAAGGCGTGCGGGTGCAGCTTGACGATCCGCCCGTCCACCGGGGAGACCACCTCGGTCCCCTCGGGCTCGACGGCCGTGCCGGGACCGACGAGACTGGCGGAGAACACCGGGTCCGGGACCTCGCGGACGTCGACCACGGTGCCGGCGACGGGAGAGCTGACGATCAGGGGCATCGGGGGTCCTCCGAGGAGTCGTGGGCCGTGACGGACGTGATCCTTGACACAGAGTGCCTCATCCGACAGCGTGCCAGGCACAGCAGGATCGGAGACGCGACCGCGCGGCACCGGTGGGGCGGACGGAGGTCACGGCAGCGATGAGCACGACTCTCACGGGTGCGCCCGTCAGTCCGGGCAGGGCGGCGGGCCCCGCGGCCACCATGCCTCCGCCCGTGCCCGAACCCCGCACGACGCGTCTGGAGGGCGAGGGCGTCGAGGCGGCCGTCACCCAGCTCACGGCCGCCGCCCGGGCGGTCCGCGACGAGCTGACCGACCGGGCCGGCCGCGCCACCGGCACCGCGGCCGACCTCCTCGCCGTCACCGCGGCGATGGCGGCGGACCCCGCCCTGGTCGCCGACGGCGAACGGCGCATCCGCACCGACCACCTCACCCCGGAGCGTGCGATCTGGGACGCCGCGCGCGGGCTGATCAAGCAGTTCGAGAAGCTCGGGCCGCCCCTGGCGGAGCGCGCCCGGGACGTGCGCGACGTGCGGGACCGCATCGTCGCCGAGCTCATCGGCGTCCGCCCGCCCGGGGTGCCGCAGCTCGACCACCCGTTCGTCCTGGTGGGTGACGACCTCGCCCCGGCGGACACCGCCACGCTCGACCCCGAGGTGGTGCTCGGCGTCGTGACCAGCGGCGGCGGGCCCACCTCGCACACCGCGATCCTCGCCCGGGCACTCGGGATCCCCGCCGTCGTCGCGGTCCGCGGCGCCGAGGCGATCTCCGACGGCGACACGGTGCTCCTGGACGGGGCGGCCGGCGTCGTCGTCCTCGACCCCGACCCCGACACCGTGGCGGCCGCGCAGCAGCACGAGGCGGAACGTCGCGCGTTCGACGGGACCGGACGCACCGCCGACGGCACCCGCGTCGAGCTGCTCGCCAACGTCGCCGACCCCGCCGGGGCCCAGGCCGCGCTTGAGGCCTCCGCCGAGGGGGTCGGGCTGTTCCGCACCGAGTTCTGCTTCCTGGGCCGCAGCACCGAGCCCGGGGTGTCCGAGCAGGTCGCCGCCTACCGCCAGGTGCTGTCCGCGTTCCCGCGGCGCAAGGTCGTGGTCCGCACCCTCGACGCCGGCGCCGACAAGCCGCTGCCGTTCGTCACCGCCGACGGCGAGCCCAACCCGGCCCTGGGCGTGCGCGGGCTGCGCACGGCCTCGTCACGGCCCGGCGTGCTGGAGCGGCAGCTGCAGGCGATCGCGGCCGCCGCCGAGGCCGAGAACGCCGAGGTGTGGGTGATGGCGCCGATGGTCGCCACCGCGGGCGAGGCCGCCGACTTCGTCACGCTGTGCGAGCAGCACGGGCTGCGCCACGCCGGGGTCATGGTCGAGGTGCCGGCCGCGGCGCTGCGGGCCGCCGACGTCTTCGCCCACGCCGCCTTCGGGTCGGTGGGCACCAACGACCTCATCCAGTACACGATGGCCGCCGACCGCATGCTCGGCGAGCTCGCCGCGCTGTCCACCCCGTGGCAGCCCGCGGTGCTGGAGCTGATCCGCGCGACCTGCGAGGGGGCGGCCCGGCACGACCGACCCGTCGGGGTCTGCGGGGAGGCCGCCGCGGACGCCACCCTGGCCCCCGTGCTCGTCGGGCTGGGCGTGCGGTCGCTGTCGATGACGCCCCGGGCGCTCGCGGACGTCGCGGCGGTCCTGCAGCGGGTCACCGACGAGGAGTGCGTGGAGCTCGCGCGGCTGGCGCTGGCCGAGGACGACCCGATGGAGGCGCGCAACGCGGTGCGGGACGCCATCCGCCCGGTGCTGGTCGACCTGGGTCTGTGACCCTCGGGCAGGTCAGCCCGGTTCCGGGTCGGACAGGAACTCCTCGAGGGTGTCCAGCACCGCCGTGGCGGAGTCCTCGTCGTGCCCGTCGGCGTCGACCGACAGCGTGACGGAGGTGCCGGCGTCGGCCCCGAGCGTCATCACGGCGAGGATGCTGGCGGCGTCGACGGGCTCCCCGCCGTCCCGGGCGATCCGGACGGGCAGCGGCTGGGAGGCCGCGAGCTGGGTGAACAGCGCAGCGGGGCGGGCGTGCAGCCCCTCGCGGATCGCGACCACGGTGTGGCGTTCCATGAGGTCATTCTGCCCGCCGTCGCCCCGCCGGGCCGCCCGACCCCGCTGTGGGTATGGAATCTGCGGGTCCGGACCGCTCCGGACCCGCAGATTCCATACCCACAGCGGACCGGGGGCGGGGGTCAGCGGTCGGTGCGGTTCTCCATGTCGGGGTGGGACCCGATGCGCTCGCCGCGGTCGAGGGCGGTGATCGCCGCGACCTCGTCGTCGCTGAGCGTCAGGTCGACGGCCCGCAGGTTCGAGGCGATGCGCGACGGCGTCACCGACTTGGGGATGACGACGACGTCGCGGGCCAGGTGCCAGGCGAGGACGACCTGGGCCGGGGTCGCGTCGTGCTCCTGCGCGATCCGCGTGATCGTCGGGTCCTCCAGCGCCTTGCCGCGCCCCAGCGGCGACCACGCCTCGGTGGTGATGCCGTGGCTCTCGTCGAAGTACCGCACGTCGGAGTTCGTGAACCAGGGGTGCATCTCGATCTGGTTCACGGCCGGCACGATCGTCGCCTCGTCCAGCAGCGTGCGCAGGTGCGTCGGCTGGAAGTTCGACACGCCGATCGCCCGCGCCCGCCCGCTGCGCAGGATCTCCTCCAGCGCGCGCCAGGCCTCCAGGTAGCGGCCCACGGCGGGCAGCGGCCAGTGGATGAGGAAGAGGTCCACGAACTCGAGCCCCAGCTCCTCCAGGGTGCGGTCGAACGACGCGAGGGCGTCGTCGTAGGCATGGTTGGCGTTGTTGAGCTTGCTGGTCACGAAGACCTCGCCGCGCTGGAGCCCCGAGGCGGTGATCGCCTCGCCCACGCCGCGTTCGTTCCGGTACATCTGCGCGGTGTCGATGTGCCGGTACCCGGCCTCGAAGGCCTGCAGCACCGCCTCTCGCGTCTCGTCGTCGCCGATCTTGTACGTCCCGAAACCGACCTGCGGGATGGGGACGCCGTTGTTCAGGGTCACGGTGGGAATCGTCGTCACCCGCCCATCGTGGCACTGCAGCGCGCCGCGGGGGAGAATGGGACCAGGAGGTGGTGGCCATGGCCACGATCGAGCAGGCACGAGCCGCCAAGAGCGCGTTGCGGGAGAAGGTCGCCCAGGTCGACGGCGTGTGCGGGGTGGGTCTGGCCCAGCGGGGCGACTCCCACGACTGGGTCCTGCAGGTGAACGTCACCACCGTGCGGGCGCGCAAGGACGTGCCGCCCGACGTCGAGGGCGTCCCGGTCCGGGTGCACGTCGTAGGGGCCGTCCAGGCGCTCTGAGACGCATCGTGTCGGTGGCGGTGCCTACGGTGCTGGTCATGCACGATTCCGAGCCGGCGCTGTTCACGACGGAGCAGGCGATGCGCAACGTCAAGCCACGTGTCCAGGCGGCCGTCGCCCAGGGTTCCTTCCTGGCGGTGCACGAGGCCCAGGCCGCGGGCGCGAGCGAGGAGATGAAGGCCGCGATCCTGGCGTCGTACGCGCGCGCCTGGAGCGAGATCGATGCCTTCCTCGACCAGCGGGCCGGAGACGTCGACGCGTAGTCGTGCCGAGCCCCGGCCACTCCCCGGAGCCCGGCGTCCCGGTGTGCGGTCACCTCGCCGCGATCGCGCCCGCGCGGGGACAATGGGGCGGTGAGCACCACTCCCACCCTCCCGAAGGTCCGCGCGTCCGAGCTCGTCGGCCGCGGCTGGCTGAACACCGGCGGCCGTGAGCTGCAGCTCGCCGACCTGCGCGGCAAGATCGTCGTGCTGGACTTCTGGACGTTCTGCTGCCTGAACTGCCTGCACGTCCTCGACGAGCTGCGCGAGATCGAGGAGGCTCATCGCGACGTGCTGGTGATCGTCGGCGTGCACTCGCCGAAGTTCGCCCACGAGGCCGACCCGGAGGCCCTCGCGGCGGCCGTCGAGCGCTACGACGTGCGCCACCCCGTGCTGGACGACCCGGAGCTCGTGACCTGGGACGCCTACACCGCCCGCGCGTGGCCCACGCTCGTCGTCGTGGACCCGCAGGGGTACGTCGTCGCGCAGATGGCCGGCGAGGGGCACGCGTCCGCGGTTGCGGCGCTGGTGCGCGAGCTGGTCGCCGAGCACGAGGCGAAGGGCACCCTGCACCGCGGGGACGGCCCGTACGTGGCGCCGACGCCGGAGCCCACGACGGTGCGGTTCCCCGCGGCGGCGGTGGAGCTCCCGGGCGGGAACCTGCTGGTGGCCGACGCCGGGCACCACGGGCTGGCGGAGCTCGCGCCCGACGGCGAGACGCTGGTGCGGCGCATCGGCTCCGGCGAGCGGGGGCTGGTCGACGGCGGCCCCGCTCCCGACGGCACGCACGCCGCGCGGTTCAGCGAGCCGAACGGGCTGTGCCTCGTGCCGGACCCGCTGCGGGAGCGCCTGGGCTACGACGTCCTGGTGGCGGACACGGTCAACCACACGCTGCGCGGCGTCCACCTGGAGTCGGGTGAGGCGTACACCGTGGCCGGGACCGGCCGTCAGTACATGGTCGGCGGTCACGAGAACGTGGAGGTCCCGGGTGAGCAGCCGCGGGCCCACCCGTCCGACGAGGAGCTCCTGGCGTCGACGGTCCGGCTGTCCTCCCCGTGGGACGTGGCGTGGTCGGAGCCGCTGTCCGCCTTCGTGGTGGCCATGGCCGGCAACCACACGTTGTGGGCGTTCGACCCGGTGGCGTCCGACGAGGACGGCAGCCTGCGCCTGCTGGCGGGCACGATGAACGAGGGCCTCGAGGACGGTCCGGGTGCGGTGGCGTGGTTCGCCCAGCCCTCCCGGCTCGCCCCCACGCTCGACGAGGACCGCCGACCGGACGGGGGGTTCTGGCTCGCCGACGCCGAGACGTCCGCGCTGCGCCGTGTCGCGCCGGCGGGAGCCGCGGACGTCGACGTCAGCACCGCCGTCGGGCAGGGTCTGTACGACTTCGGGCACCGGGACGGTACCGCCGCCGAGGCGCTGCTCCAGCACCCGCTGGGTGTCGCCACGCTGCCGGACGGGTCGGCCGTCGTGGCCGACACCTACAACGGCGCGCTGCGTCGGTACGACCCGCGCTCGGGGGAGGTCACCACGCTCGCCACCGGGCTCGCCGAACCCAGCGACGTGCTCGTCCAGGAGGGCGAGGGCCGGGTGCACCTGCTCGTCGTGGAGTCCGCGGCGCACCGGCTGACCCGGGTCGCGCTGCCCGCCGACCTCGTCGGCCGGGTCCTCGACGGCGGCGCGCACCGCGTCGCCCGCGAGGCCACGGAGATCGCCGGGGGCACGGTCCGTCTCGAGGTGCCGTTCACCCCGGCGCCCGGGCAGAAGCTCGACGACCGGTTCGGGCCGTCCACCGAGCTGCGGATCAGCGCCACGCCGCCGGAGCTGCTGCTCGACGGGGCCGGCGACGGCACCGACCTGGTGCGTGACCTGCGCATCGACCCCGCGGTCGGCGAGGGCGTGCTGCACGTGACGGCGAAGGCGGCCTCCTGCGACCTTCCGCCGCAGGACGCCGCCCTCGGCCCCGACGGTGAGCCGGAGGACTTCTTCCCCGCCTGCCACCTCGCCCAGCAGGACTGGGGCGTCCCCGTGACGGTCACGGCCGACGGCGCCGCGACGTTGACGCTGCCGCTGCGCGGCTGACCCGGGCCCGTCGCGTCTGCCGGGACGGCGGCGCCGTCCCCGGTTAGAGTCATGTCCCCGCCCCACGACCGGACGGAGCGCCGTGCTGGCAGTCCTGCTCCTGACCTTCGCGCTGGCCGTGGCGGCGCCCGCTCTGGTGGCGCTGCTGGGTCGGCGGGCGTTCTGGGTGCTCGCGGTCGGGCCTGCGGCCGCGGCGGGCTACGCCCTGGTGAGCACCCGGGCGGTGCTCGACGGCGACCCACCGGTCACGAGCATCCCCTGGGTGCCCGGTCTGCACCTGACCATCGACCTGCGGCTCGACGCCCTCTCCTGGCTCCTGCTGCTCGTCGTCGGCGGCGTCGGTGCCCTGGTGCTGCTGTACTGCTCGGCGTACTTCTCCCGCGATGCCTTCGGTACGGGACGCTTCGCCGGCACGCTGACCGCGTTCGCGGGCGCGATGATGGGCCTGGTCACCGCCGACGACCTCCTGCTGCTGTTCGTCTTCTGGGAGCTGACCACGGTCTTCTCCTACCTGCTGATCGGCCACTACGCCGACCGCAAGGCGTCCCGGCGGGCCGCGATGCAGGCCATCGTCGTCACGACCGCCGGTGGGCTGGCCATGCTCGTCGGCCTCATCGTGCTCGGGGTGTCGACCGGCACCTGGCGCGTCTCCGAGGTCGTCGCGGACCCGCCCACGGGCACCGCGGCCGTCGTGGCGTCGCTCTGCCTCGTCGCCGGCACCGCCACGAAGTCGGCCCTCGTGCCCTTCCACTTCTGGCTCCCGGCCGCGATGGCGGCCCCCACCCCGGTCTCGGCCTACCTGCACGCCGCCGCGATGGTGAAGGCCGGCGTCTACCTCGTGGCGCGGTTCGCCCCGGGCCTGTCCGGGGAGCCGGTCTGGCGCTGGTCGGTCGTCTCGTTGGGCGCGGCGACGCTACTCCTCGGCGGCTACCGGGCCCTGCGCCAGCACGACCTCAAGCTCGTGCTCGCCTTCGGCACGGTCTCCCAGCTCGGGCTGCTCGTGCTGCTGCTCGGGCTCGGCACCCGCGCCGCGGCGCTCGCCGGGCTCGCCCTGCTCGGCGCCCACGCCCTGTTCAAGGCGGCGCTGTTCCTGGTCGTCGGGGTCGTCGACGTCGCCACCGGCACCCGTGACCTGCGCCGTCTGTCCGGCCTGTGGAGAGCCATGCCCGTCACGGCGGCGGCGGGACTGCTCGCCACGGCGTCGATGATCGGGCTGCCGCCGTTCGCCGGGTACGTGGCCAAGGAGGCGGCCCTGGAGGGGCTCTGGCACGACGTGACCCACGGGGCGGGCGGCCTCGAGGTCGCCGCGCTCGTCGCGGTCGTCGTCGGGTCGATCCTGACCGTGGCGTACGGGCTGCGGTTCTGGTGGGGGGCGTTCGGCACCAAGGGCTCCCTGCCCGACGGCGGTGCCCCGGCGGTGCCGCACCGTCGCCAGCCGGCGCTGCTGGTCGCGCCGCCGGCCGTGCTCGCGCTCGGCGGGCTGCTCGTCGCGCTCGTGCCGTCCGTCGGCGAGCGGGTGCTGGCGCCCTTCGCCGACACCTACCCGAGCGGTGACCCCGGGAAGCTCGTGCTGTGGGGCGGGTTCACGCCGGCACTGGCGACCTCCGTGCTGGTGCTCGCCGTCGGCGCCGTGCTCTTCGGGCAACGGGTCCGTGTGGAGCGCTGGCAGGCGTCCCTGCCGTCACCGCGCGGCGCCGACCTCGTCTACCGCCGGTCGATGCGCCGGCTGGACGACCTGGCGGCGGACGTCACCGGAGCCACGCAGCGCGGCTCGTTGCCGTTCTACCTCGGCATCGTGCTGGTCGTGCTGGCGGTCGCCCCGGGGGCCGTGATCCTGTCGGGCCTGCTCACCGGCACCACGGTCGCCGTCGACGTGGTGCCGTGGGACCGGCCCGCGCAGGCGGCCGTCGTGGCGATCGTGGCCGTGGCGTCCGTGCTCGCGGCGCGGGCCCGGCGTCGGCTCAAGGCGGTCGTCCTGGTCGGTGTCGCGGGGTACGCCAACGCCGCGCTGTTCCTGCTGCACGGGGCTCCCGACCTGGCGCTGACCCAGGTCCTGGTGGAGACGGTCACCCTGGTGGTGCTGGTCCTCGTGCTGCGCCGGATGCCGCCGTACTTCACCGACCGGCCGCTCACCGCCAGCCGGTGGGTGCGGGTCGTCCTCGGCGTCACGACGGGCGTCGTGATGATGGGACTCACCCTCGCGGCCCCGCTGGCCCGGGTGCAGCCGCCCATCAGCGTGGACTTCCCCGCCGAGGCGGTGGAGTACGGCAGCGGGGACAACATCGTCAACGTCACGCTGGTCGACATCCGGGCCTGGGACACCGTCGGGGAGCTGTCCGTGCTGCTCGTGGCGGCCACCGGCGTGGCGTCGCTGGTGTTCCTGCGGCAGCGCAGCGGTGCGGTGCTGCGGCTGTCGCGCGCCCCGGGGGCGGACTCCGGGGAGCGCAAGGAGT
Source organism: Isoptericola sp. b408 (assembly GCF_030588085.1). Lineage (NCBI taxonomy): Bacteria > Bacillati > Actinomycetota > Actinomycetes > Micrococcales > Promicromonosporaceae > Isoptericola > Isoptericola sp. b408. The sequence goes on from NZ_JAUQYQ010000001.1 coordinate 599,044, forward strand.
GGCTGGCCGCCGGCCGCACGCTCGCCCCCGAGCGACGGTCGGTCATGTTCGAGGTCGTGACCCGGCTGGTCTTCCACGCCATGATCGTCTTCGCGCTGTTCCTGCTGTTCAGCGGGCACAACGCGCCGGGCGGGGGCTTCGCGGCGGGGCTGGTCGTGGGGATCGCGCTGGCGGTGCGCTACCTCGCCGGCGGCCGGTACGAGCTCGGTGAGGCGATGCCCGTCCCACCGGGCCTGCTGCTGGGGACCGGGCTGTTCCTGTCGGCCGGCGTCGGCCTCGGGGCTCTTCTGATCGGGCAGGAGGTGCTGGAGAGCTTCACCTTCGACTTCCACGTCCCGCTGCTGGGCAAGGTGCACCTGGTGACCTCCCTGTTCTTCGACGTCGGCGTGATGCTCCTCGTCGTCGGGCTGGTCCTGGACGTCCTGCGCACGCTCGGCGCCGAGATCGACCGGCAGGGCGAGCTGCCCGAGAACGTCGTCGCCGTCGCGGGGGAGGAGTCGCGGTGATCGTCCTGGAGAACACCCCCTCGGCCGTGCTGGTCCTCGCCGTCGGCGTGCTGTGCGGCACGGGCGTCTACCTGCTGCTCGAGCGGCCGCTGACGCGGATCCTGCTCGGGTTCATCCTGATCAGCAACGGCGTCAACCTCATGCTGCTGGTCGCGGGCGGCCGGGCGGGCGCGTCGCCGATCGTGGGCAGCTCCGACGAGCCGATGAGCGACCCGCTGGCGCAGGCGATGACGCTCACCGCGATCGTCATCACCCTGGGCCTGACCGCGTTCATCCTGGCGCTCGCCTACCGGTCGTGGCAGCTGCACGGCCACGACGAGGTCGCCGACGACGTCGAGGACCGCCGGGTCGCGCGGCACGCCGCGCTCAACGCCCCGGCCTACGAGGACGCGGACGCGGACGAGACCGGCCAGACGCTCGACGAGGAGGCCGCCGCCGTGCACGACGACGTCGCCGGTGACGAGGCCCCCGGCGACGACACCTCCGACGTGACGACACCGGGGGAGGCGCGATGAGCTGGATCCCCGCAGCCTGGGGGCCGGAGACCCTCGTCCCGCTGCCGGTGCTGGTGCCGCTGTTCGCGGCCGGTCTCACCCTGGCGCTGCACCGCTACGCCAACGTCCAGCGCACGATCTCGGTCGCGGCGCTGGTCGCCTCGACCCTGGCCTCCGTGGGCCTGGTCCTCGCGGCCGACGCCGGTCCCGTCGTCGTGGACGTGGGCGGCTGGGCCGCACCGGTCGGCATCGCCCTGGTCGCGGACCGGCTCGCCGCCCTGATGCTCACGGTCAGCGGCGTGATGCTGCTCTGCGTCCTGCTGTACTCGCTCGGTCAGGGCGTGCCCGAGAACGAGGCGGAGACGGTCGACGAGGCACGCGTCGGCGGGGCGATCCCGGTGGCCATCTTCCACCCCACCTACCTGGTGCTGGCTGCCGGCGTCTCCAACGCGTTCCTCACCGGTGACCTGTTCAACCTCTACGTCGGGTTCGAGATCCTGCTCGCCGCGTCGGCGGTGCTGCTCACGCTCGGTGGCACGGCGGAACGGGTGCGGGCCGGGTCCGTGTACCTCATCGTGGCGCTGGCCTCCTCGGTGCTGTTCCTCTCGGCGATCGCGCTGATCTACGCCGCCACGGGCACGGTCAACATGGCCCAGCTCGCCGTGCGCCTGCCCGAGATCGACGACACGGTCCGGGTCGCGCTGCAGCTCCTGCTTCTGCTGGCGTTCGGGATCAAGGCGGCGGTGTTCCCGCTGTCGTTCTGGCTGCCGGACTCCTACCCGACGGCCCCCGCCCCGGTCACGGCCGTGTTCGCGGGGCTGCTCACCAAGGTGGGCGTGTACTCGATCCTGCGCACCCAGACGCTGATCTTCCCGGACAGCCCCGTGGTCGACCAGATCCTCCTCGTCGTCGCCCTGGCCACCATGGTCATCGGCATCCTGGGTGCGGTGGCCCAGAACGACGTCAAACGTCTGCTGTCGTTCACGCTGGTCAGCCACATCGGGTTCATGATCTTCGGCGTCGCGCTGGCGTCCGAGGCAGGGACCGCCGCGGCGATCTTCTACGTCGTGCACCACATCTCCGTCCAGACGGCCCTGTTCCTCGTGGTGGGGCTGGTCGAGTGGCGGGGCGGGTCGACGTCCCTGGACCGGCTCGGCGGCCTGGCGAAGCTCGCCCCGCTGCTGGCGGTGCTGTTCTTCGTCCCGGCCCTCAACCTCGCGGGCATCCCGCCGCTGTCCGGGTTCCTCGGCAAGGTCGGGCTGCTCACCGAGGGCGTCCGGATCGGCACGCCGCTGGCCTGGGCGCTCGTGGTGGGTTCGGTCGCCACCTCGCTGCTGACGCTCTACGCCGTGGTCAAGGCGTGGAACAAGGCGTTCTGGCAGACCGCGCCCGCCGAGATCCCCGAGCACGCGCCGATGCCGCGCACGATGGTGTGGCCGGCCGCCGCCCTGGTGACCTTCGGGCTGTCGCTGACGGTGGTCGCCGGTCCGCTGTACGGGTACGCGGACCGCTCCGCGGCGACGACCATGGACGGGTTCACCTACATCGAGGCGGTGTACCCGGGCGGGTCCGACCGCGGCACGGGACAGTCCGCCGACGTCACGGACGCGCAGACCGAGGGGGGTGACGGGCCGTGAACGATGGGGCGGAGAAGACCCTGCGCGCCCGGGCCCGCCGCGTGGCCGCGCAGTGGCCCGCCCTGGCCGGCCTCACCGTGGTCTGGGTGCTGCTGTGGGGCGACCTGTCCTGGGCCAACGTGCTCGGCGGGCTGGCGCTGGGCGTGCTCGTCGTCGTCGCCCTGCCCCTGCCGCCGATCCCGTCGCGCTGGACCGTCCGTCCGGGCCCCTTCCTGGGGCTGCTCGGACGTTTCGTCGTCGACCTCGTGGTGGCGTCGTTCAACGTCGCGTGGATCGCGATCCGCCCGGGGCCGGCCCCGCAGGCCGCGGTCGTGCAGGTGCGGCTGCGCAACCCGGAGGACGTCTTCCTGACCACCACCGCCGTGCTCTCCACGCTGGTGCCGGGGACGCTGGTGGTCGAGACCGAGCGGGATACCGGTCTGCTGTCCGTGCACGTGCTGGACATCGGCAGCTCCGGCGGGCCCGACGGGGTCCGCGACTACCTGCTCGACCTGGAGGACCGCGTGCTGCGCAGCTTCGCGCCGCGCGACGTGCTCGACCGGTGCCGGGCGCAGGACGGGACGGAGGCGCACCCATGATCGTCGTCGTCGTGCTGGCCGCGGTGATGGTGGCCGTCGCCGCGCTGCTGGCGCTCGTGCGTCTCGAACGGGGACCGTCGATGCTGGACCGCGCGCTGGGGCTCGAGCTGCTCGCGGCGGCCCTGGTCGGGGTGGTCGCCATCGAGGCCGCCTGGACCCGGCGGACCGAGACCATCCCGATCCTCGTGGCGATGTCCCTGGTCGGTTTCGTCGGGTCGGTCGCCATCGCCCGGTTCGCCGCACGGGAGCCGTCGGCCGTCCGGCACCGAGCCGCCGACGACCCCGACTCCGTGCCGGGCGAGGCCCCCGAGGCCGAGGAGGGGGACCGATGACCGAGGTCGACCCGGGGTTCTGGACGACGCTCGCCGACGTCGTCGCGGGCGTGAGCCTGCTCGCCGGGGCGTTCCTCACGCTCGCCGCGGCGGTCGGCGCCGTGCGCTTCGACTCGCTGCTCGGCCGGATGCACGCGGTGACCAAGCCGCAGGTGCTGGGACTGATCCTGCTGCTGCTCGGGCTCGCGCTGCGGGTGCGCAGCTGGTCGGCGGTGACGATGCTCGCGCTCGTCGTCGTCTTCCAGCTCGCGACCGCACCGGTGGCCGCCCACCTGGTCAGCCGGGCGGGTTTCCGGACCGGGAAGATCGACGAGGACGCGCTGGTGCCGAACGAGATGGAGCACGACGCGGCCGCAGCGCCTCCGGACCGGGACTGACCGGAGCCGGCGACGGCGTCAGCGGGTCAGCAGCCCGACCAGCTCCGCGAGCGAGTCGACGACGTCGACCCGTGCGGCCTCCGGTCGGGTCGCGTGCCAGTAGCCCCACGGTCCGCGACGGACCAGCACGGGCCGCATCCCGGCGTCGGCGGCGGGGAGCACGTCGTTGTCGAGGCGGTCGCCCACGTAGGCGATGTCCGAGGCCGCGTGCCCGGCCAGCTCGGCGACGCGGTCGAAGAAGGCCGGCGCGGGTTTCTCCACCCCCCACTCGTCGGAGGTGCGGATGGCGTCGACGGGCAGGTCCATGGCCTCGATCGCGGCCCGGGCCTGCGGAGGCTGGTTCCCGGCGACGACGACGGCGAGCCCGGCGTCGCGCAGCGCGGACAGCGCGGGACGGACGTCGTCGTACAGGTCGTCGGCGTCGAAGTTCTCGCGGAGTCCCGTGGGGTCCTCGGCGGCCCAGCGGGCCATCTCGGAGGGGAGGTCGAGGCCCGGCCGGACGAGCTCGAAGGCCTCGACGAGCGGCCGGTCCGCCGCGGCGCAGGCGCCCACGAGGCCCAGGAACGTGCCCCGCGGCACCTCGAGCCGGTCGGCCCACCGGGAGAAGATCCTGGTCTCGTCGATCAGGGTCTCCCCGACGTCGAACACCACCGCGCGCACCATGGCACCGAGGGTAGCCGCCCCCCGATCGGTGCGTCGGGACCGACCGCAGCGCCCCACGTCTTTCGGGGGTAACGTGTCCAGCGTTCTTGCAGGTGCCCGAGCTAGGGTGGCGACATGGCCGAGACGCCGATCTCCGTAACTCTCTCCACCGCGTCGGTGTACCCTCGGCGCGCGGCGTTCGCCTTCGAGGTGGCGGCCGAGATCGGGTACGACGGCGTCGAGGTGATGGTCTGGTCCGACCCGGCCACGCAGGACCCGCGCACGCTCGCGCGCCTGTCCGAGCGCACCGGGATGCCGATCCGGTCCATCCACGCCCCGACCCTGCTGATCAGCCAGCGCGTCTGGGGGCGTGACCCGGCGGCCAAGCTCGACCGCGCGGTCGACATGGCCGGCGAGCTCGGCGCCGACACCGTGGTGGTGCACCCGCCGTTCCGGTGGCAGTACAAGTACGCGCGCGGCTTCGAGGACCAGGTCCGCGAGCTCAACGCCAAGGGCCCGGTGACGGTCGCCGTGGAGAACATGTACCCGTGGCGGCCGCACTCCCGTCTCGACCGTGAGCTCAAGGCGTACCTGCCCGGCTGGGACCCCTCCGAGCACGACTACGACGCCGTCACGCTGGACCTGTCGCACGCCGCGGTCGCCCAGCAGGACGGCCTGGACCTCGTCCGGGAGTTCGGCGACCGGCTGCGGCACGTGCACCTGGCGGACGGCACGTCGAACATCCGTGACGAGCACCTGGTGCCGGGCCGGGGCGACATGCACTGTGACAAGGTGCTCACCGAGCTGGCCCACAACGGCTACCGCGGTGACGTCTGCCTGGAGATCGGGACGCGGAAGGCGAACGACGCCCACGAGCGGCACTCCGACCTGGCGGCGGCCCTGGAGTTCGCCCGCGCCTATCTCGCGCCGGTGCCCGTGCCGTACGTGACGCCGCCGCCGGAGCACCGCCACCGTCCTGCCGACGCCTGGTGGTGACGGGCGGTCAGGCCGCCATCTGAGGCCGGGCGCCGACGGCGCGCAGCACGAAGGTCTCGGTGGCGCGGATCGTGCGCTCGCGGGCTTCCTGGTCGGTCGGGATGAGCCGTCCCGACAGGCAGGCGTTGACGAGCTGCACCGTGGGCTCGATGTCCTGGGGCGGGAATGCGCCCGTCTCGACGCCGTCACGCAGGATGCGCTTGAGGATCGACTCGACGATCTCGGCGTGCTCGCGCAGCCGGGACTGGGTGCTGCGGGACAGCACCGTGCGCAGGTCCGGACCCGGCGCGAGGTGGAAGACGGTGGTCAGCTGCGCCTGCTGGCGGATGTAGGTGCGCAGCTGGGTGACGGGGTCGTCGACCTCCGCGAGGGCGCGTTCCAGGGTGTGGGCGTACTGCTCGGTCTCGTGGGTGATGAAGCCCAGGAGCAGGGCTTCCTTGTCCGCGAAGTGGTTGTACACGGCGGTCCGGCCCACGCCGGCGGCCTGGGCGATGTCGGCCAGCGTGATCGTGTCGAACCCCCGCTCTGCCATGAGCGTGGACAACGCCGCGAACAGCTTGTGCCGGGTCATCTGGCGGTGCTCGTGAAGACTCTTGCCGATGATCTTGGGCATGCTGACAGCATAGGGCCCGGTCGTCAGGTCAGTGCCCGGCACACGCGTCCCTGTGAGCGACACCACTCCGGGGCCGGCGTGTCCCGCGCGGCATCCCGGCATCCGGACGGTCTGCTCGTTCCCGAGCAGACGTAACACGGACGTCACCTTCGGGGCTCCCGCCGCGCCCCCGAGGGGAGTAGCGTCCGCGACATGTCGTACGTCCAGGCGCTCGTCCCCCCGGAGCACGTGTCGAACCACCTGCTCGTCCTGCCTGACGCGACCGAGGTCGCGACGGTGCGACGGCTGGCGGAGTCCTGGTTCTCCGACGCCCGGTGGCTGAAGGAACCCGAGGCGCGTTCGGGGCCGCAGCCGATGCGGGGCGCGCGATTCCGCGGGATGGCCGCGGCGGCGCCGGACCCGCGGGACGTCGGCCCGGGTGTGCTCGGGATCGGCGCCGAGCACGGTGTCGCCGGTCCCTTCACCGGGCCGGCCGAGGTCGCCGCGCAGCTCGGGATGACGGGGCCGGTGCGGGTGTTCGCCCTCGGCCGTGTCGACGGGACGTTCGACCGGCGTGGTCCGCGACCCGCCTCGCCGGACGACCGCGACGGTGTGGCCCGGGCCTTCGCGGCCGGGCTGCCGGAGGATGACGAGCTGCGTCTGGTCCAGTGGGGGGTCGCCGTGGCCCGGAAGCTCGGCGGGCTGCTCCTGGCCGACGGGCGTGAGCTCCTGCGCCCCGACCCGGCCGGCTCGGTCGACCTGCGTCTCTTCTCGGCGAACCCGATCGGCGCGGCCGACCTCCTGGCCCTGCTCCGGTCGGTTGTGGCCACGGCCGAGCACGAGGCGGAGACCCCGGAGCCCGACGGGTCCACGAGCCACCGGCTGGTCGCGCGCACGCCGTACGACGGGAGCATCGTGCTCGACGCGTGGCAGGTCGACCGCGTGCCGCGGGCGCTGGTCGACGTCGACGTGAACGACTACGGACCCTTCGCGGTCGAGGTCCGGTGGGTCCCGCAGGACCCGTACGAGCTGCGGCTGGAGCAGCCCTCGGGGGTGCACGTCATCGCCCGGAACCGGATGCGTGCGACGGTGGCGCGGCTGGCCCTGCTCATGCACGCCCGGTCCGGCGGAGTGCTGGTCGACGACGGCGCCTTCGTCGCGACGACGGCGGAGGTCGACCGACGGGTCGACGAGGAGCGGTCGCCGACACGCGCCTGGGTCTGACCAGCACGTTGTCCACAGGAGTGTGGACGCCCGCCGGCCGTGCTATCTTCCCCGGCCGCTTCCGGTGAACGCCGGGGGCCGGGAGGTGCTCGGACAGCCGCGACGAGCGGGAACGGCGTGTCTCCGTGCTGTTCATCCCCGGGATCCTGCGGTTCCTCGTACCGGTCGCGGGTGTCCGCCGCGTGTCGTCGGGCGCCCTGCGGCAGGGTGCCGCAGCCGGGCAGGGCCATCCCGTGAACGCGTGTCCACAGATTTTGTCCACAGCGCTGTGGACGGTGTGGGGATTCCGCGCCTCCGACTGTGGACGAACCTGTGGCTGAGAATTTCGTCCGCCGGGACCCTTGCAGGGGGCCCGAGGCGGGTCTAGAAACGGCGGTAGCAGTTCCGCCGGAGAGCACCTCCGGACCGCACGGTTGCGGGCCGGCTCGTCGACGGGACGACGGTCGACCGGAGAACGACGGGCCGATCCGCACCGAGTGCGGGCCGCGGGTGACGACGCGGGTGTCCGGGCGTGGCCGGAAGACCACCCACGTCCGGGTCTCGCTGTGGAGAAACGGGGTGGACGGGGCGACGACGCACCAGGCCCCGCCGCGCCGACAGTGGCCCGGGGCCGTGACGTCGACACGGCGCCCCGCCAGCGATCGCGCGGGGAACGTGGTTCCTGCCGAGGCCCCCGGCCGCCCCGGGGGCCTCGGCCATGTCACGGACTGCTGGCGCGCGTAGGCTCCGATCCATGAGCAACCTCGAGCTGCGACCGGCCGAGCGGGTGTGCGCCGTCGGTGACGCCCCCGACGACATCGAGCTCCTCACCTCCCGTGAGGTGCCACTCGGCGGACCCCGGGCGATGACCGTCCGGCGCACGATCCCGCAGCGCCGACGGTCCCTCATCGGGGCGTGGTGCTTCTGCGACCACTACGGGCCCGACGACGTCTCGTCCTCCGCCGGGATGCAGGTGCCGCCGCACCCGCACATCGGCCTGCAGACGGTGTCGTGGCTCTTCGCCGGGGAGATCCTGCACCGCGACTCGGTGGGCTCCGAGCAGCTCGTCCGTCCGGGCGAGCTGAACCTCATGACCGCAGGGCACGGGATCTCCCACTCGGAGGAGTCGACGCCGTCCACGCCGGACCGTCCCCGCCCGCCGACGCTGCACGGCGTCCAGCTGTGGACGGTGCTGCCCTCGTCCGACGCCGGCACGGCCCCGCGGTTCGACCACCACGCCGACCTGCCGGTGGCGGACGTCGACGGGGTGCGCGTCCAGGTCTTCCTCGGCTCGCTCCGTGTCGCGGGCGACCTGCTGGCCTCGCCGGCCCGGACCTACTCCCCGCTCGTGGGGGCCCAGCTCGACCTCCCGGCCGGGAGCCGGCTCGAGCTGGACGTCGACCCCGGCTTCGAGCACGGGCTGCTGGTCGACGCCGGGGAGGCGACGCTCGAGGGGACCGTGGTGCCGCCGTCCGAGCTCGCCTACGCCGCCCCCGGCCGCGACCGGCTCGTCGTCACCGCCGGTGCGGAGCCCGTGCGGGCGATCCTTCTCGGGGGTGCGCCCTTCACCGAGGACGTCGTCATGTGGTGGAACTTCGTGGGCCGCAGCCACGAGGACGTCGTCGCGGCACGGGCCGACTGGTCGGCGCAGCTCACGGACCTCGCCGACGGGTCCACGGGGTACGTCGAGGGGGCGGAAGGACGCCGCTTCGGTCGGGTGGACGGCTACGACGGCGGACCCCTGCGCGCCCCCGCACTGCCCGACGTGCGGCTGAAGCCGCGCACGCAGCCGCCGCGCTGACGGCAGCCCCCCTGGCCGCCCGAACGCGACGAGGCCCCGCACCGGAACCGGTGCGGGGCCTCGTCGATCAGCGAGCGGGTGACGGGAATCGAACCCGCGCTGTCAGCTTGGGAAGCTGAAGTTCTACCATTGAACTACACCCGCGCGGCGCACCGACGTCGATGCGCGCACGGCGATCATACCCAACAACCGCTGGTGACCCGAATCGGCCCCTGAGCGCGTGCCGGACCACGCCGCGGACCTCCTGACGCAGGGCCGCGTGGCGGACTACCGTGGGCCTCGTGCTGCTCTCCGACCGCGACATCCGGGCCGAGCTGGACGGCGGACGCGTCGCTCTGGACCCGTACGACCCGGCGATGGTCCAGCCGTCGAGCATCGACGTGCGCCTGGACCGGTTCTTCCGGCTGTTCGACAACCACCGCTACCCGTTCATCGACCCCTCGCAGGAGCAGCCGGAGCTGACCCGTCTCGTCGAGGTGGAGTCCGGCGAGCCGCTGGTGCTGCACCCGGGGGAGTTCGTCCTCGGGTCCACCTACGAGACGGTGACGCTGCCGGACGACGTCGCCGCCCGGCTGGAGGGCAAGTCCTCGCTCGGTCGTCTCGGGCTGCTGACGCACTCCACCGCCGGGTTCATCGACCCGGGGTTCTCCGGGCACGTCACGCTCGAGCTCAGCAACGTGGCCACCCTGCCGATCACGCTCTGGCCCGGGATGAAGATCGGACAGCTTTGCTTCTTCCGGCTCTCCTCCGCGGCCGAGCACCCGTACGGCTCGGCCCGGTACGGCTCGCGCTACCAGGGCCAGCGCGGCCCGACGGCGAGCCGGTCCTGGCAGTCCTTCCACCGCACCGACGTATGAACGGGCCCTTCAACGGCGGCGACCGTCGTCGGTACGCTCGGACCCGCCGCGCCGGCGACCTCCGTCGGCCGGACTCCCGGACCCGGAAGGAACGTCACCCGATGGCCCAGACCTCGTCCCCGCCCCTGCCACCGCTCCCGCGTGCCTCCACGCAGGGGCACCAGGCCCGGCACCTGCTCGCCGTGCCCGACGACGTGGCCGTCGACGAGGTCGAGGTGCTCGCCCTGTCCCGGTTCAGCGGCACCCGCTGGGACGTCGTCCCGGCGGACCTGCCCGGCGCCGACCTGCCCGCCGGCCGGATCGCCGGCCCCGGCGAGCCCGGTGTGCTCCGTCTGACGCGGCACAGCCACGTCCACGGCCCCTACGCGCCGTCCGGCGACGGGTTCGAGCCGGGGCTGCCCGCCCGCTCCGCCCTCGTCTTCGACGTCGTCTGCCCGCGCGAGCGCTGGGACGACGCGCCCTACCCCGGTGGCGGCGACCGCGACGGCCTCGCCCGGGCGTTCCCGGCGGGTCTGCCCACCCGCGAGGAGGACCGGGTCGTGCAGTGGCTCATCGCGGCGGCCCGCCGCCTCGGCGGTGCGGTCCGTCTGGACGTGGCCGGTCTCTGGGACCCGGCCGAGGCCCAGCGCCGCGGCGCCGGGTCCGGCGTCGTGCTGACCCCGGACCCGGGTGCGGCGGTCGACCTCACGGTGTGGTCCGACGTGTGGCTCGACCCCCAGGCCGCCCACCGGGTGCTGCAGGAGGTCCATCCCCGCGTCGTCCTGGCCACCCAGGGCGCCGACTACCAGGGGCCGCCGCAGGGCATCGCCGACAAGCCGCTGTACCCGGGCGAGAAGATGGACCCGGACCTGCGCCGTGAGGTGCACGCGCGGGCGGACGACTTCGACATCGCCGCGCTGCAGGCGCCCGTCGTCCTGGACGGCTACGGGCTGACGATCGACCTCGGCCACGACGGCTGGGTCACGGTGGAGGTCAGCGGCGACGAGGTGCTGCCGCTGCTGGTCAAGGAGCTGCCGTGGGCTGCCGCCGGGGCGATCTGCTACCGCGTCGTGTGGGACCCGCCGGACCAGTTCGAGGCCCAGATGGAGTTCCCGCAGGCCGGTCTGGTGGTCGCCCGCAAGCGGGCGGCCGACCTGGTGGCCAAGGTCGCCGCCGCGATCCACGCGGCCGTCGGCGGCGAGATCGCCGACGAGTCGGAGTTCCTCCTCGCGCCGGAGGACCTGGGCTGACGGCTCCGGTCAGCCGGCCGCGGAGCGCTCGCGGGCCAGCAGCGACTCCTTGACCGCCGGTCCGTACCGGAAGCCGCCCGTCGTGCCGTCGCTGCGCAGCACCCGGTGGCACGGGACGAACAGGGCCGCCGCGTTGTGCGCGCACGCCCCGGCCGCCGCCCGGACGGCGGCCGGGCGCCCGGCCCGGTCCGCGTACTCGGCGTAGGTGACCGGGGCGCCGGGCGACACCTGGCGCAGCACCTGCCAGGCGTGCTCGCGGAACGGGCCGGACCGCTGGACGACGGCGACCCGGCCGACGGCGTCGAGGTCGCCCGCGTAGTACGCGGCGACGGCCGCGGCCGGTCCGGAGACCGCCTCGTGCCCCGGGTCGACCTCGGTCACGGCGGTGGGGCGCAGGGCCGGGTGGACGAGTCCGACGAGCACGTCGACGTCGTCGGTCCAGCCCGAGGCCAGGACGGTGCCGTCGTCGGCGACGAGCGTGAACGCTCCGTCGGGGGTGTCGAGCGTGGTGGCGGCGATCATGGGGTGTTCCTTCCAGAGCGGGGTGCGGCGGCCTGCCACACGTGCCGGGCGGCGTACGAGCGCCACGGGGCCCAGCGGTCGGCCCGGGCGGCGAGGGAGGCGTCGTCGGGGAGCCCCAGGGCGCGGGCCCCGGCCCGCAGGGCAGCATCCCCGTCCAGCCAGACGTCGGGGTCGCCCAGGACCCGCAGGGCCACGTAGCCCGACGTCCACGGGCCGATCCCGTGCCGGGCCTCAAGGACGGCGCGCAGGTCGGCGGCGTCGGCGCCCACGTCGACGGTGAGGGTGCCGTCGGCCAGGGCGCGGGCCGTGTCGACGACGGTGCGGCGCTGCCGGGCGGGCAGCGCCAGGTGCGTCCCGTCGTCGTCGGCCACCTGGGCGGCGGTCGGGAAGAGGCGGTCCAAGCCGTCGATCGTGGACGGGTACGGCGTGCCGGCGGCCGACGTGAGCCGGTCCAGGTGCGTGCGGGCGGCGGCCACGGAGATCTGCTGTCCCACGCAGGCGCGGACGACGATCTCGTGGGCGTCCACGGCCCCCGGCACCCGGGTCCCGGGGCGGGCGGCGACCGACGGGGCGAGGACGGGGTCGTCGGCCAGCGCGGTGTCGACGGCGACCGGGTCGGCGTCGAGGTCCAGCAGCCGGCGCAGCCGGGCCACGGCGGTGGCGACGTCCTGCCACGAGGAGAGCTCCAGGTGGGCGGCGACCCGGCCGGGTCCGACGGTGGGCCCGGCGGTGACCGCGACGGCACCCGGGCCGTGCGGCAGGTGCAGGGTGCGGGCGTAGCGCACGGTGGGGCCGTCGAGCGAGGCGGTCTCGACGCCCGCGACGGCGCGGGCCGCCAGGTAGGCGACCGTGCCCGCGGCGTCGAACGGCTCGCGCACCGGCAGGGTGAGGTCCAGGTGGACCCGGTCCCCGGCCGTCGCGGTGCCGACGGGTGCCGGACGCCGTCGCCGCAGGTCCGTGGGCGTGGTGGCGAACACGGCGCGCACGGTGTCGTTGAGCTGGCGGATGCTGCCGAACCCGGCGGCGAAGGCGACGTCCGCCACGGGCAGGTCCGTGCCCGTCAGCAGGGTGCGCGCCGTCTGGGCGCGCTGGGCGCGAGCCAGGGTGAGGGGGCCCGCGCCGAGCTCGGTGCGCAGCACCCGGTGCAGGTGGCGGGGGCTGTAGCCCAGGCGTGCGGCGAGCCCGGCCACGCCCTCGCGGTCCACGACGCCGTCGGCCACGAGTCGCATCGCGCGGCCCGCGGCGTCCCGGCGCACGTCCCAGGCGGGGGTGCCGGGGGTGGCCTCGGGCAGGCACCGCTTGCAGGCGCGGAAGCCGGCGTCGTGCGCGGCCGCGCTGGTCAGGTAGAACGTGACGTTCTCGGGCTTGGGCGTGCGGGCGGGGCAGGACGGCCGGCAGTAGATGCCGGTGGTGCGCACGGCGGTGACGAACTGGCCGTCGAACCGTGCGTCGCGCGCGGCGATGGCGCGGTAGCGCTCGGCCCGTTCGTCGGTCATGGCGTCATCGTCACCCGGCGGGCGGCACGATGGCTAGCGGGAATCGGACACGACGGTGAGCGCCCGGGCGGCGCGGCTCAGACGGCGGCGCGGATCCAGTCGACGACGACCTGCAGGTACTCCTCGCGCGCGGGGGAGGGCGAGAGCGCGAGGTCGTGCATCCCACCGCGGATCGTGACGAGGCTGACGTCGTCCCCCAGCCGGGGGGCGATCTTGCGCATGTGGCCGACGTCGAGCACCGTGTCGCTGCTCAGGTGCTCGGTGCGGGTCGTGCGGTCCGAGGTCAGCACGAGCACCGGGATCTCCAGGTCCAGCCCGCGCGCCAGACGTCGCTGCGACCGACGGACGGAGCGGAACCAGGCGGCCCGCACCGGGAACGGCTCGAGCGGCTTCCACGCGGGGTCGAAGTCCCACTCCCCCTCGTGCGTGCGGTGCAGGGCGCGGGGGTAGGCGTCGTCGAGATGGCCGAGCACGGCCCGGGGCGCCAGCGGGGCGACCGCCTCGGCGACGGCGGCGGAGACCCACCGCACGGGAGCAGGGGCGTGGTGCTCGAACCACGGGCTGTTGAGCACCAGCGCGTCGGCGCGTCCCGGGCGGGCCGACGCCCACAGCGGCACGACGAGGCCGCCGGTGGAGTGGGCCATGACCACGAGGCGTTCGTGCCCGGCCGCGCGGACGGCGTCGGCGGCCGCGTCGAGATCCACGGCGTGGACCGCGAGGTCCGGTTCCTGGTTCGGGTCCCGGCCGGCGGCGGCGTGGGCGTCCCAGGATCGTCCGTGGCCGCGCAGGTCGACGGCGTAGGCCGCGAACCCGGCCGCCGCCAGTGCCCTGGCCACGTGGGGGTGGAAGAAGTAGTCCGCCAGGCCGTGCACGACCAGCACGGCGACCCGTGCCGGGGCGCCCTGCGGGGCCACGGACGGCGTGTGGCGGACCAGGGTGGCCGTCGCGTCGTCGGGCAGGTGCAGTGTCCGGGCCTCGAACCCGTCGCCCAGCAGGTCCGGGTGCCAGTCGGTGCCGGGCGTGGGGGCCGTGCCGTCCTCGAGCTGCGTCATGGCCCGAGGCTAGCGGCCACGGAGGGTCAGCGCGGAGCGGCGGGCGGGGTGCCGTCCGGGTCCTGCGGAGGCTGCTGGGGGCCCGCCGGGGGCTGCTGCGGACCTGCCGGCGGCTGCTGCGCAGGTCCCTGGTACGGCGGGGGGTAGGGCTGCGGTGCGGTCTGCTGCGGTGGCACGACGGGCGGTGCCGGCTGCTGCGGCTGACCGTACCCGGGCGGGACGCCGCCGGCGGCGTAGGGCGCCGGGCCGCTCCCGGGTGCCCCCGCGGCGGGTGGACCCGGCCGACGGTTGTTGCGCACGACGAGGGCGACCACCACACCCAGGACCGCCAGGCCGAGCACCAGGCCGACGATCCACCAGGGGAAGCCCGCGTCGTCCTGCTGGGCCGCGTCGGCGACGTCGTCACCGGTGCCGGTGGTGCCCTCGTCGGCGTCCTCGGTGGGCTCGTCGGTGGCACCCTCCTCCGGGGCTGCCGCGCCGTCGCCCACCGCGGAGCCGCGGGCGTAGACCTCGGTGACCTGGCCGAACGTAGGGGTCCACACGACGGTGGTCCCCTCGACCTCGCCCGTGGTCTCGGTGACCTCGCCGGGGAAGGTCACGGCGATGCGCATGTCGAAGCTGTCGAGGAGGCCTTCGGGCAGGTCGCCGGTGTCCCCCATGTCCGCGGCGTCCTCGCTGAGGTCGAAGACGCCGTCCACGACGAACTCGTCGCCCTCGCGGGTGACGGAGAGCTCGTCCTCCGCGCCGCCGGCCATCTCGGAGATCGGCTGGTCGGTGAACGTGACCTCCACGCCGGTGTACTCGCCGTCCGAGTACGGCTGCTCGGTGGACCCCTCGGGCATGCCCTCGGTGAACGAGTCGCCCCCCTCGTTGGACATGTCCCACAGCTCCTGGGGGTCCATGCCCATCGACTCGGCGAGCTCGTCGGAGAAACCCATGATCACGGTGCCGGACGCGGTGTCGTCCTCGTGCAGGGTCATGTCCCAGTCGACCTTCATGCAGCCGCCCAGGGCGAGCAGGCCGACGGTCGCGAGCGCCGCGACGGAGGCGCGCCGCAGCGGGTGCCGGCGACGGGGGCGGTCCGTGGCGGGCGCGTGGACGGGCGTGATGGTCCTCACCGTTCCAGCATCGCCGACCGGGCGGGGACCGGCACCCCGGCCCCGGGTCGCCCGGCAGGATTCACCCGCGGTGCCGGGCGACGTCCCATCAGCGCCGACCCTCGCGTGGCGACGCAAAGTTGAGCGGAATAGACTCAACTCTGCGGAGGTTGACCTCAGCAGTCATCACGACCCCGGACCCGGAGGATCCATGGACACCAAGTTCACGACGATGTCGCAGCAGGCGATCGGCGACGCCGTGCAGTCGGCATCGGCGGCCGGCAACCCGCAGCTCGGGCCGGCCCACCTCCTGTCGGCGCTGCTCCAGCAGACCGGCGGGGTGGCGGTCGGTCTGCTCGAGGCGGTCGGTGCCAACCCCCAGCAGATCGGGCAGAAGACCCGCGCGGCCCTCGTCGCGCTGCCCACCGCCAGCGGTGAGGGCGTGGCCCAGCCCTCGCCGTCCCGCGCCATGCAGACCGTGCTGAGCACCGCGGCCCAGGAGGCCGAGGCGCTCGGCGACGAGTACGTCTCCACCGAGCACCTGCTCATCGCGGTCGCCGCCGGCCGCTCGGCCGCCGCCCAGGCCCTCACCGACGCCGGCGCCACCGCGGACGCGCTGCGAGCTGCCCTGCCCGCCGTCCGCGGCTCCGGGAAGGTCACCAGCCCCAACCCCGAGGGCACCTACAAGGCCCTGGAGCAGTACGGCACCGACCTGACCCAGCAGGCCCGGGACGGCCGGCTCGACCCGGTCATCGGCCGGGACGCCGAGATCCGCCGGGTCGTGCAGGTGCTGTCCCGCCGCACCAAGAACAACCCCGTGCTCATCGGCGAGCCCGGTGTCGGCAAGACGGCCGTCGTCGAGGGGCTGGCCCAGCGCGTGGTCGCCGGGGACGTGCCCACCTCCCTGCAGGGCAAGCGGCTCGTCGCCCTCGACCTGGCCGGCATGGTCGCCGGGGCCAAGTACCGCGGCGAGTTCGAGGAGCGGCTCAAGGCCGTCCTGGAGGAGATCACCGCCTCCGACGGCGAGGTCATCACCTTCATCGACGAGCTGCACACCGTGGTCGGCGCGGGCGCCGGCGGCGAGGGCGCCATGGACGCCGGCAACATGCTCAAGCCGATGCTCGCCCGCGGCGAGCTGCGCATGGTCGGCGCCACCACGCTCGACGAGTACCGCGAGAACATCGAGAAGGACCCCGCCCTGGAGCGGCGGTTCCAGCAGGTGTTCGTCGGCGAGCCCTCCGTGGAGGACACGGTGGCGATCCTGCGCGGCCTCAAGGAGCGCTACGAGGCCCACCACAAGGTCACCATCGCCGACTCCGCGCTGGTCGCCGCCGCGGCGCTGTCCGACCGGTACATCTCCGGGCGCCAGCTCCCGGACAAGGCGATCGACCTGGTCGACGAGGCCGCCTCCCGGCTGCGCATGGAGATGGACTCCTCCCCGGTGGAGATCGACGAGCTGCAGCGCGCCGTCACCCGGCTGGAGATGGAGGAGGTCGTCCTCAAGGACTCCGACGACACGGCCTCCCGGGACCGGCTGGAGAAGCTGCGCGCCGACCTGGCCGACCGCCGCGAGGAGCTCGCCGCCCTCACCGCGCGCTGGGAGGCCGAGAAGGCCGGCCACAACCGGGTGGGCGACCTGCGCGCCCGCATCGACGAGCTGCGCACCGAGGCCGACCGCCTGCAGCGCCAGGGCGACCTCGAGTCCGCCGCGCGCCTGCTCTACGGGGAGATCCCGCAGGTCGAGCGCGAGCTCGTCGAGGCCGAGCAGGCCGAGGCCTCCGAGGAGGCGGCCGAGGAGGCGGCGCACGAGACGCCGATGATCGCCGACAAGGTCGGGGCGGACGAGGTCGCCGAGGTCGTCTCGGCCTGGACCGGCATCCCCGCCGGCCGCATGCTCCAGGGGGAGACCGAGAAGCTCCTGCACATGGAGGACGTGCTCGGCGAGCGGCTCATCGGGCAGCAGGCGGCGGTGCGCTCCGTGTCCGACGCCGTGCGGCGCTCGCGGGCCGGGGTGGCGGACCCCGACCGGCCCACGGGGTCCTTCCTGTTCCTCGGGCCGACCGGTGTCGGCAAGACCGAGCTCGCCAAGTCCCTGGCCGAGTTCCTCTTCGACGACGAGCGCGCCATGGTGCGCATCGACATGTCCGAGTACTCCGAGAAGCACTCGGTGGCGCGGCTGGTCGGCGCACCCCCCGGGTACGTCGGCTACGAGGAGGGCGGGCAGCTCACCGAGGCCGTGCGCCGTCGGCCCTACTCCGTGGTGCTGCTCGACGAGGTGGAGAAGGCCCACCCCGAGGTCTTCGACATCCTGCTGCAGGTGCTCGACGACGGTCGCCTCACCGACGGCCAGGGCCGCACCGTCGACTTCCGCAACACCATCCTGGTGCTGACCTCGAACCTCGGCTCGCAGTTCCTCGTCGACCCGGTGATGGACCAGGAGGCCAAGCGCGAGAGCGTCATGACGGCGGTGCGCACGGCCTTCAAGCCCGAGTTCCTCAACCGGCTGGACGACGTGGTCCTCTTCGACGCGCTGTCCCTCGACGAGCTGGGACGGATCGTCGAGCTGCAGGTCGCGGCGCTCGCCCAGCGGCTGGCCGACCGGCGCATCACGCTCGACGTGACGCCGTCCGCTCGCCGGTGGCTGGCGGTCGAGGGGTACGACCCCGCCTACGGCGCCCGCCCGCTGCGGCGGCTCGTCCAGCGCGAGATCGGCGACCGGCTGGCCCGCCGGCTGCTGTCCGGCGAGACGGCCGACGGGGACACCGTCGTCGTCGACCGGGTCGAGGGTGCCGAGGGGCTCTCGCTGGCCTGATCGTCGCCGGGACGACGACGGCCCCGCCCTCCGTGCGGAAGGCGGGGCCGTCGGGCGCTCGCGGCGCCCGGACCGGTGCCGGTCAGATGCGGATGAACCGCGGGCTGCTCTGCCAGATCTGGCGCTTCACCACGCCGACGCCCGGACGGGCCGACTCGATGATCCGGCCGTTGCCGGCGTAGATCCCGATGTGCCCCGGCGAGTAGACCAGGTCGCCCTGCCGGGCGTTGCTGCGCGAGACGCGCGTGCCGAGAGAGGCCTGGGCCGACGACGAGCGCGGCAGGGTCTTGCCGATCGCCTTCTTGTACACGTAGGACGTGAACCCCGAGCAGTCGAACCCGGTGGCGGGCGACGTGCCGCCCCACGAGTACCGGTGCCCGATGTAGTTGTGGGCGACCCGGACGACCTTCTGGCCGCGGGTCATCTTCGGCTTGACGTGGACCTTCCGGTACTTGGTCGACTTCTTGAGTCCCTCGGCCCGGGCCGGCACCCCGACGACGCGGATCCTGTTCTTGCCCAGGTCGTACTTGCCGAGCCCCGGCCGGAACCGGACGACCCCGTACTTGTTGGTCTTCTTCACGGCGACCTTGTCGCCGGAGATGAACAGGCGCACGCGGCCCTGGACGGGCTCGCCCCACTTGCGCAGCTTCACCGTGTACTTCGGGCGGGTGTGCCACTTGCCCTTCGTGGCCGTGTGACGGCTCTTGGAGACGTACATGTTGGTCGTCGCCTTGGGCTTGATCCACACCCTGCGGTGCTTCGTCACCTGCTCCAACCCGGTGGAGGCGGCCGGCGCGACGACGACGCGGATGCCGTTGCGGCCGACGTCGTAGTGGGAGAACCCGGGGCGGAAGTGGATCGTGCCGTCCCCGTCGAGGCTCTTGACCGCGACCTTGGTGCCCTGGACGTAGAGCCGGACCCGGCCGGCGAACGCCTCGCCGTCCGCGGTCGCGCGGACCGTGTAGCGGGGGCGGGTGTGGCCCTGTCCCTTGCGGCCGGTGCTGCGGGACTTCGACACCGAGACGTCGGGCGTCGTGCTCACGACGACGGGCTCCTCGGTGGCGGTGCCGGTGTCCTCGGCGGCCGGTTCCTCGGTCGGGGTCGTGGTCGTCCCGTCCGTGGTGGTCGTCGGCTCGGGCGACGCGGTGTCCTCGACGACGGGTTCCGGCGTCGGGGTCGCGGTGCCGTCGGAGACCGACGTGTCGGTCGCGTCCGTGGTGGTCGTGCCGGCCGAGGTGGTATCGCCGGCGACGGTCTCGTCCGTGGTGGTCGTGAGCGCGTCGTCGGCGGCGGCCGATCCGGCGCCGGCGACCAGCGTGCCGCCGGCGAGGGCCGCCGTGAGCGTCATGGCGACGGCGGCGTGGCGTTTCCTGGGGGTGCGCACGGCACCCTGCGGGCGCGCAGCATCCAGCGAGGGTGTGGACATGGGGTACTCCTCCAGCCGGCGAGATGAGCTGTCGGGTTAGGCCGAGAAGTGGTGGCCTGCCGCCGATGGACGGCTTCACCCCGAGGGTGGCGCTGACGTCACCCGAAGAACCTGGGTCTCCCGCTGCTGCCGTCGGTGCTCCGGTGGGCCGTCCCGTCGGCAGCACTGGGCACCGGGCCGGTCGCCGCCCGGTCTCCGGGCGACGACAGGACGCTAGCCCCGAAACGGTCGGAGGTCACGGTCAGATAACGGTCACCTCCTGCGCCGATGGTGGAGGCGGTGTGAAGGGATCCGGCGGCGGGACGCTGTCCGACATGACGGACACGGCACGCCGGAACCGTCGGAAACGGCCGTCGACCGAGGGCCGGGATCGGGCGATCGACCCATCCGGGGTGCCGGGGAGGTGAAGATCGGGCACCGATCCGATGACGTTCCCGGCCGCTCAGTCCAGGAGCGAGCCGGTCCGCGTGCCGTCCACGACGGCCACGCACAGCCCCGTGCGGTCCCCGGCGGCCCAGGACTCCTCGCTCGGCGCCCAGACCACCAGCTCGACCCGTGTGGAGTCGTCCGCGCGCGCCTGCGGGCCCAGGAGGTCCGGGGTGCAGCCCCGCGCGGTGCGGGCCGCGGCCTCGTCCGCGCCGGGCCAGACGGCGTCCGCCGACGCGTCGGTGCGCCCGACCACCTCGGCCGCGTGCGGCTCGCCGCACGGCACCACCTCGACGCGTCCCACGGCGCCGTCGGTCGGGGCCTCGGCGAGGCACGAGCCGAGGACGAGCTGCACGGCGTTGACGGTCTGCGGCGCGGTGACGTCGGCCGCGACGGGTTCCCACGCCTCCTCGCGCGTGCTCGTCGTCAGGTAGGAGGCCCCCACGGCGCCGCCGACCACGAGCAGGATCAGGGCGAGGACCGACAGCACCCAGATCCGGGCCCGGCGCCGCGCCGCGGCGCGCTCGGCCGGCGTGGGTCCGGGGGCGCCCCAGCGGGCCCCGGGGTCCACCGGCCGGCGGTCCGATGCGCCCGTCGGTGCCGGGCCGGGGGAGGGACGGGCCGGACCCCGCGTCCCGTCCGGGGCGGGGCCGGACGCCTCCGGGCCGGGCGAGGCGAAGGAGAGGTCGTCCTCGGGGCGCTCGGTCATGGGAGCCAACCTACCGAGCCGGGCGCTCCTTCCGGGTCCGGGCGGTTCAGACCCCCACGCGGCGCTCGACGCCCGGCAGGTCGTCCTCGCGCAGCACGTCGGACAGCCGTCGGCGGTCCAGGCGGCGCACCCACCCGGCCCGTGCGCCGTCCGGTCGCGCCTCCTGCAGCACCCACCGGCGGACGCCGAGCGCGGTGAGGCGCGCGCCGATCGCCAGGACGTCCTCGCGGGTGTGCACGGTGGGGTCGACGGTGGTGCGGATCTCGTGGTCGACCCCGGACTCGACCACGAGCCGGGCCGACTCCCACGCCGCCCGCCCGGACGGTGCCGCTCCGGTGACGAGCTCGTACCGGTCCGGCACCGCCTTGATGTCCAGGCCGACCCAGTCCACCAGGGGCAGCACGCGGGCGAGCCGGGTCGGCCAGGGGCCGCCGGAGTGCACGCCGACCTCGAGCCCGAGGTCGCGGACGTCGCGGCAGGCGTCCGCCAGGCCGGGCTGGAGGGTGGGTTCACCGCCGGAGATCACCAGGCCGTCCAGGAGGCTGCGGCGCTTGCGCAGCAGCTCGAGGACCTCCGACCAGGTCGCACCGGGCCGCCGCCGGGGGTCGATCAGGGAGGGGTTGTGGCAGTAGGTGCACCGCCACGGGCATCCCTGGGTGAACGCGGTGGCGACCAGACGACCGGGCCGGTCGACCGTCGAGAACGGCACGAAGCCGGCGATGCGCAGCGGTGCCCGGGCCGGCGCGTCAGGCGACATCGACGGTCACCGCCGCGGGCTCCCGGGAGGCCGCGGGCTCCCGGAACGGCACGCGCTCGGCGTACTCGCCCTGCTTGCCGGTGTTGAAGGACGCCACGGGGCGGAAGTACCCCATCACCCGGGTCCACACCTCGGTCCCGGCGCCGCAGGTCGGGCAGGACCGCACGTCGCCCGCGAGGTAGCCGTGCGTGGCGCAGATCGAGAACGTCGGCGTCACCGTGAGGTAGGGCAGCCGGTGGTTCTCCAGGGCACGGCGCACGAGCAGCCGGCACGACTCGGCGCCGGACATCTGCTCGCCCAGGTAGAGGTGCAGCACCGTGCCACCCGTGTAGCGCCGCTGCAGCTCGTCCTGGCGGGCGAGTGCCTCGAACGGGTCGTCGGTGAAGCCGACCGGGAGCTGGGTGGAGTTCGTGTAGTACGGCTGCTCCGGGGTCCCCGCCTGCAGGATCCCCGGGTAGCGGGCGCGGTCCTCGCGGGCGAACCGGTAGGTCGTGCCCTCGGCAGGGGTCGCCTCGAGGTTGTACAGGTGGCCGGTGCGCTCCTGGATCTCGACGAGGCGCGTGCGCAGGTGGTCGAGCAGCTCGAGGGCCGTGGCGTGCCCGGCCGGCGTGGTGATGTCCTCGGTGTCGGCGGTGGCGTTGCGGATCATCTCGTTGACCCCGTTGACGCCGATGGTGGAGAAGTGGGCGTCGAGCGTCCCGAGGTAGCGCCGCGTCCAGGGGTACAGCCCGCCGTCCATGAGCCGCTGGACCGTCTCGCGGCGTGCCTCGAGACCGTCGGCGGCGAGGTCGACGAGGCGGTCCAGCGCCGCGTACAGCGCCTCGCGGTCCGGGCCGTGGACGTGCCCGAGCCGGGCGCAGTTGATCGTGACCACGCCGAGCGAGCCGGTCTGCTCGCCGGACCCGAACAGCCCGTTGCCGCGCGCGAGCAGCTCGCGCAGGTCGAGCTGGAGGCGGCAGCACATCGAGCGCACGTCGCCGGGGTTCAGGTCGGAGCTGATGAAGTTCTGGAAGTACGGCGTGCCGTACCGCGCGGTCATCTCGAAGATCTCCTCGGAGATCTCGGAGTCCCAGTCGAAGTCCGGCGTGATGTTGTACGTCGGGATCGGGAAGGTGAACACCCGGCCGGCGGCGTCCCCGGCGGACATGACGGCCACGAACGCCCGGTTGATCATGTCGGACTCGGCCTGCAGGTCGCCGTAGGTGACGTCGAGGACGTCGTCGCCGACGACGGGGTGCTCGTCGGCGAGGTCGGGCGGGCAGGTGAGGTCGAAGGTCAGGTTGGTGAACGGCGTCTGGGTGCCCCAGCGGGACGGCACGTTGAGGTTGTGGACGAACTCCTGCAGGGCCTGGGTGACCTCGGCCTGGCTGAGGCGGTCGACGTGGACGTACGGGGCCAGCAGGGTGTCGAAGGAGCTGAAGGCCTGGGCCCCCGCCCACTCGTTCTGCAGCGTGCCGAAGAAGTTGACGATCTGCCCGAGCGCCGAGCTCAGGTGCCGGGGCGGCCAGGAGGCGACCGCCCCCGCGACCCCGCCGAACCCCTCGGACAGCAGCTGGCGCAGCGACCACCCGGCGCAGTAGCCGCCGAGCACGTCGAGGTCGTGGACGTGCAGGTCGCCCTGCCGGTGCGCGGCGGCCAGCTCGGGGGAGAACACCTCGTCGAGCCAGTAGTTCGCGATCGTCTTGCCCGCGACGTTCAGGACGAGGCCACCGAGGGAGTAGCCCTGGTTGGCGTTGGCGTGCACCCGCCAGTCGGCCCGGGCGACGTACTCGCCCACGGCGGCGGAGGCATCGATCTGCGTACCCACGGCGACTCCTCGCATCAGGCTTGTGAAGACATTCACGAGCCTAGCGAGGCGAGGGAGGGGGCCCTCCCGACACGCCGCGGCGGCCGGCGTGACATCGATCCGGACCGGCCGTCACCTCGGCGCCTCAGACCAGGTCGAGCACCACCGGCACGTGGTCGCTGGCGCCCTTGCCGCGTCGCTCGTCCCGGTCGACCGTCGCACCGGTGACCCGGTCGCGCAGCGCCGGCGAGGCGTACGCGAAGTCGATGCGCAGCCCCTTGTCCCGCGGGAACGCGAGCTGCTGGTAGTCCCAGTAGGTGTACGTGTGCGGCGCGGGCAGGTGCTCGCGCGTCACCTCCGTGTACCCCGCAGGTCCGAAGGCCTCGAACGCCGCCCGCTCGGCGGCCGACACGTGGGTCCTGCCCTCGAACGCCGTGACGTCCCAGACGTCGGTGTCACGGGGGATGACGTTCCAGTCGCCGAGCAGGGCGAGCTGCGCCCCGGGGTCCGCCGCCAGCCACTGCTCGGCGTCGGTGCGCAGGCCTTCCAGCCAGGCCAGCTTGTAGGCGTAGTGCGGGTCGTCCAGCGCGCGGCCGTGCGGCACGTACAGCGACCAGACCCGCACGCCGCCGCAGGTGGCCCCGAGGGCGCGGGCCTCGAGACGCGGTTCCTCGTCGGGCTTGGCGAACGTGGGCTGGTGCGGGAACGACGTCGCCACGTCCTCGACACCCACCCGGGAGACCACGGCCACGCCGTTCCACTGGTGGTAGCCGGTGTGCGCCACCTCGTACCCCGCCTCCTCGAAGGCCCGGTGGGGGAACTGGTCGTCCCGGCACTTGGTCTCCTGGACGGCCAGCACGTCCGTCCCGGACCGTTCCAGGAAGGCCAGCACGCGGTCCAGCCGCGTGCGGACGGAGTTCACGTTCCACGTGGCGATGCGCACGCGAGCACCCTAGGACACATAGAGTGCCGTCATGGGTACTGCGCTCGTCACCGGTGCGACCGCCGGTCTCGGACTCGAGATCGCCTGGCAGCTCGCCACCGCTCGCCACGACCTCGTCCTCGTCGCCCGTGACGGCGAGCGGCTCGACCGCGTCGCCGGACAGATCCGGGCCGCGGCCGGTGTCCACGTCGAGGTGATCCAGGCGGACCTGGCGCGCCACGACGACGTCACCCGGGTCGCCGAGCGGCTCACCGTGACCGGCGCGGACCCGGAGGACGACCGCCGTCCGGTCGGCCTGCTGGTCAACAACGCCGGTTTCGCCCCCGCGCAGCGGTTCGTCGCCGGGGACCTGGACATCGAGCTCGACGCCGTCGACGTCATGGTCCGGGCGGTCATGGTGCTGTCCCACGCCGCCGTCGGTCAGATGGTCCCGCGCGGCCGGGGTGCCGTGCTCAACGTCGCCTCGGTGGCGGCCCTGACGGCGGGCGGCAGCTACGCCGCCGCCAAGGCCTACGTGCGGACCTTCACCGAGGGGCTGGCCGTCGAGCTGAAGGGGACCGGTGTCACCGCGACCGTGCTCTGCCCCGGCTTCACCCGCACGGAGTTCCACGACCGTGCCGGCCTGAGCACGGAGGTCCTGCCGGACGGCGCCTGGCTGCACGCCGCCGACGTGGCGGCCGAGGCGCTCGCGGACGTGCGGCGCGGCGTCGTCATCTCCACGCCGTCGGTGCGCTACAAGGCGGCCGCCGCGCTGCTGCGCGCGATGCCCCGCTGGGCGGTGCGCGCCGTCGGGCACTACCGCTGACGCGCCCCCGTACCCTGGTACCCGTGACTTCCGCCGACTTCTCCCCGACCCCCCGCGAGCAGCTGCTGCAGCTCGTCAAGGACCTCGCCGTGGTGCACGGGAAGGTGACGCTCTCCTCCGGCAAGGAGGCCGACTACTACGTCGACCTGCGTCGCATCACGCTGCACCACCGTGCGGCCCCGCTGGTCGGGCACGTGCTGCTGGACCACCTCGAGGAGGTCGGGCTCGGGACCGCCGAGGTCGACGCCGTCGGCGGACTGACCCTCGGTGCGGACCCCATCGCGGACGCGTTGCTGCACGCCGCGGCCTCCCGCGGGCAGGACCTCGACGCCTTCGTGGTGCGCAAGGAGGCCAAGGCCCACGGCATGCAGCGGCAGATCGAGGGGCCGGACGTCACGGGGCGCAAGGTGGTCGTGCTGGAGGACACCACCACGACCGGCGGCTCGCCGATCACCGCGATCGAGGCGTTGCGCGGGGCCGGTGCCGAGGTGCTCGGCTGCGCCACGATCGTCGACCGCGCCACCGGGGCCGGGGAGAAGATCGAGGCGCTCGGGGTGCCGTACCACTACCTCTTCGACCTCGAGGACCTCGGCCTGAACGGCTGACCCTCGCGTTGTGGGTATGAAATCTGCCGCCCCGCACCGGTCATGGGCCGTAGATTTCATGCCCACAGCGGAGACGGCGGTGGAGTGACGGGGCGGGCGCCCCTCGGGTCAGACGCGGTCGACGAGGTCCGCGACGGACTCCACGACGTGGGACGGGCGGAACGGGTGCTCGTCGACCTCGTCCTCCACGGTCGTCCCGGTCAGCACCAGGAACGTCTCCAGGCCGGCCTCGATCCCGGCCACGATGTCGGTGTCCATGCGGTCGCCGATCATGGCCGTCGTCTCCGAGTGGGCCTCGA
Organism: Isoptericola sp. b408; assembly: GCF_030588085.1. Taxonomy (NCBI): domain Bacteria; kingdom Bacillati; phylum Actinomycetota; class Actinomycetes; order Micrococcales; family Promicromonosporaceae; genus Isoptericola; species Isoptericola sp. b408. The sequence goes on from NZ_JAUQYQ010000001.1 coordinate 625,023, forward strand.
TGCGGTTGAGGGCCGAGCGGAACATCATCGGGTTCGGCTTGCCCACGTAGTACGGCGAGCGGCCGGTGGCGGCCGTGATCATCGCCGCCACGGAACCGGTGGCCGGCAGCGGCCCCTCGGGCGACGGCCCGGTGGTGTCCGGGTTCGTGGCGATGAACCGCGCGCCCCCCTTGATGAGCCGGACCGCCTTGGTGATCGCCTCGAACGAGTAGGTGCGGGTCTCGCCGAGCACGACGTAGTCGGGTTCGGTGTCGGTGAGGGTGTACCCCGCCTCGTGCAGGGCGGTGGTCAGCCCCGCCTCGCCGATGACGTACGCCGATCCGCCGGGCACCTGCTCGGCGAGGAACGTGGCGGTGGCGAGAGCCGAGGTCCAGATGGACTCCTCCGGCACCTCGACCCCCGACGTGGCGAGCCGGGCGGCCAGGTCGCGCGGGGTGAAGATCGAGTTGTTCGTGAGCACCAGGAAGCGGCGCTTCTTCTCCCGGAGGGCGTCGATGAACTCCGCCGCGCCGTCGATGGCCTCGCCCTCGTGCACGAGGACGCCGTCCATGTCGGTCAGCCAGCACTCGATCTTCCGCTCGGTCATGGCAGACACGGTAGCCCGTAGGCTTCGAGCGTGACCGACGAGCACGCAGATCCTCCCACCCACACCGGTGCCGTCCGCCGCCACGCGGCCCCCGCGTCCGGCACGAGCTGGCGCTCCGCCCCGGGCCTGGCGGCCCGCGGTGGGCTGGTCGGCATGGCCGAGTCCGTCCCCGGCATCTCCGGCGGGACCGTCGCGCTCATCACGGGTCTGTACGACCAGCTGCTGGCCGCGGCGAGCCAGGTCGTGCACGCCGGCCGCGAGCTGGTCCAGGGCGTGGCGCAGGGGCACGGGCTGCGCCCGGCCGGCCGGGCGCTGCGGGCGGTGGACTGGCGCTTCCTCGCCCCCGTGCTGGGCGGCATGGTGGTGGTGCTCCTCGCCTCGCTGAACACGATCGCCCCGCTGCTCGAGGAGAACCCGGTCCCGGTGCGGTCGGTGTTCTTCGGCATGATCGCGGTGTCGGTGCTCGTGCCGCTGAGCATGATGCCCCGCCGGTTCCGGCCGCTGGACGCCGTGCTGCTGCTGGGTGCTGCCGTGGTCGGGTTCTTCTTCGTCGGGCTGCCGCCGTCGCAGGTCGTCGACCCCTCGCTGTGGTACGTCGCCGGTTCGGCGGCGGTCGCGATCAACGCGCTCGTGCTGCCGGGCGTCTCGGGGTCGACGCTGCTGGTGATCCTCGGGCTGTACATCCCGGTCCAGCAGGCCGTGGAGGACCGTGACCTGGCCTTCCTGGGCGCGTTCGTCGTCGGTGCCGCCGTCGGTCTGGCCTCGTTCGTGAAGCTGCTGCACTGGCTGCTCGAGCACCGGCGGCAGGGCACGATGGCGGTGCTCGCCGGTCTCATGATCGGCTCGCTGCGGGCCCTGTGGCCGTGGCAGGACGCCGACGGCGGGCTGCTGGCCCCGGACGACGCGAGCGCCGTCGTCGGCCCCCTGCTGCTCGCCCTCGCGGGGGCCGCGGTGGTCGGCGCGCTGTTCTGGTGGGAGTCCACGCGGGACGGCGATGAGTGACCGGGTCGTCGGCGTCGGTCCGTGGGCCGGGCCCTGGCCCGACGACCCGCGCTACGACCCCGAGCTGCTCGAGCACGGCGACCGGCGCAACGTCGTCGACGCGTACCGCTACTGGTCGGTCGAGGCGATCGTGGCGGACATGGACCGACGTCGTCCGGCGGACCGGCAGCTGCACGTCGCGATCGAGAACTGGGCGCACGACCTGAACATCGGCTCCGTGGTGCGCACCTCCAACGCCTTCAACGTCGCCGGCGTGCACATCGTGGGCCGGCGGCGGTGGAACCGGCGCGGTGCGATGGTCACCGACCGCTACCTGCACGTCCAGCACCACCCGGACGCCGAGTCCTTCGCCGCGTGGGCGGCCGGCGAACGCCTGCCCGTGGTCGGCGTGGACAACGTGCCGGGCTCGGTGGCGCTCGAGCGCCGCGAGCTGCCGCCGCGGTGCGTGCTGCTCCTCGGCCAGGAGTCCGACGGGCTGACCCCGCAGGCGCAGGCGGTGTGCGACGTCGTCGTCCACATCACCCAGCACGGGTCGACACGGTCGTTGAACGCCGGCGCCGCGGCGGCGATCGCCCTGCACGCCTGGGCGTCGCAGCATCTGTGAACCGCCCGTGACGTCCCGTCGCGCCACCGATGACCCGGGCGACCGTCTCATCCTGTGCGACGCCATGTGACGGTGATGCGTCGGACGTGAGAAAATCCGGATGCATGTGGGCTGCGTGCTCGCCGGCCACCAGCGACGGTGGGACGTCGCCCGCCTGCGTCGTCCCTCGTACGTCCCCTCATTGGAGTACCGCAGATGCCTATCGCAACCCCCGAGGTCTACGCCGAGATGATCGACCGGGCGAAGGCCGGCAAGTTCGCCTACCCCGCCGTCAACATCACGTCGTCCCAGACCATCACCGCAGCCCTGCAGGGCTTCGCCGAGGCGGAGTCGGACGGCATCATCCAGGTCTCCGTGGGTGGTTCGGAGTACGGCTCGGGCTCGACGGTGAAGGACCGCGTCGCCGGGTCGCTGGCGCTGGCCGCCTACGCGCACGAGGTCGCGAAGAACTACCCGGTCAACATCGCGATCCACACCGACCACTGCGTCAAGAAGAACCTGGACTCCTGGGTGCGCCCGCTCCTCGCGCTCGAGGCCGAGCAGGTCAAGGCCGGCAAGAACCCGACCTTCCAGTCCCACATGTTCGACGGGTCGGACATCCCGCTGGAGGAGAACCTCGTCATCGCCGAGGAGCTGCTCGAGCTCTCGCAGGCGGCTCGCACGCTCCTCGAGGTCGAGATCGGCGTCGTCGGCGGCGAGGAGGACGGCCACGTCGCGGAGATCAACGAGAAGCTCTACACGACGCCGGCGGACGGCCTGGCCACGGTCAAGGCGCTCGGTGCCGGTGAGAAGGGCCGCTACCTGACGGCGCTCACCTTCGGCAACGTGCACGGCGTCTACAAGCCCGGTGCCGTCAAGCTGCGCCCGGCGATCCTCGGGGAGATCCAGAAGGCCGTCGGTGACGAGATCGGCAAGGAGAACCCGTTCGACCTCGTGTTCCACGGCGGGTCGGGCTCCACCGCCGAGGAGGTCGCCGAGGCGGTCGACAACGGCGTCATCAAGATGAACATCGACACCGACACCCAGTACGCGTTCACGCGTCCCGTCGTCGAGCACATGTTCACCAACTACGACGGCGTGCTGAAGATCGACGGCGAGGTCGGCAACAAGAAGGCCTACGACCCGCGCGCCTGGGGCAAGAAGGCCGAGGCCGGCATGGCGGCCCGCATCGTCGAGGCCTGCCAGTGGCTGCGCTCGGCCGGTCACAAGATGTGATCAGCCTCCGCTGACGCACCGACGCCCCGCCGCTCCTCGGAGCGGCGGGGCGTCGGTGCGTGCAGGCTCAGTGCTGGGCCGAGGTGATGTCCAGGTCGACGCCGGGGTCGTCGTCGACGATCTCCAGCAGCTCGCCGATCCGTGTGACCTCCAGCAGGAAGCGCACCGTCGGCGGTGCGCGCAGGATGCGCACCGTGTGCGGGCTGCGCGAGGCGAGGCGCGCCAGGAAGGCCACGCCGGAGGAGTCCATGAAGGTCACGTGGTGGGCGTCGATCTCGACCGGCAGCCCGGAGGCCTCCGCGTCGGAGATGGCCTCGCCCAGCTCGGAGCTGACGTCGGCGTCGATCTCGCCCGAGAGGACCACGCGAGCGCGTGAGCTCCCCACGATCACATGGATGCTCGCGGGGTCGCCGATCTGGGGCGCCGCGTTCTTGTCACCGTCCCCGTCGTCCGGGGGTGCGCCGCATTGGATGCGTCCTGCACGGTGCTCCTTCCTCGAGCTTTCGCTCACCTCACGTCTCGGCGGACACCAATCTACGGTTGAATGGCCCCCCGATGCACCAACCTGGCCGCGAGACCTTGAGAAGGGAGGGGGCAATGGACCAAATGCCCGGTTCGTCCGCCGACGTTCTCCCCGTTCCCGCCTCCCGGCTCGCGGCCGCGCTGTCCGTCACGACCGTCCCGGCCTTCGTCACGGGTGCCTGGAGCCTCGGCATGCCCGTGCTCTGGGTCAACCGGGCGTTCGAGGAGCTGGGTGGCGTCGGCATCGAGGAGCTGGCGCTCCTCGGCCCGAACTCCCTGCTCGCGCTCGTCGAGGACGACCCCCAGCGCACCGCCGCCCAGGAGGACCTCAAGGCCGGCCGCGCGATGCGGAGGATCGTCAGCACCCGTCGCAGCGACGGCGGCACCACGTGGCTGCAGGTCGACGTCACCCCGCTGCCGACCGACCACGGGCTCCCCGAGTACTGGATCGGCGTCACGACCGACGTCTCCGAGTACGTCGACCAGCAGGCGGCGCAGCTGGCGTCGCTGGAGGTCGAACGCCGGCAGCGCGCCGACCTGGACCTCATCGCGCAGACCACCGATCTCCTCGGCGACCTGGAGTACCCGTTCGCACTGCGGGACATCGCCGACCTGCTGCGTTCCCTGGTGCCCTGGGCGGGGTTCTACGTCAACGACGACGGGCTGCTCTTCGCCGACGGCGTCGACGTCGCGTCCCCGCCGTCGGGTCGCGGCCGGCGTCACACGCGCTACGTCCCCGAGGACCGGACCCACGACCGGCTCGAACCCGCCCTCACGGGGGGCGTGTCCGAGGTTTCCGAGCCCGTGGTGGACGACGTGCAGCAGCTGCTCGACGGCGCCGTCGACGGGCCGGTGCGGCTGAGCCTCGAGGGCCGGTTCGACCCGTCCTCGGCCGCGGGGTGGTTGCGGCGGGACCTGATGCACCGGGTCGTCGCCGAGACGGGCGCGGTGCCCCGGGAGGCCGTCGTGCACGCGGTGGCCGGCCGACGTCGTGTGCTCGGTCTCCTCGTCACCTGGGACGGGGACGAACCCGTGCCGGAGCCGGGCCCCGCGCCGGGGCTGGACCACGTGTCCACCGTGGTCGAGGTCGTGGCCCGCCGCGCCGGCACCGCGATCGACAACGCGCGGCTGTACGCGCGCGAGCACCGGCTCGCCGAGGCCCTGCAGCGCGCCATGCTGCCCGAGCAGGCGGACGTGACCGGGCTGGACGTCTGGACCTACTACGCGCCGAACGCCGAGCACGCGCAGGTGGGCGGGGACTGGTACGACGTCCTTCAGATCACCGACGGGACGGTCGGGCTGGTGATCGGCGACGTCGTCGGGCACGACGTCGAGGCGGCCGCGGCGATGGGTCAGCTGCGGTCCGTGGTGCGCGCCTACGCGTACGAGCTGACGACCCCGGGGACCGTGCTGGACCGCGTCGACCAGCTCGTGGCCGGGATGCGGGTGCCGCGGCCGGCGTCGATGGTCTACGCCGCGCTGCAGCACCGGACCGAGGACGACAGCTGGGGCCTGGAGTACACCCGCGCCGGGCACCTCCCGCCGCTGCTGCTGCGGGACGGCACCACACGCCTGCTGAACGGCGCGGGCGGCAGGCTCGTCGGCTTCGGCGACGAGCCCCGCGAGACCGGCCACGAGGTCCTGCGGCGCGGGGACGTGCTGGTCTTCTACACCGACGGGCTCATCGAGCGCCGCGACCGGTCCCTCAAGCGCGGGCTGGAGACGCTGACGGAGATGTCCGGGCGCATCACGGCCCGCGACGCCGCGGGGGTCGGGGAGGAGCTGCTGTCCCGACTGGCCGACTCGCCCGAGGACGACGTCGCGATCGTCGTGGTGCGGGTCCCCGACCCGGAGGCCGACCAGCGGGTCACGGCGCTGAGCCCGCGCTCGCGCCGCTGGCTGCTGCCGAGCGAACCGGGTGCCATCGGCCGTGCCCGCCACGCGGTGCTGCGCACCTCGCAGGCGTGGGGGCTGGCGGAGTCCGCGGCGGCCGAGCTCGTCGTGAGCGAGCTGGTCGCCAACGGCGTGCTGCACGGCTGGGGCAACATCGCGCTCCGGCTGTTCGACACGGGGGACGGCCTGCGCATCGAGGTCGAGGACTCCAACCCGGCGCCACCGGTCGCCACGGACGGGCACCCGAACCGGCTCGGCGGGTTCGGCATGCAGATCGTCGAACGCCTGGCGGACTGGGGATGGCGGCCCAGCGCGTCGGGCAAGCTGGTCTGGGCCAAGCTGCGCCCCGACCTGACCAGCGGGTCAGGACCCGCGTAGCCGGCCCGGCCCGGCCCGGCGTCGGCGCGCCGGGCGGCTGGGCCGGGACGGGGTCAGCGCAGCGCGCGGACGTCGGCGGCCGCGACCCCGGAGTCCGTCAGGAGCTGCGCGCAGCGCTCCGCCTCGTCCGTCTCGCCGATCCGCGCGGCGGCCTCCGACAGCGCCAGCAGGGCCCGCAGGAACCCCTGGTTCGGGGTGTGGTCGACCGGCACCGGTCCCTGGCCGCGCCACCCCGCCCGGCGCAGGGCGTCCAGGCCCCGGTGGTAGCCGGTCCGTGCGTAGGCGTAGGCCGTCACGGAGCGGGTGACGTCGTCGCCGCCCGCGAGGGTCTGCTCGGCCAGGACGGCCCAGGCCGTGCTGGCCGCCGGGTGCGCCGCCGCCAGGACCGCGGGGTCCTCACCGGTCTCCAGGGCCTCCCGCACCGCCGCGTGGTCGTCGGGCAGGAGCGTCGGGTCGGGTCCGGACAGCAGGTTGTCGGTGAGAGGGTTCATGGCGTCATCCTCCCAGGGCGGCCCGCGGGCCTGCCACGCGGACGCGGCCCTCGCCGTCCCGAGGCGCGGAACTCCGGGGTGCGACGGTAGGCTCGCGCACATGATCGAGATCGCGACGTCCTCCACGACGACGACGCTCGTGATCGCCGGCGACCTCGACCTCGCCGAACGGGACCAGTTCCCCGAGATCGCGGCGCGCGTCGTCGGCCTCCGCCGCCAGCTGCTGGTGATCGACATGTGCCGGGTGACCTTCATGGACTCCACCGGCGCGGCGTTCCTCATCTCGCTCGCCGACGCGGGCCGCAAGCGCGGCGGGGCCACGGTCCTGCGCGGCGCCGACGACCGCGACCTCTTCGTGCTCGAGGTGTGCGGCGCGCTCGACCTCTTCCGGATCGACACCGACCACCACTGCGAGCAGTCCGACACGGCCACGGGTGGCGCGTCGGTCGAGCTGCCGCAGCGTCCCCGACCCGCCTAGGGCGCGCTGTCTGGGACACCAGGTCATGGCCGGGTAAACTCTGGCGAGGCCCGGCGGGATCCTCCGGGTCTCATCGACGAACGAGGAGAGTTGATCCATGCCAGCCGTGGTGCTCGTCGGCGCCCAGTGGGGCGATGAGGGCAAGGGGAAGGCGACGGACCTCCTCGGTGACCGCGTCGACTACGTGGTCAAGTTCAACGGGGGCAACAACGCCGGGCACACGGTGGTGATCGGCGACGAGAAGTACGCCCTGCACCTCCTGCCCTCGGGCATCCTGTCCCCCGGTGTCACCCCGGTCATCGCCAACGGCGTCGTGGTGGACATCGACGTCCTCTTCGAGGAGCTGGACGCGCTCGAGGCCCGCGGCGTCGACACCTCCAAGCTGATGGTGTCCTCCGGTGCGCACGTCATCGCCTCGTACCACCGCACGGTGGACAAGGTCACCGAGCGGTTCCTCGGCAAGCGGCGCATCGGCACCACCGGGCGGGGCATCGGCCCGGCCTACGCCGACAAGATCAACCGCGTGGGCATCCGGGTCGCCGACCTGTTCGACCCGAAGATCCTGCGCGAGAAGGTCGAGGGCGCGCTCGACCAGAAGAACCACCTGCTGGTGAAGGTCTACAACCGTCGCGCCGTCGACGTCGACGAGGTCGTCGAGGAGCTGCTCGGGCACGCCGAACGGCTGCGGCCGATGGTCGCCGACACCGGGCTCGCGCTGAACCAGGCCCTGGACGCCGGTCACAACGTCCTCTTCGAGGGCGGCCAGGCGACCATGCTCGACGTCGACCACGGCACCTACCCGTTCGTGACGTCGTCGAACGCGACGGCCGGCGGCGCCGTCACGGGGTCCGGCGTCGGGCCGACCCGGATCGACTCGATCATCGGCGTCATCAAGGCGTACACCACCCGCGTGGGGGAGGGACCGTTCCCCACCGAGCTGTTCGACGCGAACGGCGAGTACCTGCTCAAGACCGGCGGGGAGTACGGCGTGACGACCGGACGCGCCCGGCGCTGCGGCTGGTACGACGCGGTCATCGCCCGGTACGCGGCACGCGTCAACGGACTCACCGACCTCGTCGTGACCAAGCTCGACGTGCTGACCGGCATCGAGAAGATCCCGGTCTGCGTGGCCTACGACGTCGACGGCACCCGCTACGACGAGATGCCGGACGACCAGTCGGCGTTCCACCACGCGACGCCGATCTACGAGGAGCTGCCCGGCTGGTGGGAGGACATCTCGCAGTGCCGGTCCTTCGACGAGCTGCCGACCAACGCCCAGGCGTACGTGCGGGCGCTCGAGAAGATGTCGGGCTGCCGGATCTCCGCCGTCGGGGTCGGGCCGCGGCGTGACGAGATCATCCCCATCCACGACCTGATCCACGCGCGGGCATGAGCCGCGTCGCGGAGGCCGCCGTGCTCGCCCCCACGGGGGCGCTGCGCGCCGTGATCAACCTCGGCAACCCGGTGCTCGCCCAGGGCACGGCGTCGGCGCCCACCGGCGTCACCGTCGACCTGGCCCGTGCCCTGGCCGACCACCTCGGCACGTTCATCGAGCTGTCCTGCGTCGACGCCGCCCGGGACGCGTTCGCCGCCGTCCGGGACGGCCAGGCCGACGTCGGGTTCCTCGCGGCCGAGCCGCAGCGCGCCGAGCACGTGGCGTTCACCGACCCGTACGTCCTCATCGAGGGCGTCTTCGCCGTCCCCGCGTCCTCGCCGCTGCGGTCTGCCGCCGACGTCGACGCCCCCGGGGTGCGGATCGGGGTCAAGGAGGGGTCGGCGTACGACCTGTCCCTGACGCGGACCCTGCGGCACGCCCAGCTCGTCCGGGGCGCGGAGGGGACGGCCGTGTTCGAGGCGGAGGGTCTCGACGTCGCCGCCGGGATCCGCCAGCCCGTGACCCGCTGGGCCGCCGAGCGCGGCGACGTGCGGGTGCTGGAGCCGCGGTTCACCGAGATCCGACAGGCCGTGGCCACCGGGCGCGACCGGTCCCCGGACGCCGTGTCCTGGCTGCGGGACGCGGTCGCCGACCTGGTGCGGACCGGGTTCGTGGCCGACTCCCTCGCGGCGTCCGGTCAGGACGCGACCGTGCCGTCCTGACCGGGCCGCTCGGGTCCGGCGAAACTCACCCCGCCGGGGGGATGTTCTGGTTGATCCGGAACAGGTTCTCCGGGTCGTACTCCTGCTTCACCCGGCGCAGCTTGTCGAAGCTGCCGCCGAAGTTCTCCCGCACCTTGTCGGCGTCGTCGGGGGAGGCGAAGTTCGTGTAGCCGCCCTGCTGGGAGTGCGGGGCGATCGCCGCGTAGTAGTCCTTGACCCAGGCGATGCACCGCTCGTTGTCGGCCGGGTCGGGCCACATCCCCGCGATGACGCAGGCGAAGCGGGCGTCGCGGTGACCCCACGCGGTCGACTTCTTCGGCACGTCGTGAGCGGCGCCGTCGATCGGGTAGAGGTGCATCGTCGAGTTCACGACGGGCACCTTCGGGCCGTGCTCGAGGTGGGCGGCGATGGCCTCGTCGGTCAGCTCCGTCACGAAAGCCGCCTTCCAGTAGTGCTGCAGGCCCCGCGGGACCAGGCCGTCGAAGGCGCTGTTGAGCGCCGGGTACGGCATGACGCCCACGTGCTCGGCCACCGGCGTCGCCACGTCCCGCACCCCCTCCAGCAGCCTCGCGCCCTCGGCCTCGGGGCCGTTGAAGCAGGAGACGAGCGCGAGGAACGGCTCGCCCACCCTTTCCTCCGGCACGAAGGGCAGCGGGGGAGCGATCTGCCAGGCCGGGAACCCGCCCCAGGCGCGGGGTGCGTCCGCCTCGAACTCGCGGTACCACCGCAGGACGGCCTCGGCGTCCGAGAGCTCGAAGAACAGGGGGCCGCCGTAGATGTCGCCGACCGGGTGCAGCTCGAACTCGAACTCGGTCACCACGCCGAAGTTGCCCCCGCCGCCGCGGAGCGCCCAGCACAGGTCCGGCTCCTGGGTCGGGCTGGCCGTGACCTGGCGTCCGTCAGCCAGCACGATCTGCACGCTGTTCACGTTGTCGCAGCTCAGGGCGTGGGCGCGGGTCAGGTAGCCGATGCCGCCGCCGAGGGTCAGTCCGCCCACGCCGGTGGTGGAGATGATCCCGCCCGTCGTGGCGAGCCCGTGCGCACCGGCCGCCTCGTTGAACATGCCCCAGGTGGCTCCGCCGCCCACTCGGGCGATGCGACGCTCGGGATCGACCTCGACGTGGTTGATCGCGGACAGGTCGGCGACCACGGCGTCGTCGGCCGTCCCGAACCCGGGGACGCTGTGCCCCCCGCCGCGCACCGCGATGGGCCTGCCCGACGTGCGGGCGTAGTTCACCACCGCGGCGACGTCGTCGGCGTTCGCACACCGGACGACGGCCTCCGGGTGCTTGTCCACCATGAAGTTGTAGACGTGGCGTGCGTCCTCGTACGCCGGGTCGTCCGGCAGCACCACCGTGCCGGCGACACCCTGCAGATCCGTGACGGTCATGACCGCTCCTGACTCGGGTCCGTCGTGCCCTCGACGCGAGGAATCCAGGGGTGGGGTGGCGGAGAGCTCGGGCTGACCGTCCGATCGTCGGCAGCGCGCCCTGGGGGCGGCGTGGAGGGCGTCGGCGACCTCAGACCACGCTAGGCACCTCTCCGGTCGCTCGCGCGCGGACCGGCCGTCCCGTGGACGGCCCCCTGGGGTCCGGCCCGTCCACCTACACTGAGATCCCGTGAAGATCCTCGTCGTCGGGAACGGTGCTCGCGAGCACGCCATCCTCCACGCCCTCGCCGCGGAAGACGCCCTCGGGGGAGAGCCGCACGAGCTGCACGCGGCCCCCGGGAACCCGGGGATGGCCCGCGAGGCCACCCTGCACCCCGTCGACGCCGTCGACGGCGGCGCGGTCGCCGCGCTGGCCACCGACCTCGGTGCCGACCTCGTCGTCGTAGGCCCCGAGGCGCCGCTGGTGGCCGGGGTCGCGGACGCGGTCCGGGACGCGGGTGTCCCGGTCTTCGGGCCCTCCGCCGAGGCGGCTCGGCTCGAGGGGTCGAAGTCGTTCGCGAAGGAGGTCATGGCGGCGGCGAACGTGCCCACCGCGATGGCCCACGTGTGCACCACCCGCGACGAGGTCGCCGCCGCCCTGGACGCGTTCGGCGCCCCGCACGTGGTCAAGGACGACGGCCTGGCGGCCGGCAAGGGGGTCGTGGTCACGTCCGACCGCGAGGAGGCGCTGGCGCACGCGGAGGCGGCCCTCGGTGCCCGACCCGGGGGGCGGGTCGTCGTCGAGGAGTACCTGGACGGCCCGGAGGTCTCGCTCTTCTGCCTGTGCGACGGCGCCTCGGTGGTCCCGATGGTCCCCGCCCAGGACTTCAAGCGGGTGTTCGACGGCGGCGAGGGCCCGAACACGGGCGGCATGGGTGCCTACACCCCGCTGGACTGGGCGCCGTCGGGCCTCGTCGCCGAGGTCGTCGACCGGATCGCGCAGCCGACGATCGACGAGATGGCGCACCGTGGCACCCGGTTCGTCGGCGTGCTCTACGTCGGCCTCGCGCTGACCTCCCGCGGGGCCCGGGTGGTGGAGTTCAACGCCCGGTTCGGCGACCCGGAGATCCAGGCGGTCCTGACCCGCCTGACGACCCCGTTGTCGTCCGTGCTGCTGGCCGCGGCCCGCGGAGAGCTCGAGCAGCACGCACCGCTGCACTGGTCGCCCGAGGCCGTGGTCAACGTCGTCGTCGCGGCGACCGGCTACCCGGAGTCCCCGCGACGAGGCGATGCGATCACCGGCATCGAGGCGGCCGAGGCCCTGCCGGGTGTGCACGTCCTGCACGCCGGCACCGCGACGGCCGAGGACGGCACGCTCGTCTCCGCCGGCGGCCGGGTGCTGTCCGTGGTCGGCCGGGGCGCCGACCTCGCCGCGGCCCGGGCCGCGGCCTACGCCGGCGTCGCCGAGATCCACCTCGCGGACTCCCACCACCGCACGGACATCGCGCTGGCCGCCGAGCGGGGCGAGGTGCGGGTGCCGTGACGACCGAGACGCCCGAGGCCTTCGCCGGTGGCCCCCTCGACCTGCCCGGGTGGCGGCACGCCTACTCCGGCAAGGTCCGCGACCTGTACCTCCCGGACCTGCCGGCGCTCGGCGGGGTGCACCCGCTGGGTGACGTCGTGCTCGTGGTCGCCTCGGACCGGGTGTCGGCCTACGACCACGTGCTCACGCCGGGGATCCCCGACAAGGGTGTGGTCCTCACCCAGCTCAGCCTGTGGTGGTTCGACCAGCTCGCCGACCTCGTCGACAACCACGTCGTCTCGGCCGAGGCCAGCGCCGAGCCGGGTGACGGTCTCGTCCCCGACGTCGTCGCGGGCCGGGCGATGGTCTGTCGCCGCCTGGACATGTTCCCCGTCGAGTGCGTGGCGCGCGGCTACCTCACCGGCTCCGGGCTCGCCGAGTACCGCAGCACCGGCGAGGTCACCGGCATCCCGCTGCCCGCCGGGCTCGTCGACGGCTCGCGCCTGCCGGAGCCGATCTTCACCCCGGCGACCAAGGCCGAGGTGGGGGAGCACGACGAGAACGTCAGCTTCGCCGAGGTGGCGCGGCGGATCGGGGAGGACGACGCCGCCCGGCTGCGTGAGCTGACCCTCGCCGTCTACGCCCGTGCCGAGGGGATCGCCCGGGACCGCGGCGTCGTCCTCGCGGACACCAAGCTCGAGTTCGGCCGGGTGCCCGACGGGTCCGACCACCCGACCGGGCCGATCGTGCTCGGTGACGAGGTGCTGACCCCGGACTCCTCGCGGTTCTGGCCGGCCGACGACTGGGAACCGGGCCGGGCCCAGGCGAGCTTCGACAAGCAGTTCGTCCGTGACTGGCTCACGTCGTCGGCGTCCGGGTGGGACCGTGCCGGGGACGCCCCGCCGCCCGCGCTGCCGGCGGACGTCGTGCGCCGGACCCGCGACCGGTACCTCGAGGCCTACCAACGGCTCACGGGTTCTCGCCTCGACTGACACCGTTCGGCGACGCCGTCGACGGTCCGCCGCCGTCGTCGGCCGCCGCGCGCAACCCCTCCGGGTCGTGGATCGTCAGGTACCCGCGGCTCGTGGCGACGAGGCCGTCCAGGCGCATCACCCGGAGGTGGCGGACCAGCGCCTCGCGGGAGATCCCCGCCCAGGACGCCAGCTCGGCCTGGGTGCACCGGACGACGACCGATCCGTCGGGCTGCGGCACGCCGGACCGTGCCGCCAGCTGGAGCACCCAGTGGCACACCAGGGACCGGACGTTGCCGTAGGACCCGTGCAGCCGGTGCTCCTCCAACGTGTAGGCGAGGGTGGCCAGGGCGGAGACCGCCGCCTCCGAGACGGCGGGTGTGGTGACCAGCTGCCGGAAGACCCGCGCCGGGACGGAGAGCACCTCGGCCGGCGCGGACGTGCGCACGGTCGACAGCGCCGGGACGGCTGCGCAGACCTCGGGGAGGCAGGCCGCGTCGCCGGGGCCATAGGACAGCACGCGGGTCTCGTGGCCGCCCTGGTCGACCCGCACCGCCTCGGCGGTGCCCGAGAGGAGCACGCAGAGCGACGACGGCGTGGTGCCCTGGGTGGTGAGGGGCGTCCGGGCGGGGACCTTCGTGCGGTGCCCGGCCGCCAGCAGGCGGGAGCGATCGGGCTCGTGGATCAGCCCGATGAACGACGCCGGATCGAACGCCGGCACTGTGCGCGCGGTTGCCATCGTGTCGTCCCTGCCGCAGCAAGGTCCCCCTCGCGCCAGCGTAGGCCTGGGCGGTGCGGCGTGCTTGCCGGGCCGACGACGTACCCGGGGCACGGCACGGCGGGCGCACGCTTGGTGCGTGCGCCCGCCGTGCTCAGGGGACTATTCGGCCGTGTGGCCAGGGATGTCGACAGTCAGGCCCACCTCCCCGTGTTCGAGGTCGGAGAACCCGGGCAGGTTGCACAGCTTCTCCTCCGCGTCCGGGTCGACGCCCGTGAGCGGCGTGATGTCGCTCGGTGCGACCGTGTCCTGCGGAGTGCCCTCACCGAGTGCCACGGTGCCGACGACCAGCTCGTCGTCCGCCTGGTGGCAGATGAGCACGACCACCCGGTGGAGCTGCTCGTTGGTGAACGTCAGGTCCGGGTCGTCCCCGGCGGCCAGCCGTTCGGCACAGGTCTCCGAGGTGTTGACCGTGACGTCCTGCGGGTCCTGCCCCACGTAGTCGTCCGGCACCGTCGTCTCCTCGACGGTGTAGTCGCCGTACGGCACGTCGGCACAGAACACGCCGTTGCCGTAGTCGGTGAGGTCGGTCACGTCCTCGCCGGCTGTTGCGGTGAAGGCCGCGCCGTCGAGCGGATCACCGTTGTCGTCGACCTTCTCCACGAGGATCGACCCGTACAGGCTGTTCGTGAACGTACACGTGATGTCGTCGTCCGCCTCCAGATTGACGGTCACCGTCCGGTCGGCCACGCTCCAGTCGCCGCTGTCGCAGACGATGCTGTCGAGCTCTCCTGGTGCGTCCGCGGCCTCCGTCACCGTGTAGGTGCCCTTGTACACGTCCGTGTAGGGCTGGGACTGCCCGTCACCCAGCGTGAAGGTCGCCGGGTCGAGACCGCCGGTCGTCGTGAAGTCGAAGGTATCGGACACCCCGGAGGGGTCGGTGACCTTCTCGACGGTGAGCTTCCCGCAGTTGGAGATGTCCACGTCGACGGGCTTGATGAAGTCCTTGAGCTGTGAGGTGAACGAGTCCGAGGACCGCGACTTGAGGAACGCGCTGCCGTACGTCGTGCACTCCCCCTCGGTGAACAGGTAGTCGAGGTCGATGCTTGCCTCGCCGAAGGTCCGCGCGCTCAGCGGGCCCAGCTGTTCGCCGCTGCCCACCACGGCGTTGGCGCCAGTGATCGGGCTGTCGTTGATGGTTCCCGTCGCGATGTCCTCCGGGAGGACGTCGGCCGGTCCCCACTCGGTGCCGGTCCACTTGCGAGCGGTGATCTCTGCCCTCGCACCTCCCTGGTCGATCGAGTACTCGAGCAGCAGGTCGTCCACCTTGCGAACCTTGTTGACTCCGTTGCCGCACTCATCCGGCAACTGGTTCAGCTCGAAGTCCATCAGCGTGGTGCCGTTCGGTTCCGAGACGCGGGACCAGAACAGGTGCAGGAATCCGGGGTCACCCTCCTCCTCGTACAACCCGAAGTAACGCAGGTCGCTCTTGTTGTTGGGGATGCTGCCCGTCGTCGTGCCCGGACAGACGTCGTCCTCCTTGGACCCGCCGGCGAACGAGTCGTCGTCCCGGCCGGTCGGCTCGTCCTGGTTGACGGTCGCCTCGACGCTCGCCCAGTCCATCCAGGGGGCACCGTCGTCGACGACGAGGTTGGCGTCGACGTCGATCTCGAAGTCGCTGTCCGGCAGCGATGCGAGCGGATGACTGGCCAGGGCCGGAACGGCCTGCGCGAGCAGGAGCGGGACGGCGAGCGCGAGAGCGCTGAACAGTGCCAACCGGCGTCGCGACCTCCGTGGCGTCGCGGTCGGCGTCGTGCTGTTGTCTGACATGGGTCGGTGCCTCCTCGTCGAGTCCGACCGGCCCGCGGGAGACGGGCCGGAGGGCGTCCGCCATCGGCGGAGATCGTCCGGATCCACCGTTCTCCCGGAGGGCCGACGCCTTCTGCGTCAGGTGACGCACAGCGCCGGGTGAATTCGGCCGG
Organism: Isoptericola sp. b408; assembly: GCF_030588085.1. Classification (NCBI taxonomy): domain Bacteria; kingdom Bacillati; phylum Actinomycetota; class Actinomycetes; order Micrococcales; family Promicromonosporaceae; genus Isoptericola; species Isoptericola sp. b408. Next base: position 640,851 of record NZ_JAUQYQ010000001.1, read on the forward strand.
TTCGACGAGGAGGCGCCGGGAGCTCAGATCCCGGAGCCGGCGACCGTCCCCTCGAGCGGGCTGCCGTCCATCGTCACGGCCTCGCAGAAGACCTCTCGGTCCCCGGACGTCGACATCTCCTCGGTCGGGTAGTAGTAGAAGAAGTCGAGGCTGGAGTCCATGTAGTCGGTGCCGACGTACTCGGTGAAGGCGCTCAGGCAGAACTCCTCGGTCTCCTTGATCACCTGCTGCTCACCGGGGAACTCCTCGCCGGCCAGCTCCTGGACGCCGAACACCTCGGAGTGGTGCGGGGACGTGCAGTCGACGGCCTCGAGCGGGGGGTCCTCGAAGCAGTCGCCGACGGTGATCTCCGTGCTCGACGCCTCGGCGAGTCCCGGGTCCGTGCCGGCGGAGTCCTCGAGCCCGAGGTCCGTGCCGGTCGACTCCTCGTAGCCCTCCTCGAAGCCCTCCGCGAAGGCCTCCTGGAAGTCGTCGTTCGTGAAGAGGGCGGAGAACAGCAGGATGATCGCGGCCCACGCGACGGTGGACAGCGCGCCGAGAACGATGCCGGCGATCGCGAACCCCTTGCCGGACCTGCCGGACGTCCTGATGCGGACCAGCGCGGCGATGCCGAGGCCGAGCGGGATGATCGTCATCTGCAGGATCCCGGTCACCAGCGCGGCGATCGCCAGCCCGTCCGTCCCGGGGCGGGTCGGCGGTACCCCGTACGGCTGAGCGGGCACGTCGGCGGTGTCCGGCAGCACGGTCGTCGGTGCGTCCGGCGTGGACGGCTCGCTCTCGGTCGGCGGCGCGGACGCGTCCGGTGCGGTGGTGGTCGGGGGTGCGTACGGGTCCTGCGGCGGGTTGGTCACGGTTTCTCCCTTTTGGCTGTGGATGACCTGGACGGTAGCGGGGGACGACCACCCCTGTCTGCACCCGACCGGACGATGGTCCGGGGTCCGTGGCCGGCCGGGGCCCGCGGCTCCGCTCGACGGGTAGACTGACGCCCGGAATCCTGCCGCCGTGCTCCCGCCCGTCACCTGCCGCCGTGCTGCGTGCCGGGATCCCGGAGCGGCGGCCCAGCCGAGCGCCTGAGGAGCCCGCCGTGGGACGCGTCGTCGTCGAGGTCATGCCCAAGCCCGAGATCCTGGACCCCCAGGGCAAGGCCGTCGTCGGGGCGCTGCCGCGCCTCGGCTTCACCCAGTTCACCGGTGCCCGACAGGGCAAGCGGTTCGAGCTCGAGGTCGAGGGCGACGTCACGCCCGAGGTGCTCGACGCCGCGCGCGAAGCAGCCGAGACGCTGCTGTCGAACCCGGTCATCGAGGACGTCGTCCGGGTCGCGGACGCCTCCGCCGAGGCGGCCGAGGTGTCGGCCTGATGAGCGCGGGCACCGTCGACACGACGCTGGACGAGGCACGCATCGGCGTCATCACCTTCCCCGGCACCCTGGACGACCGCGACGCGGCCCGCGCCGTGCGCCTCGCCGGCGGCGAGCCGGTCTCGCTGTTCCACGCCGACGGCGACCTGCAGGGCGTCGACGCCGTCGTCCTGCCCGGGGGGTTCTCCTACGGGGACTACCTGCGGGCGGGCGCGATCAGCCGCTTCGCCCCGGCCATGGACGCGCTCGTGGACGCCGCGAAGGGCGGCATGCCGGTCCTGGGCATCTGCAACGGCTTCCAGATCCTCACCGAGGCCCACCTGCTGCCCGGCTCGATGATCAAGAACGAGCACCTGCACTTCGTCTGCCGCGAGCAGGTGCTCGCCGTGGAGAACGCGGACACCGCGTGGACCCACCGGTACGAGGCGGGGCAGCACATCACGATCCCGCTGAAGAACCAGGACGGCCAGTTCGTCGCCGACGAGCGCACCCTCGACGAGCTCGAGGGGGAGGGCCGCGTCGCCTTCCGCTACGTCGGCTGGAACCCGAACGGCTCCCGCCGCGACATCGCGGGCATCACGAACGCCGCGGGGAACGTCGTGGGGCTCATGCCGCACCCGGAGCACGCGGTCGAGGCGGGGTTCGGCCCCGACGGTCCGGACGGGCCGCGCTCCGGCACGGACGGCCTGGGCTTCTTCACCTCGGTCCTGGCCTCGCTCGTCCACGCGTGATCCCGACGGCCCGTCCGCCTCGACAGCGAGAAAGGGTGGCGCCATGAGTGTCGACCTGCAGCGGCCCGCAGGCACCGGACCGGGTGGCGGCGCCGTCGAGGTCGTCCGGGTCCCGTGGGAGGACGCCGACGCCGTGACGCTGCGCGCCGAGGCCGTGGCCGAGCTCGGCCGCCGCTACGGCGGGGACGACGACGCCCACGAGGTCATCGACCCGGGGACGGTCGTCGCCACCTTCCTCGTCCGCGTCGACGGGGTCCCGGCCGCGTGCGGGAGCGTCCGCGACGTGTCCGCCACCGACGACGGCCGCGGTCGGGGCACGGTGCACCCCGCGGCGACCGGTGAGCTGAAGCGTGTGTTCGTCCTGCCCGAGCACCGGGGGCGCGGGCTGGCCCGCCTGCTGATGGCCGAGCTGGAGCGCGTCGCCCGGCAGGCCGGGTTCCGGCGGTTCGTGCTCGAGACCGGCACCGCGCAGCCGGAGGCCATCGGCCTGTACACCGCGCTCGGGTACGAGCCGATCGAGTCGTACGGCAAGTACGCCGGCTACGACGACCAGCGCAGCTTCGGCAAGCACCTCTGACCAGGGTCGGCGTCACCACGCGCCGACCGAACGGCCCGCTCGGTCGGCGATCCGCGGCCTGACCTCCCGCCCGAGGAACGCCGCCAGCTCGGCGAGGTCGGGCTCGTCCGCGGTCGGCTGGATCGCGACAGCCGTCGCACCGGCGTCGGCCAGCGCCCGGACGCCCGCGGCGATCTCGTCGGCGCCCCCGGCCGCCCCGATCCCGCGCTGCGGGTCGGCTCCCCACCTCGGCAGCTCCGCCGCCAGTCGTTCCCGAGCCCGCGCCCCGGTCGCGACGACGAGGGTCGCGTGCACGTCCGGGAGCTCACGCCCGACGGCGGACGCGCCCTCCCGCGCCGTGGCGACGGCGTCGCGCACGTCGTCCGGGGTCAACGCGTTGGCCAGGGTCAGGCCGTCGGCCAGCTCGCCGGTCAGCGCCAGCGTGCGCGGGCCGACCCCGCCCGTCCACAGGGGCACCGGCGTCGTCGGCGGCCACTCCAGGCGGACGGCGTCCAGGTGCACGTAGCGGCCCGACGTCGTGACCTCCTCGCCGTCCAGCAGCGCGCGCAGGGTCGTGACGTGCTCGCGCAGCAGCGTCAGGGGTGAGTCGACGCGCACCCCGGACTGCGCCATCCAGGACTGCACCCCGTGCCCGACGGCGGGGACGAACCGGCCCGGGAACGTCCGTGCCAGCGTGGCGATCTCCATCGCGGTGATCGCGGTGCTGCGCAGCGGGACCGGCAGGAGGCCGATCCCGACCCGGATCCGGTCGGTCCACGCCAGGGCCGCGGACGCCGAGGCCAGGCCGCTCTGCTTGAAGCAGTCCTCCCACACCCACAGGTCGTCCAGCCCCGCGTCCTCGGCCGCGGTGGCCACGGTGCGCAGCGTCTCCGGGGCGTGCGTGGGGACGTGGGCGATGCCGAGACGGACGGTCATGCCGCCATCATGCCGTCGTCGGGGCCCGCGCGCCCCGGTGCGCCGTCAGCTCCCGTGCCGCAGGTAGGCGAGCTGAGCCGCCACCGACTGCCGGGCGGCCGGCAGCACCGACGGGTCGACGTCGGCGTAGACGTGGGCCACGACGTCGTCCACGCCGGCGTCGGGGCCCAGGGCGGCCAGGGCCGCGCGCACCTGGTCGAGGCGCTCGAGGCGGTGCGCCCGGTAGGCGCGGACGGTGTCACCGAGGTCGGCGATCTCCGGCCCGTGCGCGGGGACCCCGAGCCGGCCGTCCCCGACCCGCTCCAGCAGGTCGAGGGAGGCGAGGTAGTCCTGCAACGAGCCGTCGGGCTCGGCGATGACGGTCGTGCCGCGCCCCAGGACGGTGTCGCCGGTGAGCACCACGGGGTCCTCGCCCGGTGCCGTGACCGTGAAGGACACCGAGTCCGCCGTGTGCCCCGGGGTGGCGAGCACGTCGATGCGCAGCCCGGCGGCCTCGACGACCTCGCCGTCGGCGAGCGGTTCGCCGCCGTGGCAGTGCCGCCGGTCGGCGGCCCGCACCGGGGCTCCCGTCCGCGTCCGCAGCCCGGCCGATCCGGCCGTGTGGTCGGCGTGGCGGTGCGTGATCAGCACGAGGTCCACGGGCCCGGCGGCCGCGAGGGCGTCGAGGTGCGCGGCGTCGTCCGGCCCCGGGTCCACCACGACGCACGAGGACGCACCGGGGGCGCGCAGCACGACCGACCGGGTCCCGTCGAGCGTCATCGGGCCGGGGTTGTCGGCGCGCAGCACGCCGACCGACGGGGTGAGGGGGCGCAGGTCGGGCACGGTCCTTGCTCCTTCGGTCGTCGCGGTGATCCTCGCACGTCAGCCGGCGAGCAGCTCCAGCGTCTGCACCCGGCCGGGGGTCGCGTCCAGCGGTTCGGAGGCGTAGCTGCCGGCCACCGGGACGATCATCACCTCGTCGACCCCGTGCCGCGCCGCCAGGCGGGCGACCTCGGCCCGGGCCTCGTCCGGCGTGCCGACGAGCCAGCGCGACCGCATGTCCTCGACCATCTGCTCGCCGAGGCCGTCCAGCGGGGCGGTCAGCGCCTCCTCGACCGTCTCGGCGGTGCCCATCGGCCGACCGGTGCGCAGCCGGGCCATCGCCCGGAGCTGCGGCAGCGCGCGCTCGCGGGCCTCCTCGACCGTCGGGGCGACGACGGCGTTCAGGGTGAGGAAGGTCCGCGGTCGCGGCTGGGTCTCGCTGGGGCGGTACCCGTCGCGGTAGAGCGCGAGTACCTGGTCGATCCCGGCACCGGAGAAGTGGTTCGCGAACACGTACGGCAGCCCGAGCTCCGCGGCCAGACGCGCCGAGTAGTCCGAGGAGCCGAGCAGCCACAGCGTGGGCGTCGTCGTCGCGGCGGGCGTGGCGTTGACGTCGTAGGTCTGGCCGTCCGTGAGCCGCAACCGGGCGCCGTCGGGCTCCATGAGGGCCAGGATGTTGCGCAGGTGCTCCGGGAACCGGTCGACGTCCGACGTCGGCCCGGAGGATCGCAGCAGGGCGGTCACGACGGGGTCGCTGCCCGGGGCACGCCCGATCCCGAGGTCGATGCGGCCGGGGGCGAGCGCCTCGAGCGCGGCGAACTGCTCGGCGACGACGAGCGGGGCGTGGTTCGGCAGCATCACACCGCCGGACCCGACGCGGATGCGTTCGGTGCGTGCGGCCGCGGCAGCGATCATCACCGGCGGTGTGGAGGCCGCGACGGCGGGCATGTTGTGGTGCTCGGCGAACCAGTAGCGGGTCAGGCCCAGTGCGTCGGCCCGGCGGACCAGCGTCATCGAGGACTCGAGCGCCTGCGCGCTCGACTGCCCGGTGCGCACGGGGACGAGGTCGAGGACCGAGAGGGAGGGGGCGGGGACGTCGTTCATCGCCCGGGACAACCCACCGCCCCGACCTGCGTATTCCGGCGAGCGGATGCGCTCCTGACGTTCTGTGGCGAGGATCGCTCGGGACGAGAGGGGTCCGATGGTCGAGAAGCGGGTCGCCGGGGTCGCCCAGGCGATGTACTGGGCATGGCTGCGCCATCCACGCTGGTCCATCGCGGCGCGCGGCGCGCTCGCGGCCGGGGTGGCGTGGGTCGTGGGGATCTACGTGCCGCACCCGCTGGGGGACTTCCCCTACTACGCGCCGCTCGGTGCCATCATCGCGACGACGAGCACGCTGGTGCGGTCCGTCAAGGACTCCTATCGCGTCACCGTCGCCGTCCTGCTCGGTGCCGGGATCGCCCGCTTGGCCCAAGAGTTCCTCCCGGTCGGCCCGTTCTCGATCGCGCTGGTCATCGGCGTCGCGCTGCTGTGCGCCGGGTGGAAGTTCTTCGGCGACCAGGGGAGCTGGGTGGCGAACTCCGCCCTGTTCGTGCTCATCCTCGGCAACGCCGACGCGCTGTCGTTCGTGGGCTCGTTCGCGGGACTGGTGGCTCTCGGCGCCCTGGTGGGGATCGGGCTGAACCTGCTGCTGCCGCCCTTGCCGCTGACCCCCACGGAGAACGCGCTGGACGGGTTGAGCGCGCTGCTCGCCGGGCAGGTCGAGGACCTGGCGGAGTCGCTGGAGGAGTCCAGCGACGTGGACGCCGAGGACTGGGAACGCCGGCGCGTCGCGATCCAGCCGGTGCTCGAGGAGACCCGGGTGTCGGTGCGGGAGAGCCGTGATGCCGCGAAGGCCGGGCGCCACCCTCGGGTCCGCCGGTATCGGCGGTGGACCGAGGGGCAGGACGCCCGGGCCCAGGAGCTGGAGACGGTCGCGGCGTCCGTCGACGTCGTCGTGACGCTGCTGGTGGACACGGCCGAACCGGTGCGCCTGCCCGAGGACCTGTGCGAACCGCTCGTCGGAGTGCTGCGCTCACTCGCCGGGGTGCTCCGCGCCGACGCCTGGGGAGAGGACCGCGACCAGCTCGTCGACGCGCTGCGCGAGCAGGTCCGCGACTTCCGCCGGGGTGTGGTCGAGCGCTCCAGCGACCCCGGCGAGGGGCTCGTGGTGGGCTCGGTCGCGGTCGCCCTGCGCCGTGCGGCCGACGCGTTCGCGAGCACCCGCCCGGACGCCGAGGAGGAGATGGTCCGGGGCGAGACGGAATGACGTCCGTCGTCATCCGTGTGCGACGGCGACCGCCTCGACCTCGCAGAGCTGGTCCGGGTAGCCGAGCACCGTGACGCCCAGCAGGGTGCTGGGCACGTCGTGGTCGCCGAACGCCGCCCGGACGACGTCCCAGACCGCCACCAGGTCGGACCGGTCGGTGGAGGCCACGAGCACCCGCGTGCTGACGACGTCCTCGATGCCGGCGCCGGCGTCGGCGAGCGCCTGACGGAGGTTCGCCACGACCTGGTGCGCCTGTGCCACCGGGTCCCCGGGCGCGACGGTCCGGCCGTCGGCGTCCAGCGGGCAGGCGCCGGCCAGATGGACCAGCCGGGTGCCGGCCGGCACGACGGAGGCGTAGGCGTAGTCGACCTCCGCGGTGAGCACGTCCGAGCGGACGAGCCGGACCCGGCTCACGAGGCCACCGCCGTCGGACCCGTCAGCACGATCAGGTCCTCGCCGTCGACGGAGGTGGCGGTGCGGGTCGTGAGGCTCACGGCCGGGAGTCTACGGCGCGGTGTCGCCGTCCCGACGAGTCCAGGGCTGCCAGCGGCCGTCCGGCAGTGCGCGGAGGCGGCGGCGCGAGCGGCGGACCTCCGCGAGGGGGAGGCGACGCCGCTCCCGGCCTCCCCGGTGCCCGACGGCGTGCCCGATCCAGACGTCCCGGGCGCCCGGCCAGGTGCGGCGCACCCGCTCGTGCAGCGAGCCCGCCGCGACGCCGAGCACCAGCTCCTCGAGGTCGTCGGCGCCGTCCTCGATGGCCTCGTCGCAGGCGTCGCAGGCGCAGCCGGGAAACGTCTCGAGGTGCTCCAGCCCGGCGAGCACGAACACCCCCGGCAGGTCGCTCCAGACGATCGTCAGAGGAGCGCCGTCGTCGTGAGCAGGGCGGAGGTGGACGCTGCGCTGCGGTTCGTCGACCGCCCGGGCGTCCGGGGCGGGGGTGTCGTCAACGGTGACCTCGACGTCGTAAGTCGCCGTCAGGTGCTCGACCAAGGCGTCGGCGACCGTGTGCAGCGGGCGAAGCGCTCGGGGTGGGCGCAGACGGAGTAGGTGTCCTCCGGCGGTCCGGCCCGGTCGGTCCACCGCGCGCCATAGGGGATCGGTGCCCCGGCATCGTCGCGGAACACCACGGCCGGCAGCGCGGGGCGGACGTAGGTGGACACGCCCCGACCCTAGCGAGCCCTCCTCCCGTCCCACCTGGCATTTCTCGCTCCGCTTCCGCCGCGACCATGCCCTCGCGACGGTCGAACAGGTCTTCCCGGCCCGTCCCGGTGCCGGTCCGGGCCGCAAAGGCATGCTCGGCGGTGCGGGGGTCAGGCCTGCAGCGCCTGGGCGACGTCGTCGACGATATCCAGCGGGTCCTCGAGCCCGACGGACAGCCGCACCGTGGTCTCGTGGATACCGACGGCCGCGCGGCCCTCGGCACCGAGCCGCCGGTGCGTCGTCGTGGCCGGGTGCGTCACCAGGGACTTGGCGTCCCCGAGGTTGTTCGAGATGTCGACGATCTGCAGCGCGTCCAGGAAACGGAACGTCCGCTGCTTCGCCTGCTCCGGGGTGGCGTCGTCGGGCACCGCGAGGTCGAACGTGACCACGGTGCCGCCCCCGGTCTGCTGGGCCTTCGCCAGCTCGTGCTGCGGGTGGGAGGCCAGGAACGGGTAGCGCACGCCGGTGACGCCGTCGGCGGACTCGAGGTACTCGGCGAGCTGCAGCGCGCTCGCGTTCTGCGCGCGCACCCGCACGTCGAGGGTCTCCAGCCCCTTGAGCAGCACCCAGGCGTTGAACGGGCTGAGCGACGGCCCCGTGTGCCGCAGGAACGTCTCGACCGGTCCGGACAGGAACTCCCGGGGGCCGAGGATGGCCCCGCCGAGCACCCGGCCCTGGCCGTCGACGTGCTTGGTCGCCGAGTAGACGACGATGTCGGCGCCCAGCTCGAGCGGCCGTTGCAGGACCGGGGTGGCGAACACGTTGTCGACCACGACGACGGCACCCGCGGCGTGGGCGAGCTCGCACACGCGCCGCACGTCGACGAGCTCCTGCATGGGGTTCGACGGTGTCTCGAAGAAGACGACGTCGGCGGGGGTGGCCAGGGCCTCCTCCCACTGCGACGTCACGTGCCCGTCGACCAGGTCGACCTGCACGTCCCACTTGGCGAGGATCTCGTCGTAGATGACGTTCGTGGAGCCGAACAGGGCACGGGCCGAGACGATCCGCGACCCGCTGCGCACCAGGGCGGCCAGCGTGGTGAACACCGCGGACATCCCGGTGGCGGTGGCGTAGCAGGCCTCGGCCCCCTCGATGAGGCGCAGGCGTTCCTCGAAGGTGCGCACCGTCGGGTTGCCGTACCGGGAGTACACGAACCGGGAGTGGTCGCCGGCGAACGCTGCCTCGGCGTCGGCGGCGGAGTCGTAGGTGTAGCCCTGGGTGAGGAACATCGCCTCGGACGTCTCGGAGAAGTCCGAGCGGCGGTGGCCGCCGCGGACCGCGAGGGTGGCGGGACGTGCGGTCGGGGGCAGGGGCGCGTGGCCGGCGCCGCCGTACGGCTCGGGGTTCGGGCCGGGACCGGTGGGGATCTCGGTGCGGGTCACCGGGTCGGCTCGGCGTAGGCGGTGTGCGGCAGCTCGCGGACCTTCCACCCGGCCTGGTCGCGGGCGCCGAACGGGCCCACCGGCCCCTCGAAACCCTCGAGCACGTTGTAGGCGGGGCCGTAGCCCGCCGACGTCGCCAGGCGGGCGGCGCCGATGGAGCGCTGCCCGGAGCGGCACAGGAACACCACGGGCTGGTCGGTGGGCACGCCGGCGGCCTCGAGCTCGGCGAGGAATCCCGGATTGGGTCGGCCGTCGCCGGTGACCCACTGCGTGAAGACGGTGGCCTTGTCCAGCGAGGCGACGTCGGGCACCCCGATCGTGCGCCACTCGCCTTCGGTGCGGACGTCGACCAGGACGGCGCCGGGTTCGGCGGCGAGCAGGTCCCACGCCTGCTGCGGGGTCAGGTCGCCGGCGTAGCCCTGCGCGGGTCGGGGTTCGATCGGTGCGGTCACGGCACTCCTCCCATCGGTCGTGGCGGTAGCACCCGCGCCCGGTCCCGGGCTCGCTCGTCGCGGTCGACGACGGCGGCCGGTCCCGCGGGGTTGCTGCGGCGTCGACGTGCCACGTCACTCGGCCGCTCGGGATGGTCCCTGCGATCGTACGCGACGGCGTCCATGAAGCGGGACGTCGGTCTCGCTTGGTGGACGCCACACCGCGCCCCGGGCCTGCTCGACCGCGAGACGACCACATCGCGAGACCATCTGACCATCTGTTGACACCCCGGCGTCGATCCGTGAACCTGGCACCAGGTCAAGAGCGCCAGCGCCAAGCCCCGGCTCGCTGGCCGGCAACCCTCCCCTCGCGGCGGGGTGCCCCGGGTGACGACCAGGCACGGCGCCGACCGGCGTCGGGCAAGCGCGGGGAGACGGCTCCCCGGGACACCGAGGAGGACGCCATGACCACGATCGCCGAGAGCCCCGCCTGTCCGCAGGCCGACCGGGTCGACGTGCTGACGCCGGTGCTGCCCGTCCTCGGGCACGACACCCCCGCCCCGCTGGTCGACGGACGGCGAGTGCCGTACGCCAACCTCGACGTCGCCGCCTCGGCGCCCGCGCTGCAGGCCGTGGGCGACCGCGTCACCCGCACCCTGCCGCTCTACGCCTCCGTGCACCGCGGTGCCGGTTACCTCTCCCAGGTCTCCACCACGCTGTACGAGTCCGCCCGCGCCACCATCGGCGAGTTCGTCGGTGCCCGCCCGGACGACCTCACCCTGCTGGTGCGCCACACCACCGACGCGCTCAACCTGCTGGCCGGGTGCGTCCCCGCTGCCGACGGGAGCCCGGGCCGGGTGCTCGTCCTCGACGTCGAGCACCACGCGAACCTCCTGCCGTGGCAGCGCGCGACCGACGCCACGGTCCTCACCGGTCGCGGCACGGTCGCCGCCACGCTGGCGGCGGTCCGGGACGAGCTCGCCGCCGGGGCGTCCGCGGGGCGCGGTTACGCCCTGCTGGCCGTCACCGGGGCCTCCAACGTCACCGGCGAGACGTTGCCGGTCGCCGACGTCGTCGCCGCCGCGCACGGCGCCGGCGCCCGGGTGGTGCTGGACGGCGCCCAGCTCGTGCCGCACCGCCGCTTCTCGCTGGCGCAGACCGGGGTCGACTACGTCGCCTTCTCCGGCCACAAGGCCTACGCGCCGTTCGGTGCCGGCGCCCTGGTCGGCCGCCGCGACTGGCTGGACGCCGGCACGCCCTACCTCGCCGGCGGCGGCGCGGTGCGCAGCGTGCGCGTGGACGGGACGGACTGGCACGACGGCCCGGCCCGCCACGAGGCCGGCTCGCCGAACGTGCTCGGTGCGGTGGCGCTCGCCGCCGCCTGCGAGACGCTCGCCGCCGTCGACACCGTGGCCCTGCGCGAGCACGAGGACGCGCTGCGGGCCCGGCTGGTCGACGGGCTGGAGGCGATCGACGGCGTCGAGGTCATCCGGCTGTGGCCCGACGCCCCCGACACGGTCGGCGTCGTGACGTTCACGGTGTCCGGCTACGAGCCGGGTCACGTCGCCGCCTACCTGTCCGCCGAGCACGGCATCGGCGTGCGGGACGGTCGCTTCTGCGCGCACCCGTTGCTCACCCGGCTCGGGTACCGCGCCGGGGCCGTCCGCGCGTCCGTCGGCGCCGGCACGGCGGGCGAGGAGGTCGAGCGGCTCGTGGCCGCCGTGGCCGCGCTCGTCGCCGACGGGCCGCGGGCCGACTACGCCGTCGTCGACGGGTTGTGGGTCGTCGTGGACGACCCGCGTCCGGTGCCCGAGGGGTCCGGGCTGGACGGCCTGCTCGCCACGGCCGGCCCCGGCGGTGACGAGGCGTTCGCCTGCGTCCCCGACTGACCGGCCTCACCAGACGGGCGGGTGCCTCTCCGGCCAGCGCAGCACGTCCTCGAGCTGGGCGGCGAGCGCCAGCAGCGTGACCTCGCCGCCGGGACGGCCGATGATCTGCACCCCCATGGGCAGCCCTTCCGCCGTCCAGTGCGTCGGCACGGTGATCGCGGGCAGCCCGGCCACGTTGAGCCACGACGTGAACGGCGTGTACTGGCACTGCTGGGCGAAGTTGTGGTCCGGGTCGGCGGCGTCGAACCAGCCGATCGGCCGCGGCGTCATCGCCAGGGCGGGAGTGACGACGGCGTCCAGGTCGCCCATCCCGGCGATGAGGGTCCGCTCGAACCGGGTCAGCGTCGCCAGGGCCTCGGCGAGCTCGCGGGCCGGCACCTGCCGGCCGCGGCGGATCAGCCATGCCGTCAGCGGCTCGAGCTGGTCCAGCACCGCGTCGTCGTCGATCGGTACCGCCGACGCGCCGCCCATCCACAGGCTGCGGAAGGCGTCGCCGTACTCCGGGACCGGGTCCCAGGTGTGCTCCTCGACGCCGTGCCCGAGACCCGCCAGCGCCCGGACGCCCGCGTCGAGGGCCGCCCGTGCCTCCGGCGCCACGGTGACGTCGTAGTAGTCGTCCCAGGCGTTCCAGGTGGTGACCCCCACCCGGAACCGGTCGCCGTCGTCGTCCCGCCCGGGGACCTCGCCGCGCAGCGCGGCCGCGAGGTATGACCCCGCGTGCGCGGCCGGGGTGCGCAGCGTGAACCGGTGGTCGACGTGGCCGTCCGGGGTGCGGCGCAGCATCCCCTCGAGCAGCAGCGCCGTGTCCGCCGTCGTCCGGGCGATCGGTCCGTTGACCACGAGGCCGCCGAGGGCCTCGATCCCGGACCCCGCGGGCAGCAGGCCGCGCGAGGGTTTGAGACCCACGACGCCGCAGGCGGCGGCCGGGATCCGCACGGACCCCCCGCCGTCGGACCCCGGGGCGAAGGGCAGCAGGCCCGCGGCCACCGCGACCGCCGCCCCGCCGCTGGAGCCGCCGGCGCCGCGCGCGAGGTCCCACGGGTTGCGTGCCACCGGCCCCGCCAGCGGCTCGGTGTAGGCGGGAAACCCCAGCTCGGGCGTCGCGGTCTTGCCCAGGCTGACGATCCCGGCGGCGTCGAGGTCCAGGACCACGTCGTCGGACTCCTCGGGCACGAAGCCCTCCATGGCGCGCGTGCCGAAGCCGGTCGGCACTCCCGCCCGGTTCCACAGGTCCTTGTCGGCGGTCGGCATCCCCCACAGGGGCCCCGACGGCGGACCCAGCTGCGTCGCGCGCTCCCGAGCCCTCTCGGGGGTGACGCGGGCGAACGCGCCCAGCTCGTCGTTGCGTGCCGCGATCCGGGCCAGGAAGTGGTCGGTCACCTCGCCCGGGGTCAGCTCACCGGCGCGCAGCCGGTCGCGGAGCTCCAGGGCGGTCTGCTCGTGCAGGGCGTCCATGGCCCGACCCTACGCCGGGACGCCCTGCGCTACTCTCCGCCGCATGAGACCGCTGCAGATCGTCGTCGGGGGCCTGGTCATCGTCGTTCTCGACCTGCGTTTCGACGGGTTCGACGTCGTCGTCGACCTGATCGGCTGGATCCTGATGGTGAAGGCGTTGCGGCTCCTCGCGGTCCGCGACCGGGCCTTTTCGGTCGCCGCCGTCGGTGCGGTGCTCGGCGGCCTCGGGTCGATCGTCCAGCTCGTCCCCGGCCTGACGGTCGGGGACGGCGTCCTCTCCGTGCTCGGGGCGGTCGAGACGCTCGCGCTCACGGTGGTGGTCGTGGCCACCTGCACGGGGATCATCCACGTGCTGGCTGCTGAACCGCGGGTGGTCCGGCACGCCCGGATCCTGCGGGCGCTCGACGTGGCGTTCACGGTGATCGCTCTGGGCCTCGGATCGAGCCCCCTGCTGTTCTCGGCCGGCTCGGTGCCGGGGGCCGCCGTCGGGCCCGTCGGCGCGGGTGTGGTGCTGCTCCTCGCCGCGCTGGGGTTCGCCGTCCTGATCTGGTTCCTGGTCTTCCTGTGGCGGCTCCGGGACCGTCTCGAGCTGCGGGAGCAGGAGCTGGTCCTCGCGTGACCCCGACGTCGTGGAACCCGACCGGCCTGTCCGTCACCCGCGACTGCCTGCTCGACGCCTTGAACGCGCTGGCCGATGAGCATCCCACTACGTAGGGGGGCGAGCCATCCCCTGCGGTGGTATCACTGTGGTACCACTCGTGTGGTACCGTCGTGGTACCGCATCACCCAACGCGGACGCCACCGGGGGCGCAAACACCCGGAGCACCCTGGCAAGGAGGAACCCCATGGCTCGCACGACCCGGCTCAGCCCCGAGGGGGAGCAGGCGGTCAAGCGCATCGCGACCTCCGAGGGAATCTCGGAGAACGCCGCGATCGACCGGGCACTCATTGAGTACGACACGAAGCGCGCGACCCTCCGCGACCAGCTCATCGCGAAGATCGTCAAGGAGGACAGCGGGCTTCTCGACCGCCTGGCGAAGTAGCGCCAGGAGAACGGACAGACCGTGAACGTGATCTACGTCGACGAGACAGACCTGCTCGCCGCCGCCACCGCGTTCCTCGGGCACCCGCCCGAGGTCCGCGACATGGGCCTACTGTCCTCGGCGTGCGCCCGCCCTCGAGCGGGCATGTACGGCACGGAGGCGTACCCCGGCATCCACCAGAAGGCCGCTGCCCTCCTGATGAGCCTGGTGAAGAACCACAGCCTCATCGACGGCAACAAGCGGCTCGGGTGGGTAGGCGTGAGGCTGTTCTACCTCTACAACGGGCACGACCTCCGCATGCGCGAGGACGACGCCTACGACCTCGTCATGTCGATCGCGGACGGCACGCAGGCCGATCTGCCCAAGGTCGCACGCATCCTGTCCGACCACACGAACTAGGCCGGCCGGCGGGCGCCCGCCAACGGGCGCCCGCCGAGCAGCGCCACGCCCCCGGCACCAGCGTCCGGCGTAGCCCTACCGACGCGGCGGACGCCCCGGGGGTTCAGAGCGGGACGATCTCGCCGGAGAAGTGCCGCAGCCCCTTGCGGGCGTTCCATCCCACGTAGGAGAACCCGGCCCCGTCGCCCTCCTCGGGCGTGATCGCCACGTCCACGGTGGCGGGCAGCAGCACGGGCTTGGCGAACTCCACGGTCCACCGGTACGCGTCCCCGCGCCCGGGGCCGACGTCGGCCAGCGCCCGCGCCGCGGAGTACATCCCGTGCGCGATCGCCCGCGGGAAGCCGAACGCCTTGGCCGACAGCGCCGACATGTGGATGGGGTTGCGGTCCCCGGACACCGCCGCGTAGGCACGGCCGGTCTCCGGCCCCAGCACCCACCGGCCGGTGGGCAGGGGCGGTGTCCACTCCCCGCGCGGCCGGTCGGCCTCCGACGCGCCGTCGCCGTCCTCGAGGAAGTACCCCTTGGCCAGGTGCGTCGAGACACCGCGCCACACGGGCGGCTCCGTCTCGTCGCCGGCGTCGCGGCGGACCTCGGCGACGAGGTCCACCTGCACCCCGCGCCGGTGCGGACGCAGGTTCTCCGCCCACGCCCGCACCTCGAGGACGTCGCCGACCGTGACCGGCCCGCGCAGCTCGACCCGGTTCGCCAGGTGCACCATGCCGAGCAGGGGCAGCGGGAAGTCGTTGCGCACCATGATCCCGGTCGTCAGTGGGAAGGTGAGCACGTGCAGGTAGCCGGCCGGCATCGTGTTGCCCACCGGCTCGTGCACCAGCCGCTGGTAGTCGTGCAGGTGGCGCTCGAGGTCGTCGGTGCGCACCCCACCGACGCGGTAGGCCACGTCGGGCAGGGTGAGGTCCCCGTCCGAGGCGTCCGCCCGGGTCTCCGATCCGCGGGCCTCCCCGATGCCCGGGATCGACGGCAGCGCGCGGCCGGCCGCGATCAGGCCCGAGGCGGCCGCGCCCCGCGCGTAGAGCCCGCCGAGTCCGGGGAGGCTCGGCTGGGTCTCGACGCGCAGCTCGCGGCCGTCGGCCGTGCGCGGGGGCGCCGCCGTCACTGGCCCACCATGTGCTGTCCGCACACCCGCAGGACCTGACCGTTGACGCCGGCCGTCGCGGGCCAGGCCAGGAAGGCGACGGCCTCGGCGACGTCCACCGGCTCGCCGCCCTGGGAGAGCGTCGGCAGCAGCCGTGCCACGGACCGCGTGGCGAACGGGATCGACGCCGTCATGTCGGTCTCGATGAACCCGGGGGCGACCGCGTTCGCGGTGCCGCCGTGCTCGGCGAGCAGCGGTGCCGTGGCCCGGGTGTGCCCGATGACGCCGGCCTTGGAGAAGGCGTAGTTCGTCTGGCCCTTGTTCCCGGCGATGCCCGAGGTGGAGGCCAGCGACACGACGTGCAGGTTCTCCAGGCCGGCCTGGACCAACGTCTCGTTGATCTGCAGCTGGGCCTCGAGGTTGACCGCGATCACCGCGTCCCACTGCGCCGGCTTCATGTTGGCGAGCAGCTTGTCGCGCAGGATGCCGGCGTTGTGGACGACGATGTCGAGCCCGCCGTGGCGCTCGCGGGCGTGCAGCAGGATCCGCCGGCCGGCGTCGGGCGCCGTGACGTCGAGCTGCAGGGCGGTGCCGCCGACCGCGTTCGCGGTACGGGCCAGCCCCTCGCCGGCGGCCGGGACGTCGACGCACACGACGGTCGCGCCGTCACGCGCGAGCGTGCGGGCGATCGCTGCGCCGATGCCACGGGCGGCGCCGGTGACGACGGCGACCTTCCCGGCCAGCGGACGGTCCGTGGTCAGGTCCGCGGCGGGTGCTCCGGCCTTCGTCGGGCCGACCCGCAGGAGCTGGCCGTCGACGTAGGCGCTCTTCGCGGAGAGGAAGAACCGCAGCGTGGCCAGCACGGACGTCTGGTCGACCGCGGCGTCGTCGGTGAGCACGATCCCGTTGCCGGTGGCGCCGCCGCGCAGCTCCTTGGCGAGCGAGCGCAGGAACCCGTCGACGGCGTTCCGGGCCGCCGACAGCGCCGGGGCGTCGCCCTCGGCGGCAGCCCGCGAGACGGTGACGACCCGGCCGTTGCCGGCCAGCCGTCGCAGCACGGACCCGGTGGCCAGCACGGCCTCGGAGGCGTCGCCGGGGCGGGCCGTCTCGGTCAGGACGAGGACGACGGCGCCGAACCGGACGTCGTCGCCGGGGTCGCGCCGCACGTCGAGGTCCCAGCCGAGCAACGTCTGGGCCAGGGCGTCCGCGTCGGCCTTCGACGCACCGTCGGACACGACGAGGACGGGGCCCACGGTGAGCGGCTCACCGGCACGGTAGCGGCGCAGGAGCGCGGGACGCGGCAGCCCCAGCTTCGTGGCGAGGGTCTTCGTGAACCCGGAGTTCACGGCCTGGGTGTAGCGGTCGGTCACGGGGTCTCCTTCCGGGTTCAGGCGGACTCGAGGACGGCGGTGGCACCGAGGCCGCCGGCGGCGCACACGGACACGAGGGCTCGTGCTGGCTTGCCGGTCTCGGCGGCCTTCTCGGCCACGAGCTTGGCGGCGGTGGCGACGATCCGCCCGCCGGTCGCGGCGAAGGGGTGGCCGGCGGCGAGCGAGGAGCCGCGCACGTTGAGCTTGCTGCGGTCCACGGTGCCGAGCGCGCCGGACAGGCCGAGCTCGTTCTTGCCGTAGTCGGCGTCCTCCCAGGCGGCCAGGGTGGTGAGCACCGTGGAGGCGAAGGCCTCGTGGATCTCGAAGAAGTCGAAGTCCTCGAGGGTCAGGCCGTTGCGGGCCAGCAGGCGCGGCACGGCGTGCACGGGGGCCATCAGCAGACCCTCGCGGCCGTGCACGAAGTCGACGGCGGCGGTCTCGGCGTCGACGAACCGCGCGAGCACCGGCAGGTCGTGGGACTCGGCCCACTCCCGCGAGCCGAGCAGCACGGTCGAGGCGCCGTCGGTCAGCGGGGTGGAGTTGCCGGCGGTCATCGTGGCCGGGGTCTCCAGCGAGCGGCCGAAGACGGGCTTGAGACCGGCGAGCTTCTCCGCCGAGCTGTCGGGGCGCATGTTGTCGTCCCGGGACAGGCCTCGGAACGGGGTGACCAGGTCGTCGAAGAACCCGGAGTCCCAGGCCTCGGCGAGGTGGTGGTGGCTGGCCAGGGCGATCTCGTCCTGGGCCTCGCGGCTGATGCCCCAGCGGGCGGTCGTGATCGCCTGGTGCTCACCCATGGACAGGCCGGTGCGCGGCTCGTCGGTGGCGGGGGTGAGCGGCTTGAGGTCGGCGGGGCGGATCCGGGCGAGCGCCTTGGCGCGCGCCTGCCAGGTCTTGGCGTGCCCGGCCTCCAGCAGGGCGCGGCGCAGCCCCTCGCTGACGGCGACCGGTGCGTCGGAGATCGTGTCGGCACCGCCGGCGATCCCGGAGTCGACCTGACCCAGGCGGATCTTGTTGGCGATGGTGATCGTCGCCTCGAGCCCGGTGGCGCAGGCCTGCTGCAGGTCGTACGCGGGCGTGTTCGGGGAGAGCGACGAGCCCAGCACCGACTCGCGGATGAGGTTGAAGTCGCGGGAGTGCTTCAGCACGGCTCCGCCGACGACCTCGCCGAGGCGTTCGCCCTGCAGACCGTAGCGGGCGACGAGGCCCTCGAGGGCGGCGGTGAACATCTCCTGGTTGGAGGCGTCGGCGTACTTCTTCCCGGCACGGGCGAAGGGGATGCGGTTGGCGCCGACGACGACGGCGTCGCGCGGGGCCTGTGCCGAACCGGCGGACTGGGCTCGGGCGGTCTGGCGAGTGGCCACTGTGTGCTTCCTTACACTCGACGGTTTCAAGTAGTACTCACAGTACCTGATACTCTCAGTCCCGTGAGACGAGTCACAGGGGGTGACCGATGACGGTCGCGACGAACGGACGTGCCACCCGGCCGGACGGACGGTCGACCCGATGGGACGATCATCGTGCCCAGCGGCGGACCTCGCTCGTGCGTGAGGCCCGCCGGGCGATCCACGAGATCGGCCCCGGCGCGTCGATGGACGAGATCGCCGCGATGGCCGGCACGTCGAAGTCGATCTACTACCGCTACTTCGACGACAAGGCCGGCCTGCGCCTCGCCGTGGCCGAGTCCGTGGTCAAGGGGATGCACCGCCTGCTCGCGGAGGCCGCCGCGGAGGCGCCGACGCCGCACGCCGCCCTGCGTGCCATGGTGCGCACCTACCTGCAGACCATCGAGAGCTCGCCCCAGGTCTACTGGTTCGTCACCCGGACCGCGCTCGGGGGCAACGAGCCCGACGACGGCACCGCCCGCCCCGAGGCGCTGGGTGCCTACCTCGACTCGGTCATCACCCTGGTCGCCGAGCCCTTCGCCCGGGCCGTCCACGTCCCCCCGACCACGGCGGCCGCCTGGGCCGCCGGTGCCGTCGGCTTCGTCCGCGGTGCGGGGGAGTGGTGGCTCGGACACACCCGCGCCGACGGTCAGACCCGCGACGACCTGACCGACCAGGTCACGACCTGGCTCTGGAACGGGCCCGTCGGCGTGCTCCACCACGACGCCACCGGCGGCGCCGAGCCGTCCCGCCACCTCGAGAAGCAGGAGTCCTGATGACGACGACGTCCGACCAGTCCCCGGCCACCCTCCCCGACCGCGACCGCACCTCCGCGCCTCGTGACGAGGACGTGCGCCTCGACGTCGAGGCGGTCTCCGAGCTGCTGCTGGGCCGGTGGCCCGAGTGGCGGCGGCAGGCGCGCGAGCGCGCCGGCGACCCCCAGTTCCACAAGGACGAGTCCCTGACCCCGGCCGAGCACCGCGAGCGTGTGCTCGCGCAGATGCGCGTCATGGTCGAGGGCGGCAACAAGCTGTCGTGGCTCGCCTTCCCGGAGCGGATGGGCGGCCTGGACCAGCCCGGCGCCAACCTCGCCTGCTTCTCCGAGCTGGTCGCGGCCGACCCGTCGCTGCAGATCAAGTCCGGTGTCCAGTGGGGTCTGTTCTCCGCGGCGATCCTGCACCTGGGCACCCCGGAGCAGCAGGACCGGCTGCTGCCGGACGCCATGGACCTCACGGTGCCCGGGGCCTTCGCGATGACCGAGACCGGTCACGGCTCCGACGTGGCGGCCATCGGCACGACGGCCACCTACGACCCGGAGACCCAGGAGTTCGTCATCGACACCCCGTTCCGCGGGGCGTGGAAGGACTACCTCGGCAACGCGGCCCTGCACGCCACGGCCGCGACGGTGTTCGCCCAGCTGATCACGAACGGTGTGAACCACGGCGTGCACTGCTTCTACGTGCCGATCCGTGACCCGAAGACCCAGGAGTTCCTGCCCGGGGTCGGCGGGGAGGACGACGGCCTCAAGGGCGGCCTGCGCGGTATCGACAACGGTCGGCTGCACTTCTCGGGCGTGCGCGTGCCGCGCGAGGACCTGCTCGCCCGCTACGGCTCGGTGGCGCCCGACGGCACCTACAGCTCGCCGATCGAGAGCCCGGGCCGCCGCTTCTTCACGATGCTCGGGTCCCTGGTCCAGGGCCGTGTCTCGCTGGACGGCTCCGCGGTCAACGCGGCCAAGATCGGTCTCGCGATCGCGGTGAAGTACGCCGCCGAGCGGCGTCAGTTCGCGGGTGCCGGCGCCGAGGAGACCGTGCTGCTCGACTACGCCACGCACCGTCGTCGGCTGTTCCCCGCCATCGCGGAGGCGTACGCGGGCCACTTCGCCAACGAGCGGCTGCTCGACCTGTTCGACGACGTCTTCTCGGGCGAGCACGACACCCCCGAGCGGCGCGAGGACCTCGAGACGACGGCGGCCGCCCTGAAGTCGACCTCCACCCGGTTCGCGCTCGACACCCTGCAGGAGTGCCGCGAGGCCTGCGGCGGCGCCGGGTTCCTCACGGAGAACCGGATCACCTCCCTGCACGCCGACCTCGACGTCTACGCGACGTTCGAGGGGGACAACACCGTCCTGCAGCAGCTCGTGGCCCGTCGCCTCGTCGCCGACTACGGCCGCGAGGTCAAGGGCGCCACCAAGACGCCGGCCGGCATGGCACGGTTCGTGGTGGAGCGGGCCACCGGCGCGGCGCTGGACCGGACGGGGCTGCGCCGCGTCTCCCAGGCGATCGCCGACGTGGGCGACCCCCGCCGGGCCGCCGGTCACCTGCGGGACCCGGAGACCCAGCGCGAGCTGCTCGCCGACCGCGTGGCCACCATGGTCGAGGACGTCGCGATGGCGCTGCGGCCCGCCCAGAAGGCGGAGCCGGCCAAGGCGGCGCGCATCGTCGACGAGAACCAGGTGGCGCTGGTCGAGGCGGCCAAGGCGCACGCCGACCTGCTGCGCTGGGAGGCCTTCACCACGGCCCTGACGGAGATCAAGGACCCGGGCACCCGCCGGATCATGACCTGGGTGCGCGACGTCTTCGGCCTGACGGTCATCGAGCGGAACATGGCGTGGTACCTGCTCAACGGACGGCTGTCGGACCAGCGCGCCCGCACCGTCACCGCCTACGTCGACCGGCTGCTGCGTCGGCTGCGCCCGCACGCGGTCGACCTGGTGGACGGTTTCGGCTACGGCCAGGAGCACCTGCGGGCGAAGATCTCGTCCGGTGCCGAGGCCGAGCGGCAGTCCGAGGCCCGCGCGTACTACGCCGCGCAGCGGGCGAGCGGTGCCGCCCCGGTCAGCGAGAAGGCGCTGCGCAAGTCCTCGCGCTGAGCCGACCCGACGACGCGACGCCCCCGGTCACCAGGTGACCGGGGGCGTCGTCCGCTGAGGTCAGGCGGCGACCGCTGCGGGTTCCGCGACCTGCGCCTCGGGCACGATGCCCGTCGTCGCGACGGCGTCGGCCTCGTCGGCACTCTCCGTGGCGACCGGGTCGCGCAACGGGAGGCCCAGGGTGACGGTCGACGCACGAGCCGGCGCCCGCGGCGCCGGTGTCGTCACCGCGACCAGGGTGGCGCCGGCGATGCCGGCCCCCACCAGGAGGATCGCGACCACGGTCCAGCCGAGCGCGATCGTCGTACCGAGCAGGACACCGTCGCCCAGTGCGACGGCTCCGCCCGCGAGGAGCACCTTCTTCATCAGTTTCCGACCCTTCTCCGCGGTCCGCCTCAACCGCGTCACCACCAGCACACGTCATCCACGGCGAGGACGCATCCGCTGGAGGCGCCGATCGGGTCACAAGTCGATACCGACTGCGTGACGCCGACCTGCAGAAGAGGTCAGGGCCGGGGCAGGGCGTCCCCGAGGCCGGACCGGGCGGAGACCGAGAGGCTGTGACCGAGCAGCAGCGGTGAGGGTTCCGGCGCCGCGGCGCGCCGTGCCTGCTGGTGGACCTCGCCGCACATCCGCAGCGCCAGCTCGAGGCGGACCGGCACGGCACAGTCACCGCGGAGCCGCCCGCCGAGCGCAGGGTGCGGCATGAAGGTCAGCACCTCGTCCGCAGCGGGCACGACACCGTGCTCGGCGGCCTCCAGCACGAGGTCCTCGAGCAGGAGCTCCTGACGTCCCTCGGGGGAGTCCAGCTCGGCGGAGAGCTCGACGGCCGTGTGCCACCGCAGCTCGAGGGTCCCTTCGACGGTGTCGAGGAACCACCACCCCTCCAACGACTCCAGCAGGACGTCGCCGAAGACGGTGGCGAAGCGTGGGTTCTTGCCCCGGAGGCCGAGCCACGACCACGCCGCCAGCCCGTACTCGAAGGCTTCGGGGGCAAAGGGTCGAAGGTGTTCCACGCGCGCATCAAAACACGGTCTCCACTCCGGAGAAAGCGTGTCAACGAGTGAACAAGATGTGACCCGGTTCACGCCGGTGCGTCACTCGTGCCATGAGTTGTTCATGGCCCGGCAGATGGGTCAGGGAAGCGATCGTGCGACGTCCCCCGGGGAGGGGTCCAGCGGGCGCGCCGACGTGTTCCCCCGGAGCCGCTTGACCACGAGCTCGGCGCTGATCAGGCACATCGGCAGCCCGATGCCGGGGATCGTCGTGCCGCCGGCGTGCAGCAGCCCGGTCACGTGCCGCGACTGGTTCCCGGGCCGCAGCATCGCGCTCTGCGACAGCGTGTGCGCCGGGCCGAGCATCCCGCCCGACCAGGAGGCGAGGTCCGCCGCGAAGTCCCCGGGGCCGACGGTGCGGCGCACGGCGATCCGGTCCCGCAGGTCCGGGACGCCCGCCCAGGCGGCCACGCGGTCGATCGCGTCGTCGGCGATCGCCTCCACCTGCGGGTCCCCGGTGCCGTCCTCGCCGCCGCGCCCCAGCCCTGGGTCGGCCGGCACCGGGACGAGGAGGAACAGGTTCTCGTCGCCGGCGGGGGCGACCGTGTCGTCCGTGCGCGAGGGGGCGCACACGTACAGCGACGCCGGGTCCGGGACCCGGCCGTCCGCGATGGCCCCGAAGTTCTCGTGCCAGTCGGCGGTGAAGAACAGGGAGTGGTGCGCGAGCTCGGGGATCCGGCCACGGACACCGAGCATGACCAGCACGCCGCCGGGCCCGGGGTCACCGCGTCGCCACCGGCGCTCGGGCTGGCTGCGCAGCCGTGCGGGCAGCAGGTCCTGCTCGACGTGGTGCAGGTCCGCGGCGGTGACCACGACGTCCGCGGCGGAGTGGTGCTCCAGGCCGGAGGCGTCGCGCCAGCGCACGCCCGTCGTGTGCGCGCGGGGTCGGCGGGGACCGGGGACGCCGCCGCGCCCGCCGGGCCGTTCGCCGGCGGCCGTGGTGACCGCCGTCACGTGCGCACCGGTCCGGATCCGTGCGCCGGCGCGCTCGGACAGCCCGGCGACCGCGTCGATCAGGCGGGCGAACCCGCCGGCCGGGTAGCGGACGCCGCCGTCCAGGTCCAGGGCGCTCATCAGGTGGTACAGCGCGGGGGTGCGGTCCGGGGAGGACCCGAGGAACACCGCCGGGTAGCCGAGGACCTGCTGCAGGCGGACGTCCTCGAACCGCCGGCCCACGTGCGACTCGAGCGAGCGGGTGAGCAGCGGCAGGAGGCGGTGGGCGCGGGTGAGGACCCGACGGTCGGCCAGGGGCAGCCAGGAGGCGAAGGTCGTGTACAGGAAGTGGTCCAGCGCCATGTCGTAGGCCTCGTGGGCCTCGTCCAGGTACCGGTCCAGGCGCGCCCCGGCGCCGGGTTCGACGGCCTCGAAGGCAGCCAGGTTGGCGGCGCGGTCACGCCGCACGTCGAGCGGGTCCCGGTGCCCCTCGTGGAAGACCCGGTACGCCGGGTCCAGGGCGCGCAGGTCCAGCTCGGCCTCCGTCGAGCTGCCCATGAGGTCGAACCAGTGGTCGAAGACCTCGGGCATGAGGTACCACGAGGGACCCGTGTCGAACCGGAAGCCGTCGCGCTCCCACGACCCGGCGCGGCCGCCGAGCGTCTCGTGCCGCTCGAGCAGCTCGACCTCGTGCCCGTCCCGGGCGAGGAGCCCGGCGGTGGCGAGCCCGGCGATGCCGCCCCCGACGACGACGACCTTCACGCGACAGCCACCTTCCGGCGTTCACGGACCATGGCGGAGAGCACGAGCCGGCCCTTGACGGCGTCGGGCACCCGGACCCGGCGCGTGCGCAGCTCGTCCGCGGACGTGGCGCGCAGCCGGCGGGAGAGCTCGGCGAACAGGTCGTGGGCGGCGCGCACGGCGACGCGGCTCGACCGGGGCAGCTCGACGATCGTCGCCGAGGCCGTGGCGAGGTCGGCGTCGATGTCGTCGAGAAGGCGGTCGCGGACCGAGTCGTCGAAGTCGACGTCGTAGTCGGGGAAGTACGCGCGGCCCCGGTCGTCGAGGTCGTCGGCGAGGTCGCGCAGGAAGTTGACCTTCTGGAACGCCGCCCCGAGGCGGGCGGCACCGGGTGCGAGCCGGCCGTACGCGGCCTCGTCGCCGCCGGTGAAGACGCGCAGGCACATCAGCCCGACCACCTCGGCCGACCCGTAGACGTAGCGCGCGAAGCTGTCGGCGTCGTGCTCCCTCACCGTCAGGTCCGTGCGCATCGAGGCGAAGAACGGCGCCGTGAGGTCGGCGCCGATGCCGAACCTCCGTGCCGTGACGGCGAAGGCGTGCACCACCAGGTTGGTGCTGCGGCCGCGGCGCACGGCGGCGTCGACCTCGCGCTCGAGCTCGTCGAGCAGCGCCGCGCGCTCGTCCAGGCTCAGGGGTGCTGCCATGTCGTCGACGATCTCGTCGGCGACCCGGACCAGGGCGTAGACGGCACGCACGTGGTCGCGCACCTCGGGGCCCAGCAGCCGGCACGCCCACCCGAAGGACGTGGAGTACCGATCGATCACCACCGCGGCGCTGCGGTACGCGACGTCGTCGTAGGCGGAGTCGGCATCCTCGGCGGCGTCCGACGTGGGTTCGGTCAGTCCGTGGCCTGGCATGTGGCTAGCCTAGCAAGATTCTTGCTAGCCGAACTAGGTACAGTGGGTGTCGTGAGCACCTCCTCCCTCTCCACCTCGTCGCCGTACTGGTACGGCGACGAGGACGCGGCGGCCCGCGAGCTGCTCGAGGCCGTCCGGGTCTTCCGCCGCTCCGACGAGGTGATGCGGCAGCGGGCGAGCCGCGAGATGGACATGAACGTCACCGACCTGCGGGCGCTGCGGTTCGTCATCGCCGCCCAGCGGCGGGGCGAACCCGTGACCCCGCGCGGCCTGGCCGAGTACCTCGAGATCTCCACCGCCTCGACCACCAAGCTGCTCGACCGGCTCAGCCGGACGGGGCGCCTGCAGCGGCAGCCGCACCCGCACGACCGCCGCTCGTTCGTCGTCCTGGCCACGGAGGGTGCGCAGGAGGAGGTCCGCGAGCGGCTGACCCGGGTGCACCGCGAGATGTTCGAGGTCGCCCGGCAGGTGCCGGAGCACTGCCGCGGGGCCGTGCGCGACTTCCTGCTGGGGCTGGCCGCCCAGGTGGACGAGCCCGAGGACGCGGCGGCCGCCGCAGCGGCCGGGGGCGACGAGGGGGCGACCCCGGGAGGCCTCGCGGCGCGCCGGTAGACTGGCGGACGCTCGGCCCGAGCATCCCGTGCGACCCGAGGGAAGTTGATGACCGCCGCTGCCCAGGCTGCCACCCCCCGTCCGACGCTCGACACCGTCGACAACGCCGCCGCCACCCCTGACGAGGCCCTGCCGTTCGGCGAGCTCGGCCTGAAGCCCGACGAGTACCAACGCATCCGCGACATCCTCGGGCGTCGCCCGACGGCGGCGGAGCTGGCGATGTACTCGGTGATGTGGTCCGAGCACTGCTCGTACAAGTCCTCCAAGGTCCACCTGCGCAAGTTCGGCGACCGTGTCACCGAGGAGATGAAGCGCCATCTGCTCGTCGGCATCGGGGAGAACGCCGGCGTCGTCGACATCGGCGACGGCTGGGCCGTGACCTTCAAGGTCGAGTCGCACAACCACCCCTCCTTCGTCGAGCCCTACCAGGGCGCGGCCACGGGTGTCGGCGGCATCGTGCGCGACATCATCTCCATGGGCGCACGCCCGGTCGCCGTGATGGACCAGCTCCGCTTCGGCGCGGTCGACCACCCCGACACCGCACGCGTCGTGCACGGCGTGGTCTCCGGCGTCGGCGGGTACGGCAACTCCCTCGGGCTGCCGAACATCGGCGGTGAGCTGGTCTTCGACCCCTCCTACCAGGGCAACCCGCTGGTCAACGCCCTGTGCCTGGGCGTGCTGCGCCACGAGGACATCCACCTGGCCAACGCCTCGGGTGCCGGGAACAAGGTGATCCTCTTCGGCGCGCGCACGGGCGGCGACGGCATCGGCGGCGCGTCCATCCTCGCCTCGGAGACCTTCGAGGACGGGGTGCCGGCCAAGCGGCCCAGCGTCCAGGTCGGCGACCCGTTCATGGAGAAGGTGCTCATCGAGTGCTGCCTGGACCTGTACGCCGCGCACGTCGTCGAGGGCATCCAGGACCTCGGCGCGGCCGGCATCTCCTGCGCGACCTCCGAGCTCGCGTCCAACGGTGACGGCGGCATGCACGTCGACCTCGACGACGTCCTGCTGCGCGACCCCACCCTCAACGCCGGCGAGATCCTCATGTCGGAGTCGCAGGAGCGGATGATGGCCGTCGTGCGGCCGGACAAGCTCGAGGAGTTCCTCGCGATCACGGGCCGCTGGGACGTCGAGACCTCCGTCATCGGCGAGGTCAACGGCTCCGGCCGCCTGACCATCGACCACCACGGGCAGCGGATCGTCGACGTCGACCCGAAGACCGTGGCCCACGAGGGTCCGGTCTACGAGCGTCCCTACGCGCGGCCGGCCTGGCAGGACGAGCTGCAGGCGGCCTCCGTCGTCGGGCTGGGCCTCGAGCGACCGGTCACGGGTGCCGAGCTGCGCGCCACCGCGCTGCGGCTGCTGGCTTCCCCGAACCTGGCCTCCCCGGCCTGGGTCACCGACCAGTACGACCGTTTCGTGCAGGGCAACACCGCGCTCGCCCAGCCCGACGACGGCGGTGTCGTGCGTGTCGACGAGAGCACCGGTCTGGGCGTCGCCCTGGCCACTGACGCCAACGGGCGGTACGGCAAGCTCGACCCGCGGGCGGGTGCGCAGCTCGCCCTGGCCGAGGCGTACCGCAACGTCGCCACGACCGGGGCGACCCCGCTGGCGGTGACCGACTGCCTCAACTTCGGGTCCCCCGAGCACCCGGACTCGATGTGGCAGCTCGTCGAGGCCATCGAGGGGCTGGCCGACGCCTGCCAGGAGCTCGCCGTGCCCGTCACCGGCGGCAACGTGTCCCTGTACAACGGCACCGGGGAGGCCGGGCAGATCGACTCGGCCATCCACCCCACGCCCGTCGTCGGCGTGCTCGGCGTGCTGGAGGACGTCCGCACGGCGCTGCCGTCCGGGTGGCGTGCCGCGGACCAGTCCGTGCTGCTGCTCGGCACGACCGCCGACGAGCTCGACGGCTCCGCCTGGGCCGACGTCGAGCACCAGCACCTCGGCGGGCTGCCGCCGCGGGTCGACCTGGCGGCCGAGCGTTCGCTCGCCGAGGTCCTGGTGGCCGCGCGCCGCGCCGGTGCCGCGACGGCGGCGCACGACCTGTCCGAGGGCGGTCTCGCGCAGTCCCTGCTCGAGGCGTCCCTGCGTTACGGCGTGGGCGTCGCGGTCTCCCTCGACGAGGTCGCTGCGCGGGACGCGGTGACGCCGTTCGCGACGCTGTTCAGCGAGTCGACCGCCCGGGCGCTCGTGGCCGTGACGCCGGAGCGCGAGGCCGAGGTCGTGGCGCTCGCCGAGGGTGCCGGGGTGCCGGTCGTGCGTCTGGGCCGGACCGGTGGCGACACCGTGTCCGTGACCTTCGGCGAGGACTCCTTCGAGATCGCGCTCGACGAGGCCCGCGAGGCCCACGAGGGCACGCTGCCGCGGCTCTTCGGCTGACCCCTCCCGTCGCCCCTTGGTTGTGGGCATGAAAAATGCAGGTCCCCGAGACGGGGACCTGCATTTTTCATCCCCACAACGGGGACGCGACCTGGACGGGGAGTCAGACCTCGTGGTTCTCGGAGGACATCATCCAGGCCTGCTTCTCCAGGTCGTGGATGATCTCGTGCAGCAGGTCGGCCGACGTCGGGTCGGCCGCGTCGACGTCGTCGTGCACCTCGCGCACGACCTCCGCGACCTGGGCGACGCGCTCGACGACGGCGTCCACGGTGTCGGTCACGGACACGAGGCCGGCGGGATAGGGCGAGAGGTCGGTCGACGTGGCCACCGTCTCGGAGCGTCCGTCGGGCACGGCCTGCAGGGCACGGAGCCGCTCGGCGACCGTGTCGCTGTGCTGCCGGGCGACGTCGACGAGCTCGTCGAGCTGCAGGTGCAGGTCGCGGAACCCGCGGCCGGTGACGTTCCAGTGCGCCTGCTTGCCCTGGACGTGCAGGTCGACGAGCGCCACGAGGACACGCTGCAGGTGCCGCGTGAGGGTCTCGGAGGCCTCGGCACGGTCCGTCGTGCGATGGATGGCGGGCGTGGTCATCGTGCTCCTCGCTCTCTCGGGGGTCACCCGGTCGCTTTTCTGGAACGATTCCAGAATAGGGCGCGTCGTGGGATCGCGCCAGCGGGCCGAGCCGAACCCTCGCCGTGCGTCAGGCCGTGGGCCCGCGAGTCAGGACTCCCTCGCGCGAATCAGTCCTGACTCGCGGACGGGGGGCCGGGGTGCCGGGGCCGAGGGCCCGGAGCCCGGGGCCAGGGGCCGGGGGAGCAGGTCGGGACGCGGCGAGGTCGCCGCACGGTGAGACGGGTCACTAGAATGGGTGTCTCGGAGGCGCACGATGTCGTGGTTCGCAGTGTTCCTGCTGACGACCGGATCGGTGGTCATCGGTCTGGCCGTGCGATCCTGGCTGCGCTCGGACGCCCACCACGACGCGGTGGCCCGCCGTCGTCGCCGCCGGGCGGGTCCCGACCCCCTGGTCACCCTCGCCATCCAGATCCGGCTCGGCCAGCTCGCGGAGGAGCTCCGCACCGTCACCGAGGATCCCGGGCTGTACGCGCGTGCCCACCACTGGCGGGCCGTCCAGGACGCCTACGACGCCATGCTGCGGGACGCCTGCCGCGTCGCCGGTCTCGCCGTGGTGGACGAACCGCTGCGTCCCGACGAGCGCGTCTCGGAGGACGAGCGGCTGCGCGAGGAGCTGGAGCTCAGCGCCCGCGGCTGGTCCTGGTAGCGACGCACCTCCGCAGACGGGTCGGGTGCGGGCCCCTGAGGGACCCCGCCGGGATGACTCAGAAGGAGTCGATCGCGCTGTTGAGCGTCTTGGAGGGACGCATCACGGCCGCGGCCTTGTCACCGTCGGGCCGGTAGTAGCCGCCGACGTCGGCCGGGTTGCCCTGCGCCGCGACCATCTCGTCGACGATCGTGGCCTCCTGGGCCGCGAGCTGCTCGGCGAGCGGGCCGAAGACCTCCGCCAGCGCGGGGTCCTCGGTCTGCTTCGCCAGCTCCTGCGCCCAGTAGAGGGCGAGGTAGAAGTGCGAGCCGCGGTTGTCGATCCCGCCGATGCGGCGCGAGGGGCCCTTGTCCTCGTGGAGGAACGTCTCGGTCGCGCGGTCCAGGGTGTCCGCCAGGACCCGGGCGCGGGGGTTGTCCTCGGCCTTGGCCAGGTGCTCGAAGGAGGCGGCCAGGGCGAAGAACTCCCCGAGGGAGTCCCAGCGCAGGTAGTTCTCGGCGAGCAGCTGCTGGACATGCTTCGGGGCGGAGCCGCCGGCACCCGTCTCGAACAGCCCGCCACCGTTCATCAGCGGCACGATCGAGAGCATCTTGGCCGACGTGCCGACCTCGAGGATCGGGAACAGGTCCGTGTTGTAGTCGCGCAGCACGTTGCCGGTCACCGAGATGGTGTCCAGGCCCTCGCGCATGCGGTCCAGCGAGTACCGCGTGGCCTCGGCCGGGTTCATGACCAGGATCTCCAGGCCGTCCGTGTCATGCTCCGGCAGGTACTGCTCGAGCTTCGCGATGAGGTTGGCGTCGTGGGCACGCGTCTCGTCCAGCCAGAACACCGCCGGGGCGCCGGACTCGCGGGCGCGACGCACGGCCAGCGCGACCCAGTCGCGGATCGGGGCGTCCTTGGTCTGGCACGCGCGCCAGATGTCGCCGGCCTCGACGTCGTGGGAGGTGAGCACGTCGCCGGCGGAGTTCACGACCTCGACGGTGCCGTCGGCGGGGATCTCGAAGGTCTTGTCGTGCGAGCCGTACTCCTCGGCCTTCTTCGCCATGAGGCCGACGTTCGGGACGGAGCCCATCGTGGCCGGGTCGAGGGCGCCCTTGGCCTTGCAGTCGTCGATGACGGCCTGGTACACGCCGGCGTACGAGGAGTCGGGGATGACGGCGAGCGTGTCGTGCTCGGCGCCGTCGGGCCCCCACATGTGGCCGCCGATGCGGATCATGGCGGGCATGGACGCGTCGATGATGACGTCGGAGGGCACGTGCAGGTTGGTGATGCCGCGGTCGGAGTCGACCATCGCCAGGGCCGGGCCGTCGGCCAGCCCCTTCTCGATGGACGCCTTGACCTCGGTGCCGTGCTCGAGCGAGTCCAGGCCCTTGAGGATGCCGCCGAGGCCGTCGCGCGAGGACAGGCCCGCGGCCTTGAGCTCGGCGCCGTACTTCTCGAAGACCTCCGGCAGGAACGCCTCGACGATGTGGCCGAAGATGATCGGGTCCGAGACCTTCATCATGGTGGCCTTGAGGTGGGCGGAGAACAGCACGTCCTCCGCCTTGGCCCGCTCGATCTGCTCGGCGAGGAAGGCGTGCAGCGCCTTGACCGACAGGAAGGTCGAGTCGACGACCTCGCCGGCCTCGACCGCCAGCCCCTCCTTGAGGACCTGCGTGCCCTCGGCGGTGCGCAGGCGGATGGTCAGCGTGTCCGCCGACGGGATGACGACGGACTGCTCGTTGGAGCGGAAGTCGTGGGCGCCCATCGTGGCGACCTCGGTCTTGGAGTCCGCGGTCCACTCGCCCATGCGGTGCGGGTGCGCCTTGGCGTAGTTCTTGACCGCCGAGGGGGCGCGCCGGTCGGAGTTGCCCTCGCGCAGCACGGGGTTCACCGCGGAGCCCTTGACCTTGTCGTACGCGGCGCGGGCCTCGCGCTCGGCGTCCGTGGCCGGCTCCTCCGGGTAGTCGGGGATCGCGAAGCCGGCCTCCTGGAGCTCGGCGATGGCGGCCTTGAGCTGCGGCACGGAGGCCGAGATGTTCGGCAGCTTGATGATGTTCGCCTCGGGCGTGGTGGCCATCTGGCCGAGCTCGGCCAGGGCGTCCTCGACCCGCTGGTCCTCGCCGAGGGTCTCGGGGAACTGGGCGAGGATGCGTCCGGCCAGGGAGATGTCGCGGGTCTCGACGTCGATCCCGGCCTTCGCCGCGAACGCCTGGACGATCGGGAGGAACGAGTAGGTGGCGAGCAGGGGCGCCTCGTCGGTGTACGTGTAGATGATCTTGCCGGCCGCAGGCCGGGACTCGGTGTTCATGCGGAGGTGCTCCTGGGGACGACGAGATGGTTTGATATCAAGATACTTTGCCGCCCGCGGCCGTGTCGAAACCACGCGGCGAGCGCCCGGGCGGCGGTGCGCGTGCGTTCCCATCGTGTCCGACGGCGCGGCTCCTGTCTCCCCGCGCGATCAGGCGCGGGCCCCACTACCGTCGTGACGTGCCCATCCGCCAGCTCCGGATCGCGTCCGCCACCCCCGAGGACGTCGGGAGTGCGCTGGCGACGCTGCGTGCCGAGATCGGGCTCCCGGCGATGTACCCGGCCGAGGCGCGGGCGGAGGCCGAGGCCGCCGCGCGGGGCGACCTGAAGGACTTCCGCCAGGACCGCCGGGACATCGGCTTCGTGACGATCGACCCGGCCGGGTCGAAGGACCTGGACCAGGCCGTCCACGTGGCCAGCTCAGGTCACGGGTACATCGTGCGGTACGCCGTCGCGGACACCGCGGCCTTCGTCTCGCCCGGCGGGGCGCTCGACACCGAGGTGCACCGGCGCGGGGTGACCTACTACGGCCCCGACACCCGCTCCCTGCTCTACCCCGCCGTGCTGTCCGAGGGTGCCGCGAGCCTGCTGCCGGAGGAGGACCGGCCGGTGGTGCTGTGGACCGTCTCCCTCGACTCCTCCGGTGAGATCGGCAGCGTCGCGGTGACGCGCGCGGTCGTCCGTTCCCGCGCCCGGCTGACCTACGGCGAGGCGCAGACGGCGCTCGACTCCGGCACCGCACCGGAGTCCCTGGTGCACCTGGCCGACGTCGGGCGGCTGCGCCAGCAGCGCGAACGGGACCGCGGCGGGGTCTCCCTCGACGTGCCCGAGCAGGAGGTCGTGCAGCGCGCGGACGGTTCCTTCGACCTGGAGCTGCGCCGGACGCTGCCCGTCGAGTCGTGGAACGCCCAGATCTCCCTGCTGACGGGCATCGCGGCGGCCCGGCTGATGCGCGAGGCCGGTGTGGGTCTGCTGCGCACGCTGCCGCCCGCCCAGGAGCAGGACGTCCGGCGGCTGCGTCGCACGGCGGCCGCGCTCGGGATCGACTGGCCCGACGACGTCCCGTACGGCGAGATGCTGTCGACCGTCGAGTCCCGCCGTGCCGCGCACGCGGCCTTCCTCACCGAGGCGACCACCCTCTTCCGGGGGGCCGGCTACCTGGCCTTCGGGGTCCCCGGGCCCGGCGGCGGGGCGCGGGTCGGGCTGCCGGACGACGCCCGCCACGCCGCCGTCGGGGCCGAGTACGCCCACGTCACGGCACCGCTGCGCCGCCTCGCGGACCGGTACGCGACGGAGGTCTGCCTCGCCCAGTCGGCCGGCCGGGACGTCCCCGGGTGGGTGCTGGAGGCGTTGCCGCACCTGCCGGGCACGATGGGTGCGGCCACGGCGCGCGAGGCCGCGTTCGAGCGGTCGTGCATCGACATCGTCGAGGCGGCGCTGCTCGCCCCGCGGGTGGGGCGCCGCTTCGAGGCCGTGGTGGTCGACGACGGCGGGGAGCCCCGCCCGGACGGCCTGCGGCGGGGCGAGGTGATGCTGCGGGACCCGGCGGTGCGGGCCCGGGTCCAGGGCACCGAGCTCCCGCTGGGCGAGCGGATCAAGGTCACCCTCGCCGAGGCGTCGGTGGCCGACCGTCGGGTGCTGTTCACCGCGCCCTGACCGTTCGGCCTAGGGTGTCGCCATGCCTGCGCGACGACGGACCGATCCGGCGACCGGACGTGCCGCCGTCGCGTCCTGGCTCGCCGGGGACGCCGACCGGCGCACCACGACGACGGCGGTGCGGTTCACCCTCGAGGAGCTGGCCGCCGTCGCGCCCGGCAACGCCGTCGAGGTCCGCGTGCCCCCGGCCGGTGCCGTCCAGGCCGTCCCGGGGCCCCGGCACACCCGCGGGACGCCGCCCAACGTCGTCGAGACCGACGTCGACACCTGGCTCGGCCTCGCCACGGGACGGAGCCGCTGGGCTGACGCGGCGGCCGCGGGCAGGGTCCGCGCCTCGGGGGAACGCGCCGACCTCAGCGCGTGGCTGCCGTTGCAGGCGGCGCGCGAGCGCTGACCGACACGGCCTGTCGCCGTGCTTTCGTCGGTGCCGACCGCTACTGTCGCGGCCACCCGCCCCCTGTCGGCATCACGCTCGTGACCTGCGGTTCAACTGGGGTTCACAGGATGCTGCTTCGCTGGGCGTCCTGTCATCCCTGCCCTGGAGGATCAGCGTGACCCGCACCTCATCTGCCAGACCCTCGCGCCGTACCGGGTACGCCGCGGTGCTGGCGGCCACCCTCGCCGTCCCGTCCGTCGCCGCGCTCCCCGCGGCCGCCGAGCCGTCCGTGGACGCGCCCGTCCTCATCGACGAGGTCTACGGCGGCGGCGGCAACAACGGCGGCGCCTACGACCGCGACTTCGTCGAGCTGTACAACCCCGGTGACGAGCCCGTCTCGCTGGACGGCTGGTCCGTGCAGTACGGCTCCGCCGGGGGCACCACCTGGTCCTCCCAGACGGACCTCACCGGTGAGATCCCGGCCGGTGGGTCCTTCCTCGTGGCCCAGGCGCCCGGCAACGACGACTCGCAGCCGGACCTGCCCACCCCGGACGTCGAGGGCAGCATCTTCATGTCCGGCTCCGGCGCCGAGGTGGCCCTGGTCCGCTCCACCGACCGCCTCGACTGCACCGGCAGCGCCTGTGCCGAGGTCACCGACCTCGTCGACCTGGTCGGCTGGGGCTCGGCGAACACGTTCCTCGGCTCGGGCCCCGCGCCGGGGACGAGCAACGCCGTCTCCGTCGCCCGCGTCGAGCACGAGAACACCGTGGACAACGCGGCGGACTTCGTGACCGGTGAGCCCACCCCGCAGAACAGCGGGACGACGCCGGGCACCGACCCGGAGCCCGAGCCGGAGCCCGAGCTCGTGCCGATCGCCGAGATCCAGGGCACGGGGGACTCGTCCCCGCTCGACGGCCAGGACGTGACCACGCGCGGCGTCGTCACGGCGGCCTACCCGACCGGCGGCTTCAACGGGTTCATGCTGCAGACGGCCGGCACGGGCGGCGACCCCGCCGACGACGAGACGCCGGGCGCCTCGGACGCGGTGTTCGTCTACACCTGGGCGGGTGCCCAGGAGGTCGCCGTGGGCGACCACGTCGAGGTGACCGGTGAGGCCACCGAGTACTACGGCCTGACCGAGGTCTCCGCGGAGTCCTGGACCGTCCTCGACGAGCCGGCCGAGCCCGTCGAGCCGACGGTCACGGGGTGGCCCGCCACCGAGGAGGAGCGTGAGGCGCTGGAGAACATGCTCCTCGCGCCGTCCGGCGACTTCACGGTGACCGACACCTACCCGACCAACCGCTACGGCACGGTCGGCCTGGCCGCGGGCGACGGCCCGCTGGTGCAGCCCACCACCGCCGGCCGACCGGGGTCGGACGCGGCGGCCGAGCAGGCCGCCGACAACGCCGCCCGGGCCGTCCTGCTCGACGACGGTTCCTCGTGGGACTACAGCCGCGACTCGCGGACCGACGTCCCGCTGCCGTGGCTGAACGGCACCGACCCGGTGCGGGTGGGAGCGTCCGTGACGTTCACCGAGCCCGTCGTGCTCGACTACCGCTACAGCACCTGGTCCTTCCAGCCGCAGCAGCAGCTCACCGGTGACGACGCCGCGGGCGTCCAGCCGGCGACGTTCGAGAACACCCGCGAGTCCTCGCCGCAGGACGTGGGCGGTGACCTGCAGGTCGCGACGTTCAACGTGCTCAACTACTTCACGACCACCGGCGACCAGCTCGACGGCTGCTCCTTCTACACGGACCGTGAGGGCAACCCGATCACCGTGCGGTCCGGCTGCCTGGCCCGCGGGGCCGCCGACGCCGAGAACCTCGAGCGCCAGGAGACCAAGATCGTCGCGGCGATCAGCGGCCTCGGTGCCGACGTCGTGGCGCTCGAGGAGGTCGAGAACTCGGCCGCCTTCGGCAAGGACCGCGACCAGGCCCTGTCCGACCTGGTCGACGCGCTCAACGCGGCCGACGGCGCCGGCACCTGGGCGTTCGTCCCCTCGCCGGCCGAGCTGCCCGCGGACGAGGACGTCATCCGCAACGCGTTCATCTACCGCACGGCCGGTGCCGAGCCGGTGGGCGCGTCGCGGATCCTCACCGACGCCCCCGAGGCGTTCCAGAACGCCCGCGAGCCGCTGGCGCAGGTCTTCCAGCCCGCGGGCGGCAAGGACAAGGCCCCGGTGGACGACGTCGTGGTCATCACGAACCACTTCAAGTCCAAGGGGTCGCTCGGTCCGTGGCCGGGTGACGTCGACGCCGGCGACGGGCAGGGACGCAACAACGAGTCCCGCGTGCGGCAGGCGACGGCGTTGGTGGACTTCGCCGACGAGGTCGCGTCCGACGCCCGGACCGACCGCGTGCTGCTCGTGGGTGACTTCAACGCCTACGAGCAGGAGGACCCGATCATGGTCCTCGCCGACGCCGGCTACACGGACCTCGGGCCGACGACCGGCAAGTACACGTACAACTACGACGGTCAGGTCGGGTCGCTGGACCACGTGCTCGCCTCGGAGGGGGCCCTCGAGGACCTCGCCGGTGCGGACATCTGGAACATCAACGCGTACGAGCCGGTCGCGAACGAGTACAGCCGGTACAACAACAACGTGACCATCCTGTACGACGAGTCGCCGTTCCGGTCCTCCGACCACGACCCGCTGCTGGTGGGGCTGGACCTGGTGCCGGGTGCCCCGGCCTGGGCCGAGGACCGTGTCGCCGAGGCGCGCGGCACCCACGGCGGCTGACCTGCCGGTGAGCCGACCGGCGGCCCGGGCGGGCGCGTCCCTCACGACGCGCCCGCCCGGGCCGCCGGGTTCGCCACCGGGTGCTGTCGTCGGGGGCGATAGGCTCGTCGGGTGAGCAGCACCTCTCCCGAGCAGCCCGCCGACACCCCCGACGCCGTCGAGGAGACCCGGCCGGACCAGGGCGTGACGTCCGGCGGCGCCGTCGCCGACGACGACGCGGAGGACCACCTGCTCGTCGACCCCACCCGGGTCCGCCGGGCTCCGCGCTACCGCGCGTTCTTCACCGTCGGCGCGATCGTGGGCCTCGTGGTCGGCGTCGTCGCCGGCACCTGGCTCACGAGCGTCGCGGTCGACGAGGAGATCCTCCTGCTCAAGCCGGGCGTCTTCGTCTCCGTCTTCACGCTGGGCACGACGACCCTCTTCGTGCTCCTCGCGGGGGGTCTCGCGGTGCTCGCCGACCGGCGCAGCCTGCGACGTCGCTGACGGTCGGGCCGCGGCCGTCCCGGGGGACGACCGCGGCGGCGATCCCCGGACACGTGTGTGGGATACTCGACACATGCCCTTGCGCCCCGACGGCCGCCTGAACCACGACCTCTTGCCCGGCGAGAAGGGCCCGCAGGACGCCTGCGGGGTCTTCGGTGTCTGGGCCCCCGGTGAAGAGGTCGCGAAGCTCACCTACTTCGGCCTGTACGCCCTGCAGCACCGGGGGCAGGAGTCCGCCGGGATCGCCACCAGCAACGGTGAGCAGATCCTGGTCTACAAGGACATGGGCCTGGTCTCCCAGGTCTTCGACGAGACCGCGCTCAACGCGCTGGCCGGGCACATCGCCGTCGGCCACTGCCGGTACTCGACCACGGGCGGCGTCACCTGGGAGAACGCGCAGCCGACCCTCGGCGCGACCGCGGCCGGGACCGTCGCCCTCGGGCACAACGGCAACCTGACCAACACCGCCGAGCTGGTCGACCTCGTGGCCGAGCGGTACGGCGCCCAGCGCCGGGGCGAGCTGGCCCGCGGCAACACGACCGACACCGCGCTCATCACGGCGCTCCTGGCCGGCGACGAGGACCACACCCTGGAGCAGACGGCGCTCGAGGTGCTGCCGCGGCTGCGGGGCGCCTTCTCGCTGGTGTTCATGGACGAGCACGCCCTCTACGCGGCCCGCGACCCGCAGGGCGTCCGGCCGCTCGTGCTGGGCCGCACGCAGCGGGGCTGGGTGGTCGCCTCCGAGACCCCCGCCCTGGACATCGTGGGCGCCTCCTTCGTGCGGGAGGTCGAGCCCGGCGAGCTGATCTGCATCGACGACGACGGTCTGCGGTCCACCCGGTTCGCCCCGGTCGAGCGCGCCGGCTGCGTGTTCGAGTACGTGTACCTGGCCCGCCCGGACAACACCATCCAGGGCCGACCGGTGCACGCCGCCCGGGTCGAGATGGGACGCGTGCTCGCGCGCGAGCACCCCGTGGACGCCGACCTGGTCATGCCCGTGCCCGAGTCGGGCACTCCCGCCGCGACGGGGTACGCGGCCGAGTCCGGGATCCCGTTCGGTCAGGGGCTGACGAAGAACGCCTACGTCGGCCGGACCTTCATCCAGCCGTCGGACACCCTGCGCCAGCTCGGCATCCGCCTGAAGCTCAACCCGCTGCGGGAGGTCATCCGCGGCAAGCGCCTCGTCGTCGTCGACGACTCGATCGTGCGGGGGAACACCCAGCGCGCGCTGATCCGGATGCTCCGTGAGGCCGGTGCCGCCGAGGTGCACGTGCGGATCTCGTCCCCGCCGGTGAAGTGGCCGTGCTTCTACGGCATCGACTTCGCCTCCCGTGCCGAGCTCATCGCCAACGGCCTGACGCCGAGCGAGATCGGGCAGTCGCTCGGGGCGGACTCCCTGGGCTACATCTCGACCGAGGGCATGATCGCCGCGACGGAGCAGCCCGCCTCGCGGCTGTGCGCGGCGTGCTTCACCGGGGAGTACCCGATCGAGCTGCCCGAGGAGGACCGGCTCGGCAAGCACCTGCTCGAGCAGTCCGAGCTGCCGCTCGGCGCCCCGGAGGACGGGCTGTCCCAGCTCTCCGTCGGTGTGGGCGGCCAGTCGGCGCTCGAGCACCCGTGACCCGGCGACCCCGCCACCGTCCGACCAGGAGTCTGAAGAACACGTGACCGAACGCCTCACCTATGCCGCCGCCGGCGTCGACACCGAAGCCGGTGACCGGGCCGTCGAGCTGATGAAGGACGCCGTCCGCCGGACCCAGGGGCCCGAGGTGCTCGGTGGTGTCGGGGGGTTCGCGGGTCTGTACGACGCATCGGCGCTGACGCGCTACCGCAAGCCGTTGCTGGCGACCTCGACGGACGGCGTCGGCACGAAGGTCGCCATCGCCCAGGCCCTGGACGTCCACGACACGATCGGCTTCGACCTCGTGGGCATGGTCGTCGACGACATCGTCGTGGTGGGTGCCGAGCCGCTGTTCATGACCGACTACATCGCGACCGGCAAGGTCGTCCCCGACCGGGTGGCCGACATCGTCCGCGGGATCGCCCG
Organism: Isoptericola sp. b408; assembly: GCF_030588085.1. Lineage (NCBI taxonomy): Bacteria > Bacillati > Actinomycetota > Actinomycetes > Micrococcales > Promicromonosporaceae > Isoptericola > Isoptericola sp. b408. The sequence goes on from NZ_JAUQYQ010000001.1 coordinate 679,564, forward strand.
CGCCTGCGAGGTCGCCGGGACCGCCCTGGTCGGCGGGGAGACCGCGGAGCACCCCGGGCTGCTCGCCGCCGACGAGTACGACGTGGCGGGCGCGGCCACCGGTGTGGTCGAGGCCGACGACGTGCTCGGACCGGACCGGGTGCGGGCCGGGGACGTGCTGATCGGCATGGCATCCAGCGGTGTCCACTCCAACGGCTACTCGCTGGTGCGTGCCGTGATCCGGCACGCCGGCTGGGAGCTGGACCGGCACGTCGAGGAGTTCGGCCGGACGCTGGGGGAGGAGCTGCTGGAGCCGACGCGCGTCTACGCCGCCGACTGCCTGGCGCTCGCCCGCGACGAGGCCGCGCAGGTGCACGCTTTCACGCACGTCACCGGCGGCGGACTGGCGGCGAACCTGGCACGGGTGCTGCCGGTGGGCACGGTCGCCACGGTCGACCGGTCCAGCTGGGAGGTGCCCGCGGTCTTCCGCACGGTGCGCGACCTGGGCGACGTGCCGCGGGGCGACCTGGAGAACACGCTCAACCTCGGTGTCGGCATGGTGGCGGTCGTCGCGGCGGACGGCGCCGACGCCGCCCTCAGGCTGCTGCAGGAGCGGGGGGTGCACGCCTGGACCCTGGGCACGGTCGCCGACCTCGACCCCGCGGACGCCGGCGACGACCTCGTCGCGGGAACGAAGGGAGTCCGGGCGGGCGCGGTGCGGCTCGTCGGCGACTACCGCTGAGCGGCGGCGCCGTCCGGCCCCAGGTGCACGAGAGGCCGGACGGTGCTCACCGTCCGGCCCTTCGGTCATCGTCCGAGACGCTCCGAGTGCCGTCGAGCGTCAGTATCGTCGGTCGTCGTCCCAGTCCGCGTCGTTGTCGTAGGCGGAGTCCGCGGCGCTTCCCCACCGGTCGTCGGTGACGACGTCGGTCTGGGAGGCCTTCAGCTCCTGCTCCAGCGCGTGGTAATTCGTCTCAGGGCTGTAGTACTTCAGCGCGCGAGCAACTTTGGTCTGCTTAGCCTTCTGACGGCCGCGGCCCATGGCTCCGACCCCCTCAACGTAGGAGCGGGGCGGCGACGTCCCAGACGCGCGGCCCCGAGAGAAGATTTCGTCTGTTCAGGTTCCAACGGTACATGGTGCTCAGGCATTCCCTCCACTCGATCCGCCATTCCGATGGTGTCGTGTCCTGGGTGGACGTCACGCCGGGGCCGCGTCGTGACGTATGTCACGTGGCGATCGGGGTGTGGCCAGGTGTCCGGCACGGGGGACGTCGCGGACAGCCCGGACCAGCGGTGCGAGGCGGGCTCGACGGTTCAAGTCGCCTCAATCCCACTTTCTGCCCACAATGGCAAGACACGGCCGTCGAGCTGTCCGGGCGCCGTCCGGACCGGTCGCATGCCAGGAGGTGCAGGGGATGTCGTTCCACGGTGACTCCGAGGTCCTGTTGACGCCCGCCGAGGTGGCCAGCCTGTTCCGTGTCGACCCGAAGACGGTCACGAGGTGGGCCAAGGCCGGCAAGCTCTCGTCGATCCGCACGCTGGGTGGCCATCGCCGCTACAAGGAGTCCGAGGTCCGGGCGCTGCTCGGTGCCGCGTCGGACGCCGCCGAGGCCGAGGCCGCGGCGAACGCGGGCGGCACGCCCGACAGCGCGGGCGACCAGAACAAGTAGGGCGCACCAGCCGCGCGGGCGCCCGACGAGGGAGCCCGGACGGCCGGCGCGCCGGCGTCGCTCAGCGTCGAGCGACCGCCCGGACGACGAGGGCGGTCAGGGCTGCCGCGCCCAGGGCCGCCGCACCCAGGAGGATCTTGACGTTGCGCGACCGGGGTGCGTCGTCGGGCAGACCGGTCCCGTCGAACAGGCCCCGCGCGTCCGTCGCGGCCTGCCTCGTGCCGTGCGCCAGCCGTGACGCCTGGTGGGCGGGGGAGAGGCGCGTGGTCAGCGCGTCGAGGGCGTCACCCAGCTCGCGGCGGGCGTCGACGACGTCGGCCTGGAGCTCCTCACGGCTCCGTGCCGGCACGCCGTTCTGCATCGCCGGGTCGGTCGTGGACTGCTGACTCACCGCTTCATCCCCTCCTTGACGGTGCTGACGTCCTCCTTGACCCGGTCGATCGTCTCGGGCCGGGTGCTCGCCTGCTTGAGCTGAGCGGCACCGATGCCCACGAGCAGTCCGGCGAACAGCACGAGCGCCACACCGACCACCAGGGCGGACAGCCACAGGGGCCAGGCCTCGGCGAGACCGAGGATCGCGGACCAGATCAGGACGCCGACCGCGTAGAGCACCACGACGAGCGCCACGGCGATCAGACCGGCACCGATGCCGGACCGCTTCGCCTTCTCCGCCGCCTCCGCCTTCGCGAGCGCGATCTCGGCCCGCACCAGGCGGGTGGCCTGCTCCGAGATCTTCTCCACGAGCCGGCCCACGCTCGGGGGCCGCTCGGCGGGCGGAGTCCGCCCGTCGTCCCAGTCCGTCATCGACAGTTCCCCTCCTCGACGCGTTCGTGGGTACCACTCAACCCGTCCTGGCCGGTCCAGGCAATTCCAACGGCCCGGCGCGTCGTCGCGCCGCACCTCCGGGGACGACGACGGGACCCCCCCGAACGCGATGTCCGAGGGGTCTTGGTGGGGTGGCTCCGACCGGCGTCGACCCGGTGCGCCGGCCGGAGGCCGACGGCGCGGTCGGGACTGAGGGTCGCGTCGTCAGTCGGTGGCGCGACCGGCTGCGGTGGCGGCCTCGATCTCGACCAGTCGGCCGGTGCGGACGTCGTACACGAGCCCGTGGACGGGGATCCGGCCCGGTACGAGCGGGCTGTTCCTGATGCGCACGACGTCGTCGACGACGGCCTGGGCCTGGTCGGAGATCGTGAGCCAGTCGACGTCTGCGCCGGCGCTCGTGCCGGGACCCTCCCCGACGTCGCGGAAGCCGTCGGGCCCGAGCTCGGCGGTCTCGAGGCTTTGCGCCAGCAGCCCGCTCATCACCTCGTCGGTGAAGAACTCCATGCCGCAGTCCGTGTGGTGGATCACGAAGAACTCGCGCGTGCCGAGCAGCTTGTACGAGATCACCAAGGAGCGGATGGCGTCGTCGGAAGCCCGCCCGCCGGCGTTGCGGATGACGTGGGCGTCGCCCTCGGCGAGGCCCGCGTACTTCGCAGGATCGAGCCGGGCGTCCATGCAGGTGAGGATGGCGAAGCCGCGCGCGGGCGGCAGCGCCAGCTCGGACCGCGCGCCGAAGTCGGCGGCGTAGGACCGGTTCGCGTCGAGAATCTCGTCGAGCACAGACATGGTGTCCTCCGGTGCGGCGGGGTCGGGATCGGTGCGACGCTCGTCCACCAGGCTATGTCGTGGCGGGGGTCGATCGCCGTACGAGGGGCGACTACGACGAGGCCGGAAGCAGGCCGGACGTTCGGTCCAGGACGAGTGCTCGACGGCCGCAACACAAGACCCCCCGGACCTGAGGTCCGGGGGGTCTTGTTGGGGGTGGCTCCGACCGGCGTCGATCCGGTGACCTTTCGATTTTCAGTCGAACGCTCTACCAACTGAGCTACAGAGCCAGGACACGAAAGCCCGGGCGCCGTTGCCGACGTTCCGGGCGCTCATGCGCGACCCTGACGGGACTTGAACCCGCGACCTCCGCCGTGACAGGGCGGCGCGCTAACCAACTGCGCTACAGGGCCATGATCGAGATGATCTCCCGATCGAGGTGCTCGTTTCGAGCCGAGAAGAAGCGTACCCCATGCTGGCCCGGATCTGAAAATCGGATCCTGACCAGGAGAAACACTCCTGATGCCGGTGTCGGACGTGGCGTAGGCCACGCCGACAGCCGACCCGTGCGGACGCCGGGGCGCCTGCTGAGTACCCCCAACGGGATTCGAACCCGTGCTACCGCCGTGAAAGGGCGGGGTCCTAGGCCGCTAGACGATGGGGGCCGGCCGGGGACAGCATACCGGTCACCCGCCGACCGGGTCGCCTCCGCCCGTGGGGGAGGATGGACCGGTGGTGGAGATGTCGCGCGAGGAGTTCGAGGCCGCCGTCTCCGAGGGCCTCGACCAGGTCCCGGAACAGCTGACCCGTCTGATGGACAACGTCGTGGTGCTGGTCGAGGACGACGCCCCGGCGGACGACCCCGATCTCCTCGGGCTGTACGAAGGGGTGCCGCTCACCGAACGGGACCAGGGCTGGGCCGCCGGCTCGCTGCCGGACCGCATCACGATCTACCGGCACCCGACCCTGGCGATCTGCTCCTCGCCGGACGAGGTCGCCGAGGAGGTCGCCGTCACCGTGGTGCACGAGATCGCCCACCACTTCGGGATCGACGACGACCGCCTGCACGAGCTCGGCTGGGGCTGACCGCGGTCAGCCGATCGGCTTGTACTCCCAGTGCCAGGCCTCCGGCTTGCGTCCGTCGGCCCGGGCCCACGCGGGGTTGTCCCAGCCGAACTCCGGGGCGTGCTTGCGCATCCAGGTGTACTCGGCGGTGCCGAAGGACTCGACGCCGTCCCCGAGGTCGACGGCCACGCCCCAGCCGTGGTTCGAGTAGCCCGGCACGGCCGCCATGTAGCCCTTGCTCGCGCGGGTGGCGACCTGCGAGGAGTACGACCGGTAGGAGTCGTTGACCGACAGGTTCCGGCCGAACTTGGCGCGGTAGGCGACGTTGAGCCGCTCGAGCTGCGCCGCGGCGTCGGCGCGCAGGGTCTCGCCCTTGGCGAAGGAGAGGTTCTTCAGCTTGCCGCCGGGGATCTTGCCGTTGGCGAACCCGTCGAGGGAGTCCGCGTGCCGGGAGATCTTCTTCGCGGCCTTCTCGGCCTTGGTCGCCTGCTCCTTCGCGACCTCGCGCGGCGTCGGCGGGGCCGCCTCGACGTCGACCGCCGAGGTCTGCGCACGGTCCAGCAGCTTCGTGAGCTCCTGGGCTGCCGTCGTCAGCGACTTCTCGGTGGCCTTCGTCGTCGCCGAGCCCTGGTCGGCCGCCGACAACGGGGCGCGCTCGGCGGCACGGGAGGCGCCGGCCTCCGAGCGCGTCTCGAGCATCGCGGACAGCTTCTCCGCGCGGCGCTCGATCCGGCGCTCCTGCTTGCGCGGCAGGGACTCGGTCTGCTGGACGACGGTCTCGGCCCGGTGCAGGGCGGCCGTCGCGGTGAGGGTGGCGCTGTCGTCGGAGGTGACGACGGACGCGGTCGGGTCGTCCGACGGCGCGGTGCTCGGGGCTTCGCGCGTCTGCGCGGGGGTGCCCGTCTCGGCGCCGGCGATGCCGGGGGTGACGGCGGTCGCGACGGCGGCCGTCAGGGCCAGGCCGGCCATGGCGCCGCCGACGGCGGTGCGGGGGCTGCGCGTCGCGCCGATCCGGTGCCGGGGCGCGACGTGGCTGCCGGTCCGGCGCCAGGGCAGGGTCAAGCGAGGTGCGATCACGGGGATGTCCTTGGAAGTACTCGGGGTCCGGGTTTCGGGCCGCAGACCATCGTGGTGCCTCGATGTGACAGCACTCTGCCGAGGAGGGGACGATCGGTCGAGAGTCTCGCGGGCGAAGTGCGCCGCGTCGGTGAAGAGGGGGCGAAAGCCGCATCCCGCACCCGATGGCGGTGGTGGTCCGCATCCTGAACGGAAGCGTCCCGGTCAGGCATCCCGGTTTCGCCCCGGGGCACCGCACCACGAACACTACGGGCATGACGCCCACACCCGTGACCGTGTCGATCCACCGTATCGTCAGCCCCGAACGAGTGCCCGAGGTGACCGCCTGGGTCCAGGCGGGTGTCCGGCTCGCCAACCGGTGGCCCGGGTTCCTGGGCTCCGGGTGGATCCGCGCCGCCGAGGGGTCGACGGACTGGATCATGCTCTACCGGTTCGCCGACGCCGAACGTCTCGAGGCCTGGGAGACCTCCGCCGATCGCCGGAACTGGCTCGCGGAGGGTGAGGGGCTCGTCACCGAGCACGCCGTCACGAAGCGGACCGGCATCGAGGGATGGTTCGACCCGCCCCTGCGCCAGGACGAGCCGTCCGGCCCACCGCTGCTGCCGGCTCCGCCCCGGTGGAAGCAGTCGATCGCGATCTGGCTCGGGTTCTTCCCCGTCAACCTGACGTTCACCGCTCTGGTGGCTTGGCTGGTCCCCGCCTTCGACGGGTTGCCGCTGGTGCTCCAGGTGCTCGTCACGACGCTGATCCTCACCCCGATCATGTCGTTCTGGGTGCTGCCCTGGGTGACCGGCCGGCTCCGCACCTGGCTGCACCGGCCCCCACGCCGACGGTTCGCCCCGACCACGTCCTGACCCGCCGACGGCTGCGCACGATCCGCCTGGCGTCCTTAGGCTGATCCTCATGTTCCTGGACGGTGATGGCGGAGGAATCGACGAGGAGACGGTCGACCAGACGGTCGAGGCGACGGTCTCCCTGACCGTGACCCTGGCCTGGGCCGGGGCCGCGCTGGTGGTGGCGTACCTCCTGGTGACCGTGGTGTCGGCGCTGATCCGGCGCCTGGCCCGGCGTCGGCCGCTGCTGCGCGACATGGCGACCCGGCTCCGCAAGCCCTTGCGCGCGCTGCTCATGACCGTCGCCGTGTGGGTCGCGGTCACCGTGTCGGCGGACCGGGACCAGGCCTGGTACGGCGTGGTCCAGCACACGCTGGTCATCACCGCGATCCTGGCCGGGGCCTGGTTGGTCGGCGCCATGGCGTTCGTCGTGGAGGACCGCACCCTGGCCCGGCTCGCCGGCAGCCACGACGACCGGCACAAACGCCGCGTGGAGACCCAGATCTCCATCGTGCGGCGGTTCACCGTCGCGGTCGTCGTCGTGTTCGCGATCGCCGCCGTGCTGCTCACGTTCCCGCAGATGCGCACCGCGGGTGCCTCGATCCTGGCCTCGGCCGGTGTGCTCTCGCTGGTCGCCGGCCTCGCCGCGCAGTCGAGCCTGGCGAACACCTTCGCCGGTATGCAGATCGCGTTCACCGACGCGATCCGCGTGGACGACGTCGTGGTGCTCGAGGGCGAGTTCGGCCGGATCGAGGAGATCACCCTGACCTACGTCGTCGTCCACGTGTGGGACGACCGGCGCATCATCCTGCCCAGCACCTACTTCACGACGACGCCTTTCGAGAACTGGACGCGGCGGGCCGCCGACCTGCTCGGCACCGTGGAGTTCGACGTCGACTTCCGCGTCCCGCTGGCGGCGATGCGGGCCGAGCTGGAGCGGATCCTGCGCGCCTCGTCCCTGTGGGACGAGCGGCTCGGCATCCTCGAGGTGACCTCCGCCACGTCGGGGTACGTCCGCGTCCGTGCCCTGGTCAGCGCCCAGGACTCGCCGACCCTGTGGGACCTGCGGTGCACCGTGCGCGAGGGCTTGGTGTCCTGGCTGCAGCGCGAGGCTCCGTACGCCATCCCGCGGACCCGCTTCGAGGAGGCCGACCACGTGCTGCCGGCCGTCGAGGACAACGCAGCCCCGAGCGAGGACACGACGCAGCCGGAGCCCGATGACACCGCGGCCCTCTCGCCCGGGGCCGAGCAGGACGAGGACGACGGCCTCATCGTCGTCCCGGGTCGCACGGCGACCTCCGGGCCCCGCCGGACCTCCGTCCGCGAGCGGGGTCTGCTCCGCCGGCTGCGCGACCGTCGCTGGGAGGAGCCGGCGCCGGCGCCAGGTGCCGCGGCCGACGCGACGATGGTGCTCGACAGCGTCGACCGTCCGGGGCTGTACAGCGGCAGCGAGTCGGCCGAGGAGCGGTCGCGGACCTTCAACGGTCCGGGGCAGGACGTCATCGAGGAGCGCGAGGAGAACGCCGAGCGCCGGCTGACGGGGGAGATCGCGATCGACGACGACAGCAGCGGCACGCCCGACGACCCGCGGGTCGCCGCGGACGGCACCTCCGAGGACGCCGCCGCCGCGGAGTCCGACGACCCCGCCGACGACGAGGCGCACCGCCGGATGCGTCGGTCCGGGCTGTCCCGGGACTCCGGGGAGGGCGGCCCGGTCGAGGGCGGTGACGGCGGCTAGCCGGCGACCGAGCCCGCCCCGCGCCGCGCCCGCCCGCTGAGCCATCCGCGCAGCTCGCCGGGCCGGTCGGTCACCACGCCGTCGACGCCGGCGTCGAGCAGGAGCTCCCACTCCCGGGACGAGTTGGCGGTCCAGGGCATGACCCGGCGGCCCGCCGCCTGCGCCCGTGGGACGAGCGCCGGATCGGCCAGCACCGACGCCACGGCGGGGTTGACGGTCACGACGTCGAGCTCGGCTGCGGCGTCCAGGAGGTCGGCCGGCACCTCCTCGCAGAGCAGCCCACGGGGCAGGTGCGGTGCGGCCTCCCGCAGCGCCGCCACCGTCCCGCGGTGGAACCCCTGGACGATGCAGCGCCCCGCCAGCCCGGCGGCATCGATCGCGGACGTCGTCGGGGCGACCTGCTCCGTCGTCCAGGGGCCCTTGTACTCGCACAGGAGGTCCATGCCGGGCCGGGCGGCCAGGAACGCCAGGACGTCCTGCAGGAGCGGGATGCGCTGCCCGGCGAACGCCGACGAGAACGGGCCCCCGGCGTCGAGGCCCTGGAGGGTGTGGACGTCGAGGTCGGCGACGGCGCCGGAACCGTCGGTCACCCGGTCGACGACCGGGTCGTGGATGACGACGGGGACGCCGTCGGCGCTGAGCCGCACGTCGAGCTCCAGGGCCGGGGCGCCGGCACGCCACGCCGCGTCGAAGGCGGCGAACGTGTTCTGCGGCGCCACGGCCGAGTAGCCGCGGTGGGCGACGACGACGGGACGGTCGGGGTCCGGGTGGTCGGGCAGCAGCGTGGTCACGACGACCATCCTGCGCCGTGCCGGCCCCGGCGTCACCCCGCGTGCGTCGCACCGGGCCGAGGGGCTCCGCCGCGCGAGCGCACGGGACGCTGTCTAGCGTGGTCAGCGTCCGTACCGCGCACCCGGCGGCGCCGCGGCTGCAGCACGACCCAGGGAGGGTTCCCATGTCCGCTCCAGGTCCCGTCACCCGTCCCGGCAGCGTCACGTTCGTCGTGGTGCTGACCTGGCTGGTCGCCATCGCCTCGGTCGTCGGCGGGGTGCTCATGCTGCTCGCCACCGACGAGGTGCTCGCCGATGCCGGCATCGGCGCGAGCGACGCCCCCGTCTACGCCTGGGTCGAGATCGCCCTGGGCCTCGTCGTCGCCCTGGTCGCGGTCGGCCTCGGCAACGGGAACCGCTTCTCGCGGTTCCTGGTCACCCTGCTGATGGCGCTGCGCGTGGTGCTCTCCCTCTGGGTCGTCATCGTCTGGGGGGAGTACGCAGGGTTCTGGTCCGCGCTCCTGTCCGGGCTGTTCGCCCTCCTGATCATCGTGATGCTCTGGAACGCCCGGGCGAACGCGTTCTTCCGCGCCACCTGAGCGTTCCAGAGCTCACGTCAGCCCACCTGGAGGACCCGCATCATCTCGTGGTCCTCGTGCGACAGGATGTGGCAGTGCCAGACGTACCGGCCGCTCTTGGTGAAGTCGGCCTTGATCCTCACCATCTGCCCGGTCGGCGGAGCACCGTCGGGATCCCCGGGCAACGCGGTGACCATGTCCTTCGGGGCGTTCTCGAAGTACTCGCTCCCCACCGACGCCGGCGTGAGGTTGCGGATGTTCGAGATCTCCGGTGCGTCCCCGGTGGTGCCGTTGTGCTGGGTCGTCGTCTGGGTCCCGGTGATGTCGTACTCGAAGTCCTGCCGGTCGAGGATCTCGAAGTTGACGAGGTGCAGGTGGATCGGGTGCGCGTCGGCCGTGAAGTTGTAGACCTCCCAGATCTCCGTGTCGCCCGCCGTCGGGGTCTCCGTCGGGGGCTGGAACCAGGTGTACGCCGTCGCGACGTTGGTCCCGCTGATGTCGTTCGCCACGGTCCCCAGCAGCGGCTGGAGCCGGCCGAACTCGTCGGTCCCCTCGAACAGGGCGACACGTCGTGTCCTGTCCTCGGGCCCGACGCCCCCGTAGCCGGACAGGTTGTTCGGGTCGAAGTCGTCCGGGACGTCCGACAGCTGGACGACGACGTCGAACGCCATGATCCGGTCGGTCTGCCGGTCCACGAAGGTGTCGTCGGGATCGAGGTCGTCCCCGAAGGCTCCGCCGAAGGGTGCGTCGCCGCCGAGGTTCTTCAGGATCACCCGGCTGCCCGCCGGCACCTGGGAGAAGTCGACGACCACGTCGTAGCGCCCGCCCGGCTCGATGACGAGCGTGTCGGTCTGCGCGGGTGTGCCGAGCCCCTGGTCGGAGCCGATCACCCAGAACGGCACGGGCGTTCCCGAGCTCGGGTCGGTCGCCCCGGCGTTCACGGCGACGAACTGTGTGACGAGGAAGCGTGAGTCGCAGCCGTTGAGCAGGTGCATCCGGTAGTTCCGCGGCTCGACGTCCGCCTTGGGCCAGATCTTGCCGTTGACGACCATGTGGTCGCCGAAGAACTCGGCGAGCGCGGTGGGACCGCCCCCGGGGAACAGCGCGGGATCCAGGACGATGCCCTGTTCGGTGATGAACTCGGCGTAGAACGGGTCGCCGGGGAAGGCCGGGTAGAACAGCGCTCCACGGTCGGTGAACATCCGGTCCTGGATCGCGTAGGCGAGCTCGTAGGGGAACGCCGGAAGGCCCAGCGGGTTGTCGGCCGTCCCGGTGTCGACCTCGTCCCGGACGAAGTAGAAGCCGGCCAGACCCGCGTACACGTTGAGCCGCGTGATGCCCAGCGTGTGGTCGTGGTACCAGAGGTTCCCGGCGGGGACGGCGTTGTCGTAGCGGAACGTGTTGGTGAACCCGCCGTCCACGAAGTCCCACTGCGGCCCGGTGACGAGCCCCTGGCGTCCGTAGAAGAACTCCGGGTTGCCGTCGTACTGGAAGTCCGTGTTGCCCCCGTGCAGGTGGGTGATCATCGGGACGCCGTTCTTCCTGATGCTGTACTGCCGGTAGTCCACGCCGTTCGCCGAGCCGGCATCGTGCAGCGAGTAGGCCCAGTGCAGGTTCTCGTCGACCGGCAGCAGGTGCCGGTTCGGGAGCTCGTTCTCCCAACGCACGGTCGTCTCGTCCGCTCCGCCGGCTGACGCGCTGGTGACCTGGAAGGTCTGTCCCGGCCACGAGACGGTGCTGTCGCCGTAGCCCCAGACCGGGGTCGTGAGGCGGCGCCCGTTCTTCGGTTCGATGAGCCCGGTCTGCTGGACGGTCTGTCGGGCCCGGAGTCTGAAGTTCGGCCGCGAGGCCGGCCCGCCTCTCTCGTTGAGGTCCTTGAAGAGGAATCCCGGATCCAGTGCGTTCGGCACCAGCTCGGTGAACTTCGGTTGCAGCGCAGGGTCGCTCAGCCCGGCGGTGAGCGGTGCCGCGAACGCCGCGTATCTCGAGGGTGCGGCGGTCGGGAGCACCGGGACGCTGCTCAGCGCCACGGCGCCGGCGCCGGCACCGGCAATTCTCAGGAAATCTCGCCTGCTCAGCTCCATGATCGTGCCTTCGTCATCAAGGTTCGGGGCGCAGGGCAGCTGTGGCGTCGCGAACGTGACCGGAACCCTGGGCGACACCGTCGTCGGTGTCGCGCGATGCGCCCCCTCCCCCTCGAAGGTCGCTGCCTCTACGAGAAATCGTTCGCCCGGCCCCGAGGACCGTCAAGGTGCCAAAGGTCCCGAACCTCGGTGGTAGGCCGGAAATCACCCGGTCCCGCCCCGGAGGGTTCGGGCGAAACGGGGGACCTGACCGACAAGGCGACCGAAGGATCGGATCGACGCGTCGCGGCCCCGACGTCCTGCGGGCCGCGGCGCACCGGAGCAGGGGGACCGCCCGCGCTATCGACCGTCGTTCCTGCGGTCCTCGAGCGTCTCCCGTGCCCGGCGGTACTCCTCGTCGGTGATCTCCCCGCGGGCGAAGCGCATCTCCAGGACCTCGGTGGGCGTGGGGGGTGCCGCGCCGTCGTCGCGCCGGCCGCTGCGGGTCAGGGCGACCACGCCCCAGACGATCAGTCCCAGGACCACGACCCAGACGACGACCCAGACGAGCATCATCCACCCGCCGGCCCCGCCCATGCCCCAGCCGTCTCCCATGTGGCCCCAGCCGGTCCCGCCGTCGTCGGCGACCAGGGTGCCCGGTGCGATGCCGATCACGATTCCTCCCTCCGCTGTCCGGCCGGCCCCCGCTGGTACCGACTCCTTCGAGGATGTCGCGGCACCCCGGCGGATCGATCTCCGCCGGGTGAAGAAACGATCAAGTCGCCTGCGGAGGACCGAGCGCCGGCAGTCGCACGGTGAACCGGGCCCCGCCGGCGGTGCCCTGCGGGCTGCTCGCCTCGATCTGGCCACCGAGCTCGACCACGACGGCCCGGGCGATGGTGAGGCCGAGCCCGCTGCCCGACCCGTCGGCGGTGCGCGAGGGGTCACCGCGGTGGAACCGCTCGAAGATCGCCTCGAGCTGTTCGGCGGGGACGCCCGGCCCGGTGTCCGTCACGGTCACCGTGACCTGGTCGTCGCCCCGGGTCACGCCCACGTCGACCCTCCCGCCGGGCGGCGTGTGGCGCACGGCGTTGTCCAGCAGGTTCCCCAGCACCTGCCCGATCCGGTCACGGTCGGCGAGCACCTCGGCCGTCGGTACCTGCGGGGGCACCAGCGCCACGGTGATGCCGGCGGCCGCTGCTCGTGGCTCCACGAGTGCGACGGCGGAGGCGGCGGACTCGACCATGTCCAGCGGCTCGCGACGCAGGTCGAGCGCGTGCTCCTGGGCGGCCGCGACCTCGCGCACGTCGCTGCTGAGGCGACGCAGCCGGTCGACCTGCTGCTGGGCGGTGTCCCACGACTCGTCGGTCAGCGGGACGACACCGTCCTGCATCCCCTGCAGATAGGCCTCGAGCGTGGCCAACGGCGTCCGCAGCTCGTGGGCGAGGTCGGCGAGCAGGCGGGCGCGGCCGCTGTCGACGTCGGCCAGCCGCCGCGCCATCTGCTCGAAGGAGTCCGACAGCTGCCGCATCTCGGAGCTGAACGCCGCGACGGGGACCGGCACTTCGCCGCGTCCCGTCGCGATGGCGTCCGCCGAGTCGGCGAGCTGCTCGATCGGGCGGACCAGACGTCGCACCAGCACCCACGAGACCAGTCCGGCGGCCGCGAGCGCCATCAGGGCTCCGACCGGCAGGGCGATGCCGAGGGCGTCCGTGAACGCGGACCGGACATGGCCGAGCGTCTCCTCGTCCGGGGCTCCGGCGCGGGCGAGGTGGTCGGAGAACAGCCCCGGGGCGACGAGGAAGGCGGTCCCCAGCAGCGTGACCGCCCCGGCGGTGATCACCAGGAGCTGCGCCAGCATCAGACGCACGGCCAGGCCGTCCCGGATCCGGCGTCGCGGCCCGCGCGCCCGGGCGGTGCTCACCGCGAGACCGCCCCGTAGCCGACGCCGCGAACGGTACGGATGTAGCGGGGCACGGCGGGATCGTCACCGAGCTTCCGGCGCAGATGCCCGACGTGGACGTCGACGACGTGCTCGTCGCCGAACCAGCCCGGCCCCCACACCGCCTCCATCAGCTGCTCGCGGCTGAACGCCGTGCGCGGTCGTGCCGCCATGGTGGCCAGCAGGTCGAACTCGGTGCGGGTCAGGTCGACCTCCCGGCCGTCGACGGTGACCTGCCTCGACTCGGGGTCGACCGTCACGTCCCCCAGGGCGAGCACGCGGGTCGCGGCCGCCCGGTCGGGAGCCGCGGAGCGTGGTCGGCGCAGCATCGCCTGCACCCGCGCGACCAGCTCGCGCGGGGAGAACGGCTTGACCACGTAGTCGTCGGCGCCGACCGACAGACCGACGACCTTGTCCGTCTCCTCGTCGCGGGCCGTGAGCATCACGACGTACGCGTCGCTGAAGGTGCGCACCCGGCGGCAGACCTCGATGCCGTCGAATCCCGGCAGCATGATGTCCAGCATGATCAGGTCCGGTGCGTGGGTGCGGGCCGCCTCGACCGCGGCCGGGCCGTCATGGGTGACGAGAACGTCGAACTGCTCCCGGCGCAGATAGCCGGCGATCACGTCGGCCAGCGCGCGTTCGTCCTCGACGACCAGTGCCCGGACCCGGTCCGCCATCGCCACTCTCCTTCGTCGTCCCCCTCGATGCTAGGACCCGGCGGCACCCCGGGCGGGGTCCGGACGGTCCTCGGTAGGCCGCCTTGATGGAACCTTCATCGAACTCGCGGCGTTCTCTCCTCCTGACGGGGCCACGATCGTCATGTGCCGAGCCCCGCGATCCTCGGCTCCGGGTGTCGCGCCCGGCGTCACCGCCCGCACGCATCCCACCACCGACCCGAGGAGCTCCCCCCATGAACCGCCCCGCCGTCCTCGCCCTCGCCGCCGTGCTCTCCCTGGTCCTGTCCTCGTGCGGCGCCGCCGAGCAGGAGGGGGGAGATGCCGTCACCGGTGGGACGTCGACACCGACGCTCTCGTCCTCCCCGTCGTCGGACACCGCGGCCGGGTCCTCCCCGTCACCGTCCTCCCCGGCACCCGAGGAGAACGGTCCGCGCGTGCGGACCGTGGAGCTCGACGAGGCGATCAGCCACGTCCACGGCCTGGTCGTGGACGAGGAGGGTGTCGTGCGCGCCGGTACCCACGAGGGCGTGCGCGTCATCGACGACCAGGGGGGCGTGACCGCCGTCGGCCCGCAGGACGACCTCATGGGCATGACCGGGCTGCCCGGCACCCGACGTCTGGTGTCCTCCGGCCACCCCGGTCCGGGCAGCCCGCTGCCCAACCCGCTCGGGCTCCTGCGCAGCGACGACGGGGGCGAGACCTGGGACCCGGTGTCCCTGACCGGCGAGATCGACTTCCACGCCCTGGCCGTCACCGACGACTACCTCGTCGGTTTCGACGGCGTCACCGGGCTGATCGTCTCGACCGACGGCGGGTCGACCTGGGACCAGGGGCCGCGGATGGCGGCCGCGTCCCTCGCCGCGGTCGGTGACGAGGTGTGGGCCGCCACCCCGGACGGCCTGATGCACAGCACGGACCGAGCGGCCTCCTTCGCCCCGGTGGACGGGGCGCCGCTGCTGCGGCAGGTGTCCGCCGGGGTCGACGGCTCGCTGTGGGGTGTGGACGTCGACGGGACGGCCTGGGTCAGCGCCGACGGCCGGCAGTGGACCGAGCACGAGGAGATCGCGTCGGCGCAGGCGATCGCCGCGCTCGACCGCTCCACCGCCTATGCCGTCGACGAGACGACTCTCTTCCTCCTGTCGGTCTGACCGCCCGCACGGCGGTGTGTTCTTCCGAGACCGGGGTCAGTGCCCCACGGCGCTCTTGACCAGGACGACGACGGCAGCAAGCGTGAGCGCAACCGCGCCCGTGACGAGACTGGTGAGCCAGGGCCTCCCTCGAAGCCGCGCGATCGCCACGCCCGTCACCGCGGGGAGCGTGGCCAGCAGCACGAGCGAGCCGATCAGCGCGGCCGCGCCGTCGAGGAGAAGGAACGGAAGGGCAGCGACAGCAGCGACGGCGACACCACCGGCGATCTGGGCGCCGGCCTCCCGGGCGGCGGACTCCGTCGCGAAACCGCCTCCCTCGGTGAGGTGTGACGCCAGGCGGAAGGCGAGCCAGTGCGCCAGGGTCAGGCCGATCGCACTGCCGACCAGCAGCCCGGCCACCGCCTCGTCCGAGGGCAGCCGGTCGGTGGGCACGGCCACCAGCGCGGCCAGGAGGACCAGGGCCATGTAGAGCGCTGAGGCGAAGAACTCCCGCGCAGCGAGACGTGCTTCCGCGTCGTCGTGATCTGCCTCGGACACTGCAGGGCCTCCCGCCGTTGCCGGTGACTCGTGAAGGTGATCATGCCAGTGACGGACCCGCGGTCCTCGGCGGCGCGGCCGCCGTGGCGCCTGGTGGGCCCCCAGGGGATCGAACCCTGAACCCACGGATTAAAAGTCCGTTGCTCTGCCGATTGAGCTAGAGGCCCGCCGCCGACCGTCCGGCCGGAGGCTGTGGCCAGCCTACTGGCGCCGCGCGCCGGCGGGCGCTGCGCCGCCGCGTGCTGCGAGGAGTCTCACATTGCGGTCGGGAGGGCAACATAAGCCCCGCCGGCAGGTCTGTCACCTGCAGTCTCACAGGCCGGGACGTTCTCCGGCGATCGCGGCGAACCGTTGCGTTCGCCGCGTGGTCCTGATTCGGTGGACGAGTCGCGTACCCGACGAGAGGAGCTCCCATGCTCACCGTGACGGACAACGCCCGCACCGCCGTCGACTCGCTGGCCGAGCAGGCCGGCGTCCCGGCCGAGGGCGGTCTGCGTATCGCGCAGTCCGCCGAGCAGCCGGGCAACTTCGAGCTCGCGCTCGTCCCCGCGCCCCAGCCCGAGGACCAGGTGGTCGACGAGTCCGGCGAGACCAACGTCTTCGTCGACTCCAGCTCGGCGCCGGCTCTCGACGCGCTGCAGCTCGACGCCGAGCCCTCCCCCGAGGGACCGGGATTCGTGCTCACGCCGCAGGCCTGAGCTCCCCAGCTCCGCGACGGCGGGTCGTCCTCCCGAAGGAGGGCGGCCCGCCGTCCTTCGTCTCGCATGGCGCCGAGCGGACATGTGCGCCATGGTGAACGGCACGCCGCGACCGTCGCGGCGACCAGGAGGTGTCCACGTGTCATCCACGTCCCAGAGTGCCCAGGGCGCTGCCCGGCAAGCCCGCAACCATCCGGCCGTCCGCACCCTCGCTCGGGCCGGCTACGCGGCCTCGGGTCTGCTGCACCTGATCATCGGCTGGCTGGCGGTGCAGCTCGCCTTCGGGTCCTCCTCCGGGCAGGCCGACTCGTCGGGTGCGATGCAGCAGGTCAGCCAGGCGCCGGGCGGCGAGATCCTGCTCTGGGCGGCGACCGTCGGCTTCGCGGCGCTCGGGCTCTGGGAACTCACCGAGGCGATCATCGGTGTCCCCGGCGTGTCGGACAAGAAGGAGGCCGGCGCCCGCGTCAAGGCGGCGGGCAAGGGCATCCTCTACGCCGTGCTCGCGTTCACGGCGGGTCAGTACGCCACCGGCAGCGGGTCGGGCGGCGGTGGCAACAAGGAGGAGAGCCTCACCGCCTCCGTGATGGGGGCTCCCGGCGGCGTGCTGCTGGTGGGCGCCGTCGGTCTCACTGTCATCGGCGTCGGGATCTACCACATCTACAAGGGCGCGACCAAGAAGTTCCTCGAGGACCTGCGGGGCACCGGCGGTGGCGCAGTGGGTAACGCGGTCGTCCGCCTCGGCCAGGTGGGCTACATCGCCAAGGGCATCGCGCTCGGCGTCCTGGGCGGTCTGTTCGTCGCCGCGGCCGTCACGCACGACGCCGACCAGGCCGGTGGCATGGAGGAGGCGCTGACCACGGTCCGTGAGCAGCCGTTCGGTGTCGCGCTGCTCGTCGTCCTGGGTGTCGGGATCGCCGCGTACGGCGTCTACTCCTTCGCCCGGGCCCGCTACGCGAAGCTCTGACGAGACCGCTCAGGCGGTCGTGACCGGTCCGACGATCCATGACCCGCCGAGCACCAGTGCACCGACCGTCACCAGGAAGAAGATCAGGACCCAGACGATCCCCGGCACGCCGGTGAGCCGTCCGAGCTGATCCGCGTCCGAGGTGCGGGCGCGGCCCCTGGCCCGCTGCGACTGCAGCTCGGCCACGGGCCGCACCGCACCGAGGAGCAGGAACCAGGTCACGGCGTACGCGACGGCGGACTGCACGGTCGGGTCGAGCCACCAGGACACCCCGACCAGCAGGGCGCCGCTGACGAGCACGGACCACAGGCCGAACCAGTTGCGGATCTTCAGCAGCAGCAGGGCCAGCAGCACGACGAGGAGCCAGAGCAGCCCGACGGCGTACCCGGCGCGCAGCAGCCAGGCCGCGCCGAGGCCGACGAGCCCGGGGCCGACGTATCCCGCGAACGCGGTGAGGATCATGCCCAGGCCCCGGGGGCGGCCCGCCGTGACCGTGAGCCCCGAGGTGTCCGAGTGCAGGCGGATGCCGTCCAGTCGCCGCCCCGTGAGCATCGCCACGACCGCGTGCGCCCCCTCGTGCGCGATGGTGATGACGTGCCGTGCGACACGCCACACCGGGGACACGGCGACGACCGCCAGCGCCACCAGGCCCGCGGCGATCACCACCGTGCGGTCGGGCGGGTCCACGGCGGTGGTCGCGGCGGTCCAGATCTGCGCGAGCACGTCGCCGGCGGTCGTGAGGAAGTCGTCCACGGCCGCCATTCCACCACGTCGAGCCCGGGGCACGGCGGGTCCGAGCGACGGGCCGTGTGACAATGGGACCCGAGGGCGGCTGCGACACCCGCGCGCCCGGCGTCGTGGAGATCCCCCCGGATTGCGTGCGGCGGACCCCGACCGTGGACGTCGTCGACGTCCGGAGAGGCTTTTCTGTTGACTTCTTTCGCCGCATTCGGCCTGCCCGCCCCCGTCGTGGAGCACCTGACCCGGACGGGCATCACCACCCCCTTCCCCATCCAGTCGGCCTCGTTGCCCGACACGCTCGCGGGATCCGACGTCCTCGGCCGCGGCCGGACCGGGTCCGGCAAGACGCTCGCGTTCTCGTTGCCCGTCGTGACCCGGCTGGCGCAGCATGCCGCGCGGGAGCGTGCGGCAGGCCGCCCGCGCCGGGTGCCGAACAGGCCCACCGCGCTGGTGCTGTGCCCGACGCGTGAGCTGGCGAACCAGATCGACGCGACGATGAAGCCGCTCGCCGAGGCGCTCGGCCTGCGGACGACGACGATCTTCGGCGGCGTCGCGCAGTCCCGCCAGGTCACGGCCCTCGGTCAGGGCGTCGACGTCGTCATCGCGTGCCCGGGGCGTCTCGAGGACCTGCTCAACCAGAAGGTGCTCACGCTCGAGGACGTGGCGATCACGGTGCTGGACGAGGCAGACCACATGGCCGACCTCGGGTTCCTGCCCGGCGTGAAGCGGATCATGGACCGCACGCCGCGCACCGGCCAGCGCCTGCTCTTCTCGGCCACGCTGGACAACGGCGTCGACGTCCTGGTCAAGCGCTACCTGAAGAACCCGGTGACCCACTCGGTCGACGAGGCCGCGGCCGCGCCGCCGAAGATGACGCACCACATCCTCGCGGTGGCGGACAAGGAGTCCAAGAAGCAGGTCGTCCACGAGCTCGCCCGCGGGACGGGCCGGCGGGTGCTGTTCACGCGGACGAAGCACCAGGCGAAGAAGCTCGCCCGGCAGCTCACCGCCGCCGGGGTGCCGGCCGTGGACCTGCACGGCAACCTCGGGCAGGGTGCGCGCGAACGCAACCTGGCCGCGTTCTCGACGGGTGACGTCAAGGTCATGGTCGCGACGGACATCGCCGCGCGCGGCATCCACGTCGACGAGATCGAGCTCGTCGTGCACGTCGACCCGCCGGCCGAGCACAAGGCGTACCTGCACCGGTCCGGGCGCACGGCGCGCGCCGGCTCGGGCGGCGACGTCGTCACCGTGATGCTCCCCGAGGAGCGCGGCGACGTGCGCGACCTGACCCGCAAGGCGCGGATCACCGCCCGCCCGCAGCCCGCCGCGCCCGGTGACGCCACGCTGACCGCGCTGGTCGGCGAGGTCGCCCCCTACGTGGCCCCGTCCGAGACGCCGCCGCAGCAGCAGGCGGGCCGCGCGTCCGGGAAGAAGCCGTCGGGGCAGGCCGCGACGGCCGGCGCCGGTGGCACGGGCGACGGTCGTCGCCGTCGCCGCCGGGGCCGTGGTGGCCAGGGCAGCCAGGGCGCGACCGCGCAGCCGCGTCAGGGTCAGCAGGGTCGGCAGCGGCCGTCGCGGTCCGGCGGCTCGCGGCAGCGCTGAGCCGGGGAACACCGCTCGGACGTGCGGTGTTGGCGCCGACATGAGCTACGACGTTTCCAAGACTGACGACCAGTGGCGCATCGAGCTGTCCCCGCAGGAGTTCTCGGTGCTGCGCCAGGCCGGGACGGAGCGGCCGTGGACGGGTGAGCTCCTCGACGAGCAGCGCGAGGGCGTGTACCGCTGTCGCGGCTGCGGCGGCGAGCTGTTCCGCAGCGAGACCAAGTTCGAATCCCACTGCGGGTGGCCGTCCTTCTACACCCCGTTGGCGGAGGACCGCGTCGAGCTGATCGAGGACCGGTCCCTGGGGATGGTGCGCATCGAGGTGCGCTGCGCGCGGTGCGGGTCCCACCTGGGCCACGTGTTCGACGACGCACCCCAGACGCCGACCGGTGACCGCTACTGCATGAACTCGGTCAGCATGACGTTCGAGCCCGTCGAGGGCTGAGCGACCGTCGGGGGCCGCCCGTCCGGGGCGGCCCCGCGGTCAGCCCGCCGTCGCGACGGACGGCGTGCCCGACGTGGCGGGCGACTCCTCGCCCTGACGGGTCCCCAGCCAGCGGACCACGTCGGCCGAGTAGCGGCGCAGCAGCGTGGCGAGCTCGGCGATGTCCTCCTCGGACCACGACGCCAGGGCACCCTCGAGCATGCCGATCCGTGCGTCGCGGGCGTGCTCGAACCGGGCGACGCCGTCGTCGGTGAGCGTGATGCACTGCCCGCGCGTGTCCTCGGGGTCGGTCTCGCGGTGCACCAGTCCGAGGTCCGCCATCCGGCTGAGCTGCCGGGAGACGGTGGCGCGGCCGACGCCGAAGTGTGCCGCCAGGTCGGACCCGCGGCTGTTCGGGTACTGGGCGATGTGGGCGAGCAGCGGGTAGGCCGACGCGTCGAGCTCCGGGTGGATGAGCCGGGCCATCTGGGCGGCCGTCGACTGGGCCCGCCGGATCAGCACGCGGACCTCGCGTTCCAGGGCACCCAGGGGGTCCGTCGTCGGGTCCGGCGGGGTCGTGGGCGCAGCGCTGTCGTGCATGTGCCCCATCATGGCGGTCCCTCGACGCTCTCGGGACGTTCCGGAGGTCACGATTTGAACTCCGGCCCCCTGGAGCGGGTGAATTTCCCCCTGCCGGGCCGGGTGCCGGTCACTCCCGGGGGTCGACGGCGGGCGTGGTCCGATCCTCCGCGGCGGGGACGGGAGCGGGGTCCGTCGCCGCCTCCTGCTCCGCGACGAGGTCGCGGGTCTGCTCGATGCCGGACCGCTCGCCGAGGGGGATCTCGACGATGAAGCAGATCGCCACGAGCGCCACGACGGCCATCGGGACGGCGACGAGGAAGATCCCGGTGATCCCCTCGGTGTAGGCGGAGGACACGACGTCGGCGACCGGTGCCGGCAGCGTGGACATGTCGGGCACGGAGCCGCTGGACCCGCCGAGCGTCCCGGCGGGGACCCCGAGCCCGGCCAGGCCGCGCGTGATCTCGTCACGGACGTCGGCCGCCAGGACGGCGCCGAGGGCCGAGACGCCGATCGCGCCGCCCAGCGAGCGGAAGAACGCCACGGTGGCCGTGCCCGCGCCCATGTCGCGCAGGCCGAGCGTGTTCTGGGTGGCGAGCACGAGGTTCTGCATGAGCGCGCCCACGGACAGCCCGAGCCCGAACAGGAACACGGAGACCACGACCAGGCTGGTGCCGGTCCCGATCGTCGACATCCCGAACAGGGAGGCGGTCAGCACGACGGCCCCGCCGATCATGATCGCCTTGTAGCGGCCCGTGCGGGAGATGATCCGGCCGAGCACGATCCCGCCCACCATGGTGCCGACCACCATGGGGATCGTCTGCAGACCCGACTGGGTGGGTGTCATGCCCCGGGCCAGCTGCAGGTACTGGGCGAGGAACACCGCGGTGCCGAACATCGCCACGCCCACCGCCGCCGAGGCGACGACGGACAGCACGAACGTCCGGTTGCGGAACAGGTGCAGGGGGATGATCGGCTCGGGTGCGCGGCGCTCGACGAGGGCCGCGGCGAGGAGGGCGACGACGGCGCCGCCCACCATGGCGGCCGTCTGCCAGGACGCCCAGTCGAACTGGTCGCCGGCAAAGGTGACCCACAGCAGCAGGAGGGCGACCCCGAGGGCGATGAGCGCGGCGCCGGCGGCGTCGATGCGCACGGTGCGCGGCGGCCTGGCGGGCAGGTGCAGGGTCGTGCGGAGCACGACCAGGGCCACGACGGCGAACGGCACCCCGACGAAGAACGTCCAGCGCCAGCCGATCGAGTCGGTGATGACGCCGCCGAGCAGCGGGCCGCCGATCTGCGCCACGGCCATGACACCACCCATGAGGCCCATGTACTTGCCGCGTTCGCGGGGGCTGATGATGTCGGACATCAGCACGGTCGCCAGGGACATCAGCCCGCCGGCGCCGACGCCCTGCAGGGCGCGGGACGTGATGAGCATCTCCATGTTCTGGGCGAACCCGGCCGACGCCGCGGAGACCACGGTGATGACCAGCGCCACCTGGATGAGCGTCTTGCGGTTCGTCAGGTCGGCGAGCTTGCCCCACAGGGGGGTGGAGATCGTCATCGTCAGCAGCATGGCCGTGACGACCCAGGTGTAGGCGTGCTGGGAGCCCTCGAGGTCGGCGACGATCCGCGGCAGCGCGGTCGAGACGATGGTGGTGGCGAGCAGGGAGACGAAGACGCCGAGCAGGATGCCCGAGAGGGCCTCCAGCGTCTCGCGGCGGGTCATCGCCGGGGCGCGGCTCGTCGCGGGCGTGTCGGTCGGGGTGGATCGGGTGGACGTGTCGGTCATCGGGGAGGGGCCTCCTGGCTGACGGAGCTGATGGCGTCCGCGACGTCGCGGATGTGGTCGATGGCGTCGGCGAGGTCCTCGGCCGACCAGTCGGCGAAGGCCTCGGCGACGAAGGCGTCGAACCGGTCATCGCTCTGGGCGGCGAGCCGGTGGCCGGCGTCCGTGAGCTCGAGGGTGCGGGCGCGCCGGTCGGTCTCGTCGACGGTGCGTCGCACGTAGCCGCCCTCGACGAGCGCGCCGACCTGCCGGCTGGCGACCGAGGCGTCCACGCGCAGGGTGTCGGCGACCTCGCAGAGCTGGACGGGGCCGCGGACGCGCAGCAGTCGCACGACGCCGAGCGCGGCGCGGGGGCGCCCGAGGTCGCCGGCGATGCGGGCCGCGGCCTCGCGCTGGGCCCGGCTGAGCCGCTCGAGGGCCGTGACGAGAGCGGTGGTGGCGTCGTCGGACATCGCGCACCCCCTTTCGTTGCTTCGAGAAACAATAAGTCAAGTGCTTGCAGCATGCAAATATTCCGGTCGCCGACTGCGAGACTGGTGGGGTGACCGACCGCCCCCGCTTCCGCCGCCCCGCGATGCTCGACCCGGTCGAGGCCGAGAGCCTGCCGGGAGAGCTCGATCCCGCACGCCGCGACGAGGTGGCCCACACGACCGCCCGCGCCGTGGTCCACACCGCGCGCGCCGCCGAGGACCCGGAGGTGGTCGCACGCCTGGTCCGGCTCGTGGAGGAGGAGGGGCTGGACGTCGTGGCAGAGCTGTGGTCCGACGCCGCCCCCGCGTCCCTTCCCGGGGCGCTCTGGCGGCTGTACGCGCTGCGCGAGTGGGTGCGCCGGGACCCCCGGACCATCGGCCTGCGCTACCGCCTCGGGGTCGACGTGGCGCCCGTCCACGAGGTCGTCGCGGGGGTGCCGCGGCCGCCCACCCCGAGCGACCTGCGCGAGCTGGCCGACCGCGTCCTCTCGGGCGTCTACGGCGGCGACCTCGCCGTCGCGCTCGAACGGGCCGCCGCCTTCTGCCGGATCCTGGCCACCGGCGCGGCCTACGACGCGGACGCCCGCGAGACGGCCGACCCGGACGCCGCCGCCCGCATGACCCGCGGGGCGAGCGACCTGACGCGCACGGCGGAGGAGCTGGAGCACGCCGCGGCGCTGTGGCGTGCGGGATCGCTCGACTGAGGCGAGAGGTTTCGACGTGTGCGGGTCGCGCCCTTACGATGGTGGGGCGGCGCCGGGCCGCGGTAGCCCCGGGCTCCATCTTCAGCCGCTTCGAGCGGCCACGCGCCGAGAGGCGCTCCCGGTCCGGCGTCGCACTTCTTCTCCTCCCACCGTCACGGAGCGGTGAATCTCCGTGACCGGAGTACGCGCTGCCCCGGGGCGGGTCCTACCCTGTGACTGACCAAAGCGTTCTTTCCCACCGGGGGTCTCTGTGCGTCTGCGCCTCACTCCGCGCGACTCGACCTACTACGAGCTGCTCGCCGCCCTCGCGCGGCACACCGTCACCGGTGCCTCGCTGCTCGCCGAGCTGCTGGGCGCCTCCCGGCCGGAGCGCGAGCAGATCGTCGCCCGCCTCGCCGAGGCGGAGCACCTCGCCGACGACGTCACGCACTCGATCAAGCGGCGGCTCAACCAGACCTTCGTGACGCCCTTCGACCGGGACGACCTGTACCACCTGGCCTCCGCCCTGGACGACTGCATGGACGCCATGGACGAGGCGGGGCACCTCATCGTGCTGTACAAGGTCTCCGAGCTGCCGATGGCCGTCTCCGAGCAGGTGCAGGTGCTGCAGCGCTGCGCCGAGCTCACCGCGGACGCGATGCCGCGGCTGCGCAAGCTCGACCAGCTCCCCGAGTACTGCGTGGAGATCAACCGGCTCGAGAACCAGGGCGACAACCTGCACCGCTCCCTGCTCGGTCACCTGTTCGACAAGGTCGCCGACCCGATCCTGCTCATCAAGCTCAAGGAGATCGTCGACACCCTCGAGGAGGCCACCGACGCCTTCGAGCGCGTGGCCCACCTCGTCGAGTCCATCAGCGTCAAGGAGTCGTGACGGTGGAGGTCGCGCTGGTCGTCGTCATCGTGGTCGTCGCGCTGGGGTTCGCCTACACCAACGGCTTCCTCGACGCGGCGAACTCGATCGCGACCTCCGTCTCGACGCGGGCCCTGACCCCGCGCATCGCGGTGACGATGGCCGCGGGCATGAACTTCGTCGGCGCCCTGCTCGGCACGGAGGTGGCCGAGACCATCGCGACCTCGATCGTCGACCTCGACGGCGCGACCGCCCTGCAGTCCCTCGTCGTGGTGCTCAGCGCGCTGCTCGGCGCGATCGTGTGGAACCTGTACGCCTGGTGGTCCGGGATGCCCACCTCCTCGACCCACTCGCTCATCGGTGGGCTGCTGGGCGCCGGGCTGGCCGGCGGGATGGCGGTGTACGGCGCCGAGGTGGTCGACAAGGTCGTGCTGCCGATGCTGCTGTCCCCGGCGGTCGGGTTCGTCGGCGCCTTCGGTCTCATGCTCGCGCTGATGTGGCTGCTGCGGAACGTCGCCCCGGCACGGGTCAACCGGCGGTTCCGCCTCGCGCAGACCGCCTCGGCCGCCGCCATGGCGCTCGGGCACGGACTGCAGTCCGCGCAGAAGACGATGGGTGTCATCTGGCTCGCGCTGATCACCGTCGGCGCGGCCACGACGAGCGGCGGTGTCCCGCTGTGGGTCAAGATCTCGGCGGCCACCGCCATGGGGATCGGCACCTACGCCGGCGGTTGGCGCATCATGCGCACGCTCGGTCAGCGGATCATCGACCTCGACCCGGCGCGCGGGTTCGTCGCCGAGTCGGTCTCGGCGGTCGTCCTGTACGCGAACGCCATCGTGCTCTACGCCCCGGTGTCGAGCACGCACACCATCACCTCGGCCATCATGGGCGCCGGCGCCACCCGGCGCTGGACCGCCGTGCGCTGGGGCGTGGTCCGCACGATCGCGATCTACTGGTTGCTCACCGCCCCGGTGGCCGCGCTGCTCGCGGCGGCGGCGACGCTGGCGCTGCTGCCGCTCGTCGGCGGCTGACCCTCACCGGGGCCGGGCGCCCAGCCGGGTGCTGATCGCGGCGGCCGCCCGGGACACCTGGTCGGCCAGCCGCTCGCGGTCCTCGGGGCCCCGGTCGGCGGACCGGAAGGTCAGGGCGAGCCCGGCCACCGGCCGGTCGAGGTGGTCGACGACGACGTCCGCCACCGAGGCGAACCCGTCGGTCACCTCGCCGTCCTCGACCGCGTACCCCCGCCGCCGGACCTCGCGCAGCACCGTCCGCAGCTCGCTGAGCGTGCGCGGCCCCCGTCCCGTGCGGTCGCTGAACGCCCCGGTGGTCGGGTAGGCGGCCCGGACCTGGGCGGCGGGCAGATGGGCGAGGACCGCCCGCCCGGACGCCGTGAGGTGGGCGGGCAGGCGGACGTCGACGTCGGACACGAGCGGCGGGCGGCCCGGTGCCCGCTGCTCGACCAGGTAGAGCACCTCACGTCCGTTGAGGAGCGCGAGGTGGCCGTTCTCGCCGGTCGCCTCCACCAGCCGGGAGACCACGGGGCGGGCCAGCCGCGTCACGGGTGCCTGACGCGTGTAGGCGGTGCCGAGGCCGAGCGTGGCGACCCCGAGTCCGTAGCGGCGCTCCTCCGGGTAGTGGGTCACGAACCCCTCGTCGGCCAGGACGGACAGCAGGTGGTAGACGGAGGACCGGGGCAGGTCGAGGCTCGCGGCCACGGACGACGCGGGGACCGGGCCGGGCTGGGCGGCCAGGTGGGCGAGCAGGCGCGCCGTGGCGCGCGCCGCGGGGACGTCGCTGCTGCCTGCCACGCCGCACCACCTCCCTCGGCCGACCGGGACGTACTGTCTGGTATCCCAGACACTATCGCCGTCCGACGGCTCCCCGCCGACCGTCGGCGGGTGTGCGATGAGGGCATGAGCACGACGCACCCCTCGCCGCCGTCCCCCGTCACCGACGGCCGGGGGACCACCACGGTCCTGCTGGACGGGTCCCCCCTGCGGGTCGACCAGGTCGTCGCCGTCGCACGCCACGGCGCCCCGGTCTCCGTGGGTGCCGCGGCCCGGGACGCGATGGCGCGCTCCCGGGCCGTGATCGACGCGCTGGCGGACGACGTCGTCCCCCACTACGGCGTGTCCACCGGGTTCGGCGCCCTCGCCCGCCGGCACATCCCCGCCGGGTCGCGGGCCCAGCTCCAGCTCTCCCTCGTGCGCTCCCACGCCGCGGGGTCCGGGCCCGAGGTGGAGACCGAGGTGGTGCGCGCCCTGCAGCTGCTGCGCCTGGCCACGCTGTGCACCGGCCGCACGGGTGTCCGTCCCGAGGTCGCCGAGACCTACGCGGCGATGCTGAACGCGGGGCTCACCCCCGTCGTCCACGAGTACGGCTCCCTGGGCTGTTCCGGCGATCTCGCACCGCTCGCCCATGTCGCCCTGGCCGCCCTCGGCGAGGGCGAGGTCCGGGACGCCGCGGGCACCCGCCACCCGGCCGGGGAGGCGCTGGCCGCGGCCGGGATCGAGCCGCTGGCCCTGCAGGAGAAGGAGGGGCTGGCCCTCATCAACGGCACCGACGGGATGCTCGGCCAGCTCTGCCTGGCCCTGGACGACCTGCAGGGCCTGCTCGCCGCCGCCGACGTCGCAGCCGCGCAGAGCGTCGAGGCGCTGCTGGGCTCCGACGCCCCGTACGCGGCCGATCTCGTGGCGATGCGCCCCCACCCGGGGCAGGCGGCGTCGGCGGCGAACCTGCGGGCGTTGCTCGCCGGGTCCCCGCTCATGGCCAGCCACCGCGAGCTCGAGCCCGACGGGACACCGTCCTGCACCCGCGTCCAGGACGCCTACTCGCTGCGCTGCGCGCCCCAGGTGCACGGCGCCGCCCGCGACACCCTCGACCACGCGCGCCTCGTCGCCGACCGGGAGCTGGCCGCGGCGATCGACAACCCGGTGGTGACGGTGGACGGCCGGGTGGAGTCCAACGGCAACTTCCACGGCGCCCCCGTGGCGTACGTCCTGGACTTCGTGGCGATCGCGGTGGCCGACGTCGCCGGCATCAGCGAGCGCCGCACCGACAGGTTCCTCGACGTCGCGCGCAACGAGGGCCTGCCGCCGTTCCTGGCCGACGACCCCGGCGTGGACTCGGGGCTGATGATCGCCCAGTACACGGCCGCGGGGATCGTCTCCGAGCTCAAGCGTCTCGCGGCGCCGGCGAGCGTGGACTCGATCCCGTCCTCGGCCATGCAGGAGGACCACGTCTCCATGGGCTGGGCCGGTGCCCGCAAGCTGCGCCGCGCCGTCGACGGGCTGAGCCGGGTCCTGGCGATCGAGCTGCTCACCGCCGCCCGGGCCCTGGACCTGCGCGCCGCCGCGGACCCGGCCCACGGGCCGGCCGCGGGCACCGGCGCCGTCCGCGACCTGCTGCGCACCCGGGTCGCGGGCCCGGGGCCCGACCGGTACCTGACGCCGGAGATCGACGCCGTCGTCGACCTCGTGGTCGGCGGGGCCGTGCTGGACGCCGCGACCGCCGCCGTCGGCGAGCTCGCCTGACCGACCCGACCCACCCGAGGAGTCACCGATGACGACCTACGACCGCGGCACCCCCGTGCCGGTCCGTGCCCCGCGCGGCACCACCCTGACCGCCCGGAGCTGGCAGACCGAGGCGCCGCTGCGCATGCTGCAGAACAACCTCGACCCGGAGGTCGCCGAGCGTCCCGACGACCTGGTCGTCTACGGCGGCACGGGCCGTGCCGCCCGGGACTGGCCGAGCTTCCACGCGATGGTCCGCACGCTGACGGACCTGCGCGCGGACGAGACGATGCTCGTGCAGTCCGGCAAACCGGTGGGGGTGCTGCGGACCCACGAGTGGGCGCCGCGGGTGCTCATCGCCAACTCCCACCTCGTGGGGGACTGGGCCACCTGGCCGGAGTTCCGCCGTCTCGAGCAGCTCGGGCTGACGATGTACGGGCAGATGACGGCCGGGTCGTGGATCTACATCGGCGCGCAGGGCATCCTGCAGGGCACCTACGAGACGCTCGCCGCGGTGGCCGCCAGGCGTTTCGGCGGCACGCTGGCCGGGACGCTGACGGTCACGGGCGGCTGCGGCGGCATGGGCGGCGCGCAGCCGCTCGCCGTCACCCTCAACGGGGGTGTCTGCCTCGTGGTCGACGTCGACCGGGCGCGTCTCGACCGGCGCGTGCGCGAGCGCTACCTGGACGTCGTCGCGGACTCCCTCGACGACGCCCTGCAGCGGGTGCAGGAGGCGAAGGCCGCCGCCCGGCCGCTGTCGGTCGGGCTGACCGGGAACAGCGCGGAGGTGCTGCCCGAGCTGCTGCGCCGCGGCGCGGACGTGGACGTCGTCACCGACCAGACCTCCGCGCACGACCCGCTGTCCTACCTCCCGGTGGGCGTCGACGTCGCCGACTGGGCCGAGTACGCCGCCGCGAAGCCCGAGGAGTTCACCGACCGGGCCCGCGAGTCGATGGCCCGGCACGTGGAGGCCATGGTCGGCTTCCAGGACGCCGGTGCCGAGGTGTTCGACTACGGCAACTCGATCCGCGACGAGGCACGCCAGGGCGGTTACGAGCGGGCCTTCGCGTTCCCGGGCTTCGTGCCCGCCTACATCCGCCCGCTGTTCGCCCAGGGCAAGGGGCCGTTCCGGTGGGCGGCGCTGTCCGGGGACCCGCGCGACATCGCGGCCACCGACCGGGCCGTGCTCGACCTCTTCCCCGACGACGACCACCTGCACCGGTGGATCCGCGCCGCCCAGGACAAGGTCGCCTTCCAGGGGCTGCCCGCGCGCATCTGCTGGCTCGGGCACGGCGAGCGCGACCGGGCGGGGCTGCGCTTCAACGAGCTGGTCGAGTCCGGCGAGATCAGCGCGCCGATCGTCATCGGACGCGACCACCTCGACTCCGGATCGGTGGCCTCGCCCTACCGCGAGACCGAGGCGATGGCGGACGGCTCCGACGCGATCGCGGACTGGCCGCTGCTCAACGCGATGGTCAACACCGCCTCCGGCGCCACCTGGGTGTCGCTGCACCACGGCGGCGGCGTCGGGATGGGGCGGTCGATCCACGCTGGCCAGGTGACCGTCGCAGACGGCACCGACCTGGCCGCGCAGAAGCTCGAGCGGGTGCTGTCCAACGACCCGGCCACGGGCGTGCTGCGGCACGCCGACGCCGGGTACGACGACGCCCTCGCCGCGGCTGAACGTGGTGGCCTCGAGCTGCCGATGCGGGGTGACGCGTGAGCGATGTCGCGGGACTCCTGCGGGACCTCGCCGACGTCGGACGGGCCCCGAGCGGCGGGTACGCCCGCTTCGCCTGGACGACGGCGGACCTCACCCTGCGCGAGTGGTTCGTCGCCGAGGCCGCCGCCCGCGGGCTCGACGTCACCGTGGACCGCGCCGGGAACCAGTGGGCGTGGTGGGGTGACCCGGACGCCGACGGCCCCGGCGTCGTCACCGGCAGCCATCTCGACTCGGTGCCCGGAGGCGGCGCGTTCGACGGCCCGCTGGGCGTCGCGAGCGCCTTCGCGGCCGTCGACCTGCTGCGGGCCCGCGGTGTGCGCCCCGCCCGGCCCCTCGGCGTCGTGAACTTCTCCGACGAGGAGGGCGCCCGGTTCGGGCTGGCCTGCCTCGGGTCCCGGGCCGTGACGGGCACCGCGGGTGCCGACCGTCTGCTCGGTCTGCGTGACGACGCCGGGGACACCCTCGCCGACGTGCTGGCCGGGGCGGGCCTGGACCCGGTCGGCTACGGGCGCGACACCGAGGCGC
Source organism: Isoptericola sp. b408 (assembly GCF_030588085.1). Taxonomy (NCBI): domain Bacteria; kingdom Bacillati; phylum Actinomycetota; class Actinomycetes; order Micrococcales; family Promicromonosporaceae; genus Isoptericola; species Isoptericola sp. b408. The sequence continues at coordinate 709,818 of NZ_JAUQYQ010000001.1, forward strand.
TGGCCCGGGTGGGCACCTTCGTCGAGCTGCACGTGGAGCAGGGGCGGTACCTCGCGGACCTGCACGGCGACGACGAATCGCCCGTCGCGGTGGCGTCGGCGATCTGGCCGCACGGCCGCTGGCGGGTCGACCTGCACGGCGAGGCGAACCACGCGGGCACGACGCCGCTGGCCCACCGGCACGACCCGATGCTGGACCTGGCCGGGCTGATCCAGGAGGTCCGAGCCGCCGCCGGGTCGGCCGACGCGCTCGCCACCGTCGCGAAGGTCTCCGTGGAGCCGAACGGCGTCAACGCGATCCCCTCGCGGGTCCGGGCCTGGATCGACTCCCGGGCACCCCGCGAGGACGCCGTGCACCGGGTCCTCGCCGACCTGTCGGGCTACGGCCCCGTCGAGGAGTCCTGGTCCCCGGCCACCGTGTTCGACCCGGCCCTGGCCGCCCGCCTGGCCGACGTCGTCGGACGACCCGCCGGGGGCGCACCCGCGCCCGTGATCGGGACCGGCGCCGGGCACGACGCCGGCATCCTCGCCGCCACCGGCGTGGCGACCGCGATGCTGTTCGTCCGCAACCCCACGGGTGCCTCCCACACCCCCACCGAGTACGCCGAGGCGGCCGACTGCGAGGCCGGTGTCGCGGCGCTCGCGGACGTCCTGACCGACCTCCTGGGGGAGGCCGCGTGAGCTTCTGGTGCGAGCACGCGTGGCTGCCGGGCGGCCTCGCCGCCGGGGTGCGCGTCGAGACCGACGCCGGCCGGGTGACCGCCGTCGAACCCGGGACCACGCCGGACCCGACCGACACGGTGCTGCCCGGCGTCGTCCTGCCCGGGCTGGCGGACGCGCACTCGCACGCCTTCCACCGGGCGCTGCGCGGACGCACGCACGACGACGGCGGATCCTTCTGGACCTGGCGTGAGCGCATGTACGCCGTCGCCGACGTCCTGACCCCCGCGGCGTACGAGGAGCTCGCCACCGCCACCTACGCGGAGCTGGCGCTCGCGGGTGTGACGGCGGTCGGGGAGTTCCACTACGTGCACCACGCGCCGGACGGCGGCCGGTACGACGACCCGCACGCCATGGCCGGGGCGCTGCGGCGGGCCGCCTCCCGGGCCGGTGTGCGCCTGACGCTGCTCGACACCTGCTACCTCCACGGTGGGCTCGAGGACGGTTCGTACCAGCCGCTCGCGCCCGCGCAGCGGCGCTTCGGCGACGGGGACGCCGACGCCTGGCGGACCCGCGTGGAGGAGCTCCGGTCGGCCTGGGCGGGAGCGGACGACGTCCGCGTCGGGGCGGCCGTGCACTCGGTGCGGGCCCTCGCCCCGGAGGAGATCGCCGTCGTCGCGGCCTGGGCGCGGGAGCACGGGGCCCCGCTGCACGCGCACCTGTCCGAGCAGCCCGGCGAGAACCGGGCGGCACGGACGGCCCACGGGACGAGCCCCACGGGGGTGCTCGACGCCGCCGGTGCGCTCGGCCCGCGCACCACCGTGGTGCACGGCGTCCACCTGGACGCCGACGACGTCGCCCGGCTGGCCGCGTCCGGCACCGCCGTGTGCGTCTGCCCGACGACCGAACGCGACCTGGCCGACGGACTCGCCCCCGTCGACCGACTCGCCGCGACCGGGGTGCCGCTGTGCGTCGGCTCCGACCAGCACGTGGCCGCCGACCTGCTCGCCGAGGCACGCGGGCTGGAGGAGCACGCCCGGCTGCGCACCGGCCGCCGGGGCGTGCTCGCACCCGCCGCCGTGGTCGAGGCGGCCACCGCGGCGGGCCACCGCGCGCTCGGCTGGGACGACGCCGGCCGGATCGAGGTCGGGGCGCGGGCCGACCTCGTCGCCGTGGCCCTCGACACGCCGGCCACGGCGGGTACCGACCCCGCCCAGGCCGCGCTGGTCGCCGGGGCCCGCGACGTGCGGACCGTGGTCCGCGACGGACGCACCGTGGTCCGCGACGGGCGGCACGTCGACCTGGACGTGGCCGCCGCCCTGCGGACGTCGATCGCGAGGGTCTGGGACCTCGTGGAGGAGGGACGATGACGGAACCGGCCGAGGACCGCACGCTGCTCGTCACGGGCATCGGCGAGCTCGTCGCCCACGACCCCGCGCACGGCCCGTCGGGGGTCCTGACCGACGCCGCGCTGGTGGTCTCCGGCGGTCGGGTCGTCTGGACCGGCCCCGCCGCACGGGCCCCGGCCGCGGACGACCGGCTCGACGTCGAGGGACGCTGCGTGGTGCCCGGGTTCGTGGACTCGCACTCGCACGTCGTCTTCGCCGGGGACCGGTCCGCGGAGTTCGCCGCCCGGATGGCCGGCGAGCCGTACACCGGCGGGGGCATCGCCACCACCGTCGCGGCCACGCGGGCCGCCTCCGACGACGTGCTGCGCCACGGCGCGGGACGCCTCGTGGCGGAGATGCTCGCCCAGGGGACCACGACCGTCGAGATCAAGAGCGGGTACGGCCAGGACGTCGCCACCGAGGAACGCATGCTGCGCCTGGCGCGCGAGCTCACCGACGAGACGACGTTCCTCGGCGCCCACACCGTGCCGGCCGAGCTCGACCGTCGTGCCTACCTCGACCTCGTCACCGGGCCGATGCTCGCCGCCTGCGCACCCCACGCGCGGTGGGTCGACGTCTTCTGCGAACCCGCCGCACCCACGGCGTTCGACGCCGACGAGTCCCGGGAGGTCCTGGAGGCCGGGATCCGCGCCGGGCTGCTGCCCCGCGTGCACGGCAACCAGCTCGGGCCCGGTCCCGGTGTCCGGCTCGCCGTCGAGGTCGGTGCCGCCAGCGTCGACCACTGCACCTACCTCACCGGCGACGACGTCGCGGCACTGGCGGGGTCGAGCACGGTGGCGACGCTGCTGCCCGCCGTGGAGTTCTCCACCCGCTCGCCCTACCCGGACGCGCGGGCGCTCCTCGACGCGGGCGTCGCCGTCGCCCTGGCCACCGACTGCAACCCTGGCAGCTGCTACTCCTCGTCGATGCCGTTCGTCGTGGCGCTCGCCGTGCGGGAGATGGGTCTGACACCGCTGGAGGCCGTGCACGCCGCCACCGCCGGGGGAGCCGCGGCCCTGCGGCGCGACGACGTCGGGACGCTCCGGCCCGGGGCGCGGGCCGACCTCGTCGTGCTCGACGCGCCCTCGCACGTGCACCTGGCCTACCGCCCGGGCGTGCCGATCGTCCGCACGGTCCTGCGGGGCGGGCGCCCCGTCGGCTGACCGGTCCGGTGCGGGCGGAGCCTCAGAAGACCTGCGGAGCCACCCGCTCGGCCGCGACCACCTTGGGGCCCTTCGGCGTGCGCGCCACGTGCGCGACGAGCGCCTCGCCCGGCTCCAGGTAGGGGTCGCGCCGCGGCAGCGTGGAGGCCACCGACCGGCTCGAGTGCTGGCCGAGCACGTCCAGCACCGTCGGCAGCACGGGGCGGTGCGTGCACAGCACCGAGGCCCGGTCGGCCTCCAGCAGGTCGCGCACCGCCGCCGCGACGCGCGCCGGGGAGCGTTCGTGCTGGGCCTCGCCGAGGTTGTCGCTGTACTCCGGGCGCAGGTTGGCGGCGCGCACGTACGGGTCGATCGTCGTCGCGCAGCGCTCCCAGCGGCTGGAGATCACCGCGTCCACGCCGTAGGAGGCCAGCACCGGCACGAGGGCGGCGGCCTGCCCGTGCCCCAGGGGTGTGAGCGGACGGTCCTGCTCGACGCCGTACCAGTTGGCGCGCGGCAGGGCCCGTCCGTGCCGGACGATGACGACGGCGTGCGTGGCCAGCTGGCCGTCGCGGTGCGCCTCGACCAGCGCGTCCAGCGGCCCGCGGTCGGTGCTCCGGGTCAGCCGCTCGGCGGCGTCCTCGGCGTCGAGCCACTCGGCCTTGTCGATCTCCCGCTTCGAGGCGGGGGCGACCGGCGTCCGCGCGGCCAGCGCCCGGGAGTCGTGCTTGGCCGAGGCGCGGCGCGCGGCCCAGTAGTGCACCCGCTTCACCCGGCCCTCCGGCGTCAGGTACTGCAGACCGGGCAGCGGGAGCCCGAGGACCACGGGTTTGCCCGTCTCCTCGGTGACCTCCCGCACGGCGGTGGTCGCCAGCGACTCGCCCTCCTCGTGCTTGCCCTTGGGCCACGACCAGTCGTCGTAGCGGGGGCGGTGGACGAGCTGGACCTGGAGGCGGTCGTGGCGGATGCGCCACACGACCGCACCGGCGGTCTGGATCACCGGGGCGTGCTGCACGGACGTCGGCCCCAGGGGGTCGACGAACGGGGTCGCGGTGCGCAGGACGCGTCCGGACTGGGACGTGGTGCTCATCGGGCGGCTCAGCGGGAGCTCGGCGGACGCCGGCGGTGACGGTCGACCAGCACGGACTGCAGGTCCACCGTCGGGCGGCCCTCGTCGTCCTCGACCTGGCGCCGCCAGGTGCCGTCCGGCTCGAGGTGCCACGCGGCGGTCCGGGCCGACATCGAGTCGTTCATCAGCTCGAGCAGCTCGAGGATCTGGCCGGTGTCCTTGACCCGGATGAGCGCCTCGACCCGGCGGTCCAGGTTGCGGTGCATCAGGTCGGCCGAGCCGATGAAGACCTCCGGCCCGTTGCTCTCGCCCTCGCCGATGGCGGGGCCGACCGAGTTCGCGAACGCGAAGATGCGCGAGTGCTCCAGGAACCGGCCGAGGATCGACCGCACCCGGATGTTCTCGCTGAGCCCCGGCACCCCGGGGCGCAGCGCGCAGATGCCGCGGACCACGAGGTCGACCTTCGCCCCGGCCTGGGAGGCGCGGTACAGGGCGTCGATCGTCGCCTCGTCGACCGCCGAGTTGACCTTGATCCGCACCCACGCCTCGTGCCCGGCACGCGCGGCCTCGGCCTCGCGGTCGATCCGCTCGATCAGCCCGCTGCGCACCGTGCGGGGCGCCACGAGCAGGCGGTGGAACTTCGAGTGCGGCGCGTACCCGGAGAGCTGGTTGAACAGCCGGGTCAGGTCCTGGCCCACGTCCGGGTCGCAGGTCAGCAGGCCGTGGTCGGTGTACAGCCGCGCCGTCTTCGGGTGGTAGTTGCCCGTGCCCACGTGGCAGTAGCGGGCCAGCCCGTCCGACTCCTGGCGCACCACCAGGGAGAGCTTGCAGTGCGTCTTCAGCCCCACGATGCCGTACACGACGTGGACGCCGGCCTCCTCCAGCTTGCGGGCCCAGGAGATGTTGGCCTGCTCGTCGAACCGGGCCTTGATCTCCACCAGGGCCAGGACCTGCTTGCCGGCCTCGGCGGCGTCGATGAGCGCGTCGACGATCGGGGAGTCGCCCGAGGTGCGGTACAGCGTCTGCTTGATCGCCAGCACCTTCGGGTCGGCCGCGGCCTGCTCGAGGAACGTCTGCACCGACGTCGAGAACGAGTCGTAGGGGTGGTGCAGGAGCACGTCCCGCTCGCGGATCGCGGCGAACACGTTGCCGGGCATCGCCGACTCCACCTCGGCGAGCTGGCGGTGCGTCGTCGGGACGAACGGCGGGTAGTGCAGCTCCGCGCGGTCGATGTCGGCCAGCACGTTGAGACCCGTCAGGTCGAGCGGCCCGGGCAGCTGGTAGACCTCCTCCTCGACCACGCCGAGCTCGCGCACCAGCAGCTCGCGGATGCGCGGCGAGATCTCCTCGTGCAGCTCGAGGCGGACCGGCGGGCCGAAGCGGCGCCGCAGCAGCTCCTTCTCCATCGCCTGCAGGAGGTTCTCGGCGTCGTCCTCCTCGACCTCCACGTCCTCGTTGCGGGTGACGCGGAAGGTGTGGTGCTCGCGGATCTCCATCCCGGGGAAGAGGTAGTCCAGGTGCTGGGCGATGACCTCCTCCAGCGGCACGAAGGACTTCTGCGTCCCACCCTTCTGGGTCGGTGTCGGCGCGCTGGGGCGGCCCCGGTCGTCGACGGCGATGAACCGCGGCAGCAGCGGGGGCACCTTGACCCGGGCGAAGTGCTCCTTGTCGGTCAGCGGGTTGGCCACCACGACGGCCAGGTTGAGCGACAGCCCGGAGATGTAGGGGAAGGGGTGCGCGGGGTCCACGGCCAGCGGCGTGAGCACCGGGAAGATGTGCTTGCGGAAGAACTTGTGCAGGCGCTGCTGCTCCTTCTCGAGCAGCTCGTCCCAGTGCACGAGCGTGATGCCCTCGTCGTGCAGGGCCGGCGAGACGTCGTCGCGGAACACCCGGGCGTGCCGGTCCATCAGCTCGTGGGCCTTGGCGCCGATGCCGGCGAGCACCTCGCGCGGGCTGAGGCCCGAGGCCGCGGTGACGGCGATCCCGGTGGCGATGCGGCGCTTCAGGCCGGCGACCCGGACCATGAAGAACTCGTCCAGGTTCGAGGCGAAGATCGCCAGGAACCGCACGCGTTCCAGCAGGGGCAGGGACTCGTCCTCGGCGAGCTCGAGCACCCGTTCGTTGAAGGCGAGCCAGCTCAGCTCGCGGTCGGCGAACCGGTCCTCGGGGAGCTCCGGCTGGTGCAGGGACTCCTCGACGACCTGGTCCTGGTCCGGCTCCTCGGCGATGTGCTCGGCGATGTGGGCGGCGAGCTCGGGATCCATCCGGCGGGGTCCTGCCTTCGCTGTCGTACGGGTCTCGGACGAGGTGGAGGTGGCAGCAGCCACGAACCGGCCACGGGCGTCGCGTCGACGCGCCGCGGGGGTGGAGGAGCCTGTCATACGCCCCATCGTGGCACTGATTGCCGACCGGTGGGTGACGCAGGCGTCGACCGGGTCAGCGGCGGGCGTACTGCACGTCCACCGCGGCCCGGGTGAACCCGGCCCGCTCGTAGGTGCGCAGCGCCGGGACGTTGTCGCCCTCGACGTACAGCACGGCGCGCGTGCAACCCACGGCCGCCAGGTGCTGCAGCCCCGCCCGGGTCAGCAGCCGCCCGAGTCCCTCGCCCTGCGTGCCCGGGTCGACGCCGAGGGCGTAGATCTCGCCGTCGGCCTGCCCTGCCGGCTGGTCGGTCTCCACCTTCGTCCACACGAAGCCGGCCGGCCGGCCGTCCGGACGGTCCAGCACGAGGAACCCGGCCGCGTCGAACCACGGCTCGGCCAGCCGGGCCCTCAGGTCGTCGGGGCCCAGGCGCCCCTGCTCGGGGTGGTCGGCGAACGCCAGCGCGTTGAGCGCCAGCCATGCGTCGTCGTCCTCGCCCGGCCGGAACGGACGCAGGACGTAGCCGTCGGGCACGGCGGGGGCGTCGGCGGCGTCGCCCGCCCCGTCGAGCGGGCGGGCCAGGAACAGCAGCTCGCGCACGACGGCGTAGCCGTGGGACTCCGCGAAGGCCCGGGCGGCGGGCAGGTCGCCGTGGGCCCACACCCGCAACGGCTTGCCCCGCTGGTCGGGGGCCCCGGACCGCTCCGGCAGCCGCGCGTCGCGCTCCGCGGTCCGCAGCAGCAGGCTGCCCACGCCGGCGCGCCGGTGCTCGGGGTGGACGACCATCTCCGCGCCGGCCACGTCGCCCCCGCGGTCCACCTGCAGGTAGCCGATCGTCGCGCCCGCCCGGGACCGGACCACAGCGTGGGTCAGGTCCGCGCCGTCGTCGCCGAGGCGCAGCAGCGGCTGCTCCGAGAGCGGGTCCACGCCGTCGTGGGCCGCGGCCGTCGAGGCCAGGGTGCGCACGGCGTCCTGGGCGGACGGGGACAGGGGACCGATCTCGATCGGGACGGGAAGTCGCACCCGACCATTGTGGCCCCTGGCCCGTGCCCGCCGGCGCTCCGGCGAGGGTCCGCGCCGGTGGTAGCGTCCGACGCCATGGCGATCGGCGCACCCGTGGAGCTGTGGCCCGAGGCCGAGCGGCTCATCGACGCGTTGTCCCCCGAGCTCGTCGACCTGCTCGACGAGATGTCGGGCACGATGTTCTGCGCCAAGGACGTCACCGGCCGGTACGTGCTGGTCAACCGCACCTTCGTGGACCGCGCCAACCGTCGCTCGCCCCGCGACGTCGTCGGCCGCACCTCGGCCGAGCTGTTCGCGCCCGAGCTCGCCGCCCGCTACGAGGAGCAGGACGGCAGGGTGCTCAGCGAGGCCTGGCCGCTGCGCAACGAGCTCGAGCTCATCCGGCGCCCCGGGGGTGTGCCGGGGTGGTACCTGACGACCAAGCTCCCCGTGCAGCGGGACGGCGTCGTCCTCGGGCTCGTGTCCACCTCCCGGGACCTGAACACCCGCGACGTGCACGACCAGGTGATCGGGTCCATGGCCCGCGTGGTGCAGGTCGTCGAGGACCGTCTGGGCGTGGGCGTGACCCAGGCCGAGCTGGCCGAGGTCGCCGGCTGCACGACCGGCGCCCTGGACCGTCGGATGCGACGGATCTTCGGGCTGACCCCCAAGCAGTTCGTGCTGCGGGCGCGGGTCGACCACGCGACCACCCTGCTGACGCAGACCGACCTGACCCTCGCCGAGGTGGCGGTGCGGGCGGGGTTCTACGACCAGCCGTCGTTCACCCGGACCTTCGTGCGGCTGACGGGGGAGACGCCGTCGGTCTACCGGCGCAAGAGCCGGGCGCTGGCCACGGAGTGACCCGGCTGACGTGACCCGGCCGACGTGAGCCACACCCGCCGACGACGGCGAGGTCGTACCGTCCGCGTCGCGGTCGCACCCGCGGGGTACGACGGGGACGCGGACGGTACGACCTCGCGGTCGTGGTGGGCTCGCTCCGGCTCAGTCCTCAGGGCCTGTTGCTCGGACGGAGCCTGCGCTCGCGAGCTCGCTCCGGCTCAGTCCTCCGAGGGCTTGCCGAGGCCGGCCTGGATCAGGTTCATCACCGACGAGTCCGCCAGCGTCGTGGCGTCGCCGACCTCACGGTTCTCGGCGACGTCGCGCAGCAGGCGACGCATGATCTTGCCGGACCGGGTCTTGGGCAGCTCGGGCACGACGAGGATCCTGCGGGGCTTGGCGATCGGGCCGATCTCCTTGGCCACGTGGTCGCGCAGCGTCTTCTCGATGCGCGCCGATCCCTCGTCGGTCGAGGCTTCGTCAGCGTGCTCGCCGCGCAGGATGACGAACGCCACCACCGCCTGGCCGGACATCTCGTCGGACGCCCCGACGACGGCGGCCTCGGCGACGAGGTCGTTGGACACCAGGGCCGACTCGATCTCGGTCGTGGACAGCCGGTGCCCGGAGACGTTCATGACGTCGTCCACGCGACCGAGCAGCCAGATGTCGCCGTCCTCGTCCTTCTTGGCGCCGTCCCCGGCGAAGTACAGGCCGGGGAACCGGGACCAGTAGGTGTCCTTGAACCGCTGCAGGTCGCCCCAGATGCCGCGCAGCATCGACGGCCACGGCTCGGACAGCACGAGGTAGCCGCCTCCGCCGTCGGGCACCGGCTTCGCCTCGTCGTCGACGACGTCGGCGCTGATGCCCGGCAGCGGGACCTGGGCCGAGCCCGGCTTGGTCGCGGTGACGCCGGGCAGCGGGCTGATCATGATGGCGCCCGTCTCCGTCTGCCACCAGGTGTCCACGATCGGGGTGGTGTCACCACCGATGACGCGGCGGTACCACATCCACGCCTCGGGGTTGATCGGTTCGCCGACCGAGCCGAGGAGCCGCAGCGAGGACAGGTCGAAGCCGGCGGGGATCTCCTCGCCCCACTTCATGCAGGCCCGGATCGCGGTCGGGGCGGTGTAGAACAGCGAGACCTTGTACTTCTCGACGAGCTCCCACCAGCGGCCCTTGTGCGGGGTGTCCGGGGTGCCCTCGTACATCACCTGGGTGGCGCCGTTGAGCATCGGTCCGTAGACGATGTAGGTGTGCCCGGTGACCCAGCCGATGTCCGCCGAGCACCAGTAGACGTCGCTCTCCGGCTTGAGGTCGAAGACGTTCTTGTGCGTGTAGGCGGCCTGGGTGAGATACCCGCCGGTGGTGTGCAGGATGCCCTTCGGCTTCCCGGTGGTCCCGGAGGTGTACAGGATGAAGAGCGGGTGCTCGGCCTCCACCCAGGTGGGCTCGTGGACGTCGTCGGCGGTGTCCACGACGTCGTGCCACCACACGTCCCGGCCCTCGGTCCAGTCGACGTCCTGCTCGGTGCGGCGGACCACCAGCACGTGCTCGACGCTCTCGGCGCCCTCGCCGCGCAGGGCCTCGTCGACCGCGGGCTTGAGGGGGCTGGGTGCACCGCGGCGGTAGCCGCCGTCGGCGGTGATGACGACCTTGGCCTCGGCGTCGGCGATGCGGCTGCGCAGGGCGTCGGCGCTGAACCCGCCGAACACGACCGAGTGCGCGGCGCCGATCCGGGCGCAGGCGAGCATGGCCACGGCCGACTCGACGAGCATGGGCATGTAGATGACGACGCGGTCGCCGGACTCGACCCCGAGCGCGGCCAGGGCGTTGGCCGCGCGGGACACCTCGCGCTGCATGTCGGCGTAGGTGACGGTGCGGGTGTCGCCGGGCTCGCCCTCGAAGTGGATCGCGACCCGGTCGCCGAGGCCGGCCTCGACGTGCCGGTCGACCGCGTTGTAGGCGGCGTTGAGGGTGCCATCCGCGAACCAGCGGGCCACCGGCGCACCGGACCAGTCGAGGGTCTCGGTGAAGGGCGTCCGCCAGGTGACGAGGTCGCGGGCCTGGCGCGCCCAGAACTCGAGGCGGTCGGCCGCCGCGTCGTCGTACAGCGACGGCTGGGCGTTCGCCTGGGCGGCGAACTCCCCGCTGGGGGGGAAGGTGCGGGTCTCGTGGAGCAGGTTCTCCAGGCTCGGGCTGCTGGACTGGGTGTCGGTCACTGGTTCCTCCGCGTCGTCGCGTTCCGTCCGTCCGCGTGCCTCTCCGGGCCGCATCACAGGCGAGTCTAGACCCGCACCGTGACCCGGATCACGCCCGGGACGCCGAAAGTAAGGAGTGCTCCGCAATCCGCTCGGCGGCGCCGTTCCGCGAGCGGTCGCCCTGGTCCGCCGAGCGGTCGTGGTCGCGCCCGGACGGTGCGTGACCGGGTGGGGTGCCGTTCGGGCGACGGTCCCGACCCACCACGCGAACGGCGCCCGGGCACGGTGGCCGGGACGCCGTTCACGCCGGACAGGACACGGGTAGCAGGCGCCTTGTCCTCGATCGCCGTACCGGGTCCAGCCCGTTCGACGAGTCCTCGACGTGGACTTCCTGAGCGTGGGTCCCGCGTGCCGTCCTGACCCGTCCATCAAACGCCCGGGGGACGTCCACCGCAAGCGCCCGCGTCAGGCGAGGTCGCGTCCCTGGCGACGGCGCCACCACCACGTGAGGCCCACCGCGCCGAGCAGCCCGACCGCCGCCAGCACCGGGACCGGGCGCACCCGCGGGCGCAGCGCCACCGGGCGGGTGAAGGTCAGCATCTCCCACCCGTTCTCGGCGGCCATCCGGCGCAGCGCACGGTCGGGGTTGACCGCGTGCCCGTGCCCCACCGCGGCCAGCATCGGCGCGTCGGTGACCGAGTCCGAGTAGGCGTAGCAGCGGTCCAGGTCGTAGCCGCGCTTCCGCGCGAGGTCCCGGATCGCCGTCGCCTTGTTCTCCCCGTAGGCGTAGAAGTCGATCTCCCCGGTGAACCGGCCGTCGGCGACCGCCATCCGGGTGGCGACCACGTGGTCCGCCCCGAGCATGGCGGCGATCGGCTCCACCAGCTCGGTGCCGGACGCCGAGACGACGACGACGTCGTGCCCGGCCTCGTGGTGCTCGGTGATGAGGTCCACCGCCTCGGCGTAGACGTACGGGTCGACGTGCTCGTGCACGGTCTCGGCGACGATCTGCTTCACCCGGGCCACGTCCCACCCGGTGGCCAGGTCCGACAGGTGCTGGCGCATCCGCTCGGTCTGGTCCGCGTCCGCGCTGCCGGCCATGTAGAGGAAGTGCGCGTAGGCGCTGCGCAGCACGTCGCCGCGCGTGATGAGCCCGCCGGCGAGGAACGAGGGGGAGAACACCGCGGTGGAGCTCGTGGCGATGATCGTCTTGTCCAGGTCGAAGAACGCGGCGACCCGTCGGCCCGTCGACGTGCCGCCCCCCTGCTGCTGCGGCTCCAGCGGCGAGGTGCTCATGGGGGCGAGCCTAGCGCCGTCCTGGAGGAGGTCGGCAGGGCCGCGGGAGCGTTCGGGGACGTCACCCCCAGGTCTCGTCGTCCCCGGCGGCCGCGTCGTGGCCCGCGACGGTGTGGTCCGGCCCGGCACGGTGGCCGCCATGGACCTCACCACCACCCCTGCGGACGGCGTGCCCCCCGTGCCGTCCGCCGCACGTCTCGTCGGGGTCCTCGGAGCCTGCGGCGGGGCCGGGACCTCGCTGCTCGCCGCCGCGCTCGCCCGCGCCCTGAGGCGGCGGGTGGGGGCGACCGCGCTGGTCGACCTGGACGTCCCGGGCGCCGGTCTGGACGTGCACCTCGGGATCGACGGCGCCGCGGGTGCCCGCTGGAGCGACCTCGCCGGCGCCCGGGGCACGGTCGACGGTGACGCCCTCGTCGCCGCCCTGCCCCGGTGGGGTGCGGTCCCCGTCCTGTCCGGAGGGCACCGCGACGCCACCGCACCCGACGAGGCCGTCGTGCTGGACACGACGACGGCCGTCCTGCGCACCGGGCACCGGGTCGTGCTCGACCTGCCCCGCCCCTGGATCTGCACCGCGGCCGCGGCCACGCTGGTCGGCGCGGCGGACGCCGTCGTCCTGGTCACCCCGCTGCGCACCGGCGGCGTCGCCGGAGCGCTGGCCGCGCTGCGACAGCTGGACGACGTCGGTGCCCCGCACGTCCTCCCGGTCGCCTGCCGGCCCGCGCACGGCCGGGTCGACGAGCGCGGGCTCGGCGAGGTGCTCGGCCACCCGGTGGTCGCCACCGTCGGCTGGGACCCGCGGCTCGCAGGCCGCCTGGAACGCGGCCACGGCCCGAGCACGGGACGCCGGGCGCCGCTCGGACGTGCGGCGACCCGGCTCGTGGACGCGCTGACCGGCACCGCGGCCCGACGGGAGGCGGCGTGACGACGCTCGACGACCGGCTTCTCCACGACGTCCGGACCCGGCTCGGCGGTCCTGGCCGCACCACGCCGCCCGATGCCGCTGACGTCGCCGCGGCGTTGCGGTCCACCGGCCGGGTCCTCGGGTCCGACGCGCTCGCCGACCTCACCCGCGCGGCCCGGGCCGAGCTGGTCGGCGCCGGTCCGCTGCAACCGCTCCTCGAGACGCCCGGCGTCACGGACGTCCTGGTCAACGGGCCCGAGGAGGTCTGGCTGGACCGGGGCCACGGCCTGGAGCGTGCCGACCTGGCGCTCGCGTCCCCGGGTGCCGTGCGCGAGCTCGCGGTCCGCATGGCCGCCGTCGCCGGCCAGCGTCTCGACGACGCCAGCCCTGTCGTCGACGCCCGCCTGCCCGACGGCACCCGGCTGCACGCCGCCGTCGCGCCCGTCGCCCCCGAGGGCGCGGTGATCGCCCTGCGGGTGCTGCGACAGGCGGCCCACGACCTGCGGGCGCTCGCGGAGCGCGGCGCCCTGCCGGACGCGTGGGTGCCGGTGCTGCACGGGCTCGTGCGGGGACGGGCGAACCTGCTGGTGACCGGGGGCACGGGCACCGGGAAGACGACCCTGCTCGCCGCCCTGCTCGGCCTGGTCCCCCACGACGAACGCCTGCTCACCGTCGAGGAGGCTCGGGAGCTGGCCCCGGTCCACCCCCACGTCGTGGCGCTCGCGGCGCGGCGGCCCAACGTCGAGGGGGTCGGCGAGATCACGCTGGCCGACCTCGTGCGGGGTGCGCTGCGCATGCGTCCCGACCGCATCGTCCTGGGCGAGTGCCGCGGGGCCGAGGTGCGCGAGCTCCTGCTCGCCCTCAACACCGGGCACGACGGCGGGATGGCCACCGTGCACGCCAACGCCGCTGAGCACGTCCCGGCGCGCCTCGAGGCGCTCGCGGCGCTGGCCGGCATGTCCCGCGCCGCCGTCGCCGCGCAGGCCACGGCCGCCCTCGACGTCGTGCTGCACCTGCAGCGCCGGCGCGGGGTGCGCCACCTGGCCCAGATCGCCACCGTGCACCGCGACGGCCACGGCGACCTGCAGGTCGTCCCGGTCGCCACCTGGCAGGGTCCGGGCGACGTCGCCGAGCCGGTCCCCGGCCACGGGTGGGACGCGCTGCGGCGGAGGTGGGTGGCGTGAGCGTGCTGGCCGGCCTGTGCGTGGCCGGTGCGGTCTGGTGCGTGACCGCTCCCGGCGGACGTCGGCCCGCCGGGCTCCTGCCGGGCGCGGGCGGGGCGGACGCCCCCCGACGAACGCCTCGACGCCGGGGCTCCCGTCGGGCGCCCGACGACGTCCGGGTCGCCCTGGCCCGGGTGGTCGCCCTGCTGCGGTCCGGGGCCGCCCCGGCCACCGCCTGGGCGCGCGGGCTGGACGTGTCCACCGATGTCGACGGCCTGCCCGTCACCGGGCGCCTGGCCGAGGTCGTGACCGACCCCCGGCAGGCGGCGGCGGTGATCGCCGGGGCACGCCTGTCGAGGGACGTGGGCGCGCCGCTGGGACAGGTCCTGGAGTCGGTCGCGGACGCGCTCGTCGCCGAGGCCGAGGCCGCCGCGGAACGGGACGCGGCGCTGGCCGGACCGCAGACCACCGCGCGCGTGCTGGTCTGGCTGCCCGCGCTGGGCGTGCTGCTCGGCGGGGTGCTCGGTGCCGACCCGGTGGGGTCGGCCACGGACGGCGGGTTCGGCACCGCAGCGGTCGTCGCGGGCGGGATCGCGCTGGCCGCCGGCCGGTGGTGGACGACCCGGCTCGTCGGTGCCGCCCGGCGGGCCGGAGGTCCGTCGTGACAGCCGTCGTGGTGGGCGCGTGCGTGCTGGTCGGCCTCGCCCCCTGGTGGTGGACGCCTGTCGGTCCGCGGGCCGCACGCCGGCGCGGTGCCGACCGCCGGGGGAGTCGCGGCCCCGACCGCGCGGGCCGCCCCGTCGGGGACGACCCCGGCGGTCCGGTCGACGTGGCCGTGCTGCTCGAGCTCGTCGCCACGGCCGTGCGCAGCGGCGTCGGCGTCCCCCGGGCGCTGGAGGCCGTGGGGTCCGCGGTCGGTGGTCGGGACGGCCGGACCCTGCGCGCCGTGGCGGCCTCCCTGCGGCTCGGCGGCGACTGGCACATGGCCTGGGAGCCCTCCGGCGGTGTGCGGCCCGGTACCGGCACGGCCCGGCTCGCCCCGCTGCGGGACGCGCTGCGCAGCGCCTGGACCGACGGCGTCGCACCGGGCGAGTCGTTGCGGGCCGCCGCGGCCGAGCTGAACCAGCGCCGACGTGCCGCGGCCCGCTCGGCGGCGGGTCGGCTGGCGGTACGGCTCGTGCTCCCGCTGGGCCTGTGCTTCCTGCCGGCCTTCGTCCTGCTCGGGCTCGTGCCCGTCCTGCTCTCGCTCGGTGTGGACCTCGTGTCCGGCTGAGCCCACCGACCCCCGCCACCGGCGGGTCCGACCCCGGCCGTCCGGCCCGGGTCCCGACGGGTGGCCGGCCACCGCGGCCGGCCGCCCGCGACCGAGAGGAGAACAGATGACCGTCGAGACGACGCCCGAGAGCCCGGGGACCGCGGCGCCCGAGGTGCCGGAGCCCGCTGCGTCCGTGACGCCCGACCTCGACCCGGAGGCGGGGCTGGCCACCGCCGAGTACGCCATCGCGACCATCGCGGCGGCCGGGTTCGCCGGGCTCCTCATCCTCGTGCTGCAGAGCGACACGGTGCGCGGGATGCTCGAGTCGATCATCAGCTCGGCGTTGACGGTATGAGCCCCCGCGACCGGTCCGAGCGTGGCGCGGTGACGGCCGAGCTGGCCGTCGGTCTTCCCGTCGTGGCGCTGCTGCTGGTCGCGGTGCTCACCCTCGTGGCCGCGTCCGCCGCACAGCTGCGTGCGGCGGACGCGGCGCGGGCGGGCGCGCGGATGGTCGCCGTCGGGGAGGACGAGGCCGCCGTCCGTGCTGCCGTGGCGCGGGTCGGCGGCGCCGGGGCCGAGGTGACGGTGATTCCCGAGGGCGACTGGGTGCGGGTCGTGGTCACGCGTCCGGTGGCCGGGGGCGTCCTGGCCGGGATCCCGCTGGAGGCGACCGGCGGGGCCGTCGCCTGGGTCGAGCCGTGACGGCCGTCGACCGCGAGCGCGGCGCCGGCACGGTGCTGGTCCTGGGTCTGGTCGCCGTCGTGCTGCTGTGCCTGACCGGGCTGCTGGCCCTGGTGGAGACGCAGCAGGCTCGGGCGGGAGCGCGGACGGCCGCCGACCTCGGCGCGCTCGCCGGTGCCGAGGCGCGCCGGTGGGGGTACGACGCCTGCCCGGTGGCCCGCCGGACGGTGGTGCACCACGGTGCCCGGCTCGCCCGCTGCGAGCAGCACGACGGCGGCGTCGTGGAAGTGGTCGTCCGGCGGCCCGTCAGCGGTCCCGGCTCCCGGTTCGGTCTCGGCGCCGCCACGGCGAGCGCCCGGGCCGGACCCGCCGGGGCGCCGCGGCGAGCGCGCCGGCGGGGTGCCGGCCGGCGAGGGTCAGGAGGGTTCGACCCGGAAGAGTCGCGCGCGCTCGGAGATCAGGCGGGCGCGGGCCAGACGCGGCTTGTCCGACCCGTCGCGGATCACGGAACCGGAGGCCTCGAACTCCGCCAGGAAGTCCTGGGCCCAGGCGACGTCCGCCGGTGCCGGGGACAGGACCTCGTTGATGACCGCCGGCTGCTCCAGGTCGAGGCAGATGCGTCCGGTCATCCCCATCGCCACGGCGTCGCCGGACTGCTCGCGCAGGAGCGGGTGGCTGGACCCGACGGTCGGGCCGTCGATCGGTCCGGGCAGCTCGCCGATGCGGGAGGCGTTGACGAGACGCGACCGGGGGTAGGCCATCGCCAGCGGCTCGTTGGCGGCACCGGTGTCGCGGCGGTAGTCCCCGGAGCCGAAGGCGAGCCGGAACGCGCCCGGCGCGCGCGCGATGCGGACGGCGTCCTCGATCCCCAGGGCGGACTCCACCAGGGGGACGACCGGGACGTGGCCGCCCAGCCGCTGGACGGTGTCGACCACCTGGTCGGGGCTCTCGCACTTGGCGAGGATCACGCCGCACAGCCCCTCGGCGTCGCGGAACGCGGTCATGTCGTCGGCCCAGGCGGCCGCGCCGCGCTCGTTGACCCGCACCCAGGCGCGTCCGCCGGTGCGGAACCAGTCCAGCACCAGACGGCGGGCCTCGTCCTTGCGCGACTCGTCGACGGCGTCCTCGCAGTCCAGCACGAGCTGGTCCGCCCGGGACAGCTGCGCGGCGTCGAAGTCGTCGGCGCGCAGCGCGGACAGCAGCAGCCACGAGCGGGCGTTCGCCGGGTCGACACGGGTGTTCTCGCGCCGGTCACGGCGTGCGGTGAGTTCGTCCTCGGGGGTCACGCCTCGATCGTAGGGGGTCTCACGACGTCGGGGCGCCCGCCGGGGCGTGGGACAGCACGGCGTCGAGCAGTCGCACGGCCCCCTTCTTGTCGAGCGGGGAGTTCTCGTTGCCGCACTTCGGGGACTGCACGCAGGCCGGGCAGCCGTCGGCGCAGGGGCAGGCGGCCACGGCCTCCCGGACGGCCCGCAGCCACTGCGCCCCGAGCTCGTACCCGCGTTCGGCGAACCCCGCACCGCCCGGGTAGGCGTCGTAGACGAACACGGTCGCCTCGCCGGTGTCGGGGTGCCGGGCGGTGGAGACGCCACCCAGGTCCCAGCGGTCGCACGTCGCCAGCAGCGGCAGCAGGCCGATCGCGGCGTGCTCGGCGGCGTGCAGCGCGCCGGGTGCCGTCTCCTCGTCCACCCCCGCCGCACGCAGCACGAAGTCCGGCACCGACCACCACACGGCCGTCGTGCCCAGCGTGCGGGCCGGCAGGTCCAGGGCCTCGGTGTCCAGGACCTGCATGTCCGGGATGCGCCGGCGCTGGAAGCTGACGACCTGGCTGGTGACCTCCACGGGGCCGAGACCCCAGGTCACGGGTCCCCACTCGCGACCGCGGGCGGGTGGTGCGCCCTCGGGTGCGGGGTGCTCGGCGTCGCCGGGCTCGGCCAGGCTGATCTCCATCAGCTCGCGCGACCAGGTGGCGTGGTCGACGTCCCGGCGCGCGACGAGCGCCACGTGCTCGGCGAGGTCCAGGTGGTCGACGACGAACGTCACGCCCTGGTGCACGTAGACGGCTCCGTCGTGCACCTGACCGTCGGCGGACGCGGCGTCGACCGTCCCGAGGAGCCGACCCGTCGAGGCCTCGACCACCCGCACCGGACGCCCGCCGCTGCCGCGCAGGTCGGCCAGGTCCGCGGCGGGCTGGGCGTGCGTCCAGTACCAGCCGGAGGGGCGGCGCCGCAGCGCCCCGCGGGCCACGAGCACGTCGAGGATCTCGCGGACCCGGGCCGGGTCGCCGAACCGGGCCAGGCCCTCGCTGCGCAGCGGCAGCTCCTGCGCCGCCGCGCAGAGCTGGGGAGCGAGCACGTACGGGTTGGCGGGGTCGAACACGCAGGCTTCCAGGGGCGCGTCGAACACGGCCTCGGGGTGCGTGACGAGGTAGGTGTCCAGCGGGTCCTCGCGCGCGACGAAGGCCACCAGCCCGTCGGCGCCGGCCCGTCCGGCGCGTCCGGCCTGCTGCCACAGCGACATCCGGGTCCCGGGCCAGCCGGCGACGAGCACGGCGTCGAGACCCGAGATGTCCACCCCGAGCTCGAGGGCGTTGGTGGTCGCCAGGCCGAGCAGCGCTCCCGAGCGCAGGGCCTGCTCCAGCTCGCGGCGCTCCTCGGGCAGGTAGCCGCCACGGTAGGCGGCGATCCGGCCGGCCAGCTCGGTGGAGACCGGGCGCAGGTGGTCGCGGGTCTGCTGCGCCACGGACTCGGCGCCGCGCCGTGACCGCGTGAACGCCAGCGTCCGGGCCCCGTGCGCGGCGAGGTCGGCCAGGAGGTCCGCCACCTCGGCGGTGGCGGACCGGCGCGGGTGCTCGGCCTCGCCGGACGGGGTCAGGACGGCGTCGGCCTCGTGCGCCTCCCGGTCCAGGGGGTCCGGCAGCGTCCACGGGTCCGCCGCCGGGTCGAGGCCGTCGGCGCCGACCCGCTCCACGGCGGGTCCGGTGATCTCGGGCGGCCGCCAGAGCGCCACGGTGCGTCTGCCCGAGGGGGAGGAGTCGCGGGTGACGGCCGTGACCTGGTCCGGGTCGACGCCGATCAGCCGTGCGGCGCTGACCGCCGGGTCCGCGGTCGTCGCGCTGGCGACGACGACGGTCGGGGCCGCGCCCCCGAGGTGCTCGACCAGCCGGGCCAGGCGTCGCAGCACGAGCGCGACGTGCGCGCCGAAGACGCCGCGGTAGGTGTGCCCCTCGTCGACGACGACGTACCGCAGTCCCCGCAGCAGCCGCGTCCACCGGCGGTGCTGGGGCAGCAGCGCGAAGTGCAGGAAGTCGGGATTGGTCAGGACGACGTCGGCGTGGTCGACGACCCAGCGCCGCTCCTCGGTCGAGGTGTCGCCGTCGCAGGTGGCGGTGCGCACGTCGCGGATGCCGGCGGCGTCGAGCAGCCCCGTCAGACCGGAGAGCTGGTCCGCGGCGAGGGCCTTGGTGGGCGACAGGTACAGCGCGGTGGCGCCCCGGTGCCGTGCCTCGATCCGTCCGGCGTCGGGCGTCGCGGCCCGCCGGGCGTCGCGGACGGCGGTCAGGGCGGGCAGCCAGAACGCCAGGGACTTGCCCGAGCCGGTCGAGGTGGCCAGCGCCACGTGCTCGCCGCGCCAGGTGGCCTCGGCCGCGGTGACCTGATGGGTCCAGGGCCGTTCGACCCCGAGCGCGCGGCACCCGGCGACGAGGTCGGGGTCGGCCCACGCGGGCCAGTCGGCGTGCTCCCCGGTGCGCGCCGGGAGGGTGCGCAGGTGCGTCAGGCGGTCGGCCCGGGCGCCGTGCGCGGTCAGCACGTCCACGAGGGGATGGTTGTCCCCGGGGACGGCGGCAGGGTCGCGGGACGGCACGCCGACAGTGTGGCACCCGCGGCCTGGTCGGTCTGTGCGGAGGCGTCCGGTTCGCCCGAGCACGGGTGCGTGGTGGCGGCGAGGGTTGTGTGAAGGAACACGGCGCGGGGCTGTTATCAGATCGTGATCATCGTTTCCTGGTCGCCATGACCACACCCCTTCGGCGGCTCGGCGCGACCGTGGCCGCGGCGACCGCAGTCGCCCTCGTCCCCGTCGCCGGCCTCCCGGCGACGGCCGCCTCGGCCGCCGCGGCGCCGTCCACCGCCACCGCGGCGCCCGCCGCCGTCGGCCCCGTGCCGACCGCCACCACGACGACGTACCGCTGGGTCAAGGCCGACCGTGCCCGCACGACGGTGAAGCGCAGCCCGAGCAGCCGGACGATCGCGCGCCCCGACGACGGCACCCGGCTCGTCGTGCTCGACCGGTACCCGAAGCGGCTCAAGGTCCGCCTCCCCGACGGCCGGGTCGGCTGGGTCGGCAAGAAGCGGGTCACGTCCGTCCCGCTGCGCGACATCACCGGCCGGACCTACACGACCAAGCGCTTGCGCGTCACGAAGGACATCCGCACGACGTCGCGCACGATCACCTATGCCGACCTCGGGACGCGCGTCGTCAAGCGCGCCCGCACGACGCAGCGCGACGTGGACCGGATCAAGGTGAAGCTGCCCGGCGGGCGCACCGGCTGGGTGCGCGAGGGACGCTTCACGAAGCGCGACGTGTGGGGCGAGCTCGCGCAGTGCGAGTCCGGGGGCCGGGTGCGCCTGAACACCGGCAACGGGTACTACGGGATGTACCAGTTCTCGTCCAGCACCTGGCGCGCCGTCGGCGGCTCGGGACTGCCGCACTACCACGGCGCGCAGGAGCAGACGAAGCGCGCGCAGATCCTCCAGCGGCGCGCTGGCTGGGGGCAGTGGCCGCACTGCACGAGCAAGCTCGGGCTGCGCTGAGCCACCCGCCCGGGCCGGGTCAGCGCACCAGCACCGCGCCCATCGCCCGCATCAGGTACCAGGGGTCGACGACGGCGGTCAGCTCGCGGGCCGAGTGCATCGACAGGATCGGCACGCCGACGTCGACGACCCGGATCCCGAGGCGCGTCGCCGTGATGGGGCCGATGGTCGAGCCGCACGGGATCGTGTTGTTGGACACGAACTCCTGGGTCGGCACCTCGGCCGCGTCGCACGCGGCCTGCCAGGTCGCGGCCCCGTGGGCGTCGGTCGTGTAGCGCTGGTTGGCGTTGATCTTCAGGATCGGGCCGCCGCCGGCGACCGGCTGGTTCGCCGGGTCGTGCCGCTCGGGGTAGTTGGGGTGCACGGCGTGACCGACGTCGGAGGAGATGCACAGCGACGCCGCGAGCGCACGGTGGCGGTCCTCGCCGCTCGCACCGAGCGACCGGGACACGCGGTCCAGCACGTCGGCGAGGAAGGGGCCGGCCGCGCCGGAGCGGGACTCCGAGCCGATCTCCTCGTGGTCGAAGGCGGCGACGACGGCCACCCCGGTGAGGGCGTCCGGCTCCGCCGCGAGCAGGGCGGTCAGGGCGGAGTGCGTCGAGAGCAGGTTGTCCAGGCGACCGGAAGCCCACAGGTCGCCGCGGGCCCCGAACGCCCGCGGCTCCTGGGTGTCGGCGACGACCACGTCGTACCCGAGGACGTCGGCCGGGTCCACGGCGCCGCCCGCGACGCGGGCGGCGAGCTCGCCGAGGACGTCGTGCTCGCTGACCTCGCCCAGCCCCAGCACGGGCTGGGTGTGGCGCTGCTTGTCCAGGGTGAGGCCGTCGTTGACGCTGCGGTCCAGGTGGATCGCGAGCTGCGGGATGCGCGCGAACGGCCCGGTGCGCACCAGGTGCTCGGCGCCGTCGCGGGTCACGACGCGTCCTGCCAGCTCGAGCTCGCGGTCCAGCCACGAGTTCAGCAGCGGGCCGCCGTACACCTCGACACCGGCCTGCACCCAGCCGCCGCGACCCGTGGTCGGCTTCGGCTTGAGCTTGAACCCGGGGGAGTCGGTGTGCGTGCCGAGGATGCTGAACGGCGTCGTCGGGCCCGCCGTCGGCGGGACGACGAACGCGATCGCGGACCCGTCCCGGACGACGACGTAGCGGCCGCCGGGCGTGACCTCCCAGACGTCGGTCTCGGTCAGGCGGGTGAACCCGGCCTCCTGCGCGCGGCGGGCCGTCTCGGCGGCCGCGTGGTACGAGGACGGGGACGCGCTGACGAACCGGCCGAGGTCCTCGGCGTGTACGCGGGCGGCGTCGGGGACGGTGCGAGTGGTGTCCTGCATGGTCCGCATCCTGCCACGGTGGCGGATGGCCGGATCAGAGGTGGCCGGCGAGGGTGGTCAGCGCGCTCGCGCCGACCAGGTCGTCGCCCAGCAGCGGCACCTCGTCGCGCGGCAGGTGTCCCAGGTGCTCACCCAGCGTGGCCAGGTGCGCCTCCTCGCCGACCCGGCGGGCGGCCAGCAGGTCCCCGGCGTCGGCCGGGGAGCGCTTGTTCACCACCAGTCCGCCGACGGGCACGCCGATGCCCTCCAGGGTGCCGACCAGCTCGACCGACTCCAGCACGGGCAGCCGCTCGGCCGCGAGCACGACGACGAACGCGCACCGGGCGGGGTCGGTGAGCACCTCGCGCAGCAGCGCGAACCGTTCCTGGCGACGGGTGAGCACCGCCCGGATCTCGGCGTCCCGCCGGGCGGCCTGCTCGGCGCGCCCGCCCAGCATCTGGGCCGCTGCGCCGAAGCGCTCGGAGCGCTCGCGGCGTCGCAGCAGCCCGTCGGTCCACGCGCCCATCGTCTCCGGCAGCGACAGCAGCCGGGTGGTGTGCCCCGACGGCGCGGTGTCGAAGACGACGAGGTCGTACTCCTGCGTCCCCTGTTCCACGAGGTCGGCGACGCGTTCGAGCACCGCCGCCTCGTGCATCCCGGGGGCGTCGCGGGCGAGGTCGAGGTGGCGGTCCACCTCGCCGCCGAGGTGCTCGGGCACCAGCCGCCGGAGGGTGGTGCGCACGGCCGACAGGTGCGCCGCCGTCGTCCGCTCGGGGTCGACCTCCACGCCGTCGAGGTGCCCATCGGACCCTTCGGCGAGCCGCACGACCTCGTCGCCCACCTCGCGGATCCAGAGGTGGCCGAGGTTGTGCGCCGGGTCGGTGGAGACGACGAGGACGCGTCGGCCCTGGCGCGCCTGGTGCAGGGCGACGGCGGAGGCGACGGAGGTCTTGCCGACGCCGCCCTTGCCGCCGAGGAAGAGCACCTGCCGCCGGGCGGCGAGGTCTAGCAGCACGAGACTCCCTCCAGCGGGGAACGGTCCATGCCGAGCCGCGTGTGCCACTCGTGCACGCGGTCGGCCAGCAGCGGCAGCAGCTCGACGGTGTAGTACGTGGCGGGGTTCGGCACCCCGAGCGCCTCGGCGAGGACGACGATCGTGAACAGGTCGTCCTCGTCGCGCCGGGCACGGGAGAGGGTGCGCCGGTAGGGCGCCTCGTAGAACTCCCGCAGCCCGGCGGACAGGGCGCTCAGGGTGCCGGCCACGTCAGGACTCCCGCGTGGTGGCGGTGGTCCCGGCGGACTGCCCGGCGGCCACCGGTTCGTCGGTCTCCGGGTCGAACTCGCCGCGGCGGGCGGCGATCATCGCACCCGTGGCCTCGACGGCGACCCAGGCCGAGGCCACGAGGATCACCACGTCGAGCCCGAGCAGGAACCAGTTCTGGTCGGCGTAGAACGTGCCGAGCTGCACGATCAGCGCGTACACGCTCATCGCCAGGACGAACACGAGCGGGACCAGCACGACCACGGGGTTGCGCTTCCGGCGCAGCAGCATCACGGCCACGATCGACAGCGTCAGGGAGGCCAGCAGCTGGTTGGTCGTGCCGAACAGCGGCCAGATGAGCAGGCCGCCCGCGCCGTCGCCGCCCGCGCTGAAGGTCAGACCGACCGCGACGACGAGCACGACGATCGTGGCCAGGCCCTTGCGGACCGTCACACCCATGACCTCGCCGGCCTCCTGGACCACGAAGCGCTGCAGCCGCACGCCGGTGTCCATGGTCGTCGCGGCGAACAGCACCGCCATCGTGGCCAGGATGGTCGCCGACAGCGACACGGGGAGGCCCAGGCCGGTGTTGACGATCGACGCGCCGCCGTCGATGAACGCGGAGACGCCGCCCTCGTTGAACGCCGAGTAGACGGCCTCCCAGTCGGCCAGCGTCCGGAACCCGGCGGTGGCGGCGATGATCGCACCGAGCGCCAGCAGGCCCTCGCCGACGGCGCCGAAGTAGCCGACGAACCGGGCGTCGGTCTCCTTGTCCAGCTGCTTGGCGGAGGTGCCGGAGGCGACCATGCCGTGGAACCCGGAGATGGCGCCGCAGGCGATCGTCACGAACAGCAGGGGCACCATGCTCGGCGTGCCCTCGGGCACGTTCTGGTTGACGGCGGGGGCGACGACGGCGGGGCTGGCGAGCAGCACCGACAGGTACAGGATGCCGAGGCCGATGAACAGCTGGACGCCGTTGATGTAGTCGCGCGGCTGCAGCAGCACCCACACGGGCAGCAGCGAGGCGATCCCGGCGTACAGGAACAGCGCCACGATCCAGAACGTCGCCGGGGACATGCCTAGCACGGAGTCGGGCAGCACGACGGGGAAGCGGTCGCCCAGCAGGATGAGCCCGTACAGGGCGGTCACGCCGATCAGGGTGGTGACCGGCAGGTTGATCTTCCAGCGGTAGATCATCTGGCCGATGATCGCGGCCACGGCGATGGCGCCCCAGACCGGGATCACCGAGGTCGGCGTGGAGATGAGCAGGTTCTTGATGACCGTCGCGAAGGCGGCGATCACCATGAGCAGCAGCAGGAAGATGACCACGAGGAACAGCGCCCGCCCCCGCGAGCCGATGTAGCGGCCGGACAGCATCCCCATCGAGCGGCCCTTGTTGCGGACCGAGGCCCACAGGGCGCCGAGGTCGTGCATCCCGGCGAAGAACACGGTCCCGAGGGTCACCCACAGGAACGCGGGCAGCCAGCCCCAGATCACCGCGACCGCGGGTCCGACGATGGGTGCCGCGCCGGCCACGGAGGTGAAGTGGTGGCCCCACAGGACGAACTTGTTCGTCGGGACGTAGTCGACGCCGTCCCGCATCTCGTGGGACGGCGTCCGGAAGTTCTCGTCGAGGCGGTAGATGTGGCGGGCCAGGAACTTCGAGTAGAGGAAGTACCCGGCGAGGACCATGGCGAGGCCCACCACCATCAGCACAAGGGAGTTCACGTGTGGCTCCGATCAGTCGTCATTGACGTCGTGGCCGGATCCTATGGCCGGACGGTGCCCCGGTCACCCACCATTTCGTGACAGGCATCACAGATGAGTAGACTCGCGCGCATCCCGTCGTCAACGGCGACGACGGGCTCTC
The DNA here is from genome assembly GCF_030588085.1 of Isoptericola sp. b408. Lineage (NCBI taxonomy): Bacteria > Bacillati > Actinomycetota > Actinomycetes > Micrococcales > Promicromonosporaceae > Isoptericola > Isoptericola sp. b408. The sequence continues at coordinate 735,018 of NZ_JAUQYQ010000001.1, forward strand.
ACAGGCTTCCCGTGCGGTCACCGGCGACCGGGCGGGGCGTGGCAGAACGTCGAGGAGGACGGATGCTCACACTCGGGTCCGACAGTCTGACGATCGTCGCAGTCATCGCGGTGATCGCCCTGGCAGCGCTGGTCTGCGCAGGAACGCTGCGCCGCCAGGTCCTCGCGGCCGACGAGGGGACCGCCGCCATGCAGGACATCGCGCGTGGTGTCCAGGAGGGTGCCTCGGCCTACCTGAACCGGCAGTTCCGCACGCTGGCCATCTTCGCCGTCGTCGTGTTCGCGCTGCTGTTCCTGCTGCCCGGCGACGGTGGGGTGCGCATCGGCCGTTCGGTCGCGTTCCTCGTCGGCGCGGGCTTCTCCGCCGCGATCGGCTACCTGGGCATGTGGCTGGCGGTGCGCGCCAACGTGCGCGTCGCCGCGGCCGCCGCCCTGCCCGGGGGCCGTGCGCTCGGCGCCCGGATCGCGTTCCGCACCGGTGGCGTCGTCGGGATGTCCGTCGTCGGGCTCGGCCTGCTCGGTGCGGCGGGGGTGGTCCTCGTCTACCGGGGCGACGCGCCCGCGGTGCTCGAGGGCTTCGGCTTCGGCGCCGCGCTGCTGGCGATGTTCATGCGTGTCGGCGGCGGCATCTTCACGAAGGCGGCCGACGTCGGCGCGGACCTGGTCGGCAAGGTCGAGCAGGGGATCCCGGAGGACGACCCGCGCAACGCCGCGACCATCGCCGACAACGTGGGGGACAACGTCGGCGACTGCGCCGGCATGGCCGCCGACCTCTTCGAGTCCTACGCCGTGACCCTGGTGGCCGCGCTCATCCTCGGCAAGGCCGTGATGGGGGAGCAGGGGCTCGTCTTCCCGCTGGTGGTCACGGCGATCGGTGCCTTCGTCGCCCTGCTGGGCGTCCTCATCACCCGCGTCCGCGGTGACGAGTCCGGGCTCACCGCCATCAACCGGGGCTTCTACATCTCCGCGGTGGTCGGGGCGGCGCTGGCCGCCGTCGCAGCCTTCGTCTACCTGCCGGACAGCTTCGAGGGCATGGGCGGCACGGCCGACCTCGCCGGCGTCACCTCCGACCCGCGCGTGGTCGCCTCGCTGGCCGTGCTCGTGGGCATCGTCCTGGCCGGCGTCATCCTGTGGATCACCGGGTACTTCACCGGCACGGACTCCAAGCCGACCGCGCACGTGGCCGCGACCTCCCGCACCGGGGCGGCCACGGTGATCCTGTCCGGCATCGGCGTCGGCTTCGAGTCCGCGGTGTACACCGCCGGCATCATCGCCGCCGCGATCTGCGGCGTGTTCCTGCTGGCGGGCGGGTCGATCTGGCTGTCGCTGTTCCTCGTGGCGCTCGCGGGCTGCGGTCTGCTCACCACGGTCGGGGTCATCGTCGCGATGGACACGTTCGGGCCCGTCAGCGACAACGCCCAGGGCATCGCCGAGATGTCCGGCGACGTCGACGAGCAGGGTGCGCAGACGCTGACCGACCTGGACGCCGTTGGCAACACCACCAAGGCCATCACCAAGGGCATCGCCATCGCGACCGCCGTGCTCGCCGCGACGGCGCTGTTCGGCTCGTACGCCGACGCGGTGGAGACGGCGCTCGGCGGCGTGGTCGTGGCCACCGACGGACTCGTGGCCTCGATGCTCAGCTACGAGATCATCTCCCCAGTGACCCTCGTGGGCGTCATCCTCGGCGCGGCCACCGTGTTCCTGTTCTCCGGGCTGGCCATCGACGCGGTGACGCGGGCGGCCGGTGCGATCGTGTACGAGGTGCGCCGCCAGTTCCGCGAGCACCCGGGCATCATGACCTACGAGGAGCGCCCCGAGTACGGCCGCGTCGTGGACATCTGCACGAAGGACTCCCTGCGTGAGCTGGCCACCCCCGGCCTGCTGGCCGCGTTCGCCCCGATCGCGGTCGGGTTCGGGCTCGGCGTCGGTCCGCTGGCCGGGTTCCTGGCGGGCACCATCGGCGCCGGTGTGCTCATGGCGATCTTCCTGGCGAACTCGGGTGGTGCCTGGGACAACGCGAAGAAGATCGTCGAGGACGGTGCCTACGGCGGCAAGGGGTCCGAGGCGCACGCCGCGACCGTCATCGGTGACACCGTCGGGGACCCGTTCAAGGACACCGCCGGACCGGCGATCAACCCGCTGATCAAGGTGATGAACCTCGTGTCGCTGCTCATCGCCCCGGCGGTGGTCATGCTGTCGGCCGGTGAGGACGCGAACCACACGCTGCGCATCGCCATCGCCTGCGTGGCGGCCGCCATCGCCATGGGTGCGGTCGTGCTGTCGCGGCTGCGGGCAGCCCGCGTCGACGGGGAGACCTCGGACGTCGAGGAGAAGCCGGCACCGGTCTCGTCCCGCTGACGATTCGTGCGCCGACGCTGCCGGTCGCAAGGCTTCGGTCCTGCGGCCGGCAGCGTCGGCGTCTCGGGTACCTCGCAGAGGCGGAGGAGCCCAGAGGTCATCTGCCCGACGGTGACACGTGCCGGCGTCCCGACCGCATCGTTCGGTGCGTCGACGCCCGCGAAGGCGGCGACGACCATCGAGCAGAACCCCGTGGCCGGCCGACGGGAATCGCCGGTGCCGCCGACGCCCGAGCGTTGACAGAAATATTCGCGAAGGCGAAACTTTCTGTCATGGGCGGGTTCATGGCGGTCTCGGAGGCCGCTGAGAGGCTCGGCGTCTCGGTGCGGCAGGTCCAGAACCTGGCGACGCGCGGCGAGCTGCGGAAGGTCGCGCGCGGCCTCGTCGATGCGACCTCCGTCGAGAGGCATCTGGCCGTGCGCATCGACTCGCACACGCGCGCGTGGTCGAGCTCCACGGCATGGGCGGCGATCTCGCTGCTGGAGGGCGACCAGCCGGACTGGCTGGGCGTGAGCCAGCGGTCACGGTTGGCGAAGCGTCTTCGCGAGATCTCCGTGGACGAGCTGATCGAGAGATCGCGGGGGAGAGCTCAGGTCTTCCGGTACGCCGCGCACTCCAGCGCCCTGCGTCACCTCCGGCACGAGGTGGTGCACAAGCGAGAGGCCGAGTCGCGCCTCGGGCTGGCGTCCTCCGATGCCGTCGACGGCTATGTCGCGGAGTCGGCTCTCGGTGGCCTCGTCGGTCGGTACGGACTTGCCCGGGACGACGACGGACTTGTCACGCTGCGGGCCACGGCCATGAGGCTCGACGTGGTCCGCCGGCTCGCCGACCGGGGTCCTCTGCTGGCCGCCGTCGACCTGGCGGAGTCCCTCGACGTGCGGGAGCGCAGTGCCGGGCGCGACGCGTTGGAGCGAGCGTTGGGGGAGTACCGTGCCTGATCGTCCGCTGCTCGACATCCCCAGCCCGCCCGGTGGGTGGGGTCCACCGTGGTGCAACGTCGCCGAGCTCGCCGCGGTCCTGCCGGGTGACCGGTGGACACTCGTCGGCGGTCTGATGGCCCAGTTCCACGGTGTGCATCAGGGGATCGGCATCGTGCGCCCGACGAACGACGTCGACATCATCGTGCATGTCGAGACCACCCCTGGCGTCGTCGCGGAGACAGCGCGTGCCCTCGAGTCGATCGGCTACGGGTTGGTGACATCCATCGACGAGCGCAACACGACGGCTCACCGATTCCGGCGGAGCGAGGACACGGTCGACGTCGTCACGGCAGGCGACGACGTCGTCGACGTCCTGATCGCCGACCATGCTCCACCTCGTGTCGTGGAGCCGTTGCGGGGCCGAGACATGGTGGCGATCGAGGGCGGGACGCAGGCACTGAGGCGGACGGTCGACGCCCGCCTCACCATCGGCACCGAGGGGTCGACGACGATCAGCGTCCCGTCGGCGATCGGCGCCACGATCCTCAAGGCCGCCGCCTACCGCACCGACTCCCGGGACACGGGACGACATCTCCAGGACGCGGCGCTCCTCCTCGCCTGCATCGAGGACCCCTTCGTCGAGCGCGAACGGTTCGCGGGGTCCGACCGCTCGAGGATCCGGACACTGGCACGAGCCCTCCCCGACGGCGCCCGTGAGTGGCGTCTCCTTCCCGAGACACGCCGGAACGACGGTCAGGCCGCGCTCCGCATCCTCGCCGCCGACCCGCCGGCGACCTGACACGACGCTCGCAGCAGCCGCATCTCCCCGGAGGGAGGACGACAGGCATGCGCTGCATGCCTGTGACGACGGTGTTCGCAGGTCAGAGCCCGACGCGCCCGTCGATGCACTCGCGCAGCAGGTCGGCGTGACCCATGTGCCGCGCGTACTCCTCGACCATGTGGATCACGACGTCGCGCACCTCCACGGTGCCGTCGTCGAACGGCACCTCCCGGTCGAGGTCCTCCTGGATCATCAGCTCGTCGGCCGCGTCGACCGCGGCGTGCCACGCCTCCCAGGCCTCCGCCACGGCTTCCGGCGTGCCGACCGCCTCGTCGAACTCGACGTCCTCGACGCCGGGCCGCTCGAACGGGGCGTCCGCCGTCGAGCCGCCGAGCACGCGGGAGAACCAGTGGTGCTCCCCGTTGGCCAGGTGGCGTACGAGCCCGAGCAGGGAGAGCGACGAGGGGTAGACGCTGCGCCGCGCCAGCTGGTCGGCGTCGAGACCCTCGCACTTCATCACGAGGGTCATCCGGTAGCGGCAGAGGTACTCCCAGAGCGTCTCCTTCTCGCCGACCGGATCGATACCGGTGGCGCGCGGATCCTTCTCGGGTGCTACCCACATGCCCGTCGTCGTCGATGTCACTCGCACAATCTGGCGGTCAACCAGGTCCCAGGTCAAGGTCACCAAGGCAAGGATCGGGCAACTCGATCTCGGTGCCCGGGGGTCACCCGGTACTGTTCGCCGACATGAGGCCGACCGACGTGCACCACGACGTCCCCGATCCGGACGGGGACGACGCGGGGCAGCACGGCGGCCCGGAGGTCCCGGTGGCCCCGCCCTGGGCCTCTGCGACCGTCGGCACCGACGTGCCGGCCCTCGACGACGTGCTGGGTGGCCGTTCCGCAGCGGGGCCGCAGTCGTCCTCCCCGGGAGGGGAGAAGGGCACGCGGCGCGGGAAGCGTGGCGGGGCCGGGGGTCGCGGCAAGCGCGACGACGCGGCCGCTCAGGGGTCCGGGGGCCGCCGGCAGCGGGCCGCCGACGCCGGTCGGGACGCCGCGGACAAGGTGGCCCATCGTGCCGCCGGGATGAGCCGACGCGGGGTCGTGCTGGCCAGGAGCCGTCCCGGCGGCCGGTTCGCCCGACGCAGCTCCCTGCTCGTCGTCACCGCCGCCGCGCTGATCGCCGGCGTGGGCGCGGGTGCCGGGTTCGACGCCGTCAGCGGGCCGGGCGGAGGATCCGAGGCGAACGCCACCTTGCTGACCACCGCGCCCGAGACCTGCGCGGCGGCCCAGGTCGCGTGGTCGCGTGCCGCCGCCGCCCAGGTGCAGATGGACCTCGAGTCGCCGAAGTCGCTGCGCACCGGCTTCGTCGCGGCACGCAACGCTCTCACGGGCCTGACGCCTCCCGCCGAGGTGGCCGCCGACTGGTCCACCGTCGCCACCTACGTGACCGTCGTGGCGGACGCCGCGGAGGAGGCGGAGGCCTCCGAGGTCGAGGCGGCCGTCGCGGGCGCGATGGCCGAGCTGGACACGGCCGCCATGGCGGCGGCGTCGGAGCGGGTCACGAAGCATCTCGCCTCCGACTGCGGGGCGACGGACGGGTGAGGTCCCGGACGGGCAAAGCCACCGTCTGATCGTCGTCCGCCGGGTCCGGCCCGGATTGCCGGGAACGCCCGGAAGGTCGCGCGCGCGGCGCCCACGCGCGGCGCGCCCGATTTCCGCACGGCCCCGGGCGTGGGTCACCATGGGTCGATGCTGACCATCCGTCGACGTTCCCGCCGAGCCGCCGCCACCGCCGCGGCGACGCTCGCGACCGTGCTGGCCGCCGGTGCCTGCAGCGGCGGCGAGGAGTCGGACGGGTCGGCGTCGGCCGAGCCCATGCCCGCCATCTCGATCGGTTCCGACCTCGTGATGAGCAACGGCGACGACGACGGCGACGACGAGTCCCCCGCGCCCTCCCCGTCGGTGGACGAGGAGTGCCTGGAGCTGCAGCAGGTCTGGGCGGACACCAACCGCGCCCTGGCCGGCATCGACGAGCAGCACCCCCGGGCGCTGGTGTCCGGCTTCCGGGAGGCCTACCGGGCGATCTCGTCGGTCGAGGCGCCCGACGTCGAGGGCTGGCCGGGGATGACCAGCTACCTGGACAGCGCCGTCGACGCGCTCGCCGACGTCGACACCGACGACGCCGACGAGGTCGCCTCCGTGATGACGCTGACCTTCTCGGAGGCCGACACCGCCCGAGCGGCCGTCGCCCACGACCAGGTGACCCAGTACCTCGACGGCGGGTGCCGCGGGTGACGGTTCCGTCGGCGTCCGGCGACCCGGCCGCGCTGCGGTCGGCGCTGGAGCGGGTGGACTACACCGTCGACGGGGTCGAGGACCTGCTCGGCCCGCTGGCCGCCGCGGCGCTGCACCGCGAGCAGACCGTCCCCGCGGACCGTGTGCTCGCCCGGCACGCGGCAGACCCGCGGGCGGCGCTGGCCCGGCTGTTCCTGCTCGGCCGGGAGGTCACGCGGGGTGCGATCGACGCGGCCCTGCCCGGCGTCGGCACCTCCGGCGCCCAGGCCCTGGGTCTGGTCGAGGCCGCGGGGTCGGGTGCCGCGGACGCGGTGCGGGCCCTCTGCGATCTGCGTCCCTACGCCGCCACGGACGCGGGCGGTCCTGTGCAGTGGTGGCTGGCCAGCGACCTCGGCGAGCTCGCGACCGGACGTCGGCTGGCCGCCGACCACGTGCTCGGTGCGGGCGGGGCGTCGACGACGCTCGCCCAGGTGACGGTCCGTACCCCGGTCTCGCGCGTGCTCGACCTCGGGACGGGGTGCGGCATCCAGGCGCTGCACGCGGCCCGGCACGCCGAGGCGGTGGTGGCCACCGACGTCTCGCAGCGCGCTCTGGGTTTCACGCGTTTCAACGCGGCGCTGAACGCCCCCGGGGCCGACCTCGACCTGCGGGCCGGCTCGATGCTGGACCCGGTGCGGGACGACCGCTTCGACCTGGTGGTGTCCAACCCGCCGTTCGTCATCACCCCGCACGCGGGCGCGGCAGGTGCCGTCGTCTCCGAGACGTTGGGCGCCTTCGAGTACCGCGACGGCGGTCGGGCCGGCGACGACCTCGTGCGCGACCTGATCACCGGCGTCGGCGAGGTGCTGTCCCCGGGCGGTGTGGCCCAGATGCTCGTCAACTGGGAGCGCCGTCGCGGCGAGCCCTGGACCGACCGGGTCGGGGCCTGGCTCGACGCGTCCGGTCTGGACGGCTGGGTGATCGAGCGGGAGCTGCTCGACCCCGCCGAGTACGCCGAGACCTGGATCCGCGACGGCGGCACGACGCCGGACCGGGAGCCCGAGGCCTGGGCCGCGGCCTACGGTGCCTGGCTGGACGACTTCGCCTCCCGGGACGTCGAGGGCGTCGGCTTCGGCCTCGTCACGCTCCGACGGCCCGCCGCCGACGACCGCCCGACGTTGCGGCGCCTGGAGGAGCACCACGGTGCGCTGCGGCAGCCGCTGGGCGGGCACGTCGCGGCGTCGTTGGCCGCGCACGACTGGCTGGCGGTGCGCTCGGACGCCGAGCTGGCCGCCGAGCGGCTCGTCGTGGCCGGCGACGTCACCGAGGAGCGGTACCTCACCCCGGGCGCGAGCGACCCGAACGTGGTGATCGTGCGCCAGGGCGACGGGCTGGGCCGCGGTGTCCAGGCGTCCACCGGCCTGGCGGCCTTCGTCGGTGTCTGCGACGGCGAGCTGACCGTCGGCCAGATCCTGGGCGCGCTCGGCGCCCTGCTCGAGGTGCCGGCGGACGACCTCGCCGCCGAGCTGCTGCCCGTCGTGCGCGACCTCGTGCGCGACGGGTTCCTGGCCCCGGCCCCCGCCGGCTGATCCGCCGCGACGGCCGGTCAGCCGATGACGACGGCGGACTCGGGCCGCCGGTAGAGCCGTCGGCGCTCGCGCAGCGCGAGCCCGGTGCCCAGCGTGATGGGGCCGAGGCGTCCCAGGAACATCAGCAGGGCCAGCAGGCACTGGTGCCACGGCTCCAGGTCGCCGGTGATGCCGGTGGACAGACCGGTGGTGCTCAGCGCCGAGACGACCTCGAACAGCACGCGGTCCAGCGGGACCACCTCCGGCGGCACCGTGACGGTGATGGCGAGGGTCGTGACGACGACGGCGGCCATCGCGACGAGCGCGACGGTCCCGGCCTGGCGCTGGGTGAAGGGGGCGAGCCGCCGGTCGAAGGCGGTCACGTCGGGGTCGCCGCGCAGCTCGGCCCACAGGACGACGGCCAGCACCGCCAGCGTGCCGACCTTCACCCCGCCGGCGGTGCCGCCGCTGCCGCCCCCGATGAACATCAGGATGTCGGTGAAGAACCACGACCCGTGGTTCAGGCCTTCGGTGTCGATGCTGTTGAACCCCGCCGTGCGCGGCATGACGGCCTGGGTGAAGGCGGCCAGCATCTTGCCGGGGACGTCCAGCGGGCCGAACGTGCGCGGGTTGGCCCACTCGACGGCCAGGAAGAACAGGGTGGCGACGGCCAGCAGCACGGCGGTCATGAGGAGCGTCAGGCGGGTGTGCACGCTCCAGCGCCCGGGGCGGCGCAGCAGCAGCACGGGGCGGTCGCCGGAGGTGGTGCGCCGGGTGAGCTCGACGAGCACCGGGAACCCGATGCCGCCGATGATCACCGCCGCGCTGATCGGCAGGCAGACCCAGGGGTCCGTGACGAACCGCATCAGCGAGTCGCCGTACAGCGAGAACCCGGCGTTGTTGAAGGCCGACACGGAGTGGAACAGGCCGGACCAGGTGGCGTGGGCGACGGACTCGCCGTAGCCGATGCGCAGCCGGAGCGTGATGACCGTCGCCACGAGCACCTCGGCGATCACGGTGAACTGCAGCGCGCCGATCATCACGCGGCGGACCTCGCCGAGCCCGATGGTGTGGGTCGACTCCGCGGCCACGAGCCGGGTGCGCAGCCCCATGCGCCGGGACAGCAGCAGCCCGAGCAGGCTGGCCACCGTCATCACGCCGAAGCCGCCGATCTGGATGAGGACGAGGATGACGGCCTGCCCGAACGGCGACCAGAAGGTCTCGGTGTCGACGACGACGAGCCCCGTCACGCAGGCGGCCGAGGTCGCGGTGAAGAACGCCTCGACGACCGAGGCGGTCCGCCCCGTCGCGGCGACGGGCAGGCTCAGCAGGAGGGTGCCGGCGGCGATGGCGCCGAGGAAGCCGGCGGCGACCACTCGCGCGGGCCGTCGGCGCAGGCTCGCCGGGGAGACCTCGGGGGAACGGCGGCGGTCGGCCAGGAGCCGCAGGATGCGTGACTGCACGAAGGACAACTGTGGCACCGTCCGGCCCGCCCCGCACCGGTCCGGTGGTCAGTCCTCGCGGAGGTACTGGTTCGCCCAGGCGCTGATGATCCGGGCGGCGCGCTGCGCCTGACCGGGTCGCGTGAGCAGGTGGTCGGACCCCTCGAGGGAGACGAAGCTGCGCGGGTGGCGGGCCGCGGCGAAGATCTTGCTCGCGTTCTCGATGCCCACGACCTGGTCGGTGGGCGAGTGCATGATCATCAGCGGGGTGTCGAGCTCGGAGATGCGGTGCTCCAGGTCGGCGTCCCGGACGTCCTCGACCATGCCGCGCTTGAGGTTGAGCCGCTTGCCGCCGACCTGCCAGACGGCGTTGCCCTCCTCCAGCACCTGGTCGACCAGGTCGTCGTAGTGGTTCTCGGCGTGGCTGGGGTCGAAGGGTGCGCACACGGAGGCCACCGCCCGGACGCCGGGGATCTCGGGCGCGGCGGCGATCGCGGCGGCGCCACCCCAGGAGTGGCCCACGAGCAGCTCGACCGGGGTGCCCCGGTCGGCCATGAACTCGGCGGCGCGCACGACGTCGGCGACCTTGATCGTGAAGGAGCCGTCGCCCCAGTCACCCTCGGAGTCGCCGAGACCGAGGTTGTCGAACCGCAGCATGCCGATGCCCTCGGCCGCGAGCTGCTTGGAGATGCGCGCTGCCGCCGGGGAGTCCTTGCCGAGCGTGAAGCCGTGGACGAACACGCCCCAGCCGCGCACCTCCCCCTCCGGCTCGTCGATGATGCCGGCCAGCATCGGTCCGGTGCTGCTCGCGAACGTCACGCGCTCCGCCATGATGACTCCTCCCGCCGTCGTGCGGCACCATTGCCCCAGGAGCCTATGTCGCCCGCGGCTGCGTCCGCCTGGTGACCAGGCACACTCCGCAGATCCATCCCCCCGACAGGATGCCCGGGATACCATCCCGGTATGGAGATCGACCTCCGCCACCTCCGGCTCGTGACCGTCGTCGCGGAGCACGGCAGCGTGACCCGCGCGGCCGCCGCGCTGGGGATGGCGCAACCTGCCCTGACCGCGCAGCTCAACCGGATCGACGACGCCCTCGGCGGCTCCGTGTTCGTCCGGGACCGCCGCGGTGCCCGGCCCACCCCGCTGGGCGATCTCGTCCTCCGGCACGCCCGCGTGCTCCTGCCGGCCATGGACGCGTTCGGCGAGGACGTGCGCCGCCACGTCAGCGGCCGGACCGACGTCGTGACCGCGCTCCGGGTGGGGACCGTCGCCACGGTGCTGGGCGGGATCTTCCTCAACCGGTTGCGCGCCGACCTGACCGGCATCGCGCTGACATCGTTCACGGCGTGGTCGGCGCAGGAGGCGACCCGGCGGCTCGCGGCCGGTGACCTCGACCTGGCGCTCGTCGGCGCCTGCGAGAACGAGGTGCTGCCCACCGACGGCGACGTGGTGTGGACCCGGCTGTTCACCGACCCGGTGTTCGTGCTGCTCTCCGACGCGCACCGGCTGGCCGACGACGAGGTCGTCCCGCTCGGCGAGCTGGCGGAGGAGTACTGGCTCTCGGCACCGGGGGAGGGGTGCTTCGAGCGGTGCTTCGTGGCGGCGTGCGTCCGGTCCGGCTTCACCCCGCGTGAGGTCAGCGAGACCGAGCGCGCCTCGGCCATCGAGCAGGTGCGGGACAACCACGCCGTCGCGCTGGTGCAGCCGCTGCTGCTCGACCAGCCGGGGGTGACGCCCGTGGCCCTCGAGGGCGAGCCTCTCGCCTGGACCCAGTACGTCGGCTGGCGTCGCGACGCCGAGAAGCGGTTCGACGTCGAGGCCGTGCGTGCGGCCGCGCACGAGGCCCACCGCCAGGCCGTCCGGCGCACCCCGGCCTACGAGCGGCATCTCGCGCAGCGCTGAGCTGCATCGACCCTGGGCATCGGCCCTGGCGACCGGTAGCGTGCGGCGGTGATGAGCCCTCGACATGCCGTGCCCTCGTGGCGTTCGCCCGTTCGGCTCGGTGTCCCGTTCGTCATCGGCCTGGGCCTGCTGGCCGTCCTGGCCGGGGTCGCCCCTGACGCGCTCCGGTCGGGTCCGGAACGAGCGGATCCCGCGGGATCGACCGCGGCGGCGCCGGCCGGGCCGTCGTTCGTCCGCCCCGTGGGTCCCCCCGGCGTGACGGACGCCGCAGGGCCGGGGGATCCGGGGCCGTCCCCGGACGTCGCCGCGAACCTCGGGCCGGCGATCGTCGTGGACGGCGAACGCTCGACGGAAGAGGTCGCCCCCGCGGTGCGGGTGCAGCCCGCCCCGTCGCCGACACCCGACCCCCGGGCGGCCTCGGAGAAGCCGGGGGGCGAGGGCTCCGGTCACGCGGACGGTGAGGGCCCGGCAGGCGCCGCGGCCGCCGCGGTGCTCGAGCTCGTCAACGCGGAGCGGGCGGACGCCGGGTGCGGACCGCTCCGGCAGGACCCCGAGCTCGACGCGCTCGCGACGGCGCACTCGCAGGACATGCGCGTGCGCGACTACTTCGACCACACCGACCCCGACGGTCTGACCCCCTGGGACCGGGCGGACGCCGCGGGCGTGAGCGGGCTGGCGGCCGAGAACATCGCCGTCGGTCAGCCGGACGCGGCGGCGGTCGTGCAGGCCTGGATGGACAGCCCCGGCCACCGGGCGAACATCCTCGAGTGCTCGCACACGCGTCACGGCCTCGGGAAGGAACCCGGCCAGGGCGGCCCGTGGTGGACCCAGGTCTTCGGCCGCTGAGAGCTCGCGCCCTCGGCCGCCGACGGCGGGAGACTGGATCATGACCGTGCTGAGATCCGTCGTCCTGTTCGTGGCCGCCGCCCTGTTCGAGATCGGCGGCGCCTGGTTGGTGTGGCAGGGCGTCCGCGAGCATCGGGGCTGGCTCTGGATCGGTGCGGGGGTGATCGCGCTCGGCCTGTACGGGTTCTTCGCGACGCTGCAGCCGGACGCCCACTTCGGCCGCATCCTGGCCGCCTACGGCGGGGTGTTCGTCGCCGGGTCGTTGGTCTGGGGGATGGCGGTCGACGGGTTCCGCCCGGACCGCTGGGACGTGATCGGCGCCCTCGTCTGCCTGGTCGGCGTCGCGGTGATCATGTACGCGCCACGCCCGGCCTGACGCGCGCGTCCGTCACGGTGCCCCGGGCGTCCCGGGGGAGTCCGGCAGCGGTTCGACCCCGGGCAGCACGGCCCGGAGGATCGCCTCGATCGCGAACGCGGTCGACTCAGCCAGGTCGACGACCTCCGGGTCGAGCAGCCACTGGGTCTGCAGTCCGTCCATCACCCCGATGACGGCGCTGGCCGCCCGGACGGCGTCCTGCTCCGCGAGGTCGATGCCGCGCTCGTCCGCGACGGTGCGCAGCGCCGACGCGATGTCCTCGCGCAGCACCCCGAAGCGGGTCCGTGCCCGGTCCGCGGCCGGGTGCCCGTCGGTGACGGCCTCGCCGGTCAGGACCGTGTAGGCCTGCACGATGCCGCGGCGGTCGGCGTTGCGGCGGGCCGTGGTGACCAGGTGCCGGAACAGCTCGAGCCCGCCGGGGATGTGCTGGCCCTCCAGGTGCTCGACGTCGACGCGGTCGCGGTACTCGAGCACCTCCCACAGCAGCCGGTCCTTGCTCCCGAAGTGGTGCAGCACCCCGGCGTGCGTGATGCCGACCTGCTCCGCGACCTCGGCGAGCGAGCCGGCGCGGTACCCCTTGGAGCCGAACACGCGGGCGGCGGCCGCCAGGATCTCCTCGCGCCGCTCGGCACGGGGGACGCGGCGGGACCGGGGAGGTGTGGCCTGGCTCATGACGTCACCATACTGTGATCCAATCCACTTACTAACAAGTAAGTAAGTATGGTTCACTGTGACGCGACGCACAGCCGCGCCGGAACAGGAGACATCGCGTGTCATCGCCGACCGCCCTCCCGACGACCGTCGGGACACCCACCGAGGAGACCGTCCTGGACGGGCTCCTCACCCGCCTGACCGCCGAGGAGAAGGTCTCCCTCGTCGTCGGTGCGGGCATGTGGTCGACCCGCGGGATCGAGCGCATCGGGCTCGCGCCCGTCGTCATGTCGGACGGCCCGGTCGGTGTGCGCCGGCCCGACGGCTCGTCCAGCTCCGCGATGCTGCCGGCCCCCTCCGCGCTCGCCGCCACCTGGGACGTCGCGGCGGCCCGCGGGGTGGGCCGCCTGTTCGCCGCCGAGGCCCGCCGCCACGGGGTGCACCTGGTCCTGGCACCCCAGGTGAACCTCCAGCGCACCCCCGTCGCCGGCCGGCACTTCGAGTGCTACAGCGAGGACCCGCACCTGACGGCCGAGGTCGCCGTCGCGGTCGTCACGGCCGCCCAGGAGGACGGCGTCGGCATGTGCGTCAAGCACTACGTCGCGAACGACTCCGAGACGGACCGCACCCGCTACCTCGCCCGGGTCGACCCCCGCACGCTGCGCGAGGTCTACCTGGCGCCGTTCGAACGGCTCGTCGTGGCGGGCGCGTGGAGCGTCATGGGCGCCTACAGCGGCGTCGACGACGGCACCACCGCCGCACAGGTGCTCGAGCACCGGCCGCTGCTGACCGGGGTGCTCAAGGACGAGTGGGGGTTCGACGGGCTCGTCGTCTCCGACTGGGTCGCCACCCGCTCCGTCGCGCCGGCAGTCCGCGGCGGGCTCGACCTGCAGATGCCCGGTCCCGACGGCGCCTGGGGCGACGGCCTGGGCGCGGCCCTCGAGACCGGGGCGGTCACCGAGGCCGACCTCGACGACAAGGTGCGACGTCTGCTGCGGCTCGCGCACCGGGTCGGCCGCCTCACGCCGCCCGGCGACGACGCCGCGGTCCCGGAAGGTCGAGCCTCGCGACCGGCCCCGGCGTTCGCCGTGCCCGAGGCGCGCGAGACGTTCCTGCGCGAGCTCGCCGGGCGCTCCACCGTCGTCCTGCAGGACCGCGCCGGGCTCCTGCCGCTGCCGGGCGTCGAGGACCGCGCGCCGCTGCGCGTGGCGCTGCTCGGGGCCGCCGCCGTCGAACCGTTCTTCCAGGGCGGGGGCTCCTCGTTCGTCGTCCCCGACCGGCTGTCCTACCCGGCCCCCGCGCTCGCCGAGGCGCTGCCGGAGGGGTCGCACCTCGACGTCGTGGCGGGGTCGCGGGCGCTGCGCAACCCGCCTCCCCTGGACCTGGACCGGTGCACGGACCCCGTCACCGGAGCACCGGGGATGCGTCTCGAGGTGCTCGACCGGACCGGTGCGGTGCGCCGTGCCGAGACGCGGACGCGGTGGGACGGCTGGATGACCGACCTGCACGCCGAGGACGTCACCGTGCGCCTGAGCGCACGGGTCGACGTGGCCGAGCAGGGTGTCCACGAGATCGGGGTCGGCACGGTCGGCGTGCACCGCGTCGTGCTGGACGGCCACGAGATCGCCGCCGGTGACGTCGTCGCCACCGAGGACGTCATCCTCGCCTCGGCCCACAACCACCCGGTCGCCGCCACGGCGCGGGTCACGGGGTCGTCCGCCGAGCTCGTCGCCGAGCTGCAGGTCGTCCACCCCGTCGGCTACGACCGGTTCGTCCGCGCCCAGCTCGTGCACCGGCGCCCCGGACCCTCCGCCGAGCAGGAGCTCGACGCCGCCGAGCAGGCCGCCCGCGCCGCCGACGTCGCCGTGGTCGTGGTGGGCACGACCCACGAGGTCGAGTCCGAGGGGTTCGACCGCACGGACCTCGGGCTGCCCGGCAACCAGGACGAGCTCGTCCGCCGCGTGGCGGCCGTGAACCCGCGCACCGTCGTCGTCGTCAACGCGGGCGCCCCCGTGCTCCTGCCCTGGCTCGCCGAGGTGCCCACGGTGCTGTGGGGCTGGCTGCCGGGGCAGGAGGCCGGGGCCGCGCTCGCCGACGTGCTCACGGGGGTCACCGAGCCGTCCGGCCGGCTGCCCTGGACCCTGCCGGCGCGCGCCGAGGACGTCCCGGTGCCGCACGCCGTGCCGGCCGACGGCGTCGTCGACTACACCGAGCGGCTCGACGTCGGCTACCGGGCCTGGGAGCGCCGGCGCGACACCGACGGCGCGGCCTCGCGCCCGGAGCCGGCCGCCCCCTTCGGGCACGGCCTCGGCTGGACCACGTGGTCGTACGAGGCGGCCGAGCTCCTCGACCCGCCCGTGGACCCCACGGCCGGTGCCGTGGTGCGGGTCCGCGTGCGCAACACCGGGCCGCGGTCGGGCCGGGAGGTCGTCCAGGTGTACGTCGAGCCGCCCGCCGGGACCGCCGTCCGTGACCCGGCCCGGCCCGTGCGCTGGCTCGGCGGGTTCGCCGTCGTCGACGTCGCGCCGGGCGGGACCGCCGAGGTCGACGTCACGGTCCCGCGCCGCGCACTGCAGACGTGGGACGCCCACGCGGGCTGGACCACGCCGTCGGGCACCTACCGGCTCGTGGCCGGCCGCTCCGTCCGTGACCTGCGGTGGCCCCTGGACGTCCCCGTCCACGGGGCCACCGACCGACCGTCCCCCCAGGAACGCTCCACCGAAGAACACGTGCAAGGAGGCACACCGTGAGAATCCGCAAGCTCTCCGCGTCGCTCGCCGGAGTCGCCGCCGTCGCTCTGCTGGCGACGGCGTGCGGCGGCGGTGGCGACACCGACACCAGCGCCGACACGGCCGACGACCAGACCGCCGCGGCCACCGGCGAGGTCCTGACCGTCGGCATGCCGAACGGGACCCAGACCGAGAACCAGTCGCCCTTCGCGACCGGCTCGGCCGCCCTGTCCCTCGGCTACGCCTTCGTCATCTACGAACCGCTGATGATGGCCAACGACGCCAAGCCCGCCGAGGAGCCGCAGCCCTGGCTCGCGGAGTCCATCGAGTGGAACGACGACTACACCCAGGCCGTCGTCACGCCGCGCGAGGGCGTCACCTGGTCCGACGGCGAGGCGTTCGACGCCGAGGACGTGGCCTTCTCGATCCAGCTCCGCCAGGATCACGAGGGGCTGAACACCTCGGCCCTGCCGATCGAGTCCGTCGAGTCCGACGGGACCACCGTCACCGTGACCTTCGGGTCCCCGCAGTACGTCAACACGGCCAAGCTCGCCGACATGCTCATCGTGCCCGAGCACCTGTGGGCGGACGTCGAGGACCCGACGACGTACACCAACACCGAACCGGTGGGCACCGGCCCGTACACCCTGGAGTCCTGGACCCCGCAGGCGGCGACCGTCGTGGCCCGCGACGACTACTGGGGCGGCGAGCTGTCCGTGCCGGAGATCCGCTACTCCTCGTACAACGACAACAACGCGCTGACCACGGCGCTCACCACCGGTGAGGCGCAGTGGGGCTGGACGTTCATCGCGGACTACGAGAACGTCTACATCGCCGCCGACCCGGAGCACTACCACCAGTACGCGGCGGCCGGGCTGGGCATCGACGCGCTCTTCGTCAACAACGAGGAGAAGCCGTTCGACGACGTCGCCTTCCGCCGGGCGCTCAACATGGCCCTGGACCGGCAGTCGATCACCGACGTCGCCACCTCCGGCGTCAACCCGCCCATCACCAGCGTCACCGGGCTGCCGCTGCCCGCCGGTGAGGAGTTCATCAGCGACGAGCTCGCCGGCGAGGAGCTGTCCGCGGACGTCGAGGGCGCCAAGCAGGTCCTCACCGACGCCGGGTACACCGGGGTGGGCGAGCAGCTCGTGGACCCCGACGGCGAGCCCGTCACCTTCGAGCTGACCAACCCGGCCGGCTGGAACGACTACCTCACCGCGCTCGACCTCATCAAGAACGCCGCGGCCGAGCTCGGCGCCGAGGCCACCGTCCAGCCCGCGAACGCGGACGGCTGGTTCGCCGACATCGTCCCGCCCGGCAACTTCGACGCCACGCTGCACTGGACCGACGGCGGCGCCACCCCCTGGGACCTGTACTCCAACATGATGGACGGTGCCCAGTACGAGCCGCTCGGTGAGCCGGCGTCGTGGAACTTCGGCCGCTACCGGAACGAGGACGTCACCGAGGCGCTCGCGACCTACGCCGCGACGACCGACGACGCCGAGCGCTCCGAGGCGCTGGCGACGATCCAGCAGCACTTCGTCGAGGACGTCCCCGCCATCGCCCTGTGGGCACGTCCGGCCACGGCGCAGTACTCGACCGTCAACTACGTCGGCTGGCCCTCGGAGGAGGACCCGTACAACCAGCCGCAGCCGACCGGTTCGCAGGCGCTGCAGATCCTGCTCGAGCTCGAGCCCGCGACGGACTGACCAGGACGTCGCGGTCCCGTCCCGCCGTCCCTTCCCACCCAGGTGACCGCATGAGTACCTCAGCAACCGACCCGTCCCCGGCCGCCACGGAGCGCGACGTCCCGGTCCTGCGCGCCGTCGGCCTGACCAAGCACTTCCCGGTCCGCGGCCGCCGCGGCGCCGTCGTCCACGCCGTGGACGACGTCGACCTCACGCTGCACCGCGGCGAGGTCGTCGCCCTGGTCGGCGAGTCCGGGTCCGGCAAGTCGACCATCGCCCGCCTGCTCGCCCAGCTGATGCCGCGCACCGCCGGGAGCCTCGAGCTGCACGGCCGGGACGCGACCGTGCGTCGTCGCCGAGGATTCCGGGCCTACGTCGGGCGCGTCCAGATGATCTTCCAGGACCCGTTCGGCTCGCTGAACCCGGTCCACACGGTGCGGTACACGCTCTCGCGCAGCGTGCGCATCCACCAGGGCAGGCTGCGCGGCGCCGAGCTGGAGACCGCGATCGAGCGGTTGCTCGAGCGGGTCCGGCTCAGCCCCACCGAGCGGTACATCGACAAGTTCCCGCACGAGCTCTCCGGGGGTCAGCGGCAGCGCGTCGCGATCGCCCGGGCCCTGGCCGCCGACCCCGAGGTGCTGCTGGCCGACGAGCCGATCTCGATGCTCGACGTCTCGATCCGGCTCGGCATCCTCAACCTCCTGCAGGACCTGCGCGACCGTCTCGACATCGCGATCCTCTACATCACGCACGACATCGCCTCGGCCCGCTACTTCGCCGACCGGACGGCCGTGATGTACGCCGGGCGGGTCGTGGAGACCGGTGACAGCGAGTCGGTCACCCAGGACCCGCGGCACCCGTACACCCAGCTGCTCATCGGCTCGGCGCCGGACCCGGACGACCTCGCGACCCGGGCCCACGGGGCTCGCGGCGAGGCCCCCAGCCTCGTCGACCCGCCCGCCGGGTGCCGGTTCCACCCCCGCTGCCCCTTCGCCACCGACGTGTGCCGCACCGAGACGCCGGCGCTGATCGAGGTCGCCGCGGGACGCGCGGTCGCCTGCTGGGGGTACGCGGACCGTGCCGACCGCCCGCGCCTCGGCGACGTCCTCGACGCCTACGGGCGGCGCACCGACGAAGGAGGGACCCCGTGAGGTTCGCCGTCCGCCGCACGATCTTCTACCTGATCACCGCGTGGGCCGCGGTGACCATCAACTTCCTCATCCCGCGTCTGATGCCGGGCGACCCGGTGACGGCCCTCATGGGGCGCATGCAGGGACGGATCGACTCCAACGCGGAGGAGTCCATCCGGGTCCTGTTCGGCCTCGACACCAGCTCCTCGATCTGGCAGCAGTACGTCGACTACTGGGGTCTGCTGCTGCGCGGCGACCTCGGGCTGTCGTTCACGTTCTTCCCGACGCCGGTCGCCGAGATCGTCCAGCAGGCGCTGCCGTGGACGATCGGGCTGGTGGGGATCGCCACGATCATCGCCTTCGTCCTCGGGACGTCGATCGGCGTCGCGATCGGGTGGCGCCGGGGCACCTGGGCGGACGCCCTGCTGCCGATCACGACCTTCTTCTCCGCGGTGCCGTACTTCTGGCTCGGCCTCATCGCGATCACCGTGTTCTCGGTGACGCTCGGCTGGTTCCCCTCCTCGGGCAGCTACGACCGCGGCATGGTGCCCGCGTGGTCGTGGGAGTTCGTGGGCTCGGTGATCTACTACGGCTTCCTGCCCGCGCTGACGGTGGTGCTGTCCTCGATCGCCGGCTGGATCCTCGGGATGCGCAACATGGTCGTCACGGTCTCCTCGGAGGACTACGTCACCGTCGCGCACGCCAAGGGCCTGCCGGAACGCACCGTGATGGTCGGCTACGCCGCGCGCAACGCGATCCTGCCGCAGGTCTCCAACTTCGCCCTGTCCCTCGGGTTCGTCGTCGGCGGCACCCTGATCATGGAGATGGTCTTCTCCTACCAGGGCATCGGCTACACGCTGTTCCAGGCGGTCAACACCCAGGACTACCCGCTGATGCAGGGCTGCTTCCTCGTCATCACGCTCGCCGTGCTCGGCGCGAACATCATCGCCGACTTCGTCTACGCCGCGCTCGACCCGCGCGCCCGTCAGGAGGGGTGACCCATGGCCCAGGACACGTCGCTGGTCGAGTCCGAGACCGTCGTCGAACCCGCCGTCGAACACCGGACGCGCGACCCGCGCCGACCGAAACGGTTCCTGTTCCTGCGCAACGGCAAGGCCCTCACCGGGATCGGCATCCTGCTCTTCTTCGGCGTCCTGGCCGTGGTCGGGCCGTGGATCGCCCCCTACGACCCCAACCAGGTCTCGGTGGACCTGCTGCAGCCGCCGTCGTGGACGCACTGGCTCGGCACCGACCACACGGGGCGGGACATCCTGTCCCAGATCGTCGTCGGTACCCGCGGGGTCCTCGTGGTCGGGCTCATCGCCGGGGTGTCGGCCACCGTGCTCGGCGTCGTCGTCGGCGTGACGGCAGGGTTCGTCGGCGGCGCCGGGGACGAGACGCTCTCGGCGCTGTCGAACGTGTTCCTCGTCATCCCGCAGCTGCCGCTGATCATCATCATCGCCGGCCAGCTCCCCACCGCCGGCGGCGTCACCGTCGCGCTCGTCATCGGGGCCACCGGCTGGGCGTGGGGCGCCCGGGTGATGCGCGCCCAGACGCTGTCGCTGCGCAAGCGCGACTTCGTCGAGGCGGCGCGGGCCAACGGCGAGCGCACCTGGCGCCTCGTGCTCGCCGAGGTGCTGCCCAACCTCACCGCGATCATCGCCGCCGGGTTCGTGGGCACCGTGACGTTCGCCGTCATGTCCCAGGTGACGTTGGCGTTCATCGGCATCACGCCCGTCTCCGACTGGAACTGGGGAACCATCCTGTTCTGGGCGCAGAACAACCTCGCGCTGCAGCGCGGCGCCTGGTGGTGGTTCGTCCCGGCGGGCCTCTGCATCGCCCTGCTCGGCATGGCGCTGACGCTGGTCAACTTCGGCATCGACGAGTTCGTCAACCCGCGCCTGCGCAGCACCGGGATGAACGCCCGCGTCCTGCGGCGCCGGCGCATCCGTCCGCGGATCGGCTTCACGCCGGTCCTGCGCACGCCACCGGGGGCACGACCCCGTGCCGGCGCCGCCGCCGGCCCGACCCGCAAGGAGCGCTCATGACCGCCTCGACCCTCGACGTGCCCGCCCCGACGGGGGCGGTCGGCGAGCCGGTGCTCGAGATCGAGAACCTCTCGGTCGACTACGGCTACGTCGACGACGCCACCCACGTGCTGCGGGACGTCTCGCTCACGCTGCACCGCGGCGAGGTCCTGGGCCTGGCCGGCGAGTCCGGCTGCGGCAAGTCGACCCTCGCCTACGCCGCGACCCGGTTGCTGCCGCCCCCCGGGCTCATCACCTCCGGCAGCGTGCACTTCACCGACCGGGACGGACGACGCACCGACGTGCTGCGCCAGAGCGACGCCGAGCTGCGCGCCTCGCGCTGGCGGGACACCGCGATCGTGTTCCAGGGGGCGATGAACTCGCTGAACCCCGTCTACCGCGTCGGCCGGCAGATCGCCGACGGCATCCTGGCGCACCGTCCGGGCATGCGCCGGCGGGAGGCCTGGGACCAGGCCGCGTCGCTGCTGGAGATGGTCGGGATCAACGCCGACCGGCTGCGCGACTTCCCGCACCAGCTCTCCGGCGGGATGCGTCAGCGGGTCATGATCGCCATGGCGCTCGCGCTGGACCCGCAGGTCCTCGTCATGGACGAGCCCACGACGGCGCTGGACGTCGTCATGCAGCGGCAGATCGTCGAGGAGATCGCCGACCTGCGGCAGCGTCTCGGCTTCTCCGTCGTCTTCATCACCCACGACGTGTCGTTGCTCATCGAGATCGCCGACCGCATCGCGATCATGTACGCGGGCGACATCGTCGAGGACGCCGGTGCCGAGGAGATCTACCGCCGGCCCCGGCACCCGTACTCGTCAGCCCTGCTGCACTCCTTCCCGCCCCTGCGGGGCGAGCGCCGGGAGCTGACGGGGATCCCCGGCGCCCCGCCCGACATGCACCGGCTGCCGCCGGGCTGCCCGTTCGCGCCCCGGTGCGCGCACGCGATGGACGTGTGCCGGGAGGTGCGGCCCGGTCTGACCGCCACGGCGCTCGGGGACCGGGGCGCGCAGGAAGCGGCGCGCCGCGTGGCCTGCCACCTGCACGACCCGGCGTCGGCCGGGGCCCACGGCCTGCCCCCGGACCTGTCCCGCTGACCGGACGCGCCGCCGTCCGGAGAGTGCACCGGCCGTCCACCGGAACACCACACGGACTGGTTATCCTGACCTGCATGAACGGCGACTTCCACGAGGTCCCGGTCGCGCCGCCCCGGCCGACGGGCGCGACGACCGCACAGGGATCGCGGCCGGTGGCGCAGGTCGCCGCACCTCCGCAGCCCGAGACCCGTCCGCTGGCCCAGGCCGCGGCGGCGGTGATCGCGCTCGTGGCCGCGCTCGGGGTCTGGCTCACGTACCGGGTGCTGGTCACGACCCTGCCCGGTCAGCAGCTCGACGACCTCGCCCGCGACGGCGCGCTCTACGGGCAGGACAGCCTGTGGCGGGTGGCCGAGCCCGTGCTCGACGTCGTGTCGGTGGCGTTCGTGGTGGCCGGGATCGGCGCCGCGATGCTGGTCGCGGTGGTCCGTCGACGGTGGGTCGTGGCGCTGCAGGTCGCGGCCCTGGTCGGCGGGGCCAACCTCACCACCCAGGTGCTGAAGCACTACCTGCTGACGCGCCCCGACCTGCTGCCGGGCTGGTACAGCGGCAACACGCTGCCCAGCGGGCACACCACGGTGGCGGCCTCCGTCTCGGTCGCGCTGCTCTTCGCCACCCCGCGGGCCTGGCGGGCCGTCGTCGCGCTGCTGGGTGCCTCGTACACGGCCGCGACGGGTGTGGCCACGCTCGTCGGGCAGTGGCACCGGCCGTCCGACGTCGTCGCGGCCCTGTTCGTCGTGCTCGCCTGGGGCGCCCTCGTGTGCGCCCTGACGCCGTCCTCGTCGCTCGACGTCGCCCCGCGCCGGCACCGACTGCCCACGGGCGAGGCCCGGCCGAACGCCTTGTCGTCGCCCGGTTCCTCCGTGGTCGCGGGACTCCTGCTCCTCAGCGCCCTGGTCGCCGGCACGGTGGCCCTCGCGGGCGGCGTGCGGCTCGTCGACGCCGCCAGCGTGCCCATCGGCGAGGACGTCACCGCCTACGCGGTCGGGGTCCTCGGCGTCCTCGCCGCCACCGCGGTGACGTTCGCGCTGCTCCTCCTGATGCGTCAGGCGACGGCACGACCGCGGGACTGAGCGCCGCCGCCCGGTGGTGGCCCTGTGGACCGCCGTGCGCCGGGCCGGGCGTGCCTCGGTAGAGTTCCGCCGTCGTCGAGCGTGTCGTACCGTGACAGGACGCGACGCTCCCGGCGCCGCGTCCCGCCATCACCGTCGGAAAGCAGGAACGGATGCCTCAGGCCCGCAAGCTCGTGATCGTCGAGTCCCCGACGAAGGCTCGCAAGATCCAGGGCTACCTCGGCGACGACTACGTCGTGGAGGCCAGCGTCGGCCACATCCGTGACCTCCCGCAGCCGTCCGAGCTGCCGGCGGAGATGAAGAAGGGGCCGTACAAGAAGTTCGCCGTCGACGTCGACAACGGCTTCGAGCCCTACTACGTCGTGCACGCCGACAAGAAGTCCAAGGTGCGGGAGCTGAAGGCCGCGCTGAAGGACGCCGACGAGCTGTACCTCGCCACGGACGAGGACCGCGAGGGCGAGGCCATCGCCTGGCACCTCATCGAGGAGCTCAAGCCCAAGGTGCCCGTCAAGCGGATGGTGTTCCACGAGATCACCCGCGAGGCCATCACCCGGGCGCTCGAGAACACCCGTGACCTGGACGACGACCTCGTCGACGCCCAGGAGACCCGCCGGATCCTCGACCGCCTCTACGGCTACGAGGTCTCGCCCGTCCTGTGGCGCAAGGTCCGCCAGGGCCTGTCCGCGGGCCGGGTGCAGTCCGTGGCCACGCGGCTGGTCGTCGAGCGCGAGCGGGACCGCATGGCGTTCGTCACCGCCGACTACTGGGACGTCACCGGCTCCTTCGCCCCCGAGTCCGGGGACGACGCCGGCCAGCTCTTCCGCGCCCGCCTGACCGGTCTGGACGGCGACCGGGTCGCGACGGGTCGCGACTTCGACGACCTGGGCCGCCTCAAGGTGCGCACCGGCGTCGTACACCTCGACGAGGCCGCCGCGGGGGCGGTCGTCGCCGGGCTCGACGAGGCGGCCTTCACGGTCCGGTCCCTGGAGACCAAACCGTACTCGCGCAAGCCCGCCGCGCCGTTCACCACCTCGACCCTGCAGCAGGAGGCGTCGCGCAAGCTGCGCATGGCCTCGCGGCAGACGATGCGCACCGCGCAGGCGCTGTACGAGAACGGCTACATCACCTACATGCGCACCGACTCGCCGGCGCTGTCCGCCGAGGCGACCGACGCCGCCCGGCGCCAGGCCGCCGAGCTGTACGGCTCCGAGTACGTGCCCGGTGCGCCGCGGCTGTACGCCTCGAAGAACAAGGGCGCGCAGGAGGCGCACGAGGCGATCCGTCCCGCGGGCGACTCCTTCCGCACCCCGGCGCAGGTGGCCGGTGAGATCTCGGGGGACCAGTTCAAGCTCTACGAGCTCATCTGGAAGCGGACCGTCGCCTCGCAGATGGCCGACGCCAAGGGGTCGACGGCGTCCGTCAGGCTGGGCGCCCGTCTCGGGGACGGCGCCGGTGACCGGGCCGGTCGCGACGCCGTCTTCTCGGCGTCGGGCACGGTCATCACCTTCCGCGGTTTCCTCGCCGCCTACGAGGAGTCGACGGACGTCGAGACCCCTGAGGGCGGCGGCTCCGCGCCCGCCGGCCCCAAGGAGAGCCGGCTGCCGCGCATGGCCGAGGGCGACGCCCTGGCAGGGACGGAGATCGCGGCCGAGGGGCACTCGACGAGCCCGCCCGCGCGCTACACGGAGGCGTCCCTGGTCAAGGCGCTCGAGGAGCTCGGGATCGGGCGCCCGTCCACCTACGCGGCGACGATCTCGACGATCCAGGACCGCGGCTACGTGCGCACCAAGGGCCAGGCCATGGTGCCCACGTGGCTGGCCTTCGCCGTCGTGCGGTTGCTGGAGGAGCATTTCGCCCGGCTCATCGACTACGACTTCACCGCCGAGATGGAGGCCGACCTCGACCAGATCGCGTCCGGTGACCGGGAGCGCCTGGCCTGGCTGACGCGGTTCTACTTCGGGGACGGCTCCGGCGGCGACGAGCAGTGGGGCCTGCGCGACCTGGTGGAGAACCTCGGGGAGATCGACCCCGTGGTCATCAACTCGGTCGAGATCGGCGAGGGCATCCGGGTCCGGGTCGGTCGGTACGGGCCGTACCTGGAGGACCTGCGGGCGGAGCCGGGGAAGGACGGCAAGGCGCCGCGGGCCTCGGTGCCCGACGACGTGGCCCCGGACGAGCTGACGGTCGAGAAGGCGCGTGAGCTGCTCAAGGCCGGTGCCGACGACGGGCGCGTGCTCGGTGTCGACCCGGAGTCGGGCCACGAGATCGTGGCGAAGAACGGCCGCTTCGGACCGTTCGTCACCGAGAAGCTCGACCTGCCCGAGATCGACCCGAACCTCTCCCAGGCAGCCCAGAAGAAGGCGAAGGCCGCCCAGCCCAAGCCCCGCACCGGGTCGCTGCTGAAGACCATGTCGTTGGACACGGTGACGCTGGAGGACGCGCTGCGGATCCTGTCGCTGCCGCGCGTGGTGGGCACCGACCCGGAGACCGAGGAGGAGATCACCGCGCAGAACGGCCGGTACGGGCCGTACCTCAAGCGGGGCACGGACTCGCGGTCCATCGAGTCCGAGGAGCAGCTCTTCACGATCACCCTCGACGAGGCGCTGAAGGTCTTCGCCCAGCCGAAGCGTGGCCGGGGCCGGACGGCGACCCCGCCGCTGCGCGAGCTCGGCGACGACCCGACCAGCGGCAAGCCGATCGTGGTCAAGGACGGGCGGTTCGGTCCGTACGTGACCGACGGCGAGACCAACCGGACGCTCCCGCGGGACGCCACCCCGGAGTCGATCACGGCCGAGCGGGCCATCGAGCTGCTCGCCGAGAAGCGGGCCCAGGGGCCGAAGAAGCGCAGCACGTCGGCCAAGAAGTCGACCGCGAAGAAGCCGGCCGCGAAGAAGACGACCGCGAAGAAGTCGTCGACGACCAAGAAGTAGCGGTCAGCTGCCGGTCGCCCGCCGGTAGGCCGCCGCTCCCGCGGTCCCCGTCCGGCGCCAGGCGGTCGCCGCGGGGCCGCCGTCGAGGGGGACCGAGGCGTGCCAGGCGTACGTCGTGGGCCAGGTGCGGAACACCGGCAGCGCCGTGGTGACGAGGCGCATCAGCCACGGCAGTCGGCGCGGACGCCACTGCCGGGTCACCGCGAGCTCGACCTCGGCGCGACCGTCGACGACCTCGACGCTCCAGGTGCCGCCCGTGAGCAGCGCGTCGTCGAGCAGCACGCGCCACGCACCGTGCCGGGCGTCGCCGTCGGCGAGCTCGCCCGGGTCCGGCAGGGGCGGGCGGAAGAGCACCCGCGCGGCATGTCCGTCCGCGGTGGCGCGGACGCCCCGCAGCGCGTCACCGTCGGTGGTGGCAGCGGCCTCCCCGGGCCCGCCCGCGACGGCCGGGGGATCGCCGTCGCGGTTCAGCTCCAGCACCCACAGCCGGCCGGAGGTCTTGACCAGGAGCCTGCCGTGGAGGCGCCCTGCGGGCAGCCGGCCGGTCGCCACGTCCCGGCCCCCGATGCGGACCACGGGGTCGTGACCCGGGATCGCGCGCAGCAGGTCGAAGCTCGGCATCCACACGAGCATCAGCGAGGCCGGCTGCCGGATCGCGGCACCCAGGGGCGCGAGCAGCGCTGCCGGCCGCCGGGGGCCGGCAGCGCGGTCGTCGACGTCGATCTCGACCACGTGGCCGTCGGCGTCGGCGAACCGCACCTGCGCCACCGTGCCGGCGTCGCTCACCTCGAGCCGGTCCCGGTCGAAGTCGATCTCGCGCCACGACCGGATGCCGCCGCCGATGCCGTAGCGGGCGCGGTCCAGCCGCAGGCCACGCTGGACGGCGTAGTCGACGGTGCCGTCCGCCCGACGGGTGAGGAACGCGAGCATTCCGGTGCCGTGCTCGGGGTCGTCGAACCGCTGGAGCTCGAAGCCGTCGTAGACGGGGTCGTCGGCGAGCTCGGCGTTGAGCATGGCGGGGACCTGTCCCAGGCGCAACGAGATCGGCACGGCAGCGTGCGGCGTCGTCATGGCGGCCCCCGCGCGGTCAGTCGGGGTGGCGCTCGACGACGTAACGGTGGCCGTCGGCCCCGGTGACCTGTTCGTAGGTGCTGTGCAGGCGGGCCTCGCGAGCCAGGTCCTCGGCGCTCGGGGGCACGGGCGGTGTCCTGCGGATCGACGCCGGCCCGAAGACCGGCAGGAACGACTCGGTGAACCGCATGCCCCAGGTGCGGTCGTCGTCCGGGCGGCGGCGGAACAGTCCCACGGCGTCTCCTGATGTGTGGCCCACCAAAGATTGGTGCACCAACTATATGTCGGACCGGAGGGCTCGGCCTACCCTGAGCGCATGGACCGACCGGTGGATCCCCTCGCGCTCGAGACGCAGGTCTGCTTCGCGCTGTCGGCGGCGTCCCGGGCGATGGTGTCGCTGTACCGCCCGGTGCTCGAGCCGCTCGGTCTCACCCACCCGCAGTACCTCGTCCTGCTGGGCCTGTGGGAGGCCGCCGGTGCAGGGCGCACCACGACGGCGACCGGGCTCGCCGGCCGGCTGTACCTCGACCCGGGCACGCTCTCGCCCCTGCTCAAGCGCCTGGAGCAGCAGGGACTCCTCGAGCGGCGACGGTCCGCCGCGGACGGGCGCGTGGTCGAGGTGCACCTCACCGAGGCCGGCCGGGCCCTGCGGTCCGAGGCGGTCGAGGTGCCGGGTCGTGTCGTGGCGGCCTCGGGGCTCGGCCTCGACGACCTCGATCGGGTGCGCGCCGCCTCCGCGGCGGTGATCGCCGCCGCCCACCGCGACGCCGCGCCTACGGTGGACCCATGACCGATCGCACCGCCGCCACGCCGTCCACCTACGCCGCCCGTCTCACCGCCGACGACCTCGCCGGCACCGTGCCCGACCTGATGGCCGCCCCGGCGATCCGGTGGGGGGTGCTCGGTGCGGGGAACATCGCCGGGTCCTTCTCCGACGGCGTCCGGGACCGCACGGCGTCGCGGGTGACCGCCGTCGGCTCCCGCTCGGTGGACAAGGCCCAGGCCTTCGCCGACGCCCATGCACCGGGTGCGCGGGCCCACGGGTCGTACGAGGACCTGGTGGCGGACGACGACGTCGACGTGGTCTACGTCGCCACCCCGCACTCGCACCACCTCGAGCACGCCCGCCTCGCGATCGCCGCCGGCAAGCACGTCCTCGTGGAGAAGCCGCTCACCCGCTCGGTGGCCGAGTCGCGTGCGCTGCTCGACGCCGCGCGCGAGGCCGGGGTGTTCCTGCTGGAGGCGGTGTGGACCCGCTACCTGCCGCACGTCGCGGCGATCCGCGCGGCGATCGCCCGCGGCGAGATCGGCGAGGTGCGCACGGTGCTGGCCGACTTCGACATCTACCGGGACTACGACCCGACGCACCGGCTGTTCGCCCCGGAGCTGGCGGGGGGTGCGCTGCTGGACCTCGGCATCTACCCGATCACCCTCGTGCACGACCTGCTGGGCGTGCCGGCCGAGACCGTCGCCCGCGGGACGCTGGCGGAGACGGGCGTCGACGACCACGTCAGCATGATCCTGCGGTACGAGTCCGGCGCCCAGGCGGTGCTGCACACGTCCTCCACCGCCAAGGGCGCGGCCGGCGCCCGCATCATCGGCACGCGCGGCCACATCGAGATCCCCGAGTGGTTCTTCACCCCGACCGGCTTCCGGGTGGTGCGGGACGACGGCACCACCTGGTCGTTCACCTCCCCGGCGGGGGAGGGCAAGGCGTACGAGGCCGCCGAGGTCGCCCGGTGCCTCGCGGCCGGGCGGACCGAGAGCCCGCGGATGCCGTGGGAGCACACCCTCGAGGTGATGAGCATCCTGGACGACGCGCGCGCCCAGCTCGGGGTCGTCTACCCCGGCGAGTGAGCGCGACCGCCGGGGAGCCAGCGACCGCCGGGGCCGCCGCGGCGGGCCTGGCGGCGCCCGCCGGTCACCGGGTGAGCCGGCGGCCGCTCATCTCGGTCGGCGTGATCCGGACCCAGACGTTCTTGCCGTCGTCGAGGTAGGGCACGAGCTCGGTCGCCTCGGCGGCGGCGATGTCCTCGTCCTTCTCCAGGACCTCGGCGGTGCCCTTGAGCACGACGCTCGAGGCGGTGTCGAAGCGCCACTCGTCCGCCTCGAAGGCGACACGGTTGTTGACCGTCACCTCGACCAGCTTGCTGCCCGGACGGGTGAGGAAGTAGACGTGTCCGTCGGCGACGGCGTGCGAGACCGGGAAGATCTCCGGCTCGCCGGCGACGGCGGTCGCGAGGCGGCCGATCGGCTGCGCGGCCAGCACGGCCCAGCACTCGTCCGGGGTGAGCGTGGTGGTTGTTCCGTCGTCGGTCATCGTCGTCCCCTTCGGTCGTGGTGTCCCTATCGTCCCGCTACCGGGAGGGTCCTGCGTGCCGAGGACCCCCTGATGCGACCAATACCACAGCACGAGCCGTGTGGGACGGCCCGGTTAGGGTGTGGGCGTGAGCAGCGCACCCGGGTACTTCGTGTCCTTCGAGGGCGGTGACGGCGCCGGCAAGTCGACGCAGGCCCGCCTGCTCGCGGAGTGGCTCGGCACGGTCACCGGGCGCGAGGTCGTGCTGACCCGCGAGCCCGGGGGCACGGCCCTGGGGGCGGAGCTGCGCCGGGCCGTGCTGCACGGCGGCGACGTGGACCCCCGCACCGAGGCCCTGCTGTACGCCACCGACCGGGCCCACCACGTGGCCACCGTGATCCGGCCGGCGCTGGAACGCGGCGCCGTCGTCGTCACCGACCGGTACCTCGACTCCTCGGTCGCCTACCAGTCGGGAGGGCGCGAGCTGTCCCAGGACGAGGTCGAGAACCTCTCACTATGGGCCACCGACGGACTGCTGCCGGCCGTCACGGTGCTGCTCGACGTCGATCCCGCCACCGCCGCCGCGCGCCGCGAGGGACAGCCCGACCGGCTCGAGCGGGCCGGACTCGACTTCCACCGCCGCACCCGCGACGCGTTCCTGCGTCGGGCGAGCGCGGACCCGGGCCGGTGGCTCGTGGTCGACGCCACCGGCACGGTCGACGACATCCAGGCGCAGATCCGCGTGGACGTCGCCTCGCGCCTGGACCTGACCCCCGTCGTCGGCGAGGCCGTGCGGTTGGCCGACCCCGAGGTCGCCGCCGTGCGCAGGTGGGCGTCGGCCGATCCCTCCGACGTCGGGCCCGAGCACGCCCGCACGGACCAGGAGGGGACGTCGTGACCGTCTGGGACGACGTCGTCGGCCAGCCCGAGGCGGTGGGCGTGCTGCGGCGCGCCGCGACCGACCCGAGCGCGATGACCCACGCATGGCTGCTGACGGGACCGCCCGGGTCGGGCCGGTCCGTCGCGGCGCGCGCCTTCGCCGCCGCGCTGCAGTGCCCCGAGGGCGGGTGCGGGCGCTGCCGCGCGTGCACGACCACCCTGGCCGGGACCCACCCGGACCTGACGGTCGTGGCCACGGACAAGGTCGTCATCGCGATCGACGAGGTGCGCGACCTCATCACCACGGCGTCGCGCACGCCGTCGGCCGGCCGCTACCGCGTCATCGTCGTCGAGGACGCCGACCGGATGGTCGAGCGCACGACCAACGTGCTGCTCAAGTCGATCGAGGAACCGCCGGCGCACACCGTGTGGGTGCTGTGCGCACCCAGCAGCCAGGACGTCCTCCCGACGATCCGTTCGCGGTGCCGCAGCGTCGCGCTGCGCGTGCCCCCGGCCCGGGACGTCGCCGACCTGCTGGTGCGCCGCGACGGGGTCGACCCCGCGGTGGCGCTGCAGGCGGCGCAGGCCGCGCAGTCCCACGTCGGGATGGCACGCCGGCTGGCGCGGGACCCGGAGGCTCGGCAGCGCCGGGCGGACGTGCTCCGGATCGCGCGCCGCATCCGCGGGGTGCCCGACGCCGTGCTGGCCGCCGCCGACCTCGTGGAGGTCGCCAAGGCCGAGGCGGCCGCCGCGACCACCGAACGCGACGCCGCCGAGAAGTCCGAGCTCCTACGTGCGCTGGGCGTGGCCGAGGGAGAGACCGTCCCGCCCAAGCTCCGGTCGCAGGTCAAGCAGCTCGAGGACGACCAGAAGCGCCGGGCGACCCGTAGCCAGCGCGACGTCCTCGACCGGGCGATGGTCGACCTGCTCTCGCTCTACCGCGACGTGCTGGTCGTCCAGCTCGGCGCGGACGTCGAGCCGGTCAACGGCGAGCAGGCCGACACGGTGCGCGGCCTGGCCCGCGACTCGACACCCGAGCAGACGGTGCGTCGCATGGACGCGATCGGTCAGGCGCGGGAGCGGCTGGAGGGCAACGTGGCGCCGTTGCTCGCCGTCGAGGCGATGGCGATCGCGCTGCGTCCCCAGGGCTGACAGCCCCTTCCTGCCATCAGCGACGACGCGCCGGAGGAGGTTCGGTGAAGGTGCCGGGCCGGGCTCGACGCGGCCGGTAGGTTGTCCGGGTGAAGTTCCCCGCCCGCCGCCCCCGCCCGTACCCCGACGTCCCCGCCGGCCGACGGACCGGCGTGCTGGCAGGGGTGGCCGCCGCCGCGCTGGCGCTCGCCGGCTGCACGGCCGACGCGCCGGCCAAGACCGCGACCCCGGTGGGCGAGGCGACCGTCGAGGCGGGCTCCGACCCCGTGGCCGGCGGCCCGGAGGGTTTCGAGGACTTCTACGCCCAGGACCTGGAGTGGTCCGGCTGCCGTGGCGGGTTCGAGTGCGCGACGGCGACGGCGCCGCTGTCCTGGGACGACCCCGAGGCCGGCAGCATCGAGCTGGAGCTCGTGCGCACGCGGGCCACGGGGGAGAAGGTCGGCTCCCTGCTGGTCAACCCCGGTGGACCCGGCGGGTCGGGGACCGACTTCGTGGAGAACGGCTCGTTCGGGGAGCCGCTGCGCGAGTCGTTCGACATCGTCGGCTTCGACCCGCGCGGGGTCCAGGACTCGACGGCGGTCACCTGCTTCGACGACGCCAAGAAGGACGAGTACCTCAGCGAGGACTACGACCTGACCACCGACGCCGGTCTCGAGGACGCGCGGGAGTCGGCCGCCGCCTGGGCCGAGGCGTGCGAGCAGAACACCGGCGAGCTGCTCGGTGAGGTCGACACCCAGAGCGCCGCGAAGGACATGGACCTGCTGCGCGCGGTGCTCGGTGACGACCAGCTGCACTACCTCGGGTTCTCCTACGGCACGAGCCTGGGTGCGACCTACGCGGGGCTGTTCCCCGACCGTGTCGGCCGACTGGTCCTGGACGGCGCGATCGACCCGACCCTCGACGCCGACGAGATCTCCGCCGGGCAGGCGGTCGGTTTCGAGAACGCGCTGCGCGCCTACGTCACCGACTGCCAGGCGGGCGCGGACTGCCCGCTGACCGGGTCGGTCGACGAGGGCATGCAGCAGGTGCGCGACGTCCTCGACCGCGCCTACGACAACCCGTACCTGACCAGCGGGGACCGCGACGTCACCCAGACGCTCGCGTTCTACGGGGTCGCGGTCACGCTGTACGCCGAGCAGAGCTGGCCGGTGCTCACCCAGGCCCTCGACGAGGCGATCAACGCCGGTACCGGGGACACGCTGCTCTACCTGGCCGACTTCTACAACGACCGGAACGCCGACGGGTCGTTCGCGACCAACTCCACCGAGGCGTTCACGGCGATCAACTGCCTGGACAGCGCGGGTGCGACGGACGTCGAGACGATGCGTGCCGAGGCGAAGGAGATCGAGGAGGCCGCCCCGACGATGGGCTCCTTCTTCGGGTACGGCGGCCTCTCCTGCGCCGACTGGCCCTACCCGCCGGCCGAGCAGGAGTACGACGTCGCGGCGCCCGGGGCCGACCCGATCGTCGTCATCGGCACCACCAACGACCCGGCGACGCCGTACGTGTGGTCCGAGGGGATGGCCGACGCGCTCGACTCGGGGGTGCTGGTGACCTACGAGGGCGAGGGGCACACCGCCTACGGCCGGTCGAACGACTGCATCGCCGACGCCGTGGAGAACTACCTCATCGAGGGCACGGTGCCCGAGGACGGCCTCACCTGCTGACCCGACTCCTCGCGAGTCAGGACCGTTCCCCGCGAGTCAGGACGATCTTCCGCGGGTCAGGATCGTTCCCCGCGAGTCAGCACACTCCGCGCCGAGTCAGCGTGGCCTGCCGCGAGTCAGGGCGGTCTGCCGCGAGTCAGGACGGCGTGCGCCGGGCCGTTCATAGAGTGTGACCGACCCGACGACGTCGCTCCACGGATCGCTTTGGAGTCCGGCCTGACCGTCGGGTAGTGTTGCCTCGCCCGCTGATCGGGACCTGTCCCGGTCGTGCACGGCACGCCGCCTTAGCTCAGTCGGTAGAGCGATTCACTCGTAATGAATAGGTCGTCGGTTCGATTCCGACAGGCGGCTCCCTCCGAAGCCCCAGGTCAGGCCAAGCGCCCCGCCTGGGGCTTCGTCGTTCTCCGTGCGTGCATCGCCCCGCAGCTCAGGCATGACCACCGTGGGCCTCGAGCAGCCTCGTGATCTCGGCCGTACCCTCACGGGCCTTCTTGTGCCGCCGGCGCTGGGCCCACGTCCACGGCGTCTGCTTGCCCGTCGTGCGGGCATTGACGTCGGCGCCGGCTTCGAGCAGGCGTTCGGCAGCCCGGGGGGCGACGAACAGCACGGCCCAGTGCAACGGCGTCTCGTCGAAGCTCGTGCGCACGTCCGGGTCGGCCCCCGCCGCGATCATGGCGTCGACGAGCTCGGGCGAGTCGTTGACCACTGCCAGGAACAGCGGCGTCGGCCCGGTGCGGGACTTGCTGAAGGGGTGCACGGCAAGAGCTTGGCCGATCAACGTGCCGTGGCCCCAGGTCTCGACGGTGATCGGCGGGTACTGGACGGGGCTCCAGATGTCCGCGCTGCCCTGAGAGTTCAGCGCCAGTTCGTAGCGGCGGTTCACGTCGGCGCCCAGCTCGACCAGGCGCAGGGCGATCCGCGCCTGGTCGGCTGTCATACGGCGTCCGGCCATGGCGTAGACGAACGGGATGACGTCGGTGGCACGCGCCCGTCCGGTGTCACCCGCGAGCGCCAGGCCGAGGAGCCAGTCGATGCCGTGGTCGTCGTCCCGGGCGACCTCGGCGAAGCGGTCGTCCATGACGAGCTGGGACACCTCGTCGACCCTGCCCTGCTGGACGGCCACCCCCAGCTCGTCGCGCAGACTCGTGAGGGCCTTGCGCCGCTCGATCTCCTCCTTGGTGTGAGCGCCGCTCTCACGGATGGTGTCCCGGCGAGGCTCGCCACCGGCGGCTTCGAGGAGACGGACGACCTCGTGGAACGGTTCCCGCGCGCTCTCCGGCCTGATCTCCGCCGCCTGCCGCGCCACGTCGTGGGGGCTCATGCGCTTCTCCGACAACGCGTTGACGTCCGCTCCGAGCTCGACGAGTGTGGAGACCACCTCCGCACGGCCACCCTCGGCGGCGTCGTGCAGCGGCGTGCGGCCCTTGCTCGTGCGGACGTCCACATCCGCGCCGGCCCGAACGAGGGCTCGGACGGTCCGGGCATCCTCGGCGCAGTGGAGCGGGGTGCCGATCAGCTTCGCCTCGGCCGTGACGTCGGCGCCCCGGTCGAGGAGCAGCCGGACCATGTCGGGGTCGCGGGTGACCGTGGCCAAATGCAGCGGCGTCGCATGGGTCATGCGGTCCTGCTGGTTGACGTCCTCACCCTGGTCGAGCAGTCGCCGGACCAGCTCGATGTCGTCGGCGCGGACTGCCTTGGCGAGCTTCTTCACGGCCACCCTCTCCTTCGAGGTGCTCCCGTCGCGTGACGGCCGGACGCGAGGGCGCGGCGGTCGACGTCGTGCCGGCCCAGGGCCGGTCCTTCGGCTTGTATACCGCCGTGACCCTCCACCTGCACGACGATGGTCGTCCGTCCGTCGGCGATCTCACCGTCGACCTGATGACGGCGTAGGAGCTCCTCGACCCCCCGCGACTCCCGGTCGTGGTGCCGTCCCGGGGTTGCCGGTTCCTGGTGACGGCGGGCGACCGGGCGACACCGTCGATATCGTCGCTGGGCATGGACATGCTCACGGGTGACGAGATCGCCCGGGCCGGTTTGACCGACTGGCGCAAGCTGGCTCAGGGGCTGCACGCCCGCTACCTGACCGCCGACTTCGACACCGGCGTGCGCTTCGTCGCCGCGCTGGGCGCGGTGGGCGACCCGATCGGTGACCACCTGAGCGTGTCGATCGGCGCGGGGCACGTCGACCTCCGGTTGATGAGCGACGACGCCGTTTTCCGCGACGACGAGGGCACCGAGCACGTCGTCCAGTGGGTGACCCAGCGCGACGTCGACCTCGCCCGACGGATCTCCGAGATCGCCGCCGAGCACGGGGTCGATGCCCACCCCACCGCGGTCGGTGTCATCGAGCTCGGCCTCGACACCGCCCGTTCCGGGACCATCGCCCCGGTGTGGGCCGCCCTGCTGACCGGGGACTCGGAGGCGCAGGGCCACGGATCTCCCAGCGACGAGGTCCGGGACGCCACGGGACGGGTGCCGAACCTGTGGTTCGGGAGCTCTGGCGAGCAGGAGACCGCGGGGCAGCGGTTGCACGTCGAGGTCTACGTGGCACCCGAGGTGGCCGAGCAGCGGGTCGCCGCCGCCGTCGCCGTGGGCGGGACCGTCGTCGACGACAGCGACGCCCCGGGGATCACCGTGGTCGCCGACCAGGACGGCAACACCGCGACCGTGTGCGTCGACGTGTCCGCCGCACCGCCGGACTGAGCCGGCGACCCGCTCCGGCCAGGCAGCGCTCGTCGGCGTCCTACTCGGCGACCCAGTCCCAGGCGGCGTCCTGGTCCGTGAAGAACTGTGCGTCCTGCGCGTAGAACGGTTCGGCGAGACGCGCGAGCCACTTCTCCCAGCCGTGATCCCCGACGACGGCCATCCGCTCGATGACGTGCCGGAAGTGCTCACCGAACCGGAGGTCGGCACCCCAGGCCTCGGCCTTCTCCCACCGGAAGTCGGTCAGGTCCAGCAGCAGCCGCGCTCTGCCGTGCTCGTCGACGACGGCCTGCACCGCCGGCACGAGCTCCTCGTAGTCCTCGCGGGTGACGTCCCCGACGACCCGGTAGCCGAGCACCGCGTCGTCGCTGCGGGCGATCCTCTCGATCATGTCGTCCTCCTCCGACGGCCACGGCCAGCGTCACCGCGATCCGCCCGGCCCGCACCTTCTCGGGCCACGCGACCTGTGTCCGGTGGAGAGGTCGTGGAGGGGTGAGGACGCGCGGGTGAGCCTCGTCGTCCGCGCGCTACGGTGGCGTCTTCCCTGGTTGTCGGGTCGCTGACGGAGGCACCCATGCAGGCAGACCACGACGACGGGTTCGCGCGGGAGTACCAGGAGACGAACACCTCGGGTCTGTTCAACACCGCCGTTCTTCGGCTTTCTGTTCTTCGTCCAAAGGGCGCGGTAGACGTCGCCGGGGCGTCATCACCCGCGGTCACCCGCGGGCGGTGAGCCAGTCCGTGGTGCTGCGCAGGGTCTCGCGCAGCGTGCGGCCCTCGCGCCACTCCCGCCACGTCAGCAGGACGATCAGCGCGTCGAAGACCGTCAGCAGGGCGACGACGACGGTCGGGTGCACCACGAGCTCGTAGACCTGGTAGCCGAGGAATGCCAGCAGCACCGCGACGGCCCAGGGGTAGACCCGTCGCGTCCCCAGCACCAGCGCCCCGACGATGCCGATCTTCACGACCCCGTGGATCAGCAGGTACGCGGCCAGGAACGACGCGGTCCCGGCGTCGAGGTTCTCGACGCCCCGCAGCAGGACGTGTGCGAGCAGGTCGTGCGGGTCCTCGGCGAGCTCGGGCGCGGTCAGGGCGTCGGCGGCGTCGCGGAGCTGGGCCGGCGTCACGATCAGCAGCACGACGCCGACGATCAGCTCGACGACGCCGTCGACCCCCTTGAGCAGCACGCCGACCAGGAAGACGAGGTCCAGCACCCGGTCGCGCATCGCTCGGTCAGCGCCCGAGCTGCGCGTCGAGCGCCGGGCGGTCGAGCAGCTCCCACACGTCGGTGATGCGCGGACCGTCGAACCGGAAGAAGAACATGTGCTCGACGTCGATCGTGCGTCCGGTCGGCGCGAGGCCCTGCCACGCGCCGCGATGCGTGCCGTGGAGCGTCGCGTGGACCGCCGCGACGTCGTCGGAGGCGGTCACGGCGTGCACGTCGAACCGGAGGTCGGCGAAGGCCTCGTGCCAGGCGCCGACGATCGCCTCGAGCTCGGCAAGGTCCGTCGTCCGGTGCTGACCGCCCACGTGGAGCTCGAACGTCCCGAGCGCCGGGGTGAGCGCGTCGAAGCGCTGCTCGTTCCATCCCTGGTCGAAGACGGCGCGCACGATCCCTGCCCGGTCCATCCACGTCACGCTAGCAACGACCTCGTCGCCAGGCGTCGAGAGGATGGTGCCGGGGCCGCTCTGCGGGGGACCGGGCGTGCGGATACCGTGAGACCGCCGGTGACACGCGGAGGTGGGCGGCATGGGTGAGGCGGTCGGCGTCACGATCGGCTACGCGGTCGGTATCGCGATCAGCCCGCTGCCGGTCGCGGCGGTGATCCTCATGCTCTTCAGCAGGCGTGCCCGCGTGAACAGCCTCGTGTTCATGCTCGCCTGGATCGTCGGCGTCGCGGGCGTGGTCACGCTCGTCCTGCTGATCCCGGGGCTCGGGACCGACAGCGGTGAGCCGGGCACCACCGCGGGGTGGGTCAAGCTCGTGCTGGGTGCGCTCCTGCTGCTGACGGCCGGCCGTCAGTGGGCCGGGCGGCCGGGCCCCGACGACGAACCGCCCGTCCCGGGCTGGATGTCGCGCATCGACGAGCTCCGCCCCGTCGCCGCCGCGGGCCTGGGGGTCGCGCTGTCGGCGGTGAACCCCAAGAACCTCCTGCTCGCAGCGGCCGCCGGCGCCTCGTTGGGCGCGCTGTCGCTGTCGACCGGCGGGACGGTGGCGTCGGTGGCGGTGTTCACCGCCCTGGCCACGCTGACGGTGACGCTGCCCGTGCTCGGCTACCTGGTCGCGGGACGACGGCTCGCCCCCGCGCTCGACCGCACCAAGACGTGGTTGATCGCGAACAACGCCACGGTGATGGCGGTGCTCCTGGTCGTCTTCGGCGTCAGCCTGCTCGGGGACGCGCTCCAGATCCTGACCTGATCGGCGAGGTGACCCCACGGGAGGAGGCCCGGATGGACGACGTGGAGGCGGTACCGGCCATCGGCGACTGGAGCCTCGCCGAGAACATCTCCATCTGGATCGAGGTCGTCGCGATCGCGGTCATCACGGTCGCCGTCGTGGCGGCGTTCGTCGCCGGGGCCAGGACGTGGCGGACCGCCGGGGTGCGCGACGCCGTCGAGCGCGTCAAGCAGTCGGTGGGCCGGGGCCTGCTGCTCGGACTGGACCTGCTGATCGCCGCGGACGTGATCCGGACGGTCACGCTCGAGCCGACCCTGCAGAACGTCGCCGCGCTGGGGCTGCTCGTGGTCGTGCGGACCTTCCTGTCCTGGTCCCTCATGGTCGAGCTGCACGGGCGGTGGCCGTGGCAGCGCGGCCGGGGGACGCCGCAGGACTGAGCCGGGGACCAGGGCTACCCGCCCGAGGCAGGGCAGGGGCGGGCGGCGACGTCGGGGGCGGACTGCTCCATCGCGACGGTGGTCTGGTCGATGAGGTTCGGCGAGATCCGACCGGAACCCGGTGCGAACGGGTTGTTCAGCGCCACGACCAGGATGACCAGGACCCCGGTGAACGCGGTGGACAGACCCATCAGCAGGGCCTGCGTCCGCGGCGTGGCAGGCAGGGTCACGACGAAGAGCAGCACGAGCACGAGCAGCCCGCCGCCGACCACCAGCATCCACATGGTGTTCGGAAGACCGGTCGAGGCGGCCACGAGGCGGGTCTCCCGGGCGGTCGAGATGGAACCGACCTGGACGAGGATGTTCGTCGCCACGGCTGACGAGAAGGCCCCCTCGGGAGGCGGACCCGCCTGGCCGAGCGACGCCACGAGACCCGCGTACGCGGCGTCCGACTCGGGCGCCGCCGTGCCGTCCTGCATCGCGGGCCAGTCGTCGGCGGACACGGAGCGGGCGTAGCAGATCAACGCGTGCTGCACGTCCGGGGCGGCGTCCTCGAACAGCTTCACCTCCTCGAAGGCGGTCCCGATCGACGTCGCCTCGTCCCCGACGGCGTTGCGGGCGTTGGCGAACGCACCGAACAGATAGAGGATCGAGAAGCCGATGATCACCCCGAAGGCCGTCGCCACGTACCCCAGGGTCGCGGACCAGGGCGCCGGCTCGACCGATTCGAGCCGGGGCGCCGTCCGCCGCACCAGCAGGGAGATTCCAGCGGCGAGGAGACCGAGGGCGAGCAGGATGAGTGCGCTGACCACCGGGCTGAACGACATGACCCCACGTCCTCTCCGAGCCGCATCCCCGCGCTCGTCCGACCACCAGCGTTCCAGCAGTGCGAGCGACTCGCGATCCATCGGGGAGGGCGCTCAGCCGCGGTCCGTCAGCCCCCGAGGATCTTCGCCTTCTGCTGGGCGAACTCCGCGTCGGTGAGGACCCCGGCGTCACGGAGCTTCCCGAGCCGTTCGAGCTGGGCGAGCATGTCGTCCGCGCCCGCCGGGGCGGCGGCCGGAGCCGGTGCGGGTGCCGGGGGCGGCGTCGGTGGGGCGCTGTACTGCGGCGGTGGTTC
This sequence comes from Isoptericola sp. b408, assembly GCF_030588085.1. Taxonomy (NCBI): domain Bacteria; kingdom Bacillati; phylum Actinomycetota; class Actinomycetes; order Micrococcales; family Promicromonosporaceae; genus Isoptericola; species Isoptericola sp. b408. The sequence goes on from NZ_JAUQYQ010000001.1 coordinate 774,553, forward strand.
CTGGGCGTACGCCTGGTTCGCCCACCGGTTGGCCTGCCGTCGGGAGACGCGGTTCGAGACGGCGGTGGCGGTGCCGGCGATGGCCGCCGTCCGCGCCACGCCGCGGAGCAGTCCGGGCATGTCAGATCTCCTGGGATCGGGGTCGGGTCGTCACGATTCGTCCTCGCCGTCCACGGCGTCGAGCAGCACGTCCAGGGGGATGCGGCCGAAGGCGACCAGCTCGCCGCCGCTGCGTCGCATCGCCGCGGCGAAGGGCGCCGCCCAGGTGTTCTCGTACAGCAGCACCCCGGCGGCGCTGCCGGGCTCGAGGGCGGCAGCAGCCTCCGCCAGGTCGTCGTCCCCCAGCAGCCCGGAGCGGGCGCCCTCGAAGACCTCGAGCTCGACACCGTCCGCCCCGAGGTCCTCCAGCGCGAGCCCGCTGACCGAGCCGTCCTCGGCCTTGCGCAGGAAGGCCAGGTCCAGGATGCGGATCACGCCGCGGTCGACGAGGTCGACGAGGATCGGCCAGCCCTCACCGGTCATGCGGTCGCCACGGAACTCGATGACGAGGTAGTCGACGGGCCCCATCAGCACCTCGTCCGATCCGGGTGCCGCCGCCGCGTCGCTCACGTCGAGATCCTCTGGTACGTGTCGTCGGCCATCTGCGCAACCTCCCGTCCGTCGCCGCGCTCGAGCGTCGTCCGACCGCGTCCGTTGCGTCCATGATCACGCCGCGCGGGCGACGTCGCACACCCGGACGCCCACGGGGGCCACGGGTACCCTCGGGGGCATGCCTTGGACCTTCGGGCGTCGGCGCCCCACCACCTACCTGCTCGGTGAGCCCGTCGACCCGTACCCGGCCCAGGTGCCGGAGGCGCGGCGCGGTCGCGCGCTGCGCATCACCGAGATCGGGGAGCCGGTGCTGCACGGCCCGGCGCGGCGCGTCGAGCAGTTCTCGACGCCGGAGCTCGCGCGGCTGGTCGACGACCTGTTCGCGACGATGGAGGTGGCGCAGGGTGTGGGTCTGGCCGCGCCGCAGGTGGGGGTCGACCTGCGCGTCTTCGTCTACGACCTCACGGACGACCGGGGTGACCGCCACGTGGGTCACGTGGTCAACCCGGTGCTCGAGATCGACGACACCGCGGAGCTGGTCACCGAGGACGAGGGCTGCCTGTCGGTGCCCGGTGCCTACGAGCCGCTCGCGCGGCGCGCGGGGGCGAGCGTCCGGGGTGTCGACCAGCACGGAGGCCCCGTGCAGCTCGACGCCACCGGCTACCTGGCGCGGGCGTTCATCCACGAGTGCCAGCACCTCGACGGCGTCCTGTACTGGGACCACCTGTCCCGGGACCTGCAGCGGGACGCGCTGCGTCAGCGCGACGAGGAGCGCGAGGGCGTGCTGGCGGACCGGCGGGAGATCGCCCTGGAGCTGGGCAAGCGCCCGGCGGACTATCCCGAGCAGCCGGCCGGAGGTCGCTGAGGGACCTCAGTCGGCGCGGAACCGCGCCCGCAGGGCCACGGCGCCACCGACCGCGACGCCGACCGCGGCCAGACCCAACCCGATGGCGGCCCAGGTCTCACCGTCCAGGATGCGGTCCTGGGCGCTCCACAGGTCGCTGTCGCCGGGTTCACCGCCGGCCGGACCGTCGGCGAGCGGGGCGGCCGACGGCGACGGCGTGGGGCCGGTCTTGGTGAAGGTCGGCGAGGGTGTGGCCGACGGCGACGCCGACGCGCTCCGGCTGGGCGACGGGGTCGGCGTCGGGGAGGGGGTCTCCTCCTCCGGCGTGGGCTCGGCGGAGGTCGGCTCGGGCTCGGGGGCCGGCTCGTCCTTCGGCTCCTGGGGCGCCGTCGTGGTCTGGTCGGAGCTCGACGGCGGCCGCGCGGTGGACGTGCCGGTGCACCGCTGGCCTCCGGAGCCCTCGCGGAACTCGCCGACGCCGGGGACCCGGACGTAGGTGACGCAGTAGCCGTCGGGCATGGCGCCGGGCGCCTTGGTGAACGGGACCTCGCCGGCACGGCCCATCGACATCGGTTCGGTGAGCCACTCGAACCGCCACTCGTCCAGGCTGCGGATGGCGTAGGTGACCTGGTCCTCGTGCGCGCGCTGGTCGCGGTCGCGGTAGGTGACGCCGTCGGTGGTGACGTCCAGGTCGTCGTCGGCGGCGACGGCGGAGGAGCCGATCCCGCTCGCGGCACCGGCCAGCACGATGCTCACGACGACACGGGAGACGAGGTGGGCGCTACGCACGTGGACCTTCCGACGCTGGGACCGGCTCGCGCCGGACGGCGACCCACATGCTAGGGGAACAATCGTCGTTCCCGGCACTCGTGCCGGCGATCGGCGTGGCTCGACCTCAGAGGGAGTCGACCCACTCCGCCACGGCGTCCGCCACGTCGTCGACGGCCTTGACGTCGTGGGCGCCGCGCAGCGTCGTCCGGGTGACGGGGCCGGGGATCGCCGCGGTGCGCTCGGCGAGCTCCTCGGGGCTGCCGAAGGGGTCGCGGTCGCCGGAGACGAAGAGCACGGGCAGGTCGAGCTCCCCGAAGTGCTCCGTGCGCAGCTTGTCGGGCTTCCCGGGCGGGTGCAGCGGGTAGCTGAGCAGCACGAGCCCGGCGGCGGGCAGGCCCTCGGCGACGGCCATCGAGCACATCCGGCCGCCGTAGGAGCGTCCGCCGAGCAGGAGGCGGTCCGTCGGGACGCCGAGCCGTGCGGCCAGTGCCTCGGTCTCGGCCCGGACGTGGGCGATCGCGACGGGAGGTCGGTCCGGGGCGCGCTTCCCGGCGGTGCGGTAGGGGAAGTCGACGCGCTCGACGGGCAGCGGTGGGTCGTGGGCGGCCAGGCGGTCCTCGACGGCGCGCAGAGTCGGGTGCTCGCGGTCCGCACCGGCACCGGGGGTGAGCAGCAGGCCTGCGGGGGTGGTCGCGGTGGGCATGGGGCCAGTGTGACCCCGTCGTGTCCCCGGCGCGTGCCGGCTCAGCCGTGGAGCACGGTCACGGGACTGCTCGCGTAGTCGAGCACCTGCCGCGCCGTCGAGCCCAGCACCAGGCGGTCGAACCCGCCGAGGCCGCGCGTGCCGACCACGATCCGGTCGGCACCGGCCGAGGCCTCGATGAGGACCTTCGCCGCCTGGCCGTGCACCACCCGTGGCCGGACCCGGTCGGGCGACAGCGGCAGCTCGACCGCACGGATGACGTCCTCCAGGCGTTCCCGTGCGAAGCGCTCGTAGTCGTCGATCGGGGGTGCCCATCCCCACGAGCCCGGCAGCGGCGCGAGCGTCGTGATCTGCCAGGCGAACACCGGTTCCAGCACCGCCCCCAGGCGTGCGGCCACCCGGGCGGCGTGCACGAGCGCGGCCACCGAGTGGCCGGAGGTGTCCACGCCCGCGACGACCCGCGGCCTGTCCGAGGGTTGGTCCGGGCCGCTCTGGTCGCCGTCCTCGGGGCGGCGCACGACGGTCACCGGGATCCGGCTGTGCTCCACCACCGTGGTCGAGACCGAGCCCAGCAGCCGGCGACCCAGGCGGTTGCGCCGTCGTCGGCCGAGCACCAGCATCTCCGCGTCGTCGGCCGCCGCCATCAGCGCCTCGGGCTCCGGGCCGTGCACCACCCGGACCTCCGCCTCGAGCTCACCGCCGTGGCGCTCGCGGGCGCGTCCGAGGATCTCCGCGGCCTCCGCCTCGCGCTCGGCCAGCACGGCGCCGAGCGACTCCTCGTCCCGCTCGCGGGCGACCATCACGACGACCAGCGGCAGGCGTGCCGACATCGCCTCCGCCGCCGCCCAGTCCAGCGCCTCGTCGGCCTCGACCGACCCGTTGACCCCGACCACGATGCCGTCCATGGACCCACGGTAGGACGGTGGTCGTGACCAGGCACGACGACGGCGGGCCGGGGAGGCTCAGCGGCGCTCGGGCGGATGCAGCAGCGACCGGATCGGTCGCGTCACGACGGTCACGCGGTCCACGAGGTCGGCCGGACCGGTGATCACCAGACCGCGTCCCGGGGTCGCGACGTGCACGGCGACGACGTCGCGCACCTGCACCTCGGTGGCGGCGACCGGGTGCCCGTCGACGTCGAACGTGTCGTGCTCCAGCTCGACCGCGTCGACCTCGGCCACGATCGCCCGCATCGCGCTGCGGTAGTCCGCGAAGTCGTCGGCGAAGTCCCGGCCGGGCCGCGGCGCCGGCTCGGCGTCCGGCTCGACGGGCGCCGCGATGTCGGCGTGCAGGGGTGCCGCCAGGGCTCCGCTGGCGGCGGCGCGGACCACGTCCTCGACCGCGTCCTCGGCCACCGCCGTCCGGAGGGTCTCGACCTCGAGGGACTCGCCGGCGAACGTGCGGTAGGAGCGCACGAACCGGTCCGACGTCGGGTCGGTGTCGTCCTCGCAGCCCGTCAGCGCCTCGTCCTCCAGGTCGAGACCCCAGGTCAGGGGGTCCTCGACCTCGCCGACCCGCCCGGCGAAACGCGCCATCCGCGGGTCGACGTCACCGGCGTGCTGCGGGTTCGGGGTGGTGTCCTGGCCGGCGCTCTCGTGCCCGGCGTCGTGCCCGCCGTCGTCCATGGGGACCTCCCGGTGCGTGTGGCCACTTGCCCTCACTTTTCCCCGCCCGGCGCGAACCGGCAACGGGCCACGCCGTCACGCCCCTGGCGAACACGGGCATTCCGAGGCCGTTCGGTGAGTTGGGAGCGAATAGAGTCGTAGCGGTCAGGCTGTCGCCGTCACACCGACGGGGTGCAGGAATGCCGCCCGCATGAGGAGCAGCACATGTTCGAGAGATTCACGGACCGAGCCCGTCGGGTCGTCGTCCTCGCCCAGGAAGAGGCGCGGATGCTCAACCACAACTACATCGGGACCGAGCACATCCTCCTCGGCCTCATCCACGAGGGTGAGGGCGTGGCGGCCAAGGCGCTCGAGTCCCTGGGCATCTCGCTCGACGGCGTCCGCGCACAGGTCACCGAGATCATCGGCGAGGGCCAGCAGGCCCCCAGCGGGCACATCCCGTTCACGCCGCGCGCCAAGAAGGTGCTGGAGCTGTCGCTGCGCGAGGCGCTGCAGCTCGGCCACAACTACATCGGCACCGAGCACATCCTCCTCGGCCTCATCCGCGAGGGCGAGGGCGTGGCCGCCCAGGTGCTGACGAAGATGGGCGCCGACCTGAACAAGGTGCGCCAGCAGGTCATCCAGCTGCTGTCCGGCTACCAGGGCAAGGAGCCGGTCGCCGCCGGGAGCCCCCAGGAGGGCCAGCCGTCCGGCTCGGCCGTGCTGGACCAGTTCGGCCGCAATCTCACCCAGGCGGCCCGCGAGGGCAAGCTCGACCCGGTGATCGGCCGGACGACGGAGATCGAGCGGGTCATGCAGGTGCTGAGCCGCCGCACCAAGAACAACCCGGTCCTCATCGGCGAGCCCGGCGTCGGCAAGACGGCCGTCGTCGAGGGGCTGGCCGCGGACATCGTGCGCGGTGACGTCCCCGAGACGCTGAAGGACAAGCAGCTCTACACCCTCGACCTCGGTGCGCTGGTGGCCGGGTCGCGCTACCGCGGTGACTTCGAGGAGCGCCTCAAGAAAGTCCTCAAGGAGATCCGCACCCGCGGCGACATCATCCTGTTCATCGACGAGATCCACACCCTCGTCGGGGCCGGCGCCGCCGAGGGCGCGATCGACGCCGCCAGCATCCTCAAGCCGATGCTGGCCCGCGGCGAGCTGCAGACCATCGGTGCCACGACGCTCGACGAGTACCGCAAGCACGTCGAGAAGGACCCGGCCCTGGAGCGCCGCTTCCAGCCGATCCAGGTCAACGAGCCCTCCCTCGAGCACACCATCGAGATCCTCAAGGGCCTGCGTGACCGGTACGAGGCGCACCACCGGGTGTCCATCACCGACTCCGCGCTGGTCTCGGCCGCCCAGCTCGCCGACCGGTACGTCAACGACCGGTACCTGCCGGACAAGGCGATCGACCTCATCGACGAGGCGGGCGCGCGCCTGCGCATCCGCCGCATGACCGCCCCGCCGGAGCTCAAGGAGCTCGACGAGGAGATCTCCGAGGCGCGTCGCGAGAAGGAGTCGGCGATCGACGAGCAGGACTTCGAGAAGGCCGCGGGTCTGCGTGACACCGAGAAGCAGCTCACGCAGAAGCGCGCCGAGAAGGAGAAGGCCTGGAAGTCCGGCGACCTCGACACGGTCGCGGAGGTCGACGACGAGCTGATCGCCGAGGTGCTGGCGATGTCCACCGGTATCCCGGTGGTCAAGCTGACCGAGGAGGAGTCCTCCAAGCTCCTGCACATGGAGGACGAGCTGCACAAGCGCGTCGTCGGTCAGGACGCGGCGATCAAGGCGCTCTCGCAGGCCATCCGCCGCACGCGTGCCGGGCTGAAGGACCCGAAGCGTCCCGGTGGCTCGTTCATCTTCGCCGGCCCCACCGGCGTCGGGAAGACCGAGCTGGCCAAGGCGCTCGCCGAGTTCCTCTTCGGGGACGAGGACGCGCTCATCCAGCTCGACATGTCCGAGTTCTCGGAGAAGCACACGGTCTCGCGGCTGTTCGGCTCGCCCCCCGGCTACGTCGGCTACGACGAGGGCGGCCAGCTCACCGAGAAGGTCCGTCGCCGTCCGTTCTCCGTCGTGCTGTTCGACGAGGTGGAGAAGGCGCACGCCGACATCTTCAACTCGCTGCTGCAGGTGCTCGAGGACGGTCGCCTCACCGACTCCCAGGGTCGCGTGGTCGACTTCAAGAACACCGTCATCATCATGACGACCAACCTCGGCACGCGGGACATCGCCAAGGGCGTCCAGACCGGCTTCAACGCCGGCGGCGACCTGGGCACCTCGTACGAGCGGATGAAGGCCAAGGTCAACGAGGAGCTCAAGCAGCACTTCCGGCCGGAGTTCCTCAACCGTGTCGACGACATGATCGTGTTCCCGCAGCTCTCCGAGCAGGAGATCATCGAGATCGTCGACCTCGAGATCGCCAAGCTGGACCGCCGTCTGCGCGACAAGGACATGGCGATCGAGCTGACCACGGCCGCCAAGAAGCTGCTCGCCGAGAAGGGCTACGACCCGGTCCTCGGTGCGCGGCCGCTCAAGCGGGCGATCCAGCGGGAGATCGAGGACTCGCTGTCCGAGAAGATCCTGTTCGGCGAGCTCAAGCAGGGCGAGATGGTCGTCGTCGACGGCGAGGGCGAGGGCATCCTCGGGGAGTTCACCTTCCGCGGGGTCCCCAAGTCCGAGCACGACCGCGGTCCCGTCTCGGTCGGTGCGTCGGCGGCGCTGGACGCCCCGTCCGGCGTCTCGGTCAAGGACCTGCCGCCCACCGGGCAGATGCAGGCCGGCGCCGAGTGACCCGGTGACCGCGTGAGCGACACCGCCTGACACCGCGAAGGCCCCGGAACCTGTGGAGGGTTCCGGGGCCTTCGTCGTGCCCGACGTCCGGCTCAGGCCCCGATCGCGTGGACGCCGACGCCGACACCTGCGCCGGCGTCCACGGTGATCGCAGCGGTGACGGCAAACGCGAGCGCGGTGACCTCCTCGACCATGTCGACGGCACCGGCCTCCTGCAGCTCGCCGTCCGGTGCGTAGCCCCAGGCGACCCCGAGGCAGTCGATGCCGTGCGCGGCGGCCCCGTGCACGTCGTGCTCCCGGTCGCCGACCATGAGCACCGGACCGTGGGCGGGGTCGACGGGGGAGAGGCGACCGGAGCCGGCCAGGGCGGCGGCGACGACGTCGGCCTTCGTCGAGGTGCTCCCGTCGCCGGCGGAGCCGTGCACGCGGTCGACCAGGTCGCTCAGCCCGAAGCGGTCGCAGATCGGGCGGGCGTACATCTCGGGCTTGCTGGTCGCCACGACGAGCTCGTACCCGGCGGCCCGCAGCTCGCCCAGCGCGTCCGCCACCCCGTCGAACACGGAGCAGTCGAACATCCCGCCGGCGGTGAACGCCTCGGTGTAGGCCTCCACCGCGGCGTCGGCGCGGTCCGCCGGGACGCCGTGGCCCGCGAAGGACTCGCTGACCGGCGGGCCGACGAACGTGCGCAGCGTGGCGTCGTCGGGCACCGGCAGCCCGATCGTGCGGTAGGCGTGGGCGACCGAGGCGGTGATCCCGGGAGCGGAGTCCATCAGGGTACCGTCGAGGTCGAGGAGGACGAGGGGCTGGGTCACGCCGGTGAGCCTACGGTCAGATCGCCCCGGCATGCTCGACGAGCCGGTCGAAACCGGCGTCGAGCACCGGGTCGACCTCCTGGGCGGCACGGTGGGCGTCGAACCAGGCGATCTGCTCGTGCGCCGCCTGGTCGTACGTGACCGTCGTCGCGAAGTCGGGCACCAGCGCCTGCAGCTTGGCGCAGTCGAACAGCATCGAGTGCGCCTTGTCGCCGAGCAGACCTGGCCCGACGTCGGGCAGCACGTGGGCGATCGTCTCGGAGGCGACGTGCACGATCTCCGGGTCGGGGACCCCGGCCGCCTGCCCGAGCCAGGTGTAGACCTGGTTCCAGGTGGGCGCGTGGGTGCCCATGATCTGGAAGGTGTCGCCGATCGCCAGCGGGTGGCCGAGCAGACCGACGAACCCGACCGCGAAGTCGTCGGTGTGGGTCAGGGTCCACAGGCTGGTGCCGTCCCCGGGCACCACGACGGGCCGTCCCGCGCGCATCCGGGCGACGTCGGTCCAGCCGCCGAGCGTGGGCAGCAGCGTGCGGTCGTAGGTGTGGCTCGGGCGCACCACGGTGGCGGGGAAGGCGTTCTCGCGGTGGGCGCGGACGAGCAGGTCCTCCCCGGCGATCTTGTCGCGGGAGTACTGCCAGAACGGGTTGCGCAGCGGCGTGGACTCGGTGACCGGCAGCCGCGCGGGGGGCGTCTGGTAGGCGGACGCGCTCGAGACGAACACGTACTGGCCGGTACGGCCGGTGAAGCGGGCGATGTCCCGGGCGACGTGGTCGGGGGTGAAGGCGCGGAACTGGGCGACCACGTCGAAGTCGCGGCCCTCCAGCACCGCGTCCACGGCGGCGTCGTCCGAGACGTCGGCGGTCAGCTGCTCGACCTCGGCCGGCAGCTCGCGGTGCGTCGACCGGCCCCGGTTGAGCACGGCGACACGGTGCCCCTGGGCGACGGCACGGTGGACGGACGCGGCGCTGATCACGCCGGATCCGCCGAGGAACAGGATGTCGAGGGGGTTGCGGGTCATAGGGGTCATGCTGCCCGACGGCGTCACACCGCGCCGGGTGGCGACGGTTGACCGACGGCCGTGGCCGGGCTGGGTACGGTGGGGCCGTGGCCTCGACCGAACCCTCCGCCTCGTCCCCGGACGACACCCCGACCGCGGTGCGGCTCCTGGTCGTCGGTGTCCTCTTCGCGCTCGCCGTGTCGCCGGCCGTGCTGCTGTTCGGACTGCGCGGCGCCGGAGCGGCCGGGACGGCGCTCGTGGCGCTCGCGCTGGTGTTCGTGGGTCCGGCGTTCTCCGCGGCGGCGTTCGCGCTGGGGGACAGGGCGATCGAGGAGGGTCTCGGACCCGTGGCGGCGTTCGGGCGCGGCTACCGGATCAACGCGATGGACGCCCTCGTGCTGTGGGTGCCCAGCGTGCTGGCGCTCGCGGGACTGACGCTCGCCGTGGCCTCCGGGATCGGCACGGCTCCCGCCTGGGCGACCGGTGTCGGGATCGGTGCCGCGGTGCTCCTGCTGCTCTGGCTGGTGCAGGCCACCGTGATCGCGTCGTTCTTCTCCTTCCGTGCCCGGGACACCGCCAAGCTCGCCCTGTACTTCCTCGGACGGCTGCCGCGGTCGACCCTCGTGGTGCTCGTCGCCGTCGTGCTGGCCGGTGCCGTCGGGTGGCTGATGTCCCCGGCGCTGCTCGCCCTGCTCGGAATCCTGTGGGTCGCGGCCGTGCTGCGCGCGGACCGGCCCCTGCTCGCCGAGACCCGGCAGCGGTTCGTCGCGGACGACTCCTGAACCGTTCGCGTCCCGGCGTGCACCGCGGGTCGCCCCGGCGAGGACACACCGGGTGAATTCGTTCTGCCGGTGAACAGGAGGCGGAACCGGCACGGAAGCCCTGAACAGGCGGAAAAGCGGGCCAGCGGTGCACAGGGGACGTGTCGGACGGGGCCGCACGGTCCGGCCCGGGTGCGGTCGGTGTCCCGTCGCAGGTCACGGGTGCTCTAGGCTTCCCAGGCCGTCTGCACGCCGATCCCCCGAGAGTGAGCTCCCAGCGATGACCGCTGCCCGTCTACGCCTACCGATCGCCATGATCGCCACCGCCGTGCTGATGTTGCTCGGCGCCCTCGTGGCCCTGCCCGGCGCCGCCCTGCCCGCGGGAGGTGCCGCTGTTGCCGGGAACGGCAACGGCCAGGCGACCTGCCCCGCCGACGGTGAGTGGTCCAAGATCGACGACCTCACCGGGACCGAGTACCTCGCCGAGGCGAGCGAGGGCCACCTCATCGCCGAGGTGTGCGTGAAGTCCGCGCGCACCGTCGAGCGACTCCTGGTGGACCCCCCGGCGAAGACCTTCCTGATCGTCTCGCCGTCGGACAACGGCAAGGGCAGCGTGCAGGAGATCAGCCACGTCTCGATCCGCGAGGTCGCGGACGACGGCGGCTGGCCGTACCCCGCGCCGACCTGCGAGGCCGGCTTGACGGTGACCTACCCGGACGGCGTGTCCGGCAACGACGTCAACGTCCGCGTCCGCAACCTCGACACCGACGCGGTGGAGACGTTCAACTTCCACCACGACACCGGCCGGTGGACGGGCGTGGAGAGCTTCGACCCCACGACGCTCGACCAGTGGCCCGGCTGGGCCCGCTACGCCTACGAGTGGGTGCAGGTCGACGGCACGAACTACCACTGGGAAGGCCTCGTGGAGTGCGAGGAGCCGACGCCGACGCCGGAGCCGAGCGTCGAGCCGAGCACGGAGCCGTCGGAGGAGCCCTCCGTCGAGCCCTCGGTCGAGCCCTCGGCCGAGCCCAGCGAGGAGCCGTCCGTCGAGCCGAGCACGGAGCCGTCGGAGGAGCCCTCCGTCGAGCCGAGCGCTGAGCCCTCGCAGGAGCCGTCCGTCGAGCCCTCCCAGGAGCCCAGCGAGGAGCCGTCCGTCGAGCCCTCCCAGGAGCCCAGCGAGGAGCCGTCCGTCGAGCCGAGCGTGGAGCCGTCGGAGGAGCCGACGTCCGCTCCGATCGAGCCCTCGCTGGCCGGCTCGGTCGCCGTCGGCGAGTGCGTCGCGAACGCGCCGTGGATCTCCTTCGACGTGGTCCTGACCGACCCGGACGGCCTGTCTCCCGAGCGCGCCGTGACCCTCGTGCTCACCGACGGGACGCACACGGAGACGCTTCAGCTCGGCACCCTCGGTGAGGACGGCACGCTGTCCGGTCGCACGCTGTGGCCCGGAGCCGCGGTGGCGGACGACGGGGAGACCCCGACGGCCTGGCCGGGCTGGGCGCAGCTCGAGGACGGTACCTGGGTGCCGACCAACGGCAACGACGCCTGGACGCGCGGGGACATCGAGGCGACGCTCGTCGTGAACCCGGAGATCTCCGTCGACCTGGTCTACCCGCCGGCCACGCCGAACTGCGCCGCCGCGCCGCCGCAGACCGAGCCGACGCCGGAGCCGTCCGTCGAGCCCTCGGAGGACGCCTCGGAGACTCCCGAGGAGGAGCCGACCGTCGACCCGACGCCGGTGTCCGGCGACGAGGTCGAGTCCGGCGCCGACGAGCTCCCGCAGACCGGCGCGCAGGTCACGCTGATCGCGATCGGCGCGCTCGTGCTGATCGGCGCGGGCGGGGCCATCGTCTGGCTGCGACGCCGGGCCTGATCCGCGGGGTTCGCACGGAGGCCCGCCCGGGACCCCCCGGGCGGGCCTTCTGCCGTCCGGCACCTGGCTTCGTCCGGCATCCGCTCGGCGGCCCCCGGATCGGCGACCCCGAGGCCCGGATCATGATGGGCCGGGAAGATCGGGCAGAACGGACAGAAGTCCTGAGTCCGCGATATCACCAGGGGGTAACGGTCCGCGGACGGGCCTTCCGACATGCCACGGACTCCCCTAGGCTGCCAAGCGCCGCCTCGTCACGACCAGCCTGAGAGTGAGACACCAGCGATGACCGCTGCTCGATTCCGCTTGCCGATCGCGTTGATCGCCGCCGCCGCTTTGTTCCTCCTCGGTGCCCTCGTGGGGCTTCCCGTGGCCACGGCCACGCCGGGCGCCACCATCACGACCAGCGACGAGCAGGTCTGCCCGGACGAGAAGACCGGATGGATCAAGACCGAGGACATCGACAAGACGACGTACAAGGTCACGGCGTCCGACGGCTCCCTGATCAAGAAGATCTGCGTGAAGGCGGCGAACGACGGGGTCACCTACATCACGTTCGACCAGCCGGTCGCGGAGTACCTGGTCGAGTCCCCGGCAACCAACACCAACGGCCAGGTGCAGGAGATCAGCCACGTCTCCGTCCTGGAGGTCAAGATCGAGCCGTCGCCGTCGCACTCGCCGGCCCCGTCGACGTCGCCGTCGGTGTCCCCCTCGCCCTCGATGTCGCCCTCCCCGTCGATGGAGCCGTCGGAGGAGCCCTCGATGGAGCCGTCGGAGGAGCCCTCGATGGAGCCGTCGGAGGAGCCCTCGATGGAGCCGTCGGAGGAGCCCTCGACCGAGCCGTCGGAGCAGCCGTCCACCGAGCCCTCGACCGACGTCTCCGACGAGCCGTCCCCGGGCGACAGCATGGAGCCCACCACGGACGAGCTCCCGCAGACCGGTTCCGAGGTCACGGCCATCGCGATCGGGGCGCTCGCGCTGATCGCCGCCGGTGGCACCTTCCTCTGGATGCGCCGCCGGGCCTGATCGCCTGACGTTCTTCGAGGGCCCGACCGGGAGCTTCCCGGTCGGGCCCTCGCCGTCTGTCCTCGGAGCGGGGCGACGCGGCGTTCCAGACGTGACCTGGGGGTGCTACGGCCGACGGCACGCAGAACGCCGCGACGAGCCGTCGCTCGTCACCGGCCGACGGGCGTCCGCGTATCCGGTGCGGCGTGGCGTGCGGACCCGGAACCGCCCCGCGACCGGTCTCGCGCGGCCAGCGTGAACCGCGCCCACACGCGCTTCTCCCAGGCGGAGTCGCGGTACCAGCCGACCTCGTCGGCGACACGCAGCGCCAGCTGGAGGCCGAATCCGCCCTCACCCAGATCGCGGTGCGGGCTGAGCACGGGCGGGAGGTCGGGGCGCTGGTCCGTCACGGAGACGACGACGGTCGCGCCGTCGCAGCGCAGCTCGACCCGTGCCGGCCCGTCCGCGTGCTCCAGCGCGTTGGACGCCAGCTCGTTGGCGATGAGGACCACGTGGTCCGGGCTCGCACCCGAGGGGGCGAAGCAGTCGCAGTCCACCGCTTCCATCCGTTGCAGGGCGCGGTCGAGGTCCGTGCGGATACGCGCGAGGTCTTCCGGGGAGTCGATCGCCCATCGGGCCATGACCGTGTTCGGGGGTCCGCTCGTCATCCCGTGACACCGCCCCGGACGAGCATTGCTACCCCTCACGATTGGCGGACTTCGAGACTGACCCGCCGTCGAGCCTACAATGCGCCGGACGGGACCGCCTGACGGCCTTTCGCCGAGTCGGCGGACTCAGCGGAACCGCTGGACCGCCTGCGGTGCCGCCTCGGCGAGCTCCTGCACCACCGGGTGCGTCGCGGTCGCCAGCACCTGCGAGAGGCTCCCGGAGGTCACGAAAGTGCCGTCGGCGAGCACGTGCACCGTCGGGCAGAGTCGCTCCACCAGCTCCAGGTCGTGGGTCACCAGCAGCACGGCGGTGCCCTGGGCCGAGGTTGCCTCGCCCAGCCGGCGCACGACCTCACCGCGCATCGCCGGGTCGACGGCGGTCAGGGGCTCGTCCAGCAACAGGGCGTCCGGGCGGGTCGCCAGCGCGGAGGCGAGCGCGACGCGCTGCTTCTCGCCCCCGGAGAGCGTGCCGATCTGCCGGGGCGCGAAACGCGGCTCGAGGGCGACGTCGGCCAGCAGCTCTTCGACGGTGCGGCCCGAGGGGCGGCCGGCCTTGCGGGCGTCGGTCAGGGCCTTGCCGAGCACGCGGTCGACGGTCCAGCGGGCGTCGGCGTCGGCGATGCCCTCCTGGGTGACGCGGCGGACCTGGGTGCGGAAGGCCTTCTTGTCGCGCAGCCCGATGCGGCTCACGGTGCGGCCGTGCCAGGTGGCGTGACCGCTGGTGGGCCGGACACGGCCGACCAGCGCGCGCACGATCGTGGACTTGCCGGCCCCGGACGGCCCGACGATACCGACGGGAGCGGAACCGGTCGTGAGCTCGAGGTCGATGTCGCGCACGACGTCGGGGCCGCCGTAGCCGGCCGAGAGGCCGGTGGCGCGCAGGATCGGGGTGGTGTTCGAGCTCATCGGGACCTTCGGGGTGCAGGGGAGTGGTGGACCGCCGGAGGACAGGGTTCCGGCGGGCCACACGGTACGACGAACGGAGGCCGTGGGCGGTTCCCGCTCGACGGAGCAGCCGTCAGGACCCGTCGAGCGCCCGGCGCATCAGCACGCGCGGGAACCCGTCGAGCGTCGACGACGTCGCGGCGACGACCGTGAAACCCGCCTGCTCGAACATCTCCCGGGTGCCGACGTAGGCCATGGTGGTGTCGATGCGCTCGCCCTGGTTGTCCAGCGGGTAGGCCTCGACCGCCGGTGCGCCGCGGTCGCGGGCGAACCGGACCGCCCCTTCGATCAACGGGGCGGTCAGCCCGGTCCGGCGGTACCCGGGCCGCACCCGCAGGCACCACAGGGACCACGCGTCGACGTCGTCGACGTGCGGGATGCGGCGGTTCGTCGCGAACGACGTGTCGGCGCGGGGGTGGATCGCGGCCCAGGCGACGGGCTCGCCGTCCAGGTAGGCGACGACGCCGGGAGGGGGATCCTGCGCGCAGAGCTCGCGGACGCGCTCGCCGCGGGCCGGCCCACGCAGGCGCCGGCTCTCCGTCGAGCCGATCCGGTAGCTCAGGCAGAAGCAGACGGTCGCGTCGGGACGCCGCGGTCCGACGAGCGTGGCGACGTCCTCGAAGACGGTCGCGGGGCGCACGTCGACGTCCGCCGGCGTCGGTGCGGCGGGGTCGGGGACCGGCATCCACTCACCTCCCGGACGTGTCGCCCGGAGCGCTCCGGACGCCTCCAGTCCTAGCGGGTCCCGCCGGGCCCGGCAACGGGACGCCGGAGCGGGCGTCGCGTCGCCCGGTCGTCAGGCGGCGACCTGCAGGCCGGTGCCCCGCACGGCCTGCTCGAGCACCTGGGCGTAGCCGGAGAGCATCCGGACGTGGCTGAACCGCTGGCGTGCCGCGGTGAGCGCCCCGCGCAGCTCGCCGCGTCGTGCCGCGGCCTCGATCCACGTCTCGGCGATCTCGGCGGCGTCGAAACCCGTCACGAACCCGATGCGCTCGACCAGCCGCGCGCTGTCCCCGACGGGCGTGGTCACGGGGACCGCGCCGCTCATGGCGCCCTCGATGAGGCACAGCGGCGCGGCCTCGCCGTAGGCCGAGGTGAGGGCGACGACGTCGGCCATCGCGTAGACGTTCTCCATGTCGCGGCGCACGCCGAGGGTGTGGACCCGGGCGAGCAGGTCGGGGCGGTCCCCGAACGACCGGTCGAGCAGCTCCGCCAGTCCGGTGTTGTCCCGCGTCATGCCGGCGCCGCACATCATGACGTGGCCGGAGTCGTCGCGCTCCAGGAACTGGCGTGCGGCGGCAACGAAGAGTGTCGGGTTCTTCATCGCGTCGTAGCGGGCCGCGTAGGCGACGAGGGTCGCGTCGGCCGGGATACCGGCCGACCCCCGCAGCGCCAGCCGGCGCACGCGGCGCAGCGGGTGGAACCGCGTGAGGTCGATGCCGTTGGGGACCACCTTGAGCAGGTGCTCCGGGACGCCGGCCGCGGCGTAGGCGTCCCGGGTCGACTCGGCGCAGCACACCGCTGCCGCGAGCAGGCCGCTCTCGGCGGCGGTGCGCAGGTCGTCCAGGGCCGCGCCGGAGTTCTCCGGGTCGGAGCGGTGCAGGCACGCCACCACCGGACGGTCCGGGAACCCGGCCGCGTTCGCCAGGCGCAGCGGCTGCTCCTTGAGCGACAGGACGACGTCGGCCCCCGTCGCCTCGCGGCGGGCGATCTCCATCTCGGTGTCGGTGAAGACGCGCGGGTCGTCGTCGTCGTCCGTCGACCGGCCCAGCGTCGAGATGCGGACGCCCGCGGCGCGCAGCGCGAGGAACCGGGGGTCGTCCTCCATCCGCTGCAGCATGGTCTCGCGGCGCACGGCGCTGTACAGGCTGAGCGCCGAGTGCTGCTGGTGGCCGTGCGCGTGGAGACCCGACACCACTGTCGAGTGCAGCACGCGGGCGCCACCGGAGAAGAAACCCTCGTAGAGGGACAGGACACGCAGTGAACTGTGTTCGAACACCTCGACCACCTCCTGGGACCACGGTGAAGCCACGTGATGTGGCAGGGATGACCGTCGTGTTAAGTCTTCATGACACTTCAGAGGGCGCTGCCTGAGGCAACCCCGGTGCGGGGTCGCGCGACGGCGCGCGGTGCGTCTGGCTTCGACAGGTCAGGAGGGCGGCAGCACGGAGGAGGTTCGGCGCGGGGAGCACGACGATCAGGCACAGATTAGGCCACGGAACGGATCTCCTGCTCGGCGACGCTCGGGGTGAGAGGTCGGCAGCCGAGCTCCGTCCACCGGCGCACGAGCTCGGGCTCGGCGCGCATCAGACCCCAGCCGCGTCGCAGCAGCGTGAACGGGGGTTTGCGCGACTCCGCCAGGTCGCGCAGCAGCCGGAACCAGAACGTCACGAGGCGGGGCCGCGCCAGGCAGATCGCGTCGGCGAGGATGCCCTCGGCGCGCAGGTCGGCCACGAGCTCGGCGGCGAAGACGCCCTCGGCGAGCACGACCTTCTCGCCGTGCGCGTCGACCACCGCGTCGCCGGTGCGTCGCGACGTCGGGATGTCGTAGACCGGCACCTCGGTCCGGCCCGTGGCGGCGAGCGTGCGCAGCGCCTCCAGGGCGGCGTCGTGGTCCCAGCTCGCCGGGTCGTCCCAGTCGACGATGCCGAAGGCCCGTGGCATCCCGGGGTGATCGTGGTCGCGGTAGAAGTCGTCCAGCATGACGACGGGCAGCCCGAGCCGGCGCGTCAGGGCGGACTTGCCGCTGCCCGAGGCCCCGGTGAGCAGCACGATCCGGGTGATCGGGCGGCGGGCCTCGGCGGGGACGTCGAAGAGGGCGTCGGACGCGCGTGCGGAAGCAGGCAGATCGCTGTCGGTCACGGAACCCCATTGTGCCGGTCGGGCCCGGACGGTCGATCGGCGCGCCGTCGCGCGGACCATTGCGAAACCGTTATCGATAACGATATCTTCGCGTTGTCCGGTGGACAGGTGAGTCGCCGGGCTCCCTCCAAGGAAGGAACAACGATGTCCCATCCCTCGAGCACGAAGCGTGCGGTCGCCGTCGCGGCCTCGACGCTCACCGCTCTCGCCCTCACCGGCACCGCGGTCCAGGCCTCCCCGCCGGAGGCGACCCTGCGCGCCGAGGCGCCCCAGGACCTCAAGATCGGCAGCGCCGTCTGGGCCCAGCGCGACCTCCTCGATGCCGACCCCCAGAACCCGACCGAGTTCCAGCAGATCCTCGCCTCGGAGTTCGACTCGCTCACCGCCGAGAACGACATGAAGTGGGCCGAGATCCACCCCGAGCCGGACGTCTACGACTTCTCCGGTGCGGACGCCCTCATGGCCTTCGCGCGGGCCAACGGCCAGGAGGTCCGGGGGCACACCCTGCTGTGGCACAGCCAGAACCCGGACTGGGTGACCGAGGCGAGCGAGACCTGGACCTGCGACGAGGCGCGTGACGTCCTCGAGGACCACGTCCGCACCGTGGTGGGCCGCTACGCCGGTGACATCTACGAGTGGGACGTGGCCAACGAGCTCATCCAGGACGAGTGGGACGCGGGCGGTGTGCAGCTGCGCACCGAGGCCAACCCGTTCCTCAAGGCCTGCTCCGAGGACCCGGTCGGCCTCATCGGTGACGTCTTCCGGTGGACGCACGAGGAGGACCCGGAGTCCGTGCTGTTCCTCAACGACTACAACGCGGAAGGCATCAACGCCAAGACCGACGCCTACTACGCGCTGGCCCAGGAGCTGCTCGCCGACGGCGTGCCGCTGCAGGGCTTCGGCGCCCAGGGCCACCTGAGCCTGCAGTACGGCTTCGACGAGTCCATCCAGGCGAACTTCGAGCGGTTCGCCGACCTCGGTCTCAAGGTGGCGATCACCGAGGCCGACGTCCGCATGCCGCTCGGCGAGGACGGCGAACCGACCGCCGAGCAGATCGCCCTCCAGGCCGAGCGCTACGACAAGATGCTGCAGGCCTGCCTGAACGTCGCCTCCTGCACCAGCTTCACGGTCTGGGGCTTCGACGACGGCCGGTCCTGGGTCCCGGGCGTCTTCCCCGAGGGGTACGCGACCATCATGACCGAGGACTACGAGAAGAAGCCCGCGTACGACGTGCTGCTCGACAGCCTCACCGAGGCCACCCCCGGGAAGTCCCCGCGGACCCCGCCGGGTCTGAACAAGTAAGGACGGACCGCCGAGGGGCACCGGGGGCGCAGCACGGTTGCCGCGCCCCCCGGTGCCCGTGCGTTCAGGGGGACGGCGACACGAGAAGCACGTGCAGCGTGCGCGGTCCGTGCACCCCTTCGACGCGGTCGAGCTCGATGTCGCTGGTGGCGCTGGGGCCCGAGATCCAGGTCTGCGGCCGTTCGGGATGCTTGGCGAGCCGGCGGACCATCTCGGGCACGGTCTGGACGACCTGGTCGGTCCGTACGACGCACAGGTGCACGTCGGGCACGAGGGAGATCGCCCGACGGCCCTGGTCGGCCTCGGCGTCGAGCACGACGGTGCCGGTCTCGGAGCAGGCGACCCGGGCGGCGGTGAGCACAGCGGCGACCTCGTCCAGGTCGAGCGCGGTCGTCGGTGCGTCGGGGGAGTCCCGGTGCACGCTGATGTCGCGCGGAAGGGCCTCGAGCCACCGGTCGTCGAGTCCGGGCGGCACGACGACGGACGGCGCGCCACCGAGGTCGCCGACCAGGCGCGCCACCTCCGCGGGCAGCTCGTCCGCCGTGACGCGGTGGACGTGGGCCCGGTAGTCCTCCAGCCGGTCGACGAGCTGCTCGACGGCGGCCCGCGACCCGGGTGCGTCGGCCCCGGCGGTCCGGTACTCCCGCGGCACGTCCACGGCGGCGGGCGCCGTGCCGACGCGCCCGGCCGGCGTCGTGCCTGTTCCGGCCTCGCCGAGCGCGGCCCGGATCCGGCGCAGCACGCCCTCGCGCGCGCTCATCGCTCGCCCCCGTCCTTCTCGTGCTCGGCCATCCACTGCCGGAACGTCTGCCGCGGCGGCGCGGGCAGGTCCCGTGACCGGGTCCACGCGGACGCCGGTGGCGGCGCCGTCGAGAGGACGCCGTCCCGTCCGCCCACCACGTGCCCGAGCGTGGCGGCGCGACCCGCGAGGCCGAACCGGTCGCCGTCGGACATCACCCAGGAGGCCGCCTTCATCGCGGCGCGCCACGGGTCGACGGCGCGGCCGCGGTCGGCATCGACCTCGCGGGCCCGTAGGTCCACGAGGATCGAGGGGATGTCGATCTTCACCGGGCACACGTCGGAGCAGGCGCCGCACAAGGTCGAGGCGTAGGGGAGTGCGGCGTTGACGTCGTCGGTGCCGGACATGCCGCCGGACGACGCCGTGAGCTGCGGGGTGAGGATCGCGCCGATCGGGCCGGGGTAGACCGAGCCGTAGGCGTGCCCGCCGACCCGTTCGTACACCGGGCACACGTTGAGGCACGCCGAGCAGCGGATGCAGTGCAGGGCGGAGCGGCCCACCTCGTCGGCCAGCACGTCGGTGCGGCCGTTGTCGAGGAGCACCAGGTGGAACTCCTGCGGCCCGTCGCCCGGGGTGACGCCCGTCCACAGGGAGGTGTACGGGTTCATGCGCTCGCCGGTGGAGGACCGCGGCAGGAGCTGCAGGAACACCTCGAGGTCGGAGTACGTGGGGATGAGCTTCTCGATGCCCATCACCGTCACGAGGGTCTCGGGCAGCGTGAGGCACATGCGCCCGTTGCCCTCGGACTCGACGACGGCGAGGGTGCCGGTCTCCGCGACGCCGAAGTTGGCGCCGCTCACGGCGACCTTGGCCGAGAGGAACTTGCGCCGCAGGTGCGCCCGGGCCGCCATCGCGAGCTCGCGCGGCACGTCGGACAGGTCCTCGGGGGCGTCGCCCATGCGCCGGCGGAAGATGTCGCGGATCTCGGCTCGGTTGCGGTGGATCGCCGGCACGAGGATGTGGGAGGGCATGTCGTCGGCGAGCTGCACGATGAGCTCGGCCAGGTCGGTCTCGATCGCGGCGATGCCCTCGGCCGCCAGGTGCTCGTTGAGGCCGATCTCCTGGGTGGCCATCGACTTGACCTTGACGACCTCGTCGGCCTCCTGGGCCCGCGCGATCTCGGTGACGATGCGGTTGGCCTCGGCGGCGTCCCGTGCCCAGTGCACGACGCCGCCGCGCGCGGTGACGTTCTCCTCGAGCCGGGCCAGCAGGTCGGGCAGGTTCGCCAGGACCTGCTGCTTGACCGCCGAGCCCGTGTCGCGCAGCGCCTCCCAGTCCGGGACCTCGCCGACGACCGCGGCCCGCTTGGCGCGGATGGTCCGGGTGGCGTGGCCGAGGTTGCGGCGGAGCTGGTCGTCCTGCAGCGTCTGCCGCGCCGCCGCGGGGAACGCCTCGCCCCAGCGCAGCGGCTCGTCGGGGTGGGGGACCGGGCCGAACGGCTCGGAGCCCTCGGGCGCCGCGTCGTCGGACCGGCGCCGGACGCCCGGGATGCCGAGGAACGTGCTCATCGGGTCACCTCCACGGTGTCGGCGCCCGTGCGGACGCGGGGCAGCGGGGTCGGTTCCTCCCGGGTGGAGGCGAGGATCTCCGCGAGGTGCAGCGTCCCGATGCCGGCACGCTGCCGGGACAGCCCGCCGCCGATGTGCATCAGGCAGGACGTGTCCCCGGCGGTGACGACGGCGGCCCCCGTGCCGCGGACGTTCGCCGTCTTGTCCGCCAGCATCGCGGCCGAGGTGTCGGCGTTCTTCAGGGCGAACGTGCCGCCGAACCCGCAGCACGACTCGGCCTCGGGCAGCTCGACGAGGTCGATGCCCCCGACGGCGCGCAGCAGGCGCAGCGGCCGGTCGCCGACGCGGAGCATGCGCAGCGAGTGGCAGGTCGGGTGGTAGGTGACGCGGTGCGGGAACCAGGCGCCGACGTCGGTGACCCCGAGCACGTCGACCAGCAGCTCGGACAGCTCGTAGGTCCGCGCCGCCACCGCCTCGGCGGTGGCGGCGAGGTCGTCGAGCCCGGCCCGGCGGCAGACCATCGCCTGCTGGTGGCGCACCGACCCGGTGCAGGAGCCGGAGGGGATGACGACGGCGTCCCACGCGCCGTCGGCCACCGGCGCGAAGGTCTCGACGTGGTTGCGCACGACGGGGACGGCCTCCTCGACGTAGCCGGTGTTGATGTGCATCTGCCCGCAGCACGCCTGGCCGCGGGGGAAGACGACGTCGTGGCCGAGCCGTTCGAGCAGGCGCACGGTGGCGCGAGGGGCGCCGGGGAACAGGGTCTCCGCGAGGCAGGTCGCGGCCAGGGCGATGCGCACGGTCCGGCTCCTTCGGCGGGCTGGCAGGTGCACACCATGATGCCAGGTGTGGTCAGACCAGCGACTAGGATCGGGACGTGCGCACCCACGAGAAGGTCCTGGCCCGCATCGAGTCCGACCTGGCCGCCGGGCGCTGGGCGCTCGGTGAGCGGCTCCCGGCCGAGCGGGCGCTCGCCGAGGAGCTGCAGGTCTCCCGCCCCTCGGTGCGCGAGGCGATCCGGATCCTCGAGGCCATGGGCATGATCCGCACCGCCGTCGGCTCCGGGCCGGACGCCGGGGCGACCGTCATCGACCGGCCCGCCGCCGGGCTCGGTGCGGCGGTCCGCCTGCACGTGGCCTCCGGGACCCTGCCGGTGCACGACGTGGTCGCCACCCGCGCGACGTTGGAGACCTGGGCGGTGCGGGAGGCGGCCGCCCGCAGCGGTGACACCGACGACGGCTGGGCGGCGGAGGCGACACGGCTCCTCGAGGCCATGGAGGTGCCGGGCCTGGCCGTGGACGAGTTCGTCCGGCTCGACCAGGACTTCCACCTCGTCCTGGTGCGGCTCGCCGGCAACCAGCTCGTCGAGGCGATCCTGGCGGGGCTGCGCAGCGCCGTCGCGTCGTACGTGGCCCGCGGCGTGCAGCAGCTTCCGGCCTGGCCCGCCACGGCCGACCGCCTCTGCGGCGAGCACCGGGAGATCCTCGACGCCGTGGTCGCCGGGGACGTCGACCGTGCCGAGCGCGAGACGCGTGAGCACATCTGGGGCTTCTACCGGGAGACGGGGCTCGCCGGCGATTCCCCCGCGTCCTAGGAGTCGAGGCGGGCGGACTCCGCGAACGACCCGCTCAGCGGGAGGTCCGGCACCAGCAGCGCCTGGACGGCGTGGTAGATGTCCGGCTTGCCGTCCCAGACGGTCGCCGCCGGCTGGTCGTGGGCGTCCAGCTCGTGGTGCCACGACCCGCGGTCGGTGTCGACGAACCGCCGGCGCAGCAGGCCCCACCAGCTCGCGGCGAGCTCGCCGTAGCGGGACTCACCGGTCACCATGGCCAGCACCTCCGCGGCGGCGACGGCCTCCGCCGCCACCCAGTGGAACCGCCGGCGCTCGACGGGCGTCCCGGACCAGTCGACCGTGTAGACGAACCCGCGTCCGTCGAAGCCGTCCGCCAGGGCTCGGTCGAAGAGCTGGAGGGCGACCTCCGTGCGTCGTCCGGGGTGCCCGGCGGCGATGTCGAGCTGCAGCATCAGGCGGGCCCACTCGAAACCGTGGCCGGGGGTGGAGCCGTAGGGCTTGAAGGGGTCGCGCGGGCGGTCGGCGTTGAGCTCGAGGTCGGGGGTCCAGTCGGCGGTGAAGTGCTCGGGGATGCGCCACCGGGTCGCCTCGGCCCACGCGGCAACCCGGTCGGTGACACGCACCGCCCGCTCCAGCCACCGGGGGTCCTCGGTCGCGTCGGCGGCGGCGAGCATCGCCTCGACGCCGTGCATGTTCGCGTTGATGCCCCGGTAGGTCGACAGCACCGTCCAGCTCCGGTCCCACTCGTCCACGAGCAGCCCGGCGCCGTCGTCCCAGAAGCGGCGGTCCAGCACGTCGAGCGCGTCGTCGAGCAGCGCGCCGGCTCCCGGGCGGCCGGCCTGGACCGCGGAGGAGGCGGCGAGGACGACGAACGCGTGGGCATAGGCGGCCTTGGTGCCGTCCAGGGCGTCCCCGGGCCCGACGGAGGCGAACCAGCCCCCGTGCTCGGCGTCGTGGAGCGGGCCGGACAGCCCGCCGAGCGCGCGGTCGGCGAGGGTCCCGCAGCCGGGGACGCCGAGCAGCTCGCCCAGCGCGTAGGTGTGGGCCATCCGCGCGGTGATCCACGTCTGTGCCGGTCGTGAGGGGTCGGGACGTCCGCGGGCGTCGAGCCAGCGGGCACCGGAACCGTCGGGGAGGGAGGCGGCGCCGAAGGCGAGCAGGCGCCGCACCTCGGCGGCCCGCCACGGGCGTCCGTCCGGGGCGTCGACGTGATCGGCGGGTGCGGCGTCGTCGGTCACGGGTCGGTCCTCTCGGTCGGTCCGTGCCGCCGCGGCGGCGGCTCGCTGTCCCCAACCTAGGACACCGGCCACCGGGCCGCCCACGCCCAGCGCCTGCGGCGCCCTGCCGACCGGCCGGACCGAACCGCCGGGCGCCGAGCGGCAGGTGGCCGGCTGCTGGCAGGATGGGGCCGTGCTGCTCAAGGTGCTCGCGGTGGTCGTCCCGCTCGCGCTGGTCGGCGCCGTCAGCCCGATGATGCTGAGCGAGCAGACCTTCCTCCTCTCCGGCCGGGACGGACGGCGGGTCGCTGCGCGCTACGCCCTGGGCGTCGTCCTGACGCTGCTGGTCATCCTGTCCGCACTGGTGCTCTTCGGCCGTTCGCTCGCACTGCCGAAGGAGCCGACCCTGAGCGCCTCGCTCGACATCGTCCTCGGCTCGCTGCTGGTGCTCCTCGCCGCCGCTCTCGAGGTCCGCCGTCGCCGGCACCGACCGACGGAGCCCCGGAGCCGCGCACTGGGTCCCGGCGCCGCCTTCGGTTTCGGCGTGTTCTCCATGGCGACGAACTTCACGACCATGGCTGTCCTCGTCCCGGCCGCCAAGGAGATCGCCGCCGGCGATCTCGAGGTCGTCGGTCGTGTCGTGGCGATCCTCGTCGTGGTCGTGGTGGCGTCCCTGCCGGCCTGGTTGCCCCTCGTCCTGACGCTGGTGGCGCCCGGGCCCGCCGGCCGGGGGCTGAAGGCCTTGGCGGACTTCGTCGCGAAGCGGGGCGCACAGCTGACGGTCGTCCTGGTGGCGGGGCTCGGGCTGTTCCTCGTCGGACGTGGCCTCGTCCACGTTCTCGGCGGCTGAGCCCGACGTCTCGCACTCCGGCCCCCGGGCGGAGGGCCGGGTCCGGCATGCCATGATCGGTGTCATGCTCTCGCTGCCTGCCGGCGCAGCCGGCTCCCGGATCGTCGGCCTCGGTCACCACCAGCCCGCCCGGGTGATGACCAACGACGACGTCGCCGAGCTCGTCGAGACGAACGACGAGTGGATCCGCTCGCGCACCGGCATCATCACCCGCCACGTCGCCGCCGACGACGTCACGGTCGCGGACATGGCCACCGCCGCGGCGGAGCACGCACTCGCCGACGCGGGGGTCGCGAACGACGACGTCGACCTGGTGATCGTGGCCACGACGACCGCGATGGACCGGTCGCCGAACACTGCCGGCCGCGTGGCCTACGCCTTGCGCACCGGTGTCCAGCCCGGGGCGAGCACGCCCGAGGGCGAGGAGGAGCCGGACCTGCGGGGCGTCGTCGGGCCGGGCGTCATCGACGTCAACACCGCCTGCTCGGGTTTCGCCTACGCCGTGGGTCTGGCCGACCAGGCCATCCGCACGGGCAGCGCCCGGACCGCCGTCGTGGTCGGGTCGGAGAAGCTGACCGCGGTCACCGACTGGTCGGACCGGTCGACCTGCATCCTCACCGCCGACGGGGCCGGGGCCGCCGTGCTCCAGGCCGCGGACTCCCCGGGTGTCGGGCAGGTCGTGTGGGGGTCCGAGCCGGAGATCACGCCGGCGGTGCGCATCGAGGCACCGGCGGAGCGGTTCGCCCAGGACGGCCGTGCGGTGTTCAAGTGGGCCATCACCCGGGCCGCCGAGCGGGCCCGCCGCGTCGTGGAGGCGTCGGGGCTGACGCTGGACGACGTCGAGGTCCTGGTCGCCCACCAGGCCAACCTGCGCATCATCGAGCCGCTGGCCAAGTCCCTCGGACTCGAGGACCGGGTCGTGGTCAGCGACATCACCGAGTCCGGCAACACCTCGGCGGCGTCGATCCCGCTGGGGCTGTCCAAGTGGTGGCACGACGGCCGGATCCCGGCGGGCGTGCCCGCGCTGCTGTTCGGCTTCGGCGGCGGGTTCACCTGGGCCGGCCAGGTGGTGACCACCCCGCAGCGGTGAACCCGCCGTCCGCGGCACCGGTGGTCCGCGGGCGGGGGCCCGCCTATGGTCGACGGACCAGGTGAGACGCGGCACCCCGGGGGCTCGGCATGACGGACTACGGACACGAGATCGTCGTGGGGGCGTTCATCACGCCGTCGAACGCCGATCCGCAGGGCCCGGTCCGCCTCGCCCGGACCGCCGAGTCCGCCGGGCTGGACCTCGTCACCTTCCAGGACCACCCCTATCAGCCGCGGTTCCTCGACACCTGGACGCTGATCTCCTACGCCGCGGCCGTCACGGAACGGATCCACCTGGCCGGCAACGTCCTCAACCTGCCGCTGCGCCAGCCCGCTGTGCTCGCCCGGTCCGTGGCGAGCCTGGACCTGCTCAGCGGCGGGCGCGTCGACCTGGCCCTCGGCGCCGGCGGGTTCTGGGACGCGATCGCGGCGATGGGCGGGGCGCGGCTCACCCCCGGGGAGTCCGTGACCGCGCTGAGCGAGGCGATCGAGATCGTCCGGGGCATCTGGGACGCCGGTGAGCGGACGCCCCTGCGCGTCGAGGGGGAGCACCACCGGGTCACCGGGGCCAAGCGGGGCCCGACGCCCGCGCACGACGTGCCCATCTGGGTCGGTGCCACCAAGCCGCGCATGCTGCGTCTGGTCGCCCGGCAGGCCGACGGCTGGCTGCCCTCGTACGGCTACCTGCAGGACGACGGCCTGGCCCGCGGCAACACGATCATCGACGAGACCGCCGAGGAGGTCGGTCGGCACCCGGCCGAGATCCGGCGGCTGCTCAACGTCGGCGGCGAGGTCACCGCCGACCGGCGTGGGTTCCTGAAGGGTCCGGTCGACCAGTGGGTCGAGGAGCTGGCCGGTCTGGCCCTGACCCACGGCGTCGGCACGTTCGTCGTGGCGACCGACGACCCGCGCATGCTCGAGGTGCTCGGCGAGGAGATCGCGCCCGCGCTCCGCGAGCTGGTGGCCCGGGAACGGACGACCGGCACCGCCTGACGGCTCCGGACCGGCGGGACCGTCCGCGACGGCGGGTCAGGCCGGGCCGACGGCACCCACGACGGCGGAGAACAGCACGGCTGCGAGGACGCCGAGACCGAGCAGCGCGCCCGCCAGCCCGCGTCCCACGCCCGGGTGCCCGTCCCGGTCGGCGACGTGGCTGCCGATCGATCCGAGCGTGAGGGCCGCCAGTCCTAGGGGTGCCGCCAGCCAGTCCCCGACGACCGGGACCAGGGCGCAGGGCAGGCCGGCGATCCCCAGCGCGAGCGACCACTCCACGGCGCGGGGTGCGTGCGCGCGGGCGGGTCCGTCGTCGTGCATCGCGCCTCCCCGACTGCCTGCTGCCCGCAGGAACCCGGCCGGTCCGGCGCGGTGATCTCGATCCTGCTCGTGCGTCGATCCTACGCGCCGGGTGCTCCCGCCCACGGGGCCGGTGCGTGCCAGGATGAGGCCATGCCTCTCGCCGACCACACGGGCACCTGCTGGTTCGTCGGGCTGACGACGCTCGACGTCGTGCACCGGGCCGCCGGCCGCCCGGACCGGGACGAGAAGGTCACGGCCTCGCGGCAGGACGTCGCGGCGGGCGGTCCGGCCGCCAACGCCGCCGTGACGGCGGCCGCGCTCGGGGCGCGCGCCGTGCTGGTCACCGCGCTCGGCGACAGCCCGGTGGCCCGTGCCGCCCGCGCCGACCTGGAGACCCACGGGGTCGAGGTGCACGACGTCGTCGCGCCGGGCCAGGACTTCCCGCTCGCCGTGTCCGCGGTGCTGGTCGACGAGGCCACGGGGGAGCGGTCGGTCGTCTCGGCGGACGCGGCGCTCGCGGAGGCCCCGCCGCCGAGATTCCTCGGCGACCTCCCGCACGCGGACGTCGTCCTGTTCGACGGTCACCACCCCGTGATCGCGGGTGCCGCCGTCGGGCACCTGGAGAACCGCGCCCCGCGGCCCCTCGTCGTCCTCGACGCCGGGCGCTGGCGGCCCCTGTTCGCCGAGCTGCTGCCCGTGGCCGACGTGGCGGCGGTGTCCGCGCGGTTCGCGGTCCCCGGGCACGACGACGTGACCGCCGGGGCGCACGATCTCGGGGCGCGCGGGGTGGTGGTCACCCACGGCGACGGCCCGGTCGAGTGGTCCTCGGGCGACGAGACCGGCACCGTCCCCGTCCCGGCGGTCGAGGCCCGGGACACCCTCGGGGCCGGTGACGCGTTCCACGGAGCCCTCGCCGTGGCGCTCGCCGGCGGTGCCGCGCTGCCCGAGGCCTGCGTGACGGCGGTCGAGGTCGCCGGGACGCGGGTGCGGCACGTCGGCCCGCGGTCCTGGCTGGCCGAGGTCCGGCGATGAGGTGCACGACGGCGGAGCTCGTGGAACGGGCCCGGGCACTCGTCGTGCCGGGGGAGCGGGCGATCCTGGGGATCGTCGGGGCACCCGGGTCCGGCAAGTCGACCCTCGCTCAGCGGCTCGTCGAGGCGCTCGGTCCGCACGCGGCCGTGGGCGTCGGGATGGACGGGTTCCACCTGTCGGACGCGGTCCTGGCCGCGCACGGCAGCCGGGAGCGGAAGGGTGCGATCGACACCTTCGACGACGCCGGGTACGCCGCCCTGGTCGCGCGGCTCGCGGACGCCCGTCCCGGCGACCGGCCGATCTACGCGCCGGTGTTCCGGCGCGAGATCGAGGAGCCGGTCGCCGCGGGCGTCGAGGTGCCCGCCGAGATCCCGCTCGTGGTCACCGAGGGCAACTACCTGCTGGCCGGCACCGGGGCCTGGCCGGCCGCCCGGGCCCGCATGAGCGAGGTCTGGTACGTCGAGGTGGCCGAGGACCTGCGGCTGGCCCGGCTCGAGGAGCGGCACCGCGTGTTCGGCAAGAGCCCGGCCGACGCCGCCGTCTGGGCCCGCGGGTCGGACCAGGTCAACGCGGAGCTGATCGCCCGGACACGGGGTGCGGCGGACCTGGTGGTCGAGCTCGGGTGATCCCCCGTCAGGTGCGGTCCTCGGCGACCGCGACCGTCTCGCGGGGCCGGCGCTCCAGCGTCAGCGTGGCGCCCAGTCCCAGCAGGAGGAAGCCGCCCGCCACCCAGGCGGACCAGCGGGTCCCCTGCGTGAGGGCAGCCCGCGCGTCGTCGGCGGCGGACGCCGTGGCCGGGTCCTGCTCCAGGCCGGCGATGGCGCCACCCGCGCTGTCCACCACGGCCGTCACGGTGGCTTCCCGGGCGGCGTCCGGGACGCCACGGTCCGCGAGCCGGGCGTCCAGGTCGGCCGCGGTGGTCGTGAACAGGATCGTGCCGAGGATGGCGATGCCGAGCGCTGACCCCACCTGACGTGCGGTGCTCTGGGTCCCGGAGGCGGCACCGGAGACCCGCACGGGAACGTCGGCGAGGACGACGCCCGTGAGCTGCGCGGTCGCCAGCCCGACCCCGAAGCCGTAGACGACGAGGAACGGGACGACGGTGACCCAGGTGGAGTCGGGACGGGCGACGGCCCCCAGACCCACGACGCCGACGATCTCGGCGGCGATGCCGAGGCGCACCACCGGCACGGCACCGAACCGGACGGTGAGGGCCTGCGCCGCCCCGCTGGCCAGGAACGATCCGCCCGCGAGGCCCACCAGGATCCAGCCGGTCGCCAGGGCGTCGTAGCCGAGGACGTTCTGCAGCCAGATCGGCAGCGACAGCAGGATCCCGAACTCCCCGAGCGAGACGACGAGGGCGGCGACGTTGCCGTTGCGGAACGAGGCGATGCCGAACAGGTCCAGCGGGATCAGGGTCGGCAGGCCGTGGCGGGCCCGACGCAGACCGCGCCGGACGAACAGGACGCCGGCGGCGACGCCCACGGTGAGCGCGACCGGCACCGGGGACAGTCCGAGCGGCCACCACTCGGCGGCGGCGTCGAGCGTCGTCCACCAGCCCAGCGATCGTCCCTCGATGAGCCCGAAGACGATCCCGCCGAAGGTCAGCACGGACAGCAGGGCAGCCACGAGGTCGGTGCCGCGCTGCTCGTCGGCCCGGGACTCCGTGACCACGAGGGCCGCGGCGACCAGGATGAGGACGCCCAGGGGGATGTTGATGCCGAACGCCCAGCGCCACGAGTAGTCGGTGGTGAGCCAGCCACCCAGCAGGGGCCCGACGGCGGCCATGCCGCCGATGGTCGAGCCCCAGACGGCGAAGGCGATGCCGCGCTCGCGGCCGCGGAAGGTCGCGTTGATGATCGACAGGGTCGTGGGCAGGATCATCGCGCCGCCGAGGCCCTGGACCAGCCGGGCGCCGATGAGCACGCCGCCGGTGGGTGCGGTGGCCGCCAGCAACGACGACGCGGCGAAGACCGCGACACCCGCCATCATCATGCGGCGGCGGCCCCACCGGTCGGCGAGGACGCCGAGCACCAGCAGGAGGGAGGCGAACACGAGCGTGTAGGACTCCTGGACCCACTGCACCTGGGTCGAGTCGATCCCCAGGTCTGCCACGATCGACGGGATCGCCACGTTGACGATCGTCGAGTCGACGATGATGAGCGAGACGGCGACCGAGACGGTCACCAGCGCGAGCCAACGGCGGCGGTCTGCCACGGGTCCTCCAATACACAGCATGCTGAGTATTGGCGACTGTACTCCTCCGCCGTGACGAGCGGGACTCAGAGCTCGCGGCGGAGCTTCTCCACCAGCGGCTGCACCCGGTAGGGGATGAGCTCGCCCATCGCCAGCGAGGTCTCGGTGCGCTCGACCCCCTCGATCTGCAGGATCGCGGCGTCGATGCGGAACAGGTGGTCGGTGTCCCGGCAGACCACGTGCACCCGCAGGTCGGCGGTGCCGCTGTGACCGTACGCCTGCACGATCTCCGGGATGCGGGCCAGGTGCTCGACGATCCGCACCAGGTCGCGCTGGTGCACGGTGATCTCGATGAAGGCCAGCAGCGGGTGGCCCAGCACGGCCGGGTCGATGCGCCGGTCGAAGTGGAGGAACGCGCCGGCACCCTCCAGGCGCGCCAGCCGGGCGGCCACGGTGTTGCGGGAGATCCTCAGGCGCTGGGCGAGTGCGACCGTCGTCGCGCGGGGGTCGTCGGCGAGCGCCCGCAGCAGATCCAGGTCCACGGCATCGATGCTGTGCACGCGCGCCAGCCTAACGTCGCTCGGGGCCGGAGGTGACGGCCCGGCAGGTCGTGCTCGTCGGATCTGCCCGGAATGGACCTCGCGACGCGAGATGGCGCACGGTCATCTCCCTGTTGCGCAGAACGTCCGGCGACGTGGTGGTCGATGAAGCACTCTGCTCAGTCGGCCGAGGGCTGGTGGTGCGGTGTGACGGAGCAGCGTTACCTTCGCCACAACGGCGCTCGACGACGAGCGACGACCCGATGCGAGGTGAGGCTCACCCATGCCCAGCACCACGGATCCGAGGACGAAGGACGACCTGTCACAAGCGGGTGAGTCGGCATCCTCGGCGGACACTGCCCACGGCGGCGCACGTGACCACGTGCCGGCCGGTTGGGTGCAGCGCGACACGGAGAACGGCGCGCGGCACCTGGACGGAGCCCCGGACGACGGCGGCGTCGACCACACCCCCGTCCGTCTGATCGACCCGGACGGCACCCGGCACGAGGTCCCCGAGCTGGACCGTTGGCTCGACGACGTCGACGACGCCGCGATGTTGCGGCTCTACACCGACATGGTCGCCGCCCGCCGGATCGACACCGAGGCCACCGCCCTGCAGCGCCAGGGCCAGCTCGGCCTGTGGCCCCCGATGCTCGGCCAGGAGGCCGCGCAGATCGGGTCCAGCCGCGCGCTGCGCGAGGACGACTTCGTGTTCTCCAGCTACCGCGAGCAGGGTGTGGCGTACGTGCGCGGCATCGCCCCGACCGACCTGCTGCGCGTGTGGCGCGGTGCGGCCCCGTCCGGCTGGGACCCCTACGAGTACCGGATGGCCCCGATGCAGGTCATCATCGGCGCCCAGACGCTGCACGCCGTCGGCTACGCCGTCGGCCTGCTCCTCGAGACCGCCACGGCCGGCACCGGTGCCCACGGCGGGATCGGCATCTCCCGCCCGGAGAACGACGGACCGGACGCCCCCGAACGGACCTCCGCCACCATCTCGTACTTCGGTGACGGCGCGACCAGCCAGGGTGACGTGCACGAGGCGATGACCTTCGCCTCCACGTGGTCCGCCCCGACGGTCTTCTTCTGCCAGAACAACCAGTGGGCGATCTCCGAGCCCGTGGACCTGCAGTCCAAGGTGCCGCTGGTCGAACGGGCCCGCGGCTACGGCATGCCCGGCGTCCGGGTCGACGGCAACGACGTCCTGGCCGTCCTGGCCGTGACCCGCGAGGCGCTGCACCGCGCCCGCGCCGGCCTCGGACCGACCTTCATCGAGGCGGTCACCTACCGGATGGGCCCGCACACGACGGCCGACGACCCGACGCGCTACCGCGACCGGAGCGACCTCGAGGAATGGTCCGGCCGGGACCCGATCGCCCGGCTGGCCGCGCACCTGCGCGACCGCGGCGTCCTCGACGACGACGCCGAGGCGGCCGTCCAGCAGACCGCCGACGAGGTCGCCGCCACGATGCGCGCCGGCGTCTACGCGGTCGCCGACCCCGACTGGTCGACCGTGTTCGACCACGTCTACGCCGAGCCGCACGCCGTGCTCGACGCCGAGCGGGACGCCTACGGGCGCTACCTCGCCGGCTTCGCCGACAACGACACCCAGGAGGCCGCCCGATGAGCGACATGACCCTGGGCCAGGGCCTCAACACCGGGTTGCGGCAGTCCCTGGCCGACGACGACAAGGTCGTGCTCCTCGGTGAGGACATCGGCTCCCTCGGCGGCGTGTTCCGCGTGACCGACAAGCTCCAGCGCGAGTTCGGCCCCCACCGCGTGATCGACACCCCGCTGGCCGAGTCCGGGATCCTCGGCACGGCCATCGGGATGGCGTGGCGCGGGTTCCGACCCGTGGTGGAGATCCAGTTCGACGGCTTCGTCCAGCCGGCCTGGGACCAGATCGTCAACCAGGTCGCCAAGATGCACGCCCGCACGGTCGGGCGCGTCACGATGCCGATCACCGTGCGCATCCCGGTGGCGGGCGGCATCGGCGCCGCCGAGCACCACTCGGAGTCGCCGGAGGCGTACTTCGTGCACACCGCCGGGCTGCGCGTCGTGTCGGTGTCGAACCCGCAGGACGCCTGCACCGTGCTGCGCCAGTCGATCGCGAGCGACGACCCGGTCATCTTCTTCGAGCCCAAGCGGCTCTACCACGTCAAGGGCCCGGTCGAGGTGGAGCCGCTGGAGAGCGCTCTGCCCATGTCCCGCGCCCGGGTCGTCCGTCCCGGCAACGACGTCACCGTCGTGACCTGGGGCTCGCACGTGGCGGGCGCGCTGGACGCCGCCGAGGCGATGAAGGACGACGGCGTCTCCGTCGAGGTCGTCGACCTGCGCTCCCTGTCTCCCTGGGACTCCGAGACCGTCGTCGAGTCGGTGCGCCGCACCGGGCGGGTCGTCGTCGTGCACGAGGGCCCCCGCCAGGGCGGGGTCGGGGCGGATATCTGCTCCGTCGTCACCGAGCGGTGCTTCGCCGACCTGGCGATGCCGCCCGTGCGCGTGACCGGCCACGACGTGCCGTACCCGCCGGCGAAGGTCGAGGGCCACTACGTGCCCGACATGGACCGCGTGTGCTACGGCATCGACCAGGCACTCGGACGCGTCCCGTTCGAGACCTTCACCCCCGCGACGTCCACGGAGGTGGCCGCATGAGCACCCAGGAGATCTTCCGACTGCCGGACCTCGGCGAGGGACTCACCGAGTCCGAGATCGTCGAGTGGAAGG
This sequence comes from Isoptericola sp. b408, assembly GCF_030588085.1. Classification (NCBI taxonomy): domain Bacteria; kingdom Bacillati; phylum Actinomycetota; class Actinomycetes; order Micrococcales; family Promicromonosporaceae; genus Isoptericola; species Isoptericola sp. b408. The sequence goes on from NZ_JAUQYQ010000001.1 coordinate 807,901, forward strand.
TGTCCGTGGGCGACACGGTGACGCTCAACCAGGCGCTCGCCGAGGTCGAGACGGCCAAGGCGATGGTGGAGATCCCGTCGCCGTTCGCCGGGACGGTGGCCGCGCTGCACGCCGAGGAGGGCGACATCGTCGAGGTCGGCGAGCCGCTGGTCACCTTCGGCGACGGCACCGGCGGGGACGGCGCGGGCGACGACGCTCCCGCCGAGGCGTCGGCCGAGGGCGTCGCGTCCGCGCCGGAGCCGGCGCCCGAGTCGACGGCACCCGAGCCCACGGTTCCCGCGACGACGGTGGAGCCCGCTCCCGCGGCGAGCGCCACCACGAGCACCGCGGCGGAGCGGTCGGCGTCGTCGGCGTCGACGAACGGCTCCGTCGAGGAGTCCTCCGGGGCGAACCTCGTCGGCTACGGCACCCGTGCCGCCCGCAAGGGCAAGCCGACGCGCCGGCCCCGCAAGCCCGTCGACGCCCCGCCCGCGCCGGTGCGCAACGCCGGGCCGGCGGCCGCCCCGGTGGCCGCCCGGACGGCCGAGCACCGCGTGAAGGTGCGCAGCGTGCGCAAGCACACCGCGGCCGCGATGGTCGCCAGCGCCCGGGTGCCGCAGGCGACGGTCCACCTCACCTGCGACGTGACGGAGACGCTCGCCCTGGTCGCCCGGCTGCGCGAGCACCCTCGCACCCGGCACACCAAGGTCGGGCTGCTCACGGTCATCGCCCGTGCGGTCTGCGGGCTCGTCCCGCAGCACCCGGCGATCGTCACCCGCTGGGAAGAGAAGGACGGCGGCCAGGCCGAGCTCGTGCGGTCGCCGCACGTGAACCTCGGCATCGCGGTCGCGACCGACCGCGGACTCGTGGTCCCGCACATCCCGCACGCCGACGAGCTGTCGATGCTGGGGATGGCCCGCGCCCTGCGCGAGCTCGCCACCACCGCCCGCTCGGGCCGCACCCGTCCGGACCGACTGACCGGCGGCACGATGACGCTGACCAACGTCGGGGTCTTCGGCGTCGACGCGGGCAGCCCGCTGCTCAACCCGGGCGAGTCGGCGATCCTCGGCATCGGGCAGGTCGCCCGCCGGCCGTGGGAGCACGAGGGCGAGGTCGCGCTGCGCGACGTCGTGACCTTCAGCCTCACCTTCGACCACCGCGTCGTCGACGGCGAGCAGGGCGCCCGGTTCCTCGCGGACCTGGGCGGGCTGCTCACCGACCCGGCGCTGGCGGTGCTGCTCGGCGGACGTGACGAGCCGGAGCAGGACGAGGCGGAGCAGGACGACGGCGCCGCGGGACGCAACGGCGCGGCCTCGTCCCGCCAGGCGGTGACCGTATGACCGTGCTGACGTCCGCCGTGGACCCGGCGGCCGAGGCCGCCCGGGCCAACGCCGACGCGCAGCGCGCCCTGGCCGACACCCTGCGGGAGCGCACGGCCGCGGCCGCGCGCGGCGGTCCCGAGCACGCCCGGGAGAAGCACGTCGGGCGGGGCAAGCTGCTGCCGCGCGAACGGGTCGAGCGGCTGCTCGACCCGGGCAGCGCGTTCCTGGAGATCTCCCCGCTGGCGGCGTACGACCAGGACGACGGTGCCTGGCCGGGCGCCGGGGTGATCGGCGGCATCGGCCGGGTCGCCGGGCGGCAGGTGATGGTCGTGGCCAACGACCCCACCGTCAAGGGCGGCACCTACCACCCGCTGACGGTGAAGAAGCACCTGCGCGCCCAGGAGATCGCGCTGGAGAACCGCCTGCCCTGCGTCTACCTCGTGGACTCCGGCGGGGCGTTCCTGCCCCGCCAGGACGAGGTGTTCCCCGACCGGGACCACTTCGGGCGGATCTTCTACCACCAGGCCCGGCTGTCGGCCGCGGGGATCCCGCAGCTGTCCGCCGTGCTCGGCTCCTGCACCGCCGGTGGCGCCTACGTGCCGGCGATGAGCGACGAGACGGTCATCGTGCGCGACCAGGGCACGATCTTCCTCGGCGGCCCGCCGCTGGTGAAGGCGGCCATCGGCGCCGAGGTGACCGCCGAGGAGCTCGGCGGCGGCGAGCTGCACGCCCGCCGCTCCGGCGTGGTCGACCACCTGGCCGACGACGACGAGCACGCCCTGGACATGCTGCGGGACATCGTGGCCACGCTGCCGCCCGACCCGGAGCCCGTCTGGGAGGTCGTGCCGACCGTGGAACCCGTCGGGGACCCGGCCGACCTGTACGCCGCCGTGCCGGTGGACGTCCAGCAGCCGTACGACCCGCGCGAGGTGATCTCCCGGATCGTGGACGGCAGCGAGCTCACCGAGTTCAAGCCGGAGTACGGCACGACGCTGGTGTGCGGGTTCGCCCGCATCCACGGGCACCCCGTCGGCGTCGTCGCCAACCACGGCGTGCTGCTCAGCGAGTCCGCGCTCAAGGGCGCGCACTTCGTCGAGCTGTGCGACCAGCGCGGCATCCCCCTGGTGTTCCTGCAGAACATCTCCGGGTTCATGGTCGGCCCCGACGCCGAGGCCGGCGGCATCGCCAAGGACGGCGCCAAGATGGTCACCGCCGTGGCCACCACGCGCGTGCCGAAGCTCACCGTCGTCGTCGGCGGCTCCTTCGGGGCCGGCAACTACGCGATGTGCGGCCGTGCCTACTCCCCGCGGTTCCTGTGGACCTGGCCCAACGCCCGCGTGTCCGTCATGGGCGGCGAGCAGGCCTCGGCGGTGCTGGCCACCGTCAAGCGCGACCAGCTCGCCGGCCGCGGCCAGGACTGGGACGCCGAGGAGGAGGCCGCGTTCCGGCGCGGCATCCGCGACACCTACGAGGCCGCCGGCGACCCGTACCACGCCACGTCCCGGCTGTGGGACGACGGCATCATCGACCCGACCGACACCCGCCGGGTGCTCGGCATGGCGCTCGCGACCTGCGCGCGCACCCCGCTGCCCGAGCCCTCCTTCGGGCTCTTCCGGATGTGAGGCCCGTGTTCACCAGAGTGCTCGTGGCCAACCGCGGCGAGATCGCCTGCCGCGTCATCGCCACCCTGCGCCGCCTCGGCATCCGCTCCGTGGCCGTGCACACCCCCGTCGACGCCGACGCACGGCACGTGCGCGAGGCCGACGAGGCGGTGCTGCTGGCCGGGGACGGGCCCGGCGGCTACCTCGACGCCGACGCCGTGGTCGCGGCCGCCGTCGCGGCCGGTGCCGAGGCGATCCATCCCGGGTACGGCTTCCTGTCGGAGAACCCGGCGCTGGCGCGCGCCTGCGACGCCGCCGGGATCGTCTTCGTCGGACCGCCCGTGCGCGCGATCGAGACCATGGCGGACAAGGTCGCCGCCAAGCGTCTCGTCGCCCAGCACGAGGTACCGGTGCTCCCCGGCACCCTCGACTCCTCGCTGCCCGACGACGCCCTCGTCGCCGCGGCCGAGGACGTCGGGTTCCCGCTGCTCGTGAAGCCCGTCGCCGGTGGTGGGGGCAAGGGCATGGTCGTGGTGCGCGACGCCGCCGCGCTGCCCGACGCGCTCGCCTCGGCCCGGCGCGTGGCGAGGTCCGCGTTCGGCGACGACGGCCTGCTGCTCGAACGGCTCGTGGACACCCCGCGACACGTCGAGGTGCAGGTGCTCGCGGACACCGCGGGCACCGTCGTGCACCTCGGCGAGCGCGAGTGCACCCTGCAGCGCCGCCACCAGAAGATCGTCGAGGAAGCGCCGTCACCGGCGCTGGACGACGCCGCCCGCGACCGGATGGGGCAGGCCGCCTGCGAGGTGGCCCGCTCGGTCGGGTACGTGGGCGTCGGCACCGTGGAGTTCCTGGTGCCGGCCGAGGCGCCGGACGACTTCTCGTTCATCGAGATGAACACGCGTCTGCAGGTGGAGCACCCGGTGACGGAGATGGTCACCGGCCACGACCTCGTCGAGGCCCAGCTCCGCGTCGCCGCGGGGGAGAAGCTGTGGTTCGCCCAGGACGACGTGCACCTGACCGGGCACGCGATCGAGGCGCGGATCTACGCCGAGTCCCCGGCACGCGACTTCCTGCCCTCGGTCGGGGACGTGCTCCTGCTCGACGACGCCGGGGCGGCACCCGGGCCCACCGCGTTCCCGCTGCGCCTGGACGCCGGCGTCGAGACCGGGGACGCCGTCACCGGGTACTTCGACCCGATGATCGCCAAGGCCGTCGCCCACGGGACCGACCGGGACGAGGCGCTGTCCCGCCTGGACGGGCTGCTGTCCCGGCTGACCGTTCTCGGCGTCGAGACCAACACCGGGTTCCTGCGCGACCTGCTGGCCGACCCCGACGTCCGGGCCGGTCGGATGGACACGGGGCTCGTGGACCGGTTCACCGCCGGTCTCGCCGAGCGGTCCGCCGCCGCGGCGGACGGCCCGCCGGACGCCGGGGCCGTGGTCACGGCGCTGCTCACCGGCACGTCGCCGCAGCCCGCCGGCAGTCCCACGGACCCGTGGGCGGCCGACGGCTGGCGCCTCAACGCCGCGCCGGCACCCCGCCGGGTCGGCCTGCGCGGACCCGGCGGCACGGAGGCGGACCTCGACGTCACCGGCGGCCGGCACGCCGCGACGGTCGTGCCCGTCGGCGGCGAGCCCGTCGCGGCCGCGCTGCGACCCGCCGGTGGCTCGTCGCACCGCTGGCTGCTGACCACGGACGGACGGACCCGGCCGGTGTCGGCCGTGGTGACCCCCGCCGGCGACGACACCGTCGTCTGGGTGTCCGTCGACGGCGACACCGCCCTCTACACGGTGGTCGACCGCTCCTCGCGGGCGTCGTCGCGCCGCCAGGAGCGGGCCGCGGCGGCAGCCGCGGCCGGCGCCCCCGCCGCGGTGGGGCCGGTCGAGCTCCGGGCGCAGATGCCCGGCACCGTCACGGCCACCCACCCCGCAGGCCCCGTCGACGCCGGCGCACCCGTCGTCGTCGTCGAGGCCATGAAGATGGAACACCCCCTCACCGCACCGGCCGCAGGGACCCTGCGCGTCCTGGTGAACACGGGCGACCAGGTCCGCCTCGACCAGGTGGTCGCCGTCGTCGAACGCGAAGGAGCGTCATGATCCACGAGACCTCGTCCACCGCACTGACCGACCGTCAGCGCAAGCTCAGCCAGACCGTCCGCGAGTTCGCCGACGAGGTCGTCGCTCCGGCGGCGTACCAGTACGACACCGAGCGCCGTCTGCCGATCGAGATCATCCACCAGATGGGTGAGATGGGTCTGTTCGGGCTGCCGTTCCCCACCGAGGTCGGCGGGCAGGGCGAGGACTACGTCTCCCTGTGCCTCGCCGTCGAGGCGCTCGCCCGGGTCGACCAGTCCATCGCGGTGACCCTCGAGGCCGGCGTCGGGCTCGGCATCATGCCGATCTTCCGGCACGGCACCGACGCCCAGCGCGAGGAGTGGCTGCCCGACCTCGTCTCCGGCAGGACCCTGGGCGCCTTCGGCCTGACCGAGGCCGGCGCCGGGTCCGACGCGGGGGCGACCCGCACCACGGCCCGGCTCGACGGCGACGAGTGGGTCATCGACGGGTCCAAGCAGTTCATCACGAACTCCGGCACGCCGATCACGAGCCTGATCACCATCACGGCGGTCACCGACCGGTACGAGGACGGCAGCCCCGAGCTGTCCACGATCCTCGTCCCCTCCGGCACGCCCGGGCTGACGGTCGGGGAGAGCTACGACAAGGTCGGCTGGCACACCTCCGACACCCACCCCCTGACGCTCGAGGGCGTGCGGGTGCCGAGGACCAACCTGCTCGGCGAGCGCGGGCGCGGGTACGCGAACTTCCTGCGGGCGCTCGACGAGGGCCGCATCGCGTTCGCCGCGCTCGCCACCGGTGCCGCTCAGGGCTGCCTCGAGGAGGCCGTCCGCTATGCGAAGGAGCGCCAGGTGTTCGGCCACTCCATCGGCCGGCACCAGCACGTCGCGTTCACCATCGCCCGGATGCAGGCCCGCGTGCAGGCCGCCCGGCTGTGCTGGCTCGACGCCGCGCAGAAGATGATCCACGGCAAGCCGTTCAAGGCCGAGGCCTCCGTGGCCAAGCTGACCTCCGGCGAGGCGGCGATGGCGAACGCCCGCGACGCCTCCCAGATCTTCGGCGGCTACGGGTTCCTCAACGAGAACCCGGTCGCGCGGCACTACCGCGACGCCAAGGTGCTGGAGGTCGGCGAGGGCACCACCGAGGTGCAGCTGATGATCATCGCCCGCGACCTCGGCTTCACGGCCTGACCGCGGCACGGGAGTCGAGGAGGAACGATGCGTGAGGAGACCCAGCGCGGGTTCTACTACGACGAGCTCGAGGAGGACGTCCGCTACGTCCACCGGCCCGGACGCACCATGACCGAGGCCGACGACGTGCTGTTCACCTCGGCGACGATGAATCCGCAGGCTCTCCACCTCGACGCCGCGTGGGCCGCCACGCAGCCGTTCGGGAAGCCGTTGGTCAACTCGATGCTGACCCTGGCCACGCTCGTCGGGCTGTCCGTGGCGCACCTGACCCGGGGCACGATCGTCGCGAACCTCGGGTTCAGCGACATCCGGTTCCCGGCGCCGATGTTCCACGGGGACACGCTGTACGGCGAGACCGTGATGACGGGACGGCGCCTCTCGTCGTCGCGCCCGGGCCAGGGCATCGTCACGCTGGAGCACACCGGGCGGAACCAGGACGACGTCGTCGTCGCGGTCGCCACCCGGTCGGTGCTCATGTGGACCAAGGACGGCCACGCCGACCTCGCCCGGGAGGGATCGTGACTCCCCGGCCGTTCACCCTCGGGCCGGCGCTGCTGTTCTGCCCGGCCGACCGCCCCGACCGGTTCGCCAAGGCCGCCGACCGGGCCGACGCCGTCATCCTCGACCTGGAGGACGGCGTCGACCCGGCGGCCCGCGCCGAGGCGCGCCGGGCCGTGCGCGGCACGCCGCTCGACCCGGCCCGCACCATCGTGCGGGTCAACCCGGTCGGGACGGAGGACCACCAGCGTGACCTCGACGCGCTGGCCGACACCGACTACACCGTGCTGATGCTCCCCAAGGCCGACGGCCGGTACGTCGGTCCGCTGCTGCGGCACGACGGGTCTCCGTACGCCATCGTGGCGCTGTGCGAGACGGCGGCCGGGGTGCTCGCCGCACCGGCCCTCGCCGCCCGTCCCGACGTCGTCGCGCTGGCGTGGGGTGCCGAGGACCTCGTCGCGTCCCTCGGCGGCACCGCCAGCCGTCGCGACGACGGCACCTACCGGGACGTGGCCCGGTACGCCCGGTCCGCGGTGCTGCTGGCCGCCGGGGCCGCCGGCAAGGCCGCGATCGACGCCGTCCACCTCGACCTGGAGGACCTGGACGGCGTGCGGGACGAGGCCGTCGACGCCGTCGCCGTCGGCTTCTCCGCGACGCTGTGCATCCACCCGTCCCACGCCGCCGTGGTCCGGAAGGCGTACGCGCCCACCCCGGAGCAGGTGGAGCACGCACGGGCCGTCCTCGCGGCCGCCGCCGGACCGGGGTCGACCGGCAGCGGCGCGGCGCGGTTCGACGGGCAGATGATCGACTCCCCGCTGCTGCGGCACGCCGAGGCGGTGCTGGCCCGTGCGGCCGAGCCCGTCCTCGACGACCGTTAGGGTGCTGTGCGGCGGGGACCCGGCCCGCCGTCCAGGACGGGAGGTGCCTCGGTGGAGCTGTCGCTGGTGCTCGGGCCGATGAAGTCCGGCAAGTCGCTCGACCTCATCGCGCAGATGGCACCGCTGGCGTACTCGCGGCTCAGCTGTGCGGTGGTGCAGTCGTCGCGGCACGTGCGCGACGACAAGATCGTGTCGCGCACGGGGGCGTCGGTGCCGACGATCAAGCTCGACACCCTCGAGCCGCTGCTGCACAGCACCGAGGACGTCGTCGCGATCGACGAGGTCCACATGTTCACCCCGGCGGACGTCCGCGTCGTCGAGGAGCTCGTGCTGCGCGGCACCCGCGTGCTGGCGTGCGGCATCGACCTGGACCACCGGGGCGAGCTGTTCGCCACGATCCGGGCCCTGCTGGAGCTCGGGCCCACCGACGTGCGCTACCGGCGGGCGGTGTGCGACCGCTGCCAGGACCTGCACGCCGCGTTCACCCAGGTGCTGCGCAACGGCGTGCCGTTCCTCGAGCCGCTGGGGGCCTCCGAGCCCCTGCCGGACGACGGCACCTTCACCTACGAGGCGCTGTGCCGGCGCTGCTTCGTGCTGCCCGAGACGGCGATCATCACCGGTTCCACCGTGCCGCGCCCGACGCGTTCATGACACGATCGGGACCGTGAGCACGCGTGACACCAGCACCCACCAGGTCCTGATCCTCGCCGGCCGCGGCCGCTACGAGGACCCGTGGCACGACCACGCCGCCACGAGCCATCGCCTGGCCGAGGTGCTGGAGGACCTCACCGTGCACGACCGCTCGACCTCCGTGGTCGTGCGGTCGACCTTCCCGGACGCGCTCGACGACCTGGACGAGGTCGACCTGCTGGTCGTCAACTCGGGAACGTCCTGGCCGGGGTTCCTCGAGGCGGGCATCGGGCCCGACGACGAGGCGTGGCGGCCCTTCCACCGGCGGCTCGCGGAGTGGGCGCGCGACGGCGGGCGCATCCTGGCCGTGCACCAGGCGGCGAACACCTTCGCCGACTCCGAGGACTGGCGCGACCTGCTGGGCGGCCGGTGGATCCCGGGGGAGTCCTACCACCCGCCGTTCGGCCCGGCCGCGGTCCGGCTGGCCACCGGCGGGCACCCGATCGTGGCCGGTGCCGCGGAGACCGTCGAGCTGCAGGACGAGCGGTACTTCGGGCTGCGGGTCGCCCCGTCGACGCAGGTGCTGGGCTGGGTCCCCGACGACGACGGCGAGATGCAGCCGGTGGTCTGGGCGACCGAGGAGCACGGGGGACGCACGGTGTACAGCGGGCTGGGGCACGACGTGCGGGCCTACGACTCGCCGTCGTACCTGCGCCTGCTGCAGCGCGCGGCCACCTGGTTGCTGACCTGAGGGGCCGACCCGTCCTGCCTCCCGCAGGTCAGATCGCGCCGGTCAGGAAGTCGTACGTCACGTGGCTGTGCAGACGCACTCCGTCGACGAGCACCCCGTCGTCGAAGTAGAAGTGCGGGTTGTGGTTCGGCCAGAGGCCGCGTCCGCCGTCGACGGGCTGCAACCGGCCGTCCGCGACCTCGGTGTCCTGGCCCCCGAGCAGCATGTACGCCCCGCCGACGGGGTTCACGAACAAGGACGCGTCGTCGTAGCCGAGCGTCGGCGGGCTCGGCTGCACGTGCTTGTCACCCATGACGCGGCGGGCCGTCGGCAGGATCCGGTCCAGCCACGCCGGGTCGTTGTGCACGCTGGGCACGTGCTGCCGGAACGTCGTCGTCGCCGTCAGGCCGTGAGCCGCCGCCACGTGCGACGCGATCCGGTCGACACGGGCGTGCACGTCGTCGAGGATCTCGTCCTGCAGGACCCGGATCGTGCCGATCAGCTCCACGCCGTCCCCGATGACGTTGAACCGGCCGCTGTCGACGACCTTGCCGATCGAGATCGTCATGGCGTCGTTGGCAGGGACCTGCCGGTACACCTGTCCCAGGGCGGTGATGATCTCCGCCGCCACCGGCATGGGGTCCTTGCCCATCCAGGGTGTCGACCCGTGCACGCCCTGGCCCTCGACCCGGATCGAGAGGTAGTCGGACGACGCCAGGGCGTGGCCGGCACTGTAGTTGAGCATCCCGGCGGGGAACGGGCTGGTGTGCAGCACGAACATCATGTCGGGACGCGGGTTCTCCAGCGCGCCGTCCCGCACCATCAGATCGGCACCCCCGTCCTCGGTGATCGGCGGTCCTTCCTCGGCGGGCTGGAAGATCATCTTCACCGTGCCGGGAAGGTGCTCGCGCAGGCCGGCGAGCACGCTGGCCGCGCCCATGAGGACGGCCGTGTGGACATCGTGCCCGCACATGTGCGCGACGGGGAACGGACCGTCCGGATAGTCCTCGTCGACCACGGTCGACCTGAACGGCACGTCCTGGAGCTCCTTGACCGGGAGCGCGTCCATGTCGGCGCGCAGACCCATGACCCTGTCGCCGTCGCCGCCGTGGAGCACCCCGATCACACCGTGTCCCGCCACCCCGGTCCGGACGGTGTCGAACCCCAGTCCGGTGAGGTGGCGCGCGACCATCGCCGCCGTCTTCTCCTCGCGGTTCGGCAGCTCCGGGTGCTCGTGCAACGTGTGGCGCCAGGAGATCACGTCCTGCTCGACGGCGCGGGCGTGGTCGTCGATCAACGCGCGGACGTCCGTCATGGGAGCTCCTCGGGAGGTCGTCACACCCATCGTAGGAAGCGCGCGAGGCGTTCGCCCGTGGGCGGACGGCATCTCACCCGCCCCGGCGGTTCGGCAGTGTGCACGGCCCGCCGCCGTCGGTGCTCAGCCGTTCTGGTTCGGCAGCGGGTGTCCTTCGGACGCCTGCACGACGACGAAACCCTGGCCGGACAGCCCGAGCTGGTAGGCCTCCCCGGAGCCGCGGCCGATGACGGCACCCATCTTCGCGGTCTTGCGCACCGAGCTGGTCAGGGAGGTCGACCAGAGCACGGCGGACTGCATGTCCACGAAGGTCGGCTCGTCCACGTCCAGCACGATCGGTGTGCCGTACGCGGTCACGGCCAGCGCGCCGGAGCCCGTGAACGTCGTGTTGAACAGCCCGCCGGTGAGCATCGAGGCCCCCTGGACACGGTTGATGTCCCAGGCCAGCGAGGACTCGAACGCCAGGATGTTGTCCCCGGAGACGGTGACGGACTCGTTCTCCAGGAACAGGACGAAGACCTCGTCCGCGTCCTGGGCGAGGAAGACGTCGCCGCGGCCGGAGACCTTCATGAGGGACATGCCCTCACCGGTGAAGGCCTTCTTGAACAGCTTGCTCACGGATCCGCTGCCCTCGTAGGCGAAGTCGACGTCGCCCTGGTAGGCGACCATCGATCCCTGCTTGGCGTAGAAGAACCCGCCGGAGCCGGCGAGGTCGACCTTGAGCATCCGCGGGTTGGCGAGCTGGAACGAGCCGGGCTCGCCCTCGGGTTCGGTGTGCTGGAACAGGTGGGAGCGCATGGCCCCATCGTGGCGGCTCGTGCCGCCGTTCGCGGGGTGGGCGCGCGGTGCGCGCCAGACGTGCCGGTCAGGCTCCGTCGAACCCCCGCTGGCGCCACGCCTCGTAGACGGCGATCGAGGCCGAGTTCGTCAGGTTGAGCGAGCGTCGGCCCGGCAGCATCGGGATCTTGAGCTGGTCGGTGATCCGCGGGTGCGCCAGCACCTCCTCGGGCAGGCCCGTCGGCTCGGGGCCGAAGAGCAGCACGTCGCCGGTCTCGTACGCCACGTCCGTGTACGACGTCGTCCCGCGCGTGGAGAACGCGAAGACGCGCGCGTCCGGCAGGGCGTCCAGGACGGCGTCCAGGCTCGGGTGCACGTCCATCACGGCCAGGTCGTGGTAGTCGAGACCGGCCCGCTTCAGCTTCGCCTCGGACAGGTCGAACCCGAGCGGCTCGACGAGGTGCAGACGGGCGCCGGTCACCGCGGCGAGCCGGATCGCGGACCCGGTGTTCCCGGGGATGCGTGGCTCGAAGTAGACGACGTGGGCGAACGGGGGCTGGTCCGGTGCGGGCACGACGACGATTCTCCCACCGCCCGCCGCCGGTCCTCCCACCCCCGCGGGGAGCGCTACGGCGTCCCGGGCGGACGCGCGGCCAGACGGCGGCGGTAGCCGGCGACCTTGCCGTCGATCACCTCGCGGCACTCGACGAGGGTGTCGATCTGCTCGGTCAGGGCGCGGGAGTGCGCCTCCATGAGCGCGATGCGCTCGTCCTCGTTGCCCTCCCCACCCCGGACCAGCCGTGCGTACTCGGCCATCCGGGCCACGGGCATCCCCGACGCGCGCAGGCGGGCGAGCAGCCGCAGCCACTCCACCGTCTCGGGTTCGTAGCGGCGTCGTCCCGACTCGGTCCGGGGGATCTCCCGAGGGAACAGCCCGCGGGACTCGTACCAGCGCAGCGTGTGCGTGGACATGCCCACGGCGCGCGCGAGCTCGCCGATGCTGTAGCCCTCGGGCGACGGGGCCGTCGACATCTTCACCAGACCTCCTTGACTTCGAGCGAACTCTAAAGTCTATGTTCGTTCGTATGACCGACTCCACCCCGCACACCGCACGCCAGGAGCCGCTGGGCACGCCCTTCGGCTACCGATCCTCCGCCGACGACGTGCTGGCGGAGCACGACCTCACCGGGCGGCGAGCCGTCGTCACCGGCGGGTACTCCGGACTCGGCCTCGAGACCGTCCGTGCGCTCACCGCCCGTGGTGCCACCGCCGTCGTCCCCGCCCGCCGTCCCGCGGCCGCGGCCGAGGCGCTCGCGGACGTCGACGGCGTCGAGGTGCACCCCCTGGACCTGTCCGACCTCGACTCCGTGGCAGCATTCGCCCGAGCGCTGCGCGAGGACGGCAGACCGGTCGACCTCCTGATCAACGCGGCCGCCGTCATGGCCACGCCCGAGGGCCGCACCGCCCAGGGCTGGGAGACGCAGTTCGGCACGAACCATCTCGGCCACTTCGCCCTCGTCGGGGGCGTCGCCCCGCTGCTGACGCCGGGCGCCCGCGTCGTGTCGTACTCCTCGATCGGTCACTTCCGGTCGCCGGTGCGGTTCGACGACCTCGGTTTCGACGAGGAGGAGTACGACCCGTGGGTCGCCTACGGGCAGTCCAAGTCGGCCAACGCCCTCTTCGCCGTCGGGCTCGACGCGCGGGCCGACGCGGGGGTGCACGCGTACTCGGTCCACCCGGGCGGCATCATGACCGAGCTGCAGCGGCACATGTCCACGGAGGAGAAGACGGCACGCGGCTGGATCGACGCCGACGGCAACCCGAACCCGCTGTTCAAGACACCGGCGCAGGGCGCGGCGACCGCGTTGTGGGCGGCGACCGCCCCCGAGCTGGAGTCACGGGGCGGCGTGTACTGCGAGGACTGCGACGTGGCCGCCCTCGTCGCCGACGACACCACGGACGTCCGGGCCGGTGGCGTCAAGCACTGGGCGGTCGACCCCGCAGCCGCCGACCGGCTCTGGGCGTTGTCGGTCGAGGCGACCGGCGTGGAGCCGTTCGCGGCCTGACCCCGGCCCACCAGGACGGTCGGGACCGGATGACCTAGTGTCGATGGATGGAGCCGATCCCGGACCGGATGAAGGCCGTTCAGCTCGTGGGGCACGGCGGGCTCGACCAGCTCGTCTACCGGGACGACGTGCCCACGCCGAGCCCGGGGCCCGGCGAGGTCCTCCTCGACGTCCACGCCTGCGGGATGAACAACACCGACGTGTGGGTGCGCGAGGGCGCCTACGGCAGCGAGACCGACCCCGCCGAGGTCTCCACCTGGCGGCGAGGACGCTCCACGCTCCGGTTCCCCCGCATCCAGGGCACGGACACCGTGGGCAGGATCGTCGCGGTCGGCGACGGGGTCCCCGCGGACCGTGTGGGCGAACGCGTCATGGTCGACTTCTCGATCTACAACCGCCCCGAGGGCGACGACTCCCTGGCCGACATCGACTACATCGGGCACGGCCGCGACGGCGGGTACGCCGAGTACCAGACGGTGCCGGCCGAGAACGCGTACGAGATCGCCCGCGACATCAGCGACGCCGGGCTCGCCACCTTCTGCTGCGCCTACCTCACCGCCGAGCAGATGCTGGACCGGGCCCGGCTCGCCGAGGGCGAGCGCATCCTGGTCACCGGGGCCTCCGGCGGGGTCGGGTCCGCGATCGTGCAGCTCGCCCGGGTCCGCGGCGCCGTCCCCTACGCGGTGACGAGCAGCGGCAAGGAGGAGGCCCTGCGCGGGATCGGTGCCGAGGACGTCGTCCTGCGGGACGGCGACGACCTGGTCAGCGAGGTCGCCCGCGTCGTGGACGGGCCGGTCGACGTCGTCGCGGACCTGGTGGGCGGGGCGATGTTCAACGACCTGCTGCGCATCCTGCGGCCGGAGGGCCGGTACACGACGGCCGGGGCGATCGGCGGGCCGGTGGTGAACCTGGACCTGCGCACCATGTACCTCAAGCAGCTCGAGCTGCACGGCTCCTCGCAGGGCACGCGCACGGCCTTCCGCCGCCTGCGGCGCTACATCGAGGACGGCGACATCAGGCCGCTGCTGGACCGGACGTTCCGGCTGTCCGACTTCCACGAGGCGCAGCGCACTTTCATGAACAAGACCTACATCGGCAAGCTGGTCGTGGTCCCGGACCGGCACTGGGAGGACGTGGGAGCTCCCCATGCACCGTGAACGCACGCTGCACCTGATCGACACCCAGTCCGGCGGCGACGTCAGCCGGATCGTGACCGCCGGCGTCGAACCCCTGCAGGGCACGACCGTGCTGGAGAAGGCCCGCTACCTGCAGCGTGAGGGGGACGGGCTGCGGCGGCTGCTGCTGTCCGAGCCGTACGGGGACCCGGCGATGTCGGTGGACCTCATCGTCGAGCCGAGCCACCCCGAGGCGCAGGCCGGCTACATCATCATGGAGGCGATGGGGTACCCCCTCTACTCGGGGTCCAACACGATCTGCACGGCGACGGCGCTGCTCAGCAGCGGCATGATCCCGATGGTCGAGGGCACCCAGAGCGTCGTGCTGGAGTCGCCGGCGGGGCTGGCCCGGGTGACGGCACACAACGAGGGCGGGCGGGTCCGGTCGATCACCACGCAGGGCGAACCCGCGTACGTGGCCGACGAGGGCCTGTCGGTCGACGTCCCGCGCTACGGCCGCGTCGAGTTCGACCTCGTGTGGTCCGGGGCGTACTACGCCCTCATCGACGCCGCTCGGTACGGGTTCACCATCGACCGCGAGAGCCAGATCGCGCTGACGGCGTTCGGGGACGCCTTCGTGCGCGCGGCACGCCCGGGCCTGCGTGAGGAGCACCCGGAGCTGGGCCACGTCGGGCCGCTGCCCTTCGCCCACTTCATGGGGCCCGTCCGGCAGATCGGCGAGGGGCGGTACGAGTCGCCGTCGGCCACCTACGTGCACCCCGGCGTGCTGTGCCGCAGCCCGACGGGGACCGGCACCTCGGCGCGCCTGGCACTGATGGCCCGTCGCGGGCAGATCGCGGAGGGCGAGTCGCTCGAGACGATCTCGCCGCGCGGGAACCGGTTCGTCGGTACCGTGCTGGAGGACACCCAGGTCGGTGAGTTCGGGGCTCTGCACTCGACGATCACCGGCGGGGCCAAGCTGCTGGCGCACTCGCAGATCACCGTCGACCTCGACGACCCGCTGGTGGACGCGTCCGACCTGGAGCACGTGCTGGTCGCCCAGGCACCCGTGCCGCCGGAGGCCTACTGACGGGACGCCGCTGCAACGTCAGCGTCCATGGCCGACCCGACCGCGCGGGGGTCCGAGCTTGCTCGACCGCCCGCGCACGTGCATCTCGTCCAGCATCCCGTACCGGGCGGCGACGGGGCCGGCCGAGGCGCCGTGGAGCAGGACGGAGAGCATCACGGTCGTGGTGATGGTCGCGACGGCCGACAGCACGGGTTCGGACTCGCCGAGACTCTCGACCGCCAGGAGGGCGAACACCACCGAGGCGAGCCCCCGTGGGCCGAACCAGCCGAGGAACAGCACGTCCCGGGAGGCCAGGCCGGTGCCCGTCATCGCCAGCACCACCGGGAGCATCCGCACGACGGTGAGGCTCAGCAGCGCGTAGCCGACCGTGGCGACGCTCAGCTGCTCGATCGCGATCGGCACCAGCGCTGCGCCGAACAGGAACCACACCACGAAGGTCATGAGCTCCCCGCCCAGCTCGGTCAGCTCGGTGAGCTCGTGCTCGTCGCCCTGCTCGCGGTCGACGACCAGACCGAAGACCAGGCCCCCGACGAACGCGGCCACGAACCCGTTGCCGGAGACGGAGAGCGACACGGCGAAGGCCCCGACCCCGGTGGCCAGGGTCCCGATCGGCAGCGCACCGGGTTCGGCCCACCCGCGCCGGGCGGACAGGGTGACGCCCCAGGCGCCGAGCAGACCGATGCCCCCGCCGACGGAGACTCCCAGGCCGAGCTCCAGCAGTGCACCGGCCACTCCCGTGCGTTCCAGCGATCCCACGCCCAGCGTGATGCCTGCCAGGGCGATCGCGAGCGTCACCACGGGGGTGACCACGCCGTCGTTGAGTCCGGACTCGACGTTGACGGCGACGCGCAGGCGACCGGGCACCCGCCGGTCGCCGATCACCTGGGCGCTGAGCGCGGCGTCGGTCGGAGCCAGCGCCGCCGCGACGAGCAGCGCCAGCTCCCACGGCAGGTCGGCCAGGATCAGTACCGCGGCCCCGAACCCGAGCAGCAGCGTGAGCGGGAACCCGACGAGGAGCAGCCGCAGCGGCAACGTCGCGTTGCGCCGCAGGTTGCGCAGGTTGATGCGGGCGGCGTCGGCGAACAGCACGAGGGCCAGCGTGATCTCGGCGAGGGTGTGGACCGACGCCGTCTCGATGTTCACCGGGAACGGCCCCCAGGCGTCGTTGGCCAGCAGGGCCCCGGCGGCGACGAAGACGAGCGGCCCGGTCACCTCCCGGCGCTGCAGGGCGCCCGAGACGAGCGCCCAGGCGAGCACCAGGACGGCGAAGGGGGCGAGTACCTCGATTCCCATGGGATCGATCGTGGCAGGAGCGCCGCCGGTCCGCCGTCCGACGTACGGCAACGATCGTGCTCACCTCCTACGCCATCGTGACGGATGGCGTACGAAGTGAGCACGCTCGTTGGTCTCTCCGGGGTCAGCGCAGGCGGCCGCGCAGGCGCTCGAGCTGCGTCGTCATCTCCTCCGGCAGGTGGTCCCCGAAGCGGGCGAAGAACTCCTCGGTGAGGTCGGTCTCGGCGAGCCACGCCTCGGTGGGGACGTCGAACAGGGCCGCCATCTCCTCGTCGCTCAGGTCCAGGCCGTTCGTGTCGAGCGCACCGGGCGCCGGGAGCAGCCCCAGCGGCGACGTGACCGCCCCGCTGTCGGTCCGCACGCGGCGGGACCGGTCGATCTGGCCGGCGATCCACTTGATGACGCGGGAGTTCTCGCCGAACCCGGGCCAGATGAACCGGCCGTCGGCGTCCTTGCGGAACCAGTTGACCTGGAAGATCTTCGGACGGTGCTCCGCAGCCAGTCCGGCGCCGACCTCGAGCCAGTGCCCCCAGTGGTCGGCCATGTTGTAGCCGCAGAACGGCAGCATGGCGAACGGGTCGCGGCGCAGCTCGCCGACGGCCCCCTCGGCCGCGGCGGTCCGCTCCGAGCTGATGGTGGCACCCATGAACACGCCGTGGTCCCAGCTCGTGGCCTGGGTGACCAGCGGCACGTTCGACGCACGACGGCCGCCGAAGATGATGGCGTCGACGGGGACCCCGGCCGGGTCCTCCCAGCCGTCGGCGATCGTCGGGCACTGCGCGGCCGCGACGGTGAACCGGGAGTTCGGGTGGGCCGCCGGGTGGTCGGAGTCCGGCGTCCAGTCGTTGCCCTGCCAGTCGATCAGGTGCGCCGGGGGTTCGGCGGTCAGGCCTTCCCACCAGACGTCGCCGTCGTCGGTCAGGGCCACGTTCGTGAAGATGACGTCGTGCGTCAGCGTCTCGATCGCGGTCGGGTTCGTGTCCACACCGGTGCCGGGCGCGACCCCGAAGAAGCCCGCCTCGGGGTTGATCGCGCGCAGCGTGCCGTCCGGCCCGGGACGCATCCACACGATGTCGTCGCCGAGGGTCTCGACCGTCCAGCCGGGGATCGTCGGCTGCAGCATCGCGAGGTTGGTCTTGCCGCAGGCGCTGGGGAACGCGGCGGCGAGGTGGTACTGCCGCTGCTCGGGGGAGGTGACCCGGATGAGCAGCATGTGCTCGGCCAGCCAGCCCTCGTCGCGCGCCATCGCGGAGGCGATGCGCAGCGCGAAGCACTTCTTGCCGAGCAGCGCGTTGCCGCCGTAGCCGGAGCCGTAGGACCAGATCTCCCGGCTCTCGGGGTAGTGGACGATGTACTTGGTGTCGTTGCACGGCCAGGCGACGTCCTCCTCGCCCTCGGCCAGGGGTGCGCCCACCGAGTGCACGGCCGGCACCCACTGCTGACCGGCGTCGATCAGGTCGACGACCCGGGGGGAGACGCGCGTCATCACGTGCATGGAGACGACGACGTAGGGCGAGTCGGTGATCTCGACGCCGACCTGGGAGATCGGGCCGCCCACGGGGCCCATGGAGAACGGCACGACGTACATCGTGCGGCCCCGCATCGAGCCCTCGAAGACCCCGTCGAGCTCGTCGCGCATCGTGGCCGGGTCGCACCAGTTGTTGGTGGGGCCGGCGTCCTCCTCGCGCTCGGAGCAGATGAAGGTCCGGGACTCGACCCGGGCCACGTCGGACGGGTTCGACCGGGCGAGGTAGGAGTTCGGGCGCTTGTCCTCGGCGAGCTTCACGAGGGTGCCCGTCTCGACCATCTCGTCGATCAGACGCTGCTTCTCCGCGGCGGAGCCGTCGCACCACACGATCTCGTCGGGCTGCGTGAGCGCGGCGATCTCGTCGACCCACGCGCGCACGTCCCGCGGCGACGTCCGGCCTGCCGATCCCGTGTCGGTCGCGGTGAGGCCGAAGCCGTCGGTGCGGTCGAGGACGTCCGGGGTGAGCTCGGCGAGGGCCAGCCGTGTCCGGCGGGGGTTCGCGGTGAAGGTCATGGCTGCTCCGTCCGTCGGGTGTGCCCGCCGGGACGACGAGCTCCTGCTTCACAGTCTCCTCCTGGTCAGGCGGTCTTTGGTGCCGTGGACGCTATGAAGATCGGCTGATCTTCACGTAGCGTGAAGAGATGACCGTCGAACCGACGTCGGAGGCCCCGGACCTGATCACCCTGGGGCGCCGCATCCGCCACGCCCGGACGTCCCGCGGGCTCACGCTCGAGGCCCTGGGGCGTCAGGTGGAGTCCGCCCCGAGCCTGCTCTCGCTCGTCGAGAACGGGCGACGCGAACCCCGGCTGTCCCTGCTGCGGGCGATCGCCGAGACCCTCGAGGTGCCGTTGACGGACCTGCTCGCCGACGAGCCGCCGTCGCGTCGCGCCGCGCTGGAGATCGCGCTCGAGCGTGCGCAGCGCGGGCCGCTGTTCGGCGCGCTCGGGCTCCCGGCCGTGAAACCGAGCCAGCGGCTGCCCGTGCCGGTGCTCGAGCACCTCGTGGGGCTGCACGACGAGCTGGCGCGCCGCGAGGAGGAGGCGATCGCGACGCCGGAGGAGGCGCGGCGGGCCAACACCGTCCTGCGTCGGGAGCGTCAGGACCGCGACAACCACCTGCCCGAGATCGAGGCCCTGGCCGAGGACATGACCCGCCGGGCCGGCTACGGCGGCGGTGCGCTGACGCACCGCACCGTCGCCCAGATGGCGGGCGAGCTGGGGCTGACCATCCTGCACGTGGACGACCTGCCCCGCTCGGCCCGGTCGGTGACCGACTGGAAGAACGGACGCATCTACCTGCCGCCGGCGTCGATCCCCGGTGGGCACGGGCTGCGCTCCCTGGCCCTGCAGGCCATCGCTCACCGTGTGCTGGGCCACGAACGGCCGCGCTCGTACGCGGACTTCCTGCGCCAGCGCGTCGAGATCACCTACTTCGCCGCGGCGTGCCTCATGCCGGAGACGACGGCCGTCAGTTTCCTGGAGCAGCACAAGCGGGCCAAGGACCTGGCGGTGGAGGACTTCCGGGACTCGTTCGGCGTCACCCACGAGGCTGCCGCGATGCGGCTGACCAACCTCGCCACGGTGCATCTCGGCATCCCCCTGCACTTCCTGCGCGTCGGGGACGACGGCGCCCTGTTCCGTGGCTACCAGAACGACGGGCTGCCGCTGCCGCAGGACGTGACCGGCGCGATCGAGGGGCAGCTCGTCTGCCGGCGCTGGCCCGCGCGGGAGGCGTTCACGCGGCGCGACCGGGCGACCGAGTCCTACCAGTACACGGACACCCCGGCGGGGACCTTCTGGGACTCGGTGCAGACCGGGACGGCGGCCGACGGAAGCCAGTTCTCCATCACCGTCGGGGTGCCGTACGCCCACGCCAAGTGGTTCCGCGGCCGGGACACGCGGGTGCGGCGCACGTCGACCTGCCCGGACCCGGCGTGCTGCCGGCGGCCCCCCGAGGACCTGGCGCAGCGGTGGGAGCGCGCGTCGTGGCCGAGCGCGCGCATGCACCAGCAGGTCCTCGCCGCACTGCCCCGTGGGGTGTTCCCGGGCGTGGACGACACCGACGTGTACCGGTTCCTCGAACGGCACGCCCCCGACCCCGACCAGGACGCCGACCCGTCCCCCTGAGCCGGGTCGGCACCGGGCCCGCACCTCAGTGCGGGCCCGGTCCTCCCGGGTCGTGCGGGCCGCGTCCCGGACCCACGTGCAGCGCCCGGATCCGCTGCCGGTCCACGGCGGTCACCGTCAGCGTCGTCCCGGCGACGCGGACGACGTCGCCGGGGACGGCGATCCGCCCCAGGGCGGCCAGCACGAATCCCGCCGCGGTCTCGTACGGCCCCTCGGGCAGCTCGATCCCGGTCTCCCGGGCGAAGTCCTCGAGCGTGAGACCGGCGTCGACCTCGTCGGTGCCGAGCTCCGGGCTGCGCGGGTCCGGTTCGGCGCGGATGTCCCGCACGAGCTCCTCGACGAGGTCCTCGAGGGTGGCGATGCCGTCGGTGCCGCCGTACTCGTCGCGCACGACGGCCAGGTGGATGCCCTCCTGGCGCATCGTGGTCAGGGCGGGCAGCAGCCGGTTGGTGCCGGGCATCTCCAGGGCCGGGCGGACGATCTCCCGCAGGGTCCGCCGTCGTCGGGCCGGGGTGCGCAGCTCGCGGACCAGGTCGCGCAGGTGCACGAACCCGACGACGTCGTCCACGCCGTCGTCCACGACGGGGAACCGAGTGGAGGGCTCGTCCCCCACGGCGTCGACCGCCTCGTCGACGGCGAGGTCCGCCGGCAGGAAGGTGACGTCGGGGCGCGGGCGCATGACCTCGGCCAGCGTCCGCTCGGAGGCCGTGAAGACGTCGGTCACGATCTCGCGCTCCTCGGGGGAGAAACCGGGGTGCTCGCTGACCGCCCGGCGCAGCTCCTCCCCGGTCATCTGCGGTGCCCGGACGTCCGGGTTGCCGCCCAGCAGCCGGACCACCGCGTCGGTGGAGCGGGACAGCAGCCAGATGACGGGTCGGATGATCCGCGAGAACCGGTCCAGGGGCGGTCCGACGACGAGGGACACCTGGACCGAGCGTTGCAGGGCCAGCCGCTTCGGGACGAGCTCGCCCAGCACCAGGGAGGCGTAGGCGACGAGCAGCGTCAGCGTGACCAGGGCGGCGGTCGACGCCGCACCCGGCGAGAGGCCGAGCGACTCCAGCACCGGCGCGAGGTCGGGGGCGAGCGTCGACGCGCCGTAGGCGGCGGAGAAGAACCCGGCCACCGTGACGCCGATCTGCACGGCGGCGAGGAACCTGTTGGGGTCGCGGGCGACGGCGGCGACCCGGCGCCCGCGCGACCCGTGGCGCTCCAGCTCGGCGATCTGCCCCTCGCGCAGCGAGACGAGGGCGAACTCGGTCCCGGCGAACACCCCGCCGAGCAGCACGAACCCCAGCACCAGGGCGATGTTCCGCCAGGTCTCCGCGTCCACGGCTCCCTCCGGGTTCGGGCCGCCGGGGCGGCGCTACCGCTGGTCACGAGACTTCCGCAGGTCGGCGCTGTTCGCGCGTCAGCGCCCTGGGGCGCGCCGGACGGTTCAGTCGCGCACCGGACCGCCCCGCCCGTCGAGGCGGTCGAGCAGCGTCGTGAACACGTCGCCGGCGCGCAGCCCGTCGTGCTCGAACTGGTTGGTGACCCATGCCCGGGCGTTCCCGACCCGGGAGGCGGTGTCCAGGGAGAGCGCGGCGTCGACGAACATGTCGTCGAAGTAGACCGCCGCCTCCATCGGCACCTCGTTGGCGGCCAGCACCGCGGTGTCGTACAGGTCGCCCCAGTCACGGCGGGCGGCCAGGGCCTGCGCCGCGTCGCGGAACGGGCGCAGCGCGGCGACCTGGTCGAACATCCAGGGGTAGATCATCTCGCCGGTGAACAGCAGCGGGCGCGCGCCCGCGGCGAACTTCGGGTCGCTCTCGCGCACCTGCTGCGCGGCCCACGCCGTCGGCCCGGTGCCCGCCTGGGCGTAGATCGACTCGTGCAGCACGGCGTACATCGGGTTGGTGGCGAACCCCGTGGCGGCCTCGACGTCCGCGAGGAAGGTGTCGGTGAGCTCGTCCGGTGCCCCGGCGTCGAAGGCCTCGTCGACGATCCAGTGCACACGCTCGAACCCGGGGCCCATGCCGAAGGCCATCCCCAGCGACTGGAAGCGCTCGATGCTCAGCAGGTCTCCACCGGGCAGCCGCACGTCGCCGTCGGCGATCCGGTCCGCGATCCGGGCGATCCGGGGCACGTCGTCGGGGTACCGGCCGCGGTACTGCGCGTTCTTCGTCGCGACCCGCGCCTGCGTGCGCCGGTAGACCTCCTCGGGCCCGGCGTCGAGGCCGGCCAGGCCCCCGGTCACGTAGGACGCCGCCAGGCCCTCGGGGGCGAGCGACAGGTAGGTCAGGGTGACGAACCCGCCGTAGGACTGTCCGAGCGTCGACCAGCGACGGCCGCCGTAGATGGACTTCCGCACGTGCTCGGCGTCGCGGACGATGGAGTCGGCACGCAGGTGCGACAGGTACTCGGCCTGGACCTCGGGGGAGCCGAGGGCGGCGAGCGCACGGGCCCGCACCGCCGTCGAACGCCCGGTGCCCCGCTGGTCGAGCAGCACGACCCGGAACCGCTTCAGCGCCTCGCCGACCCAGCCGTCGGGACCCGTGGGGCGGGGACCCTTGCCCCCGGGGCCACCCTGCAGGAACACCAGCAGCGGCAGGTCCTCGGACCGTTTCGTCGGATCCACCAGCTCACGCACGAACACGCTGAGCGTGCGGTCGTCGGCGGGGGCGGACCAGTCCAGCGGCACCGTCAGGGTGCGGTCGGTGACGTGGACGCCGGGGATCGTGTACGCGGACTCGCTCGTGACGGTGCTCTTCACGACGCCAGCCTACGAGCCTCGCCCCGCACCGCACGGGCGCGGACGAGCCGAGGGGACGGCACGACCCGTGCGACCGTCGATGTTCCCGAAGTGGAGCGCCCCCCAGGGCGCGTGAACGCGGTCGTGCGGGTCGTGCCGTCCCCTCGGCGGCACAACTACTTGGTGTCTTCGTCGACCCAGTCGAAGGTCTTGGTCACCGCCTTCTTCCACTGGCGGTACAGCCGCTCGCGCTCGTCCTCGGGCAGCGACGGCGTCCACCGCTGGCCCTCGATCCAGTTGTCGCGGACGTCCTGCTCGCCCGACCAGAAGCCGACGGCGATGCCGGCGGCGTACGCCGCACCGAGGGCCGTGGTCTCGGCGACCTCGGGCCGCACGACGTCGACGCCGAGCTGGTCCGCCTGGAACTGCATGAGCAGGTTGTTGGCGACCATGCCGCCGTCGACCTTCAGCTCGGTCAGGTCCACACCGGAGTCGGCCCGCATGGCGTCCATGACCTCGCGCGTCTGGAAGGCGACCGCCTCCAGGGCCGCGCGGGCGATGTGGTTGCGGTTGACGTACCGCGTCAGGCCCACGAGCGCACCGCGGGCGTCCGACCGCCAGTACGGGGCGAACAGGCCGGAGAACGCCGGCACGAAGTAGGCGCCGCCGTTGTCGTCGACCTTGCCGGCCAGGTACTCGATGTCCGGGGCGTCGTCGAACAGCCCCAGGTTGTCCCGCAGCCACTGGACCAGCGAGCCGGTGACGGCGATGGCACCCTCGAGGGCGTAGACGGCGTCGGCGTCCCCGATCTTGTAGCAGACCGTGGTGAGCAGACCGTTCTCGCTGGCCACCTTCTCGGTACCGGTGTTGAGCAGCATGAAGTTACCGGTGCCGTAGGTGTTCTTCGCGGTCCCGACCTCGAAGCACGCCTGGCCGAAGGTGGCGGCCTGCTGGTCGCCGAGGATTCCCGCGATCGGGACACCGGGGACCATGCCGCGGGGGCGTCCGTGACCGTAGATCTCGGACGAGGACCGGATCTCGGGGAGCATCGACAGCGGGATGCCCATGTCCGCGGCGATGTCCTCCCGCCAGGAGAGGGTGTCGAGGTCCATGAGCATGGTGCGCGAGGCGTTGGTGACGTCGGTGACGTGCACGCCGCCGTCCGTCCCGCCGGTCATGTTCCACAGGACCCAGCTGTCGGTGTTGCCGAACAGCAGGTCGCCGCGGTCCGCGGCCTCCCGGGCGCCCTCGACGTTGTCGAGGATCCACTTGATCTTCGGGCCGGAGAAGTAGGTCGCGAGCGGCAGCCCGACGATCGACTTGTACTTCTCGGGGCCCTCGGAGCCGCCCAGCTCGTCCACGATCGCCTGGGTGCGGGTGTCCTGCCAGACGATGGCGTTGTAGACGGGCTTGCCGGTGTTCTTGTCCCACACGACCGTGGTCTCACGCTGGTTCGTGATGCCGACGGCGGCGACGTCCTCGTGCGAGAGGTTGCCGCGGGTGAGGGCGAGGCCGACGACCTCGCGGGTGTTGTTCCAGATCTGCTCGGGGTTGTGCTCGACCCAGCCCGCCTTCGGGAAGATCTGGTCGTGCTCGAGCTGGCCGGTCGAGACGATGCGGCCGGAGTGGTCGAAGACGATGGCACGCGAGCTCGTGGTGCCCTGGTCGATGGCGAGGACGTAGTCAGCCATGGGTATGTCCTTCGTGTCGTTGCGTCATTGCGGTACGGATGGGTGGTCGCCGGGCCGGGCTCAGCCGAAGGCGACCAGAGGAGCGAACAGGCCGGCGAGGACGCCGCCGACGATGGGGCCGAGGACCGGCACCCAGGAGTAGCCCCAGTCGCTGGAACCCTTGCCCTTGATCGGCAGCAGCGCGTGCGCGATGCGGGGGCCGAGGTCACGGGCCGGGTTGATGGCGTAGCCGGTGGGGCCACCGAGGCTCGCACCGATCCCGACCACCAGGAGGGCGACGGCGAGCGGGCCGATGTCACCCGGCCAGTTGCCGAAGTTCAGCACCACGAACACCAGCACGAAGGTGCCGATGACCTCGGTGACGAAGTTCCACCCGTAGGAGCGGATCTCGGGTCCGGTGGAGAACACCGCGAGCTTGATCGGCGCCGGCGCCTCCTCGTCGAAGTGCTTCTTGTAGGCGAGGAAGGCGATCGCGGAACCGAGCGCGGCACCGACGATCTGGGCGGAGATGTAGATCGCACCGTTCGCCAGGGTGACGGGGATGCCCGGACCGAACTCCTCGGCGCCGCTGGCCCAGATGCCGAACGTCACGGCCGGGTTGATGTGGGCGCCGCTGGCGAACGCGACGTACACACCGGAGAACACACCCAGGCCCCATCCGAAGTTGATGAGAAGCCATCCGCCGTTGAACCCCTTGTTCTTCGGCAGGATGACGTTCGCCACGACACCGGCACCGAGGAGCAGCAGCATCCCGGTTCCCAGCATCTCGCTGACGAAGAGTTCGCCTGTTGACATCGTCGTCTCGCTTTCTCTTCTCGGTCCGGGCCCGTGCCCGGAGCGTCGTGCCACGACCTCGTCGCCGCGGCGAACCGGCCGCGCCGCCGATGCTGCGACGGCGCGACCGGGGGTCCTGTCAGGTGCGCAGAGGCCGCAGCGTCGTCAGGTCGCCGGCGTTGCCCCGGGCCTCGGCGGCCGCCTCGTCGTCGGGGGCCTGGGCCGCCGCGTCCTCGGCGTCCGCCCGGGCCCGGTAGCTCTCGATCTCCCGCTTCCTGGTCTCGTCGTCCCAGCCGAGCAGGGGTGCGGCGATCCCGGCGATCTCCTCGAGGGCGGCACGCCCCTTGTCGGCCACCTCGTAGACGAGCCGGGTACGTCGCACCAGCAGGTCCTCCAGGTGCAGCGCGCCCTCGTGGCTGACCGCGTAGTGGATCTCGGCCCGCAGGTAGGCGGGGGCGTGCTCCAGCGGTTCGGCGAGCCCCGGGTCCTCCTCGCACAGGGTCACGAGCTCGCGCAGCGCCGAGCCGTAGCGGTGCAGGAGGTGGTCGACCATCGCCGGGCTCCAGCCGTACCGCTGCGCCCAGGTGCGGGCCTGGCGACGGGCGGCGGACAGGCCGACCGCGCCGATGAGCGGGATCTGGTGGGTCACCGACGGCAGCGCGTGCGCCCGCTGGCCGATCGCGAAGTCGACGGCGTCCTTGGCCATCACGCGATAGGTGGTCAGCTTCCCGCCGGCGATGACGGTCAGGCCCGGGGCGGGGGAGGCGACGGTGTGCTCGCGCGAGACCTTCGCCGAGCTCGTGCCCTCCTTGGTGCCCGGCTGCAGCAGCGGACGCAGGCCGGCGTAGGTGCCGATGACGTCCTCGCGCGTGAGCGGGTGGGCCAGCACCGCGTTGGCGTGGTCGAGCACGTAGTCGATGTCGGCCGCGGTGGCCACCGGGTGGACCGGGTCCAGCTCCCACGGGGTGTCCGTGGTGCCGATGATCCAGTACCGGGACCAGGGGATGATGAACAGCACCGACTTCTCGGTCTGCAGGATCAGGCCGACCTGCCCCTTGATGCGCTCCCGGGGGACGACGACGTGGATGCCCTTGGAGGCCAGCACGTGCAGGCCGCCCTCGTCCCCGGCCAGGGCCTCGGTGTCCTCGGTCCACACGCCGGTGGCGTTGATGACGTGCCGGGCGCGGACCGTGATCTCGCGACCGGTCTCCAGGTCGACGACGACGGCCCCGTTGACCGTGCCGGTGCTGCTCTTGGTGAGCTCGACGACCTGGGTGCGGGTGGCGGCGTGCGCGCCGTAGTCGACCGCGGTGCGGACCAGCGTGGCGACGAGGCGTGAGTCGTCGACGGAGGCGTCCCAGTACTGCACGGCGCCGATCGCGGCCTCGTGCGCGAGGTCCGGGAACTTCCGGCTGATCTGCCGACGGGTCAGGTGCCGGTGCAGCGGCATCGCGCGCTTCCCCGGGGCGACCGAGGCCAGGGTGTCGTACAGCGCGATGCCGGCCCCGACGTAGGCCCGTTCCCACACCCGGTGCTCGAGGGGGTACAGGAAGGGGACGGGCTTGACGAGGTGCGGGGCGAGCTCCTTGAGGAGCAGGTCGCGTTCGGTGAGCGCCTCGTGCACGAGGGAGAAGTCGAGCATCTGCAGGTAGCGCAGGCCGCCGTGGACCAGCTTGCTGGACCAGCTGGAGGTGCCTGCGGACCAGTCCTGGGACTCGACGATCGCGGTGGACAGCCCGCGCGTGACGGAGTCGAGAGCGATGCCGGCGCCGGTGACCCCGCCGCCGATGACGAGGACGTCGAGCTCGGAGGCGGAGTCCTGCGAGCTCTCGAGCGCAGCCAGGGCGCGGGTTCGTGACTCGGCAGTGAGTCGGGAGGCCATCGGGGGTGCTCCTCTCGGTCGGACTGGAACTCAGAGCACCATCGGTCGAACATTCTCGCAAGCCAGATGCACGAACGTGCATCTGGCGGCATGCTGCGGCACCCTGGTTCCGTGACGACTCCCCGGGAACGCGACGTGGTCATGGCCGCGACCATGTACTACCTGCAGGACATGAAGATGGAGACGATCGCGCGGCACCTGCGCACGTCGCGGTCGACCGTGTCGCGCCTGCTCAAGAGGGCGCGGGAGACCGGTGTCGTGGAGATCACGCTGCGGCCCACGCACACTCGTGCACCCGGTCTCGGCCAGCGGCTCGCGGCGCAGTACGACATCGACACCTACGTCGTGCCGGTGCCGGACGCCGCCGACGACGCGCAACGGCTCGGTCAGGTGGCCCGCACCACCGCCCGTCTGGTGACGCGCTGGTTCGACTCCGACATGGTGCTCGGCATCGCCTGGGGGACCACGCTGGCCGCCGTGGCGGGCCACCTCATGGACAAGCCCACCCGGGGCTCCGCCGTCGTGCAGCTCAACGGCGCGGCGAACAACCGGACCTCCGGCGTCGCCTACGCCGGGGACCTCCTGGACCGTATCGCGGCCACCTTCGAGGCCCACGCCCACCCGTTTCCCGTGCCGGCCTTCTTCGACTTCGCCGAGACCCGGGACGCCATGTGGCGGGAGCGGTCGGTGCGCCGCGTCCTCGACGTGCAGGCCAGGACGGATCTCGCGGTGTTCTCCGTGGGTGCGCTCACCGGCGGTGTCCCGTCGCACGTCTACTCGGCCGGGTACCTGGAACCCGAGGACGTGGCGGCGCTCGAGGGCGCGGGTGTGGTCGGCGACGTCTGCACGGTCTTCCTGCGTCCTGACGGGTCGTTCCGCGACATCGCCATCAACGCTCGGGCCACGGGGCCCACCCCGGACCAGCTCCGGCGGTTCCCGCGACGGCTGTGCGCCGCCGCGGGCGACAACAAGATCGCCCCGTTGCGCGCCGCGCTGGCCGCCGGGGTGGTCACGGACCTCGTCGTCGACGAGATCACGGCCGCGGGGCTCGTCGAGGCCGACTGATCCGTCCGCGGCCGCTGTGCGGGCCGCGTGCCGGCGTCGCGCGTAGGGTGCTGACGTGCCCGACCTGTCGAACGCACCGTTCCGCATCCGGCCCGCCCTGCCCGCGGACGTCCGCGGCGTGCGCGACCTCGTCGCCC
Organism: Isoptericola sp. b408; assembly: GCF_030588085.1. Lineage (NCBI taxonomy): Bacteria > Bacillati > Actinomycetota > Actinomycetes > Micrococcales > Promicromonosporaceae > Isoptericola > Isoptericola sp. b408. The sequence continues at coordinate 836,394 of NZ_JAUQYQ010000001.1, forward strand.
CGTACGCGACGGACCGCATCCTGCTGGCCAAGGAGCTCGTCGGCTACTACGAGTCGGTGCAGGAGTTCCTCGTGGCCGACGCCGGGCCGGAGGCGGGCCTGGTCGGGTGCGGCGCGCTGCACGTGATGTGGGCCGACCTCGCCGAGATCCGCACGCTCGCCGTCGACCCGGCCTGGAGGGGGCGCGGGCTGGGGCACGCTCTCGTCGAGGAGCTGATCCTGCGGGCGCGGGAGATGGGACTCAAGCGCCTGTTCTGCCTCACGTTCGAGGTCGACTTCTTCGCCGCCCACGGTTTCCGCGAGATCGACGGGACCCCGGTGACCGGCGAGGTCTACGCCGAGCTGCTGCGGTCGCACGACGACGGGGTGGCCGAGTTCCTCGACCTCGCGCGGGTCAAGCCGAACACCCTCGGCAACTCGCGCATGCTGCTGGACCTCTGAGCAGCGACGGCGGCCGGAGAGTCACGCCGGGAGCATGAACCGGCCGGCCTCGTCGGTCTCGGCCAGCCCGTCCTCCACCAGCCCGGCCAGGCACCGGTCGAGCTGGGACTCCGGACCGGCGTGGGCCAGCAGAGCACGGTGCACGGGGCCTTCGGCGGTGCGCAGCGCGGCCATGACCCGGCCCCGCACCTGCCGGTCGGTGCCGTCCCAGGACTGGGTCCGCCGCCGGTGCGCGTGCTCGTCCGGCGGGAACCCGGCCAGGCGCCAGGCGCACAGGTCCTGGACCGGGCACCGGTCGCACCGCGGGGTCCGAGCGGTGCAGACCAGCGCCCCCAGCTCCATGGACGCGGCCGCCCACGTCGCGGCGTCCTCGTCGCCGTCGGGCACCAGGGAGACGGCCAGCCGCCGCTCCGCCGCCGTGTACGACGGCGCCGGCAGCGCGACGCCGGTGACGGCGCGGGCCTGGACCCGCCTCACGTTCGTGTCCACGACGACGGCGCGGCGGCCGAAGGCGAAGGCGCGGACGGCCCCCGCGGTGTACTCCCCGATGCCGGGCAGCGCACGCAGGGCCTCCTCCCCGGACGGGACCTCCCCGTCGTGCCGGGCCACGATCACCCGCGCGCAGTCCGCGAGCCGCAGCGCCCGGCGCGGATAGCCGAGCCGGCCCCAGGCGCGGAGCACCTCGGACGTCGGGGCGTCGGCCAGCGCCGCCGGGGTGGGCCACCGCTCCATCCACTCGCGCCACACGGGCTCGACCCGGACGACCGGGGTCTGCTGGAGCATGACCTCGCTGACCAGGACGCCCCACGGGGTCCGGTCCGCGGCGCGCCAGGGGAGATCGCGTGCGGCGTGGGCGAACCACGCCGTGACCCGTTCGACCAGTGCATCCACGGTCGCCCATTGTGCCTGGCCGGAGCGGCTTCCCGGGACGGCGGCGCGGCGCCTCCGTCGGTCGGTCCGCACCACGTAGCGTGGTCTGCGCAGAGGTGTTCGTCGAGATGCGGGGGAACGGTGGCGGCAGCGAAGGACCGTGGGCGAGGAGGTGCCGCGCGGGGGCGCCAGGCGTCCGGGGGACGCACGCCGTCCTCGCGCGCCACGTCGTCCCGGGGCTCCTCCCGTTCCGGCTCCGCAGCGAGGGGATCGTCGGGGGGCCGGTCGACCACGTCGGGCGGTGCGGCGAAGAAGGCGGCCCCGCAGAAGGCCGCGCCGAAGAAGGCGGCCCCGCAGAAGTCCACCACCAGGACGTCCGCCCCGAAGAAGTCCAGCGCGACGAGCTCTCGGGCCCAGAGCACCCGACGCACGACCTCTCGAGGCGCCGCCACGGGTGCCGCGGGGTCGACGCGTCGCAGGACGGGGGCCACCGCCGGCCGGGCGACCTCGTCGAGGAGCCGGTCGGCGGGTTCCGCGTCCCGGTCCACCGGGGGTCGGGGGTCCGCCCGCGGAGGTCGCCGGTCGGTGGCGACGAACGGCCTGGTGGCTCCTGGCAGCACGCCGCGGCCCCGGTCGCGCCGACCGGCCCCGGCGAGGAGCCGCACCGCCCACCGCGGTCCCGCGATCGTGCTCCTGGTGCTCGGCCTGCTCGTCGGCGCCGGCACGGCGACCGGGTACGGGATCGGTCGCGCCGTCGACTGGGCGCGGGACGCCTGGCCCGAGCCGCGGCTCGAGCTCGTCGCCGAGAAGCAGGCCCCGCCGGAGGCGATCGACCCCGCCGGGGTGGCGGAGACGTGCACCCCCTCGGCGGTCCGCGCCGAGCTCTCCGGCGACCGCGACACCCTGGTGCTCGGCGAGGCGGTGTCGATGACGGTGCGCGTGACCAACGAGGGGCGGATGCCGTGCCTGCTCGACGCGCACCGGTCGAGCATGCAGGTGGTCGTCTCCGGGGCCGACGGCGGCGAACGCGTCTGGTCGTCCGCGGACTGCATCGGCGCGGGCGAGGAGCTCGTCCTGCTCGGGACCGACGAGCGCTGGGAGCTCACCGCCCGCTGGTCCGGGAGCGGGTCGACGCCCGGCTGCGACGCCCAGGGTGACGTGCCTCCCGGCGAGTACACCGCGACGGTCCTGCTGGACGACGTCCCCGGTGCCGAGGGTGAGCCCTGGGACGTCACCGTCGAGGCGGCGCCCGCGCCGGAACCCTCGGCGGACGCCGAGGACGCCGAGGGTTCCGCGCAGGACGCGTCCACGGACGACGGCACCACCGCCGAGGAGGATGCCGACCCCTCCGAGGAGGGCCGGTCCGGCGACAAGGCCTCCGAGAGGTCGGGCGGCCGGTCGGACTCCGGGAACGGCAAGAAGCCCGGCGGTGACGCCGGGACCGAGGGCTGAACCCCCTACACGTACCGCTCGAGGATGCTGGACTCCGCCAGGCGGGACAGCCCCTCGCGCACGGCGCGTGCCCGGTGGTCGCCCACGCCCTCGACGCTCATGAGGTCGTCGACGCTCGCGGCGAGCAGCTTCTGCAGGCCCCCGAACTGCTGGACCAGTCGCTCGACGATCGTGCTCGGCAGGCGGGGGACCTTCGACAGCAGCCGGTAGCCGTGCGGCGCCACGGCCGCGTCGAGTGCCACCCCGGCACCCGGCAGTCGCAGGACGCGCCCGATCTCCGACAGGTCGAGCAGCTGGGACGAGTCGAGCCGGGCCAGGTCGGCGTGGACGGCCGCGAGGCTGCGGCCCGAGCGCTCGACGTCGACGTAGTCGCGCACGACGAGGTCGCGGTCCGAGCCGATCCCGCCGAGGAGCTCGTCGAGCTGGAGGGCGAGCAGCCGGCCGTCGGTGCCGAGCTCGACCACGTACCCGTCGATCTCGTCGGAGATGCGCCGCACCATCTCCAGGCGCTGGACCACCGCGCAGACGTCCCGCACGGTGACCAGGTCCTCGATCTCGAGGGCCGACAGGGTGCCGGAGACCTCGTCCAGTCGCGAGCGGTAGCGCTCCAGGGTCGCCAGCGCCTGGTTGGCGCGGCCCAGGATCGTGTCGGAGTCCTCCAGCACGTGCCGCACCGAGCCCGTGTAGATCGCGACGATCCGCATCGACTGGCTCACGGAGACGATCGGGAAGCCGGTCTGCTTCGCGACGCGCTCGGCCGTCCGGTGCCGGGTGCCCGACTCGCTCGTCTCGATCGAGGGGTCCGGCAGGAGCTGGACGGCGGCGCGGCGGATCCGGGTGGCGTCCCGGTCGAGGACGACGGCGCCGTCCATCTTGGACAGCTCGCGCAGCCGCGTGGCCGAGAACTCGACGTCGAGCTCGAAGCCGCCCGAGCAGATCTCCTCGACCGTCTTGTCGAGACCGAGGACGATCAGGGCACCGGTCCGCCCTCGCAGGATGCGCTCCAGGCCGTCGCGGAGCTCGGTGCCGGGGGCGACGGCGGCAAGGGTGTCCCGCAGCAGGGCGTCGGGTTGCGCGATGTTGGGGGCCACCTGGGCATTCTACGTCCTGGAGGCGTTTCGTTCAGCGGCTGCGGGACGCGTCGCCGGTCGGGGCCGAGGCCAGCTCCACGGCCTCCGCGAGATGGTGCGCCTCGGCCACCTGCAACCCGGCCGGCGCCCGGACCGCGGCCCCCGCCGGCACGACGGCGCGGGTGAACCCGAGACGGGCGGCCTCGCTCAGACGCCGCTCCAGACCCGTCACGGGCCGGATGTCCCCGGCGAGGCCGACCTCCCCGACGGCGATCGTGCCCGACGGCAGGGCCTCGCCGCTCCGGGCCGAGACGATCGCCAGCGCGGTGGCGAGGTCCGCGGCCGGCTCGGTGACCCGCGCACCACCGATCGTCGAGGCGTACACGTCCGCGTCGGCGAGCCGCAGGCCGGCGTGCCGGTGCAGCACCGCGAGGATCATCGCCAGCCGTTGCGACTCGACCCCGCTGGTGGCCCGGCGAGGGTTGGCCAGGGGTGACGGGGCCACGAGGGACTGGATCTCCAGGGCGAGCGGCCGGCGTCCCTCGAGCGTGACGGTCACGCAGGTGCCCGGCACCCCCGCTCCGAGGTGGGACAGGAACAGCCCGCTGGGGTCGCTCAGGCCCTCGATGCCGGACTCGGACAGGTCGAAGCACCCCACCTCGTCCGTGGGGCCGAACCGGTTCTTCACCGCGCGCACCATGCGGAGCCTCGAGTGCCGGTCGCCCTCGAACTGGCAGACGACGTCCACCAGGTGCTCGAGGGTCCGTGGTCCGGCGACCGCGCCGTCCTTGGTCACGTGGCCGACCAGCAGCACCGGGACCTGACGCTCCTTCGCCGCGGCGATGAGGGCGCCCGCGACCTCACGGACCTGGCTCACCCCGCCGGGGACGCCGTCGACCTCCGCGGAGGCGATCGTCTGGACCGAGTCCACCACCAGCAGCGCCGGGTCCGCCGCGTCGAGATGGCCGAGCACCGTGGCCAGGTCCGTCTCCGCCGCGAGCAGCAGGGTCGGTGCGAGGGCGCCGATCCGCTCGGCCCGCAGCCGGACCTGTCCCGCGGACTCCTCGCCGGTCACGTACAGCACCGTGCGCGCGTCCTGGCCGTCGGTGCCGCGGGCCGCGTTGGACGCCACGGACAGCAGCAGCGTTGACTTGCCGACCCCCGGTTCGCCCGCCAGGAGCACGACGGCTCCGGGGACGAGGCCGCCGCCCAGCACGCGGTCCAGCTCGTCGACGCCCGTCGGGGTGGCGCGCGCGGAGTCGACGTCGATCTCGGCGATGGGACGGGCGGCCGAGCGCACCGGCTGCACCGCCGTGGTGCGCGGTCCCGCCGCCGGGCCGTCCTCGGCGACCGTGCCCCACGCCTGGCACTCGCCGCAGCGGCCCACCCACTTCACCGTCGTCCAGCCGCACTCGGTGCAGCGGAAACCGGGGCGGGAGCTCTTGGCGCGGCCTGCGCGCGAGGTGGTCGTGGTGCTCACGCTCGACACGGTAGGCGTCGGCACCGACACCAGGGCCGCCGGACGTCGTAGGCTGCACGGCGACGCCGTCGTCGGCGCACCGGCACCAGACCAGGAGGACGTCGATGGCCGACCGCAAGCCGGGGTACCTGACCCCGGGATTCCGGACCCCGGGGGAGAAGGTGCACCAGAAGAGCTCGCGGGCGGCACAGGTCCGTCGCCGCCGCATCGTCCTGGCGGTGGTGCTCGTCGTCGTGGCAGGGATCGCGGTCGTCACCGCGTTCTTCTGGCCCGGGTTCGCCCAGGAGGAGCCCGACCCGCTGCCCGAGGTCACGGTCACCGCGGCGCCGCCGACGCCGACCGCCGAGCCGAGTCCGCTGCCCGAGGACGCCACCGACTTCCAGTCGGCGATGCCGGACTCCGCCCTGCAGCTCGTCCGCCTCGACGTCACGGAGGGCGCGTGGATCGACGAGGCCGACGCCGTCGAGGCGTGGGACGTCGTCTACGCCGACGGGTCGGCGGACGGAGCGCGGGTCGACCTCGTCGCCGGTCAGTGGTCGGACGGTGACGCCGCGGCCGAGGTGTACGCGACGCTGCTGCAGGCCGCCGGCGACCCCGAGGCCGAGGGGGACGTCACCGTCGGCGGCGAGACCGTCGGCGACTACGCCGTCACCCCCGGTGCGACCGCCGGGGAGTCGGTGGTCACCTGGCGCAACGACACGGCCGTCTTCCAGGCCACCGGGCCGGAGCAGCTCGTCCAGGACTTCTACGAGACGTTCCCGATGTGAGGAGAGACCACGTGAGCACGCAGATCGCCGGGACCCGGGTGGCCTTCGTCGGGACCGGCACGATGGCCGAGGCCGTCCTGGCCGGTGCCCTGTCGTCCGGGCTCGACCCGGCCGACGTCGTCGCCACCGTGCGTCGCGAGGACCGGGGCGCCGAGCTGGCCGAGACCTACGGGGTCGCCACGACGACGGACAACGCCGCCGCTGTGTCCGACGCCCGCCTCGTCGTCGTCGGCGTCAAGCCGAAGGACGTCGCCGCCGTGCTCGACGAGATCGGTCCCGCGCTGCCCGCCGACGCCGTCGTCGTCAGCGTCGCCGTCGGCCTGCCGCTGTCGTTCTACGCCCGCCACCTGCCCGCGGACCAGCCCGTCGTGCGGGCCATGCCGAACACCCCCGCCCAGGTCGGCGCCGGGGTGACCGCCGTCGTCCCCGGACCGACGACGGACGAGGACGACGTCGCCCTCGTCGAGGCGCTGCTGGCCGGCACCGGGGAGACCCTGCGCATCACCGAGAAGGAGATCGACGCGTTCGGGGCGCTCGCCGGCTCCGGCCCCGCCTACGTGTTCTACGTCGTCGACGCCATGGCCGAGGCCGGGGTGCTGATGGGCCTGACGCGGGCCGTCGCCCGCCGGCTGGCCGTGCAGACGGTGCTCGGCGCGGGGACGCTGCTCGCGCGGACGGGGGAGCACCCCGTGGTCCTGCGCGAGAAGGTCTCCTCACCCGGTGGCACCACGATCCAGGCCCTGCGGCGGCTCGACGACGCCGGTGTGCGGGCGTCCTTCGTCGCCGCGATGGAGGCGGCGCGCGACCGGTCGGCGGAGCTCGGCCGCGAGCTCGGCTGATCGCAGATGTCCGACCCGTCGCGTCGAGGACGCCGCCCAGCGGGCCAGAGCACGCGCGGGGCGGTGCTGGAGGCCGCCCGGGCGGAGTTCGACGAGCGGGGCTACGAGGCCGTGTCCCTGCGGGGCGTGGCCCGACGGGCCGGTGTCGACCCGGGCACCGTGCGGCACTGGTTCGCCGGCAAGACCGAGCTGCTCGCCGCCACGCTGGGCCTGACCGACATCGACCCGTCGGCCGTCACCCGGTCCGCCGCCGACGGCCCGGTCGAGGACATGGGGGAGCGGCTCGTGCGGGCGGTCGTGCGGACGTGGGACGCGGACGGCGGCGCGACGGTCCGTGTCGTCGTCCCGGCCATCATGGCCGACCCGGGTCTGCGGAACCTCCTGCAGCGCTTCCTGGGGGTGGAGGTCCTCGGCCCCCTCGTGCAGCGGCTGGGTGTCGCCGACGCGGAGCTGCGCGCGTCCCTGGCCGGTTCCCAGGTGGCCGGCCTGATGATGATCCGCTACGTGGTCGGGGTCGAACCGCTGGCCTCGGCCTCGGCGGACGATCTCGCCACGCTGGTGGGCCCGACCCTGCAGCGCTACCTCACCGGGGACCTGGGTGACGTGACGACTGCTCGATGAGCACCATCGTCTCCTCCAGCGTGGCGGCCTCTTCCGCGACGTCGGCCGGCACGCCGGCGGCGTCGAGGGCCGCGCGCACGCGCTCGGGCGCCGTCCCGGCGACGCGGCTGGTGCGGCCGGCGAGGGCCACCGGCAGACCCGCCTCGTCCAGGGCGGCGAAGGCCGCGGACCACTCCTCGGTGCGCACGACGGCGGTGCGCGAGGTCGCGGTGATGTCCCCGACCGCCCCACGGGCCACGCCGCGGCCCCGCGACATGATCACCAGGCGGTCGCACTGCTCGGCCTCCTGCATGTAGTGCGTCGTGACGAGCACACCGGCACCGGCCTCGGCCTGCGCGTGGATCGTGTCCCACAGCCGTGCCCGGGCGAGAGGGTCGACGCCGGACGTCGGTTCGTCGAGGACGAGCAGGCGGGGGGAGTGCAGCAGGGCGCAGTAGAAGGCGAGCTGGCGCTGGCGGCCCAGCCCGATGCGCCCCACGGGCTGGTCGGCGACGGCGGCCAGCGTGGTCGGCAGCGCCGGGGCGTGACGCACGGAGAAGGCCGCGGCGACGAAGTCGACGTTCTGCCGGACGCTGAGCGCCTGGGACAGGCCAAGCCCCTGGGGCACGTACCCGAGCGCCTGGCGGTCGGCGTCGGCGGGCGGGTCGCCGAACACCTCGACGTGGCCGGCGTCCGCCGCCTCGAGCCCGAGCAGCACGCGCAGCAGCGTCGTCTTGCCGGCCCCGTTGGAGCCGAGCAGGCCCACGATCTCCCCGGCGTGCACGTCGAGGGACATGTCCTCGACGGCGGCGAATGCGCCGAACCGCTTGGTGACGCCGTCGGCGTGGACCAGGGTGGTCATCGGGTCTCCTCCTGGCGGGCGAGCGTGAGGGCGATCAGGGTGTCCTCGAGGTCGGGCGGGACCGGGCGGCCCGGGGCCGTCGCGCCGTCGGGCGTCCAGGTGTGGAACGACCGACCGCGGCGCCACGTCCGGTCGTGGCCGCCGGGTGGGTCGTCGCCGACGGACACCGTCCCCGGCACGGTGCCGACCACGTCCGCCGGGCTGCCGGTGGCGAGCACCTGCCCGTCCTGCAGGGCGACGACCGTCGCGGCCCGCTCGGCCTCGTCGAGGTAGGTCGTCGTCATCAGCACGGCAGCGCCGCTCCGGGCCGCCTGGGTGATGAGCCGCCACAGCTCGACCCGGCTGACGGGGTCGACACCGGTCGAGGGCTCGTCGAGCAGCAGCAGGTCGGGGGTGTGCAGCATCGCCAGGCAGAACCCGAGCTTCTGCCGCATGCCCCCGGACAGGTCGCGTCCGAGCCGGTCCCGGACGTCGTCGAGGCCCGCGGTCGCCAGCAGGTCGGCGGCGCGGGTCCGGATCCCGGCGGCGGACATCCCGTACGCCGAGCCGACGAACTCGACGTTCTCGCGGACGGTCAGGGTCGGCCACACCCCGGACGTGGAGGGTTCGTGGCCGATGCGCGGGGCGGGCGGGACGTCCACGGTGCCGCGCACGGCGGCGACGCGTCCGAGCAGGGCCCGCAGCAGGGTCGTCTTGCCGGCCCCGTCCCCGCCGACGACGGCGGTCACCTCGCCGGACGGGACGGCGACGCTCACCTCGGACAGCGCGGTCGCGCCGCCGAGCTCCACGGTGAGGTCGCGTGCGCCGTACATCAGCGGGCCCCGCGGGCCGGTGCGATGTCCCGGCGCAGCCGGACCACGGCGACGCCGAAGACGAGGACCGCCATCCCGGTCAGGACGACGACCGGCAGCCACATCGACTCCCATCCGGCCCCGCGCAGCATGACGCCCTGGGAGAGCTTGACGAACCACGTCAGCGGCAGCAGGTAGCCGATCCAGCGGACGCCGGCGGCCATGGCGTCCAGCGGGAATATCATCCCGGACAGCAGGATCTGCGGCAGCATCGTCATCAGCGCGACCTGCACGGCCTGCCCGGTGGTCTGGGAGACGGTCGAGATGAGCACCCCGATCCCGAGGACGGCGAACAGGAAGATCGCCGCGCCGATGCCGAAGAGCAGCGCGGACCCCCGGAACGGGACGCCGAACAGCCACACACCGAGCAGGGTCACGAGCACCATGTCGAAGCACGCGAGGAGGAAGTACGGGGAGATCTTCCCCAGCACGACCGACGTGGGGGACAGCGGCATGACGGCGAGCTGCTCGAGCGTGCCGGCCTCGCGTTCACGGACCAGCCCGATGCTGGTGATGATCGTGCCGATGAAGGTCAGGATCAGGCCGATGATCGCCGGGACCATCACCCAGGAGGTCTCGAGGTCCGGGTTGTAGAGGATCTCCGAGTCGACGCGGTCGCCGAGCTGGGCCACGAGGACCGAGGCGCTCTGGGCGGCGAAGAGGTTGGAGCCGTCGACGATGACGGTCGGGCGGCCGCCGTCGGCGTCCGAGGCGTCCCCGCTGAGGATCGCGACGTCGACCTCGTCGTCGCGGAGCATGTCGCGTGCCTGGCCGGACCCCGCCTCCGCGTTGACGTCGGTGAGGTCGAGGGTGGTCGGTGCGTCCTGCGGCGCCTGCGCGACGAGCTGCTGCACCTGGTCCGCCTGGTCGCCGACGACGGCGACCTTCAGCTCGTCGACGGTGAAGTTCGCGGCGTACCCGAAGATGACCAGCATCAGCAGGGGCAGGGCGACGAGCATCGCGACGGTGCGGTGGTCGCGCCGCAGCTCGCGGAACTCCTTGACGATCATGGCGCGCACGGCGGCTCCCTCGGTCCGTGATCATAATTCCTCGGATGAGGAATTATCCGGGAGCCTACTCCACGACGCCTCCGCGGTCACGTCCGTCGAGCACGACGAGGGGGCCCTCGTCCGGGGTGGGGACCTGGAAACCGTCGAGGTAGGCCTCCGCGCGCGCCCGGGGGACGGCGACGTCGTCGGGTCCGCGGTGCCGGCGTGCGGCCAGCCGCTCCAGCACGACGTCCCGCGGGGTGTCCAGCAGGTGCACCACCGGCTCGACGCCGTGCGGGCGCAGCAGGTCGCGGTACGCGTCCCGGGACGACCGGGACCAGAACGACGTGTCCACGACGACGCGGTCCCCGGCGGCGACGTGCCGCAGCAGCTCGCGCTGCAGGTGGGCGTGGACGGCGGCCGCGTCCTCGGCGTCCACCGGGTGATCGCGCAGCCCGCGCCGCCAGGCCTCGGCGTCGAACGAGAGCACCGCGTAGCCGTCGTCCGCCAGGCGCCGGGCATGCGTCGACTTGCCTGCACCGGCCGGACCGCAGACGAGGACCACCGACGGCGACGACGGTGCCGCGGTGCGCCCCCGGTCCGTGCTCACGGCCTCGCCGAGAAGCGCTCCAGCAGGTCCGCGTGTCCGGAGCAGACCAGCAGGTCGTTCGCGCTGACGCGGGTCTCGGGAGTGGCGTAGGTGAACTCGATGCCGGGCGACTTCACGCCGATCACGGTGATGCCGTACTTCTTGCGGATGTCCGACTGGGCGAGCGTGAACCCCTGCATCTCGCGCGGGGGGCGCATCTTGACGATCGTGAAGCCGTCCTCGACCTCGATGTAGTCCAGCATCTTGCCGCTGACGAGGTGGGCGACCCGCGAGCCGGCGTCGGACTCGGGGTACACGACGTGGTGGGCGCCGATCCGCGTCAGGATGCGCCCGTGCTCGGCCGAGATCGCCTTGGCCCAGATCTGGGGGGTGCCGAGGTCGACGAGGTTGCCCGTGATGAGCACCGAGGCCTCGAGCTCGGTCCCCACCCCCACCACCGCCACGCCGAACTCCTGGGCGCCGAGCTGCTCCAGGGCCTCCGGGTTGGACGCGTCCGCCTGGACCAGCGGCAGGCGGCCGGACCACTGGTTGACGAGGCGGTCGTCGGTCTCGACCGCGAGCACGTCCTGGCCGAGCCGGTCCAGCGTCTCCGCCAGGGACGACCCGAACCGGCCCAGGCCGATGACGAGCACGCCGGCGTCCCGGTCGTCCTTCTTCTCTGCCACGGTTCTCCTCCGGTCGGTCGGTGGTGTCGGCGACGCGCCGCTGCCGTCTGGCGCGCGGGTCGTCAGCCGATGATGGGGCGCTCCTCGGGGAAGCGTATGACGCGGCGCCGGTCCCGCAGGGCCAGGGCGCCGAGCACGGAGATGGTGCCGACGCGCCCCAGGTACATCAGGGCGCTCAACCAGTACTTCCCGCCGTCGGGCAGGTCGCCGGTGATCCCCGTCGAGAGCCCCACCGTCGCGAACGCGGAGATGACCTCGAACAGGATCTGCGACAGGGAGAAGTCGGTGATCCGGACCAGGGCGATGCAGGAGACCAGCACCATCGTGGCGCCGATGAAGACCACGGCGATCGACAGCCGCAGCGTGTCCCGGGGGATGCGCCGGCCGAACACGTCGACGTCCCGGTCACCGCGTGCCTCCGCGACGATCGCGAGCAGCATGACGGCCAACGTGGTGACCTTGATGCCGCCGGCGGTGGAGGCCGACCCGCCGCCGACGAACATCAGGGCGTCGGTGACGAGCCAGGACTCCGCCCGCATGGCGCCGACGTCGAACGTGTTGAACCCGCCGGACCGTGGCATGACGGAGGCCATGAGGGCCGAGAGGAACTTCGTGCTCAGGTCCTGGCCGCCGAGCGTCTCCGGGTTCGCCCACTCCATCGCGCCGATGATCACCAGACCCGCCACGAGCAGCGCGACGCTGGTCGTGATCGTCAGCTTGGTGTGCAGCGAGAGGTGCCGCAGGAACCGGCGCCCGTGCCGGCGCGCCTGCAGCAGGTTCAGCATCACGGGGAAGCCCAGGGCGCCGATGAACACGCCCAGGACGACGGGGATGATGACCAGCCAGTCCGAGGCGTACGGCAGCAGCCCGTCCACGGTGGGCACGAACCCGGCGTTGTTGAACGCCGAGATGCCGTAGAAGGTCGAGTGCCACAGCGCCAGCCCGAGACTCTCGTCGAGCGCGAGGAACCGGGGGAGGAGGATGAGGGCGATCGTCAGCTCGATCGAGGTGGAGACCACGATGATCAGCCGGATCAGGGAGCCGACCTCGCCCAGCCGCGTCGTCCCGGTCTTCGTCTCCGAGGCGGTGAGCAGCTTCTGGGTCAGTCCGATGCGCCGGGAGACGGCGATCCCCAGGAGGGACGCGATCGTCATGACGCCCAGCCCGCCGACCTTGATGCCGAGCAGGATGACCGCGCGGCCGTACTCCGACCAGTACTCGGCCGTGTCGACGACGACCAGGCCGGTGATGCACACGGCGGACGTCGCGGTGAACAGGGCGTCGACGAACCGGGCGCCCGTGTCCGTGGCCGTCGCCCAGGGCGGCAGCAGCAGGAGCGTGAACAGCGTGATGACGGCGGCGAACACCGTCATCGCCAGCCGGGCCGGGTACTCCCGGGCCGTGCGGTCCACCCACTCGCGCAGCATCGAGGCGCGGTCCTGCACCGATCGGGCCACCGGCCGCGCCCTCCCTCGTCGTCCGCACTGGTCGCCGCCCAGCCTGCCACGGCTTGGGCTACCGTGGCGGGATGTCGGTCGCCCAGCTGCTGTGGAGTCCCGAGCTGCTGCGCTACGACTTCGGGCTCGGGCATCCCATGGCGCCGGCGCGGCTCGCCCTGACGATGCGCCTGATCACCGAGCTCGGACTGCTCGGCGAACCCGGGCTGGAGGTGGTCGACCCGGTCTGCGCACCGGACGAGCTCCTCGAGACCGTGCACGACGCCGACTACGTCGCCGCGGTGCGCCGCGCGGCGACCACGGGGGAGCCCGACGTCGCCCGGGGGCTCGGGACGGAGGACGACCCCGTGTTCCCCGCCATGCACGAGGCCGCGGCCCGGCTCGTGGGGGCCTCGGTCGCCGCCGCGGACGCCGTCTGGTCGGGACGGGCGCAGCACGGGATCAACATCGCCGGCGGCATGCACCACGCCCGCCGGGACGCGGCGTCGGGCTTCTGCGTCTACAACGACGCCGCCGCCGCCGTGCAGCGGCTGCTGGACAGCGGGGCGGAGCGGGTCGCGTACGTCGACCTCGACGCCCACCACGGCGACGGCGTCGAGGCGATCTTCTGGGACGAGCCGCGGGTGCTGACCTTCTCCGTCCACCAGGACGGCCGGACGCTGTTCCCCGGCACGGGCGACCCGGCGGACACCGGTGCCGGGCTGAACCACTGCACCGCGGTCAACGTCGCGCTCCCGCCGCGGACGGACTCCGCCGGATGGCTGCGCGCCGTCGACGCGGTGCTGCCGACCGTGCTGCGGGAGTTCGCCCCCGACGCCATCGTGTCCCAGCACGGAGCCGATGCCCACGGCAACGACCCGCTCGCCGACCTCTCCGTCGGTGTGCACGCGCAGAAGACCGCGGCCCGCTGGCTGCACGAGCTGGCGCACGAGCTCTGCGAGGGTCGCTGGGTGGCCCTCGGCGGCGGAGGGTACGCCGTCGTCGACGTGGTGCCGCTGGTGTGGGCGGCGCTGGTGGCCGAGGCGGCGCACGTCCCGCTGGAGACGGGGATGCCGCTGCCGGCAGCGTGGCGGGAGGCGGCGGAGGAGATGTCCGGGCTGCCCGCGGCCAGGACGCTGGGCCGCGGACCGGTCACCTGGCAACCGTGGTCGGCCGGCTACGACCCGTCGGACCCGACGGACCGGGCCGTGCTCGCCACGCGCCGCCACGTCTTCCCCGAGTTCGGCCTCGACCCCTTCCTGGACTGACCGGGCCGGTCCCGCGGCCGGGGTGACCCGGCGCACGCCGCCGTGGCCCGAGGCACCGGCCGTGATCGGGTATTCTGATAGACGGACTTTTCTCGCGTTGGTCGGCTGCGCCCGGGCTCACGGGCGCCGGTGCCAACGCCGTCCGACCACCGATCAGCATTGTGAGGACCTCATGGGCTCCGTCATCAAGAAGCGCCGCAAGCGCATGGCGAAGAAGAAGCACCGCAAGCTGCTGCGCAGGACGCGCCACCAGCGTCGCAACAAGAAGTGAGGCACCGCCCGCCGTCCGGCGGGTCGTGCTGAGCGAGCCCGGTAACCCTAGGGGTGCCGGGCTCGCTGCGTCCGTGGGGAGGGGCGTCCCCGGTCAGCGGCCCCGGACGCGTCGGCGCATGGCACGCTGCGCGGCCCGGAGCACGAGGCCCGCGACCCAGGCCGCGCCTGCCCACGACGCGGTCCGCACGCCGCGGTGCGCCACCCGCTGACCGCGACCGCGGAACTCGCGGATCGGCCAGCCGACCTCCTTGGCGTGCCGACGCAGACGCACGTCGGGGTTGATCGGGCAGGGGTGGCCGACGGACCGCATCATCGGCAGGTCGTTCAGCGAGTCCCCGTAGGCGTACGAGTGGTCCAGGTCGAGCCCCTCGCGCTCCGCGAGCTCCCGCACGGCCGCAGCCTTGGCCTCGCCGTGCATGAGGTCGCCCACCAGCGCGCCGGTGTAGTACCCCCGCTCGTGCTCCGCGATGGTGCCGAGGCAGCCGGTCGCGCCGAGCCGGCGTGCGATGAGGCCGCCGATCTCGACCGGCGTCGCGGTGACCAGCCAGACCTGGTCCCCGGCCGCCAGGTGCTCGTCCAGGAGTCGCTTCGTGCCGGGGAAGATCCGCAGCTCCAGGACGGTGTCGTAGACCTCGTCGCCCACGGCGGTGATCTCGGCGACCGAGCGGCCGGCGATGAGGGACAGCGCCCGGCTGCGCACGGTCTCGATCTGGGTGCGCGACTCGCCGAAGAGCAGGTACTTGGCCTGGATCAGCCCGAACCGCAGCAGGTCGGCGGTCCCGAAGAACTCGCGCCGGTACAGCGCCCGGGCCAGGTGGAACGAGCTGGCGCCGCGGATGATCGTGTTGTCCACGTCGAAGAACGCTGCCGCCGGCGGGCTGACCGGGGGGTCGGCGTGAGACGGCATGCGGTCCACTGTAGCCGCGCGGATACGCTGTCCTCGTGAGCGGCACCCCGACGACCCCTGAGGAGACGGCACGGGTGGTGATGTACACCCGACCCGGCTGCCATCTGTGCGACGACGCCAGGCAGGTGGTCTCCTCGGTGTGCGACCAGGCGGGCGCTGCGTGGCGGGAGATCGACATCGAGGCCGATGCCGCGCTGACCGAGCGGTACGGCGACTACGTGCCCGTCGTCGAGGTGGACGGCGTGCAGCAGGGGTTCTGGCGGGTGGACGCGGTGAGGTTGGCGCGCCGTCTGGCGGTCCCCCCGGGAGGGAAGCGGACGTGATCGAGATCGGTGAGGTGACGGTGCCCGCGGCGACGGTGGCGCGGCTTCCGTTCTACCTGCGTGCCCTGCGCGACCTGTTGAGCGACGGCGTCACCACGACGTCGTCCTCCGGGCTGGCGGAGCGGTCCGGCGTGGGCTCGGCCCAGCTGCGCAAGGACCTGTCCTACCTGGGGTCCTTCGGGACCCGCGGGGTCGGGTACGACGTGGAGACGCTGGCGTCCTCGATCAGCGCCGCGCTCGGGCTCGGGTCGGAGCACCGGCTCGCCATCGTCGGCGTGGGCAACCTCGGCAACGCCTTGGCGAACTACTCGGGCTACGCGGCCCGCGGGTTCCGGCTGGTGGCCCTGATCGACGCCGACCCGGACGTGGTGGGTCGCAGCGCCGCCGGCCTCGAGGTCGAGCACTCCGACCGTCTCGAGGAGATCCTCGCCGCCCGGGGGGTGTCGATGGTGATCCTGGCGACGCCGGGTGCGGCGGCGCAGGCGGTGGCCGAGCGGATCGTGGCCTGCGGGGTGCGCGAGATCCTGTCGTTCTCGCCGGTGGCGCTGCAGCTGCCCGACGACGTCGTGGTGCGCAGCGTCGACGTCGCGGGTGAGCTGCAGATCCTCGCGTTCCACGCCGCGGCGCGGCACGCGCAGTCCGGGGACGCCGTGGGTGTCGACGGTGACCCCGCGGTGGCCGGGGTCCAGCCCTCCGCCTGAGCCCGCGCACCATCCTGCGGGCCGGGCCGTCTCGCCGCGGGTCAGGACGGCCCGTGACGAGTCAGGACGGCCCGTGACGAGTCAGGACGGCCCGTGACGAGTCAGGCCCCCGCTGCACGAGTCAGCGCACGGGATCCGCGCGGACGCGGTTCCCGTGCGCTGACCGGCGACGGCGAGGTGCGGCGGGCACGACGCCGACAGGCGCCGGTTCACCGGCGTGGTGGGATCAGTTCTGCTCGATCGCCGAGACGTCGAGAGCGATCTTGACCTTCTCGCCGACCAGGATGCCGCCGGTCTCGAGCGCGGCGTTCCAGGTCAGGTCGAAGTCCTTGCGGTTGATGACGATCTCGGACTCGAACCCGGCGCGCTTGTTGCCGAACGGGTCGGTCGCGGCACCCTCGAAGGCGACCGGCAGGTCCACCGACCGGGTCACGCCGTTGATGGTCAGGTCGCCGGTGACGATGTAGGCGTCGTCGTCGGCGGTGACCGAGGTCGAGGTGAAGGTCCAGGTGGGGCGCTCCTCGGCGTGCCAGAAGTCCGCGCTCTTGAGGTGCTGGTCGCGGTTCTCGTCACCGGTGCTCACGGCGCTCGCGTCGAGCGTCACCGCGACGCAGGAGGACTCGAGGTCCTCGCCCACGGTGATCGTCCCGGCGGAGATGCCGACGGTCCCGCGGACCTTGGAGATGCCGGCGTGGCGGACGGAGAACGACGCCGTGGAGTGGCCGGCGTCGACGGCGTAGGTGCCGGTGGTCAGGGCCGGGGGCAGGGGGGTGGCCATGGGGTGGCTCCTTGTCAGATCGGTTGCAGGACGTGATGCGATCGCGTCCGGATCGTTCCATCGAAATGCATGAACAGGGCACCCCGGCGCAGTATTCCCGCGCCGTCCGGACGAGTTCGGAGACCGGTCCGCGGCCCGATCGTGACGCGGCTCACGACGCCTGTCGCGCCGACCGGTCCACCCCCGGGATCTGGGACACTAAGGCGCATGGCCACCACCACCGTCCACCTGATGCGGCACGGCGAGGTCCACAACCCGGACGGCGTCCTGTACGGACGCATCCCGGGCTACCGGTTGTCCGACCGCGGTCAGCAGATGGCGCGACGCGTCGCGGACCACCTCACCGACACCGGCCGGGACGTCGCCGCCGTCGTCGCGAGCCCGCTGCAGCGCGCCCAGGAGACCGCCGCGCCCGTCGCCGCCGCGTTCGGCCTGGAGCTGGCCACCGACGACCGGCTGATCGAGGCCGGCAACCTGCTCGAGGGCTCGACGATCGGCACGAACCCCGCCCAGCTCGCCCACCCCCGGTACTGGAAGCTGCTGTGGAACCCGCTGCGGCCGTCCTGGGGCGAGGCCTACGCCGACCAGGTCGTGCGCATGCGGGCCGCCGTCGACGACGCCCGACGTGCCCACGCGGGGCGCGAGGTCGTCCTGGTGAGCCACCAGCTCCCCGTCTGGCTGACCCGGCTGGCCTTCGAGGGCAGGCGCCTGGCCCACGACCCGCGGCGTCGCCAGTGCGCGCTGGCCTCGCTGACGTCGCTGACGTTCACCGACGACCACTTCGCCGGACTGCACTACGCCGAACCCGCCGGGGACCTGCTCGTCGGCGCCGAGCCGCAGGCGGGCGCCTGATGGCGCGCCGCCACGCGGCGGGCGTCGCGCTCGCCCTCGGGACGGCCCTCGCGCTGGCCGGGTGCGGCGCCGCCGACTCCGGCGCGGGCGACGTCGTCGGCCAGGGGTTCGTCTCCGGCGACGGCACCGTGCAGCAGTGGGAGCCGGCCGACCGGACCGAGCCGGTGGTCGTCGAGGGCACCAGCTTCGAGGGGGACGAGGTCTCCACCGCCGACTGGCGCGGGGACGTCGTCGTGCTCAACACCTGGTACGCAGGCTGCGCGCCCTGCCGCGCCGAGGCTCCGGCCCTGGTCTCGATCGCGACGGACCGCGCCGACGAGGGGGTGCACCTGCTGGGCATCAACACCGAGGACGAGGCCGGTGCCGCGCTCGCCTTCCAGCGCACCTTCGAGGTGCCCTACCCGTCGATCGAGGACCGCAGCGGCCAGGTCGTGGCCGGGCTGTCGGGCGTCGTGCCGCTGCAGGCGGTCCCGTCCACCGTCGTGCTCGACGCCGAGGGTCGCGTGGCCGCCCGCGTCGTCGGCGAGGTGTCCGAGAGCACCCTCAACAGCCTGATCGACGACGCGATGGCGGGTGCCTGAGATGGGAGAGCTGTTCGCGACGACGGCGGTGAGCGGATCGATGCTGCTCGCCGTCCCCGTCGCGCTGCTGGCCGGTCTGGTCTCCTTCGCCTCGCCGTGCGTGCTGCCCCTGGTCCCCGGCTACGTGGGGTACGTGGGTGGCATGGCCGCCGCGAACGCCGGCCCGGTCGAGACGTCCCGGGGCGGGACGACGACGGCGGCCCCGGCGGCCGCGCCGGCCCGTGGCCGGGTCGTGGCCGGGGTCGGGCTCTTCGTCCTCGGCTTCACCGCCGTGTTCGTCGCCCTCATGGCGGCGGCCGGGGCCGCCGGTGCCTATCTGGTGCGCTACGAGGACGTCCTCACGCGCGTGCTCGGCGTCGTCGTCGTCCTCATGGGCGTCGCCTTCCTCGGCGGGATCGGCTTCCTGCAGCGGGAGCGCCGACTGCACGTGACACCGCGGGCCGGCCTGTGGAGCGCACCGCTGCTCGGCGTCGTGTTCGGCATCGGGTGGACCCCCTGCATGGGCCCGACCCTGGCCGCCGTCCAGTCCCTCGCGCTGGACGAGGCGTCGGCCACCCGGGGCGTCCTGCTCGGGATCGCCTACTGCGTCGGCCTCGGCGTGCCCTTCCTGCTGGTGGCCCTGGGCCTGCAGTCCTCCGAGCGGATGCTGAGCTTCCTGCGACGGCACCGGCTGACGATCATGCGGGTCGGTGGTGGGCTGCTCATCGTCATCGGCCTGGCGATGGTGACCGGTCTGTGGGGCGTGACCACCAGCCTGCTGCAGAGCTGGATCAGCGGATACACGACGGTGGTGTGATGAGCGAGCGGACCTACCGTCCCGAGGGCATCGCGGACGACTTCACCACCGGTGAGCCGACGTCCGCGGCGGACGCCCGACCGGAGCCGTCCGGGGCGCCGTCGTCCCCGCGGGGACCGCAGGCCCCCCAGCTCGGCTGGCGGGGCATGCTGCGCTGGACGTGGCGGCAGCTGACCAGCATGCGCGTGGCGCTCATGCTCCTCATGCTGCTCGCCGTCGCGGCGCTGCCCGGCTCGATCCTGCCGCAGCGCGACCAGGACCCCGCGGCGGTCGTCGAGTACCTGGGTGACCACCCGACCGCCGGCGAGTGGCTGGACCGGTTCGGGTTCTTCGACGTCTACACGTCCGTCTGGTTCTCGGCCATCTACCTGCTGCTGCTGGTGTCGCTGGTCGGCTGCATCGTGCCGCGCACGATCGCGCACGCCCGGGCGCTGCGGGCCCGCCCGCCGCGGACCCCCGCCCGGTTCGAGCGCTTCCCGGTGCACGTGACGGGGACGACGTCCGCGACGCCGGACGAGGTGGCCGACGCGGCGTCGACCCACCTGCGCGGCCGGTGGCGACGCCTGCCGACCTTCCGGGTCGAGACCGGGGCCGAGGACGCCCGGGCCGCCCGCGGCGCGCTGCCCGGGCGGCCTGCTGCGCGGACCGTCGCCGCCGAGCGAGGGTATCTGCGCGAGAGCGGCAACCTGCTGTTCCACCTGGCCCTGGTGGGCCTCGTGATCGCCGTCGCCGTGGGCCAGCTCATGCACTACCGCGGGCAGGCGATCATCACCGAGGGGCGCGGTTTCGCGAACGCGGTGGTCGACTACGACACGTTCGAGTCCGGCGCGTGGTTCGCCCCGGAGTCGCTCGTGCCGTTCTCGATGACGCTGGACTCCTTCGAGTCCGAGTTCGCCACGGACACCGTCGCGTTCGCCCAGTCCCGCGACTTCACCGCCGACGTCACGGTCACCGAGCCGGACGGCTCCTCGCGGGCCGAGACCATCCGGGTCAACCACCCTCTCGAGGTCGACGGTTCCAAGATCTACCTGCAGGGCAACGGGTACGCCCCCGAGATCACGGTGACCGACGCGGAGGGTGCCACCGCGTTCAGCGGGCGGGTGCCGTTCCTGCCGGAGGACCAGGTGTACACCTCACGAGGCGTCGTCAAGGTGCCGGACGTGTCGCCGGGGCTCGACCAGATCGGGCTGATCGGGTACTTCCTGCCGACGGCCGTCATCAACGAGGACGGCACCGCCGAGTCGGTGTTCCCGCTGCCGGAGGACCCGCTGCTCGTCCTGGAGGTGTACCGCGGCGATCTCGGGCTCGACGCCGGCGTCCCGCAGAACGTCTACCGCCTGGACACCGCGAACCTCACGCCGTCCCTCGACGACGACGGCGGACGGGTCACCCTGCTGCTCGAGCCGGGCGACTCGGTCGAGCTGCCCGACGGGCTGGGCACGGTCGCGCTCGGCGAGGACGTCCCCCGGTTCGTCGCCCTGGACCTGCGGCACGACCCCTCGTTGGCGTGGGTGCTGACGTTCGCGCTCCTGGCGCTGCTGGGGCTGACGGGATCGCTCTTCCTGCCGCGACGCCGCGTGTGGGTGCGATCATGGACGTCCGGCCGCGTCACGCGAGTCGAGGTCGCCGGGCTGGCCCGTGGGGACGACGCCGGGCTGGAGACCGAGGTCGACAAGGCCTTCGGAGCGCTGCCGGACGTCGAGCGCGACGGACCGGACGGCGCCGGACGGACCTGTGGGTCCGGTGCCGGGACGACGGACGGTCGAGCGACCGGGAGCGAGGAGGACTGAGATGGAGATCGCCGAGCTGAGCGATCTGCTCGTGTGGGCGGCGGCGACGACGTTCGCCGTGGCGATGATCGCCTTCGCGATCGACCTGGGACGTCGGACCGACGAACGCCTCGAGGCGCGGACCGAGGCGCGGGCGACGGTCGGTGCCGGTGCGCCAGGCGCGGTCGCGGCGCCGGACGGCGCAGGACCGGCTGCGGACGTCGGCCACGGCGGTCCGGCCCGACGGCGTGCCGCCGGGATCGGCCTGTCCACGTCCTGGCTCGGCACCGCGATGCTCGGCGTGGCGATCCTGCTGCGGGGCCTCGCCGCCGGGCGCACGCCGTGGGCCAACATGTACGAGTTCACGCTCGTGGGGTCCTTCGTGGCGATGGTGGTGTTCCTCGTGTGGAACCTGCGCCGCGACGTGCGGTTCCTCGGCGCCTTCGTCACCGGGCTGGTCACGCTGTTCGTCGTCGTGGGACTCAACTCGTTCCACGTCGCGGCGACCGGCGTGCAGCCGGCGCTGCAGAACTACTGGCTGGTCATCCACGTGGGCGTCGCGATCACGGCGACCGGGATCTTCACGGTCGCGTTCGTGCTGTCCGTCCTGCAGCTGCTGCGCGACGCGCGGGAGACCGGGTCCCCGTTCCTCACGCGCCCGGGATTCCGCTGGCTCGACCGCATGCCGGCCCCGGCCGCGCTGGAGTCGATGTCCTTCCGCCTGAACGCCGTCGGCTTCGTGATGTGGACGTTCACGATCATCGGCGGAGCCATCTGGGCCGAGGACGCCTGGGGCCGGTACTGGGGCTGGGACCCCAAGGAGGTCTGGAGCTTCATCATCTGGGTCGTCTACGCGGCCTACCTGCACGCCCGCACGACACGGGGCTGGTCCGGCCGGCGAGCCGCCTGGTTCGTCGTCGTCGGCTACGCCTGCGTGCTGTTCAACTTCACGGGCGTGAACCTGATCTTCAATGGCAAGCACTCGTACTCGGGCATCAGCTGACCCTGACCCGCGCGGGCCACCTCGACCCGCGCGGGTCAGGACGATCCTGCGCGGGTCAGGGCTCCTCGCCCCGAGTCAGGGCACTCCTGTGCGAGTCAGGACTCGACGCCGCGGGTCAGGACGATCCTGCGCGGGTCAGGGCTCGACGCCGCGGGTCAGGACGATCCTGCCCTGAGTCAGGACGATCCTGCGCGGGTCAGGGCTCTTCGCCCCCGAGTCAGGGCGTCGTGCCGGCGGTGCCGGGATGCTCGCTCGGGGACGAACCTGTGCCGACCCAGGCACCCGGGCGTTCTCCTGACTCGCGGAGCGCTGCCCTGACTCGCGGTGGATGACCCTGACTCGCGGAGCACTGCCCTGACTCGCGGGGGATCGCCCTGACTCGCGGGGGATCGCCCTGACTCGCGGGGGATCGCCCTGACTCGCGGGGGATCGCCCTGACTCGCGGGGCCGCCCGTGCGGCCGGGAAGGGTCCGGCCGCGGCGATCAGGCCGACGGCGCGTCGGGCCCCTCCTCGTCACGCTTCCTGCGACGTTCCTCACGCCGCTTCTCCTGCTCGATCCGCCACAGGAAGTCCGGGTCGTCGTCGGGCGCGACCGGTCCGGAGGGGCGTCGCGGTCCGCGCCCGGGGCGGCCGGTACGCCCGCCGCCGGACCCACGGCGCCGGGTCCGCTTGGTCACGAGCCACGAGATCGGCCCGAAGACCGGCAGGAACACGATGATGATCAGCCAGAGCCAGGTGGGCAGGCCGCCGCGATCCTCCTCCTCCGACCCGGCCAGGTCGGCGAGGGTGTAGACCATCAGGCCGATCACGAGGAGGATCACCACGACGCGCAACATGCCTCCAGCCTAGAACGACCGCGAGGGTGCACCGCATCCGGGGCTGTCGGCACGGCCTTACCCTGGTGACGTGCCACTGCTCATCTACTCCGCGCTGCGCCTCCTCGTCTTCGTGGCCGCGCTCGTGCTCGGATACCTCGTCGGTCTCGGCGGGTGGCTGCTGCCGCTCGTGGCGCTCGTCGTCGCGTTCGCCGTCTCCTACCTCGCGCTGCGTCGGCAGCGGGACGACGCCGCGGCCTGGCTCGCGGAGCGCGACCGGCGCCGCAAGGAGCGCACGCGCGGCGACACGCGGATCGACGAGGACGCCGCCGCCGAGGACGCGGTCCTCGACGCCGACCGGTCGGAGCACGCCGACGGCACCGCGGCCGACGGCCCGCAGCAGCGTTCCTGAGACCCGACGCGGCGGCCGGTCACAGGGCCAGGCCGAGCCCCAGCAGGATCCCGTAGGCGAGCTCGAAGAGGCCGGTCCCGGCCAGGACGGGCACCAGGGCGCGTCCCTGCGCCCCGGCCAGCACCGGCAGCACGAGCAGGACCGTGGGCAGCAGGAGCAGCGCCACCAGGAAGGCCCACGGGTTCCAGATCGCGCAGACGAGCCCGAGCAGCACGGGCACGACGAGCCACAGCGCGTACAGCCGGCGAGCACGGTGGTCGCCCACCCGGACCGCGAGCGTGCGCTTGCCCGCCAGCACGTCGGTGGGGATGTCGCGCAGGTTGTTGATCATCAGCAGCGCGCAGGCGATCAGCCCGACGCCGACGGCGCCCAGCACCGCGGGCCACGAGATCCGGTCGGCCTGGGTGTACGTGGTGCCGAGCGTGGCCACCAGCCCGAAGAAGACGAAGACGCCGACCTCGCCGAGCCCGGCGTAGCCGTAGGGGCGCTCGCCACCGGTGTAGTACCAGGCGGCCAGCATGCTCAGGGCGCCGACGGCGATCAGCCACCAGTGCCCGGAGACGGCGCACAGGGCGAGCCCCAGGATCGCGGCGACGCCGAACGCCGTGAACGCCGCCCCCTTGACCTGACCGGGCCGCGCGGCGGCGGACGCGGTGAGCCGCAGCGGCCCGACCCGGTCCACGTCGGTGCCGCGCACGCCGTCGGAGTAGTCGTTGGCGTAGTTGACGCCGACCTGCAGCGCCAGGGCCACGCCGAGCGCGAGCACGGCGGGCAGCCAGGCGACGGCGTCGAGCTGCGCCGCCGCGCCGGTGCCGATCGCGACAGGGGCCGCGGCGGCCGGCAGCGTGCGGGGGCGCGCGCCGGCGAGCCACTCAGCGGCGGTGGCCATGGGTTCTCCTCTCAGCGGTGTGCGTCGTGGTGACGCACGAGATCCACGACGGCGGCGCGGTCGACCTTGCCCGGACCACGCCGCGGGAGCCCGGCGACCTGGAGGATCCGCCGCGGCGCCGCGGGCCGCCCCAGCCTAGCGGCGACCGCCGACCGCACGGGCGCCAGCGCGGCGTCGGGCAGCCAGCCGGCCGGCGTCCCGGGCGGTCCGGTGACGACGGCGACGACGGCCTGCCCCCACTCGGGGTCCGGCACGCCGACCACGCACACCTCCCCGTCGAACAGCTCGCCGAGGACCGCCTCGACCGCCACCGGCGCCACGTTCTCCCCACCGGTGACGACGACGTCGTCCGCCCGGCCGAGGACGCGCAGCACCCCGTCCCGGAGGGTCCCGAGGTCGCTGGTGCGGAACCAGCGGCCGTCAGGACCGTCGTGGAAGGCGGCCGCGGTGGCCGTCTCGTCCCCGACGTAGCCGGAGGCGAGCACCGGGCCGGAGAGCTCCACGACCCCCGGCGCGCCCGGGTCCGCGTCGATCCGCACCCGGACGCCCGCCAGCGGCACGCCGTCGTACACGCACCCGCCCGACGTCTCGGACATGCCGTAGGTCCGCACGACCCGCACCCCGGCCTCCCGGGCGCGACGGACCAGCACCGGCGGGGCGGCGGCGCCGCCGAGCAGCACCGCCCCGCAGCGTGCCAGCGCGTCCAGCGCCCGGGGCGCCCCGTCGTCGGCCGCCTGCACGACACGGTGCAGCTGGGTGGGCACGAGCGAGACGTGGACGGGATCGTCGCCCGCGAGCGCCTCGGCCAGCAGGTCCGCGAGACGGGACGGCGTGAACGGTTCGTCCGGTGCGGCCGCGACCAGCGGCGTGCCGGCCAGGACCGACCGGGCCACCACCTGCAGCCCCGCGACGTGCGTCGCGGGCAGGGCCAGCACCCAGCGGCCGGGCGCACCCAGCCGGTCCGCCGTGGCGGCGGCCGAGGCGCGCAGCGCGGCGCCGCTGAGGGCCACCTCGCGGGGTGTCCCGGTGGACCCGGAGGTGCGCACGACGGCGGCGGTCCCGGGCGGCGGGGCGGCGTCGCCGAGGCGGGGGAGCGGGACGACCGGCGGGCCGCCGTCGAGCGCGCGGCGCGTCCGGTCGACGAGGGCGGACACGTCGGGGGGCAGCACGCAGGTCACGATAGTGCGCCGCTCGGGCGTGGCGGGCCGTAGCCTGTTGCCACCCTGCACGAGGAGGAAGTGGTGGCACGACGTCCGACGGCGCTCGCGCTCGTCCTGGCGATGCTCATGCTCGCGGGATGCTCCGCCGAGCCGCCCGAGGCCCCGGCCCCGGTCACGGTGGCCCCGGACGTGTCGCGCGCGAAGATCGGCCCGCCGGCCCCCGCCGAGCCCGAGCCGTCCCCGACGCCCGAGCCGCCGCGCTGGCCGTTGACGGGCAAGCGCACGGACAAGGTGCCCGAGCGGCCCGCGGTGGCCGTGAAGATCGAGAACTCCCCGGCGGCCAGGCCGCACTCCGGGCTGCACCGGGCCGACATCGTGTGGGAGCAGGTCGTCGAGGGCGGCATCACGCGGTTCGTGGCCGTGTACCACTCGAGCTACCCGGACGCCGTCGGCCCGATCCGGTCGGTGCGGCCCATGGACCCGGCCACCGTCGCCCCGATGGACGGGATCCTCGCCGCCTCCGGCGGGATCCCGGCCTTCCTGCGCGCCGTGGAACGGTCCGGCACCCAGCTCGTGATCAACGACGACGGCGACCCGGGGTTCTGGCGGTCGTCGCGCCGGTACATGCCGCACAACGTGTACGGCGACGTCGGGACCTTCGCCCGCCAGGCGGACCGGCGACGGGCGGAACCGCCGCCCGCCCAGTTCACCTACGCCCGCGGCTGGAAGGGGTCGACGGCGCGGTCGGACGGGCGGCGGGGCCGCGTCGCCGACGTCCGCCTGTCCCGGGCGCAGCGCAGCACCTGGACCTGGAACGCGGGCGACCGCGCCTACCGGCGCAGCGACAACGGCGTCCCCTCGATCTCCTCGGGCCGGCGCGTCACGGCGCGCAACGTGGTGCTGCTGCGGATGAAGGTCACCAACACCTCCCACCGCGACGCCTCGGGCGCCAAGGTGCCCAAGACGGAGCTGGTCGGCTCCGGCACCGGGACGGTGCTCAGCGGCGGCCGGGCGGTCGACGTGGAGTGGACCAAGAAGGGGCGCGGCAAGCCGCTGCGGCTGACCCGGCCGAACGGCGACGAGGTGCTGCTGGCCCCGGGCCGGACGTGGGTCGAGCTGGTGCCGCGCCGCGACGGGTCCTGGTCGGTCTCCTGACCGCAGGCCCGGCGCGGCCGGTCAGTACGCGTAGGGGAACCGGCTCCAGTCGGGCTCCCGCTTGCCGAGGAACGCGTCGCGGCCCTCGACCGCCTCGTCGGTGAGGTAGGCGAGCCGCGTCGCCTCCCCGGCGAACACCTGCTGGCCCATCAGGCCGTCGTCGGCCAGGTTGAATGCGTACTTCAGCATGCGGATCGCCTGCGGCGACTTGCCCGCGATCGTCAGGGCGTACTCCAGGCCGAGGGCCTCCAGGTCCTCGTGCTCGGCGACCTCGTTGACGCCGCCCCAGCGCTCGGCGTCGTCGGCGGAGTACTCGCGGGCCAGGAAGAAGATCTCCCGTGCGCGCTTCTGCCCGACCTGGCGCGCCAGGTAGGCCGAGCCGTAGCCGCCGTCGAACGAGCCGACGTCGGCGTCGGTCTGCTTGAACCGCCCGTGCTGCCGGCACGCGATCGACAGGTCGGCGACCACGTGCAGGGAGTGCCCGCCGCCGGCGGCCCAGCCGTCCACGACGGCGACGACGACCTTCGGCATGGTGCGGATCAGCCGCTGCACCTCGAGGATGTGCAGGCGCCCGGCGCGGGCGGGGTCGACGGCGTCGGCCGTGTGGACCTCGCCGCCGCCGTCGGGCGCCGTCGTGTACTGGTAGCCGGACCGTCCGCGGATGCGCTGGTCCCCGCCCGAGCAGAACGCCCAGCCGCCGTCCTTGGGGCTCGGGCCGTTGCCGGTGAGCAGCACGGTGCCGACGTCGGAGGTCATGCGGGCGTGGTCCAGCACCCGGTACAGCTCGTCGACGGTGTGCGGTCGGAAGGCGTTGCGGACCTCGGGGCGGTCGAACGCGACCCGGACCACCGGCAGGTCGCGGACCTGCTCGGTGCCGTCGGCCGCCGTGGACCGCTCCACCCCCCGGTGGTAGGTGAGGTCGGTCAGCCCGTCGAAGCCCGTGACGGGGCGCCATCGGGTCGGGTCGAACGTCTGCGAGACCTGCGGGGGGACCGGAGGAGTGCTGTCGGAGTGGCTCACGGCCTCAGGGTAGTCGCGGCTCGACACGCCGATCACGCGAGATGTGCGCGTCATCCGTGGAATCTGCACAACTGCAGTTGCACCATGGGGGCATGGACAAGACGCGATCCCACAGCGCCGAGGTCGCCGACCCGGACGAGGTCGTGGACGAGCTGATCGCCTACGACGCCGCCGAGGTCCGGCGCGCCACCGTCACCACCCAGAGCGTGCCCGTCGCCACGGTCGGCACTCCCGGCATCCTGCGGCACATGCCGCCGGAGGAGTTCACCGACTGACGGTGCCCGGTCCCCCCGCGTGCTGCCGAGCCGCGGACGACCTCCTACCCTGAGGACGTGCCCGTCTCCCTGCCCGCGACGCCCCGGCGCCGCTACGTCTGGTCCGCTCCGCTGCGCACCCCGTTCCGGGGACTGACCAGCCGGGACGGTCTGCTCCTGGCCGGCGAGGCCGGGTGGGGCGAGCTGAGCCCCTTCTGCGAGTACGACGACGCCGAGTCCGCCACCTGGCTGCGGGCCGCGCGCGAGGCGGCGGACCTCGACTTCCCGCCACCCGTGCGTGACGCCGTCCCGGTCAACGTGACGGTGCCCGCCGTCGACCCGGAACGCGCCCGCGAGATCGTGCTGGCCTCCGGCGGGTGCCGGACGGCGAAGGTCAAGGTGGGCCAGCGGCTCCCCGACGGCTCGGTCGAGCCCGTCGAGGCCGAGCTCCGCCGGGTCGAGGCGGTCCGGGCCGTGCTCGACACGCTGCACGGACCGGCCGTCGGCCGGATCCGCGTCGACGTCAACGGCACCTGGGACGTCGACGCGGCCCGCCGCCGCATCCCGTTGCTGGACCGCGCCGCCGGGGGGCTGGAGTACGTCGAGCAGCCCTGCGCGACGGTGGAGGAGCTGGCGGCCGTCCGCCGTGCCGTCGACGTGCCGGTCGCGGCCGACGAGTCGATCCGCCGTGCCGAGGACCCCCTGCGGGTGGTGCGCGCCGAGGCGGCCGACGTCGTCGTGCTCAAGGTCCAGCCGCTCGGCGGGGTGCGGGCCTGTCTCGACCTGGCCGAGCAGGTCGGCCTGCCGGTCGTGGTCTCCTCGGCCCTGGAGTCGTCGGTCGGGCTGGCGGCCGGGGTGGCGCTCGCGGCCGCCCTGCCCGAGCTGCCGCACGCGTGCGGGCTGGCCACCTCCCAGCTGCTCACGCGGGACGTCACCGACGAACCGCTGCGCCCGGTGGACGGGACGCTGCCGGTGCGCCGGGTCGGCCCGGACGCGGGGGCGCTCGCCGCCGTCGCCGCCCCGCCGGAGCTGGAGCAGCGCTGGCTCGACCGGCACGACCGGCTCGCCGCGCTCCTCGACGGGGCCGACGCGTGAGCCCCGCGCCCGACGGCGGCACGGCCGCCCCCGCGGTCACGGCAGCCCGCGCGCTGGTCGCGGACCTGGCCGCGCAGGGCGTGCACGACGTCGTGCTGGCACCCGGGTCGCGGTCCGCCCCGCTGGCCTACGCGCTGGCCGAGGCGGACGCCGTCGGCCTGGTCAGGCTGCACGTGCGCATCGACGAACGCTCGGCGGGCTTCCTCGCGCTCGGACTCTCCCGGGGGTCGGCGGCCGGTGCCGCGGAGGCAGCGGTACCGGCCCCGGTCGCCGTGGTGACCACCTCGGGCACCGCGGTGGCGAACCTGCACCCCGCCGTCCTGGAGGCCTCGCACAGTCGTGTGCCGCTCGTCGTCCTGACGGCCGACCGGCCGCACGAGCTGCGTGGCACCGGCGCCTCCCAGACCACCGACCAGGTCGGGCTCTTCGGCGCCGCCGTCCGCTACACCCTCGACGTGCCCGCGCCCGACGGACGGGACGGCGAGGTGCGCGACCTGCTGTCCGCCGCCCGGCGGGCGGTGGCCGCCGCCCGGGGTCTGCGCGACCGGCATCCCGGCCCGGTCCAGCTCAACCTCGCCTTCCGGGACCCGCTGCACCCCGTCGGTGGCGCGGACGACGACGCGGCCACCGCGCCCGCGCAGCCCGGCCGGGGTGTCGAGGTCGTGCCGCCGGCGGCGGGGCCGGGGGCCGACCCGGCGCTGCCGGGGGACCCGACCCGCACCCTCGTCGTGGCGGGGGACGGTGCCGGTCCGGACGCGCGCCGGCTCGCCGAGGCCCGCGGCTGGCCCCTGCTCGCCGAGCCGACCTCCGGCGCCGGCGGCGGCCCGCGGGCCGTGGCCGCGTACCGTTCGGTGCTCGGCGCCGACGGGCTCGCCGACGACGTGGAGCACGTCGTCGTCCTGGGCCGGCCCACGCTGTCGCGCCCCGTGCAGCGCCTGCTCGCCCGCCCCGACGTGCACGTCACCGTGGTCGCGCCGGGGGGCGGGCCGTGGCCGGACCCGGCCCGGCACGCCGCACGGGTCGTCGACCGCCTCGCCGACCGCTGGTTCGCACCCGGCGAGCCCGCCGACGGCGGGGCGTTCGCCGCGCGGTGGCAGGCGGCGAGCCGCGCGGCCGCCGCCGAGGTCGACGCCGTCACCCGGACCGACGCCGTCGACGCCGACCTCGTGACGGCCCCGCACGCGGCCCTGGTCGTGGCGCGGGCCGTGGTCGCCGCGACCGGGGCCGGTGACGTGCTGGTCGTGGGCGCCTCCAACCCGGTGCGGGACGTCGACCTCGTCCTCGGTCTCGACGCGGCGCCGGACGCCCCGCCGGCCCGGATCCTGGCGAACCGCGGGCTGGCCGGTATCGACGGGACCGTCGCGACGGCCTCGGGAGTGGCCCTGGCCGCCGGCCGCCAGGGGGTGCGCACCCGGGCCCTCGTGGGCGACCTGACCTTCCTGCACGACCTCAACGGCCTGCTGCGCGGCCCCGCGGAGGACCGTGCCGACCTGCAGGTCGTCGTCGTGAACGACGACGGCGGGTCGATCTTCGCCACGCTCGAGCACGGGACCCTGGCCCAGGAGGGTCCGGAGGCTGCCGCGACCTTCGAGCGGGTCTTCGGCACGTCGCACGGTGCGGACCTGGCCGCGCTGTGCGCCGGGTACGGCGTGGCCCACCGGCGGGTCGACGACCTGACCTCCCTGACCGGCGCGCTCGCGCGGCCACCGGCCGGGGTGAGCGTGGTGGAGGTGCGCGTGCCGCGGGCCGACCGGCTCGCGGAGTCCCGGGACCTCGCCGCCCGGATCGCCACGGCCGTCCGGTCCGCCACGCGCTGACCAGGGGACGACGGGTGTCCTCGGCACGAGGGGACGGCGGTTGACAGGAAACTCTCAGGTCCGCCCAAGGCTCGGCCAAGGCTGATGGTGTGGTGTAGGGGCAGACATCGAGGAGGGCACATGAGCACCGAGCACACCCCCGCACCGCAGCAGCCGTCGGGCCAGGAGCACCCCGTCGAGCAGCCGACGCACCCGCTGCCGGCCGCACGCCACGAGGGCGCCGCGACGCAGGCTCCGGCACCCGACCGGCAGGCCGCGCCGCAGCCCGTCGGCGCGGCGCCGTCGTACCAGCCCGGCCCGGCCTACGGCCCGTCCTACCAGACCGGATGGTCCGGGGGCGCGCCGACGTACCCGCCGGCGGCGGGCGCCGAGCGGCGTCGCACCCCGTGGGTGCCGGTCGTCGCCGCGGCCGCCGGCGCCGCCGTGCTCGCGAGCGTGGCGACGGTCGGCGCGGTGTCCCTGCTCGACGACGGCACGAGCGAGTCCTCGCTCGCCGAGGTGGGCGCGTCCACGACCTCGCAGGCGGCCCCCGTGGCCAGCTCGACCAGCGAGAACCCGGACTGGCAGGCCGTCACCTCGGCCGTCGCGCCGTCCGTCGTGGCGATCCAGGTGAGCAGCCAGTCCGGCGGGTCCGAGGGGTCGGGTGTCGTCGTCGACGAGGCCGGGCACGTCCTGACCAACAACCACGTGGTCGCCGGCGCCGCGGACGGCACCGTCCAGGTCACCCTGTCGGACGGGCGCCTGTACGAGGCCACGATCGTGGGCACCGACCCCACGACCGACCTCGCCGTGGTCCAGCTGGTCGACCCCCCGGACGACCTGCAGCCCGCGACGTTCGGCGACTCGGACGCCGTCCAGGTCGGTGACTCCGTCCTGGCCGTCGGCAACCCGCTCGGCCTGGCCAACACGGCGACCACCGGCATCGTCTCGGCGCTGGACCGCCCCGTGGCGGCGTCCGGCAGGGACGGTGGCGACGTCGTGGTGACCAACGCGATCCAGATCGACGCGGCCGTCAACCCGGGCAACTCCGGGGGACCGCTGTTCGACGCGCAGGGCCGGGTCGTCGGGATCACCTCGTCCATCGCGACGATGTCCGGCGGGGCGGGCGGCGCCTCCGGGTCGATCGGTCTCGGGTTCGCGATCCCGGTGAACCTGGCCACGAACGTCTCCGACCAGCTCGTCGAGGACGGCACCGCCGAGCACGCGTTCCTGGGCGTGTCCCTGCGGGACGCGACGGCGACCGCCGACGGCGTCACGCGCCGGGGTGCCGAGGTCGTCGAGGTCGTCGGCGGTTCACCCGCCGCGGAGGCCGGCCTGCAGGCCGGTGACGTCGTCGTCGCCATCGACGACGACTCGGTCAGCGGTGCCGAGTCGCTGACCGCCTACGTGCGCGAGCGCACCGCGGGCGAGTCGGCGTCCGTCACCTACGTGCGTGACGGCCGGGCGGCCTCGGTCGACGTCTCCTTCGCGGTCCGCGAGGAGACCGTCGGGTCCGGCCAGGGCGGACAGGACCAGCAGCGCGACCAGCAGCAGGACCAGGACCAGCAGCGGGACCAGGACCAGCAGCAGGAGGGTCAGGACGGGTCGTCCGACCCGACGGCGCCGGACAACGTCCCGAACTGGCTGCGCGAGCTGTTCGGCGACTGACCGGTCCCCTCCCGGTCACACCGGTGCGGTCGCGCGGAGCGGGTCCGGTCGAGCTGTCGACCGGACCCGCTCCCTCCGTGCGGACGGGACGTCGCTCAGACGCCGAGGGCCCAGCGCATGGGCACGAGCTTCGCCTCCGACTCGGCGAGCTCCGCCTCCGGGTCGGAGGCCGCGACGATCCCGCAGCCGGCGAACAGGCGGAGGTGGTGCGGGTCGTCGGCGAGCTCCGCGGACCGCAGCGCGATGCCCCACTCGCCGTCGCCGTCGGCGCCGACCCAGCCCACCGGCCCGGCGTACCGCGACCGGTCCATCCCCTCGATCTCGCGGATGAGGTCGCGCGCGGCCACCGTCGGTGTGCCGCACACGGCCGCCGAGGGGTGCAGCGCCGCGGCGAGCGACAGGGAGCTCGACCGGGTGGCGGGGTCCAGCACCGCGGTGACGTCGGAGGCCAGGTGCATGACGTTCGGCAGGTGCAGCACGAACGGCGTGTCCGGGACGTTCATCGACGAGCAGAACGGCGCCAGGGAGCGCGCGACCGAGGCCACGGCGAACTCGTGCTCCTCCAGGTCCTTCGACGAGCGCGCCAGGTGCGCGGCGTGCAGCAGCGCGTCGTCGTCGCTCATCCCGGGTTCACGGCGGATGGTGCCCGCCAGGACGCGGGAGGTGACCAGACCCTTCTCGCTGCGCAGCAGCAGCTCGGGGGTGGCGCCGATCATCCCGGCCACGGAGAACGTCCAGCAGGACTCGTAGCGCGCCGCCAGCCGGCGCAGCAGCCAGCGCGGGTCCACGGGACGTTCGGTGGTGGCGACGACGTCGCGGGCCAGCACGACCTTCTCCAGCTCGCCGGCCTGGATGCGGGCGACCCCCTCGGCCACGACCGCAGGCCAGTCGCGGGCGCCGACCGCCCCGTCGGTGAGCGTCACCCGGCCGGGGTCGTGGACCGGGGTGCGTGCCGTGGCGGCCAGGCCGGCGTCCCCGGGGGCCTCGAGCGTCCCGTCGACGGCGATCGTGGTCATCCACGTCACGTCGCCCCGGCGCCCGACGACGACCCGCGGCACGACGAGCGACCCCTGCGGCGAGGACCCGTCGAAGGCCTCGCCGGTCCCGCCGTCGTCGAACGCGAACGTGCCGAAGGCCACCGGGCCGCTGCCGGGCAGACGGACCTCGTCGCGCACGACGGCGCGGGCGAGGGCGGCGCGCCAGGCGGCGTCGGCGTCGGCGAATCGCCCCGGGCCGTAGGTGTCCAGGCGCAGGGCCTCGCCCCAGCCGACGATGCCGTCACCGCGGCGGACCCAGGTCAGCGGGCGTTCGTCCGGGAGCAGGTCGACCAGCGCGGTGAGCTCGCCCGGCAGGGGGTCCAGCCGTGTGGTGCGGACCACGAGCCGCGGCGGCTCGGGTGCGGGGACGGGGGTGCCGGCGGACGCGCCCGACGGCGGGACCGGCGCCGGGTGGGGCGTGGCGGACATCAGGGTCCAGGGTACGCCGCGTGGGGACCGTCGACCGTCGGCCGTGGGACGATGTGGCCATGTCGCGCGCCAGCCTGGAGAAGAAGCCCGTCGAGGTCGCCTCGATGTTCGACGGGATCGCCGAGCGCTACGACCTCACCAACGACATCGTCTCCCTGGGCCAGGACCGCTCCTGGCGGCGGGCGACGGTGGCCGCGGTCGGGGCCGGCCCGGGGGAGCGGGTGCTCGATCTCGCCGCCGGGACGGGGACCTCGAGCGAGCCGTTCGCGGACGCCGGTGCCGTCGTCGTCCCGTCCGACTTCTCGATGGGGATGCTCCAGGTCGGCAAGCAGCGTCGGGCGGACCTGCCCTTCGTGGCCGGCGACGCGACGCGGCTGCCGTTCGCGGACGCGACCTTCGACGCCGTGACGATCAGCTTCGGTCTGCGCAACGTCGTGGACACCTCGGCCGCGCTGCGCGAGATGCTGCGGGTGACGCGCCCGGGCGGGCGGGTGGTGATCTGCGAGTTCTCGCACCCCGTGTGGGCGCCGTTCCGTCAGGTCTACCTGGAGTACCTGATGCGTGCGCTGCCGGCGGTGGCCGGGGCGGTCACGCGGGACAAGGGGTCGTACGAGTACCTGGCCGAGTCGATCCGCGCCTGGCCGGACCAGGACGGGCTCGGCCGGCTGATGCTGGGGGCCGGGTGGAGCCGCGTGGCCTACCGGAACCTCACCGGCGGCATCGTGGCCCTGCACCGGGCGACCCGACCCGCCGACTGACGATCGCCGGGAGGTCGGGCCGGGGTCGCTCAGTTGCCGGAGGCCCGCGTCTGGGCTCCGGCGACCTTCTCCTGCACCCGGGGGTCGTTCCAGGTGTCGACGGCCAGCTTCCTGGCCTGCTCGAGCTTCTCCCTGCCCTGCTCGGTGCCGAGGTAGTACCCCACGGCGACGCCGACGGCGAGTGCGGTCACGGCCTTCATCTTCAGGTGCCTCCTGTGGCTGGACGATCGGGGCGATGCGCTCACGACCGTATGCCGTGACCCGTCGTGCCGCCACCGTTCCTGCTCGTCGTGGCGCCCTCCCGGGCCACCCCGTGACCGCCCCGGCGTCAACGAAGGGTTGCCTTCCTACACATCGGTCGCTGAACGTGGTTAGAGTGCACGCAGAACGTTGTGAGCGGGTTCACAAGTGGCCTCGGCGAGGGTGCCGAGGTCTCCTGCGGCGGGAGGTGAGCAGTGCGAGCGGTAGATCGTGACGACGCGGACGTGATCGTCGTCGGTGCAGGTCCCGCCGGGGCCGCGGCCGCGCACTGGTGCGCCGTCGCCGGCCTGGACGTGCTGCTCCTGGAGAAGTCCGCCTTCCCGCGCGACAAGATCTGCGGTGACGGCCTGACGCCGCGCGCCGTGGCCGAGCTCGCCCGCATGGGCGTCGACACCCGCGCCGAGGACGGCTGGATCCGCAACGAGGGGCTGCGCGTCGTCGCGGGCGGCCGCTCCTGGGAGCTGGCCTGGCCGGAGCTGACCACCTACCCGGGGTACGGGCTCGCCCGCTCCCGCATGACGCTCGACCACGGCCTCGTCCAGCACGCGCAGGCCTCGGGCGCCAAGCTCCTCGAGCGCACCAAGGTCACCGGCCCGGAGACCGACGAGCGCACGGGCCGCGTGGTCGGGGTGCAGGCCCAGCCGCTGGACGCCCGCGGACGCGCCGACGGCGCCCCCCGCACCTACCGGGCGCCGGTCGTGGTGGCGGCCGACGGCGTCTCCTCCCGGTTCGCGACCGCGCTCGGGCTGACCCGGCGGGACGACCGGCCGATGGGGACGGCGGTGCGGACCTACTACCGCACCGAGGGCACGCCCCGGCACGCGGACCGCTTCATGGAGTCGCACCTCGAGCTGTGGGACGGCACCCCGGGCGCGTCGAACCTGCTGCCCGGCTACGGCTGGATCTTCGCCCTCGGCGACGGCACCGCGAACGTCGGGCTGGGTTCCGTGAGCTCCACCCCGGCGCGCCAGTCCGCCCAGGGGCACGACTACCGGGCCATGATGACGGCCTGGACCGCCAACACCCCGCCGGAGTGGGGGTTCACCCCCGAGAACCAGATCGGGCCCGTCCGGGGCGCCGCGCTGCCGATGGGGTTCAACCGCAGCCCGATGTACCGCGACGGCACCGTCCTGGTCGGCGACGCCGCCGGGATGGTCAGCCCGTTCAACGGCGAGGGCATCGCCTACGCCCTGCAGGCCGGCCGCGTCGCCGCCGACGCGATCGCGCAGGCCCGCACGCGGCTGACCGACGACGCCCGCGAGCGCACCCTGGCCACCTACACCGACCGCATGCGCGACGACCTGGGCGGCTACTACACGCTGGGCCGCTGGTTCGTGCAGCTCATCGAGCACCCCGCGGTGATGCGGGCGTGCGTGAAGTACGGGCTGCCGCGACCGGTGGTCATGCAGTTCGTGCTCAAGCTGCTCTCGGACTGCTACGAGCCCCGCGGCGGCGACTGGATCGACCGGGTCATCGCCGGACTGACCAGGGTGGTCCCGGCGTCATGAGCGCGAGGAGCCCTCGCGCAGGGACGGCGAGGAACGAGACGTGCCGGAGCGGGGCACCGCACCGTTCGTGCGGGAGCGACCTGGCATGAGGCGCGTCGTGGCACGAGGAAGTGACACAGGCATGGGTGAGGAGAACCGATGAGCAACCCGTACGTCCCGGTGCTGGTCCTCATGGGGATCGCCGCCGTGCTGGCCCTCGGCGGGGTCGGTGCGAGCGCGGTGATCGGACCCCGCAAGTACAACCGGGCCAAGCTCGACGCCTACGAGTGCGGGATCGAGCCCACCCCGCACGCCACCGGGGGCGGTCGGCTCCCGATCAAGTACTACCTGGTGGCGATGACGTTCATCGTCTTCGACATCGAGGTCGTCTTCCTCTACCCGTGGGCGGTCGACTTCACGGTGCTGGCCGGCTTCGGGCTGGCGGCGATGCTCGTGTTCCTGGCCCTGATCACCGTGCCGTTCGTCTACGAGTGGCGGCGCGGGGGGTTCGACTGGGTCTGACGGGCAGTTCGGCAAGGGTGCCGGCGGTCGCCGGCACCGAGATCTCCGCGAAGGAGGAGTCATGGGTCTGGAGGAGTCCCCCTCGGGGTTCCTGCTGACGACGATCGAGGATCTCGCCGGCTACCTGCGCAAGGCGTCGGTGTGGCCGGTGACGTTCGGCCTGGCGTGCTGCGCCATCGAGATGATGGCGGCCGGCGCCTCGCGGTTCGACCTGTCGCGGTTCGGCATGGAGGTCTTCCGGGCCTCGCCGCGCCAGGCGGACCTGATGATCGTGGCGGGCCGTGTCAGCCAGAAGATGGCGCCCGTCGTGCGGCAGGTCTACGACCAGATGAGCGAGCCCAAGTGGGTGCTCTCCATGGGCGTGTGCGCCTCCAGCGGCGGCATGTTCAACAACTACGCGATCGTGCAGGGCGTCGACCACGTGCTCCCCGTGGACATCTACCTGCCCGGCTGCCCGCCCCGCCCGGAGATGCTCATCAACGCGATCCTCGCGCTGCACCAGCAGATCCAGGACTCCCCGATGGGCGTCAACCGCGTCGAGGCGGCGAAGGCCGCCGAGGCCGCGGCCCTCGAGGCGACGCCGACCTCCCAGATGCCGGGACTGCTGCGATGAGCGAGCACTCCGGCGAGGTCGAGCGCCGGCAGCAGGGACCGACGGCCGAGGTCGTCCGCGAGACCACCGGCATGTTCGGGGTGCAGGGCACTGGGGACACGTCCGGCTACGGCGGGCTGACCCGCACGGTGACGATGCCGGCCGCGGCGTCGCGCCCGTACGGCGGGTGGTTCGACGAGGTCGTGGACGTGCTGGCCGAGGTGCTCGGCGAGGCGGACGTGCCCTTCGCCGACGCGGTCGAACGGGTGGTGATCACCGACCCGCGGCGGACCGCCGAGGGAGAGGGCCCGAGCCGGGACGCCGAGATGACGCTGTACGTCGCCCGCGAGCACCTGATGGCGGTCTGCCGGGCGCTGCGCGACGACCAGGACCTGCGCTTCGAGCTGTCCCTGGGCGTCTCGGGCGTCCACTACCCGGACGACGTCGGCCGCGAGCTGCACGCCGTCTACCACCTCACCTCCGTGACGCACGGCCGGCGCCTGCGGCTGGAGGTCACCTGCCCCGACGACGACCCGCACCTGCCGTCGACGACGACGGTCTACCCGGCCAACGACTGGCACGAGCGCGAGACGTGGGACTTCTTCGGGATCGTCTTCGAGGGCCACCCCGCGCTGGCCCGGATCGAGATGCCCGACGACTGGCCGGGTCACCCGCAGCGCAAGGACTACCCGCTCGGCGGCATCCCCGTGGAGTACAAGGGCGCCACGGTGCCACCGCCGAACGTCCGGAGGGAGTACTCATGACGGCCCCGGCGCACGACGTGCCGCACTCGGTGCACTCGACCGGACCCGCGGCCGAGGACTACGGACCCGGTGTCGCCGGTTTCGAGGCCTCGGGCGGCGACTGGGACGAGATCGCCCGCGAGGCGATCGGCGAGGAACGCATCGTCGTCAACATGGGTCCCCAGCACCCCTCCACGCACGGCGTGCTGCGCCTGATGCTGGAGATCGACGGCGAGACGGTGACCGAGGCCCGGTGCGGGATCGGCTACCTGCACACCGGCATCGAGAAGAACATGGAGTACCGCACCTGGACGCAGGGCACCACGTTCTGCACCCGGATGGACTACCTGGCGCCGCTCTTCCAGGAGGCGGCCTACTGCCTGGGGACCGAACGGCTGCTCGGCATCACCGACGACGTGCCCGAGCGGGCCAGCGTGATCCGCGTGCTGATGATGGAGCTCAACCGGGTCGCCTCCCACCTGGTCTGCCTGGGCACGGGCGGCAACGAGATGGGCGCCACGACGATCATGACCCTCGGGTTCACCGCCCGGGAGGAGATCCTGCGCCTGTTCGAGGCGGTCACCGGCCTGCGGATGAACCACGCGTACATCCGGCCCGGCGGCGTCGCCCAGGACGTGCCCGAGGACTTCACCGAGAACGTCCGCTCCCTGCTGCCGAGCCTGCGCAAGTACATCGGGATGCTGGGCGACCTGATGCTCGCGAACCCGATCTTCAAGTCCCGGCTGCAGGGCGTGGGCGTGCTGAACCTGTCCGGTGCCTTCGCCCTCGGCGTCACCGGCCCGGTCCTGCGGTCGGCCGGGCACCCGTACGACGTGCGCAAGGCGTTCCCGTACAGCGGGTACGAGGACTACGACTTCGACGTCCCCACGGACACGGCCGCCGACTGCTACGCCCGCGTCGTGCTGCGGATCGAGGAGTGCTACCAGTCGCTGAAGATCGTCGAGCAGTGCCTGGCACGGCTCGACGACACCGCCGGGGCACCGGTGATGGTGGCGGACAAGAAGATCGCCTGGCCCGCCCAGCTGGCCGTCGGCTCCGACGGCCAGGGCAACTCCCTGGACCACATCCGCAAGATCATGGGCACCTCCATGGAGGCCCTCATCCACCACTTCAAGCTGGTGACCGAGGGCTTCGGGGTGCCGGCCGGGCAGGCGTGGCAGACGGTCGAGCACCCGCGCGGCGAGCTCGGCGTCCACGTGGTGTCCGACGGCGGCACGCGCCCCTACCGGGCGCACTTCCGCGACCCGTCGTTCAACAATCTCCAGGCCGTGTCGGTGATGTGCGAGGGCGGCCAGGTGGCCGACGTCGTCGTCGCCGTCGCGTCCCTGGACCCGGTGCTGGGAGGGGTGGACCGATGACGGCCGAACCGGTGGGCGCACGCTCGCGCACGGGGTACGACGCCGAGACGCTGGCCGCGCTCGAGGCCGACGCGGAGACGATCAAGGCCCGCTACCCGGACCCGCGGTCCGGACTGTTGCCGCTGCTGCACCTGGTGCAGTCCGTCGACGGCTACGTCAGCCGCGACGGCATCGTCTTCTGCGCCGAGCAGCTCGGCATGACCGCGGCCGAGGTCTCGGCGGTGGCGACCTTCTACACCCAGTACAAGCGCCGCCCCAACGGCGAGTACACCGTCGGGGTGTGCACGAACACGCTGTGCGCCGTGATGGGCGGGGACGCGATCTTCGACCGGCTCAGCCAGCACCTGGACGTCGGGCACGACGAGACGACGCCGGACGGCTCCGTCACGCTGGAGCGCGTCGAGTGCAACGCCGCCTGCGACTACGCCCCCGTCGTGATGGTCAACTGGGAGTTCTTCGACAACCAGACCCCGGAGTCGGCCGCCGAGCTGACCGACCGGCTGCGCGCCGGCGAGCAGGTCACCCCGACGCGCGGGGCGGACTCGGTCTGCTCCTTCAAGAAGATGAGCCGGGTCCTGGCCGGCTTCGACGACGGCCGCGCCGACGAGGGCGTCGGCGCCGGCGGCCCGACCCTCGAGGGCCTGCGGATCGCCCGCGAGCGCGGCTGGACCGCACCGGGCACCGACCAGCGCGAGATCTCCGGCACGCCGCGTGCCGAGGTGCCGCCGGAGACCGGCACCGGACAGTCCAGCGCCGAGCGCAAGCCGACGACGCCGTCGGACGACACGGGTCCCGCCGGGCCGGCCGACGCGAAGGAGGGTGACGATGACTGACACGTTGACGCCGGTCCTGACCGACACCTGGGACGCGGAGGGCTCGTGGAAGCTCGCCACCTACGAGGCGGCGGGCGGCTACACGGGGCTGCGCACGGCGCTGACCCGGGACCCCGCGGACCTCGTCCAGCTCGTCAAGGACTCCGGGCTGCGCGGTCGTGGCGGCGCCGGGTTCCCCGCCGGGATGAAGTGGGGGTTCCTGCCCCCGCCCGACGGCGGCCCCCGCTACCTGGTGGTCAACGCCGACGAGTCGGAGCCGGGCACCTGCAAGGACATCCCGCTCATGCTGGCCAGCCCGCAGCACCTGGTCGAGGGGGTGGCGATCACCAGCTACGCGATCGGCTGCCACCACGCCTTCATCTACGTGCGTGGCGAGGTGCTGCACGTGTACCGCCGGCTGCTCGCTGCCGTGCGCGAGGCCTACGACGCCGGCCACCTGGGGAAGAACATCCACGGGTCCGGCTTCGACCTCGAGGTGACCGTGCACGCCGGGGCCGGCGCCTACATCTGCGGCGAGGAGACGGCGCTGCTGGACTCGCTCGAGGGCCGTCGCGGTCAGCCGCGGCTCAAGCCGCCGTTCCCCGCCGTCGCGGGGCTGTACGCCCGGCCCACCGTGGTGAACAACGTCGAGTCCATCGCCTCCGTCCCGGGCATCGTCGCCCACGGAGCCGACTGGTTCTCGTCGATGGGCACCGAGAAGTCGACCGGGCACGGGCTGTTCTCCCTGTCGGGCCACGTGACCCGGCCCGGGCAGTTCGAGGCACCGCTGGGCATCACCCTGCGCGAGCTGCTCGACCTGGCCGGCGGGGTCCGCGAGGGCCACGAGCTGAAGTTCTGGACGCCGGGCGGGTCCTCGACGCCGCTGTTCACCGCCGAGCACCTGGACGTCCCGCTGGACTACGAGTCCGTGGGGGCCGCCGGGTCGATGCTCGGCACCCGCGCGCTGCAGATCTTCGACGAGACGACCTGCGTGGTGCGGGCGGTGAGCCGCTGGACCGACTTCTACGCCCACGAGTCCTGCGGCAAGTGCACCCCGTGCCGCGAGGGCACGTACTGGCTCAAGCAGATCCTGCACCGCATCGAGGCCGGCGCGGGGGAGGCCGGGGACATCGAGGTGCTGCTGGACCTGTGCGACAACATCCTCGGCCGGGCGTTCTGCGCCCTGGGCGACGGAGCGACCTCGCCGATCACCTCGTCCATCGAGTACTTCCGCGACGAGTACGAGGCGCACCTCGACGGGCGCGGGTGCCCGTTCGACCCCGCCCGCTCCACGCTGTTCGACGACACGCCCCAGGCGCCGCCGGCGCTCGCGGGTGCAGGAGGCCACTGATGACCGCGACCACGGACCGGCACACCGACCAGCCGGTGGAGACGGTGACCTGCACGATCGACGAGGTCGAGGTCACCGTGCCCAAGGGCACGCTGGTGATCCGCGCCGCCGAGCAGGTCGGCATCGAGATCCCCCGGTTCTGCGACCATCCGCTGCTGGAGCCCGCGGGGGCCTGCCGGCAGTGCCTGGTCGAGGTGGAGATGCCCGACCGCGAGGGCAACCTGCGGCCGATGCCCAAGCCGCAGGCCTCGTGCACGATGACGGTCGTGCCGGGCATGGTGGTGCGCACCCAGCGCACGTCCGCGGTCGCGGACAAGGCCCAGCAGGGGGTCATGGAGCTGCTGCTCATGAACCACCCGCTGGACTGCCCCGTGTGCGACAAGGGCGGTGAGTGCCCGCTGCAGAACCAGGCGATGAGCCACGGCCGGTCGGACTCGCGCTTCACCGACGTCAAGCGGACCTTCCCCAAGCCGATCCAGGTGTCCACGCAGATCCTGCTCGACCGGGAGCGCTGCGTGCTCTGCCAGCGGTGCACGCGGTTCAGCGAGGAGATCGCCGGCGACGTCTTCATCGACCTGCAGGAGCGCGGCGCCCATCAGCAGATCGGGCGCTTCGACGAGGACGTGCTCGACTTCGCCCCGCCGTGCGGCCAGCACCGGGCCGAGACCGCCGTGGACGTCCCGCAGGGTGTCGCCCTGCCCGACGCCTCGGGGCAGCCGTTCGCCTCCTACTTCTCCGGCAACACGGTGCAGATCTGCCCGGTGGGTGCCCTCACGGGGGCGCGGTACCGGTTCCGGTCGCGTCCCTTCGACCTCGTGTCCACCCCCGGCATCGCCGAGCACGACGCCTGCGGCTCGGCGATCCGCGTCGACCACCGCCGCGGCTCGGTGATGCGCCGGCTGGCCGGCGACGACCCGGCGGTCAACGAGGAGTGGATCACGGACAAGGACCGGTTCGCGTTCACCTGGCAGGACGCGCCGGACCGTCTGACCACCCCGCTGGTCCGCGAGGACGGCGCGCTGCGCCCCGCCTCGTGGGTGGAGGCCCTCGAGGTCGCCGCCCGGGGACTGGCCGCGGCCCGCGACGACGGCGGGGTCGGCGTGCTGCCGGGCGGCCGTCTCACCGTGGAGGACGCCTTCGCCTGGTCCCGTTTCGCGCGCACGGTGCTGCGCACGGACGACGTCGACCAGCGCGTCCGCGTGCACTCGGTGGAGGAGGCGGACTTCCTCGCCCACGCCGTGGCCGGCACCGGCGTCGGCGTGACCTTCGGTGATCTGGAGGCGGCACCGGCGGTGCTGCTCGCCGGGCTGGAGGCCGAGGAGGAGGCCGGCGTCACGTTCCTGCGGCTGCGCAAGGGCGTCAGGAAGGGGACCCGCGTGTTCTCGGTCGCGCCCTTCACGAGCCGGGGCCTGTCCCGGCTCGACGGCACGCTGCTGCCGGCCGCCCCGGGCACGGAGGCCGAGTGGCTCGGCGCCGTCGCCCGGCAGGCCTCCGGGAGCACCAGCCGGGCCGACTCCGACGACCCGCGCGTCCTGGAGGCCGCCGAGGCGCTGGCCCGACCGGGCGCGGTGCTCCTGGTCGGCGAGCGCCTGGCCGGGTCGCCCGGTGCCTACGCCGCCGCCCTGGAGCTGGCGGAGACCACGGGTGCACGGCTGGCCTGGATCCCGCGCCGCGCCGGGGAGCGCGGTGGCGTGGAGGCCGGTCTGCTGCCGGGCCTGCTGCCCGGCGGACGGCCGCTGGAGGACCGCACGGCCCGCGCCGAGGTCGCCGCCACCTGGGGCGTCTCCGTGGACGACCTGCCCGCCACCCGCGGTCTGGACACCGCCGGGATCCTCGACGCCCTGAGCGTGGGGCAGCTCGCCGGGGCCCTGGTCGGCGGTGTCGAGATCGCCGACCTGCCCGACCCGGAGCACGCCCGCCGTGCCCTGGCCACGGCCGGGTTCGTGGTCTCCCTCGAGGTGCGCCGCAGCGAGGCCACCGAGCTGGCCGACGTCGTGCTGCCGGTGGCCCCGCCGGTCGAACGCGGCGGGTCCTACTGGAACTGGGAGGGCCGCGTCCGGTCCTTCGGCCAGGCCCTGGAGTCCACGGCGATGCCGGA
This sequence comes from Isoptericola sp. b408, assembly GCF_030588085.1. Lineage (NCBI taxonomy): Bacteria > Bacillati > Actinomycetota > Actinomycetes > Micrococcales > Promicromonosporaceae > Isoptericola > Isoptericola sp. b408. The sequence continues at coordinate 880,310 of NZ_JAUQYQ010000001.1, forward strand.
CCACCGGGTGCTGCACGAGCTCGCGACGCTGCTCGACCACGACCTGCAGTCGGCCGAGCCGGTGCGGGCCCACCGTTCGATCGCCGCGCTGCGCTCCTGGGACGGACCGCGGGCGCACCCGCCGCAGCACGCCACCGACGACCCGCCCGGCGTCCCGCCGGGGTCCGCGGTGCTCGCGAGCTGGCGGCTGCTCCTGGACGACGGCTCGATGCAGGACGGCGAGGAGTTCCTGGCCGGCACCGCCAAGACGCCGGTGGCCCGGATGAGCGCCGCGACCGCGGCCGGGGTCGACGTCTTCGACGGCGACCAGGTCACGGTCTCCACGGAACGCGGGGCGATCACCGTGCCGGTGGCGATCACCGACATGGTCGACCACGTGGTGTGGCTGCCCCTGGCGTCCCGCGGCTGCCGTGTGCACGACACCCTCGGGGTCTCCCCGGGCCGCCAGGTCCGGGTCGCCCCGGCCGAGAAGGGAGTCCAGGCATGATCCCCGGCGTCGCCGCCGACTTCAGTGCCGACACGATCTGGGTCTCGGTCGTCAAGGCCGTGCTCATCGTCGTCTTCCTGCTGACCAGCGTGCTGTTCGCGATCTGGTTCGAGCGCAAGCTCGTGGCCCGGATGCAGCTGCGGCCGGGCCCGAACTGGCACGGTCCGTTCGGTCTGCTGCAGTCGCTCGCGGACGCGATGAAGCTGCTGCTCAAGGAGGACGTGACGGTCACCAACGCCGACCGCCGCGTCTACCTGCTGGCCCCGATGATCTCGGTGTTCTGCTCGCTGCTCGTCTTCGCCGTGATCCCGTTCGGCCCGTCGGTGACCATCCCGTTCACGGACTTCACCACCCCCGCCCAGCTCACCGACTTCCCGGTGGCCGTGCTGTACATCCTGGCCTGTGCCTCGATCGGCGTGTACGGCATCGTGCTGGGCGGCTGGTCGTCGGGCTCGACGTACCCGCTGCTGGGGTCGGTGCGCTCCACCGCCCAGGTGATCAGCTACGAGCTGGCGATGGGGCTGAGCCTGGTCAGCGTGTTCATCATGGCCGGCTCGATGTCGACGTCGTCCATCGTGGAGTCCCAGACGAGCCTGTGGTGGTTCATCCCGCTGGCCCCCGCGTTCGTCATCTTCCTCATCTCGATGGTGGGCGAGACCAACCGGCTGCCGTTCGACCTGCCGGAGGCCGAGGGCGAGCTCGTCGGCGGGTACATGACCGAGTACTCCTCGATGAAGTTCGCGTGGTTCTTCCTCGCGGAGTACATCGCGATGCTCAACGTCTCCGCGGTCGCCACGACGCTGTTCCTCGGCGGGTGGCGCGCCCCGTGGCCGCTATCGCTGGTGGGTGACGGGGTGCTCAACACCGGCTGGTGGCCCCTGTTGTGGTTCCTGGCCAAGGTGTGGCTGCTGATGTTCCTCTTCGTCTGGGTGCGCGGCACGCTGCTGCGGCTGCGCTACGACCAGTTCATGGTCTTCGGCTGGAAGGTCCTCATCCCGTTCGCGCTGGCCTGGGTCGTGATCCTCGGGGTCTTCCAGTGGGCGGGCCTGGCCGGTGTGACGCAGACCCAGATGATCGTCGGGATCCTCGTGGCCCTCGCCGTCGTGATGGCGGTGCTGTGGCTGTGGCCCGAGAAGAAGCCGACCGGCGCCGAGGCGACGACCGACGGCGAGGGCGGGTTCGACGCCTTCGCCGGCGGCTACCCCGTCCCGCCCGTCCCCGGCCAGACCCTGCCGCCCTCACCGCGGGCGCGGCGCACGGTGCCGCCCGCCGAGGACGCCGAGACCCGCACCGCGACCGCTGTCGACGACGAGGAGACGCGATGAGCGACCAGCCCTACGAGCCGTTGCGCCCGAAGAAGGGACCCCTCGGTGAGCTGTTCGCTCCCGTGGCCGGCTTCGGCGTGACGTTCTCGTCGATGTTCAAGCCGACCGTCACCGAGCAGTACCCCCGCAAGAAGACGCCGCCGCAGACGCGGTACCACGGGCGCCACCAGCTCAACCGGTACGCGGACGGGCTCGAGAAGTGCATCGGCTGCGAGCTGTGCGCCTGGGCGTGCCCCGCCGACGCGATCTACGTCGAGGGCGCGGACAACGCCGACGCGGTGGACGGTGCCCCCGAGGCGCACATGAGCCCGGGTGAGCGGTACGGCCGCGTCTACCAGATCAACTACCTGCGCTGCATCTTCTGCGGGTTGTGCATCGAGGCGTGCCCGACGCGGGCGCTGACGATGGGCCCCGACTACGAGCTCGCCGGGCCGACGCGGGAGGGCCTGATCTACGAGAAGCAGGACCTGCTGGCACCGCTGGCCGAGGGGATGCTCGCCGCCCCGCACCCGATGGCGGAGGGCACCACGGACACCGAGTACTACCGCGGCGAGGTCACCGCACCGACCGCGGAGCAGGTGGACTGGGTGCGCGAGCACCGCCCGGACGACCCGACGCTGGACGCCGCGTCCGCCGTCGTGGCCGGCGACGCCCCGCCCCCGGTCCCGGACACCCACCACCTGCGGCCCGACCAGGACCGTGCCGAGGCGACCCGTGCCGCGGCGACGCAGTCCAGCCTGGACCACCGCCCCGTGCAGACCGAGGAGGCCCGGCCATGACCGTGTCCGGCGGCGAGACCGTCCTGTTCTGGGTGCTGGCCCCGCTCATGGTGCTCGCGGCCTCCGGGCTGCTGGTCGTGCGGCGGGCCGTGCACGCGGCCGTGTGCGTCGTGTTCGTCATGATCTCCCTGGCCGTGCTCTACGTGGCCCAGGAGGCGCCGTTCCTCGGCGTCGTCCAGGTCGTGGTGTACACCGGCGCGGTGATGATGCTGTTCCTCTTCGTGCTGATGCTCGTCGGGGTGGACGCGGCCGACTCGCTGACCGAGACCATCCGGGGTCAGCGCTGGGTCGGCCTGCTGCTCGGACTGGGGCTGGCGTCCGTGCTCGGCGGCGTCATCGCCCGGTCGACGTTCCCGCCGCCGCGGGGCCTGGCGGAGACCGGCGGGGTGACCAACCCGGTCGCGCTCGCCCGCGTCGTGATGGAGCACTACGTCGTGGCCATGGAGGTCGTCGGCATCCTGCTCGTCACCGCGGCCGTCGCCGGACTGGTGCTGACCCACCGCCGCCGCCTGGGAGCGAAGCCGACGCAGCGCGCGCTGGCCGAGGCCAAGATCGCGGCGCTGCCCACCGGCCGCCACCTGAGCCCGCTGCCGGCGCCCGGCGTGTACGCGCAGAACAACGCGATGGACACCCCGGCTCTCGACCACACCGGCCGGCCGCTGGAGCACTCGGTGCCGCGGGTGCTGCGCATCCGCGGTCAGCAGCGCGAGGCCGCCGAGCTCCTCACCGCCGAGGAGACGCTGGTGCACCGCGAGCTGGACGTCCCCGACGACCCGGTGCCGAGCGTCGGACCGGACAGCAGCGAGGGGGAGACCCGCTGATGGAGCTGACGAACTACCTCTACCTGTCGGTCGTGCTCTTCGCGCTCGGCGCGACGACGGTGCTGCTGCGCCGCAACACGATCGTGGTGTTCATGGGGATCGAGCTCATGCTCAACGCCACGAACCTCGCGCTGGTCACCTTCGCGCGGATGCACGGCGACGTCACCGGCCAGGTCCTGGCCTTCTTCGTCATGGTCGTCGCCGCCGCCGAGGTCGTGGTCGGGCTGGCGATCATCGTGACGATCTTCCGTGCCCGCCGGTCGGCCTCGGTCGACGACGTCAACCTGCTCAAGAGCTAGGAAGGCCACGACTTCGATGACGACGCAGACGCTCTCCCTCGCCCCGTGGCTGGTCGCGACCCCCTTGATCGGCGCGGCGCTGCTGCTCCTGATCGGGCGCCGCGGCGACCGGTGGGGTCACTGGCTCGGTGTGCTGGCCTCGACGGCGACGTTCGTGATCGGCCTGGTCATCCTGCTCGACATGCTCGGCGTCGACGCCGAGCAGCGGGTGGCGACCTCCTCGGTCGGTACCTGGATCGACGCCGGGCCCCTGACGGTCGACCTCGGGTTCCAGCTCGACCCGCTGTCCATGACGTTCGTGATGCTGGTGACGTTCGTGGGCACGCTGATCCACGTCTACTCCGTGGCCTACATGTCGCACGACCACGACCGGCGGCGGTTCTTCGCCTACCTCAACCTGTTCGTCGCGGCGATGCTGCTGCTGGTGCTCGCGGACAACTACCTGCTGCTGTTCGTCGGCTGGGAGGGCGTGGGCCTGGCCTCGTACCTGCTCATCGGGTTCTGGGACCACCACCTGCCCAACGCGGTGGCCGGCAAGAAGGCGTTCCTCATGAACCGGGTCGGCGACATGGGCCTCATCGTGGCGATGATGCTCATGCTGGCCACGTTCGGTGCCCTCGACTTCGGCACGGTGCTGGGCTCGGCCGACGCCGCCGACCAGGGGCTGAACACCGCGATCGGGCTGATGCTGCTGCTGGCGGCCTGCGGCAAGTCGGCACAGCTGCCGCTGCAGGCCTGGCTCGGGGACGCGATGGCCGGTCCGACCCCGGTCTCGGCACTCATCCACGCGGCCACGATGGTCACCGCCGGCGTCTACCTGCTGGTGCGCTCCGGCCCGCTGCTCGAGGCGGCGCCCGACGCCCAGCTCGTCATCGCGATCGTCGGTGCGCTGACGCTGCTGTTCGGTGCGGTCGTCGGTTGCGCCAAGGACGACATCAAGAAGGCGCTCGCCGCGTCGACGATGTCCCAGATCGGCTACATGATGCTGGCGGCCGGGCTCGGCCCGATCGGGTACGCGTTCGCGATCTTCCACCTGGTCACCCACGGCTTCTTCAAGGCCGGGCTGTTCCTGGGCGCGGGCTCGGTGATGCACGGCATGGACGACGACGTCGACATGCGCCGCTTCGGCGGGCTCTGGCGCCTGCTGCCGGTCACGTGGATCACGATGGGCTTCGGCTGGCTGGCGATCCTCGGCGTCCCGCCGTTCTCGGGGTTCTGGTCCAAGGACAAGATCATCGAGGCCGCGTTCGTCGGCGAGGGCTGGCGTCCCTGGGTGTTCGGCACGGTGGCGCTCGTCGGCGCCGGCATCACGGCCTACTACATGTCGCGGCTGTTCTTCATGACGTTCGCGGGACGTCGGCGCTGGAGCGCGGACGGTGCGGACGGCACGGTCGAGCGGCACCCGCACGAGTCGCCGCTGCTGATGACGGTGCCCATGGTCGTCCTGGCGCTCGGTTCGGTGGGGCTCGGCTGGGTGCTCGCCGCCGGTGACGGGTTCGTCCACTGGCTCGAACCGGTCACGGGGCACGCCGAGCACGACGAACCCGTGCTCGCGGTGCCGGTCATCATCGGGCTGACGCTCACCCTGGTCGTGGTGGGTGCGGCCCTGGCCTGGGTGCAGTACGCCACCCGCGCGGTGCCGACGACGGCGCCGCCCGCGCCGGCCCTGGTCCGGGCGGCCCGGGTGGACCTCCACCAGGACGACGTGAACGAGACCCTCGTGATGCGTCCGGGGCAGTACCTGACGCGGTCGATGGTCTTCGCCGACCGGACCGCGGTGGACGCCGGCTGGCTGGGGCTGGCCGGAGGTGTCGGCCGGCTCGGGACCTGGTTGCGGGGCTGGCAGTCGGGGTACGCGCGGCAGTACGCCGCGATCACCCTGGGCGGCCTCGGTGTGATCGTGCTCGTGATCTGGCTCGTGGCGACGACGGCGGGCTGAGGCGTGGAAGGGATGACGATGTCGACATTTCCCTGGCTGACGGTGCTCGTCGCCTGGCCGCTGGTGGCTGCGCTGGCCACCGCACTGACCGGTGTGGGCCGCGGGCGGCCTGCTGCCGGCGCGGCCTCGGGCGGCGGCGCGTTCAGCGCAGGCACCGCCCGGACGGTGGCCCTCGTCGGTGCGCTGGTGGAGGTCGCCCTGGTGGTGGGGGCGTTCCTCGCCTTCGACACGGGTGCGGCTGGTACCCACCAGCTCACCGAGACCTACCCGTGGATCCCGGCGTTCGGCGCCAGCTACGCGGTCGGCGTCGACGGGGTGGCGCTGCTGCTGGTCGCCCTGTCCGCAGGTCTGGTGCCGCTGGTGATCCTCGCCGCGTGGCACGAGCAGGGCGGTGACGCCGTCCGGCTGCGCCGCTACCTGGCCACGGTGCTGGTGCTGCTGAGCTTCATGGTCCTGGTCTTCACCGCGCGGGACGTGTTCCTGTTCTACGTGGTCTTCGAGGCCATGCTGATCCCCGCGTACTTCCTCATCGGCGGGTTCGGGCAGGGTGCGCAGCGCCGGTACGCCGCGGTGAAGTTCCTGATGTTCTCCCTCGGCGGCGGGCTCATCATGCTGGCCGCCGTCGTCGCCCTGTACCTGCAGGTGCCGGTCGACGCCGCCACCGGGCTGCGGCCGCAGGACGCGTTCCTCACCGACAACCTCACCGGGCTCGCCCTCGACCCGATGGCCGAGCGGCTGATGTTCGCCGCGTTCTTCCTGGCCTTCGCGATCAAGGCACCGATGTTCCCGGTGCACACCTGGCTGCCGGACGTCACCCAGAACGCCACGCCGGGCACCTCGACGCTGCTCATCTGCGTGCTGGACAAGGTCGGCACCTTCGGGATGCTGACCCTCTGCCTGCCGCTGTTCCCGGAGGCGAGCCGGTGGGCCGCGCCCTTCGTGGTGGTGCTGGCCGTGATCTCGATCCTGTACGGCGCGATCCTGGCGATCGGCCAGTCGGACGTGCTGCGCCTGATCGGCTACACCTCGGTGTCGCACTTCGGGTTCATCATCCTGGGCATCTTCACCTTCACCTCGGTGGGGGTCTCCGGGTCGAGCTTCATGATGCTCAACCACGGCATCTCCACCGGGGCGCTGTTCCTCCTCGCGGGCTTCGCGATCGCCCGGCACCCGCGGCACAGCCAGCTGGTGTCGGACTACGGCGGGATGCGCACGGTCGCCCCGGTCCTGGGCGGCACCTTCCTCGTCGCGGGGCTGTCGGCCCTCGCGCTGCCGGGGCTGGCGACGTTCGTCTCGGAGATCATGGTCTTCCTGGGTGCCTACGGCCGGTGGCCCGCAGCGGTGCTGGTCGCCGTCCCCGCCGTCGTGCTGGCCGCGACCTACGTGCTGCTGACCTACCAGCGCATGTTCACCGGCCCGGTCGGCGCGGAGGTCGCCGGGGCCAAGGACCTGGGCGGCCGGGAGAAGACCGTCGCCGGGGTGCTGGTGGCCGCGCTGGTCGTGCTGGGCCTGGTGCCCGGGCCGGCGCTCGACTACGTCCGTGAGCCGGCGGAGGTCTCCGTCGAGCTCGTCGGCGCCACCGATCCGCAGCCCGTGCTCGGTGCTGCAGAGGGGAGCGAGCAGTGAACGAGTTCGTCGCACCGGAGATCGACTGGGCGGTCCTGTCGCCGGTCCTGGTGGTCCTGGCCGCCGGGGTGGTGGGCGTGCTGGTCGAGGCCTTCGTCCCCGCGCGGGCCCGCCGCGTGGTCCAGCTCGTGCTGACGCTCGGCGCCCTGGCGGGGTCCCTGGTGGCCGTGGCGCTGCTCTGGGACCGGGTGCTCACCGACGGTCTCGCCTTCGTCGTGGACGGCACGGTGCTCCTCACCCCGTTCACGCTGGGCATCCAGGCCGTGGTGGCGCTGCTGGCCCTGCTCGGGGTGCTGGTCGTCGCCGACCGCACCAGCACCGGGCAGGACGCCTTCGCCCCGACGGCCGCGGCGGTGCCGGGCACCGCCTACGAGGACGCCGCTCGCCAGGCCGGGCTGCAGCAGACGGAGATCTACCCGCTCATGCTGTTCGCCACGGGCGGCATGCTGCTGTTCCCGGCCACGGACAACCTCATCGTGCTGTTCATCGCCCTCGAGGTGCTGTCCCTGCCGCTGTACGTGCTCTGCGCGACGGCCCGCCGCCGCCGGCTGCTCAGCCAGGAGGCCGCGTTCAAGTACTTCCTGCTGGGGTCGTTCGCCAGCGCGCTGATGCTGTTCGGCATCGCCCTGGTGTACGGCGCCACCGCGACGGTCAGCCTCGAGCTGGCCGTGTCCAGGTTGGCGAACCCGGACAGCCCGGTCCTGACGATGATGCCGGACCTCGTGATCGCCGCCGTGCTGCTGATCTCCGTCGGCCTGCTGTTCAAGATCGGAGCGGCGCCGTTCCACACCTGGACCCCGGACGTGTACCAGGGTGCGCCGACCCCGATCACCGCGTTCATGGCCGCCTGCGTCAAGGCGGCCGCCATCGGCGCGATGGTGCGGGTGCTGTTCACGCTGGCCGCAGGTCTGGACGAGCCCCTGCGTCGGGACCTGGAGACGGGCCTGTGGGTCGTCGCGATCCTGACGATGCTCGTCGGCACGGCCGCCGGAGCCGTGCAGACCGACGTCAAGCGGATGCTGGCCTACTCCTCCATCGCCCACGCCGGGTTCCTGCTGGTGGCGATGGTGGGACTCGACGAGGTCGGCGCGCAGGCCGTGCTGTTCTACGTCCTGGCCTACGGGCTGGCCACGCTCGGCGCCTTCGCCGTCGTGACGCTCGTGCGCGAGCAGGACGCCGACGGCGTCGTGCTCGGCGAGGCGACGCACCTGTCCCAGTGGGCGGGCCTCGGGCGGCGTTCGCCGCTGCTGGCGACGGCGTTCTCGCTGTTCCTGCTGTCGATGGCGGGGATCCCGCTGACGGCCGGGTTCCTCGCGAAGTTCGGTGCGTTCTCGGCCGCGGTCGAGGCCGGCGCCTGGCCGCTGGCCGTCATCGGTGTGCTCGCCTCGATCGTCGCGGTGTTCTTCTACGTCCGGCTCATCGTCCTGATGGTGCTCACGCCGCCGGTGGAGGAGACCGCCGACGACGGCGTCACCCCCGCCGGTGCCGTCGCGGCCGACGGGACCCCGGACGACGGGCTCCGGGACGGCGAGGGCGTCGAGGACGGGCCGGAGCCGGCCCGCACCGGGACGCTCACGGCGGCGCGGGCCCTCGCCGGGCGCGCCGCCGTGGTCGTGGTCGCCTCCCAGGGGCCGACCGCCGTGGCGATCACGGTCTGCGCCGTCGGCGTGGTGCTGCTCGGCATCGTCCCGGCAGCGGTGCTGGACTGGACGACGCAGGCGGCGGCGTTCCGACCCTTCGGCCCGTGAGCTCCGTTCGGCTCCGGGCGCGTCGGGAAGATAGGTTCGGATCGTGACCCGTGCTTCTGACGCGCCTGCGGGCGCTGCTTCGACCCTGCCGACCGGCATCCCGCTGACGGACTCCGCGTTGGCCGACCGGATCGCGCAGCGGCTGGCGCAGGTCGACACGATGCTCGACGACGCGGTGGCCTCGACCGACGCACTCGCCGACGACGCCGGTCGCCACCTGGTGGCGGCCGGCGGCAAGCGGTTCCGGCCGCTGCTGACCCTGCTCGCCGGCGAGCTCGGCGACGGGTCCGCGCCGGAGCTCGTCGAGGCCGCGGTCGTCGTCGAGCTGACGCAGGTCGCCTCGCTCTACCACGACGACGTCATGGACTCCGCGCCCGTGCGCCGCGGGGCCCCGGCCGCGCACACCGTGTGGGGCAACACGGTGGCGATCCTCGTCGGCGATCTGCTGTTCGCCCGCGCGTCCGCCCTCGTGGCGGGTCTCGGGCCCGAGGCCGTGGTGCTGCAGGCGAACACGTTCGAGCGGATGTGCCTGGGCCAGCTCCACGAGACCACCGGTCCCGGCGAGGGGGACGACCCGGTCGAGCACTACCTGCAGGTGCTCAGCGACAAGACGGCCTCCCTGCTGTCCACCGCGGCCCGGCTGGGCGCGATGTTCGGCGGCTGCCCGGACGATGTCGTCGAGGCCGTGGCGGCCTACGGCGAGAAGGTCGGCCTGGCCTTCCAGCTCGCCGACGACGTGCTGGACGTCGCCTCCTCCGGCGCGGAGTCCGGCAAGACCCCCGGGACGGACCTGCGTGAGCACGTGCCGACGATGCCGGTCCTGCTGCTGCGCCAGCGCGTCGCGCGCGGGGAGGGCACCGCGGCGGACGCCGAGCTGCTGGCGCGCCTGGACGGGGACCTGTCGGACGACGCCGTGCTGGCGGCCGTCGTCGCGGACCTGCGGGAGCACGACGTGCTCGCCGAGACGCGGCGGCGGGCCGTGGGCCGGGCCCGCGAGGCGGCCGCCGAGCTCGAGCCGCTGCCGGAGGGGCCGGTCAAGGCGGCCCTGACCGACCTCGCCACCGCGCTGGCGGACCGCACCGTCTGAGATCCGCTGCCCGTTCCGGACGTGCGCCGGAGCCGACGCCGGTCGCCGTCAGCCCGCGAGCAGGCGGTGCGCCGTCAGGGCGACCGCGGCTCCGCCGAGCATGAACGGCCCGAAGGCGATGGCGGTGGACCGCGTGGCCCGCCGGGTCGCGAGCAGCACCAGGGCGGCCGTGCCGCCGAGCAGGAACGGCAGCACGGCGGTGGCCGCGAGGACCGGCCAGCCGAACCAGGCGGTGACGAGCCCGAGCGGCACGGCGAGCTTCACGTCCCCCAGCCCCAGGCCGCTCCGGTGCAGCAGGTGCAGCACCAGGTACCCGCCACCGAGGACGGCCGCGCCGAGCAGGCCCCTCGCCACCACGGCCCAGGCCCCCGTGACGGCACCGGCGACGGCCAGCAGGCCGGTCACGAGGGCCGTCGTGGGGTAGGTGAGGGCGTCAGGGAGCCGGTGGGTGCGGACGTCGACGGCGAACAGGGCGAGGCCGGCGACGGCGGCGACCGCGACGGCCGGGGTCGCCCAGCCCGGCCCGCTGACCCACACGGCCCAGGCGATCACGGGCAGGGCGCCCGACACGACGGTCCGCCGCACGGGGGCGACCTCGCTGCGCGTGCGCTGCATCATCGTCGGCATGGCCGGATGCTAGGCCACGGCGTCGCGAGACGGTTTGTCCGCCAGGCAAGACGGCCTGTTCATCCCCCGAGACGGGTGTGGCATCCTGGGATCCCGTTGAGACCCTGGCAGTGAGGTAGACCTCATCTCTGCCGAGGCAGAACCTCCTAGAATCGAACTCCACGCAAGCCCCGATCCGGAAGGCGTACCTCGCAGTGAGCAGCACCCGACCTCTGCGCGTCGCGATCGTCGGTGCAGGCCCCGCCGGCATCTACGCCGCGGACATCCTGTCCAAGACCGACCTCGACGTCAGCATCGACCTCTTCGAGCGGCTGCCCGCCCCGTTCGGACTCGTGCGCTACGGCGTCGCCCCCGACCACCCGCGGATCAAGGGCATCATCAACGCCCTGCACAAGGTGCTGAGCAAGGGTGACGTGCGCCTGCTCGCCAACGTGAACTACGGCGTCGACCTCAAGCTGGAGGACCTGCGTCAGTACTACGACGCCGTCGTGTTCTCCACCGGCGCCATCAAGGACGCCGCCCTGCCGATCCCCGGGATCGACCTCGACGGCTCCTACGGCGCCGCCGACTTCGTCTCCTGGTTCGACGGCCACCCCGACGTGCCGCGCACCTGGCCGCTGGAGGCCCAGCACGTGGCGGTCCTCGGCGCCGGCAACGTGGCCCTTGACGTCTCGCGGATCCTGGCCAAGCACCCGAAGGACCTGATGTCCACGGAGATCCCGGCGAACGTGCAGGCCGGTCTGGAGGCCTCGCCGGTCACGGACGTGCACGTCTTCGCCCGGCGTGGACCCGCCCAGGTGAAGTTCTCGCCGCTGGAGCTGCGCGAGCTCGGCCACGTGCCGGACGTCGACATCGTCGTCTACCCGGAGGACTTCGACTTCGACGAGGGCTCGATGCAGGCCATCGAGGCGACGAACCAGACCAAGCAGGTCGTCAAGACGCTCACCGACTGGACCCTGGTCGAGCCGTCCCAGCAGACCGCCTCGCGGCGCATCCACCTGCACTTCCTGCACTCCCCGGCCGAGGTCCTCGGCGAGGACGGCAAGGTCACCGGGCTGCGCACCGAGCGCACCGCGCTGCAGGGCGACGGCACGGTCAAGGGGACCGGCGAGTTCCACGACTGGCCCGTGCAGGCCGTCTACCGGGCCGTCGGCTACTTCGGGTCCCCGCTGCCGGAGATCCCCTTCGACGACCTCAAGGGCGTCATCTCCAACCGCGAGGGGCGCGTCGTCGACCTCGACGGCGAGCACCTGCCCGGCGTGTACACCACCGGTTGGATCAAGCGCGGACCGGTCGGCCTCATCGGCCACACCAAGTCCGACGCCTCGGAGACGATCCGCCACCTGGTCGAGGACGTCACCGGCGTCGGCGACGGCGGCGACGTGACCGAGGGATCGCCGGAGGGTGGTCGCACCGCACCGCACGGCGAGCCGCAGCAGATCGTCGACTTCCTGGCCGAGCGCGGCGTGGACGTCATCACCTGGGACGAGTTCTCCCTGCTGGACGCCCACGAGCTGTCCCTCGGGGAGACGGCCGGCCGGGAGCGCGTCAAGGTCGTGCCCCGCGAGGAGATGATCGACATCGCGAAGGGCCGCCACTCCTGAGCGGCACCTGATCGACGCGCGAGGCCCCGGTGGGATCCTGCCGCAGCACCCGTGCGGCCGGTCGGAGGAAGGAGTCACCTGGTGGGCCATCGCCACTTCAACGGTCTGAAGACCGTGCTGCTCTTCGGTGTGCTGTGGGCGGTGCTGCTCGGCCTGTGGGCGGTGTTCTTCCGTGGCAGCCAGGGGATGCTGTTCCTGTTCATGGCGTTCGGCCTCATCGGCACGTTCATCGGGTACTGGAACTCGGACAAGATCGCCATCAAGGCGATGCACGCCTACCCGGTCACCGAGCTCGAGGCCCCCGAGATGTACCGGATCGTGCGCGAGCTGTCCACGGTGGCCCGCCAGCCGATGCCCCGGCTGTACATCTCGCCCACCCAGGCGCCCAACGCGTTCGCCACCGGGCGCAACCCGAAGAACGCCGCCGTGTGCTGCACCGAGGGGATCCTGCGCATCCTCGACGAGCGCGAGCTGCGCGGCGTGCTCGGCCACGAGCTCATGCACGTCTACAACCGCGACATCCTCACCTCCTCGGTCGCCTCGGCGCTGGCCGGTGTCATCACCTCCCTGGCGCAGTTCCTGCTGATCTTCGGCGGGGGAGACCGGCGCGAGGGCGGCAACCCGCTGGCCGCGCTGGCGCTGGCCATCCTCGCCCCGTTCGCCGCGATGCTGATCCAGATGGCGATCTCGCGCACCCGCGAGTACGACGCCGACGAGGACGGTGCCAAGCTCACCGGTGACCCGCTCGCGCTCGCCTCGGCGCTGCGCAAGCTCGAGCAGGGCACCAAGGCAGCCCCGCTGCCGCAGACGCAGTCCCTGGAGAACGTCTCGCACCTGATGCTCGCGAACCCGTTCCGCGGCGGCGGCATGGCGAAGCTCTTCGCCACCCACCCCCCGATGGACGAGCGCATCGCCCGGCTGGAGAAGATGGCCGGCGACGGCTTCGGCCCGGGCGGCATCACGCGGTACTGACCCGGGCGGTCCTGGCCTCCAGGAGACTCCTGGGTGCCTTCGCTACGCTGGCGGACGATGAGCGCCGACGTCCCACCGCCCCGCCCCCTGGCCCCCGAGCACGACGAGGACCCCCGTGTCGTTGCCTGGGAGCAGCGCACGGAGTGGCCGCTGATCGCGGCTGCCGGCCTGTTCCTCGTCGCCTACGCCATCCCGATCGTCTGGCCCGGCGTGCCGGCCGCGGTCCACGAGCTCTGCTCCGTCGTGGTCTTCGGGGCCTGGTTCGTGTTCGTCGTCGACTACGTCGGTCGCCTGCTGCTCGCGCGTCGGCGGTGGCGGTTCGTCCGGCGTAACCTGCTCGACCTGGCGATCGTCGCCGTCCCCGTGCTGCGCCCCCTACGGCTGCTGCTGCTCGTCAAGGCGATCAAACGGCTGAACCGGGCCGGCGCCAGCGCGATGCGCGGTCGCGTGGTGCTCTACGCGGCCGCCGGATCCGCGCTGCTGGTCCTGGCCGGGTCCCTGGCTGTGACGGAGGCCGAGCGCGGCGCCGAGGGCAGCACGATCCAGAACGTCGGGGACGGGTTCTGGTGGGCCCTGGTGACGATGGCCACCGTGGGGTACGGCGACACCTACCCGGTCACGGTCACGGGCCGTTTCGTGGCGGTGGGCATGATGCTCGGCGGGATCGCGGTGCTCGGCGTGGTCACGGCGACCCTCTCCTCGTGGCTCGTGCAGAACGTCGAGGCGGACACCGAGGAGAGCCGGACCGAGCCCCGGGACGCCACCGACGACCTCTGGGCGCGCCGCGGGGACGTCGAGAGCCTGGTCACCGAGGTCCGGGCACTGCGCGAGGAGGTCTCCCGGCTCCGGGCCGACGGCGCCGGGGTGGGGACGCGATCGGGCTGACGTCACACGGAGCGGAGGGCCGCCTCGAGCGTGGCGGCGACGCCGTCGTCCTCGGCGCTGCCCACGACGACGTCCGCGCCCGCCAGCAGGTCCGGGTGCGCGTCGGCGACGGCGTGCCCGCGCCCCGCCCAGCGCAGCATCGCCAGGTCGTTCGGCATGTCGCCGAAGGCCCACACGTCCTCGGCGTCGATGCCGAGCCGGGCGCACCAGCGCGCCAGCGCGCCGTCCTTGGTCACCTCCGGGGCCAGCAGCTCGGCGAGCCCGGCCGCGCCGGAGAAGGCGAGGTGCGCGCGCTGCCCGACGACGGACCGGACCGTGGCGAAGAACTCCTCCTGGTCCGCGTCGCCCACGTCACCACGCTGCACGTCGCCAGGTCGGGTGGAACGCCCCGGACCGGGCCGGACGGCGAGCAGCTTGCCCACCGGTGCCGGACGACCGGTCCGCACCGCGGCGGGGTCCAGCGTTCGCTCGACGGGGACGGCGCGCACGGCGTCGGGCAGCCCGGGCTCGCCGCGGGGGAACCAGGGGTCGAACGTCGGTCCGTCGTGGCGTTCGAGGGCGAGCGCGACGTCCTGGACGGCGTCGCGCAGGTCGCCGACGATCGTGCGCAGCGTGTCGTCCTCGAACCCGTGGACCTCCTCCGCCGTCCCCGTGGCCAGGTCCCACACGGCGGCCCCGCCCAGGCACACGACCCGGCCGTGCCCGCCCACGCAGTCGGCGAGCCCGTCCAGCCAGCGCGGCGGACGTGCGGTGACGAAGAGCACCTCGACACCGGCGTCCTCGACGGCCCGCAGGGCCGCCCGCGTGCGCTCCGAGACGGTGCCGTCCGGGCGCAGGAGGGTGCCGTCCAGGTCGGTGGCGACCAGGCGGGGGAGCGGCGCCGTGGTGGTCACCGGTAGTTCGTGAACTGCAGCGCGACGTCGAGGTCGGCGGACTTGAGCATCGCGATGACGTCCTGCAGGTCGTCGCGCTTCTTGGAGGTCACGCGCACCTCGTCGCCGGTGATCTGCGTCTTGACGCCCTTGGGGCCCTCGTCCCGGATCAGCTTCGTGATCTTCTTCGCGTTCTCGCTGCTCAGCCCCTCCTTGAGGGAGGCGACGAGGCGGTACTCCTTGCCCGAGGCCTGCGGCTCGCCCTCGCCGGTGTCGATCGCCTTCAGCGAGACGCCGCGCTTGATGAGCTTGGTCTGGAACACGTCCAGTGCCGCGTTGACCCGTTCGGCGCTGTTGGCCGTGATGACGATCGACTCACCGCTCCAGGCGATGGAGGCACCGACCCCGCGGAAGTCGTAGCGCTGGTTGATCTCCTTGGCCGCCTGGTTGAGGGCGTTGTCGACCTCCTGGCGGTCCACCTTGGAGACGATGTCGAAGGACGAGTCGGCCACGGGTGTGCTCCTTGCGTGCGTGGGTCAGGGTTCGGTGTCCACGGTAGCCGGTGCGGCGGCGGCCAGGCGGGTCGCACGGGACTGCCGCAGACCGTCCACGGTGAGCACCACCAGGGCCACCCAGACGAGCACGAAGCCCGCCCAGCGGGTGGGCGGCATCTGCTCGCCGAAGAGCAGCAGGCCCAGCAGGAACTGCAGGAACGGCGTCAGGTACTGCAGCATCCCGACCACGGACAGGGGCAGCCGCCGGGCGGCCGCGGAGAAGAGCAGCAGGGGCAGGCCCGTCACCACGCCGCACGAGGCGAGCAGCAGCGCGTGGCCGACGCCCTGGGTGCTGAAGGTCCCGGCGCCGATCGCCGCCAGCCAGAACAGGTACGCGAGGGCGAACGGCGTGGCGACGGCGGTCTCCGCGGCCAGTCCCGGCAGGGCTCCGACCCCGCGGCCCACACGGTTCTTCACCAGCGAGTACAGGCCGAAGGCGCCGGCCAGGACCAGCGAGATCCAGGGGATGCCGCCGACGCCGGTCGACAGCACGACCACCGCGACCGCGCCGAGCCCGAGCGCGACCCACTGCGCGACGCGCAGCCGCTCGCGCAGGACGACGACGCCGAGCGCGACCGTGAGCAGGGGGTTGATGAAGTAGCCGAGCGCCGCGTCCAGGACGTGCTGGGTCAGGACCGCGTAGACGTAGGTGGTCCAGTTGACGATGATCAGCACCGACGCGACGGCGAGGAGGGCCATCGTGCGAGGCCGGTGCAGGACGTCGACGAACGAGTGCAGGGACCGGGTCGCGGCGAGCAGCACGATGCAGAAGACGAGCGACCAGACGATCCGGTGCGCGATGATCTCGAGTGGGCCGGCCGGCTCGAGCAGGGGGAAGAACAGGGGCATCGCGCCCCAGATCAGGAAGGCGGAGAACCCGAGCGGGAGCCCCCAGCGATCCTGCGCGGCAGGAGGTGTCACCACCCGAGAGTAGACCGCCGTGACGGGCCTGGCCCGCAGGGTGACCAGGGCCACGTCGAGCGGATTTCCACCCGGGCCGTCGGACCGCTATGGTTGTCTCCGCGAGTTCGTCCGCGAACTCGCCCGGCAGGTTGCCCGAGCGGCCAAAGGGAGCTGACTGTAAATCAGCCGTCATCGACTTCGGGGGTTCGAATCCCTCACCTGCCACCGCGAGGATCGACCTCACCCCTGGTGAGGTTCTTCCATCGCTCGGGGGAGACGCCCGTGCGGTACCGCGGACCGGATTTCGTCCGGGCCCACGGAGCCGTGTAGAGTCTTCCTCGCGCCCCGATAGCTCAGTCGGTAGAGCATCTCCATGGTAAGGAGAAGGTCAAGGGTTCGATTCCCTTTCGGGGCTCTGTGTGACGAGCGCGGGATCGTCGTCCGAACCATCGGTCCGACGGTCCCGCGTGGTCACGCGCGGCGGGGTAGCTCAGCTGGTCAGAGCGCACGACTCATAATCGTGAGGTCGCGGGTTCGAGCCCCGCCCTCGCTACCAACACACAACACGCGGTCCGACGGCCGGCGTCGGACCACATCCTTGACGCACGTAGCGCCTTCCGGGGGCGCGAGAGGTGAAGACCCATGGCTGCCAAGAGCGCTGACGTCCGCCCGAAGATCACGCTGGCCTGCGTGGACTGCAAGGAGCGGAACTACATCACGAAGAAGAACCGCCGGAACAACCCGGACCGCCTCGAGATGGCGAAGTTCTGCCCGCGCTGCGGCAAGCACACCGCGCACCGCGAGACCCGCTGAACCCGTCTCGAGAGAGACGTCCCGACGTGGCGAACCCGGACTTCGCAGGCCGTGAGTACCCGGCCACCGAGCCGTACTCGGTCGGCCGCGAGAAGATCCGCGAGTTCGCCGTCGCCGTCGGAGCCTCCCACCCCGCGCACCACGACCTCGTGGCGGCGCGGGGTCTCGGCTATCCGGACCTGGTCGCGCCCCCGACGTTCGCCGTCGTGGTCGCCCAGCGGGCCGAGCAGCAGTACGTCGCCGACCCCGAGGCCGGCATCGACTTCTCCCGCGTCGTGCACGCGGACGAGACCTTCACCTACGACCGCCCGATCGTGGCGGGGGACGAGATCGCGGCCGTCCTGCACGTCGACTCCGTCACGCAGCGCGCCGGCATCTCCATGGTGACCACGCGGTGCGAGCTGTTCGCCGCCGCCGACGAGGGCGCACCCGGCGAGCACGTCGCGACCGTCACCTCCAGCCTCGTCGTGCGCGGGGAGGACTCCTGATGGCCCGCCCGCAGCTCGCGGACCTCACGGTCGGCGACGTCGTCGCCACCCGCACGGTCGAGATCGACCGCGCCACCCTGGTCCGGTACGCCGGTGCCAGCGGGGACTTCAACCCGATCCACTGGGACGAGCAGTTCGCCACCGAGGTGGGGCTGCCCGGCGTCATCGCGCACGGCATGTGCACCATGGGCACCGTGGTCGACGTGGTGACCGACTGGGCCGGCGACCCCGGCGCGATCGTGCGCTACGGCACCCGCTTCACCAAACCCGTTCCGGTGCCGGCCCGCGGGGCAGCCGCCGTGGAGGTCGTCGCCACGGTCGGCGCGACCGACGCGGACGCCGGCACCGCCCGGATCGACCTGACGGTCACGCACGAGGGCGTCAAGGTCCTCGGTCGCACGCAGGTCGTCGTCCGCCTCTCCTGAGCCGACCCCGGTCGGCAGATCACGGCGTGATCACAACCCTTCCCAGTCGAAAGTGACACGAGTAATCTACGCTTGGTAGCGCTCCCAACGTCGGGGGCTTTCGTCGAAGGAGATGCTCATGCCTGGTCCCAGCACGTCACCCCTCACCGCGGCGGTGTCCCGCCGCGGCGTCCTCATCGCCGGTGCGGCCGGTGCGGCAACCCTGGCCGCCGGGATGCAGGCCTGGGCGTCCCCCGCGACTCGCGGCGGGGTCGCGGGCTCGACGTCGAGCGCCGACTCCCTCGAGCGGGCGCACGCGTTCCTCGGCGCGATGACCGACGCCTACCCCGAGGTCAACAGCGGGCCGCGCATGGCCCAGTCCTACGCCGACCAGCTCGGTCTGTTCTCCACGGCGTTCGTGTACGACGTCGCGCTGACGATCTGCGCCTCGCTGGCCGGCGGCCACGTGGGCCGTGCCACCACCCTGGCCGACGGCCTGCTCTTCGCCCAGCAGAACGACCCCACCTACGACGACGGCCGCCTGCGCCAGGGCTACAACACCGGCCCGTACACCTTCTACGACGGCACGCCGCAGCCCTACGGGCTCGAGCTCCCCGACGGCACCGCCAACATCGGCTGGCAGTTCGGTTTCCTCGGCACCGCCGTGGGCGACATGGCCTGGCCGGGCATCGCCCTGCTGCACACCTACAGCGCCACCGGTGACGGCCGGTACCTCGACGGTGCGGTCCGCATCGGTGAGTGGATCCTCGACAACACGTGGTCCGAGCGTCCGCTCGGCGGCTTCTCCTTCGGCGTCGACGGCGGCAACAACCCGATCCCCAACGGGTCGACGGAGCACAACATCGACTGCGTCGCGTTCTTCCGCCAGCTCGAGGCCCTCGAGGGCGGCGACCGCTGGCGCCGTGCGCAGGAGCACGCCCGCGCGTTCGTCGACATCATGTGGGACCGCCAGGGCGGCTTCTTCTACACGGGCACGAACGACGGCGTGGAGATCAACCGCGACCCGCTGCCGCTCGACCCGGCGACCTGGGGATGGCTGGCGCTGCAGGCCGAGCGGTACGCCCGCTCCGTGGACTGGGCCGCCGACGACCTCGCCACCCGCGACGTCGCGGGCGAGGGCAACTCCCAGCTGCCGGGCGACGTCACGATCTCCGGTGTGACGTTCTCCAGCGCGAGCCTGGTGTCCACGGCGTCGTACAACGGGCTCCCCGTGCACCAGCAGGGTGTGTGGCTCGAGGGCACGGGCCAGCTCGCCTGCGCCATGGCCGACCGTGGCCGCGGGACCCGGGACTCGGGGCGGGCGGACGACCTGCTGGACGAGATCCGGGTCGCGCAGAACCTGGTCGGCGCCGGCCAGACCGTCGGCGGCGACCCGCTGCCCGACCGCGGTGGCGTCGTGGCGGCCTCGAGCCTCATCGACACCGGCTTCGGGTTCGGCTACTTCCAGATCCAGCACACCGGCGCGACCTCCTGGTACGTCATGGCGGCGGAGGGCGTGAACCCGCTGCAGGTGGGCGGCCTGGGGGTCTGACCGCACCCCCGCACCCCGCCCCTTTCGCTGTGGGCATGGAATCGGGGGGGCCGCCCCCCAGGGGGGGCGGCCCGGCCCACGGCCACACCCGCGCACACCCCGCGCGGG
>NZ_JAUQYQ010000001.1:900212-1204209 GCF_030588085.1 Isoptericola sp. b408
GGGGGGGGGGGGGGGGGCGCCCCCCCCCCCCCCCCCCCCCCCCCGGTCGGGGGGGGCTGGTCCCGCGGGCCCCCCCCGGGTGGGGCGCCCCCCCGATTCCATGCCCACAGCAGTGCACACCGCTGACGTGCTACGTTGCTCGTGATCCCACGGGAGCCCTGGCAAGGGCTGAGATCGGACTGTCGCCGTCCGGACCGTCGAACCTGACCGGGTCATGCCGGCGTAGGAAGCAGGAGCACACATGCAGAACGACGCACCGTCACGCGCGCTCGCCGTCGAGCGCGACCCCCAGTCCGGGATCGCCGTCCCGGTCACCGAGATCACCCTGGCCGACTCGCCCGACGGGTCGGCGAACCCCCCGGTGCGGGTCTACCGCACGGACGGCCCGGGCGGGGACCCGACCCGGGGCATCCCCGCGCTGCGCACGGCGTGGATCGTCGAGCGCGGCGACACCGAGGAGTACACCGGCCGTGACCGGGACCTCGCCGACGACGGCCGCGGCGCCACCCGCCGCGGGGCCGCCTCGGCCGAGTGGCAGGGTGCCCGCCGCCGGCCCCGCCGCAGCGCCGGCGGCGCCCGGATCACCCAGATGGCGTACGCCCGCCGCGGCGAGATCACCCCCGAGATGCGCTTCGTCGCGATCCGCGAAGGGGTCGACGTCGAGCTCGTGCGTTCGGAGGTGGCCGCCGGGCGGGCGATCATCCCGAACAACGTCAACCACCCCGAGTCCGAGCCGATGATCATCGGCAAGGCGTTCACCGTGAAGGTCAACGCCAACATCGGCAACTCCGCCGTGCACTCCTCGATCGCGGAGGAGGTGGAGAAGCTGCAGTGGGCCACGAAGTGGGGCGCCGACACGGTGATGGACCTGTCCACCGGCGACGACATCCACACGACCCGGGAGTGGCTGCTGCGCAACGCCCCGGTGCCCATCGGCACGGTGCCGATCTACCAGGCCCTGGAGAAGGTCGACGGCGACGCCTCGCGGCTGACCTGGGAGGTCTACCGCGACACCGTCGTCGAGCAGTGCGAGCAGGGTGTCGACTACATGACGGTGCACGCGGGCGTGCTGCTGCGGTACGTGCCGCTGACCGCGCAGCGGGTGACCGGCATCGTCTCCCGCGGCGGGTCGATCATGGCCGGCTGGTGCCTGGCCCACCATCAGGAGAACTTCCTGTACACGCGGTTCGACGAGCTGTGCGAGATCTTCGCGGCGTACGACGTCGCGTTCTCCCTCGGCGACGGGCTGCGGCCCGGGTCGATCGCGGACGCGAACGACGCCGCCCAGTTCGCCGAGCTCGACACCCTGGCCGAGCTGACCAGGCGCGCGTGGGAGCACGACGTGCAGGTGATGGTCGAGGGGCCGGGGCACGTGCCGCTGCACCTCGTGCGCGAGAACGTCGAGCGGCAGCAGGAGCTGTGCGACGGCGCCCCGTTCTACACGCTCGGCCCCCTGGTCACCGACATCGCGCCGGGCTACGACCACATCACCTCGGCCATCGGCGCGACGGAGATCGCGCGCTACGGCACGGCGATGCTCTGCTACGTCACGCCCAAGGAGCACCTCGGCCTGCCGAACCGGGACGACGTGCGCACCGGCGTGGTCACCTACAAGATCGCCGCGCACGCCGCCGACGTCGCCAAGGGGCACCCCGGCGCGACGGCGCGTGACGACGCCCTGAGCAAGGCGCGGTTCGAGTTCCGCTGGCGGGACCAGTTCAACCTGTCGCTCGACCCCGAGCTGGCCGAGTCCTACCACGACGAGACGCTGCCGGCCGAGGCCGCCAAGACGGCGCACTTCTGCTCCATGTGCGGCCCGAAGTTCTGCTCGATGCGGATCTCGCAGGACATCCGCGACGAGTTCGGCGACGCCGCCGCGCAGCAGGAGCGGGTCGCGGCCGCCGAGGCGGGGATGGCCGCGAAGTCGGCCGAGTTCCGGGCGGCCGGGGGAGAGGTCTACCTGCCGACGCCGGTGATGCCGCCGCGCTAGCCGGCGGCGGGGGCGCTAGCCGACGGGTGCCGGGCCGGTCGTCGTGCCGGGCACGAGCCCGACCGGCAGGGAGACCGACGTCGGCTCCTCCCCGGCGAGGAGGCCGATCGCGGCCTGGCCGAGCCGGGTGCCCTTCTCGCGCAGCGGCTGGTGGACGCTGGTCAGCACGTCGGGGGACAGCCACGGCAGGTCGAGGCCGTCGAACCCGGCGACGGAGACGTCCTCGGGGATGCGCAGGCCGAGCTCGCGGGCCGCGATGACGGCACCCGCGGCCAGCAGGTCGGAGTGGGCGACGATCGCGGTCGGCCGCTCCGAGGCCGGCACCCAGGTGCCGAGGATCTCGGTGGCCGCGTCCCGCCCGTGCTCCACCAGGGAGGCCGGCGTCTCCCAGGTGATGACGGGTTCGACGACGTCCCGGATCCCGGCCATGCGGTGCACGGTCGGGGTCCGGTCGGCCCGGCCGATCCGGTCGGCGTCGACCGGACCCGAGCGTTCCCCGCGCCCGAACGGCAGGGAGATCTCGGCGATCCGCGTGTGTCCCAGCTCGACCAGGTGGCGCACCGCTTCGGCGGCGCCGGCCCGGTCCTCGAGCGCGACGAGGGGAGCCCCCTCGACGGCTCGTCCCTCCCCGACGACGACGGGCACGTCGCGGCGTTGCAGGGCGGCCAGGGTCGGGTCCTTGGTCAGCACGCCCCACACGAGCACGGCGACGTCCATCGCCGCGGTCTCGATCAACGGGTCGACGGCGTCCTCGCCCCCGTCGACGCCGGGGATGAGCAGGACGCCGAGCTTCTCGGTGCCGAGGGCGTCGACCAGGCCGTCGAGCACCTGGACCGCGACCGGGTCGCGGAACGCGCGGCGCGGGTGGTCGCCGATGACGACGCCGATGATGCCGGACCGCCCGCGGCGCAGCTGGCGGCCCAGGGGGTTCGGGCCGGTGTAGCCGAGGTCGGTGGCCGCGGCGAAGACCTTGTCCCGGGTCTCCGGGGTGATCGGCCCCGACCCGGAGAAGGCGAGGGAGGCGGTGGAGACGGAGACGCCGGCGCGTTCGGCGACGCGGGCGAGCGTCGGTCTGTTGCTCGGTGTGCGGCGGCCCATGCCTCTCCTCCTGCGGCCCGACGAGTGGCGCCAGCCTACCCGTGAGCGCATGTCGAATCGATTTGACCGCGCCGGTGCCATCGGGGATCGTCGAGAGGTGAGCACCTCCGTCCCCACCGGTGTCGCCCCGCGCCCGCTCCGTGCCGCCGTCGTGGCGGTCTACGGGGTCTTCGTGGCCGCCGGGTTCGGTATGGCCACCTGGGCCTCGCGCATCCCCGCCGTCCGTGACGGGCTCGACTTCTCCGAGGCCCAGATGGGCGTCCTGCTGCTCACGGCCTCGCTCGGGTCGATCTGCGCCCTGCCGCTGTCCGGGATGATCACCTCGCGGCTCGGCGCCGCGCGGACCGTCCTGGGCTTCGCGGTGCTGTCGGCCGTCGGCTTCACCCTCGCCACCCTCGCCATCGACGCGGGGCTGCCCTGGCTGGTCCGGGTCGGACTGTTCGTCGCCGGCACGGGCATGGGCGTGTGGGACGCCGCGATGAACCTCGAGGGCGCCGTCGTCGAGCAACGCCTCGGCAAGGCGATCATGCCCCGGTTCCACGCCGCCTTCTCCTTCGGCACGGTGGCCGGCGCGGGCGCCGGGGCGCTCGCGGCCTGGGCGCGGGTCCCCCTCACCGCGCACCTGGTCACCGTCGTCGTGCTGCAGGCCGTCGCCGTGGCGCTGTGCGTGCGTGCCTTCCTGCCGGCCCGTGACCCCGGGGCCGACGGGACGGACCCCGGCGGCCTGGACGCCGCGGCCGACCCCGCCACCGCCGTCGAGCCGGCCCGCGGGCACTCCGTCCGGGACACCCTGGCGACCTGGCGCGAGCCGCGCACCCTGCTCATCGGGCTCGTCGTGCTCGCGGCGGCCCTCACCGAGGGTGCCGCCAACGACTGGGTCAGCCTGGCGACCGTCGACGGGTTCGACACCGGCGGAGGCGTCGGGGCGCTGGCGCTGGCGGTGTTCCTCGTCGCCATGACCGTCACCCGGCTGGTGGGCACCCAGATCATCGACCGCTTCGGACGCGTGGCGGTGCTGCGCGGCGGCGGTCTCGCGGCGCTGGCCGGGGTCTCGCTCTTCGCCCTGCTGCCGTCCCTGCCGCTCGCGCTCGCCGGCGTGTTCCTGTGGGGCGTCGGCACCGGGCTCGGGTTCCCGATGGGCATGTCCGCGGCGGCCGACGAGCCCTCGCGGGCGGCGCTGCGCGTCTCGGTGGTCGCGACGATCGGCTACGCCGCCTTCTTCGTCGGCCCCGCGCTCATCGGCTTCCTCGCCCACTACACGGGCTACCGGCTCGCGCTGCTGGTGCTGGCGGTGCCGGTCGTGGTCGGCCTGTTCGCGGCCGGTGCGGCACGACCCCCCGAGCGCGCGTCTACGCTGGACCCGTGAGCCAGACCGCCGCGCGCCCTGGCGGCGCGACCCCCACCGCCCTCGGCCCGGACGCCGCCCCCAACCTGTCCGACCTCACGACGCTGCGCGTCGGCGGGCCCGTGGACCGGTACGTCGAGGTCACCAGCGAGGCCGAGCTCATCGACGCGGTCCGGACGGCCGACGAGGCCGAGGCGCCGCTGCTCGTCGTCGGCGGGGGGTCCAACCTGCTCGTCTCGGACGAGGGGTTCGACGGTGTCGTCGTGCGGGACGTCCGCCAGGGGCTGGACGCGGACCTGTCGGCCTCCTGCGACGTCGACGAGGGCGCGTGCGGCGGAGCGACGCTGACCCTCCCGGCCGGGCAGGACTGGGACACCTTCGTCGCCCAGGCCGTCGCCAACGAGTGGGTGGGCGTCGAGGCGCTGTCCGGGATCCCCGGGACCCTGGGCGCCGCACCCGTGCAGAACATCGGCGCCTACGGGCAGGAGGTCTCCGGGGTCGTGGCGGCGGTGCGGGTCTGGGACCGCGCCGCGGGAGAGCGGCGCACCCTGACCCTCAGCGAGCTGGGCTTCGGCTACCGCACGAGCCTGCTCAAGCGCACCATGCGGGGCGAACGCGCCCCGGGCGAGGACCTCTGGTACCCGACGCCGCGGTACGTCGTCCTCGACGTCCGGCTGCAGATGCGCCTCGGATCGCTCTCGGCCCCGATCGGGTACGCCGAGCTGGCGAAGCGGCTGGGCGTCGAGGTCGGGCAGCGCGCGCCGTCGACCGCGGTGCGCGAGGCGGTCCTCGAGCTGCGCGCCGGCAAGGGCATGCTGCTCGACGGCGTGGGCGGCGCCCCGACGCCGGACCACGACCGCTGGTCGGCCGGGTCGTTCTTCACCAACCCGATCGTGCCCGCGTCGGCGGCCGAGGACCTCCCCGCCGACGCCCCGCGCTTCCCCGTGCGCACCGTGACGCCCGGCACGGCCGCCGACGAGATCGACCCGCGCTGGGTCAAGACCTCGGCGGCGTGGCTGATCGAGCACGCCGGGTTCACCAAGGGCTTCGGGCTGGCCGGCGAGCACTCCCCGGCGCGGCTGTCGACGCGGCACACGCTGGCGCTGACCAACCGTGGGGGCGCGACGGCGCAGGACGTCGTGTCCCTCGCCCGCGCCGTGCGTGACGGCGTGCGCGACGAGTTCGGGATCGAGCTGGAGCCGGAACCGGTCCTGGTCGGCCTCGCCCTCTGACCTCCTGCGGACGCGGGGGTCAGTGCACGACGACGGTCGTGCCCCGCGGGACGCCCCACGCGTCCCACAGCCAGTTCATCGCCGAGTTCGACACCCGGATGCACCCGTGCGAGGCCGGCCACGGCGGGATCGAGGGTGAACCGTGCACGGCGATGCCCCCGGTGAAGTACTTCGGCCGGTACATCGCCCCGAGCTCGAGCGTGGACTCGTGCAGGTAGTCGCGCTCCATGTAGACGGCGTACGTGCCGGTGGGGGTGCGCGCCCGGTACGAGCGCCCCTTCGCCTCGAACGTCTCCCCGTTGCCGGACGAGGCGTTGAACGTGCGCACCACCTTGCCGTCCTGCACGGCCAGCAGCAGCTGGCGGTCCAGGTCGATCTCGACGACCTTGCCCGCGGAGGACACCGGGGCCGGGCGGACACCGTCGGCGAGCGCCGCCCGCGTCCGCGGGCCGACCACGGCGTCGCGTGACAGTCCGCCGGCCTTCTGCAGCGCCCAGACGGCCTGCTGGGTCTGGGGGCCGAACTCCCCGTCGACGGCCGGGAGGAAGTACCCGAGCTCGACGAGGCGCTCCTGCAGGTCGCGCACGGCGGGGCCGCTGGAGCCGACCTCCAGGTACTGCGGCTCCGGCGCGGGCGGTTCCTCGGTCTCCCGGGTCTCCTCGACCGCGGGTTCCTTCTTCTTCTCCTCCTTCGGCGTCCCCTGCTGCTCGTCCTGCTCCGCGTCCGGCACCTCCTGCTCCGGCGTGGCGGAGGGAGCGGGTGCGGACGGTGCCGGGCTCGTCGGGGGCGGCGGGGCGGAGGGCGTCGGGTCCGGCGGCGGCGTCGGGAGGGCCGCCTCCTGCGCGGACCCGGCCGGCCGCTGCGACGGTCCGGGGTCGATCGGCGACGGCAGCACCCCGGCCGACGGGGAGGAGGCCGGCTGCTGGTCCGCCGCCGTGAGCTCGGACAGCGTCGCGCACCCGGGCAGGAGCAGCATCACGGCGACCGCCGTCGCCACGGCGCCCCGGCGACGTCGCACCGCGTGCGTCGAGACCATGCCGCCACCTCTCCCGGTCCGGCGGCCAGTGGTGGGGGACCGGCCGTGGACTCCTACCGTGCACCGTCCGGTGCGGGGCGGCGAGCCGACGCGACCGACCGGCACCCGATCGACACCGTCCCGTGACCTGCGGACGGGCGTCTCAGGTGGTCAGCCAGTCGTCCACGCCGTCCAGCAGACGCTTCTTGGTGCCCTCCGTCGCGCGGGAGGCCCGGATCGAGGACCGGGCGAGCTCGGCCAGCTCGGGGTCGGAGAACCCGTGCACGGTGCGGGCGGTCTCGTACTGGTCCAGCAGGCGGGATCCGAACAGCAGCGGGTCGTCGGCGCCGAGCGCCACCTGCGCTCCCGCGTCCACGAGCTGGCGCAGGGGTACGTCCTCGTCGTGCTCGTACACGCCGAGGGACACGTTGGACGCCGGGCAGACCTCCAGGGCCACCCCCGACTCCACGAGCGAGCCCAGGAGCGCCGGGTCCTCGATGGACCGCACGCCGTGCCCGAGACGGTCCGGTGCCAGGGCCCCCACGACCTCGCGCACGTGCGCCGGACCGAGCAGCTCGCCGCCGTGCGGCACCGAGGCGAGCCCCGCGCGCCGGGCGATGGCGAACGCCCGGGCGAAGTCGCCGGTGTCGCCGCGGCGCTCGTCGTTGCTCAGCCCGAAGCCGACCACCTCCCCGGGGCCCTCGCCGGCGTACCGGGCGGCGAGCCGCGCGAGGGTCCGGGCGTCCAGCGGGTGCTTCATCCGGGAGGTCGCCACGACGACGGCGACCTCCAGCCCGTGCCGGGCGCTCGCGGCCCTGGCCTCGTCCAGGACGATCTCCACCGCCGGGGTGATGCCGCCCACGAAGGGCGCGTAGGAGGTCGGGTCGACCTGCAGCTCCAGGCGTCCGGAACCCTCCGCGGCGTCGTCGGCGGCGGCCTCGTCGACGAGACGGCGCATGTCGGCCTCGGACCGCACGCAGTGGCGGGCGGCGTCGTACAGGCGCTGGAACCGGAACCATCCGCGTTCCGTCGCCGGGACACGCAGCGCGACCCCGTCGGTCAGCGCCGACGGCAGCCGGACGCCGTAGGCGGCCGAGAGGTCGCGCAGGGAGGACACCCGCAGCGATCCGGTGAAGTGCAGGTGCAGGTGGGCCTTGGGGAGGTCTGCCAGGTCACGCACCCTGCACAGTGTGGCACCCCTCAGCCGAGCCAGCCGCGCTGCCGTGCCACGGTGACGGCCGCCGTGCGGTCGTCGACCCCCAGCTTGGCGAAGGCCCGCAGCAGGTGCGTCTTGACGGTCGCCTCGGCGATGAACAGCTCGCGGCCGACCGCGGCGTTCGACGCCCCGCGCTCCACGAGCCGCAGCACCTCGGCCTCGCGGGGGGTCGGCCGCTCCCCGGCGATGCGCACGGAGGACACCAGCCGGGTCGCCACCGACGGCGCCAGGACGGTCTCCCCGCGTGCGGCGGCTCGTACGCCGGCGACCAGCTCGGCGCGGGTGGCGTCCTTGAGGAGGTAGCCGGTCGCCCCGGCCTCGACGGCCCGCAGGATGTCGCCGTCGGTGTCGTAGGTGGTGAGCACCACGACCCGAGGGCGCCCGGGCCCCGGCCCCGCGATCTGCGCGGTGGCGCCGACGCCGTCGAGCACCGGCATCCGCAGGTCCATCAGGACGACGTCGGGGGACAGGTCCCGGGCGAGCGCGACGGCCCGCTCGCCGTCGGCGGCCTCTCCGACCACCTCGAGGCCCGGCACCCCGGCCAGCATGCCGAGGATCCCCGAGCGCACCACCGGGTGGTCGTCGGCGACGACCACCCGGACCCCGGTCACGCCGTACTCCCGGGGAGCCGGACCAGCACGCGCGCCCCGCCGGCGGCGCCGGTCCCGAGCTCGAGGCTCCCGCCCGCGGCGGCCGCACGCTCGCGCATGCCGGCCAGCCCGAACCCCTCGACGACCGGCTCCGGCAGCCCGCGGCCGTCGTCGCAGACCTCGAGCTCGACGCCGTCCGCACGGCGGGACAGCCGGAGGGTCACGGCGGTCGCCCCCGCGTGCCGACGCACGTTCGCGAGCGCCTCCTGGGCGGCCCGCAGCAGCACGACGTCCGCCGTGGGGCTCGCTCCCGCACCGCCGTCGGACCGGTCGCCGACGTCGACGCGTGCGGCCGTGCCCGTCTCCGCCACGAACCGGTCGGCCACACGTCGCAGCGCCTCGTCCAGGGAACCCTCCTGCAGCGGGGCGGGGGAGAAGGCCGCCACCAGCCCACGCGCCTCGGCGAGGTTGTCGCGCGCGGTGGTCTCCACGACGGTGAGCCGCCGGTGCGCCGCGGCCACCTCGCCCCGGTCGAGCGCGGCTGCGGCGGCCTGTGCCTGCGTCACGACGCTGATGAACCCCTGGGCGAGCGTGTCGTGGATCTCGCGGGCCACGCGTTCCCGTTCCGCGGTGACACCCGCGGCGTGATGGGTGCGCGCGAGCTCGTCCTGCGTCGCCCGCAGCGTGCGCAGGAGGCGGGCGCGCTCCTCGGAGCGCCGCATCCACGTCGCGGTCCACAGCCCCAGCGCGAGGGCGAAGCCGAGGGCGATCGCCATCTGCGGTGCCGCGGAGCGCAGGCTCCCCGCCGAGAACCCGTCCACGGAGGCGAGGGCGGCGGTCGCCGCCACCGTCAGCACCGCGGAGGCGAGGACCGCCTCGCGGCGGGTCTGGAGGAACAACCAGAGCTGGGCGAACGCCCCGAGGAGCAGGAACGTCGCCAGACCGCCCTGGGACACGGCCACCGTGGTGGCGACGATCAGCACCACGACGTAGGCGACGGACCGGCCCCGGTCGCCCGAGCGGGCGGCCGGCGCCCCGAGGGCCGCGTAGGCGACGAGAACGACCGCCATGGCGGCGTAGGCCACCCACAGCTGACGTCCCGACTGGCCGCCGAGCGGCAGCGCGACGGCGGTCAGGACGACGAGCGCGACGAAGACGGCGTCCCACCAGACCACCTGGCGTTCCCAGTCGTCGACCTCCTCCGGGGGTGCGACCCGCGCGCCCTCGAGGGACCGGCCGGACGCCGGGTCAGCCGTCGTCACGGCGTCGCCACCGGAACGTGCGCACCGCGACCGCCACCGACAGGACCAGCCATGCGCTCAGTACAGCAGCGACCGTCCCGACCTGCCAGCTTCCTCCGGTCTCCCACGCGGCTGCGGCGTCCGGTAGGAAGACCGCCCGCATGCCCTGTGCCAGCCACTTGAGGGGGAACACCGACGCGAGCGCCTGGATCCAGCCCGGCAGGGCGAAGAACGGCAGGAAGACCCCCGAGACGAGCTGCAGCACGACCGCGACCGGTATCACCACGGTGCTCGCGGACCGGCCCGACCGCGGCAGGGACGCGAAGGCGACGCCGCACGCGGCACCGGTCGCCGCCCCCAGCACGTAGACCACCGCGAACGTCGCCCAGCGCGAGACCTCGGACGGCATCGCCACGTCGTGGACGACGGCTGCCACGCCCAGCAGCAGGGTGGTCTGGAGGGTCGACGTCACCAGGGTCAGCACCACCTTGCCGCCGAGGTACGACGCCGCGGGGAGAGGGGTTCCGCGGAGCCGGCGCAACGTTCCGTCGTCACGCTCGACGGCGATCGACGTCGCCAGCGCCTGGAAGCTCGTCAGCATGATCCCGGTGGCGATCATCCCGGGCAGGAAGTACTGCGCGTAGTCGACCGCGACGCCTCTGTCGCCCTGCTCCGTCCCCTCGAACACCGTGCAGAAGACGGCGAGCATCGCCACGGGGTAGGCGAAGACGAAGACCACGGCGTCGCGCTCTCGCCAGAACTGGCGGAGCTCGACGGCGCCGCGGACCAGCGCCAGCCGTGCGGTCCCGGGCAGGGGCGGCACCGGTTGCTTGCCGACGGTCCGTCCGGTCGTGGTCATCGGACGTCCTCCGGCCCGACGAGCGCCAGGTAGACGTCCTCGAGGCCGGGACGCGTGACGCACAGGTCCGGGATCTCCCCGCCGTGACCGACGGCCGCGGCGAGCCGGGACACGAGGGCGGTCGGGGCGGGTGTCCGGCGCCCGTGCTCGACGCCGTCGACCGTCCACCCCACCACGGGGGTCCTGGCGTCCTGGCCGCCCAGCGTGTCCGGAGTCCCCTCCGCGAGGACCCGCCCGCCGAGCATCACGACGACCCGGTCGGCCAGGGCGGCGGCCTCGTGCAGGTCGTGGGTGGTCAGCAGGATCGTGGTCCCGGCGGCACGCAGCCGCCTGCACAGATCCCGGAAGTCGTGTCGTGCCCGGAGGTCCCACCCCGTGGTCGGCTCGTCGAAGAACAGCAGCTCGGGCCGTCCCACGATCCCGCGGGCGACGTCGAGCCGCCGCCGTTGCCCGCCGGACAGGCGCCGCACCCTGACGTCGGCCTGCTGACGCAGGCCCACGGCGTCGATCACCCCGTCGGGGTCGACCGGGTCGGGGTAGCAGCGTGCGGTGTCCCGTACGGCCTCCGAGACCGTCACCTCGGCCCGGTCGTCCGAGTCCTGCCCGACCACGCCGAGCCGCGACCGCCATCGGCGTCCGGCCGTCGCGGGGTCCTCGCCGAGCACCCGGACCGTCCCGGAGTCGGGGGTGCGGAACCCTTCGAGGATCTCGATCGTCGTGGTCTTGCCCGAACCGTTGGGGCCGAGCAGGGCGACGAGCTCGCCCCGGTCGACGTGCAGGTCGACCCCGGCCAGGGCCTGTCGCGTGCCGTACCGTTTGCGCAGACCGGTGGCGAGGACGGCGAGGCCGGCCGAGGGCTCCGACGCCCGGCGGGCGCTGGTCGAGGATGCGGTGCTCGTCATCCGTCCAGGCTGCTGGCGGACGTCCCGACGCGGGACGACCGGTCGGCGGACCGGTGCGTCCACCGATCGGTGGACGGGCGTGGTTCGACCCAGCCTCTCGCGTCGCGTACAGTAGTCCCTCGGTGGTTGACGATCACCATGCTGGATCGCGCCCTCGCGGGTGCCGACCAGGTGTCGTCGAGCACGAAGGGTAGTGGCGCAATTGGTAGCGCAGCGGTCTCCAAAACCGCAGGTTGCAGGTTCGAGTCCTGTCTACCCTGCCAGCGTGATCCCCCGCGGGGCCGCGCAGCGGGGCCACGTGCACGCGTGACCCGGAACGCCAGGAGTCTGTGCCGTGGGTGCGTCGTCGGCAGGCGGCGTGGCTGCGGTGTGATCGCGAAACGGGGTAGGTCGAAGTGAGCGAGTTGCCGGCTGAGGCCAGCAGGACCCACGACGCCGGTTCGGGCAAGGAGCGTCGCAACGTCTTCGCCCGGATCGCTCTTTTCGTCCGCCAGGTGGTCGGTGAGCTCCGGAAGGTCGTCACCCCGACCCGTTCGGAGCTGATCAACTACACCATCGTCGTCATCGTGTTCGTCACGATCGCGATGCTGTTCGTGACCGCGCTCGACTACGTCCTCGGTCTCGGAGCCTTCTGGCTCTTCGGGGACGGCTGAGCCGGCCCCACCCGGCCCCGGACCGCACCACCCCATCCGAAGCCAGAAAGCAGGTTCGTTCGTGTCCCAGGATCCTCTGGAGCAGACGGAGAACGTCGACCCCACCCAGCCCGACGCCGACGGCGCCGAGGCTGACCTCGACGTGCCCGCGGACGCGGACACCACCGAGCCGGCCGAGGACGGCGCGACCGAGACGTCGGAGCCCGAGGAGGGCACGGACGACGCGAGCGCCGACGAGGTCGAGGACCCGGCCGAGGAGCTGCGCCGCACGCTGCGCGGGCAGCTCGGCGACTGGTACGTCATCCACTCGTACGCCGGTTACGAGAACCGTGTGAAGGTCAACCTGGAGAACCGCACCCAGAGCCTGAACATGGAGGACTACATCTTCCAGGTCGAGGTCCCCATGGAGGACGTGACCGAGATCAAGAACGGGCAGAAGAAGTCCGTCCGTCGCGTGCGGATCCCCGGGTACGTCCTGGTGCGGATGGACCTCACCGACGAGTCGTGGGGCGCCGTGCGCCACACGCCCGGCGTGACCGGCTTCGTGGGCCACACCCACCAGCCCGTCCCGCTGTCCATCGACGAGGTCTTCGGGATGCTCGCCCCCACGATGCTCGAGGAGGCGCCGGCGAAGCCCGCCGCGGCCGCCGCGAAGAGCGGTGGGGCGGCCGCCCAGCCCGCCATCGAGGTCGACTTCGAGGTCGGCGAGTCGGTCACCGTCACGGACGGCCCGTTCGACACGCTGCCCGCGACGATCTCCGAGATCAACGCCGAGGCCCAGAAGCTCAAGGTCCTCGTCTCCATCTTCGGCCGGGAGACCCCGGTCGAGCTGTCGTTCAACCAGGTCGCCAAGCTCTGACCGACGCACCGGTCCTCCGGTGCGCCGCCCGAGCGGCAACCCCTGCAACCGGGTCATCGCCCACGGCGTCGGCCCACGATCAGAAAGTAGATGCACCATGCCTCCCAAGAAGAAGGTCGCCGGCCTCATCAAGCTCCAGATCCAGGCCGGGGCCGCGAACCCGGCCCCGCCGATCGGCCCCGCGCTGGGTCAGCACGGCGTGAACATCATGGAGTTCTGCAAGGCCTACAACGCGGCGACCGAGTCGCAGCGCGGCAACGTCGTGCCGGTGGAGATCACGGTCTACGAGGACCGCTCCTTCACCTTCATCACGAAGACGCCGCCCGCCGCGGAGCTCATCAAGAAGGCCGCCGGCGTGGCCAAGGGTTCGTCGACCCCGCACAGCGCCAAGGTCGCCCAGCTCACGCAGGACCAGGTCCGCGAGATCGCCGAGACCAAGATGCCGGACATCAACGCGAACGACATCGAGGCCGCGAAGAAGATCATCGCCGGCACCGCCCGCTCCATGGGCATCACCGTCGCGGAGTGACGGAGTCGCTCGGCGGCCGCACGAGCCGCCGAGCGACGCACCGTCCGGCCCCCTGCGGGGCCGGACGGACGACGAAGACCCGACGACCGCCGTCGGGCACGTGGGAGGGTCCGCGCCGACCCGACGACCACGACTGCAGCAAGGAGAACGCAGATGGCACAGCGCAGCAAGGCGTACCGCGCCGCCGCGGCGAAGATCGACCGCGACAACCTGTACACGCCGCTCGAGGCCGTGAAGCTCGCCAAGGAGACCGCCTCGAAGAACGCGGACGCGACCGTCGAGGTCGTCCTGCGGCTGGGTGTCGACCCCCGCAAGGCGGACCAGCTGGTCCGCGGCACCGTGAACCTGCCGCACGGGACCGGTAAGACCGCCCGCGTGATCGTGTTCGCGAACGCGGCCAAGGCCGAGGAGGCCGTTGCGGCCGGCGCCGACGAGGTCGGCGGCGACGAGCTCATCGCCAAGGTCGCCGGTGGCTACACCGACTTCGACGCGGCCGTCGCGACCCCCGACCTCATGGGCAAGGTCGGTCGTCTCGGCAAGGTCCTGGGCCCGCGTGGTCTCATGCCGAACCCCAAGACCGGCACCGTGACCATGGACGTCACCAAGGCCGTGTCCGACATCAAGGGCGGCAAGATCGAGTTCCGCGTCGACAAGCACGCGAACCTGCACTTCATCATCGGCAAGGCCTCCTTCGACGACACCGCGCTCGTGGAGAACTACAGCGCCGCGCTGGACGAGATCCTGCGTCTGAAGCCGTCGGCCTCGAAGGGCCGCTACATCTCCAAGGCGACGCTGTCGACGACGTTCGGTCCGGGCATCCCGCTCGACCCGTCCAAGACGACGAAGCTCACCGAGGCCTGATCCTCGGTCACCGTCCGAAGGGCCCGGCATCCTCCTCGTGAGGGTGCCGGGCCCTTCGTCGTGCAGGGCGGACTTTTCTCCGACCGGGATGTATCACCAGGCTCGACGCCACCTCCCTGCTGATGACGAACGCCGAGCGGGGGTGAAATCGGATGGGTCACGACACCGGCGACCGCGGGCGGCAGGAGGCCGCCCTAGGCTCGTGGTGTCCGCCGGAGCCGGACAGCACCACGCCTACACCGCGAGGAGACATGACGCGTCCTGCCGAGACCTCCAGCCTGGGGGACCGCGCCGCCGAGGCGCTGGTCGAGTACCGCGAGGGCCGGTCCGACGCCCTGACCGACTTCGTCCGTGAGGCGACGCCGATCCTCTGGCGCACCGTCCGCTCGCAGGGCGTGCCCCGGGAGACCGCCGACGACGTGGTGCAGCAGACGTGGGCGGCGCTCGTGCGTCACGCGGACTCGATCAGCGAGCCGCAGGCGACGCTGAAGTGGCTCCTCGTCACCGCGCGCCGTGCCGCGTGGGAGTCGGTGCGCAAGCACCGGACCGACGACATGCGTCGCACGGGACTGCCCGACGACGACGCCGAGACCACGACGACGCTGCCGGACGCCGCGCCGGGTCCGGAGGCGGAGCTGCTGCGCAACGAGCGTGACCGGACCCTGTGGGACGCGCTGCGTGAGCTGCCGGCACGGTGCCAGGAGCTGCTGCGCCTCGTGTCGCTCGCCGACCGCCCCGACTACAAGGCCATCTCCGCCGCGATCGGGATGCCGGTCGGGAGCATCGGCGCCACCCGGGGGCGGTGCCTGGCCAAGCTGCGCACCGTCCTGACCGAACGAGGGGAGACCTCATGGACATGACCGAGTTCGACGACGTGCCGGGTGCCGACGCACCGCTGGACGCGTCCGACGCCGCCCTGCTCGCGCGTGTCGCGGAGCTGGACGACCGCCTCGACCCCGTCCCGGACGGGCTGGCCGAGCGGGCTCTCTTCGCCATGACGCTGGCCGGGCTCGAGACCGAGGTCATGGAGCTGCAGGTCGTCGAGGCCCCCGTCGGCTCGGTCCGCAGCGAGGCGCCGGTGGAGACCCGCACGATCACCTTCACGCACGAACGCCTCACGGTGATGATCGCGCTCTCCGTAGGTTCGGCTGCCGGGACCGTGCGTGTCGACGGCTGGATGGCCCCGGCCGAGGTCCTGCAGGTCGAGCTGCGCCGGCCCGACGGCACCCGCGCCACGCTGTCCGACGCGGACGGCCGGTTCGTCCTCGACGACGTCCCGCGCGGGCCTGCGAGCCTCCTCGTCCACCAGGGCGAGACGCCGGTGACGACACCGGTGATCGAGCTCTGACCTGCATCCAGCTCCCGGCGCGCACCGACGCGCGCCGCCGTCCTTGGAGGACACCGTGACGGAGACCCCTGGTCCCACCGCACCCGTCGACCCGCCGATCAGGTACCTCGACCCGAGCACCGTCCGCCGCCGACCGGGGCGTGGCGGTGTGGAGTCGACCTGGTACGTCGCCGACCGGCTGATCGTGCACGGCGAGGTCCCGCCGGAGATGTGGGCCCGGAGCCGCCGGATCCCCGATCCCGGGGCGCCCGGCATCACCCTGTACGAGGTCGAGCCGGCGGAGTCTCCCGCCACCCGTGTCGAGGCCGAGTCCCGTCGTCAGGGGTGCCGGATCCGGCTCGGCGTCCGCGAGGGCGCCGACGAGACCGTGCAGAGCCTCTACCTGCTCACCGAGAGGCCGGACGTCCAGCCGGACGCCTGGGAGCTGCGGGAGGCGGACCTCGACGACGAGTCCACGGCGTGGCGGCTCAGCCTCGACCACGTCATGACCACCCAGCCGTTCACCTCCCATCCCTTCACGTCGCACCCGTTCACGTCGCACCCGTTCACCTCCCACCCGTTCACCTCCCATCCCTTCACGTCGCACCCGTTCACGTCGCACCCCTTCACCTCCCATCCCTTCACGTCGCACCCGTTCAGCGGCATGGCCGAGTACGCCGTGCCGGGCCGGGGCGGCCGCACGCCGGTCGCCTGGCAGGGGGGACGCCCCGCCCGGACGCCGCACGACGACGAGCGCCGGATGCCCGACGGCACCCCTCGGCCGGTGGTGGCCGTCGTCGACACCGGCCTGGGGAGCCACCCCTGGTTCGGCACCTACAGCCTCCAGCCGGGCGGGAGCACCGGGAACGGGGTCGTCCTGCGCGACGTGCTCCATCCCGACGGCCGACCGATCGGCACCTATCCGGTGCCCGGCCAGGGGCAGGACGACGCCGAGATCGGGGGCACGTCCGCGGCGCCCCTGACGGGGCCGCTCGACCCGGTCGCGGGGCACGGCACCTTCATCGCCGGGATCGTCCACCAGATCTGTCCCGACGCGCGGATCCTGCCGGTCCGGGCCGTCGGCGGGACGGGCGTGGGCATCGAGTCCGAGGTCATCGAGTCCCTGGAGCGGCTCGTGGCGTACCAGCGTGCGGCGCTCGAGGGCGACGGCGAGCCCGTCGACGTCGTCGTGATCTCCATGGGCTACTACCACGAGCGTCCCGAGGACCTCGAGATCGACCATCCGCTCCGTCGCGTCCTCGACGCCCTCGGAGAGTCGGGTGCTGCCGTCGTGGCCGCCTCGGGCAACGACGGGTCGACCCGTCCCGAGTACCCCGCGGCGTTCGCGCCTGCCGGGGACCGGCGCGCCCAGCCGCCCGTCACCGTCCCGGAGGAGCGTGAGCGGCGGAGCACCCCGTTGCCGGCGGTGCTGGCCGTCGGCGCGCTCAACCCGGACGGGACCACCGCCCTCTTCAGCAACGACGGCGAGTGGGTGACCCACATGCGACCCGGGGCGGCGGTCGTCAGCACCGTTCCGACGACCCTCGACGGACCGCTGACCCCGTCCGTCCGGCTCAAGGAGCGGCTCGGCGACGGGCACCGGGCCACCATCGACCCCGAGGGTTTCGACGGCGGGTTCGCCTCCTGGAGCGGCACCTCGTTCGCCGCGCCGGTGGTCGCGGCCGAGATCGCGCAGCATCTGCTCGACGCCCGATCGGGTGCCGGAGGTCGCCGGGGGCGTGCCGGGAGACGACTGGACGACCGGGCCCGTCGACGCGAAGATGTATGGGGGGCGATCGCGCAGGTCACGGGCGGGCCTGCCGGCGCACGTTAGGCGGTCCGCCCTCGAACCAGGGGATGTGGACGTGGACGGCGAGCTGGCATCGATCCGGAGCGAGGTCGAGGCCGCGCGCGAGCAGGCGCGCAGCCGCCGCCGCTTCGTCCGGGCGGCCCGTCAGTACCGGGCGGCGCTGCAGCGGCTCGACGGGCTCGGGGCGGCGAGGGCCGGGGCGGACGACGTCCGCGCGGTCCGGGCGCGCGCCCTGATCGGACTCGCGTCGTGCGAGACGGAGCGGGGTACCGAACCGTCCCGGACGCTGGCGCTCCTGGACGAGGCGCAGCGCTGCGCGTCGCAGGGGGGCGACACCGCGATGGTGGCGACGGTGCGCGGCAACCGGGGTCTCCTGCTCCTGCGCACCGGCGACGTCGTGGCGGCCCGCCGTGAGTTCGACGCCGCCGTCGCCGGCCTCGACGACCCGCGCGAGCTGGTGCCCGTGCTGCTCAACCGGGGCACGCTCCACCTCGAGACCGGCGCGTTGGACGAGGCGGTCGCCGACCTCGAGCGCTGCCGGGACCTCGCCACGAACGCCGCCGAGGCCGTGTTCCGTCCGATGGCCGAGCACAACCTGGGCTACGCCCGGTACCTGCGCGGTGACCTGCCCGCCGCACTGCGCTCGATGGACGACGCGGCACAGGTGGCTCCGCCCGAGCACGCGGGCGTCGGTCTCATGGACAAGGCGGTCGTGCTCTTCGAGGCGGGGCTCCTCACCGACGCGGAGGACACGCTGCGGCGCGCCGTCGACCTCCTCACCGTGGACGGTGCCTCCCGGGACCTGCTCGACGCCCTGCTCGCGCGGTCGCGCTGCCTCGTGGGCCTCGGAAGGCACGACGAGGCGCTCGAGCTGGCCCGCGATGCGCGGGGGAGAGCACGCCGGGCCGGGCACCAGGTGCTCGAGATCGTGGCCGCCGTGGCAGTGCTCGAGGCGCGGCACGGGCTGCTGCTGGAGTCAGGGGAGCACCGGGACCTCGATCGGCTGGCGGCCGACGCGGTCGAGCTCCACGACGCCGCGTGCCGGGTCCCCGGGACGGAGCGTGCGCGGGTCGACGTGGCGCTGATCGCGGCCGACGTGCTGGTCCGTACCGGGCGGCCCGCCGAGGCGGACGCGTGGCTGGCACGACTGCCCCGTGCTGCGGAGCTGCCCCTCGGCACACGCGTCAGCGTCGAGGTCGTGCGGGCCCGGGAGGCGTTCGGCGCGGGCGACCGCCGCGCAGGTCTGGCCGCCGTGCGACGTGGCCAGCGGCTGCTCGCCAGCCAGCGGCTCCGGCTCGGGGCGGTGGAGGCCGTCACGGCGGCGGCCGCGCACGGTGTGCGGCTGCAGGCCGTGGACGTCGAGGCGGCCCTGCGCACCGGGCGTGCGGACGCCGTCTTCGACGCGGTGGAACGGGGCCGGGCGACCTTCGCGGGTGCCGGCCGGGTGCGCCCGTCGGCCGACGAGGAGACCGCGGCCCTCGTCGTCGAGGCACGCCGGCTCCTGGAGAGGGCCCGTGTCGTCGGTGCCGACGACACGGACGAGGAGGCCGGACTGCTGCGGGACGCCCGACGCCTGCAGGACCGTGCCCGCCACCGCGCGTGGCACGCGAGCGGCGACGCCGAGGTGCCGCTCCCGACGACGGTGCGCCGGTTGCGGGGCGCCCTGCGCGACGCCGGGTCCGAGGGGGCCGTCGTCGACCTGGCGCTGTACCGCGGCCGGGTGCTCGCGGTCCGGGTGGACGCGAGCGGGACGTCGCTCCACGACGTCGTCGACGTCGACGAGGTACGCGAGCGGTGCCGGCGGGTCCAGGCGGACCAGCGGATCCTCGCGAACCGGCTGATCCCGGAGCCCTTGCGGGAGGCGGCTCTCGGCTCGCTCGCGACGGATCTCGACTGGCTCGACCGCACGCTGCTCGGAGAGCTCGACCTGGCGGGTCGGCCGCTGTACGTGGCGGCGCGGGACCGCCTGGCCTCGCTGCCCTGGGGTGCCCTGCCGTCGCGCCGGGGGGCGGCCACGCTCGTCAACTCGTGGGTGGCGCCGGCACGGCAGGGGCGGCGGTCCGGCCCCGCGCTGGTCGTGGCCGGCCCGGACCTGGCGGACGCCGACCGGGAGGCGTGGGCGGTGGCGGACGTGTGGCACGACGCCACGGTGCTGGTGGGTGCGGAGGCGACGTGCGACGCCGTCCGCGCGGGGATGGCGGACGCCTCGATCGTGCACCTCGCCACCCACGGTACGCACGAGCAGGACAACCCGGTCTTCTCGAGCGTCCGGCTCGCCGACGGCCCGCTGTTCGCCCACGAGCTGGACGGCACCGACCTCGGCGGGATGGTCGTGGTGCTCTCGTCCTGCGACGTCGGCGTCGGCAGCACCCACGTCGGGGGAGAGCCGCTCGGCCTGACGAGCGTCCTGCTGCGGCTCGGGGCGCGGGCCGTCATCGCCTCGGTCGCCCCGTTGCGGGACGACGTGGCTCGTCGGGTCATGCCGGTGCTGCACCGCGAGCTGTGCGGCGGTGCGTCACCCGCGACGGCTCTCGCCACGGCGGTGGCCGGCGAGGAGGAGCCGATCCCCCTCGTCTGCTTCGGCCCGCTCGACGTGGGCTGACCCCCCGCCCGGCCCGCGGGGGGCGTCCCGACCGGGTCCGGCCGGTGCGGCGGGGTGTGACCAGCGCCTCGTCGGGGACGGACGACGCCTCGTGGCGCGTCGTGTAGAGTGCTCGGGTAACCCAAGACCGCCGGTCGTCCCAGGCTGCCCGGAGCTCGCTCCGAGACGCCGAAGACCGAAGTCCCGCCAACGTGCGGAGGCCTGCGCAGGTGACACGACGACGATCTCCCGGTTCCGGCCGTGAGCATCCGAGCCCCGTGCGCCTGCGCCGGGGCTCTTTCTCGTTTCCGGGGTGACCGGTGGCTCCACCACCGGAAGGATTGCCATGGCGAGGCCGGACAAGGCAGCCGCTGTCGCAGCGATCGCGAACAGGCTTCGCGACTCCAACGCGGCCGTGCTGACCGAGTACCGCGGGCTCTCCGTCGCCCAGCTCCAGGAGCTGCGTCGGTCGCTCAGCGGCAACGCAACCTACGCCGTGGTGAAGAACACGCTGACCAGCATCGCGGCCAAGGAAGCCGGTGTCGAGGGTCTCGACGCCGACCTCCAGGGTCCCTCCGCGATCGCGTTCGTGACCGGTGACCCGGTCGAGGCCGCGAAGGGTCTGCGTGACTTCGCCAAGGCGAACCCCGCACTGGTCATCAAGGGCGGTGTCCTCGAGGGGAACGCCCTGACCGCTGCGGAGATCACGAAGCTCGCGGACCTCGAGTCCCGCGAGGTTCTGCTGGCCAAGGCGGCCGGCGCGATGAAGGCGAAGATCAGCCAGGCTGCCTACGCCTTCAACGCCAAGCCGACCCAGGTCGCCCGAGTCATCGATGCCCTGCGTCAGAAGCAGGAATCGGCGGGCGCTGCCGCCTGATCAGGCGGACGCGCTGG
The DNA here is from genome assembly GCF_030588085.1 of Isoptericola sp. b408. Classification (NCBI taxonomy): domain Bacteria; kingdom Bacillati; phylum Actinomycetota; class Actinomycetes; order Micrococcales; family Promicromonosporaceae; genus Isoptericola; species Isoptericola sp. b408. The sequence goes on from NZ_JAUQYQ010000001.1 coordinate 921,215, forward strand.
AACACAACCCCTGCTTCTGGTGGGCCGACCGGCCCGCGAAGCGCTGAATGAAAGGAACGCCATCATGGCGAAGCTCAGCACCGAAGAGCTCCTGTCCGTCTTCGAGGAGCTGACCCTCATCGAGCTCTCCGAGTTCGTGAAGGCCTTCGAGGAGAAGTTCGACGTCACCGCTGCCGCTCCGGCCGCCGCGGTCGTGGCCGGCGCCCCCGCCGGTGGCGACGAGGGCCCCGCCGAGGAGGAGCAGTCCGAGTTCGACGTCATCCTCGAGGGTGCCGGCGACAAGAAGATCCAGGTCATCAAGGAGGTGCGCGCGCTCACGTCCCTCGGCCTGAAGGAGGCCAAGGACCTGGTCGACGGCGTGCCGAAGCCGGTTCTGGAGGGTGTCGACAAGGACGCCGCCGAGAAGGCCAAGGAGCAGCTCGAGGGCGCCGGCGCCACCGTCTCCCTCAAGTGAGGCTCGCGGCATGAGCCGCACCCACCGATGATCCGGTCCGCCGGACGTCGCACGAAGGCCCGTACCCCCCGGGGGTGCGGGCCTTCGTTGTGCACGGGGTGGGCCGGCGGTGCCACCCCGGTGTGACGCACGGCTCGTCCGAGGGGTCTGGCGACTTCGTGCCCGGCGGAGTAACGTGATGAGGCACCGTTTCTTGGGCGGCATATGGCGGCCACCGAGACAACGTCCTCAGAACCGACGGAACCCGAGGACGTCCTGCTCGCGTGCCGGCGCGGGGTGGACAAGTCCGAAGGTTTCGGCTACGCTAGCGCTTTGCGCTCGCCTGTGCCCAGACGTTCCCCCCGCCGATGACACCCCGCCTCCCGAATCACCTGTCGTGACCCCTGGGACGGTCTCCTCGCCCGCGGTTCGGACGTCCGCGGCACGACTGAGCGTACAGCGTGCCATCGAACTGCAGGGAAGGACCCCTCTTGGCTGCCTCGCGCACCCCTTCTGCTCCGTCCGCCGACGCTATCGCGAACCGTACCGCCTCCCGCCGACTTTCGTTCGGCCGGATCCACGAGCCCCTTCAGGCGCCGGACCTGCTCGGCCTCCAGCTCGACAGCTTCGACTGGCTGCTGGGCAACGAGTCCTGGCGAGCTCGGGTCGAGGCCGCGATCGAGGCCGGACGCCACGACGTCCCTGGTACCTCCGGTCTGGAGGAGATCTTCGAGGAGATCTCCCCGATCGAGGACTTCGGTCAGTCGATGTCCCTGTCCTTCGCCAACCACCGCTTCGAGCCGCCGAAGTACACGGTGGAGGAGTGCAAGGAGAAGGACTTCACCTACTCGGCGCCGCTGTTCGTGACGGCCGAGTTCGTCAACTACACGACGGGTGAGATCAAGAGCCAGACGGTGTTCATGGGTGACTTCCCGCTCATGACCGACCGCGGCACCTTCGTCATCAACGGCACCGAGCGTGTCGTGGTGTCGCAGCTCGTCCGCTCGCCGGGCGTCTACTTCGAGCGCACGCCGGACAAGACCAGCGACAAGGACGTCTTCTCCGCGAAGATCATCCCGTCGCGCGGTGCCTGGCTCGAGTTCGAGATCGACAAGCGCGACGCCGTCGGCGTGCGCGTCGACCGCAAGCGCAAGCAGCCCGTGACCGTGCTGCTCAAGGCGCTCGGGATGACCGAGTCCGAGATCCGCGAGGAGTTCGGCGACTTCCCGACGATCCTCGACACCCTGGAGAAGGACCACGTCCACACCCAGGACGAGGCCCTGGTGGACCTGTACCGCAAGATCCGTCCGGGTGAGCCGCCGACGGTCGAGGCCGGTCGTGCGCTGGTCGAGAACTTCTACTTCAACCCGAAGCGCTACGACCTCGCGAAGGTCGGCCGGTACAAGCTGAACAAGAAGGTCGGCGTCACGGCCGAGCTGGACGAGAGCACGCTGTCCCTGGCCGACGTCGTCGCGACCATCAAGTACCTCGCCGCGCTGCACGCCGACAAGACCTCGATCCCGGGCACGCGGGACGGGCAGCCGCACGACGTGCGCGTCGAGACCGACGACATCGACCACTTCGGCAACCGCCGCATCCGCGCGGTCGGCGAGCTCATCCAGAACCAGGTCCGCACGGGCCTGTCCCGCATGGAGCGCGTGGTCCGCGAGCGGATGACGACCCAGGACGTCGAGGCGATCACGCCGCAGACCCTGATCAACATCCGTCCCGTCGTGGCCTCGATCCGCGAGTTCTTCGGCACCTCCCAGCTGTCGCAGTTCATGGACCAGAACAACCCCCTCGCCGGTCTGACGCACAAGCGGCGTCTGTCGGCGCTGGGTCCGGGCGGTCTGTCCCGTGACCGCGCCGGCATGGAGGTCCGCGACGTCCACCCGTCGCACTACGGCCGCATGTGCCCGATCGAGACGCCGGAAGGCCCGAACATCGGTCTGATCGGCTCGCTGGCCTCGTTCGGCCGGATCAACGCCTTCGGCTTCATCGAGACGCCGTACCGCAAGGTCCTGGCCGGCAAGGTCACCGACGAGGTCGTCTACCTCACCGCGGACGACGAGGACAGCTACGTCATCGCCCAGGCGAACACGACGCTGAACGAGGACGGCTCCTTCGCGTTCGACCGCGTCCTGGTCCGCACCAAGGGCGGCGAGACCGACGACGTCCCGGCGTCCGAGGTCGACTACATGGACGTCTCGCCGCGGCAGATGGTCTCGGTCGCCACCGCGCTCATCCCGTTCCTCGAGCACGACGACGCCAACCGTGCGCTCATGGGCGCCAACATGCAGCGTCAGGCCGTGCCGCTCGTGCGCTCCGAGGCGCCGCTGGTCGGCACCGGCATGGAGCGTCGCGCCGCGATCGACGCCGGCGACGTCATCGTCGCGACCAAGCCCGGTGTCGTCACCCAGGTGTCGGCGGACCTCATCACGGTCGAGAACGACGACGCGACGACGACCACCTACCGGGTGGCCAAGTTCCGCCGCTCGAACCAGGGCACGAACTACAACCAGCGCGTGCTGGTCGACGCCGGCCAGCGGGTCGAGGTCGGCTCCGTGCTGGCCGACGGCCCGGCCACCGACGAGGGCGACCTCGCGCTCGGCCGCAACCTGCTCGTGGCGTTCATGTCGTGGGAGGGCCACAACTACGAGGACGCGATCATCCTGTCGCAGCGCCTCGTGGAGGACGACGTGCTGTCCTCGATCCACATCGAGGAGCACGAGGTCGACGCCCGCGACACCAAGCTCGGGCCCGAGGAGATCACCCGGGACATCCCGAACGTCTCCGAGGACGTCCTGGCCGACCTCGACGAGCGCGGCATCATCCGCATCGGTGCCGAGGTCGGCGCCGGCGACGTGCTGGTCGGCAAGGTCACCCCCAAGGGCGAGACCGAGCTGACCCCCGAGGAGCGCCTGCTGCGCGCGATCTTCGGCGAGAAGGCGCGCGAGGTGCGCGACACCTCCCTGAAGGTGCCGCACGGCGAGTCCGGCACCGTCATCGGCGTGCGCGAGTTCAACCGGGAGGACGGCGACGAGCTGCCCGCCGGCGTGAACCAGCTCGTGCGGGTCTACATCGCCCAGCGCCGCAAGATCACCGTCGGTGACAAGCTCGCCGGCCGTCACGGCAACAAGGGCGTCATCGCGAAGATCCTGCCGCAGGAGGACATGCCGTTCCTGCCGGACGGCACCCCGGTGGACATCGTGCTGAACCCGCTCGGTGTGCCCGGCCGCATGAACGTCGGCCAGGTCCTCGAGACGCACCTCGGCTGGGTCGCCAGCCGTGGCTGGGACGTCGAGCTGGCCGAGGGCGACGACCTCGAGTGGCGCGACGAGCTGCCCGAGCACGCGCGCACCTCCGAGCCCGGCCGCCCGGTGGCGACGCCGGTGTTCGACGGTCTCGAGGAGCACGAGCTCCGCGGTCTGATCTCGACCACGCTGCCGAACCGCGACGGCGACCGCATGGTCGGCCTGGACGGCAAGGCGCCGCTGTTCGACGGTCGTTCCGGCGAGCCGTTCCCGGACCCGGTCGCGGTGGGCTACATGTACATCCTGAAGCTCCACCACCTGGTCGACGACAAGATCCACGCGCGCTCGACCGGCCCGTACTCGATGATCACCCAGCAGCCGCTCGGTGGTAAGGCGCAGTTCGGCGGTCAGCGCTTCGGCGAGATGGAGGTGTGGGCGCTCGAGGCGTACGGCGCCGCGTACACCCTCCAGGAGCTGCTCACGATCAAGTCCGACGACATCCCGGGCCGCGTCAAGGTCTACGAGGCGATCGTCAAGGGCGAGAACATCCCCGACTCGGGCATCCCGGAGTCCTTCAAGGTCCTCCTCAAGGAGATGCAGTCGCTCTGCCTGAACGTCGAGGTGCTGTCCAGCGACGGCTCCTCGATCGAGATGAAGGAGTCTGACGACGAGGTGTACCGCGCCGCGGAGGAGCTCGGCATCGACCTCTCCCGCCGCCCGAACTCGGCGACCACCGTCGACGAGATCTGATCCAGCGACCAGCTGATCCACGGAATCATCCGAAAAGCTTTGAGGAAGTAGGACATCTTGCTCGACGTCAACGTCTTCGACGAGCTGCGTATCGGCCTGGCCACGGTCGACGACATCCGTTCCTGGTCGCACGGTGAGGTGAAGAAGCCCGAGACCATCAACTACCGCACCCTGAAGCCGGAGAAGGACGGGCTCTTCTGCGAGAAGATCTTCGGCCCCACCCGGGACTGGGAGTGCTACTGCGGCAAGTACAAGCGCGTGCGCTTCAAGGGGATCATCTGCGAGCGCTGCGGCGTGGAGGTCACCCGCTCCAAGGTGCGCCGTGAGCGCATGGGGCACATCGAGCTGGCCGCCCCGGTCACGCACATCTGGTTCTTCAAGGGTGTGCCGTCCCGCCTGGGCTACCTGCTCGACCTCGCCCCGAAGGACCTGGAGAAGGTCATCTACTTCGCGGCCTACATGATCACGTGGGTCGACGACGAGGCCCGCCAGGAAGACCTCCCGAACCTCCAGAACGAGATCGACCTGGAGAAGAAGGAGATCACCGACCGGCGCGACAACGACATCAACATCCGTGCCACCAAGCTCGAGAGCGAGCTCGCCGAGCTCGAGGCCGAGGGGGCCAAGGCGGACGCGCGCCGCAAGGTCCGCGACGCCGCCGAGCGCGAGATGGCGCAGCTGCGCAAGCGTGCCGACCAGGAGCTGGACCGCCTCGAGCAGGTCTGGGACCGGTTCAAGAACCTCAAGGTCGCCGACCTCGAGGGCGACGAGATGCTGTACCGGCAGCTCGTGGACCGCTACGGCACGTACTTCGAGGGCGCCATGGGTGCCCAGGCGATCCAGAAGCGTCTGGAGAGCTTCGACCTGGACGCCGAGGCCGAGTCGCTGCGCGAGACCATCCGCAGCGGCAAGGGCCAGCGCAAGACGCGTGCCCTCAAGCGGCTCAAGGTCGTCAACGCGTTCCTGACGACGACGAACTCGCCGACGGCCATGGTGCTCGACGCCGTGCCGGTCATCCCGCCGGACCTGCGCCCGATGGTGCAGCTCGACGGTGGCCGCTTCGCGACGTCGGACCTGAACGACCTGTACCGCCGCGTCATCAACCGGAACAACCGCCTCAAGCGGCTCCTGGACCTGGGCGCGCCGGAGATCATCGTCAACAACGAGAAGCGGATGCTGCAGGAGGCCGTCGACTCGCTGTTCGACAACGGCCGCCGTGGCCGTCCGGTCACCGGGCCGGGCAACCGACCGCTGAAGTCGATCTCCGACATGCTCAAGGGCAAGCAGGGCCGGTTCCGTCAGAACTTGCTCGGCAAGCGCGTCGACTACTCGGGCCGTTCGGTCATCGTGGTCGGCCCGCAGCTCAAGCTGCACCAGTGCGGTCTGCCGAAGCAGATGGCGCTCGAGCTGTTCAAGCCGTTCGTCATGAAGCGTCTGGTCGAGCTCAACCACGCCCAGAACATCAAGTCGGCCAAGCGCATGGTCGAGCGCACCCGCCCCGTGGTGTGGGACGTCCTCGAAGAGGTCATCACCGAGCACCCGGTGCTGCTCAACCGTGCGCCCACGCTGCACCGTCTGGGCATCCAGGCGTTCGAGCCGCAGCTCGTCGAGGGCAAGGCCATCCACCTGCACCCGCTCGTGTGCGGCGCGTTCAACGCCGACTTCGACGGTGACCAGATGGCGGTCCACCTGCCGCTGAGCGCGGAGGCGCAGGCCGAGGCCCGCATCCTCATGCTCTCGAGCAACAACATCCTCAAGCCGTCGGACGGCCGTCCGGTGACCATGCCGTCGCAGGACATGATCATCGGTCTGCACCACCTGACGGCCGAGCGGCCCGGTGCCGTCGGTGAGGGTCGCGTCTTCGGCACCCAGGCGGAGGCCATCATGGCCTTCGACCGGGGCGAGCTGGACATCAACGCGTCGATCAAGATGCGCATGTCCGACCTGGTGCCGCCGCGCCACGGCTTCGAGGCCCCCGAGGGCTGGGAGCCCGGCCAGCAGCTGCTGTTCGAGACCACCCTCGGCCGGACGCTGTTCAACGAGGCGCTGCCGACCGACTACCCGTTCCAGAACGAGGTCGTCGGCAAGAAGGAGCTCTCGGCGATCGTCAACGACCTCGCCGAGCGCTACCCGAAGGTCGACGTCGCGACGTCGCTGGACGCGCTCAAGGACGCCGGCTACCGGTGGGCCACGCGGTCGGGCGTGACGATCTCGATCTCCGACGTGGCGATGCCCGTGGAGAAGAACGAGATCCTCGACGAGCACGAGGCGCGTGCGCTGAAGGTGCAGGGCCAGTACGAGAAGGGCCTCATCACCGACGACGAGCGTCGCCAGGAGCTCATCGAGATCTGGACGCAGGCGACCGACAAGATCGCCGCCGTCATGCGGGACAACCTCGAGAACGACACCCGCAACACGCTCTACCGGATGGTCTCCTCCGGGGCGCGCGGTAACTGGATGCAGGTGCGTCAGATCGCCGGTATGCGCGGTCTGGTGGCCAACCCGAAGGGCGAGATCATCCCGCGCCCGATCAAGTCCAACTACCGCGAGGGTCTGTCCGTCCTCGAGTACTTCATCGCCTCGCACGGTGCCCGCAAGGGTCTGGCCGACACGGCGCTGCGTACCGCGGACTCCGGCTACCTCACCCGTCGTCTCGTGGACGTCTCCCAGGACGTCATCATCCGCGAGGAGGACTGCGGGACCGAGCGTGGTCTGATGCTGCCGGTCGCCGAGCGCATCGGCGACCAGCTCGTGCCGGACGGTCGCGTGGAGACCTCGATCTACTCGCGCACCTTCGCCACGCAGGTCGTCGCCCCCGACGGCACGGTCCTCGCGGAGCCGGGCAGCGACGCGGGCGACGTGATCATCGACCAGGTGATCGCCGCCGGCATCGAGGAGGTCAAGGTCCGGTCGGTCCTGACCTGCGAGTCGCGCGTCGGCACCTGCGCCAAGTGCTACGGCCGCTCCCTGGCCACGGGCAAGCTCGTGGACATCGGCGAGGCCGTCGGCATCATCGCGGCGCAGTCGATCGGTGAGCCGGGCACGCAGCTGACGATGCGTACCTTCCACACCGGTGGTGTCGCCTCCGCGGACGACATCACGCAGGGTCTGCCCCGTGTGACCGAGCTGTTCGAGGCCCGTACCCCGAAGGGTGAGGCGCCGATCGCCGAGTACACCGGTCGGGTGGCCATCGAGGACACCGAGCGGACGCGGCACCTGGTCCTCACCCCGGACGACGGCGGCGAGGAGATCCGGTACCCGGTCACCAAGCGTGCGCGCCTGCTGATCGCCGACGGCGACCACGTCGCGGTCGGTACCCAGCTGGTGCAGGGCGCCGTGGACCCGAAGAAGGTGCTGCGCATCCTCGGCCCGCGCGCCGCGCAGAAGCAGCTCGTGGACGCGGTCCAGGAGACCTACCGGTCGCAGGGCGTGGACATCCACGACAAGCACATCGAGGTCATCGTGCGCCAGATGCTGCGTCGCGTGACCGTGCTGGACGCCGGTGACTCCGACCTGCTGCCCGGTGAGCTCGCGGAGCGGGTCCGCTTCGAGGACGCCAACCGTGCGGCCGTGGCGGAGGGTGGCCAGCCGGCCGCCGGCCGTCCGGAGCTGATGGGTATCACGAAGGCTTCGCTCGCCACCGACTCGTGGCTCTCGGCGGCCTCCTTCCAGGAGACCACCCGGGTGCTCACCGAGGCGGCGATGAGCGGGCGTCGTGACCCGCTGCTGGGCCTCAAGGAGAACGTCATCATCGGTAAGCTCATCCCGGCCGGTACGGGGCTGTCCCGCTACCGGAACATCGAGGTCGAGCCGACCGAGCAGGCCAAGGCGGAGCTCTACCCGAGCTTCGGCTACGACGAGATCGACTTCCCGACGCTCGGCATGGGCTCGGGCGAGGCGATCCCGCTGGAGGACCTGGACTTCGGCGACTTCCGCTGATCCTGTTCGACGGAGAGGCCCCGTCGTCGTGCCGCGAGGCGCGACGGCGGGGCCTTCCCGCGTCCTGGGCCGGCCCCGTCCCGATCGACCACCCGACCCGACCGGCCACCTCGGCCCGCGCGGTCCTACCGGCCGTCGCCCCGTCGTACCCGCCGGGTACGACGGGGCGACGCGGGGTACGACCCGGCGACCGTGGGCCGGCGTCCCGCGGGTGCCGGGCCGGCGGCGCGGCGTGCGGGTGGGCGACGGAGGTCACAGTGCCGCCCTCGTCTCATCCTTTGACCCCGCTTGCTTCCGCGGGTAATCTTGGAAGCCGTGCCCGTGCCGTCGCGCCGTGCATCCCGAGGGTCATCCGAGCTTCTGTCCGGACGACCCGACGAACACGCCGCCGACGATCGCACGAGCATCCCGGGAAGAACGCCCGCTCCTCCGTGGGGATCGTGGGCGCACCCCGGGCCATCGAGCCGGTGGTACGTGGCGTGGCGGTCCGTGAGGGCCGCGGGTGCCGCATGCGATCGGCGCGCACAAGCCAGTACAGACCACCAGTCGAGGGCCGGACGACGGTCCTCGAGAGCTCGAGAGACGACGGAGACGTAGTGCCTACGATCCAGCAGCTCGTCCGCAAGGGCCGGACCTCGAAGGCCGGGAAGTCGAAGACTCCGGCGCTCAAGGGTTCCCCGCAGCGGCGCGGCGTGTGCACCCGTGTGTACACCACCACCCCCAAGAAGCCGAACTCGGCGCTCCGCAAGGTTGCGCGTGTGAAGCTCTCCTCCGGCATCGAGGTCACCGCCTACATCCCCGGTGTCGGCCACAACCTCCAGGAGCACTCCATCGTGCTCGTCCGCGGTGGTCGTGTGAAGGACCTCCCCGGTGTCCGCTACAAGATCGTGCGTGGCGCGCTCGACACCCAGGGTGTCAAGGGCCGCCAGCAGGCACGTTCCCGGTACGGCGCGAAGAAGGAGAAGGCCTGATGCCCCGCAAGGGTCCGGCCCCCAAGCGGCCGCTCATCGTCGACCCCGTCTACGGGTCGCCCATCGTCACGCAGCTGATCAACAAGGTCCTGCTCGACGGCAAGAAGTCCACCGCCGAGGCGATCGTGTACGGCGCCCTCGAGGGTGTGCGTACCAAGACCGACCAGGACCCGGTCGTCGTTCTCAAGCGCGCGCTGGAGAACGTCCGCCCGGCTCTCGAGGTCCGCTCCCGCCGTGTCGGCGGTGCGACCTACCAGGTGCCGGTCGAGGTGCGCCCCTCGCGCTCCACGACGCTCGCCCTGCGGTGGCTCACCGACTTCTCGCGGGCCCGCCGCGAGAAGACGATGACCGAGCGACTCATGAACGAGATCCTCGACGCGTCGAACGGCCTGGGTGCCGCGGTCAAGCGTCGCGAGGACATGCACAAGATGGCCGAGTCCAACAAGGCCTTCGCGCACTACCGTTGGTGATGCGTGCTGACGACCTCGGGGAGTTCCCCGGGGTCGTCAGCCGCACCCGGATCCGGCTGCCGGCCGGCCTCCGGCACCGGTTTCCGACGTCCCACTGACCCGAGGGGTAAGACACCGTGGCACTCGACGTGCTGACCGACCTGAAGAAGGTCCGCAACATCGGCATCATGGCTCACATCGATGCCGGCAAGACCACCACCACCGAGCGCATCCTGTACTACACGGGTGTGAACTACAAGATCGGTGAGACGCACGACGGTGCGTCGACGATGGACTGGATGGAGCAGGAGCAGGAGCGCGGCATCACGATCACGTCCGCCGCGACGTCGTGCTACTGGAACGACAACCAGATCAACATCATCGACACCCCGGGCCACGTCGACTTCACGGTCGAGGTGGAGCGCTCGCTGCGCGTCCTGGACGGCGCCGTCGCCGTCTTCGACGGCAAGGAGGGCGTCGAGCCCCAGTCGGAGACCGTCTGGCGCCAGGCCGACAAGTACGACGTGCCGCGCATCTGCTTCGTCAACAAGATGGACAAGCTGGGTGCCGACTTCTACTTCACGGTGAAGACGATCGTCGAGCGCCTCAAGGCCAAGCCGCTCGTGCTCCAGCTCCCGATCGGCGCCGAGAACGACTTCATCGGCGTCGTCGACCTGCTGACCATGAAGGCGCTGGTCTGGCACGGCGAGACCCAGCTGGGCGAGACCTACGAGGTCGAGGAGATCCCGGCGGACCTCCAGGCCAAGGCCGAGGAGTACCGCAACGAGCTCATCGAGTCCGTCGCGGAGTCCGACGAGGACCTCCTCGAGAAGTACCTCGGCGGCGAAGAGCTGACGGTCGACGAGATCAAGTCCGGCATCCGCAAGATGACGGTCAACTCCGAGGCCTTCCCGGTGCTGTGCGGCTCGGCGTTCAAGAACAAGGGCGTGCAGCCCATGCTCGACGCCGTGATCGACTACCTGCCCTCCCCGTTCGACGTCCCGGCCGTCCAGGGCCACGACGTCAAGGACGAGGAGAAGGTCATCGAGCGTCACGCGGACGCCACGGAGCCGTTCTCGGCCCTGGCGTTCAAGGTCGCCGTGCACCCGTTCTTCGGCAAGCTGACCTACGTCCGCGTGTACTCGGGCAAGGTGGAGCAGGGCGCCCAGGTGCTCAACACCACCAAGGGGAAGAAGGAGCGCATCGGGAAGCTCTTCCAGATGCACTCCAACAAGGAGAACCCCGTCCCCGAGGCGCAGGCCGGTCACATCTACGCCTTCATCGGGCTCAAGGACGTCACCACCGGTGACACCCTGAGCGCGCCCGAGGCGCCGGTCATCCTCGAGTCGATGACCTTCCCCGAGCCGGTCATCGACGTCGCGATCGAGCCGAAGACGAAGGCCGACCAGGAGAAGCTCTCGACGGCGATCCAGAAGCTCGCCGACGAGGACCCGACGTTCCGCGTCAAGCTGGACGAGGAGACCGGCCAGACCGTCATCGGCGGTATGGGCGAGCTCCACCTGGACATCCTCGTGGACCGCATGAAGCGCGAGTTCAAGGTCGAGGCCAACGTCGGCAAGCCGCAGGTCGCGTACCGCGAGACGATCCGTCGCAAGGCGGAGAAGATCGACTACACGCACAAGAAGCAGACCGGTGGTTCGGGTCAGTTCGCGAAGGTCATCGTGAACTTCGAGCCGCTGGAGACCACCGCCGAGGGCGAGCTGTACGAGTTCGCCAACGAGGTCACCGGTGGTCGTGTGCCGCGCGAGTACATCCCGTCGGTGGACGCCGGTATCCAGGCGGCCATGCAGCAGGGTGTCCTGGCCGGCTTCCCGGTCGTCGGCGTCAAGGCCACGCTCCTCGACGGTGCGTACCACGACGTCGACTCCTCGGAGATGGCGTTCAAGATCGCCGGCTCCATGGTGTTCAAGGAGGGCGTCAAGCGGGCCGACCCGGTCCTGCTCGAGCCCGTCATGGCCGTCGAGGTCCGTACGCCCGAGGAGTACATGGGCGACGTCATCGGCGACATCAACTCGCGGCGTGGACTGATCCAGTCCATGGAGGACGCGACCGGCGTCAAGGTCGTGCGCGCCCAGGTACCGTTGAGCGAGATGTTCGGGTACATCGGTGACCTGCGTTCCAAGACGCAGGGCCGCGCCGTGTACTCGATGCAGTTCGACAGCTACGCCGAGGTCCCCAAGGCCGTGGCTGACGAGATCATCAAGAAGACCCGGGGCGAGTGAGTCCCCACAGGTCGAACACCTGCACAACCATCAACCTGTAGGAAACCGCAACGCCCCGAGGGTTAGGCTTGATCGGCCGACACTCGCAATCGTTCGGAACATCTACCCAAGTCCCAGGAGGACCCAGTGGCTAAGGCCAAGTTCGAGCGGACCAAGCCGCACGTCAACATCGGCACGATCGGTCACGTCGACCACGGTAAGACGACGCTGACCGCCGCGATCTCGAAGACCCTCGCGGAGACGTACCCGGACCTGCCGGCGAACCAGCTCCGCGCCTTCGACGAGATCGACGCCGCGCCGGAGGAGAAGCAGCGCGGTATCACGATCAACATCGCGCACATCGAGTACGAGACGCCGAACCGTCACTACGCGCACGTCGACGCGCCGGGTCACGCCGACTACATCAAGAACATGATCACCGGTGCCGCCCAGATGGACGGCGCGATCCTCGTGGTCGCCGCGACCGACGGTCCGATGGCGCAGACCCGCGAGCACGTCCTCCTGGCCCGCCAGGTCGGCGTCCCGTACCTGCTCGTCGCGCTGAACAAGTCCGACATGGTCGAGGACGAGGAGCTCCTCGAGCTCGTCGAGATGGAGGTCCGCGAGCTGCTGTCGTCGCAGGACTTCGACGGCGACAACGCCCCGGTCATCCGCGTCTCCGGCCTCAAGGCCCTCGAGGGCGACCCCGAGTGGACCAAGAAGGTCCTCGAGCTCATGGAGGCCGTGGACGAGAACGTCCCCGAGCCGCAGCGTGACCTCGACAAGCCGTTCCTCATGCCGATCGAGGACGTCTTCACCATCACCGGTCGCGGCACCGTCGTCACCGGCAAGGTGGAGCGCGGCTCGCTCGACATCAACTCCGAGGTCGAGATCGTCGGCATCCGTTCGCCGCAGAAGACGACCGTCACCGGTATCGAGACCTTCCACAAGCAGATGGACCAGGCCCAGGCGGGCGACAACACCGGTCTGCTGCTGCGCGGTCTCAAGCGTGAGGACGTCGAGCGCGGTCAGGTCGTCGTGAAGCCGGGTTCGATCACCCCGCACACCAACTTCGAGGCCCAGGTCTACATCCTGGCCAAGGACGAGGGCGGCCGTCACAACCCGTTCTACTCGAACTACCGTCCGCAGTTCTACTTCCGGACCACGGACGTCACCGGTGTCATCGAGCTGCCCGAGGGCACCGAGATGGTCATGCCGGGCGACAACACCGACATGACGGTCGAGCTGATCCAGCCGATCGCCATGGAGGAGGGCCTCGGCTTCGCCATCCGCGAGGGTGGCCGCACGGTCGGTTCCGGCCGTGTCACCAAGATCCTCAAGTGATCTGCTGATCACCTGGTGATCCCGGAGCCCTAGGCTCCGCCGGTCCTCCGAGGCCCGGGCCCCGCGCGGGTCCGGGCCTCGGATGCGTCCGGCGTCACAGTACGAGGGGTTGGTTTCCCGGCTCCTCGTATGGCAAGATGTACAAGTTGCCTGTCACGGGCGCGTTCTTTCTCGTGTCGAACAGTGTGTAGCACCACGGTGCCGCCGGGACCTCTGGTCTGCGGTGGCGTCGGGCGCGACCTCCCCCCGGGGGAGTCGTGGGATGCCGGCTGTCGACGCGCACGAGCGCCCCACGGACACATGTCTTCGACAGGCTTGGCATACGTCGTGGCCCGCACCGCGGGCCACACCCACGGCCCCCATGCCGGACAGGTATGCGCACGGTTCTGTCGCACAAAGCGACACGCCCGAGCGCGGGGGTCGGACAGTAGCGGTTCGAGAGAGAGAGTCAGACGACGCCATGGCGGGACAGAAGATCCGCATCCGGCTCAAGTCCTACGACCACGAGGTGATCGACAGCTCGGCGCGCAAGATCGTCGACACGGTCACTCGCGCTGGTGCGACGGTCGTGGGCCCGGTGCCGCTGCCGACGGAGAAGAACGTCTTCACCGTCATCCGGTCGCCTCACAAGTACAAGGACAGCCGTGAGCACTTCGAGATGCGTACTCACAAGCGGCTGATCGACATCATCGACCCCACGCCGAAGGCTGTCGACTCGCTGATGCGCATCGACCTGCCGGCCGACGTGAACATCGAGATCAAGCTCTGAGGCTGGAAGAGATCATGACCAACCAGCAGAAGAACGTGACCGCGGTGCTCGGCACCAAGCTCGGCATGACGCAGACGTGGAACGAGGACGGCAAGCTCGTCCCGGTCACCGTCGTGGCCGTCCCCACCAACGTGGTGACGCAGGTCCGCAACGCGGACTCCGACGGCTACGCGGCCGTCCAGCTCGCCGCCGGCCAGATCGACCCGCGCAAGGTCACCAAGCCGCTCAAGGGCCACTTCGAGAAGGCCGGCGTCACGCCGCGCCGTCACGTGGCCGAGATCCGTACCGACGACTCCGCCGAGTACACGCTCGGCCAGGAGATCACCGCCGAGGCCTTCGAGGCCGGCGTGCTGGTCGACGTCGTCGGCACCACCAAGGGCAAGGGCACCGCCGGTGTCATGAAGCGCCACGGCTTCTCCGGTGTGGGTGCCTCCCACGGTGCGCACCGCAACCACCGCAAGCCGGGTTCGATCGGTGGCGCCGCCACGCCCTCGCGCGTCTTCCGCGGCATGCGGATGGCCGGTCGCATGGGCAACGCCCGCAAGACCGTCCAGAACCTGACCGTCCACGCGGTCGACGCGGAGAAGGGTCTGCTGCTCGTCACGGGCGCGGTCCCGGGTCCCAAGGGCGGCATCGTCCTCGTCCGTACCGCCGCGAAGGGAGCCTGAGACCGATGGCTAACCTGACCGTCGACGTGCTCGACGCCACGGGCAAGAAGGCCGGCACCGCCGAGCTCCCCGCCGAGGTGTTCGACGTCGCCACGAACGTCCCGCTGATCCACCAGGTGGTCGTCGCGCAGCGCGCGGCCTCCCGCCAGGGGACGGCCGCCACCAAGACCCGCGCCGAGGTGCGCGGCGGTGGCAAGAAGCCCTACAAGCAGAAGGGCACCGGTCGCGCCCGCCAGGGTTCGATCCGCGCCCCGCAGTTCGCCGGTGGTGGCACCGTCCACGGCCCGCAGCCGCGCAAGTACGACCAGCGCACGCCGAAGAAGATGAAGGCCGCCGCCCTGCGCGGTGCCCTCTCCGACCGTGCCCGCGCCGGCCGCGTCCACGTGGTCTCCGGGTTCGGCATCGACGACAAGCCGTCGACCAAGGCCGCGCTCGGCACCATCTCGGCGCTCACCGACCGCACGCACGTGCTGGTCGTCACGGAGCGTTCGGACGAGCTGACGATCAAGTCGCTGCGGAACCTGGAGCAGGTCCACCTGCTGACCGCGGACCAGCTCAACACCTACGACGTCCTCGTCTCCGACGACGTCGTCTTCACCTCCGGTGCGCTCGAGGCGTTCCTGGCCGGCCCGGCGACGGGCAAGTCGGCCAAGGCCGTCGCGACCGAGACCGAGGCCGCGTCCGAGAAGGAGGCCACCAAGTGACCGCCGTGACGAAGGACCCGCGCGACATCCTGATCGCGCCGGTCGTCTCCGAGAAGTCCTACAACCTCCTCGACGAGGGCAAGTACACCTTCGTCGTGGACCCGGACGCCAACAAGACCGAGATCAAGATCGCGGTCGAGAAGGTCTTCGGCGTGAAGGTCGCCTCGGTGAACACGATCAACCGCAAGGGCAAGGCGCGTCGTACGCGCTTCGGCCTGGGCAAGCGCAAGGACACGAAGCGTGCGATCGTCACCCTCCGCGAGGGGTCGATCGACATCTTCGGCGGTCCGGTCGGCTGAGCCGCACGAGAGCAGATCGAGGACTACTTCCATGGGAATCCGTAAGCACAAGCCGACGACGCCCGGCCGCCGCGGCTCGAGCGTCGCCGACTTCGTCGAGGTCACCCGTTCGGAGCCGGAGAAGTCGCTGGTTCGTCCGCTGTCCAAGACCGGCGGCCGCAACAGCTCCGGCCGGATCACCACCCGGCACAAGGGCGGTGGCCACAAGCGCGCCTACCGCGTGATCGACTTCCGTCGTCACGACAAGGACGGCGTGCCGGCGAAGGTCGCGCACATCGAGTACGACCCGAACCGCACGGCGCGCATCGCGCTCCTGCACTACGCGGACGGCACGAAGCGCTACATCATCGCGCCGAACAAGCTCGCGCAGGGTGACACCGTCGAGGCCGGCCCCGGCGCCGACATCAAGCCCGGCAACAACCTGCCGCTGCGCAACATCCCGACGGGTACCGTCATCCACGCCGTCGAGCTCCGCCCCGGTGGCGGCGCGAAGATCGCCCGCTCCGCGGGCGCTTCGGTCCAGCTCGTCGCGAAGGACGGCCCCTACGGCCAGCTGCGCATGCCGTCCGGCGAGATCCGGAACGTGGACCTGCGCTGCCGCGCCACGATCGGCTGGGTCGGCAACGCCGAGCAGTCGAACATCAACTGGGGCAAGGCCGGCCGCATGCGCTGGAAGGGCGTCCGCCCGACCGTCCGCGGTGTCGTGATGAACCCCGTCGACCACCCGCACGGTGGTGGCGAGGGCCGCACCTCCGGTGGCCGCCACCCGGTGAGCCCCTGGGGCCAGCCCGAGGGCCGGACCCGTCGTCCGAACAAGCCCAGCGACAAGCTGATCGTCCGCCGTCGTCGCACCGGCAAGAAGCGCTGAAAAGGAGCCTGACAGATGCCTCGTAGCCTGAAGAAGGGCCCCTTCGTCGACGACCACCTGCAGAAGAAGGTGGACGCTCAGAACGAGAAGGGGACCAAGAACGTCATCAAGACGTGGTCCCGCCGGTCGGTCATCACGCCCGACTTCCTCGGCCACACCTTCGCCGTCCACGACGGTCGCAAGCACGTCCCGGTCTTCGTGACCGAGGCCATGGTGGGTCACAAGCTGGGCGAGTTCGCCCCCACGCGGATGTTCCGCGGCCACGTGAAGGACGACAGGAAGGGTCGCCGCCGCTGACCCCGGTCAGTCGGTAGCGACTCGGACTGTCTGAGAAAAGGAAGCAGGACAGCAATGGAAGCCAAGGCGCAGGCGCGGTTCGTCCGTGTCACGCCCATGAAGGCCCGGCGCGTCGTCGACCTCATCCGTGGCAAGCAGGCCGCTGAGGCCGTCGCGGTGCTGAAGTTCGCGCCGCAGGCGGCGAGCGAGCCCGTCCGCAAGGTGGTCGAGTCCGCTGTGGCCAACGCACGGGTGAAGGCCGACCGCGCGAACGAGCGCTTCGACGAGGCCGACTACGTGGTCTCGATGGCGTACGTGGACGAGGGCCCGACCCTCAAGCGGTTCCGCCCCCGTGCGCAGGGGCGTGCCAGCCGCATCCTCAAGCGCACCAGCCACATCACCGTGGTCGTCGCACCGCGCGAGCAGAAGGAAGGGGCCCGATAGTGGGGCAGAAGATTCACCCGCACGGGTACCGCCTCGGCATCACCACCGACCACCGGTCGCGCTGGTTCGCCGACAGCACCAAGCCTGGTCAGCGGTACCGCGACTACGTCCGCGAGGACGTCGAGATCCGCAAGCTCATGAGCACCGGTCTCGAGCGGGCCGGTATCGCCAAGGTCGAGATCGAGCGCACGCGGGACCGCGTCCGTGTGGACATCCACACGGCGCGTCCGGGCATCGTCATCGGCCGTCGCGGCGCCGAGGCCGACCGCATCCGCGGCGAGCTCGAGAAGCTCACGGGCAAGCAGGTCCAGCTCAACATCCTCGAGGTCAAGAACGCCGAGATCGACGCGCAGCTCGTCGCGCAGGGCATCGCCGAGCAGCTGGCGAGCCGCGTCTCCTTCCGTCGCGCCATGCGCAAGGGCATCCAGTCCGCGCAGCGTGCCGGCGCGAAGGGCATCCGGGTCCAGGTCTCGGGCCGTCTCGGCGGCGCCGAGATGAGCCGGTCGGAGTTCTACCGCGAGGGGCGCGTGCCGCTGCACACCCTGCGCGCGAACATCGACTACGGCTTCTTCGAGGCCCGCACCACCTTCGGTCGCATCGGCGTGAAGGTCTGGATCTACAAGGGCGACCTCACCGAGAAGGAGTTCGCCGCACAGCAGGCGGCCGCCGCGCCCCGCCAGGGCCGTGGCCGTGGTGGCGAGCGTCGTGGTGGTCGTCGCAACGACCGCAACGAGCGTCCGTCGCAGCCGAAGCAGCAGAACGCTGCCGAGGCGTCCGACGCGCCGGCCCCGGCCGACCAGGCCGCGGCCCCCGAGTCCGGAACGGAGGCCTGAGTCATGCTGATCCCGCGCAGGCTCAAGCACCGCAAGCAGCACCACCCGAAGCGCTCCGGCGTGGCCAAGGGTGGCACCACGATCTCCTTCGGCGACTACGGCATCCAGGCTCTCGAGCCCGCCTACGTCACGAACCGCCAGATCGAGGCTGCTCGTATCGCGATGACCCGCCACATCAAGCGAGGCGGCAAGGTCTGGATCAACGTCTTCCCGGACCGCCCGCTGACCAAGAAGCCGGCTGAGACCCGCATGGGTTCCGGCAAGGGCTCGCCCGAGTGGTGGGTCGCCAACGTCAAGCCCGGCCGCATCGTCTTCGAGCTGGCCGGCGTCCCCGAGGACTTGGCACGCGAGGCCCTGCGCCGCGCGATGCACAAGCTTCCGATGAAGTGCCGTTTCGTGGTGCGCGAAGGTGGTGCGAACTGATGGCTATCGGTACCCAGGGCCTGGCCCCCGCCGACCTCGACGGCTTCGACGACGAGACCCTCGTCGCGAAGCTCAAGGAGCAGAAGGAAGAGCTCTTCAACCTTCGCTTCCAGGCCGCCACCGGCCAGCTCGAGTCGCACGGCCGCCTCAAGGCGGTCAAGCGCGACATCTCGCGGATCTACACGGTCCTGCGGGAGCGCGAGCTCGGCATCCGTACGGCCCCGAGCGTGAGTGAGTGAGGCACTGATGAGCGAGAACACCGAGACGGTGACCACCGAGGAGCGGTCCAGCCGCAAGGTGCGCCGCGGCTACGTCGTCAGCGACAAGATGGAGAAGACCATCGTCGTCGAGGTCGAGGACCGCAAGAAGCACCCGCTCTACGGCAAGGTCATGCGCCGCACGAACAAGGTGAAGGTGCACGACGAGGAGAACACCGCGGGCCGCGGCGACCTCGTCGTCATCATGGAGACCCGCCCGCTGTCCGCGACCAAGCGGTGGCGCCTGGTGGAGATCCTCGAGAAGGCCAAGTAAGCACAGACCTTCCTCGGTGGGGGCCGCGGTGTGACACACGTATGCGCCGGGTCCCCACCACAGCAACTATCCGTTCGGCCAGGCTCGTCCGGGACCTCCCGGGCAGAGAACCAGCTCGACGACAGGAGATCAATCGATGATCCAGCAGGAGTCGCGACTGCGAGTCGCCGACAACACGGGTGCGAAGGAGATTCTCACCATCCGTGTTCTCGGAGGCTCCGGCCGTCGCTACGCCGGTATCGGCGACACCATCGTCGCCACCGTCAAGGACGCGATCCCGGGCGGCAACGTGAAGAAGGGCGACGTCGTCAAGGCCGTCATCGTCCGGACCGCCAAGGAGCGCCGTCGTCCCGACGGTTCCTACATCAAGTTCGACGAGAACGCCGCTGTCATCCTCAAGGGCGACAGCGACCCCCGTGGAACCCGCATCTTCGGCCCGGTCGGGCGTGAGCTGCGTGACAAGAAGTTCATGAAGATCATCTCGCTGGCTCCGGAGGTGCTCTGACCATGGCGAAGATCAAGAAGGGCGACCAGGTGATCGTCACCGCAGGTCGCGACAAGGGCAAGACGGGCCGCGTGCTCGAGGTGCTCAAGGACTCCGACCGCATCGTGGTCGAGGGCATCCAGCGCGTGACCAAGCACGTGAAGGCCGGCCAGTCGGCTCGCGGCACCCGCACGGGTGGCCTCGAGACCGTCGAGGCACCGATCCACGTGTCGAACGTGATGCTGGTCGACCCCGAGACGAAGAAGCCGACCCGTGTGGGCTTCCGTCTCGAGGAGGTGGAGCAGGACGGCCGTACCCGCACGGTGCGCGTCCGCTACGCCAAGCGCTCCGGGAAGGACATCTGATGACCGAGACGACTCTCGAGGCCCCGGCCCTGCCGCGCCTCAAGCAGAAGTACCGCGAGGAGATCCTCTCCGCCCTCAAGGACGAGTTCGACCACCAGAACGTCCAGCAGGTCGCCGGCCTCACGAAGGTCGTCGTCAACATGGGTGTCGGGGACGCCGCGCGCGACTCCAAGCTCATCGAGGGCGCCATCCGCGACCTGACGGCGATCACCGGCCAGAAGCCGGCGATCAACCGTGCCAAGAAGTCCATCGCGCAGTTCAAGCTGCGTGAGGGCATGCCGATCGGCGCGCACGTCACCCTCCGCGGTGACCGCATGTGGGAGTTCCTCGACCGCCTGCTCTCGATCGCGCTGCCGCGCATCCGCGACTTCCGCGGTCTGAGCCCGAAGCAGTTCGACGGCCACGGCAACTACACGTTCGGTCTCACGGAGCAGTCGATGTTCCACGAGATCAACCAGGACAAGATCGACCGTGTCCGGGGCATGGACATCACGATCGTGACGACGGCGACGACCGACGACGAGGGCCGCTCCCTGCTGCGCCGTCTCGGTTTCCCCTTCAAGGAGAACTGATATGGCGAAGAAGGCCCTGATCAACAAGGCGAACGCCAAGCCGAAGTTCGCCGTGCGTGCCTACACCCGGTGCCAGCGGTGCGGGCGTCCGCACTCGGTCTACCGCAAGTTCGGCCTGTGCCGGATCTGCCTGCGGGAGATGGCCCACCGCGGCGAGCTCCCCGGCGTCACCAAGAGCAGCTGGTAAAACAACTACGCCGTAGGTCCGTGCGGCGCCCACCGCGGCGCCGCACGGATACCCCGGCGAGGAAGGGCTAGAGCCCGATGACTATGACCGACCCGATCGCAGACATGCTGACGCGTCTGCGGAACGCGAACTCGGCGCACCACGACACGGTCACCATGCCGTTCTCGAAGCTGAAGTCGCGCATCGCGGAGATCCTGCAGGCCGAGGGTTACATCAGCGGCTGGACCGTCGAGGACGCCCGGGTGGGCAAGGACCTCACCCTGACCCTCAAGTACGGCCCGAGCCGTGAGCGCGCGCTCACCGGCGTGCGCCGTGTGTCCAAGCCCGGCCTGCGCGTCTACGCGAAGTCCACCAACCTCCCGAAGGTCCTCGGTGGCCTCGGCGTGGCCATCCTGTCCACCTCCTCCGGCCTCCTGACCGACCGTCAGGCGCAGGACAAGGGTGTGGGCGGCGAAGTCCTCGCCTACGTCTGGTAATCCGGAAAGGAGAGACGCCCATGTCTCGAATCGGCAAGCTCCCCGTTCCGGTCCCGTCCGGCGTGGAGATCACCATCAGCGGTGCGCTCGTGACCGTCAAGGGCCCGAAGGGCACCCTGGAGCACACGGTCGCCGCACCGATCACCGTCGAGCAGACCGAGGACGGCCTCAAGGTCTCGCGTCCCGACGAGGAGCGCGAGTCGCGCTCGCTGCACGGCCTGACCCGCACCCTGCTGTCGAACATGGTCACCGGTGTGACCAACGGCTACGAGCGCAAGCTCGAGATCGTCGGCACCGGTTACCGCGTCGTGGCCAAGGGGCAGGACCTCGAGTTCGCGCTCGGGTTCTCGCACCCCGTCAAGGTCACGCCGCCGGAGGGCATCACCTTCGCGGTGGAGAGCCCCACGAAGTTCTCGGTCTCCGGCATCGACAAGCAGCAGGTCGGCGAGGTCGCCGCGAACATCCGCAAGATCCGCCGCCCCGAGCCCTACAAGGGCAAGGGTGTGCGGTACGCCGACGAGGTCGTCCGTCGCAAGGTCGGAAAGGCTGGTAAGTGATGGCTCTCAAGGTTCTCGGCAAGGGCAAGAGCGTCGCTCGTCAGCGTCGTCACCTTCGCCTGCGCAAGAAGATCAAGGGCACCGCGGAGCGTCCCCGCCTCGTCGTGACCCGTTCGTCGCGTCACATGGTGGCGCAGGTCGTGGACGACACGGTCGGCAAGACCGTGGCCTCCGCCTCGACGCTCGAGGCCGACCTGCGTGCGATGGACGCCGACAAGACCGCCAAGGCCCGCAAGGTCGGCGAGCTCGTCGCCGAGCGTGCGAAGTCTGCCGGTGTCGACGCCGTGGTCTTCGACCGTGGCGGCAACAAGTACCACGGTCGGGTGGCTGCGGTCGCCGACGGCGCGCGCGAAGGCGGTCTGGCGCTGTGATGACCACGTTCGCACGGAAGATGAGGATCCTCTGATGGCTGCAGGGCAGCGCAACACCGGCGCCCCCCAGGGCGCCAACGAGTCCAAGAACGACGGTCGCCGCTCCAACCGGCGCGACGACCGCCGCAGCAACAACCGCGGTGACGACCGGAACGCCTTCGTCGAGCGCGTGGTGACGATCAACCGCGTCGCCAAGGTCGTCAAGGGCGGCCGCCGCTTCAGCTTCACCGCGCTGGTCGTGGTGGGCGACGGCGACGGCACCGTCGGTGTCGGCTACGGCAAGGCGAAGGAGGTGCCCTCGGCGATCGCCAAGGGTGTCGAGGAGGCGAAGAAGAACTTCTTCCGCGTCCCGCGCATCCAGGGCACCATCCCGCACCAGGTCCAGGGCGAGGAGGCGGCCGGTGTCGTCTTCCTGCGTCCGGCCTCCCCGGGTACCGGTGTGATCGCCGGTGGTCCGGTGCGTGCCGTGCTGGAGTGCGCCGGCATCCACGACGTGCTGAGCAAGTCGCTCGGTTCGTCGAACGCCATCAACATCGTGCGCGCCACCGTCGCGGCCCTGAAGGGTCTCGAGGAGCCGGCGGCCGTGGCGGCTCGCCGCGGTCTGCCGCTCGAGGACGTCGCACCGGCTCCGCTGCTCCGCGCCCAGGCCGCCGGCCGGGCCGAGCAGGCGGAGAAGAAGTCCGACGAGAAGGTGGGTGCGTGATGGCCCGTCTCAAGGTCACCCAGGTCAAGTCCGCCATCGGCGGCAAGCAGAACCAGCGTGACACGCTGCGGTCCCTCGGCCTCAAGCGGATCGGCGACATCGCCGTGAAGGAGGACCGTCCGGAGATCCGTGGCATGGTCACCACGGTGGCGCATCTCGTCACCGTCGAGGAGGTCGACTGATCATGGCCGACAGCACCAAGGACAACGGCGCGCAGTCGAAGCCGCTCAAGGTCCACCACCTGCGTCCGGCCCCCGGCGCCAAGACCGCCAAGACCCGTGTGGGTCGCGGTGAGGCGTCGAAGGGTAAGACGGCGGGTCGCGGTACCAAGGGGACGAAGGCTCGTTACCAGGTGCCCGCGGGCTTCGAGGGCGGGCAGATCCCGCTCCACATGCGGCTGCCGAAGCTGCGTGGCTTCAAGAACCCGTTCCGCGTCGAGTACCAGGTCGTCAACCTGGACAAGCTCGCCGCGCTGTACCCGGAGGGGGGCTCCGTCACGGTCGACGATCTCGTCGCCAAGGGCGCGGTCCGCTCCGGACAGCCGGTGAAGGTTCTCGGTACGGGCGAGATCACCGTCAAGCTGGACGTCGCGGTCGACGCGATCTCCGGCTCCGCCAAGGACAAGGTCCTGGCGGCCGGCGGCTCGGTCTCGGAGGACTGAGGTCCGTCGCAGGGCCGGTGGCGCAGTCGCGCCACCGGCCCTTGCGCGTTCCTCGGGGTGGGGGTGACGATCACCTCGAGGAGCGACGTCCCGGGAGTCGGATTGTCCTGGTCTGCTACCTTCGACCGGGATCAGTGGTCCAGATCACTCACCGGGACACGTAGAATCCGTCACGGTCCGTTTCTGCACGCCCCGCGTGCCGAGGTGTCGGAGCATCCCGGCCGGACCACGACCGAGTCGGCGTCTCGACGTCGCGGGGCCGTCCCGCGGGCGTCGCGCGCCACACCTCGTCGGGCGACCGGCGACACGACATCCCGCCCCGGCGGGTCAGGAGGATAGGTGCTCAGCGCATTCGGCCGGGCTTTCCGGACACCGGACCTGCGGCGCAAGCTGCTGTTCACGATCGCGATCATGGCGCTGTTCCGCGTGGGGTCGTTCGTCCCGACGCCGGGCGTCGACTACGGCAACGTCCAGCAGTGCGTGGCCTCCCTCGAGGACAGCACCTCGCTGCTCGGTCTCGTCAACACGTTCAGTGGTGGCGCACTCCTGCAGCTGTCGGTGTTCGCGCTGGGGATCATGCCCTACATCACCGCCAGCATCATCACGCAGCTCCTGCGCGTGGTCATCCCGCGGTTCGAGGCACTCCACAAGGAGGGGCAGTCGGGTCAGGCGAAGCTGACGCAGTACACCCGCTACCTGACGATCGCCCTGGCCATCCTGCAGTCGACCACCATCGTCACCACGGCCCGCACCGGGCTGCTGTTCCCGGGCTGCAACCTCGACGTCGTGGTCGACGACCGGTTCGTCACCGCCGCCCTCATGGTGATCACCATGACGGCCGGCACCGGTCTCGTGATGTGGCTCGGCGAGCTCATCACCGAGAAGGGCATCGGCAACGGCATGTCCCTGCTGATCTTCACCTCGATCGTGGCGAGCTTCCCGACGGCCCTCTGGTCGATCGCCGGCGGTGCCAACGGCGCGCTGAACTTCATCATCATGATCGCCGTGATCGTGCTGGTCATCGGCATGGTCGTGTTCGTCGAGCAGTCCCAGCGCCGCATCCCGGTGCAGTACGCCAAGCGGATGGTCGGGCGCCGGATGTACGGCGGCACGAGCACCTACATCCCGATCAAGATCAACATGGCGGGCGTCATCCCGGTCATCTTCGCGGCGTCGATCCTCGCGATCCCCGCACTGATCGCCCAGTTCGGCGACCAGACGGCGGACTGGGTCGTGTGGGTCTCGAACAACCTGGCGCAGCAGGACCAGCCGCTCTACGTCGCGCTGTACATCGCGATGATCATCTTCTTCGCCTTCTTCTACACGTCGATCACGTTCAACCCGGACGAGGTCGCGGACAACATGAAGAAGTACGGGGGCTTCATCCCCGGCATCCGTGCCGGGCGCCCCACGGCCGAGTACCTCGACTACGTGATCACCCGCATCACGTCGGCCGGCTCGCTGTATCTCGCCATCGTCGCCCTCATCCCGACGTTGGTGCTGGTGTTCCTCGGCGTGACCACGAACATCCCGTTCGGCGGGACGTCGATCCTCATCATCGTCGGTGTTGGGCTGGAGTTCGTGAAGCAGGTGAACTCCCAGCTCCAGCAGCGCCACTACGAAGGGTTCCTCCGTTGACCGAGACGACCACCCCGACCACCCGTCGCGAGCTGCACGGCTCCCAGCGTCCCGAGGCACGGGTGACCCGCCTGGTGATCATGGGACCGCAGGGCGCGGGCAAGGGCACCCAGGCCGCTCGGCTCGCCGAGGTCTTCGGGATCCCCGCCATCTCGACCGGTGACATCTTCCGGGCGAACATCAAGGGCGGCACGGAGCTCGGCCGGCTCGCCCAGGAGTACTCCTCGAAGGGCGAGCTCGTCCCGGACGAGGTCACGGACTCGATGGTCCGCGACCGGCTCGGGGAGGAGGACGTCAAGGGCGGGTTCCTGCTCGACGGCTACCCCCGCAACGCGCACCAGGTGGAGGCTCTCGACGCGATCCTCGGCGAGCTCGACTGGGAGCTGGACGGGGTCATCGAGCTGACGGCCGAGCGCGAGGAGCTGCTCCAGCGCATCTCGAAGCGCGCCGAGGTCGAGGGTCGCGAGGACGACACGCCGGAGGCGATCGCCCGCCGGCTGGACATCTACGAGGCCGAGACCGCCCCGCTGACCGCTGCCTACGCCGAGCGCGGCCTGCTGGTGCAGGTGGACGGCATCGGTGAGATCTCGGAGGTCACCGACCGGATCGTCACCTCGCTCGAGCAGCAGTTCGGCTGACGGGCAGCGAGCAGGCTGAACGAGGTGTTCCGTTCCCGTCCCCGGATCGAGCTGAAGTCGCGCGACGACATCCTCAGGATGCGTCGCGCCGGCCTGGTCGTCGCCGACACGCTGGCGCAGGTGCGCGCCGCCGCCCGCCCCGGGGCGTCGACGGCTGACCTCGACCGTGTGGCCGCCGACGCGATCGCGGCGGCCGGGGCGTCGCCGTCGTTCCTCGGGTACCACGGCTTCCCCGCGACGATCTGCACGTCGGTGAACGACGAGGTCGTCCACGGGATCCCTGGCCCGCGCGTGCTGGCGGTCGGGGACCTGGTGTCCGTCGACTGCGGCGCGATCGTCGACGGCTGGCACGGTGACTCCGCCATCTCCTTCCAGGTCGGCCCGGACGGGGCGCTCGGCCCCGACGAGGCCGGTGCGGTGGAGCTCGACGCCGACGACGCCGCGCTCGTGCGGGCGACGCGCAGCGCCATGTGGGCGGGTATCGCCGCCCTGGCCTCCGCACGGCGTGTGGGGGAGGTCGGCGACGCCGTCGAGATGGCCGCCGAGACGGCGGGCGACCTCGCGGGCACGTCCTACGGCATCGTCGAGGAGTACACGGGCCACGGGATCGGTACCGCGATGCACCAGCCGCCCGAGGTCCTCAACTTCCGGGCGACGGACCGCGGCCCCCGCGTGCGCCCCGGCCTGTGCCTGGCGGTCGAGCCGATGCTGACCCGGGGGTCGGAGGTCACCCGCGTGCTGGGTGACGACTGGACCGTCGTGACCGGCGACGGCTCGCGGGCCGCGCACTGGGAGCACACGGTCGCGGTGCTCGAGGACGGGATCGCCGTGCTCACGGCCCCGGACCTCGGCCGTGCCGGTCTGGCGCCGTTCGAGGTCGTCCCCGTCGACCTCGACGGCCCGGCCCCGGTGTGACGTACGCCAGGCTTGCCAGGTCGCATCGATGGGGTACGATATTTAGTCGGGTGTAGTCCGTTCGTGTGCCCCGTCCCCCGCTCGTCGAGAGCGACGGGGCGCGGCCCTGGCCAACGGAAGCACGCGATCCACGTCCTCGCGAGATCCGTCTCGTGCCCCGACCGCGGTCGGACGGGCGTGGCTGCAGTCCGTCGAAAGACACAGACGAGAGTTAGCGGAGGACATGGCAAAGAAGGACGGTGTCATCGAGATCGAGGGCAGCGTGATCGAGGCGCTGCCGAACGCGATGTTCCGCGTGGAGCTGAGCAACGGTCACAAGGTCCTCGCCCACATCTCGGGCAAGATGCGGCAGCACTACATCCGGATCCTCCCCGAGGACCGGGTCGTGGTGGAGCTCAGCCCGTACGACCTGTCCCGTGGCCGGATCGTCTACCGCTACAAGTAGTCGTCATCCCCCCACCCGATCGACATCGCCGCGCGAGCGTCCGGCCCTGGTGGCCCGGGCGTCCGGCGGCAGAGGAACACTGATGAAGGTCAAGCCGAGCGTCAAGAAGATCTGCGACCAGTGCAAGGTGATCCGCCGGCACGGTCGCGTCATGGTGATCTGCTCGAACCAGCGCCACAAGCAGCGCCAGGGCTGATCACGCCCGTCGCCGCGCCGTCCTCGGACGCCGTGGCTCAGCGCACCATCACGGAGCCGCTCATCGAGCGGCCGAACCTCCGGTCCAGGGGCCGGGGCCCGCGGTCCTCGCGGGAGGGTGGTGCGGCAGACCTCTGGACGAAGGACAGGAGTCGCCAGGAATGGCACGTCTGATCGGCGTCGACCTCCCGCGCGAGAAGCGGGTCGTCGTCGCACTCACTTACATCTACGGCGTCGGGCGCACCCGCGCCGAGCAGACCGTCGCGGCCGCCGGGATCTCCCCGGACACGCGCGTGAAGGACCTCGGCGACGCCGAGCTCGTCGCGCTGCGCGACCACCTCGAGGGCAGCTACCAGCTCGAGGGTGACCTCCGCCGCGAGGTCGCGGCCGACATCCGCCGCAAGGTGGAGATCGGTACCTACCAGGGTCTGCGTCACCGTCGCGGACTGCCGGTGCGTGGTCAGCGCACCAAGACCAACGCGCGTACCCGCAAGGGCAAGAAGCGCACCGTCGCGGGCAAGAAGAAGTCCCGCTGACGTCAGCAGTCCGTGGAGCGGGTCAGCACCGCTGACCCTCGCCCCGGTCCGACGACCTCAGACCAGGAGTATCAACGCATATGCCTCCCAAGTCCCGCTCGACCGCCGCGCGCAAGCCGCGTCGCAAGGACAAGAAGAACGTCCCGCACGGCCAGGCGCACATCAAGAGCACCTTCAACAACACGATCGTGTCGATCACCGACCCGTCGGGCGCCGTGATCTCGTGGGCCTCCGCCGGCCACGTCGGCTTCAAGGGCTCCCGCAAGTCCACGCCGTACGCCGCCCAGCTGGCCGCCGAGTCCGCTGCGCGCCGTGCCCAGGACCACGGCGTCAAGAAGGTCGACGTCTTCGTCAAGGGCCCGGGCTCCGGTCGTGAGACCGCGATCCGCTCGCTGCAGGCGACCGGTATCGAGGTCGGCTCGATCCAGGACGTCACGCCCCAGGCGCACAACGGCTGCCGTCCCCCGAAGCGCCGCCGCGTCTGACCCCTCGAACCGACCGGGCCTCGTGCCCGGTCGGTTCCAGCCCTGCCCGGGCGGGTGGACCGAGTCCCGTCCGGACCGCGTAGACCGCGGATCCGTGATGCGTCATATGGCGGACGCACACTGAAAGGACCATCACAGTGCTCATCGCACAGCGCCCCTCGCTGACCGAAGAGGTCATCTCGGAGTACCGTTCGCGCTTCTCCATCGAGCCGCTCGAGCCCGGCTTCGGCTACACGCTCGGCAACTCGCTGCGTCGCACGCTGCTGTCGTCCATCCCGGGCGCGGCGGTCACCTCCATCCGCATCGACGGTGTGCTCCACGAGTTCACCACCGTGCCGGGTGTCAAGGAGGACGTCACCGAGATCATCCTCAACATCAAGAACCTCGTCGTCTCGTCCGAGAACGACGAGCCGGTCGTGATGTACCTGCGCAAGCAGGGCGCCGGTGCGGCGACCGCGGCGGACATCGTCCCGCCCGCGGGCGTCGAGGTGCACAACCCCGACCTGCACATCGCCACGCTCAACGACGAGGGCCGGCTCGAGATCGAGCTGACCGTCGAGCGGGGTCGTGGCTACGTGTCCGCCGCGCAGAACAAGACCCTGGACGCCGAGATCGGTCGGATCCCCGTGGACTCGATCTACTCGCCCGTCCTCAAGGTCACGTACAAGGTCGAGGCGACCCGTGTCGAGCAGCGCACGGACTTCGACAAGCTGATCGTCGACGTCGAGACGAAGAACGCGATCGCCCCGCGCGACGCGCTCGCCTCGGCCGGCAAGACGCTCGTCGAGCTGTTCGGCCTGGCCCGCGAGCTGAACGTCGAGGCCGAGGGCATCGAGATCGGCCCGTCGCCCACGGACTCCGCGCTGGCCGCGGACCTGGCGCTGCCGATCGAGGAGCTCAACCTCACGATCCGTTCGTACAACTGCCTCAAGCGCGAGGGCATCCACCAGGTCGGTGAGCTCGTGGCGCGCAGCGAGGCGGACCTGCTCGACATCCGCAACTTCGGTGCCAAGTCGATCAACGAGGTCAAGGAGAAGCTCGCGGAGCTGGGCCTTGCTCTCAAGGACTCGCCGCTCGACTTCGACCCCTCGGCGCAGTACTTCGCCGGCGGGGACGACGAGACCTCGTACACCGACGAGCAGCCGTACTGACGCACCGCGCCCGCAGCGGCACCGCTCGACATGACGGGGCCGCGCGGCGTGGAACGACACCCAAGGAGAACCAGTTATGCCTACCCCCACCAAGGGTCCGCGGCTCGGCGGGAGCCCGGCGCACGAGCGGCTGATGCTCGCGAACCTGGCGACCGCCCTCTTCGAGCACGGCCGCATCACGACCACCGAGACGAAGGCCAAGCGCCTGCGCCCGGTCGCCGAGCGTCTGATCACCTTCGCCAAGCGCGGTGACCTGCACGCCCGTCGCCGCGTCCAGCGGGTCGTGCGCGACAAGTCCGTCGTGCACACGCTGTTCACCGAGATCGCTCCGGCCATGGCCGAGCGCAACGGTGGCTACACGCGCATCACGAAGGTCGGCAACCGCAAGGGCGACAACGCCCCGATGGCGGTCATCGAGCTCATCACCGAGCCCGTGAGCCCGAAGCAGGCCGTCGTCAAGGAGGCCACGAAGGCCGCCGAGAAGTCGGCCGCCTCGAAGAAGGCCGACGACAAGCCTGCCGACACCACGGAGGAGACGAAGGCCGCCGAGGCGACCGAGTCCACCGAGGCGACGACCGAGGAGAAGAAGGAGGACTGACGTCCTCCGGCTTCCCGGCCGGCTGCACGCACGAGGGCCCCGCACCGATGGTGCGGGGCCCTCGTCGTGCTCACGGTGCCACCCGTCGACAGCGACGCCCGCCGCGTGCGCCCGGCGGCGCCTGGTTACGGTGGGGACATGCTCCCGGTGGTCCTCCTGCACGGCTCGCGCACGTCGCGCACGATGTGGCGCCGGCAGCTGGCGACGCTCGCCGCGGCCGGTATCCCCGCCGTCGCGCCGGACCTGCCGGGCCACGGCGCGCGGCGGGGGACACGGTTCACCCTGGACGGTGCGATCGCCACCGTGCGCGACGCCGTCGACGACGTCGGCGGTCGGGCCCTCGTGGTGGGCCTGTCCCTCGGCGGGTACGTCGGGATCGAGCACCGTGCCCGGCACCCCGAGCAGGTCGCCGGACTCGTCGCGGCGTCGTGCTCGACGGACCCCGCCTCTCCGTTGCGCGCCGGGTGGCTCGTGCTGGCCCGCCGGATCGAACGGTGGGGGGACAGCGGCGCGCACCTGAACGACACCTTCGTGCGCGCCCTGGTCGACCCGGAGTCCGCCGTCGACCTCGCGGCGGGAGGCTTCGCGCTCGACGTCATGGGGGACGTGCTCGAGGAGGTCGGCCGCATCGACGTCCGGGAGGCGCTGCGGCGGGCCGACAGCCCCGTCCTCCTCGTCAACGGGCAGTGGGACCACTTCCGCGGTCAGGAGCGCTCGCTGCTCGCCGCGGCGCGGTCGACCGGGGCGGACGCCCGGCTGGTGGTCGTGCCGCGTGCGAAGCACCTGGTGAGCCTGGACGCCCCGGTGGCCTTCTCCCGGGTGCTGCTCGAGGCGCACGCCGCGGCGCGCTCAGCCCTCGGCGAGGTCCCAGGCCCGGACACCGCCGACGAGGGCGGCCGTGTTCGGGACCACGACGACGTCGTCGCCCAGCCGCGCGAGCGCCGCCGGGCCCAGGCACCGTGAGTTGCCGCCGCCGAGGTACAGGCGGTCCCACCAGAACACGGGGCGCAGCCCCTCGACGACGGTGACCACCCGGCGCGACCACAGGCCGTTGCCGAGCCGTCGTCGCTCCGGCTCACCCACGTACTGGTCGTACGTGGTGCCCCGGCGCAGGGGCGCGCGGGACCACTCCAGGTGCGGCGCCAGCCGGCCGCCGTCGAAGAGGGCGGACCCGAGGCCGGTGCCGAGGGTGAGCACGAGCTCCACGCCGCTGCCGGCCACCACGCCGGCGCCGTGCAGCTCGGCGTCGTTGAGGACCAGCGTGGGCACGTCGAGGCGGGCGTGCAGGGCGGCCCGCAGGTCGACGTTGCGCCACCGGTCCACGAGGTCGGGGTCCACCCGGGACCGGGGTCCGGACCGGGTCACGTAGTGCGGGGTGTGCACCACCACGCCGTGACGGATCATCCCCGGCAGGCCCACGGTGGCCCGCTCGGCCCGGGGGAGGGCGGCCGCGATGTCCGCGACGGTGTCGACCAGCAGGTCGGGCGGCAGCGGGTAGGGCGTCGGCACGCGCACGGGGTCGGCGTGCGCGGTGCCGGCGTCGTCGAGCACGGTGGCCTTGATGCCGCCGCCGCCGCAGTCCACGGCGAGAGTCATGAGGTCGGGCACGGGACCATCATCCGGGCACAATGGCCGGGTGAGCATCACGAACGCGCCGGAGGTCGAGGTCGGGACCGTGCGGGTCCGCCTCGACCTCGCCTACGCCGGCACGCACTTCGCCGGCTGGGCCACCCAGCCCGGCCTGCGGACCGTCCAGGGCGTCCTGGAGGAGGCGCTCGCGACGATCCTGCGCACGGGCCCGCTGGAGCTGCCGTGGCCGCGCCTCACCGTCGCCGGCCGGACGGACGCGGGCGTGCACGCCCGCGGTCAGGTGGCGCACGTGGACGTGCCGCGCGACCGGTGGGACGCCATGCCGGGACGGTCGGACCGGGACCCGGGGCGGGCGCTGGTCGACCGCCTCGCCGGGGTCCTGCCGGCCGACGTCGTCGTGCGGGAGGCCGAGGTCGCCCCGCCCGGCTTCGACGCCCGCTTCTCCGCCCTGTCACGGACCTACCGCTACCGCATCGCCGACGAGCACGTGCTGCGCGATCCCCTGCGGCGCGAGTCCGTGCTGTGGCACCGGCGACCGCTGGACGTGGCGGCCATGGACGAGGCGGCGCGGCCCCTGACCGGCCTGCACGACTTCGCGGCATTCTGCAAGCCGCGCGAGGGCGCGACCACGATCCGGGAGCTGACGCGGTTCGCCTGGTCCCGTCCCGAGGACGGCCCCGACGCCGGACTGGTCGTCGCCGAGGTCGTGGCGGACGCGTTCTGCCACTCGATGGTCCGGGCGCTGGTGGGCATGTCGCTCGCGGTGGGGGAGGGACGGCGGCCCGCGGCCGACGCCGCGTCCGTGCTCGCCGCCGGCGACCGGGCCGCCGCCGGTGCCGTCGCCCCGGCGCGCGGGCTGACCCTGGAGCACGTCGCCTACCCGGTCACCGCCGAGCTCGGCCTGCGCGCGCGACGGATCCGGGCCCGTCGTCGACCGGACGAGGTCGGGCCGCGCTGAGCGACCTTTTCACCCCCGCCTTCACCCGACGGACGCGACCTCCGTGGTCCCGCGCTGCGTAGGCTGGAAGCGGACTCGACGCCGCGACCGAGGAGACTCCGTCCGGCCAGAGCTCCGGGGATGGTCGACTGGGGGAGCCCGTCCTCCGGGGGCATCGCGACCCCGGCTGCGCGCACCGGCGTGCCGGGGTCGCGCTGTTCCCTCACGGCGTCGTGCGGCGTGGCTCGCGGTCCGGGCCTACGGCTCCTCGACCCAGTGCACGGCGGCCTCCTCGGCGCTCGCACCCGCCCCGTCGACGCCGGCGTCGGTGCCGTACAGGTCGTTGGACCGGTAGCCGTCCTGGCTGGGGTCGGCGTCGTCGTCGGCCACGAGCCGCCCGGCCCGCGTGGTGTCGGGGTGGGTCAGCGGGTCGCGCTCCCAGTCGTCGGGCTGCTCCTCCGCCAGCCGCTGGTCCAGCGGCTCACCCGTGATCTCCTCCCAGGCCGTCTCGCCCCAGTGGTTCGCCCGCGGTCGTTCCGGCGGGGAGTACCCCTCGTCGAGGATGTTCTCGGTGCCCCGGTCGAGCAGGGTGTCCTCCGCCGACAGCTGGTCGTTGTCGCCCTCGGCCAGGGTCTCCGGGTCAGGTCTGGTGCCCGTCGTGTCCTCGCTCATGCCTTCTACCGTGCACCCCCGCACCGAAGTCTGCAG
Source organism: Isoptericola sp. b408 (assembly GCF_030588085.1). NCBI lineage: Bacteria > Bacillati > Actinomycetota > Actinomycetes > Micrococcales > Promicromonosporaceae > Isoptericola > Isoptericola sp. b408. Next base: position 954,604 of record NZ_JAUQYQ010000001.1, read on the forward strand.
CCCGGACCGGACGTGACCGAGGTCGCTTTGCCCTCGCTGGAACGCACCGCTAAACTGAACAGTCGTTGTGCTATGCCCCAGCGTCCGCGTGGTCGGCGATCCCACCGCCAGACCGCGCACGGCCAGGACGCCTCCGGGGCACCCGCGCACAACAGCTGTCTTCATCGGGCGGCGCTTCTCGCCCGACGACACCGAACATGAAAAGGTGACGCAACCGTGCGTACTTACACCCCGAAGCCCGGCGACATCCAGCGTGACTGGTACGTCGTCGACGCCTCTGACGTCGTGCTGGGCCGTCTGGCCAGCCAGGTCGCCACGCTCCTGCGCGGGAAGCACAAGCCGACCTTCGCCCCGCACGTGGACGGCGGCGACTTCGTCGTCGTCATCAACGCGGACAAGGTGGCGCTCTCCGGCAACAAGCACGAGAAGAAGCGGGCCTACCGCCACTCCGGCTACCCGGGTGGCCTGAGCTCCATCTCGTACGGCGAGCTGCTCGAGAAGGACCCCGAGCGGGCCGTCGAGAAGGCCGTGCGCGGCATGCTGCCGAAGACCAAGCTCGCCCGCGAGCAGCTCAAGAAGCTGAAGGTCTACCGCGGCGCGGAGCACCCGCACGCGGCGCAGCAGCCGAAGCCGTTCGAGATCACCCAGCTGTCGCAGCAGGCCTGAGCCGCTGCCCGTTGAGCGAAGGAATACCTGTGGCTGACACCACCGTCGACACCGAGCTGGACGAGAACACGCCCAGCAACTACACCACCGAGACCGAGGCCCCCGTGGCCAACAGCGGTCAGTCCATCACCGCCCCGGGCCAGGCCCTCGGCCGCCGCAAGGAGGCCGTCGCGCGCGTCCGCCTCGTGCCGGGTTCCGGTGAGTGGAAGATCAACGGTCGCACCCTCGAGCAGTACTTCCCGAACAAGGTGCACCAGCAGCTCGTCAACGACCCGCTGAAGCTGGTCGAGGTCGAGGGCCGCTTCGACGTCATCGCCCGCATCGGCGGCGGTGGCCCCTCGGGCCAGGCCGGTGCGCTGCGTCTCGCGATCGCCCGCGCCCTGAACGAGATCGACCGCGAGGCCAACCGTGCCGCCCTCAAGAAGGCCGGCTTCCTCACCCGCGACGACCGCGCGGTGGAGAGCAAGAAGGCTGGTCTCAAGAAGGCCCGCAAGGCCCCGCAGTACTCGAAGCGCTGATCGCCGACGCTTCACCCGTACGGCCCCGTCGGTCCGCCCGACGGGGCCGTTCGCGTGCCCGGCGACCCCTCGTCACCGGGACCGGCGCGGCGGACCCCGCCACGCCGACTAGGATCGACCGGGTGTCCAAGGAGGACTGATGGGACGACTTTTCGGCACGGACGGTGTCCGTGGCCTGGCCAACCGTGACGTGACCGTCGAGCTCGCGCTCGACCTGGGCAGCGCGGCCGCCGACGTGCTCGGCCGGCGCACCGACACCGTCGGGCACCGCCCCAAGGCGGTCGTCGGGCGGGACCCGCGCGCCTCGGGCGAGTTCCTGTCGGCCGCGGTCTCGGCCGGGCTCGCCGGGTCGGGCGTCGACGTCGTCGACCTCGGCGTGGTCCCGACCCCCGCGCTCGCCTACCTCGTCAGCGCCATGCAGGCCGACCTCGGCGTCATGGTCTCCGCCTCCCACAACCCGATGCCGGACAACGGCATCAAGTTCTTCGCCCGCGGGGGACGGAAGCTGGACGACGGCGTCGAGGACGAGATCGAGGCGCTCCTGGGCACCAGCCGGGTGCGGCCCACCGGAGCCGACGTCGGCCGGATGCGGACCGACGCCGGCCTGGCGACCCGCGAGTACGTCGACCACGTGACGGCCAGCATCGGCACGACGCCCGACCACCGGCCGCTGGACGGCCTGCGCATCGCCGTGGACGCCGCCAACGGCGCCGCCAGCCAGGTCGGCCCCGAGGCCCTGCGCGAGGCAGGGGCCGACGTCGTGGTCATCAACGCCAGCCCCGACGGCCGCAACATCAACGAGAAGGCCGGCTCGACGCACCCCGAGCAGCTGCAGGCCGTGGTCGTGGCCGCCGAGGCCGACTTCGGCGTGGCCTTCGACGGCGACGCCGACCGCTGCCTGGCCGTCGACCACGGCGGTGTGCTCGTCGACGGGGACCAGATCCTCGGCATCCTGGCCAAGTCGCTGCGCGAGGACGGGCATCTGCCGCACGACACCCTCGTGGTCACCGTGATGAGCAACCTCGGCCTGCTGCTGGCCATGCGTGACGCCGGGATCACCACGCGCCAGACCGCCGTCGGCGACCGCTACGTGCTGGAGGACATGCGCGCGGGCGGTTTCGGCCTCGGTGGTGAGCAGTCGGGGCACATCATCCTGGCCGAGCACGCCACGACCGGTGACGGCGTGCTCACCGCCCTGCACCTGGCCGCACGCGTCAAGGCCTCCGGCAAGCGCCTGGCCGACCTCGCGGGCGAGATCCCGCGATTGCCGCAGACGCTGATCAACGTCAAGGACGTCGACAAGACCCGCGCGAGCACCGACGAGCGCGTGGTCGAGGCCGTGGCGGCCTCCGAGGCGGTCCTCGGCGAGACGGGCCGTGTCCTGCTGCGCCCCTCGGGCACCGAGCCGGTCGTCCGGGTCATGGTCGAGGCCGCCAGCCAGGCGCAGGCGGACGGCGTCGCGGAACGGCTCGCCGCCGTGGTGCGGGAGCAGCTCGCCCTGTGACCGGCTGGCCGGGCCCCGTCGTGCCGGAGCTCGCCGCGGCCGTCGCCGACCTGCTCGACGTGGCCGACCGGCAGCCCGAGCAGCCCGGCGTGCTGCCGGTCGTCCAGGCCGGGGACCCGGTGCTGCGCCGCACGGCGGCGCCCTACACCGGTCAGCTCGGCGACGTCCTGCCGCGGCTGCTGGAGGCGATGCGCCGCACCATGCACGCCGCACCGGGCGTCGGCCTCGCCGCCCCGCAGATCGGCATCGGGCTGGCGATCGCGGTCTGCGAGGACGCCGGGGTCCCCGACGACCCGCGCGACCGGGGGCCGCTGCCGTACCGCGTGCTGGTGAACCCGCGCTACGAGCCCGTGGGCGAGGACGCCCCGGCGCCGGACGCCGCGTTCTACGAGGGATGCCTGTCCGTGGACGGCTGGCAGGCGGTCGTGGCGCGGCCCCGGCACGTCCGGCTGACGTGCCGCGACGAGCACGGCGCACCCGTGCAGGAGGTCCTGTCCGGGTGGCCGGCGCGCATCGTGCAGCACGAGACCGACCACCTCGCCGGCCGGCTCTACCTCGACCGGGCCGAGACGCGGTCGCTGGCCACGACCGAGAACCTGCTGCGGCACTTCGGCGCGGACCCGGACCCCGGTCGCGCCGCGCGGGCGCTCGGGTTCGAGCTGCCCGACCGGTGAGGGGGCCCGCCCTGCGGGGCTGCTCGTCGAGGTCGCGGGACGGGTCCGTGAATCCCCTGTGAACGTTCGTGGCGCGAGCGCTCCCGAGGGCGTCGGGGGACGGCCCCGGCCCGCCGGGCCCCCTACGCTGGTTCCCGGGCACCGGACGGTGCCACGGGACACCGGGACCGCCCGGCCGACGAACCGAGGGATCGCGTGCCAGGACTGACGACGCTGCTGGGGCAGATCGAGGGATGGATCCTCGAGATCGCCGCGTCGGTGTGGATCTACCCGGCCATGTTCGCGTCGGCCTTCATCGACGGTTTCTTCCCCCCGGTGCCCAGCGAGTCGGTCCTCGTCACCCTCGTGATCTCCGCCCAGGCCACCGGCCTGCCCTGGCTGTGGCTGATCATCCCCATCGCCGGCATCGGCGCCTGGTGCGGCGACAACCTCGCCTACGTCCTCGGCCGACGGGTCGGCACCGACCGGATCGGCATGCTGCGTTCCCGCCGCGGACGGAAGGCCGTCTCGTGGGCGCGCCGGGCGCTGGCCCGTCGGGGCGCGGTGTTCATCATCGCCGCCCGCTACATCCCCGTGGGCCGCGTCGCGGTCAACATGACGGCCGGCGCCGTCGGCTACCCGCAGCGCCGGTTCATGATCTTCTCCGGCATCGCCGCGGTGCTCTGGTCGGCCTACTCGACCCTCATCGGCGTCGCCGCGGCGGGCGTGCTCGGGCACGACCCGCTGCTGGCCATGGCGGTCGGGGTCGTCGGCGGCGGGCTGCTCGGCCTCCTCGTCGACCGGGTCGTCCAGCTCTTCACCCCGCGCGAAGAGGTGCTGGAGGAGATGCGCGAGCAGGCGCCGCTGCCGCAGGAGGTCGGCGTCGGCGCCGACGACTCAGAGCTTGCGTAGCCGGACCCGCTGGACCGAGTGGTCCGCACCCTTGCTCATGACGAGCGTGGCGCGGCTGCGGGTCGGCAGGACGTTCTGCTCGAGGTTGACGGCGTTGATCGTCTCCCAGATGTGCAGCGCCCGCTGCGTCGCCTCGGCGTCCGACAGCTCGGCGTAGCGGCGGAAGTAGGACTCGGGTCGGCTGAACGCCGTGCGGCGCAGCTTGAGGAAGCGGTCCACGTACCACTGGCGGATCGTGCGGGTGCGGGCGTCGACGTAGATCGAGAAGTCGAAGAAGTCGCTGACCGCGACGGTCGACTCGTCGATCGAGGAGTACCGTGCCGGCTGCAGCACGTTGAGGCCCTCGACGATGAGCACGTCGGGGCGGCGCACGACGGTCCGCTCGCCCGGCACGATGTCGTAGGTCACGTGGGAGTACACCGGGGCGCGGACCTCGGCCTGCCCCGCCTTGATCCGGGACAGGAACCGGATGAGCGCACGGCGGTCGTAGGACTCGGGGAACCCCTTGCGCGTCATGAGACCGCGCCGCTCCAGCTCGGCGTTCGGGTAGAGGAACCCGTCGGTGGTGATCAGCTCGACGTGCGGCGTCTCGGGCCAGCGCGCCATCATCTCGCGCAGCACGCGTGCCGTCGTCGACTTGCCCACCGCGACCGACCCCGCGACACCGATCACGTACGGGGTACGGGGCGGGTCCTCGCCGAGGAAGGTCGACGTCGCCCGGTGCAGCCCGCCGGTCGCCGTGACGTACAGGTTGAGCAGCCGGGACAGCGGCCGGTAGATGGCGTCGACCTCGGCCAGGTCGATCGGGTCGTCGAGGCCCCGCAACCGCTCGACGTCCTCGTCGGTGAGCGGCAGCGGCGTCTGCTCGGACAGCCGGCTCCACGCCGCCCGGTCGAAGTCGACGTACGGCGAGACGGGGGCGAACCGGGACAGGTGCTCGCTCAGCGGGTGCGGCGGAACCGGGGCGCCCGCCGGGCTGGACTGGCTCGCGAAGGTCACAGGAACGATTCTGCCCGAGACGGGGGCGATGCCGACAATCCGGCCCCCGGCAGGTGCCGCCGCCGGGTCTCGTCCGGGTCCCGCGGGCACCGGCGCGGACCGGGTGCGCGGGTAGACTCCGCGGCATGTGTGGCATCGTCGGATACGCCGGGGCGCGCTCTGCAGGAGCGGACGCCGTCGCCGGAGACCTGGGCGCGAACGAGCGCCCGCTGGAAGTCGCCCTCGCCGGGCTGAAGCGGCTCGAGTACCGGGGCTACGACTCCGCCGGGGTCGCGCTGGTGGGCCCCGGGCGGGACGTGGCGGCTTTCGCCAAGAAGTCCGGCAAGCTCGACAACCTGGTCGGCGAGATCGCCCTGCACCCCCTGCCCCCCGCGACCGCCGCGATCGGGCACACGCGGTGGGCCACGCACGGTGGCCCCACCGACACCAACGCCCACCCGCACCTGGCCGACGGCGACCGGCTCGCCGTCATCCACAACGGCATCATCGAGAACTTCAGCGCCCTGCGGCAGGCGCTCACGGCGAGCGGCGTCGAGTTCCTCTCCGAGACCGACACCGAGGTCGCCGCACAGCTCCTGGCCCGCGAGTACCGCACGACCGGGGACCTCACCGCCGCGATGGCGGCCACGGCCCGGCAGCTCGACGGCACCTTCACGCTGCTCGCCGTGCACGCCGACGACCCCACGACGGTCGTCGGGGCGCGGCACGACTCGCCGCTCGTGGTCGGGCTCGGGGAGGGCGAGAACTTCCTCGGCTCCGACGTCGCCGCGTTCGTGGAGCACACGAAGGAGGCCCTCGAGCTGGGGCAGGACCAGATCGTCACGATCACCCCGGACGCGGTGACCGTCACCGACTTCGCGGGGAACCCCGCCGAGGGCAAGCGGTTCACCGTCGACTGGGACGCGGCCGCCGCCGAGAAGGGCGGCTTCGACTCCTTCATGGACAAGGAGATCCACGACCAGCCGCACGCCGTCGCCGACACGCTGCTCGGCCGCACGGACGCGGCGGGCCGCATCATCCTCGACGACCTGCGCATCGACGAGGCCGTGCTGCGCAGCGTCGACAAGATCATCGTCATCGCCTGCGGGACGGCCGCGTACGCCGGCCACGTCGCCAAGTACGCCATCGAGCACTGGTGCCGCATCCCGGTGGAGGTCGAGCTCGCCCACGAGTTCCGCTACCGCGACCCGATCGTCGACGAGCGCACCCTGGTGGTCGCGATCTCGCAGTCCGGCGAGACGATGGACACCCTGATGGCCGTCCGGCACGCCCGCGAGCAGGGTGCCAAGGTGCTCGCCATCGTCAACACGAACGGCTCGACGATCCCGCGCGAGTCCGACGCCGTGCTGTACACGCACGCCGGCCCGGAGATCGCCGTCGCCTCGACCAAGGCGTTCCTGGCGCAGATCACCGCGGCCTACATCCTCGGGCTGTACCTGGCCCAGCTGCGCGGCAACAAGTTCCCCGACGAGGTCGCCCAGCTCTTCGACGAGCTGCGCGACATGTCCCGCAAGGTGCAGACGGTCATCGAGCGCGGCGAGTACGTGCGGGCCACCGCACGCTCGATGGAGGCCGCCGACAAGGTCCTGTTCCTCGGCCGGCACGTCGGCTACCCCGTGGCGATGGAGGGGGCGCTCAAGCTCAAGGAGCTCGCCTACATCCACGCCGAGGGGTTCGCGGCCGGCGAGCTCAAGCACGGCCCCATCGCGCTCATCGACGAGGGTCAGCCGGTCTTCGTCGTCGTGCCGTCGCCGCGGGGCCGCGACCAGCTGCACTCCAAGGTGGTCTCCAACATCCAGGAGATCCGGGCGCGCGGCGCGCGCACGCTGGTGATCGCCGAGGACGGCGACGACGAGGTGCGCAAGTACGCCGACGAGATCTTCTGGATCCCGCAGGCCCCGTCGCTGCTGCAGCCGCTGCTGGCCGTGGTGCCGCTGCAGATCTTCGCGATGGCGCTCGCCGGCGCCAAGGGCCTGGACGTGGACCAGCCCCGCAACCTGGCCAAGTCGGTCACGGTCGAGTGACGCGGGTGCCGGCGGGGCGGACGCGCCGTCCCGCCGAGCACCGCGCCGTCCGGCCTGCTCTCGCCGGACCGGCCGCCGGGAGGGCATGATCGGCACCATGGGCGACGCACGGACCCTCGCAGGGCTCGCGGACGAGATCGAGATCATCTCGCGGGTCTACGAGCGCGTGTTCGACGTGCCGCGCTCGGACGACTGGCTCGTCCTCAAGCTCCACGAGGAGGTCGGGGAGCTGACCCAGGCCTACCTGGCGCGTTCGGGGCGCTCGCGCGACCGGGGCGAGGACGCGGCCGCGGTCGACGCGGCCTTCCGCGCGGAGCTGGCCGACGTCCTCGGGATGCTGCTGCTCGTGGCGCGCCGGTTCGACGCCGACCTCGACGCCGAGGTGCAGCGCAAGTGGTTCCGCTGGCGGCACCTGGTGGAGCCGCAGGACGAGGAGGGTGTGCGCCGGTGATCATCGGGGTGGGGATCGACGTCGTGGACGTCGAGAGGTTCATGGCCACGTTGGAGCGGACCCCGCGGCTGCGGGAGAAGCTGTTCACGGAGGCCGAGCGCGACCTGCCGGCGTCGTCCCTGGCGGCGCGGTTCGCGGCCAAGGAGGCCATCGCCAAGGCCCTCGGCGCCCCGGGCACCATGCACTGGCACGACGCGACCGTGCACCGGGTGGTCGGCGGGCCGCCGCAGGTCGAGCTGCGCGGCTCGGTGCAGGCCCGGGCCGACGAGCTGGGGATCCGGCGCTGGCACCTGTCGATCTCGCACGACGCCGGGATCTCCTCGGCGATGGTGGTCGCCGAGGACTGACCTCCCCGCCCCGCCGACCATGCCGCCGGTGTCCGTCCGGCGAAGCCGACGGGCCGCCCGGGCATGTTCGGCGGAGGGGGCGAGGGCGGGGGATCAGTCCTGGAGCGCCGGGACGACCTGCCGCTGGAACAGCTCGATCTGGTCGCGGTCCCCGACGGCGTTGGCGAAGTACGTGATCGCGTACGTCATGCCGCGCGACTTCAGGTCCTGGAGCGTCTCGACGATCTGCTCCGGGGTGCCGACCAGCGGGCCGTTGCGCCAGTTGGCGATCTCCCGCTCCCCGGGCTCGCCGGGGGCGTACCGCGAGAAGTGGGACTCGACCCAGGCCAGCTTGTCGTCGATCTCGGCCTGGTTCTCGCCGATCACCACGTTGTAGTTGGCCGAGCGGGTGATCGCCCCGAAGTCGGTGCCGACGTCGGCGCAGTGCTGCTCCAGGATCCGGGACTTGTGGTCGAAGGCCTCCGGCTCGCCCGAGAAGTTCGTGTACTGCGCGTACTTCGCGGCGGTGCGCAGCGTCTTCTTCTCCCCGCCGCCCGCGATCCACAACGGGATGCTCGGGACCTCGGCGCCGCCGTCACCGACGGGCAGCTTCTGCAGCGGCTGCGGGTAGCACCGGGCGCCGTCGACCTGGTAGCGCTCGCCCTCGAAGGTGCCGGAGGAGCCGGTGCGCCACATGTTCGCCATGATCTGCACGCCCTCGTCGAGCGCGCGCAGGCGCTCGCCGGCCGACGGGAAGCCGTAGCCGTAGGCCCGCCACTCGTGCTCGTACCAGCCGGCGCCGATGCCCATCTCGACCCGGCCGCCGGAGATCGCGTCGACGGTGGAGGCGACCTTCGCCAGGTAGGTGGGCTCGCGATAGGCCATGCAGGTGCACATCTGGCCCAGGCGCACCCGCTGGGAGGCCGCCGCGAAGGCCGACATCAGCGACCAGGCCTCGTGGGTGGCCTCCGTGCTGGGCACCGGCACCGTGTGGAAGTGGTCGTAGACCCAGACCGACTCCCAGGCGAACTCACCCCCCGGGACCGCCTCGCCCGCGGCGGCGTTGTCGGCGTAGTGGAGGAGGGAGAGCATCGTCTCCCAGTGCTGCTCCGGCGGGACGTCCGTGAGCGACATCCGCCAGCCCTGCGGGATGAAGAGTCCGAATCGCATGCCGCCGAGCCTATTCCTCCACCGAGCCGGGCGCCGTCCGGCACCGTCGCGTGGCGCCGCTGCGAGTCGACCGGGGGAGACGGCATGATCGACGGCATGATCTCCGCGTGGTCCGCCGACGACGTCCGTGCCGCCGAGGAGCCGCTCCTCGCGGCGGGTACGCCCCTGATGGAGCGCGCCTCCTTCGCCCTGGCGACGCAGGTCCTTGCCGACCTGCGGGCCCGACGGCGGCACGTCCGCGGGGCGCGGGCCGCCCTGTTGGTCGGTGCCGGGAACAACGGTGGCGACACGCTGCACGCGGGCGCCGTGCTGGCCCGGCGAGGCGTCGCGGTGACGGCGGTGCTCACCGCCGAGCGGGTCCACAGCGAGGGGCTCGCCGCGCTGCGCGGCGCCGGGGGACGCGTCGTCGAGCTGGCCGCGGCACCCGACCGCGCCCCGGCGGTGGCGGCCGAGGTGTCGGCCGCCGACGTCGTGCTCGACGGGCTGCTCGGCATCGGTGCCCGCGGGGCCCTGCGTGGACCGGCCGCCGACCTCGTCACGGCTCTCGTCTCCCGCCTCGCTGTGGGTATGAGATCTGCAGGATCGGAACGTTCCGATCCTGCAGATTTCATACCCACAGCACCAGGGGCTGGTCGAGAGCGGGAGCGGCGGCCGTGGGTGGTCGCGGTCGACCTCCCCTCCGGGATCGGGGTGGACGACGGCACGCTGCCCGGACCGGTGCTGGCGGCGGACCGCACGGTCACCTTCGGCGTCGCCAAACCCGGTCTGCTGCTGCCACCCGCCGCCCGGGTGGTCGGCGAGGTCACCGTGGTCGACATCGGCCTCGAGCCCGTCGGTCCGCCGGCGGTGCGGCGCCTGGAGGCCGCCGACGTCGCCGTCTCCTGGCCGGTCCCCGGCCCGTCCGACCACAAGTACACCCGCGGGCTCGTCGGGCTCGTCGCCGGCACCGCCACGTACCCGGGTGCCGCGGTGCTCGCGGCCTCCGCCGCGGTGCGCACCGGCACGGGGATGGTGCGCTACCGCGGCTCCGACGCCGTGGCCCGGGCGGTCCTCGCGGCGCGTCCCGAGGTCGTCACCGCCACGGGACGTGTCCAGGCGTGGGTGGTCGGGCCCGGTGTCCCCACCACGCGCGACCGCGACGACCCGGCGGACGACGGGCAGCACGACCGCGGCCGGGGCGCCCTCGCGGTGGCACGGGGCGACCTGCCGGGGATGCCGTACGGACCGGTGCCCGCCGTCGTCGACGCGGGCGGTCTGCCGCTGCTGGGGGAGTCCAGCCCGCCGTGGTTCGTCCTCACCCCGCACGCCGGTGAGCTCGCGGGTCTGCTGCGGTCCCGGGGGGAGGACGTCCACCGGGACGACGTCGAGGCGGCGCCTCTGCGCTGGGCGCGACGCGCCCACGAGCTCACCGGGGCCACGGTGCTGCTCAAGGGCGGGGTGACGGTCGTCGCCGGCACCGAGGGCGCCTGGGCCCAGGCGGACGCCCCGGGATGGCTCGCCACGGCCGGTGCCGGGGACGTGCTCGCGGGGATCCTGGGCACGATGCTCGCCGCGCGCGCGACCGACGTCGTCGAGCGGCCGGCGCTCGCCGCCGAGGTCGCGGCTGCGGCCGCGCTGGTCCACGGGTTCGCCGCCGAACGCGCCAACCCCGGCGGCCCCGTCGCCGCCCTGGACGTCGCCGAGGCCGTGCCGGGCACGGTGTCCACGCTGCTCGGGCTCCGGTGACCGAGATGACCGCGGACTCGGTCGCAGCGGTGACCGTCCGCCCGGCCCACGAGGGCGACGTGCCGGCGATCGAGGAGGTCCAGGAGGCGGCCGGTCGTGCCGAGCTGCTCGACGGCGTCCGCGCGGCGGTGCCCGACCCGGAACGTCTCGTCCTGGTCGCCGAGGCGGAGGGGGCCGTGATCGGCTGGGCCAAGACCCACCTGTTCCGCTGGACGGACGGCGTCGCGCCGGCCGGGCACTACCTGGGCGGGGTGACCGTGACCCCGGCCTGGCGGCGCCGCGGCGTCGGGACGGCGTTGACCGCCACCCGGATGGACTGGCTCGCGGGCCGGGCCGCCCGGGTGTTCTACCTGGCCAACGCCCGCAACACCGCGTCGCTCGCGCTGCACCGGCGCTGGGGTTTCCACGAGGTGGTGCGCGCCCCGGTGCTGCACGGCGTGCGGTTCGCCGGCGGTGTCGGCGTGCTGCTGGCGGCCGACCTGCCCGGCCCCTGCGGGATCAGCGCGGGAGGTGGGCCTCGATGACCTCGACGATCTCGGGGTCGTCCGGCACGGTCTGGGGGGCGTAGCGGCGCACCTCGCCCCCGGGCAGCACGAGGAACTTCTCGAAGTTCCAGCGGATGCGGCCGTCGTGGCCGCCCGCGTCCGGGGTCTTCGTCAGCTCCTGGTACAGGGGGTGGGCCTTCCGGCCGTTGACCTTGACCTTGGAGACCACCGGGAACGTCACCCCGTAGGTGGCGGAGCAGAACGCGGCGATCTTCTCGTCGCTGGACAGCTCCTGGAAGAACTGGTTGCTGGGAAACCCGACGACCGTGAAGCCGCGGTCGGCGTACTTCTGCTGCAGCTGCTCCAGGGCCGTGTACTGGGGGGTCAGGCCGCAGCGCGAGGCGACGTTGACGACCATCACCACGTCCTCGCGGTGCTCGGCCAGGGTCGCGGTGCTGCCGTCCATCCGGTCGAAGGGGATGTCGTAGAGGTCCATGGGCCCCATCATGCCCGGTGCCGGCGCCACCAGGTCAGGCCCCCCACCGAGGCCAGCACCACGAGGAGGACGACGAGCAGCCCGACCCAGCCGAGCCCCTCCGCCGCCGAGGCCAGCCACCGCTGGACGGCGGCGGCACCCTCGACCACCGGGTCCGTGCCGGCCCCGGCGTGCAGCACGCGCAGCTCCCAGAACCCGTACCAGGCGACGTACAGCCCCGCGACGACGAGGATCCCGCCCCCGACCCGGGCGAGCACCGGTCCCGCCCCCCGGGCGCGGGAGACCACTCCGGCACCGGCCACGGCGACGACGACGGCGGCCGTGCCGACGAGCAGGGCCATGCCGGCCGCATAGGTGGCGAACAGGGCCACACCCTCTGCCACCGACCCGGCGCGGAAGGCCGTCACGACCACGGCGAGGAACGGGGCGATCGTGCAGGTGAGCGACGCCAGGGCGTAGGAAGCCCCGAACCCGACGACGGACCACCACCGGTCCGTGAGCGGCCGCCCGGACCCGGTGCGCAGCAGTCGCAGACCCGGCAGCTCGCGCCCCGTCAGGACCCAGACCCCCGCCGCGGCGAGCACGACCCCGAGCACCAGGGTGAACACGGGCAGCCAGCGCTGGACCGAGCTGGCGACCGGGGCGACGACCAGCCCGAAGGCGCCGAACACCGCGACGAACCCGAGGGTGAGCGCCGCGGTCGAGCGCAGCGCACGGCCGACGGCGGCGGCCCGGCCGTCGTCGGGCCGGACCAGCGTCGCGAGATAGGCGGGCAGCAGCGCGAACCCGCACGGGTTCACGGCCGCGACCAGCCCGGCCCCGAGCGCGAGCGCGAACGCCCCGTCGAGCACGACGCTCAACCTGCGAGCTCGGCGACGACGGACTCGAGCTCGGAGCCCGGCACCTGACCCTCGAGGACGACCTCGCCCTCGGCGTCCAGGACGACGAACGTCGACTGCTGGGTCATGCCGAAGTGCTGCCAGACCTCACCGGCGTCGTCGACGAGGTGGGTCGGCCCGGCGATGTCGTTCTCGGCCATCTCACGGATCGTCTCGGCATCGTCCAGGCCGCCCACGCCGACCACCGCGACCTCGCCGTCGTACTCCTCGGCGAGGCCGGTGACGGTGGGGATCTGGCCGATGCAGGTCGGGCACCACGGTGCCCAGAACCACAGCACCGCCGGCGCCCCGGCCAGCTCGCTGCCCTCGAACGTCCCGCCCTCGAGCGTGGTGGCCGAGAAGTCGTACACCGGCGCGGCATCGCCCGACGCCATGTCGCCGGCGTCCTCGCCCTCCGACATCTCCTCCTCGGCCGCTGCGTCGTCCTCGGGACCGGACATCTCCGCGTCTGCCGACCCCTCCGACATCTCGGTGGTGGTCGACGCCCCGCCCGCCGAGGTGTCCTCCTCGGCGGCGCACCCCGCCGCGAGCAGGAGGGTCAGGGTCACGGCGGCCGTCGCCGCACCTCGTGTCGTTCGCATGCCCCCAGTCTGTGCCGGGGCCGGGCCCCTGCCCAGGGTCCGGCGCCTTACGGGGTCATGACGGCGCGCGAGAATGGGTGCCATGCCGTCCCCGCGCAAGCACGTCCCGCCCCTGCCGGTGCGGGACGGCCTGAACCCCACCCGGCTCGTGCTGCCGCACGACGACGCCGCCGTGGCGCGGTACGCCACGGCCGCCGGGTACCTGCTGGCGCGGTTCCCCGACGACGCCGACCGGCTGCGGGACAAGCTGGCCGCGGGCGAGGTCGTCACGGGGGACGGCACACCCGTCACGCGGGACACCCCCTACGAACCGCGGGGGTTCCTCTACCTGTACCGGGACCCGCCGGCCGACGGACCCGCCGTGCCGGCGCTCGCGGACCTCGAGGTGCTCCACCGGGACGAGAACCTGCTGGTGGTCGACAAACCGCACCGGGTCGCCACCATGCCGCGCGGCCGCTGGGTCACCCAGACGGTGCTGACGCGGCTGCGGCGCGAGCTGGACCTGCCGGACCTCGTCCCCGCCCACCGCCTCGACCGCCCGACGGCGGGTGTGCTGGTGCTGACGGTCCGGCCCGAGGTCCGCGGGCCCTACCAGCTCGTCTTCCAGGAGCGGCGCGTCCGCAAGGTGTACGAGGCCGTCGCCCCGCTGCCGGACGGGTCCGACGGCACCGGGTTCCCGCGCACGGTCCGCTCGCGCATCGTCAAGCGCCGCGGCGTCGTGCGCGCCGAGGAGGTGCCCGGCGAGCCCAACGCCGAGTCGTGGATCGACCTGGTGGACCGCGACGAGCGGCGAGGGCTGGGGCTGTACCGCCTCGAGCCGCACACCGGCAAGACGCACCAGCTCCGGCTGCACATGGCCGGTCTGGGGCTGCCGATCCGGCACGACCCGTTCTGGCCCGTGCTGCGGGCCGGGGCCGACGACGGCGCGGACGACCGCGGTGAACCCTTGCAGCTGCTGGCCCGCTCGCTGAGGTTCGACGACCCGCTGACCGGGGAGCGGCGCACGTTCACCTCCCGCCGTCGGCTGGGCGACTGGCCCACGGGCCAGTGAGAGAATCGCCACCGTGACGACTCCCGCCTTCGCCGACGGCACCCCTGCCCGCGCGATCGTCGACCTCGACGCGATCCGCGACAACGTCCGCGCGCTGCGCGGCCACGCGCCGTCGGCGGACCTCATGGCGGTCGTCAAGGCCGACGGCTACGGACACGGGATGCTCCCGGCGGCCCGCGCCGCGCTGGCCGGCGGGGCGACGTGGCTGGGTGTGGCGACCGCCGAGGAGGCGATCGCCCTGCGGGCGGGGCTCGACACCGACGTTCGCGTGCTGGTCTGGCTGCTCGTGCCCGGGGCGCCGTTCGCCGAGCTGATCACCGCGGACGTGGACGTGACCGTGGCGGCGCCGTGGGCGCTCGAGGAGGTCGCGGCCGGGGCGCGCGCGGCCGGGCGGACCGCCCGGGTGCACGTCAAGGTCGACACGGGGCTGTCCCGCAACGGTGTCGCGATGCGCGACCTGCCGGCGGTGGTCCGCCGGGCCGCCGAGCTCGAGGCGTCGGGCGAGCTGCGGGTCGTCGGTGTGTTCTCCCACCTGGCCTGCGCGGACGAACCCGGACACCCGTCGATCGACCGCCAGGGCGCGGCGTTCGACGGCGCGCTGGCGCAGGTCGCACGGGCCGGGCTGCGCCCCGAGGTGCGGCACCTGGCGAACTCCGCGGCGACCCTGACCCGCCCGGACCTGCATCACGACCTCGTCCGCCCCGGGATCTCCGTGTACGGCAACTCGCCCGGCCCGGGCGTCGGCCCGCCGGGACGGTTCGGGCTGCGGCCGGCGATGACTCTCGAGTCGCGGCTGGCCAACGTCAAGCAGGTGGCCGCCGGCGAGGGCGTCTCCTACGGTCACACCTACACCACGACGCAGGACACGACCGTCGGGCTCGTCCCGCTGGGGTACGGTGACGGCGTCCCCCGGCACGGCTCCGGCGGTGCCGGCAGCCCGGGAGCGCCCGTGGCCGTCGGCGACGGGGCCACCGCCCGCGTGCTGCGGGTGGCGGGGCGGGTCTGCATGGACCAGTTCGTCCTGGACCTCGGGCCCGGTGCCACCGAACGCGCCGGCGACCTGGTGACCCTGTTCGGCGCCTCGGACGGGGTGGCGCACGGGTCGCCGCTGCCGAACGCCCAGGACTGGGCCGAGGCCGCCGGGACCATCAGCTATGAGATCGTGACGCGGCTGGCGCCGCGCGTGCCCCGCGTGTACGTCCCCGCGGCCGGGACGGGCGCGATCGGCACGCCCGCGCCGGCCCCGACCGGAGACGACCCCGAAGGAGAGAGGCAGAGCCGTGAGTGACGTCGTCGCGCAGGTGGAGCTGGAGCTGCCGGGTGCCGCGGACGCCCGGGCGCTGGGCGGAGCCCTGTCCGGCCTGCTCCGCGCCGGGGACCTGGTGATCCTCACCGGTGACCTCGGAGCGGGCAAGACCACCCTCACCCAGGGCCTGGGCCGGGCGCTGAACGTGCGGGGGCAGATCGCGTCCCCGACGTTCATCGTCGCCCGGGAGCACCCGCCGCTGCGGCGCCAGGACGGCACGACCGGTCCGGCGCTGGTGCACGTGGACGCCTACCGGCTGGGCGGGTTGGACGAGCTGGACGCCCTGGACCTGGACTCCTCCCTCGACGAGTCGGTGACCGTCGTCGAGTGGGGCCGCGGGCTGGCCGAGGCCCTCACCGAGGACCGTCTCGAGGTCGACCTGCAGCGGCCTCGCGGCGGCGAGGTGGACCCGGAGCACCCCGAGGCCGGTGTCCGGCGCGCCACGGTGCGCGCCGTGGGCCCGCGCTGGGCCGGCGTCGACCTCACCCGCCTGGTGCCGCGCCCGCGCCCGAGCTGATCCCCCGCTCGCCGTAGGCTGGTCCCGTGGCTGTTCTCGCGATCGACACCTCCGCCGCCGTCTCCGTCGCCGTGGTCGACGACGACGGTGGCCGCCTCGCCGTCCGCAACGCCGACGAGCGCCGACGGCACGCCGAGTCCCTCGCCCCCCTCATCGCCGACGCCCTGGCCGCGGCGGGGCTCGAGCGCACCGACCTGACGGCCGTCGTCGGTGGCACCGGACCCGCACCGTTCACCGGTCTGCGCGTCGGGCTGGTCACGGCCCGCACGCTGGCGCTGAGCCTGGGGATCGACGTCCTCGGCGTGCCGAGCATCGACGCGCTCGCGGTGGAGGCCGTCGCCGACCTCGGCCTCGACCCCGGCGACGAGGTGCTCGTGGCCACCGACGCGCGGCGCAAGGAGGTCTACTGGGCCCGGTACCGCGTCGTGGCGCACGAAGGTCCGCACGGTGTGCCGGTCGTCGCGGTGGAGCGCGGTCCGGAGGTCGGCCGGGCGGCCGACGTGGCGGCCTCCCAGCTCGACCCGCCGACGGCGGACGGCGCCCGGCTCGCCGTCGTGGGCGAGGGTGCGGGTCTCTACCCGGACCACCTGGTGGCCGACGAGGACGCCCCCGTCCTGCCGGACGCGACCGTGCTCGCCCGGCTGGCCCTGGCCCGTCGGGCCGAGGGCGTCGACCAGCCGACCGAGCCGCTGTACCTGCGCCGTCCGGACGTGCAGGAGCCGGCCGGGGCCAAGCGCGCCACCGGGGGAGCGGCATGACGGACCGTCCCGTGTCGGTGCGGCTGCGGCCGCTGGTGAGCAGCGACTTCGACCGGATCCTCCAGCTCGAGCACGAGCTGTTCGGACCGGGGGCGTGGACGTACGGCATGCTGGCCGACGAGCTGGCCGGGCTCGGGCGCTGGTACGTCGTGGCGGAGCTCGACGGTCCGGACGCCGTGGGGCTCGGGCCGGGACGACGTCCCGTGGTCGGGTACGCCGGGTTGTGGTTCGACGGTGACGTCGCCCAGGTGATGACCATCGGCACGGCCCGTGAGTACCAGGGGCGCGGCGTGGGCCGGCGACTCCTGCAGGCTCTCGTGGACCGGTCGCGACAGCTGCGTGCCGAGGCGCTGCTGCTCGAGGTCGCCGTGGACAACGACAGCGCGCTCGCGCTCTACGGGCAGTTCGGGTTCGAGCAGCTCGGCCTCCGCAAGCGCTACTACCAGCCGGAGGGCACGGACGCCTACACGATGCGTCTGGACCTGTCGGTCCCCGAGGACCCCTCGCCGGGCACGCGGGCGACGACCGGTGCCGGCGGTGCCGCGTGACGCGCCGGGTGACGTCCCCGGCACGTGACCGGGTGCTCGTCGACGCGGACACGGTCGCCGCCGACCTGCAGCTCGGCGGCCTGCAGGACCCGTTCGGCGGCGCGCCGTTGCTGCTGGACGTGCGTTGGGCGCTGGGCCGGACCGACGGTCTGGACCGCTACGAGGCCGGTCACCTGCCGGGTGCGGTCTACGTGGACCTCGAGGCCGAGCTCGCCGCGGTGCCGTCGCCGGAGGCCGGACGGCACCCGCTGCCGTCCGCCGCGGAGTTCCAGGAGTCCGCCCGGGGGTGGGGTGTCTGCTCCGACTCCCGCGTCGTGGTGTACGACGAGGTGGGCGGCACCTCCGCCGCCCGGGCGTGGTGGCTGCTGCGCTGGTTCGGTCACGACGCCGTGCGCATCCTCGACGGCGGGCTCGAGGCGTGGCGCCGGGCGGGCCACCCCCTCGAGGTCGGGATCACCCGCCGGGTGCCCGGCGACATGGTGGCGCACCCCGGGGGCATGCCGGTGCTGGACGCCGACGACGCGGCGGACCTGGCGACCTCGGGTGTGCTCCTCGACGCCCGGGCCGCCGAGCGGTACCGCGGCGAGGTCGAACCCGTCGACCCGCAGGCGGGCCACATCCCGGGCGCCGTCTCGGCGCCGACGACGGAGAACCTGGACGACGAGGGCGCCTTCCGCAGCGAGGCGGAGCTGCGTGCCCGGTTCACCTCCCTCGGGGTGAGGCCGGACGCGACGGTGGGCGTCTACTGCGGGTCCGGGGTGACCGCGGCGCACGAGATCGCCGCCCTGGCGTCGATCGGCGTGCCGGCGGCCCTCTACCCGGGGTCCTGGTCCCAGTGGTCGAACGACCCGGGCCGCCCGGTCGCCGTCTCCTGACGCAGGGCTCCCAGCACCCGCGACAACGCTGTGGGTATGAGATCGGCAGCCCCGAACCCGTCCGGGGCTGCCGATCTCATACCCACAGCAGAGGGCGGTCTCAGAGGGTGCGGGAGACCTGCCCCAGGTCGAGGCGCGGCCCGCGGGGGTGCGGCGAGCCCTCGCCGTCGGCCTCGCCGACGTTGACGACCATCAGCGACCGCCAGCCGGACTCCGCGAAGAACTCCCGGTCGATGCCGTCGGCGTCCATGCCGTCCATGGGCCCGGCCGCGAGACCGGCGGCGCGCAGCGCGACGATCAGGTACCCGGCCTGCAGCAGGGCGTTCTTGCGCGCCATCTGCTCGCGGACCTCCGTCGCCGGGGCGAGCTGCTCGCGGATCCCGGGGTAGACCGGGAAGAGCTCGTCGAGGTGCTCGTGGAAGGCCGGGTCGGCGGCCAGGACGAGGGAGACCGGCGCGGCCTCGACCTTCGCCTTGTTGCCGCCGCCCATGTGCTCGACCAGCCGCTGCTTCGCCTCGGGGCTGCGCACGACCAGCAGGCGCAGGGGCAGGGTGTTCATCGCGGTCGGACCGAGCTTGGCCAGGTCCCACGCGGCCTGCAGCTGAGCGTCGGTGACCTCGGCGCCGGTCCACTGCGAGGTGGAGCGGGCGTGACGGAAGAGGCGGTCGGCGGACGCCTCGTCGACGGCGAGGGTGGCGGTCTCGAGCAGGGTGTCGGTCATGTCCGTGGGGAACCGTCCATGCGTTCGCATGATTCCTGGCGGCCGGCGTGGCGTTGGTCACGACGGTTCCGGAGCGGGGCCGGCGGTGGTGACAGAATGTGGGCCATGGCTGATCCCCTGGTCCTCGGCATCGAGACGTCCTGCGACGAGACCGGTGTCGCCCTGGTGCGCGGAGACGAGCTCCTGTTCGACGCCGTGGCGAGCTCCATGGACGAGCACGCCCGCTACGGCGGCATCATCCCGGAGGTGGCCAGCCGTGCCCACCTCGAGGCGATGACCCCCACGATCCGGCGGGCGCTCGGCGAGGCCGACGTCGACCTGTCGGAGATCGACGCCGTCGCGGTCACCGCCGGTCCTGGCCTGGTGGGCCCGCTGACGATCGGTGCCAGCGCGGCCAAGGCGCTCTCGATCGGTCTCGGCAAGCCGCTGTACGGCGTCAACCACGTCATCGGGCACGCGGCGGTGAACCAGCTCGTCGACGGGCCGTTCACCGAGCGGTCGATGGCGCTGGTCGTCTCCGGCGGCCACAGCTCGCTGGTGCTCGTCGACGACATCGCCACGGACGTCACCGAGCTCGGCTCGACGCTCGACGATGCCGCGGGGGAGGCCTTCGACAAGGTCGGGCGGCTGCTCGGGCTGCCCTACCCGGGCGGCCCGCACATCGACCGGCTCGCGCGCGAGGGCGACCCGGAGGCGATCCGGTTCCCCCGCGGCCTGACGGCGCCGAAGGACCAGGCCAAGCACGCCTACGACTTCAGCTTCTCCGGCCTCAAGACGGCCGTCGCCCGCTGGGTCGAGGCCCGGCAGGACGCCGGCAAGGAGGTCCCCGTGGCCGACGTCGCGGCCTCCTTCGCCGCCGCCGTCGCGGACGTGCTCACCGCCAAGACCATCGCGGCCTGCCGTGCCCACGACGTCGGGACCCTCATCATCGGCGGCGGGTTCTCGGCCAACAGCCAGCTGCGGGACATGGCGGCCGAGCGATGCGCCGCGGCGGGGATCGACCTGCGCATCCCCCCGATCCGCTACTGCACCGACAACGGGGCGATGATCGCCGCGCTGGGCTCCGCCGTCGTGCGGGCGGGGCTGCCGCCGTCGGACCTGGACATCGGGGTGGACTCCTCGATGCCGCTGACGACCATCACGGTCTAGCGGCCGCGGGTCACTCCGCGGCGGACGGCGTCAGCGGGTGGCCGGCGTGCAGCTCGGCCACCAGGGAGCGCACCACGGCCTCGAGCCCGGTCTGGCCACCGCCGTGCGCCGCGGCCACGGCGCGCTGGCGCTGGTAGGAGGCGCCGTGGCGGACGATGTCCCGGATCCGGTCGAGCTCCGGGGCGCAGCCGAGACGTTCGGCCACGGGGGCCAGCTCCTCGAGCAGCCGGGGCAGCGCGTCGGTGAGGAGCTCCTCGTTCCCGTCGGCGTCCAGGATGATGATGGCGTCCATGCCGTAGCGGGCCGCCCGCCACTTGTTCTCGTGGACGAACCACCGCGGCATCGTCGGCAGCGGCCGGCCCTCGTCGAGCAGCGTCGAGAAGTGCTCGACCAGGCAGTGCACCAGGGCCGCGAGCGAGGCCAGCTCGGTCACGTTGGACGTGCCGTCGCAGATGCGGACCTCGACGGTGCCGAAGTGCGGGGCGGGCCGCACGTCCCACCGGACCTCGGTGAAGTCGTCGATGACGCCGGTCTTGAGCATGTCGGCGGTGTACCGCTCCAGCTCGCTCCACTCGGTGAACTGGTAGGGCAGCCCCGCCGTCGGCAGCTGCTGGAACAGCAGCGCACGCATCGAGGCGTAGCCGGTGTCGGCGGCGTCCCAGTACGGCGACGACGCCGAGAGCGCCTGCAGGTGCGCGACGTGGACCAGCAGCGAGCGCAGGATGGGCAGCACCTTGGCCCGGTCCTCGACGCCGACGTGCATGTGCACGCCGTAGACCACCTGCTGGCGGCCCCAGACCTGGGCGCGGTCGACCACGGTGGCGTACCGCTCCTTGTCGGTCACCTGCTGCTGCGACCAGGGCGCGAAGGGGTGGGTGCCGGCACCCATGAGCTCGGCCCGCATGGGGCGGATGACCTCCTGGACCCGGGCGAGCCCGTTCTCGAGGTCGGCGATCGCCCCGGGGACGGTGGCGCACACGTCCGAGACGATCTCCACGGTGTTGCGCAGGAACTCGGGCTTGACGTGCCGGGCCCGCGCGTCGGGGCCGAGCTCGGCCATGACGGCAGGGGCCACCTGGCGCAGGATGCCGGAGTCGGCGTCGACGAGCGCCAGCTCCCACTCGAGGCCGACGCTCGATCGCCGGGAGGGCTGGAACTCCAGGACCATGCAGCCATGCTTCCACGCGTGGTGGCGGTGCACCACGGGGCCGGGATCAGCCCCCCAGCGGCTCCACCACGAGGACGTGCTGACGCCCGGCGACGCGGGTCAGCACCAGCGTGGCCTCGGCGTCCCCCCGGAGGGAGAGCTGGGCCCGCAGCTGCTCGGGGGTCACGGCGGTGCCGCGTTTCTTCACGGTCAGCCGGCCGACGCCCCGTTCGCGCAGGTAGGCCTTGAGCCGTTTGAGGTTGAACGGCATGACGTCCAGCACCCGGTAGCCGGTGGCCAGCGGCGCGGTGCCCGGGGGAGGCGCCGCCGCCGGGGCGTCGGTGGTGACGTAGGCGATGGTCCGGTCCACCAGCCGGCCGTCGAGCTCGGCGGCGGCGTGCGCGACGAGCCCGGCGCGGACCACGGCCCCGTCCGGCTCGTACAGGTACGAGCCGACCGCCCCGACGTCGGGGGCGAGGTCGACGCCCTCGGCGCCGGGACGCACGAGCCGCGAGACGGTGCCGCCGTCCTCGGTGCGCAGGATCAGGGCGGAGCGTCCGGGGCCGTCGGGGGCGAGGGGCCCGAACCACAGGCCGGCCTCGACGACGTCGCCGTCCACGGAGACCCACTGGGTCTCGGCGTCCTCGGGCAGGCCCTGATGGCCGATGCCGGGGCCGACCTTGATGCCGACGGCGGGGACCTGGTCCCGCAGCCCCCACACGGCGTCCAGCGGCGGGGCCCAGGCCGACGGGTCGAACACGCGCCGGCCGCCGCGCGTCCGGCGGGCCGGGTCGGCGTACACCCCGTCGACGCCCTCGGCGACCAGGTCCAGCGCCAGCCCGTCCCCGTGGCGGACCTCGGCCTCGGGAAAGGCTCGCAGGTTCACGGTCGCCAGCGCGGCGGTGACCTCGTCGACGTCGGTGGCCAGCACCTGCAGGCCCACGCCCGCGAAGGCGAGGGCGTCGGCGCCGAGACCGCAGGTCAGGTCGGCGACCTTGTGCACCTCCGCGGCCAGGTACCGGCGGGCGTGCACGGCGGCGACGGTCAGCCGGGTCGCCTGCTCCAGCCCGTCCGGCGTGAACAGCATCCCGTCGGCGAACGGGCCGAGCTTGGCCCGGGCACGGGCGCGGAGCCGGGACTGCGTGAGGGCCGCGGCCGCGAGGTCCGGATCGACACCCTCGGCGCGCATCCGCGTCGCCAGGGCCATGGCCTGCGACTCCTCGTACGGGGGGAGGTCGTTGAGCAGGGTCCAGCCCTCGGGGCTGAGAAGCTTGCTGAGCGAGGCCACGTCCATCCGTCCATGCTCTCAGGCCGTCCCGACGGGACCGCTTCTGGCACTCGACTTGTCAGAGTGCTAAGGGCTGCCTAGATTTGGTCCCAGCGCACGCGCTGTGCCGGCACCCGCGACGACGGACAGCGGCCGGGCGCGACCCAGTCAACGCTAGTCATCGCGAACAAGGAGGTCCGACGTGTCGGTCCCCATCAAGCCGCTCGAGGACCGGATCGTCGTCAAGGCCGTCGAGGCCGAGACCACGACCGCTTCCGGCCTGGTCATCCCGGACACCGCCAAGGAGAAGCCCCAGGAGGGCGAGGTCCTGGCCGTGGGTGACGGCCGCTTCAACGACAAGGGCGAGCGCGTCCCGGTCGACGTGAAGGTCGGCGACAAGGTCATCTACAGCAAGTTCGGCGGCACCGAGGTCAAGTACGCCGGGGAGGACTACCTGGTCCTGTCCTCGCGCGACATCCTCGCCGTCGTCGTCGGCTGACGCCGCGACGCCGGGCGGGAGCCCTGGCCTGACGGCCGGGTCCCCCTCCCCGCACGAGAGCCCCGCACCGATCCGGTGCGGGGCTCTCGTCGTCTGCTCGGACGGGGGCGCGGGCGAGGGGGTGCGACCGGCCGTCGACCGAGGTCGGTTCAGCTCGCCTTCTTGTGCTCGCGGTCGCGACCGCTGAGGATCGCCGACCGCTCGTCCTCGCTCAGGCCGCCCCAGACGCCGTACGGCTCCCGGACCCGCAGCGACTGCTCGCGGCACTCCATCATCACCGGGCAGCTGCGGCAGATCGCCTTGGCGGCCTCCGCGCGTCGTCGGCGGGTGGATCCGCGCTCACCCTCGGGGTGGAAGAAGAGGGTGTCGTCCGCGTCACGGCACGACCCCTGGTACTGCCACTCCCACAACTCCATAACCGGTCCTGGCAACCGCGAGATCTCCGTCATGGCGAACAACCTACAAGTTGTGCAGAAGTTGTTCAAGTAGCAGGTCGACCCGATTGAAGTGGGTGTGGGTGAAAAGGGGTGACCAGGGCCTGAACCGCTTGCTATCGCTTCATGACCAGGTTCGATGATCGATTCGGACTCAAGGTGAGACGGGCCACCCGGCGCGGTGGCGGTCCCGGGAACCCCTGGGCAGAATCGACGCATGACCCGTTCGCGACCCGTCCAGGATGCCGGGGCTACGCGTCCGTCCGGCCCCGGGCTCGCGGTCGCGGCCGTCGCGCGGCGCCTCGGCGTGGCCCCCGCCACGCTGCGCACGTGGGACCGTCGTTACGGTCTCGGCCCCTCGGACCGCACGGCCGGCTCCCACCGGCGCTACACCCCCGAGGACGTCGCCCGGCTGCTCGTCATGCGACGGCTCACGCTCGAGGGCGTCGCCCCCGTCGACGCCGCCCAGGCCGCCCTCGAGGCGGACGTCGACGAGCTCGAGGAGGCCCGTCGGTCCGCGCCGCCGAGCCCGCCCGAGGACGCGGCCGCCGACGAGGCCGAGGAGTCCGCGGACTCGGCGGACTCCGCCGCCCGAGCAGGGCGGGCCCACCTGCGGGCGCTGCCCGGTGGCGGCCAGGGAGGCCGCGGCGCCGGCGCGCAGCAGGGGCAGCAGGCGTCCGGCAGGGTCTCCGCCGTGGTGGACGCGGCGCTCGCCTACGACCAGGCGCGGTGCGACGACCTGGTGCGCATCCCGCCGCACGGCGACCCCGCCGCCTGGTGGGCGCAGCTGCTCGAACCGGCGTGGAGCCGCGTGGCCGAGCGGACCGTGCTGGCCGGGCCCGGCGCCGTCCCCGAGATCGTCCTCGCGACGGCCGCGCTGCAGGCGCTGCGATCCTTCACCGAGGCCTTCGAGCAGTCCGTGGTCCAGAACGGCGGGCCGCCGGCCAACCACCCCAGCCGGATGCGCAACATCGTGCTCATCTTCGCGGGTCCCGACGAGACCGTGCCGCTGTCCGCGCACGCCCTCGCCGCCGCGCTGACGGCCAAGGGCAAGACGGCGCGGATCGTCACCGGGCCGGCCAGTGCCCGGCGGTCCCTGGAGCTGGTCACGATGGTGCGGCCCGCCGCGCTGGTCCTGGCCACCGGGCAGCGTCGACCGGACCTCGACGTCGTGCACGCCGTGCACGACGGGTTCCCCGAGCTGCCGATCTTCGTCGGGCTGCGACGGGACGACGCCGCCAGCGAGCTGCCGCTGGCCGCCCAGGTCCAGCGCGTGCGCTCCTTCACCGGCCTGCTGCACGAGGTCCTGGCGGTCATCGGCGCCTGACCCGGCCGGCCGGCCGGGGCGTCGGCGGGAGGCGCCGCGGTGTGACGGAGACCGCGGCTGACCCCTCCGTGCGCGCCGTAGACTCGGGACATGACGGAGACGACCTCGCCCGCCCACGATCCGTTCGGCTTCCTGGGGCTGACCTATGACGACGTCCTCCTGCTGCCCGGCTACTCGGACCTGGCGCCCTCGGACATCGACACCACCTCGCGCCTGACGCGGGAGATCTCGCTACGGACCCCGCTCGTCTCCGCCGCGATGGACACGGTGACCGAGTCCCGGATGGCCATCGCGATGGCCCGGCAGGGCGGTCTGGGCGTGCTGCACCGCAACCTCTCGATCGAGGACCAGGCGTACCAGGTGGACCTGGTCAAGCGGACGCAGACGGGGATCATCTCGAACCCCGTGACGATCGGTCCGGACGCCACCCTGGAGCAGCTCGACCAGCGGGCGGGGGAGTACCGGGTCTCCGGGTTCCCCGTGCTGGACGAGGCCGGCCGTCTCGTCGGCATCGTCACGAACCGCGACCTGCGCTTCACCCCGGTGGCCGAGTGGGCGGAGACGACCGTCGCCGACGTCATGACCCGGCAGCCGTTGATCACCGGCGACGCCGGCATCTCCCGCGAGGACGCCACCGCCCTGCTGCGCAAGCACAAGCTCGAGCGGCTCCCGCTGGTCGACGACGACGGACGCCTCGCCGGCCTCATCACGGTCAAGGACTTCGTCAAGTCCGAGCAGTTCCCCAACGCCTCCAAGGACTCCCAGGGCCGGCTCCTCGTCGGTGCCGCCATCGGCTACTTCGGTGACGCGTGGCAGCGGGCCACGACGCTCATCGACGCCGGTGTCGACGTGCTCGTCGCCGACACGGCCCACGGCAACGTCCGCATGCTCATCGACATGGTGCGCGCGCTGAAGTCCGACCCGGCGACGCGCCACGTCCAGGTCATCGGCGGGAACGTGGCCACCCAGGACGGGGCCCAGGCGTTCGTCGACGCCGGCGCGGACGCCGTCAAGGTCGGCGTCGGCCCCGGGTCGATCTGCACCACCCGCGTGGTGACCGGCGTCGGCGTCCCGCAGATCACCGCGATCCACGAGGCGTCGCGGGCCGCGCGCCCGGCCGGGGTCCCGGTCATCGCCGACGGCGGCATGCGTCACTCGGGCGAGATCGGCAAGGCCCTCGTGGCCGGCGCCGAGACGGTCATGCTCGGGTCGATGCTCGCCGGCACGGAGGAGTCGCCCGGCGAGACCATCCTCATCAACGGCAAGCAGTTCAAGGCCTACCGGGGCATGGGCTCGATGGGCGCGATGTCCTCGCGCGGCAAGAAGTCCTACTCGAAGGACCGCTACTTCCAGGCGGAGGTCACGAGCGACGACATGATCGTGCCCGAGGGTGTCGAGGGCCAGGTGCCCTACAAGGGCACGCTCGGGACCGTGGCCCACCAGCTCGTCGGCGGGCTGCACCAGACGATGTTCTACGTCGGTGCGCGCACCGTGCCGGAGCTGCAGGAGAAGGGCAAGTTCGTGCGGATCACCTCGGCCTCGCTGGCGGAGTCCCACCCGCACGACATCAAGATGACCGTCGAGGCGCCGAACTACAAGGTCGGCTGACCTCGCCCGGCGGCGCGGCCGCCGTCCGGTCAGCCGGCGGCGCGCGGTGTGGTGGGCCAGGACGTGGACGCGCCGGGTCCCGGCAGACCCTTGCGGTCGCGCCAGGCGTTGAAGTTCTCCGCCCACGAGCGGTGGGCGTCGCGCTGCGCCGCGTGCAGGGCGTCGAGCGCCACCGAGCGCAGGTCGGGGAACCGCAGCACCTGCGCGTCCAGCACGTCGAGGGTGGCCAGCACGTCCACGTCGGCGCTGTGCAGCTCGCCGTCGCCGACCACGCCGTAGAGCTCGCACAGGTCGCCCAGCCGACGCTTCCCCCGGCGGTACCGGTCCTGCCACCGGTCGATCACGAGCGGGTCCAGCACGGGGGCGACGGGCCGTCCGAGCCGCTCCGGCAGGGTCGGCAGGCCGTGGCGCGCCAGCTCGGCGTCGAGCAGCGTCAGGTCGAACGCGGCGTTGTAGGCCACGACCGGGACGTCCTCGCGCAGGTGCGTGGTGAGCAGCGCGGCGATCTCCTCGAGCGCCTCGGCCGGGGCGACGCCGTGCGCGCGGGCGTGCTCGGTCGTCACCCCGTGGATCGCCGCCGCCTCCTCGGGGATCTCGACCCCGGGGTCGATCAGCCAGGTGCGGACCTCGGTCGTCAGCGGCGTGCGGAGCACGACGGCCGCCGTGACGACGCGGTCCTGGTGCACGTCGACGCCGGTCGTCTCGGTGTCGAACCCGAGCAGCGGCCCGACGGTCCAGCCGGCGTCGTCCATGTCGATCCCCTCTCGTGTCCTCACGTCGGTGACGATGCCACGGGCCACCGACACGGCGGCCGGTAGGCTGACCCGTGTGAGCAACGAGATCGAGATCGGACGTGGCAAGCGCGGGCGTCGCGCCTTCTCCTTCGACGACGTGGCGGTGGTCCCCTCGCGCCGGACGCGCGACCCGCGGGACGTCTCGACCGGGTGGCAGATCGACGCCTACCACTTCGACCTGCCGATCGTGGCGGCGCCGATGGACTCGGTGATGAGCCCGGCCACCGCGGTCGCGCTGGGCAACCTGGGTGGTCTGGGGGTGCTCGACCTCGAGGGCCTGTGGACCCGCTACGACGACCCGGCCCCGCTCCTGGCGGAGATCCGTGCGCTGCCCGCCGCGGAGGCGACGCGGCGCATGCAGGAGATCTACGCCGAGCCGATCAAGTCGGAGCTCATCACCCAGCGGCTCAAGGAGATCCGCGCCGCGGGGGTCACCGTGGCCGGCGCGCTGTCGCCGCAGCGGATCCAGGAGCACTACCAGACCGTGCTCGACGCCGGGGTGGACCTGTTCGTCATCCGGGGCACCACCGTCTCGGCCGAGCACGTCTCGACCAGCGCCGAGCCGCTCAACCTCAAGCGGTTCATCTACGAGCTCGACGTGCCCGTCGTGGTCGGCGGCGCGGCCAGCTACACCGCCGCCCTGCACCTGATGCGCACCGGGGCGGCCGGCGTGCTCGTCGGGTTCGGCGGCGGTGCCGCGCACACCACCCGCGTCGGCCTCGGCATCCACGCGCCGATGGCCACCGCGGTCTCGGACGTCGCGGCGGCCCGCCGCGACTACCTCGACGAGTCCGGCGGTCGGTACGTGCACGTGATCGCCGACGGCGGCGTGGGTCACTCGGGAGACATCGTCCGGGCCATCGCCTGCGGGGCCGACGCCGTGATGCTCGGTGCCGCGCTGGCACGCGCCTCCGAGGCGCCCGGCGAGGGGTGGCACTGGGGCCCCGAGGCCCACCACGCCCAGCTCCCGCGCGGCGAGCGGGTCGAGGTCGGCACCGCCGGGACGCTGGAGGAGATCCTCTTCGGCCCCGGGCACACCGCCGACGGCACGACGAACCTCGTCGGCGCGCTGCGCCGCGCGATGGCCACCACGGGCTACTCCGACCTCAAGGAGTTCCAGCGCGTCGAGGTCGTCGTCTCGCCGTACCAGCCGCGGTGAGCGGACCCGTGCCGGCCGGGCCACCGGTCAGGCAGGGACCGCCGTCGCGGGTGCGGGTCACGGAGATCGGTGACGACGACGTCGAGGGCGTCGTCGGCCTGTGGCGGGCCTGCGACCTGACCCGGCCCTGGAACGACCCGTACCGGGACATCGCCGACGCGCGGGCCCACCCCGCCGCGACGGTGCTCGTCGCACGGGACGGGGACGTCGTCGTCGGCTCCGTGCTGGCCGGGTACGAGGGGCACCGCGGCTGGCTCTACTACGTGGCCGTGGATCCCGACCGGCGGACGACGGGGCTCGGTCGGACCGTGGTCGAGGCGGCCGAGACGTGGCTGCGACGGGCGGGCGCGCGCAAGGTCCGCCTCATGGTGCGCAGCGCCAACACCGCGGTGCTGGGGTTCTACGAGCACCTCGGGTACGTCGACCAGGAGACGCGCGTGCTCGGGCGGACGCTCGACGACCCGCGCCGAGCGGGGTGAAGATCCCCGCCGACCTGCGGTGACACGGATGTCACCTGGTCCGCGTAGGCTGTCGCCCATGGCAACTGCGCACGAGGGCGACGGTGCTCTGGGGGACGTCATCGACCCGGAGCTGCCCGCCTCCACCTACGTCCTGGAGCCCGAGATCGTGGCCCCGCTGGTCCGCCGCGTCGTGACCTCCCACGGCGCGGGGACCCACCGCAGCGAGCTGCCGTTCACCGGTGCGCCGCTGGCGGCCGTCCCGCTGTCGAGCCCGCAGGACGTCGTCGGAGCGACCCGGGCGGCGCGGGCCGCTCAGCACGACTGGGCCGCCCTGCCGCTGCGCGAGCGCGCCCGCGTGCTCGACCGGCTCGGGGTGCTCGTGCTCGAGCGGCAGTCCGAGATCCTCGACCTGATCCAGATGGAGTCGGGCAAGTCGCGCCGCAACGCCTTCGAGGAGGTCGCCGACATCGCGCAGACCTGCCGGCACTTCGTGCGCCGTGCGGAGCGCTACCTCGCCGACCGGCGCGAACCGGGGGCCCTGTCGGTCCTGACCGGGGTGCGCGTGCACCGCCGGCCGGTGGGCGTCGTGGGGATCATCGCCCCGTGGAACTTCCCGCTGACCCTGGCCCTGTCCGAGACCGTCCCCGCCCTGCTGGCGGGCAACGCCGTCGTGCTCAAGCCGGACCCGCAGACCACCCTGTCGGCGCTGTGGGCGTCCGAGCTCCTGGCCGAGGCGGGGCTGCCGGACGACCTCTTCGCCGTGGTCGCGGGCGGCGTGGACATCGGGGCGGAGCTGGTGGACCACGTCGACCACGTCGCGTTCACCGGCTCCACCGAGACCGGGCGGAAGATCGCGGCCCGGGCGGGGGAGCGGCTGATCGGGGCGACCCTCGAGCTCGGTGGCAAGAATCCGCTGTACGTCGCGGCCGACGCCGACCTGGACCGTGCCGTGCCCGGCGTGCTGCGCGCCTGCTTCACGAACGCCGGCCAGCTGTGCATGTCGAGCGAGCGCCTCGTGCTGCACGAACGGATCGCCGAGAGGTTCCTCGAGCGGTTCGTGCCGGCGGTGCGGGCACTGACCCTGGGCACCGGCCTGGACTACACGGCCGACGTCGGCTCGCTCGTCTCGGCCGACCAGCTCGAGCGGGTGGCGGGGCACGTCGACGACGCCCTGGCCAAGGGCGCCCGGGCCCTGGTCGGTGCGGTCCACCGCAGCGACGTCGGTCCGTACTTCTACGCCCCGACCGTGCTCGACGACGTCCCGGACGACGCCGCGTGCCGGCACGAGGAGACGTTCGGCCCGGTCGTGGCCGTGACCCGGGTCGGTGGCGACGACGAGGCGGTGCGCGTCATGAACGACACGCACTTCGGCCTGCACGCCTCGATCTGGTCGACCGACGTCGCCCGTGCCCGGCGCCTCGCGGCCCGGGTCGAGACCGGCACGGTCGTCGTCAACGACGGCTACCTGCACGCCTGGGGCTCGGCCGCGGCACCCATGGGCGGGATGAAGGCCTCCGGCCTGGGCCGGCGGCACGGCCGGGAGGCGATCGAGGCGGTGACCGAGACGCAGAGCGTCGTCGCGCAGCGCGGGCACGGTCTCGGGATCTCGGTGGATGCCCTGTACGAGCTCGGCGGGGACGTGCCCAGCCGGGTGCTCACGGGTGCGCTGCGGGCGATGCGGCGCCTCCGGATGCCCTGACGGACGCCCTGACCCGCCGTCTCACGCGGTGAGCGCGGCCAGCTCGGCGCGCAGGTTCTCCGCGGCACGGGCGGCCCAGCGCCGGCGGCCGGCCTCCGTGCGGAACAACCCGCGTCCGGTGTGCAGGGCGAGCAGCCCCTCCAGCACCGCGGCGCGCCCGGCCCGGAAGGCGCCGTCGTCGACGTGGCCGTACTCGGCGCGCACCTGGGCGGTGTACCGCGCGTAGCGCGCCGGTGTGGCGCCGAGGACCGCGAGGTCGGCGTCGCTGACGAGCGCACCGACGTGGTCGGTGGGAGCCGGGTCGTGGTCGACGGTCACCCGGACGAGCCGTGCGACCTCCTCCGCCTGCCCGTCACCCGGGGGTCCCGGCGTGCGGGACGCCTCGCGTTCGTCGCGGCACGGCGGCAGCAGGGTGCGCGCGAGCGCTGCCGACTCCTCCTCGTCGGCCGGGGTGGCGCCGTCGTGCACGGCGTCGTGGAACCACAGGGCGAGCGCCGCGAGCCGCCCGGCCCCGTCCGTGGTCTCCGCGGTCCCGGCGGCCAGCAGCCCGTCCAGGGCGTCGAGGGTGTCGGCCAGGTGCAGCCGCGAGTGGTAGACGCGGTGCGGTTCGCCCCAACGCTCGACGAGCTCCTCGCCGACGGCGGCGGTCGGCCCGGCCGGCGTCGCTCCCTGGTCCACCCACAGCCGCGCCCACCGGGCCCGCAACGCCGCCGGCCTGGCGCGGGCCCGCTCCCACCCGGGGACCCGCAGGCCGGAGGCGGCGAGCGCCGACGACAGCTCGCGTCCCACGACGGGCACGGCGCCGGCGGCGACCAGGTCCTCGTACCGGTCGGCGGGTACGTCGTAGTGGTCGAGGTCGAAGCCGCGGTCCGGGATGCCGGCGGCGCGGGCGAAGGTCCGCAGCTCGTGCAGGGACCGGTCCGAGACCAGGTGGGACCAGTGGCGGCCGTGCGCGGGCCAGAGCGGCGGGTCGACGAGGACCGTCACGACGTCTCGCCGCTGGTGATCGACCGCCCGACCGCGTGGAGCACGGTGCTGTGCAGGGCGGACGTCGGCATGCGGTGAGCCTATCGACGTCGCCGTCGGACGCAACGGGTGCTGCCGGTGCCTTGTCGAAGGCGTCACCCATGGGCGATGCTCGGGGCACGCACCCCCGACCCGGAAGTCGAACCGATGGACCCCGACGCCACCACCCTGGAGAGTCCTGCCGATCCCGACACCGTCGGGCACGTCGTCGTCATGGGCGTCTCCGGCTCGGGCAAGACCACGGTCGCCACGCACCTGGCCGACCGCCTCGGTGTCACCTCCGCGGAGGGTGACGAGTTCCATCCCGCGGCGAACCTCGCGAAGATGGCCGCCGGGACACCGCTCACCGACGCGGACCGTGCCCCGTGGCTCGCCACGATCCGCGACTGGCTCAGCGCCGAGGCCGACGCGGGCCGTCCCGGCATCGTCACCTGCTCCGCCCTGCGCCGTGCCTACCGTGACGTGCTGCGCGACGCTCGCGGGCAGGTGCGGTTCGTGCACCTGGACGGCCCGCCCGAGCTCCTCGCCGAGCGGATGGGAGGACGGACGGGGCACTTCATGCCCGCGACCCTGCTGTCCTCGCAGCTCGCCACGCTCGAACCGCTCCAGGCCGACGAGGACGGGATCGTCGTCGGCGTCGCCGCGGAACCCGCCGACATCGTCGACACCGTCGTCGACCGGCTCGACCTCGCCTGAGCCGGCCGACGCGCCGCCGTCAGCCGGCCGTGACCGCCGACGAGGGGTCCAGGCCGTCGACGGCCTCGACGCTCTGCCGCGCGATCGCCAGCTCCTCCATCGTCGGGACCACCATGACCAGCGTCCGGGCCCAGTCGGGGGAGATGATGCGTTCCCCGCCACGAGCGGCGTTGCGGTCGTCGTCGACGGCGATCCCGAGCGCCTCCAGGTCCGCGCAGACCGCGGCCCGCACCGCGGCGTCGTTCTCGCCGACCCCCGCGGTGAACGCGATGACGTCCACGCGGCCCAGCAGCGCCGTGTAGGCGCCCACGTACTTGCGCAGCCGGTGGATGTACACGTCGAAGGCCAGGGCGGCGTCCTCGTCACCCTCGTCGACGAGCCGGTGCAGCTCGCGGAAGTCGTTGACGCCGGACAGTCCCAGCACCCCCGAGCGCTTGTTGAGCAGGGTGTCGAGCTCGTCGACGCTCATCCCGGCGTTGCGTGCCAGGTGGAACACCACCGCCGGGTCGATGTCGCCGGAGCGGGTGCCCATGACCAGGCCCTCCAGCGGTGTGAGGCCCATCGAGGTGTCGATCGGGACGCCCCCGCGCACGGCCGATGCCGACGCCCCGTTGCCCAGGTGGAGCACGATCGTGTTGAGGTCCTCGACCCGCCGGCCCAGCACCCGGGCCACCTTGCCGGCCACGTACTGGTGGCTCGTGCCGTGGAAGCCGTAGCGCCGCACGGCGTGCTCGCGCGCGACCTCACGGTCGATGGCGTAGGTGTAGGCCTCCGCGGGCAGCGCCTGGAAGAAGGCCGTGTCGAACACCGCCACGTGCGGCACGTCGCCGAGCAGGTCACGCGCCACCCGGATGCCCTGGAGGTTCGCCGGGTTGTGCAACGGGGCCAGCGGGACCAGGGCCTCGATGCGTTCGATGACGCCGTCGTCGACCACGGCCGGGCCGGAGAACTCCGCCCCGCCGTGCACCACGCGGTGCCCGACGGCGTGGATCCCCGCCTCGCTCAGCGGGGGGCCGGCCTCGTCGAACATGCCCAGCGCGAGCTTCAGCGCGTCGCCGTGGTCGGCGACCTCCAGCTCCCGGCGCGTACGGTTCCCGGCGTAGGTGTGGGTGACGATCCCGCTCGGCTCGCCGATCCGCTCGACCGTCCCTGCCGCGATCGCCTCGCCGCCCACCGGGTTGACCAGCTGGTACTTCAACGAGGACGACCCCGAGTTCAGCACCAGCACCGAACCGTGCGCCCCGTAGGCGCTGTACGGGTTCGGTCGCTCCGAGGCGGGCAGGATGCTCATGCGGTCTCTCCGTTCGACGTCGACTGGGCCTGGATCGCGGTGATCGCGACCGTGTTCACGATGTCGGCCACGAGCGCCCCGCGCGAGAGGTCGTTGACCGGCTTGTTGAGCCCCTGCAGGACCGGGCCGATCGCCACGGCGCCGGCGGAGCGCTGCACGGCCTTGTAGGTGTTGTTGCCGGTGTTCAGGTCCGGGAAGATGAAGACGCTCGCCTTGCCGGCCACCGAGGAGTCCGGCAGCTTCGAGGCGGCCACGGAGGCGTCCACGGCGGCGTCGTACTGGATCGGGCCCTCCACGGACAGCTCGGGGTGCCGCTCCTGGACGAGCGCGGTCGCCGCGCGCACCTTGTCGACGTCCGCGCCGGACCCGGAGGTCCCGGTGGAGTAGGACAGCATGGCCACCCGCGGGTCGACGCCGAACTGCTCGGCCGTGGCGGCCGAGGAGGCCGCGATGTCGGCGAGCTGCTCGGCCGTCGGGTCGGGGTTCACGGCACAGTCGCCGTAGGCGAGCACCCGGTCCGGCAGGCACATGAGGAACACCGAGGACACGACGGAGACGCCGGGCTGGGTCTTGATGATCTCGAACGACGGGCGGATCGTGTGCGCCGTCGTGTGCGCCGCGCCGGAGACCATGCCGTCGGCCAGGCCCAGGTGCACCATCATCGTGCCGAAGTAGGAGACGTCCGTGACGATCTCGCGTGCCCGCTCGACCGTCATGCCCTTACGGGCGCGCAGGTGGGCGTACTCGGCGGCGAACGTCTCCACGTGCTCCGGGTCGGTCGGGGAGAGCACCTGCGCGTCGGTGATGTCCAGCCCCAGCTCGGCGGCACGCTTCCGGATCGCGGCCTCGTCGCCCAGGATCGTGAGGTCCGCGATGCCGCGGGCGAGCACGGTCGAGGCCGCGCGCAGGATCCGGTCGTCGTCGCCCTCGGGCAGGACGACGCGGCGGCGGTCGGCGCGGGCCCTCTCGATGAGCTCGTGCTCGAACATCAGCGGGGTGACGACGGGCGTCCGCTCCACGGCCAGCCGTTCCAGCAGCTCGTCGCCGTCGATGCTCTGCTCGAACATCGCGCGGGCCACGTCGTGCTTGCGCTGGGCGTCGGGGGACATCCGGCCCCGGGTGCGCGACGCCGTCCGCGCGACCTCGTAGGTGTCGTGCGCGGTCGCGATGATCGGCACGTGGGGCTGCAGCGCGGCGGCGAGCTGACCGGTGCGTCCCGTCGGCCGGTGCCCCCCGGTGAGGATGATCCCCGCCAGCGAGGGGAAACGGTCGGCCGCCTGCACGGCCAGCAGGCCGAGCAGGATGTCCGTCCGGTCGCCCGGGGTGATCACCACGGTGCCGTCGGCGAGGCGGCCGAGCATGTGCTCGAAGGTCATGGCCCCGACGATGAGGTCGAGGGCCTCGCGGGACATCAGGTCCCGGTCGCCCAGCAGCAGCGTGCCGTCGACCGCCTCGGCGAGCTGCGCGACCGTCGGCGCTCCGAGGAAGGGCTCCTCGCCGATCACCCAGGCGGGCAGGTCCTCGCCCGGGAACCGGGCGACCGTCGCCGCGTCGGCGTCGCGCACCGCGCCCTCGGCCCGGTTGACGACGACGCCGACGGGTTGGGCGTGGTTGGCGCGCAGCTCGGCCAGGCTGAGCCGGGTCAGGGTCGTGACCTCGTCGATCCCGCGGTCGCGCCCGGAGACGACGAGCAGCACGGGGGAGTCGAGGTTGGCGGCCACGCGGGCGTTGAACGACAGCTCGGTGGCGCCCGAGACGTCGGTGTAGTCGGTCCCGAGGATGACGACGGCGTCGCACTGCGCGGCCACCCGGTGGTACCGCTCGACGATCCGCGACAGCGCGGCCTCGGGGTCCGCGTGGACGTCGTCGTAGGTCACACCGACGGTCTCCGCGTAGGTGAGGTCCACGCCGTCGTGCTCGAGCATCAGCTCCAGGACGTGGTCGCGCAGCGACGTGCCGCCGTCGGGCGACGGGCGCTCGGGGACGCGGGAGACGGCGCGGAAGACGCCGACACGCTGCACCTGGCGGACCAGAAGGTCGAGCACCCCCAGTGCGACGGTGGACTTGCCGGTGTCCCCCTCGGGGGAGGCGATGTAGATGCTGCGAGTGCTCACTGCCTGCCTGCTTCTCTGTGCTGGGCGGTGGTCAACCCCATTCCACCGCATCGGGACGGACGGTGCACCGATTCCGGACGTCGGGTGCGTCACGCCCAGGACGGCGTGCGCGGCGGTGGGCACGGGGCCCGCCGCCGCGCACGCGGTCACTCGTTGTCGCCGCCGGTGTCCTGCATGCCGGCAGCCCCCTCGCCGACCACCCGGCGGGCCCCGGGCCACACCCAGTCGCGCACCTCGGGGATGTCCTCGCCGTGCTCGCGGGTGTACTGGCGGGCGGCCAGCCGCTGGTCGACCATCCGCTGGCGCAGCCCCGCGACCTTCGAGCCCAGTCCCGGCACCCGGTCGATCACGTCGATCACCAGGTGGTACCGGTCGATGTCGTTGAGCATCGCCATGTCGAAGGGGGTGGTCGTGGTGCCCTCCTCCTTGTACCCGCGCACGTGGATGTTGCCGTGGTTGCGCCGGCGGTAGGTGAGCCGGTGGATGAGCCAGGGGTAGCCGTGGTAGTTGAAGACCACCGGCCGGTCGGGCGTGAACAGCCCGTCGAAGTCCTTGTCCGAGAGCCCGTGCGGGTGCTCGTGCTCGTCCTGGAGCCGCATGAGGTCGACGACGTTGACCACGCGCACCTTGAGGTCCGGCAGCTCGGTGCGCAGGATGTCCGCGGCGGCCAGCACCTCGAGGGTGGGCACGTCGCCGGCGCAGCCGAGCACGACGTCCGGGTCCTCGCCGTGCACCTCGGTGCCGGCCCACTCCCAGATGCCGAGCCCGCGGGTGCAGTGCGCGATCGCGTCGTCCATGGACAGGAACTGCGGGGCCGGCTGCTTGCCGGCCACGACGACGTTGACGTACTGGCGGCTGCGCAGGCAGTGGTCGTACGTGCTGAGCAGCGTGTTGGCGTCCGGCGGCAGGTACACCCGCACGATCTCCGCCTTCTTGTTGACCACGTGGTCGATGAAACCCGGGTCCTGGTGGCTGAAGCCGTTGTGGTCCTGACGCCACACGTGGCTGGACAGCAGGTAGTTGAGGCTCGCGATCGGCCGCCGCCACGGGATGTGGTTGGTCACCTTGAGCCACTTGGCGTGCTGGTTGAACATCGAGTCGACGATGTGGATGAACGCCTCGTAGCTGGTGAACAGGCCGTGGCGGCCGGTGAGCAGGTAGCCCTCCAGCCAGCCCTGGCACTGGTGCTCGGACAGCATCTCCATGACCCGGCCGGCGCGTGCCATGTGCTCGTCGACGTCCGGGCCGTAGAAGTCGGCGTTCCACTGCTTGTCCGTCGTCTCGTAGACCGCCTGCAGCCGGTTCGACGCCGTCTCGTCGGGCCCGAAGATGCGGAAGTTGTCCGGGTTGCGGCGCACCACCTCGTTCAGCCACGAACCGAGCACGCGGGTCGACTCCGCCACGGCACCGCCCGGCTCGGGCACGTCGACGGCGAAGCGGCGGAAGTCGGGCATGCGCAGGTCCTTGAGCAGCCGCCCGCCGTTGGCGTACGGGGTCGCGCTCATCCGCAGGTCGCCGGTCGGGGCCTGGGCCGCGATCTCCTCGCGCAGCCGGCCCGCGTCGTCGAACAGCTCCTCGGGGCGGTAGGACTGCAGCCAGTCGCGGAGCACGTCGAGGTGCTCGGTCGTGTCGCGGGCGCTGGACAGCGGGACCTGGTGGGAGCGCCAGGAGTCCTCGGTCTTGTGACCGTCGATCTCCGGCGGGCAGGTCCAGCCCTTGGGGGTGCGGAAGACGATCATCGGCCAGGCCGGTCGCTCGTCGTTCCCGGCGGCGGCGTCGGCCTTGATGCGGGCGATGTGGTCCATCACCTCGTCGAGGAGCTGGGCGAAGCGCCGGTGCACGGCCGCGTGGTCCTCGCCGTCGAAACCGCCCGTGAAGAAGTACGGGGTGTGCCCGTAGCCGACCATCAGGGCGCGCAGCTCGTCGTCGCTGATGCGGCTCAGCACCGTGGGGTTGGCGATCTTGTACCCGTTGAGGTGCAGGATCGGCAGGACGACACCGTCGGTGCGGGGGTTGACGAACTTGTTGGAGTGCCAGCTGGTCGCCAGCGGCCCGGTTTCGGCCTCGCCGTCGCCGACGACGGCGGCGACCAGCAGGTCGGGGTTGTCGAACGCCGCGCCGTAGGCGTGCGAGAGCGCGTAGCCGAGCTCGCCGCCCTCGTGGATCGATCCCGGGGTCTCCGGGGCGACGTGGCTGGGGATCCCGCCGGGGAACGAGAACTGCCGGAACAGCCGGCGCATGCCCTCGGCGTCCTGGGTGATGTCGCTGTAGGTCTCGGTGTAGGTGCCCTCGAGGTAGGTGTTCGCCACCAGGCCGGGTCCGCCGTGGCCGGGGCCCGCCACGTAGACCGTCGACTGCTCGCGCTCGCGAATCGTCCGGTTGAGGTGCGCATAGAGGAAGTTCAGACCCGGCGTGGTGCCCCAGTGCCCGAGGAGGCGGGGCTTGACGTCGTCGCGCGTCAGCTCCTCACGCAGCAGCGGGTTGCTCAGCAGGTAGATCTGGCCGACCGAGAGGTAGTTGGCCGCGCGCCACCACTGGTCGAGCCGGTCGACGTCGGTGTCCGACAGCTCGGTGACACCGGTGGCCGGCCAGGTCGTGGTGCTCGGGGTCGTCGTGCTCATCTGCCACTCCTCCGCTCGGGACGTCAGGGCCGTGCTCGTGACCTCATTCCACCGCACCCGGGGCCCGAGTGCAGGGGGAGGACAGGATGGCGGGCGTGCCTGGTTCCTGCTGCCCGCCGGTGTCCCGGCCCTGTGGTCAGACCATATCGGATTCCCGTCGGTGGCGTCGACGCGGATACCGTGGGGCCGTGTCCGACGCCCCGCCCGCACGACGCTCGTTCTGGGCGGTCGCCCGCCAGCCGCGCATGCTCGTCGTCCTGCTGCTGCTCCTGCTCGCCGCCGCCGTGTGCGGACGCCTCGGCGTCTGGCAGATCGACCGTGCCTACGAGCGGGCGAACCTCGCCGCCCAGCAGGAGGCGGCCGAGCAGGAGGCCTCCGGACCGGCCGAGCTCGGCGAGCTGCTGGCGCCGCAGGAGGCGTTCCCCGGGGAGCTCGTCGGACGCGAGGCCCGGGTCACCGGGACCTACGAGCCGGACGGCCAGATGCTCGTCGCCGGCCGGTCCCTGGACGGCGTCGAGGGGTACCTCGTGCTCACGCCGCTGCGCGTGTCCGACGACGGGACCGGCGGGGCGTCGTGGGCCGAGCTGTCCGGGCCGCCCGTGCTGCCGGTGGTCCGCGGCTGGGTCGACTCGCCGGCCCCGGGGCCCGCGGCCCTCGAGGTGCCCGCCGGTGAGGTCGACGTGACGGGCTGGCTGCAGGCCTCCGAGTCCACCGCGCGCACCGGGACCGTCCCCGACAACCCGGACGGTCCGCCGCTGACGCAGGACATCGCCGCGTCGGCGCTCGCGAACACGTGGGACGGGCCGATCTACTCCGCGTACGCCGTGCTGACGTCGTCCGACCCGGCGCAGCCCGCAGCCGCGTCGGGCGGTCCGGCGCCCCTGCCCCGCCCCGTGCTCGACGGCGGGACCGACGTGAACCTGCAGAACTTCTTCTACGCCCTGCAGTGGTGGGTGTTCGGGCTGTTCGCCGTGGCCCTGTGGGTCCGGCTCGTGCGGGACGAGATGGCCGGCGGGCGTCGAGAACGACGACGGGACCGGCACCCCCGCGAGGGCGGGCGGCGCGACGACGACCCGGTCGGCACCGGGATCGCCGGGCTGCCGTCGTCCTGACCCCTTCGTGCAACGAGCGTGCTCACTCGGTACCCGAAAGCTGTGGATGAGGGACTGAAGGCGCACGCACGTCGGCGAGGGTGTGGATGCCGTCGGCGGTCCGGCCCGGAGGTCTGGTCCCCTCAGCAGGTGTCGAAGCCTCCCTGTCCCGTCCCTCCCGCCCTGCTCGCCGTCGCCCGTCGTCAGGCGGGACTCGTCGCCGTCCGCCAGTGCCTCGAGCACGGGATGACGAGGCGTCAGGTCGACGGACGGGTGCGGCGCAAGGAATGGGAACGGGTGGCTCGGGGGGTCTGCGACGCCGGCGTCGTGCGGCCCGGCACCGTCGGTGAGGGGTTCGACCTGGCCCGGCGACGCACCGCCTGTCTCGGTCCGCTCCGCCACCCGGGCACGGCGGCCGTCAGTGTGGGCGCCCTGGTGCTGCACGGCGTCCACGGGGCTCCGACGCGTTTCGTCGCGGAGGTCGCTGCGGTGAAGGCGGCTCCGCGCCGCGGTGACGAGAGGGTCCGGGTGCGGCGCGTGCTGGTCCCGTCACCCGAGGAGGTGGACGGCATCCTCGTGGCACCGGTCGTCGACTCCCTGGCGCTCGCCGTGCCGGCCCTGACCCGTCTCGAAGCCGTCGCCATGATCGACTCGGCACGACACCAGGGACTGGTCGACGACGCCGGGGTGCGGCGCGCACGCACCCTGGCGACCGGTCGGCGCGGGGCTCGTCGCAGCCACGCGTGGTGGGCGCTCTCCGACGCGCGGGCCGAGTCGCCGGCCGAGTCGTGGGCCCGGATCACCTGCGGAGACGCCGGGGTGCCGCCGGACGCCGTCCAGCTCCGCGTCGTGCGCGCCGACGGCAGGGTCGTGGCGCGCGTCGACCTCGCGTGGATCCTGCCCGACGGCGGCGTGCTGCTCACGGAGATCGACGGACGGGACGTCCACTCGACGCCCGGAGCCCTGCTGGCCGACCGGCGACGGCAGAACCGGATCGACGCGCGGTGTACCGTCGTCCGGCGCTTCACCGGAGCCGAGGCGCGCGACGGGACGGCGGCCCGGGAGCTCGCCCGTGAGCTCGACGGGGCGGGGTGGGTGCCGACCCCCGTGCCGCCGGGACACTCCTCCTGCATCGAGCGTGCTGGATTGGTCCCGGACTCCTGGCGATGAGGGGCGAAGCCGGCACGCTCGATGCCTCAGGGGGGGGCGGGGCGTCACCCGTGCTGCCAGGATCTCCACAGGTGCGCGTACTCGCCGTCGGCCTCCACGAGTTCCTCGTGCGGGCCGATCTCGGTGATCCGACCACCGTCGACCACGGCCACCCGGTCGGCGTCGTGCGCGGTGTGCAGCCGGTGCGCGATCGCCACCACCGTCCGCCCGCTGAGCACGGCGTTCAGGGAGCGCTCCAGGTGCCGGGCAGCCCGAGGGTCGAGCAACGACGTCGCCTCGTCGAGCACGAGCGTGTGCGGGTCGAGCAGCACCAGCCGGGCCAGCGCCACCTGCTGCGCCTGTGCCGGCGAGAGCGGGTGCCCGCCGGAGCCGACCTCCGTCTCGAGCCCGTCCGGCAGCGCCGCGGCCCACTCCCGGGCGTCGACGGCCCCCAGCGCCTCCCAGAGCTCCACCTCCGACGCCGTGGTGTCGGCCAGCCGCAGGTTCTCGGCCAGGGTCCCGACGAACACGTGGTGCTCCTGGGTCACCAGGGCGACCTGGCCCCGCAGGTCCTCCAGGGGCAGGTCCACCAGCGGGACGCCGCCGACGGTCACCGACCCACCGGTCGGCGGGTGGATCCCCGCGAGCATCCGGCCCAGCGTCGACTTGCCCGCACCCGACGGACCGACGACGGCGAGCCGCTCACCGGGCCGCAGGTCCACGGACACCCCGTGCAGGACGTCCTGCCCCTCCCGGTAGGCGTAGCGGACCTCGTGGGCCCGCACCTCGTCCGACGTCGGCACCTCACCGGAGGTGGTCCGGTCCGGTCCCACGAGCCCGACGCCGACCACGCGGGCCAGCGCCACGGCGGCGACCTGCAGCTCGTCGAGCCAGAACACCAGGTCGAAGACCGGTCCGCCCATCTGGTGCGCGTAGAAGGCGATGGTCGCCACGGCACCGATGGTGGTCAGGTCCTGCGAGACCAGCCAGGCGCCCCAGACGATCGCGGCGACGGGGGCGACCGCCACCGCGGTGTCGAGGGCGGGGATCAGCCGCTGGCGCAGCCCGAGGGTGTAGCTCTCGGCGGCGAAGGCCTCCGACAGGTTCCGGCGCAGTCGACGGCGCATCCGGGATCCGAGCCAGAGGGCGTCCGCGGTGCGTGCCCCTTCGACGGCCTCGGTGATCGTGCCGTTGACGGTCGCGTACGCGGCCGACTCGCGCAGGTAGCCCGGTGTCGCCCGGCGCAGGTACCAGCGGACGGCGACCACGATGACCGGCACGCCGACCAGCAGGCCGAGGGCGACCAGCGGGTCGGTGAGGAAGGCCGCCACCAGCGTCAGCCCGATCGTCACGACGCACACCAGCACCCGCGGCACGCCGAAGCGGACCGCGTGCTGCAGCTTGTTGACGTCGTTGGTGGTACGGGCGACGAGGTCGCCGGTCCCCGCCTTCTCGACGATCGACAGGGGCAGTCGCGTGGCCGTGGTCATGAACTGCTCGCGCAGCTCGGCGAACACCTGCTCGCCGAACACCATGGAGAGGCGTTGCGTGAACCGCGTCACGACGGCCTGCACGACGACGGCGCCCACCAGGATCAGTGCGATCCGGTCGACCCGCGCCACGGTGGTGCCGGTGGTGACCTCGTCGATGAACCGGCCCATGAGGAACGGCCCG
The DNA here is from genome assembly GCF_030588085.1 of Isoptericola sp. b408. NCBI lineage: Bacteria > Bacillati > Actinomycetota > Actinomycetes > Micrococcales > Promicromonosporaceae > Isoptericola > Isoptericola sp. b408. Next base: position 996,995 of record NZ_JAUQYQ010000001.1, read on the forward strand.
GTCAGCCCCGCCACCGCGGCGAGGGCGTGCAGCGTCGCGATGCCGGCGAGCTCGCCGCGGTGGCTGCGGAACAGCCGGCCCACGGTGCGGCGGACCGCGTGCCGGTCGGCGATCGGCAGCCGGTTCGAGGACTCCGTCGGCGTGGACGGCGGTGCGGACGTGGTCGGGCTCATCGGGTGGCTCCTTCCAGGGCGGGTCCGGCCCCGCCGGCGGCCGGTGCCTCGGCATCCGCCGCGGCGTCCGGTGCGGGTTCGGCCATGGACCGCCCGACGACGGCGCGGTACCGGACGCCGTGCTCGTCCGGGCGGCCGAGCAGCTCGGCGTGCGTCCCGCGGGCGACGACGCGGCCGTCCACGGACAGCAGAACGGCCTCGTCGACGTGGTCGAGGACCAGCGGGCTGGCGGTGACGACCAGCGTGGTCCGTCCACGCCGGACCTCGGCGACGCGTTCCGCGATCCGTGCCTCGGTGTGCGCGTCCACGGCGCTGGTCGGCTCGACGAGCACGAGGATCTCGGGGTCGGTGAGCAGGGCACGGGCCAGCGCGACGCGCTGACGCTGGCCGCCGGACAGCGACCGGCCCTTCTCCGGCAGCTCCCCGCTGAGACCACCGGGGACGGAGTCGAGCACGTCCTGGGCGTCCGCGGCCAGGATCGCGGCCGTCAGCTCGGCCTCGCTCGCCCGGCCACGGGCGTCGAGCTCCTCACCGAGGATCCCGGAGAAGAGGTGCGGCGTCGCCTCGGAGACGACCACACGGTGGCGCAGCGTCTCCTTGTCGAGCTCGGCGAGCGGCACGCCGCCGAGCGTGACGGGTGTGACGGCCTCGGCGTCGTCGTCGAACCGGCCCAGCCGTGTGGCCACGGCGGCCGACACGTCGGGGTCGGCGCACACCAGCGCCAGCACCCGCCCCGCGGGGACCACGAGTCCCGAGGCGCGGTCGACCAGCTCGCTGCCCGACGGCGGCGCCTCCGTGGGAGCGGCGGACGGGGGTGTCGCCTCGGTGATCCGCAGCACTCCGAGGATCTTGCGCGCGGAGACCACCGCGTTGGTGGACGCCTGCAGCATCTGCGTGGCCATCTGCACCGGCCAGGCGAGGAACGCGGTGTACCCGTAGAAGGTCACGAGCTCGCCGGCGCTCAGGTCGCCGCGCACGACGGCACGGGCACCCAGCCACAGGACGAGCGCGCCGAGCAGCCCGGGCAGCAGCACCTGCAGACCGTCGAGGACGGACTGGACGCCGGCGACCCGTACGCCACGGCGTCGCACCTCCTGCGACTGGCGTGCGTAGCGTGCGGAGAAGACGTCCTCGCCACCGATGCCGCGCAGGATCCGCAGGCCGGACACGGTGTCGGCGCCGAGCGCGGTGAGCCGGCCCACCGACTCGCGATGGTCCTGCTGGCGACGCTGCAACGGGCGGACCAGCAGCGCGAGCGCGGCGGCCACGAGCGGTATCCCCAGAGCCACCACGAGGCCGAGCACCACGTCCTGGGAGACGAGGTAGCCGGCTGCGGCGACGTACGCGAGCACGCCGCCGACGAACCGGCCGGACATGGCGAACATGTCGCCGGCTCGCAGGGCGTCGTTCGCGACGGCCGCCACGACCTCACCGGTGGGCAGCTTCTGCGTGACGGCGTGGCCGGCGCGGGTCGCCTTCTCCCCGACGAGGGTGGTGAACGAGAAGGAGGCCCGCAGCCAGTTCTCCACGTCGAAGGTGTGGCTGAGGACGCCGGCGACGACGATCGCGGCACCCGACACGAGCATCAGGCCGCACCACAGGAGCAGCTCGGTCCCGAACCCCGCGGCCAGACCCGAGTCGACCGCGCGGCCGAGCAGGAGGGGTGCGGCGGCGGCGGCGAGCAGGGAGACGCTGCCCGCCGAGACCGCCCTGACGATCACGGAGCGCTGACGCCACGCCTGCCAGCCCAGCAGGCGGGCGGGCGAGGACAGCGGCGGGGAGCCCGGGTCGGGCAGGGGGAGCGGGAGCACGGTCGTCAGAGTAGGGCGGGCCGGACCCGTCGGGCACCGGAATTTCCCCGCCTATCCTGGTGCCGTGAGCACCGAGCAGAACACCCCGACGGCCACCACCGACCAGGCGGCGACCGCCATCCGCAAGGCACGCGGCGCCCTGACCCGCTACCGGGTGCTGGCGATCGTCACCGGCGTCATGCTGCTCGTGCTCTGCGTGGAGATGGTCTTCAAGTACCTGGTCCCGGTCCAGGCCGTCATCGACTACATGGGCTGGGTGCCCTTCGCCCACGGGTGGATCTACGTCGTCTACCTGGTCACGGTGCTCGACCTGTGGGCCAAGATGCGCTGGAGCTTCGGCCGGCTGACCACGATGGTGCTGGCGGGTGTGGTCCCGGTGATGTCGTTCGTGCTGGAGAAGCGGGTGCACGCCGACGCCGACGCCAAGCTCGTGGCGCTCGCCGACCGGTACGGGGTGTGACGGTGCACGCCGACGCCCCGGACCGGACGACCGACCGGCTGGCGCCCCTGGTCGACCCGGCGCCCGGGCTGACCGACGCCGAGCTGGACCGGTACGCACGGCATCTCGCGCTGCCCGGGCTGGGCCTCGACGGGCAGCGGCGGCTCGCGGCCGCCCGGGTGCTCGTGGTCGGTGCCGGTGGGCTCGGCAGCCCGGCCCTGCTGTACCTGGCGGCCGCCGGCGTCGGCGTGATCGGGGTCGTCGACGACGACGTCGTGGACGTCACGAACCTCCAGCGCCAGGTGCTGCACGGCCAGGCGGACCTGGGCCGGCCCAAGACGACGTCGGCGGCCGCGGCGATCGCGGAGGTCAACCCGCACGTCGAGGTGGTCGAGCACCCGGTGCGCCTGGACCCCGGCAACGTCCTGGACGTGCTGGGCGGCTACGACGTCGTGCTCGACGGGGCCGACAACTTCCCGACCCGCTATCTCGTCTCCGACGCCGCCGAGGTCCTCGGGCTCCCCGTGGTGTGGGGGTCGATCGACCGCTTCGACGGCCAGGTCAGCGTCTTCTGGGGCGCCCCGCGGTACACGGCGGCGGACGGCGGGACCACGTCCCGCCGGGGCGTCACCTACCGCGACGTCTTCCCCGACCCGCCGCCGCCCGGCGTCGTCCCGGACTGCGCCACCGGCGGCGTGCTCGGCGCGATGTGCGGCACGGTCGGCTCCGCGATGGCCACCGAGGCCCTCAAGCTGATCACGGGAGTCGGCGACGTCCTGCACGGGCGGCTCGCCGTGCACGACGCCCTCGCCGCGGACTGGCGCTCGCTCACCGTCCGGCCCGACCCGGCGCGCGAACCCGTCACGGCGATGCTGCCGGGTGACGACGCGTACGTGGCCTTCTGCGGGCTGGCGCCGGCCGGGGACCCGGGCCCCGGGTCGCCGGAGGTCACCGTCGCCGACGCCCGGGCGCTGCTCGCGGCCGAGCGCCCCGCCGTCCTGGTGGACGTGCGTGAGGAGTGGGAGGCCCGGGCGCGCCCCGTGGCCGGCGCCCGGCTCGTGCCCAGCGGGACGTTCCTCGGCACCGCCGCGGGAGCCCCGGACGCGGCGGCCCGGTCCGCGCTCGACACCCTGCCCACCGACCGGCCGGTGCTGCTCGTGTGCGCGGCCGGGCCGCGGTCGACGAAGGTCGCCCGGGTGGCCCGGGCGGCGGGCCTCGACGCGCGGTCCGTCGTCGGCGGCGTCCCCGCGCTGCTCGGCTGAGCGACCCTCCTACAGGGCGAGGTCGAGCCGCCCCTCGGGCGGCGAGCTGGCGAGCGCACCCTCGCGCCGCGGGATGCGGCCGGCCCCGGCCGCGAGCCGCCCCGCCTCGGTGGCCAGCCGCATCGCGCGGGCCATGCGCACGGGGTCCTCGGCCCGCGTGACCGCGGTGGCGAGCAGCACCCCGGAGCAGCCGAGCTCCATCGCCAGCGCGGCGTCGGACGCCGTCCCGATCCCCGCGTCCAGGATCACCGGGACGCGGGCGGCCTCCGCGATCGCCGCGATGTTGCGCGGGTTGAGGATCCCGAGCCCGGAGCCGATCGGTGCGCCGAGCGGCATCACCGCCGCGCAGCCGACGTCCTCGAGGCGCCGGGCGAGGATCGGGTCGTCGTTCGTGTAGGGCAGCACGACGAACCCGTCGCGGACGAGCTCGTCGGCGGCCTCGACCAGGCCCACCGGGTCGGGCAGCAGCGTGACGTCGTCGGCGATCACCTCGAGCTTGACCCAGTCCGTCCCGCACGCCTCACGGGCGAGCCGGGCGGTGAGCACCGCCTCGCGCACGGAGAAGCACCCGGCCGTGTTCGGCAGGGCGCGGATGCCGAGGCGTTCCAGCAGCCCCCAGATCCCCGCGTCCCGGGTCGCCTCGCCGCCGGCCCGCGGGGCCACGCGGCGCATCGCCACCGTGGTCAGCCCCGTGCCGGAGGCGACCAGGGCCTCCTCCAGCGTGAGCAGGTTGGCGGCGCCCCCGGTGCCCATCACCAGCGGGGAGGCGATCTCGGTCCCTGCGACGACGAGCGGTGCGGTGCCGTCGGCGGTCGGGTCGGTCGTGGTCATGGTTCCTCCTCAGCCGCCCTGGACGGCGGTGACGATCTCGACGCGGTCGCCGGCGCGCACCGCCGTGGACTCCCAGGCGCCGCGCGGCACGACGACGTCGTCCACGGCGACGGCCACGCCGCGGACCTCCCCGTCGGTGACGTGCCCGGGTGCCAGGTGCGCCACCAGCGCGGTGAGCGGCACGGTGCCGGTCGGCCCGAGGTCGTAGGGAGCGCCGTTCACCAGGGCCCGGCTGCGGGCGGGGGCGGTGTGCCGGTCGGTGCTGGTCATCGGGGTCCTCCGTCGGTGCGGCGGGTGTCGGGGTCGGGCGGCGGGAACCGGCGCGGGTCCGACGCCCGGAGGGCGGCGAGCAGGGTCGGCGGGTCGGCGCGGGTGACGTCGACGTCGAACCACGAACCCGTCAGGCCCGCCACGACGATCTCGGCCGTGAGGGGGGCGAGCAGGATGCCGTTGCGGTGATGGCCGGTGGCCAGGTGGAGACCGGGCACGTGGGTCGGACCGACCAGCGGCAGGTTGTCCGGCGTCGCCGGCCGGGCCCGGGGCGTGACCTCGACGAGCGCCGCCTCGTCGATCGCCGGCAGGAGAACGCGGGCGTCCCGCAGCAGCGCGAACACCCCGCCGGCGGTGGCGCGGCGGTCGTCGGGGTTCTCCTCCGTCGTGGCCCCGACCACGATCTCGCAGTGCCCGGCCCACGGCCCCTCGGTCGCCGGTGTCCGGCCCACGACGTAGACGGGCCGGCCCTGGACGAGGCCGCGCACGACGTGCCGCGGCGTCAGGTCCGGGTCGGCCTGGAGCCGCAGGGTCTGGCCCTTGACGGGGCGGACCGGGACCGTGACGTCAGGCAGGTCCGCCAGGAGCGGCGCGGACGCCCAGCCGGCGGCCACGACGGTCGAGCCGGCGCGGTGCACCCGGCCCGCGTCGTCGAGCGCGCCGACGACGCGTCCGTCGTGCCGCACGAGCCGGACCGCGGCCCGCGGGACGACCGCGCCGTGCCCGTCGGCGATCGCCCGCTGCAGGGCGGCGTGCACGGCGCGGGGGTCGACGGCGTGGTCGCCCGGGACCCAGGCGGCACCGCTGAGCCGCGGTCCGAGCAGCGGTTCGTGCCGGCGCGCCTCGGCGATGGTCAGCACCCGCGAGCTCACCGCGTGCCGGGCCTGCAGCGCGAGGAGCCGTCGCAGCAGCGCGGCGTCGGTGTCGTCGTAGGCGAGGGTGAGCGTGCCGGACTCCCGCAGCCCGACCCCGGTGCCGGCGGCGGCCTCCAGGTCGGCGGCGAACGTCAACCAGCGGCCGGCGGCGGCCAGGTGCAGGGCCAGCGCGGCGTCCTCGGTGAACTCGGCCTCGGTGGCCGGGGCGAGCATGCCCGCTGCCGCCCGGGTCGCCCCGTCGCCCGCGTCGGGGTCCAGGACGGTGACGCTGAGCCCGGCCTCGAGCGCGCGCCACGCCACGGCGAGGCCGATGATGCCGCCGCCCACGACGAGGAGGTCACGCACGCCGTCCGGCGGCGTGGACAGGGGTCGGTCCACGGTGCTCCCTTCGCTGGCATGATCCAGATCAGGTTCGACGGTCGGCGCCCGGCGCCCTCTCAGCCTCCGCGAGGCTCCCGTGCTGCGCCCACCCTACTCCCGCCGGTCCCTAGACTCGGCCCCGATGGAGACCTCCGACCTGCGCGCACGCCTCGCCGACGCCCGCCTCTACCTGTGCACCGACGCCCGCGAGGAGCGCGGCGACCTGGAGGAGTTCCTGCACGCCGCGCTGCGGGGCGGCGTGGACGTCGTCCAGCTCCGCGACAAGACCCTCGACGTCGCCCGCGAGCTCGAGCTGCAGGCGCTGGTGGCGCGGGTCGCGACCGAACACGGCGCGCTGTGGGCGGTCAACGACCGGGCGGACGTGGCCGGGCTCACCGGTGCACCCGTGGTGCACATGGGGCAGGGGGACCTCCCGGTGCCGGCGGTGCGGACCCTGCTCGGCCCGGCCCCGGTCCTGGGCCGGTCCACCCACTCGGCCGCGCAGGCGGCCGCGGCGGAGGCCGACGGGGACGTCGACTACTTCTGCGTGGGCCCCCTCTGGGCGACGCCCACCAAGCCGGGCCGGACCGCCGTCGGCATCGACCTGCTGCGCGAGGTGGCCCGCACCGCGCCGACCACGCCCTGGTTCGCCATCGGGGGGATCGACGCCGACCGGCTCGACGCGGTCCTCGACGCCGGGGCGCGACGGGTCGTCGTCGTCCGCGCGATCACGGAGTCCGCGGACCCCGAGCGGGCCGCGCGGACCCTGCGGCAGCGGCTCGGGGCCTGAGGCCGGCGGGCACCCCGGACCGGCGCGCGACGGCGGATAGGATGAGGCGGTGACGTCTCCCGCCACCGCTCCCGACAGCACGCCCCGACCCGTCCTCGTGGTCGACTTCGGCGCCCAGTACGCCCAGCTCATCGCCCGCCGCGTGCGCGAGGCGAACGTCTACTCCGAGATCGTCCCGCACACGTGGACGCCGGAGCAGATGCTCGCCCGCAACCCCGCGGCGATCATCCTCTCGGGCGGTCCGTCCTCCGTCTACGCCACCGGCGCGCCCTTCGTGGACGCCGCGCTCTTCGACGCCGGCGTGCCCGTGCTGGGCATCTGCTACGGCTTCCAGGCGATGGCGCAGGCTCTGGGTGGCAAGGTCGCCCAGACCGGGACCCGCGAGTACGGCGGCACCGAGGTCGAGGTGTGCTCGGCCGGCGTGCTGCTGGCGGACACCCCGACGACCCAGACCACCTGGATGAGCCACGGCGACTCCGTGCACGCCGCACCGGAGGGGTTCGAGGTGCTGGCGACGTCGTCCGGGTCGCCGGTGGCGGCCTTCGAGGACCGCGGCCGTCGCCTGTACGGCGTCCAGTGGCACCCCGAGGTCAAGCACTCGGCGCACGGGCAGACGGTGCTGGAGCACTTCCTCTACGAGGGTGCCGGGCTGCGGCCCGACTGGACGCCGGACAACGTCATCGCCGACCAGGTCGCCGCGATCCGCGCGCAGGTCGGGGACGCCCGTGTGGTCTGCGGGCTGTCCGGCGGCGTCGACTCCTCGGTCGCCGCGGCGCTCGTGCAGCGCGCGGTGGGGGACCAGCTGACCTGCGTGTTCGTCGACCACGGTCTGCTGCGCGAGGGTGAGGTGGAGCAGGTCGAGCGCGACTTCGTCGCCGCCACCGGCGTCAACCTGGTGGTCCGCGACGAGCGCAAGCGGTTCCTGGACGCCCTCGAGGGGCACAGCGACCCGGAGACGAAGCGCAAGATCATCGGCCGCGAGTTCATCCGCGTCTTCGAGGACGCCGCCCGCGACATCGTCGCCGAGGGGCACGAGCACGCCGTGCACGGCGAGGGCTCCGAGGTGAAGTTCCTGGTCCAGGGCACCCTGTACCCGGACGTCGTGGAGTCCGGCGGCGGCGAGGGCGCGGCCAACATCAAGAGCCACCACAACGTGGGCGGCCTGCCCGACGACCTGCAGTTCGAGCTGGTCGAACCGCTGCGCACCCTGTTCAAGGACGAGGTGCGCGCCGTCGGCCGCGAGCTGGGGGTCCCGGAGCCGATCGTCGCCCGTCAGCCCTTCCCGGGCCCCGGACTGGGTATCCGGATCATCGGCGAGGTCACGGCCGAGCGGCTCGAGGTCCTGCGGCGCGCGGACGCCATCGCCCGCGAGGAGCTGACGAAGGCTGGTCTGGACGGCGAGATCTGGCAGTGCCCTGTGGTGCTGCTGGCCGACGTGCGGTCGGTGGGCGTCCAGGGCGACGGCCGCACCTACGGCCACCCCGTCGTGCTGCGTCCCGTCTCCAGCGAGGACGCGATGACGGCGGACTGGACCCGGATGCCCTACGACGTGCTCTCGGTCATCTCCACCCGCATCACCAACGAGGTCAGCGAGGTGAACCGGGTCGTGCTCGACGTCACGAGCAAGCCCCCGGGCACCATCGAGTGGGAGTGACCGGGGAGCTCGCCGCGGCGCTGGCGACGGAGCCGGACGCCGTCACCACGACCCTCGGCGTCGTGCAGCGGGTGCTGGAGTACCTCGGCACGGTCGCGTTCGCGATCTCCGGGGCCTTCGCCGCCGGGCGCAAGCGCATGGACCTGGTCGGCGTCGTCGTCCTCGGCAGCGCCGTGGCCATCGGCGGCGGGACGCTGCGCGACCTGCTCATCGGCCGGACGCCGGTGTTCTGGGTGACCGAGCCGACGTTCCTGCTGGTCGGCGTGGTCGCGTCGCTCCTGGTGGTGCCGCTGGCGCGCACGCGCACCCTCGACCTGCTGCGCCGGCTGCAGATCATCGAGATCTCCGACGCGGCCGGCATGGCGCTGTTCGTCGTCATCGGCACGAACGTCGCGCTGTCCGCCGGGGCGAACGAGGTCTCGGCGGCCGTCGTCGGGGTGATGGCCGGGGTCGGCGGGGGCGTGATCCGCGACGTGCTGGCGAACGAGGTGCCGGAGGTGCTGAGCAACGCGCAGTTCTACGCCACGGCGGCGCTGCTCGGGGCGGCGGTCCAGCTCGGCCTGCGTCAGCTGGGGGCCGATCCGGCGATCGTGTTCTGGGTGCCGCTGGTGCTCATCCTCACGGTGCGTCTGCTCGCCGTCCGGCTCGGCTGGGGCATGCCGACGTTCTCGGTACCGGGTGAATGACGCCGGATTCCTGCTCTGACCTTCGGGTTCGTCGTGACGGGGCAGGTCGGGAGCGGTAAGTTGGCGGCCAGGGGCGTCAACTACCGGTCAACAACCGCAGAAGCGCTACGAGAGGCAGACTCATGTCCAGCTCTGTAACCGTCCAATCCGCCAAGGGTGTCCGCGGGATCGGCGTCTTCACCATCATCGCCGGCATCCTGATGATCATCGCCGGTGCCGTCGTCTGGTTCGTGGTCTCGTCCACGCTGTCCGACGAGCAGATCACGGTCTCCGACGACGCCAGCATGATGGCCGGCCAGGAGGTCGCCGGGCCCTTCACCGCCTACGCGCAGGCCGACGTCATCAACCAGCACGCGCTGGAGGCCTCGGAGGGCATGACGTACGCGGAGCTCGACCGCGAGGACCCGCGTCGTGACACGGTCATGAACGCCTCGTTCCTGCGGGCCTCGCTGTTCACCTCGGTGGTCTCGTTCGGCGTCTCCGCCCTGGTGATCGGCCTGGGCGTGATGTTCGTGCTCATCGGCTTCGCCCTCGTCCGGCTCGGGGGCCCGAAGGTCGCCGCGGCGGCCGCTCCGCCGGGCGGGCCCGCGCCGGCCAGGACCGCCTGAGTCGCAGCTCCCGGACCAGCACGGACGTCGGGGCGAGCACACCACTGCCGGTGTGCTCGCCCCGACGTGCGTGCGGGGTCAGCGACCGGTGCGTCGGCGCCGCCGGGCGGCCCCGACGACGGAGCCCACCACGAGGAGCAGGCCGGCGGTGCCGAGCACGAGGATGGCGGCCAGCTCGGCGTCGATGCTCGCCCCGGCGGTGCGGGCGAGCAGGCCGACCGCGACGGCCACCACGACGATGCCCCAGACGACGGTGCCGGTCCGCGGTCGGGCGCGCCCCGGGGCCGACACGTCCGGGTCGGGGCCGGGAGCAGTCGCGCTCGTGGCGGCGTCGGCGGTCGTGGACGTCGACTCCTGCGGGACGTCCCCGCGGGAGCCCGCGGTGTCCGCGGGGGAGCCCGCGGCGTCCCCGGCGGTGCTCGCGGCCTCCCGGGGGATCTCCACGGTCGGGTGGTCGGGAGAGGGCTCGGGCTCGGCGCCCGGTGTGCGGTACGGGTCGGTGCTCATCGGTCCTCCTGGATGACGATCTCTCCGGCGCGGGCGTCGACGTCGAGCAGCAGCACGGGCCCTCCCGCCTCGCTGGCCTCGTCGCTGGTGTAGGTGGTGGGGCCGCCGCTGAACCCGTCGACGGTGCGGTACTCGCCGTCCACGTCCCAGACGAACCTCCCGGCGCTGACGTCGACGGAGGCCACCACGGCCGCGTCGGCGGGGATCTCCACGACCGTGCGCCCGGCGGTCATCTCGATCGGGACCTCGACGGGCGACCCCGGCTCGACGTCGGTGAGGTCGAGCTCGGTGAGGTCCACCCACGCCTCGCCGAACTGGACCCGCACGCCCTCCTCGGCGGCCGCCACGGACCGCGGTGTGACCATGCCGGAGCTGACGGTGGTGCCCGACGAGGTCGTGACACCGCGCCCGTCGTCCCAGGGCCACTCGTCCCACCAGGTGTGCCGGTCGGCGAACGGCCACGTCACCAGGGTCGCGACGAGGCCGAGCACGGCGAAGGCGGTGAGCCACCCGCCGCGGCGTCCGCGCAGGCCGGTGACCACGAGGGCGGCGCCGACGATCGCGACCGTGGTCCCGAGCCACAGGCCCCACACCGGCATCGTCAGTCCCAGCACGATGTCGGCGGCCAGCAGCGCCGCTCCGGCCAGCAGCGCGAGGCCGACCACGACGCCGATCGTCCCGCCGCCCGCGGCGCGGACGGCCGGGGTGGTCGGCGCCGGCGTCCGGGGAGCCGGCGCGGCGGGCGGTGCCGAGGCGTAGGTCACCCGCGGCGCGGGTTCGAACGGGGCGGCCGACGGCCCCGGGGGGGCCTCGGCCGGTGCCGCCGGTGCCGCCGGTGCCGCCGGCGCGGCGGGCGGCGCTGCCCCGCCCTGCTGCCGGGAGCGGACGAGCTTGACGATCAGCCAGACCACGGCCACCCAGAACCCGATCCAGAACAGGACCGCGATCCACTCGGGGAACCCGTCCCACCAGGGCCAGATCCCGCCGCCCCAGCCGATGCCCGCGACGATCGTCAGGCCGGCGCCGAGGACCGCCACGTCGAACCTCCCGCGGATCGCCTCCTGCAGGTGGATCCGGCCGTCGGACGCCTCGGGGAGCAGCAGCCAGGCGGCGCCGTACAGCACCAGGCCCGCACCGGTGACGAAGAAGCTGAGGATCAGCAGGCCCCGCACCAGCAGCGGGTCGAGGCCGAACCGGTGGGCGACTCCGGCGGCGACGCCGCCGACCCAGCGGTCCTCGGCACGGGTGACACCCGTGCGGCGCAACGAGTCGAAGAAGCCGTCGCCGGCAGGACGTGGCGGTGGGGGCGGGGTCCCGGGACCGGTGTCGCCGGGGCCGGGGCCGCCGCTCGGTGGCGGGGTGTCGTTCGTGGTCATGTCCTCATCGTGCTCCGCGCGCGTGCCGGAAGGCATCGGGGGACGCCCTGAACCGACCCTGATTCCGGCGGTCACGACCCCGGATCCGGGGCGCGGCGGCACCCTGACGTGCCACGATCAGGGGGTGACGTCCCCGATCCCCACCCGGCTGCCGCTGCGCCGGCCCCGCCAGGGCCGGTGGGTCGGCGGCGTGTGCGCCGGGCTCGCGGCGCACCTCGACGTGCCGGTCGGGCTGGTCCGGCTGGCCCTGGTCCTGCTGACCCTCGCCGGCGGGATGGGACTCGCGGTGTACGTCTTCTGGTGGGTCACGGTGCCGGCCGGCGACCCTCAGGACACGGCCGTCGCCGCGCGGCCCGCCGCCGCCGCCCGACTGGCCCCCCGGCTGCGCCGCGCGGGCACCGTGCAGGCGATGTCCCGCCGCGACGTGATGATCGGTGTCGGCCTGCTCGTCGGCGCCCTGGTCCTGGTCGCCGTGCGTGCCGGCTGGGACCTCCCCTCGGCCTGGTTGCCGCTGCTCATCGTGGGCGGGGGCGCCGCCCTGGCCTGGAGCCAGCTGGACGCCGTGCAGCGCGCGCGGGCCGGGGAGGCCCCGGCCTCACGGTCCGGGATGCTGCTGCGCCTGGCGGGGGGCCTGGTCCTCGTGACCGCGGGCGTGCTGCTGCTGTTCGTCCAGGGCACCCCGCCGGGAGAGCTGCTCACGGTCACGCTCGCCTCCCTGGCGGTGCTCGTCGGCGTGGCGCTGGTGCTCGCCCCGTGGTGGCTCCGGCTGGTGCGGGAGCTGGGGGACGAGCGGGCGGCACGCGCCCGCGAGGCCGAGCGGGCCGACATCGCCGCCCACCTGCACGACTCGGTGCTGCAGACGCTGTCCCTCATCCGGGCCCGCGCGACGGATCCCGAGGAGGTGGCCCGTATGGCCCGCGCGCAGGAGCGCGAGCTGCGCGAGTGGCTGTACGACGACCGACCCGCGGAGGGCACGTCGCTCGCGGCCGAGCTGCGCGCCCTGGTGGGCGAGGTCGAGGACGGCCGCGCGGCCGAGATCGAGACGGTCGCCGTCGGCGACTGCCCGCCGACCGAGGCGACCACCGCGCTGCTGCAGGCCACCCGCGAGGCGTTGGTCAACGCCGCCGTGCACGGTGCCGCGCCGGTGACCGTCTACCTCGAGGTGACCGACACCGCGGTCGAGGTGTTCGTGCGGGACCGCGGCGACGGCTTCGACGTCGACGACGTCGCGCCGGACCGGTTCGGCGTGCGCGAGTCCATCCTGGGTCGGGTGCGGCGGCGTGGCGGCACCGCCGAGGTGACCAGCCGCCCCGGCTGGGGCACCGAGGTGCACCTGCTGGTGCCTCGGTCGGCCGACGTCCGCACCGCACCGTCCGCCGACTCGGCGTCGTCCGCCCCCGAGACCGAAGGAGTCCGCCCGTGACCGACACCCCGGTGCCCGTCGTGCTCGTCGACGACCACCACATGTTCCGTACCGGCGTGCGGGCCAGCCTGGACGAACGGGTCAGGGTCGTCGGGGAGGCCGCCGACGTCGAGGAGGCGGTGGCCGTCGTGCACGAGCACCGGCCGCCGGTGGTGCTCCTCGACGTCCACCTGCCCGGCGGCGACGGCGGTGGCGGGGCCGAGGTGGTGCGTCGTTGCACCGACCTGCTCACCGGGACGCGGTTCCTGGCGCTGTCGGTGTCCGACGCCGCGGAGGACGTGGTCGCGGTGATCCGGGCGGGGGCACGCGGCTACGTCACGAAGAACATCTCGGCGTCCGACCTGTCCGCCGCGGTCGTCCGTGTCGCCGGCGGGGACGCGGTGTTCTCCCCGCGGCTGGCCGGTTTCGTGCTCGACGCGTTCGGCACCTCGGCGGGCGACGTCGCGGTGGCCGACGACGAGCTCGACCGCCTCTCCCGGCGCGAGCAGCAGGTGATGCGGCTCATCGCCCGCGGCTACACCTACCGGGAGGTCGCCTCGGACCTGTTCATCTCGGTCAAGACCGTCGAGACCCACGTGTCGGCGGTGCTGCGCAAGCTGCAGCTGTCCAACCGCAACGAGCTGACCCGGTGGGCGGCCGCGCGGCGTCTGCTCTGACGGTCGTCGCGGTCGGCTCAGCGGGCGGCCCGGTAGCGGTCGACGACGATCTCGACGAGCTCCTCGGGAGCGGGGCCCTCCGGCAGCAGCAGCGGGGCGGAGGTCGTGTCGCCGCCGGCCCGCTCCGCCAGGGTCTGGAAGTAGCCGGGGGCGATGAGGTAGCTCGCCGTGGCCACCCGCGCCCCCGGGTGCTCCTCGCGCACGGCCGCGACGACGTCCCGCAGGGTCGGCGTGGCGTTGGCGAGGTAGCCGACACGGACCGGGTGCCCGGTGCGTGCGGCGAGCAGCTCGCCGGTGCGTTCGCAGTCGGCCACGGCCCGCGCGTCGGAGGACCCCGCCGCGGCCAGCACGACGACGTCGCCCGCGGCCAGCCCCGCGTCCGCCAGCCGACGCTCCAGGAGGTCCACCAGCCGGTCGTCCGGCCCGAGGGCCCCGGCGAGCGCGACCTGCTGCCCGGCGGCGACGGCGCCCTCGACGTCCTCGCGCAGGTCGACGTGCACGTGGAACCCGGCGGACAGCAGGAGCGGGACGAGCACGGTGGAGGTCTCGCGCAGCGCGGCCAGGCAGGTGGGCACGTCGGGCTCCTGGACGTCGACGAACCCGGCCCGGACCGGCACCGTGCCGGCGAGCCGGTCCGTGACGGCGTCGACCAGCCCGGCGACGGCGGCCGCTCCGGTCGCGGAGGACGTGCCGTGGGAGATCGCGAGGAGAGTCGGGACGGTCATGACGGGCACGCTACGCGACGGATCGTGCGGTCCGGTGTCGGCCGTGTCACGCCGTGTCACGAGGGGCTCACACCCTCGGTCGCGGCGGTGTGAGCCGCCCAGGCGGGTGACAGCCGCACGACGTCACCGATCACCGTGACCGCGGGCGGCTGCACGTCGGCCGCGGCGGCCCGGGCGGCGATGTCGGCCAGGGTGCCCACCGTGGCGCGCTGACGGGGTCCGTACCCGTCCTCGACCACCGCGACGGGGGTGTCGGCCGGGCGGCCGGCGGCGACCAGCGCCGTGGCCGTCGCGGCGAGGCGGGTGACGCCCATCAGCAGGACCAGCGTGTGCTCCGGCCCGCCGGGCACGGCGTCGAGCGCCTCGTGCGCGGTGAGGACGCTGAACCCGGCCGCCACCCCGCGGTGCGTGACCGGGATCCCGACGGCGGCCGGCACGGACACCGCCGACGTCACGCCGGGCACCACCTCGACGTCGAGACCCGCGGCCCGGCAGGCCGTCAGCTCCTCGCCGCCTCGGCCGAAGACGTACGGGTCCCCGCCCTTGAGCCGCACGACGTCGCGTCCGGCGCGCGCGTGCTCGACGAGGAGCTCGTTGATGCGCTCCTGCGGCACGGGATGGTTGCCGGCGGTCTTGCCCACGTCGATGACCTCGACGTCGTCCGCGAGCGCCGTCAGGACGCCCCGGGGGGCGAGACGGTCCACGACGACCACGTCGGCGCTCGCCAGGAGACGTCGCCCGCGTCCGGTGAGCAGTCCGGGGTCGCCCGGCCCGCCGCCGACGAGAGCGACGCGTCCGGTGCGGCCGCCGTCGGACCCGTCTCCCCGGACCTCGCGGACGCGACGCAGGGGCAGCTCGCCGGAGGTCAGCGCCGCCGCGACGGCGTCGCGCAGCCGGGCCGCGCGCCGGGGGTCACGACCGGCGTGCACGGACACGACGACGTCCGCCGCGGAGGGGTCCGGCCCGGAGTCGTCCGACGCCCGGGCATCCGCCGCGGGCAGGGAGGTGGAGGCGGGGACCCAGGCCGTGGCGGCGTCCGCGTCGGCCGCCACGACGCAGAAGGTCTGCGTCCGCTCGGCCTCGGCGGCCACCGCGCGGTCGACGGCGGGCACGCCGGTGGCGGTGTGCACGAGCCAGGCGCCGTCGAGGTCGCCCGCGCGGTACGCGCGAGCGGTGTGCTCGATCGTGCCGGCGGCGGCCGCGTCGGCCAGCTCGTCGACCACGACCGGGGACACGACGCGCACGCGCGCGCCGGCGTCCAGCAGGCCGCGGGTACGACGCGCGGCGACCGGCCCGCCGCCGACCACGACGACGAGCCGGTCCCGCACGCGCAGACCCAGGGGGTAGATGTCGTTCACAGGGTGTTCCTCGTCGGTCTCAGATGTGCAGGCCGCACTCGGACTTGTCCGCCCCCGCCCAGCGGCCGGCCCGGGCGTCCTCGCCGGGAGCGACGCGCCGGGTGCACGGTTCGCAGCCGATCGACGGGTAGCCGTCCTGCAGCAGCGGGTTGACCGTCAGTCCGTGCCGCAGGGCGTAGCCCACCAGCTCGTCGTCGCTCCACGCCGCGATCGGGTTGATCTTGACCAGGTTGTTGGACGCGTCCCACGCGACGAGCTCGGCCCTGGCGCGGGATCCGGAGTCCGCCCGGCGCACACCCGTGGCCCAGGCCTCGTAGCCCGCGAGCACGCGGCGCATCGGCTCGACCTTGCGCATGCGGCAGCAGGCCTCCGGGTCGCGGGCGAACAGGTCGGGGCCGTAGGCGTCGTCCTGCTCCGTGACGCTGAGCAGCGGGCGCACGTCCACGACGGTGACGTCGAGGGAGTGCGCGACGGCGTCCCGCGTGCCGAGCGTCTCGGCGAAGTGGTAGCCGGTCTCGCCGAACAGCACGTCCACCCAGGGGAGCTGGGCGCTGACGAGGGCGGCCAGGACCGAGTCGGTCATGGACGAGGCCACGGCGAGGGAGTCGCCGAACTCCGCCACCGCCCAGGCGACGACCTCCTCGGCCGAGGCCTCGTCCGCCGACCCGGGCCCGGACCCGCCGAGCTCCCGACGGCCGCGCTCCGCGATCTGCGACAGCTCGACGTCGGAGCGCCGTCGGCGCTCGCGGCCGTCCACCCGGGCGTTGCGGCGGGCGCGCGACATCTCCCGCTCGGCGGACCGACGCCGTGCGGCTGCGGCGGCCCCGGCCAGCGAGGACGTGCCGGATCGCGTCCCGGCGGTGGGGCCGACGCCGAGACCGACCTGGACCGCCGTCACTGCAGCACCGCCTCGTCGGCGCGATGGGCCCACTCGGCGAACGACTCGCCGTCGGTGCGGTCTGCCGCGTAGCGGCGGACGACGCGTTCGACGTAGTCCGCGATCTCGGTGGCGGGGACCTTGAGCCCGCGCACCGTGCGCCCGAGCCCCCCGGCGTCGTGGCCCTGACCGGCGAGGCTGCCGCCCAGGTGGACCTGGAAGCCCGGCATCTGCTCGCCGTCGACGGTGATGATCTGGCCCTTGAGCCCGATGTCCGCCGTCTGGATGCGGGCGCAGGAGTTGGGGCAGCCGTTGACGTTCAGCGAGATCGGGCGGTCCAGCTGCTCGGCCTGCTCGTCCAGCCGCTGCTCCAGCTCGGCGATGACCCGTGCCGCGGTGTCCTTGGTGTCCACGATGGCGAGCTTGCAGAACTCGATGCCCGTGCACGCGATCGTGTTGCGTCGGAACAGGGAGGGCCGCGCGGTCAGGCCCAGCGGTTCCAGACCGTCGACCAGCTCGTCGACGCGGTCGGCGGGCACCCCCAGCACGACGACCTTCTGGTGGGCGGTGAGCCGGGCGGAGCGGGCCCCCACCGACTCGAGCAGGTCGGCGAGGCCGGTCAGGGTCCCGCCGCCCACGCGGCCCACGACCGGTGCCGCCCCGACGTAGAGGTCCCCGTCCTTCTGCTCGTGGACCCCGACGTGGTCGCCGGGCCTGGTCGCGGGCGCCGGGGGAGGACCGTCGGGCAGGGCGTACCCGAGGTACTCGGTCTCGAGGACCTCGCGGAACTTCTCCGGGCCCCAGTCCTTGAGCAGGAACTTCAGCCGGGCCTTGTTGCGCAGCCGGCGGTAGCCGTAGTCGCGGAAGATCCGGATCACGCCGTGCCAGACGTCGGGAGCCTGGTCCGCCGTGACGAACACGCCGAGGCGCTCGCCCAGGCGCGGGGCGGTGGACAGGCCCCCGCCGACCCACAGGTCGAAGCCAGCACCCCGCTCGGGGTGCTCCACCCCGACCAGCGAGATGTCGTTGATCTCGTGCACGACGTCGAGGCTGGGGTGGCCGGAGATGGCGGTCTTGAACTTGCGGGGCAGGTTCGCGAGCGCGGGGTCGCCGATGAAGCGGCGCTTGATCTCGTCGATGACCGGCGTGGCGTCGATGATCTCGTCGGAGGCGATGCCGGCGACGGGGCTGCCGAGGAAGGCGCGGGGCGAGTCGCCGCAGGCGGTCGTGGTCTCGAGACCGACGGTGTCGAGGCGGCGCCAGATCTCCGGCATGCTCTCGATCTCGATCCAGTGGTACTGGATGTTCTGCCGGTCGGTGACGTCCGCGGTGCCGCGGCCGAACTCGTCCGAGATGCCGCCGAGCACGCGCAGGGCGTCCGGGGTCAGCTCCGCGCCGTCGGTCCGCACGCGCAGCATGAAGTAGCGGTCCTCGAGCTCGTGCGGCTCGAGCGTGGCGGTGCGGCCGCCGTCGATGCCGGGCTTGCGCTGGGTGTAGAGGCCCCACCAGCGGAACCGGCCGTGCAGGTCGTCGTCGGCGATGGAGTCGAAGCCCTCGTGGGCGTACGTCGACTCGATGCGCTCCCGCACCTCGAGCGGCGGCCCCTCCTGCTTGAACTCCTCGTTGTGGTTCAGCGGCGTGGTGCCGTCGATCTTCCACTGGCCGTTCGGCTTCGGTGTCCGGGCGGGGCGTGCCGGGCGGCCGGCGGCGTCCTGCGGCGTGGTGGTCTGCGTCGTCATCGGGGGAGAGTCCTCGGGTCCTCGGGGTGGGACGCGCGCGACGACGGGACTCAGCGGGGGTGGGTGAGGACCGACGGCGCGCGCCGGTGCTCAGGTCCGCGGTGCGGAGGTGCTGAGAGGGGCGCGATCAGCGACAGCAGCACTGACAGCTGCACATGCACAGGTGCAGCGGGCACGCCGACATGGCACGACGGTTCGTCGTGCGCGTCCGGGGCGTGGCCGTGGTCATGGCGACGAATGTAACCCGAGGCGGTCGGCCCGCGAAAGCAGCGGTCCGCATCATGGGACGTGCGCGCGGCACGTGAGGCGTCCCACGGCTGCGGTGGTCCGGGCGCCACCGTCCCGTCGCTAGGCTGGCCCCCATGGAGTTCCTCTACAACATCTTCACGGTGCTGCACTTCGTCGGGTGGGCCATCGTCCTGGGTGGCTACCTCGCCTCGCTGCGCACCCCGGGCCTGTACCGCGGCGTGTTCCACGGGGCCGCGACCGCCCTGGTGGCAGGCATCCTCATGGTGGGCGTCGCCGAGGTCGGCGGTCTATGGGAGGACCCCGACGACGCTCCTTCTATGGCGAAGATCGGCGTGAAGCTCGCGGTCGCCCTGGTCATCACGGTGCTCGCCTTCGTCGCCAAGCGGCAGGGCCGCAAGGGGGACAACGGCACGGGTGCCGTCACCCCCGGCCTCAAGCACACGATCGGCGCCCTGACGCTGGTCAACATCGTCGTCGCCGTCTTCTGGTGACCCACCTTCCTCCCGTCGCACCCTCCGGGGGCGGCGCGTGAGCGTGCTCGGCGAGGTCCTCGTCGGCCTCGCGATCGCCGTCGGCCTCGTCGGCATCGTCGTCCAGGTGCTGCCGGGCAACGCCCTGGTCGGCGGCGCCCTGCTGCTGTGGGCCTGGGCCACGGGCGGGACGACGGCGTGGGTGGTCTTCGCCGTCGCCGCCCTGCTGATCGTCGCGGCCGAGACGGGCAACTGGCTCGTGGCCGGCCGGCACATGCGGCGTGCCGAGGTGCCGTGGTTCACGCTCGCCGTCGGGGGCATCGCGGGGATCGTCGGGTTCTTCCTGGTGCCCGTGGTCGGGCTCTTCCTGTTCTTCACCCTCGCGGTGATGCTCGTCGAGCTCGTGCGGCGCCGCGACCGAGCGGCCGCCTGGCAGGCGACCGTCGCCGCGCTCCAGGCGACCGCGATCACCATCGGCATCCAGCTCCTCGGCGGGCTGCTGGCGACCGGCGTCTGGATCGTCGGGCTCGTCCTCACCTGAGCCGCGGGACGCACGGGCGTGTGACGATGACGCCGTGGAGATCCTCACCCGTCGACTCGACGACCTCGGCCCCCGGACCGTCTTCGACCTGTGCCGGTTGCGGCAGGACGTCTTCGTCGTCGAGCAGGCGTGCGCCTACCCGGACCTCGACGACCGCGACCTCGAGCCCGCGACGCGGCACGTCCTGCTGCTCGACGCGGGTCGGCTCGTGGGGACCGCCCGCGTGCTCGACGACGGCGGCGAGCAGCGCGTCGGACGCGTCGTCTGCCACCCGGACGTGCGCGGGACCGGCGCCTCCGCCGTGCTCATGCGGGCTGCGGTGGAGGCCGCCACGACCGCCTCGCCGGGCCAGGACGTCGTGCTCGGCGCCCAGTCCCCGCTGGTCGGCTGGTACGCCACCTTCGGGTTCGTGCCGGACGGCCCCGAGTACCTCGAGGACGGGATCCCGCACACGCCCATGCGGCGGGTCGGGGCGGGCGCCTCGACGAGCTAGCGGGGTGCGACCAGCCGGCGTCAGCCGAGGTCGATGTTCAGCCGTGAGGGCGACGGCGAGGGCGACACGGCCGGGACGCTCTCGATCTCGACCGGCGTGACGGCCACGTCGACGGCGTAGGAGCCGTCGAGCTGCTCGTCCAGCGCGGTCCGCAGGTCGGCGAGCTCGGGCAGGTCGTCCGCGGCACCGGCCAGGTCGACCTGGACGGTGCCGTCGGAGACCGAGACGGAGGTCAGGGTGAGCCGCGAGGAGTCGGGCAACCAGTCGTCGACGACCCCCTGGGCCGTGCGCTGCTGGGACGACGTCTCGAGCAGGCCGTCCGTGGTCAGCAGCAGCGGTAGCAGGATCACCAGCGCCGCGGTGACGAACGGTGCCATCGTGAGCAGGATCTTGCGGCCGCCGCGCCGCAGCTGACGCGGGTCGGCCACCCCGGTGAGGACGAACACCACGGCCGCCGCCAGCACGATCGAGACGAAGTTGGTGCCGAACAGCAGCAGGGCCCCGCCCGCGTCACCCAGGCGGCCGTCGCTGAGCGCGACGCCGACCACGGACAGCGGCGGGACCAGCGCCACGGCGATGGCGACACCGCCGAGGGAGGCGGCGACCCGCCGGTCGACCGTGGCGAAGGCGCCCGCGGCCCCGGCGGCGATCGCGACGAGCATGTCGAGCAGGGTCGGTTCCACGCGGGAGGTGATCTGGCTGTTCGTGTCGAACGGCACCACGATCGGCACCCAGGCGGCGATGACGAAGGCGAGGAGGATCGCCACCGCCGTCCCGGCCAGGATCAGGGCCAGGGAGCGCACGGCACGGAACGCCCAGCCGCTGACCAGGGCGGCCGCGAGCCCCAGGATGGGCGTCATGAGCGGGGCGACGAGCATCGCCCCGATGACCACCGCCGTCGAGTCCTGCAGGACGGCGAGGGTGGCGATGCACACGCTGAGCACGAGCATCGTCCACCAGGCGATCTGCTTGGCGGCCATCTCGGGACGTTCGAGGTAGAGCTGGTCGGCGATCTGCACCCGCCGCGTCGTCCCGACGTCCACGTGCTCGACCCAGGTCCAGATGATCTCGGTGAACGAGGGGTACAGCCCGTCGGGCGCCGGGAGCCGGCCGGCGGCGACGCGGTACCCGTAGGCGAGGGTGATCGAGCCCCCGAGGACGGCGACGACGCCGACCATCGCCGCGATCCAGTCGACGTACGCGCCGGGGACGGCGAGGATCAGCACGGACAGGGCGAGCCCGACGCCGCCGGCGGCGAATCGCGGGGCCCGCTTGTCGCGGGACCTGCTGAACGCGGCCAGCAGCAGCGTGAGCACGCTGCGGAAGAGCAGGTAGATCGCTCCGAGCAGGATGGTGGCGGCCAGCGCGGCGCGGGCCGACAGCAGGAAGACCAGCGCGAGCAGGACGGAGGCGAGACCGCGGACGGCGGACGTCATCCGGACCGTCGCGCGGACCTGCCGGCGCCGCACGGTCGTCCACAGGTCGTTCGCGCCCGAGACCAGCAGGCCGATGCCGACGACCGCCTCCGTCAGCTCGTGGGACAGGGCCGGCACCAGCACCAGCACCAGGCCGACGGCCAGCGCGATGGCCCCACCCACGGTCGAGGGGTTGACCAGGCGTCTCGGGTGGGCCAGCAGCTCCTGGAGGCTCAGGACGGGTGGAGCGCCGGCGGTCGTCCCGGTGCTCTCGGTGCTCTCGGTGCCGCCTCGTGCGGGGCTCTCCATGCGGAGACGATAGCGAGGGTAGGACCGCCCGGCGCGGCGTCGGGTGTCGGCCGCACCGCCTAGGCTGGGTGCGCCATGACTTCGCTCTTCGACAGCCTCTCGCTCCCCGGACTGGATCCGGCGCCCGCCGGCGACACCGCACGCCTGCCCACGACCGCACCGCGGTGGGACGACGGCGGCGCTCCGGACTGGGTGCCCGAGCCGCCTACGGAGCCGGGGGCGGGTGCCGGCGCCGACACCGAGGAGGCCGAGGCGCTGCTGGAGGGCCTGAACGAGCCGCAGCGCGAGGCCGTCGTGCACGCCGGGGCGCCCCTGCTCATCGTCGCCGGTGCGGGCTCGGGCAAGACGCGCGTGCTGACCCATCGCATCGCGCACCTGCTGGCGACCCGGCGCGCGCGGCCGGGGGAGATCCTGGCGATCACCTTCACGAACAAGGCCGCGGCCGAGATGCGCGAGCGGGTCGAGCAGCTCGTGGGGCCGGCGGCCCGGCGGATGTGGGTGTCCACGTTCCACTCCGCCTGCGTGCGCATCCTGCGCCGTGAGGCCACGACCCTGGGGCTGCGCTCCAGCTTCTCCATCTACGACGCGGCCGACTCCCAGCGGCTGATCACCCTCGTGTGCCGGGAGCTGGACCTCGACGTCAAGAAGTACCCGCCGCGCTCGCTGGCGCGGAAGATCAGCGACCTGAAGAACGAGCTGGTCGACCCGGACGCCTACGCGCAGCAGGCCGGTACCGACGCGACCGAGGAGGGGTGGCGCGAGCGGGCGGTGGCCGGCGGCGGGATCGCCGACGCCTCGGTGCCGGCGTTCGACACGGTGCTCGCCGACGTCTACCGGCGCTACCAGGCGCGGCTGGCACAGGCCAACGCGCTGGACTTCGACGACATCATCATGACGACGGTCAACCTGCTCCAGGCGTTCCCGAACGTCGCCGAGCACTACCGACGCCGGTTCCGGCACGTGCTGGTCGACGAGTACCAGGACACCAACCACGCGCAGTACGTCCTGGTGCGCGAGCTCGTCGGCGGCACGCCGGGGGACGAGCCCGGCCAGCAGGACGCGGTCCCGGCCGAGCTGACGGTGGTGGGTGACGCCGACCAGTCGATCTACGCCTTCCGCGGGGCCACGATCCGCAACATCGTCGAGTTCGAGCAGGACTACCCGGACGCGAGGACGATCCTGCTCGAGCAGAACTACCGCTCCACGCAGAGCATCCTGTCGGCCGCGAACGCCGTCATCGCGCGCAACACGGGTCGTCGTCCGAAGCGGCTGTGGACCGACGCCGGGGACGGGGCGAAGATCGTCGGCTACGTCGCCGACGACGAGCACCACGAGGCCCGGTTCGTCGCCGAGGAGATCGACCGGCTCGGGGACACCGCGGGCGTGCGTCCCGGCGACGTGGCGATCTTCTACCGCACGAACGCCCAGTCGCGGGCGCTGGAGGAGGTGCTGATCCGCGTCGGGCTGCCGTACAAGGTGGTCGGCGGGACCCGGTTCTACGAGCGCCGGGAGGTCAAGGACGCCGTCGCCTACCTGCGGGCGCTGGCCAACCCGGACGACGACGTCTCGGTGCGCCGGGTGCTCAACGTGCCCAAGCGGGGACTCGGGGACAAGGCCGAGTCGCTCGTGGCCGGGTTCGCCGCGGCGGAGCGCATCTCCTTCGGCGCCGCCCTGCAGCGCGTCGACGAGATCCCCGCCGTCACCACCCGCACGCTGAAGCCGCTGCGGGCGTTCGCCACGATGATGGCCGACCTGCGGGCGATGGTCGAGGACGACGCCACCCCGGCGGAGGTCCTCGGCGCGGTCCTGGACCGGACGGGGTACCTCGCCGAGCTGCGGGCCAGCGACGACCCGCAGGACGCCACCCGTGTCGAGAACCTCGCCGAGCTGCACGCCGTGGCCGCCGAGTTCACCGAGATGGACCCCGAGGGCGACCTGGCTGACTTCCTCGAGCGCGTCTCGCTGGTGGCCGACGCCGACCAGATCCCCGACGAGGACGTCGCCGACGGGGGCGCCGA
The DNA here is from genome assembly GCF_030588085.1 of Isoptericola sp. b408. NCBI lineage: Bacteria > Bacillati > Actinomycetota > Actinomycetes > Micrococcales > Promicromonosporaceae > Isoptericola > Isoptericola sp. b408. The sequence continues at coordinate 1,020,910 of NZ_JAUQYQ010000001.1, forward strand.
GCACGCGCACGACGAGGAGCCGGTCGAGGACCCGGGCGTGGTCACCCTGATGACGCTGCACACGGCCAAGGGCCTGGAGTTCCCCGTCGTGTTCCTCACCGGCATGGAGGACGGCACCTTCCCGCACATGCGCTCGCTGCACGACGACGCCGAGCTGGCCGAGGAGCGGCGGCTCGCCTACGTGGGCATCACCCGGGCGCGCGAACGGCTCTACCTGTCGCGGGCGGGCACCCGCTCGGCGTTCGGGATGGCCAACGAGTTCCCGCCCAGCCGGTTCCTCGACGAGATCCCGGCCGAGCTCGTCGACTGGCGGCGGGCGGAGTCGGCCACGCAGACGTTGCGGCGCGGCGGCTCGACCTGGGGCGGCGGCGCCTACGGTGCCGGCCGCGCACCGGCACGCGCCGGGTCCGGTGCCGGGTCGCGGGCGGCGGCGGGGAAAGCGCCGTCGAGCGGTCCGCCGCGGCCGATCGGCCGGACGGGCGGCGGGTCCGGCGGGCCGCGGTTCGGGTCGGCGACACCGCGCCAGGACACCGACATCCCGTCGCTGGCGGTGGGGGACAAGGTCACCCACGACGCGTACGGGGCGGGCACGGTGGTCGGCCTGGAGGGGACCGGTCAGAATGCCGTGGCGAAGATCGACTTCGGTGCCGACGGCACGAAGCGCCTGCTGCTGCGTTTCAGCCCCGTCACCAAGCTGTAGGCGCGAAACGTCCGAGATGCCTGCCGCGGCGGGCGAGGGCGTCCCCCCGGGGCCTGTGGAATCGATCACGTCGAGGGGGCAGAATGCGCTGTGGGTGCCGTGGCCGGACGGCGGCGCACTACTCTGGAGCGCAGATGTCTTGACGTCGAGACATCGCTCAGGCCGGCCTCTGCCGACCCAGGGGCACAACCGATGGAAGGACGCAGCAGGGTGGACCTGTTCGAATACCAGGCTCGCGACATCTTCGAGAAGCACGGCGTGCCCGTGCTCGGCGGCGTCGTCGCGACGACGCCGGAAGAGGCTCGTGCGGGCGCAGAGAAGCTCGGCGGCGGCACTGTCGTCGTCAAGGCCCAGGTCAAGATCGGCGGCCGTGGCAAGGCCGGCGGTGTGAAGCTGGCGCACTCCCCCGAGGAGGCCGCCCAGAAGGCCGAGGAGATCCTCGGCATGGACATCAAGGGCCACACGGTCCACCGCGTCATGATCGCCGCCGGTGCGCAGATCGCCGAGGAGTACTACTTCTCGGTGCTCCTGGACCGCGCCAACCGCAACTACCTCGCCATGTGCTCCGTCGAGGGCGGCGTGGAGATCGAGGAGCTCGCCGTCGAGCGGCCCGAGGCGCTGGCCCGTGTCGCGGTCGACCCGGCCGTGGGCATCGACGCCGCCAAGGCGGCCGAGATCGTCGAGGCCGCCGGCTTCGACGCCGACGTCAAGGACAAGGTCGCCGCGGCGATCCAGCAGCTGTGGACCGTGTTCTCCGAGGAGGACGCGACCCTCGTCGAGGTCAACCCGCTGGTCAAGACCTCCCAGGGCGACATCATCGCCCTGGACGGCAAGGTCACGCTCGACGCCAACGCCGACTTCCGGCACCCGGACCACGCCGAGCTCGAGGACTCCGCCACCACGGACCCCCTGGAGGCGAAGGCGAAGGAGCACGACCTCAACTACGTCAAGCTCGACGGCGAGGTCGGCATCATCGGCAACGGCGCGGGGCTGGTCATGTCGACCCTCGACGTCGTCGCCTACGCCGGTGAGGCGCACGGCGGCGTCAAGCCCGCGAACTTCCTCGACATCGGCGGCGGCGCCAACGCGCAGGTCATGGCGGCCGGCCTCGACGTCATCCTGCACGACGAGCAGGTCAAGTCCGTGTTCGTGAACGTCTTCGGCGGCATCACCGCCTGCGACGAGGTCGCCAAGGGCATCGTCGGCGCGCTGGAGATCCTCGGCGACGAGGCGTCCAAGCCGCTGGTCGTCCGTCTCGACGGCAACAACGTCGAGAAGGGGCGCGCGATCCTCACCGAGGCTAACCACCCCCTCGTGACCCTTGCCGAGACCATGGACGGCGGCGCTGAGACGGCAGCAGCCAAGGCCGCCGCGACCGCCTGAGACGCCGGAAAGCGAAGATTCACTGACATGTCGATCTACCTGAACTCCGACTCCAAGATCATCGTCCAGGGCATCACCGGCGGCATGGGTGCCAAGCACACCGCCCTGATGCTCTCCTCCGGCGCCAACATCGTCGGCGGCGTCAACGCCCGCAAGGCCGGCCAGACGGTCGAGCACACCGACCACGAGGGCAACCCGGTCACGCTGCCGGTCTTCGGCTCGGTCAAGGAGGCCATGGCCGAGACCGGCGCCGACGTCTCGGTCGTCTTCGTGCCGCCGGCGTTCACCAAGGACGCCTGCGTGGAGGCCATCGACGCCGGCATCGGCCTCCTCGTGGTCATCACGGAGGGCGTGCCCGTCCAGGACACCGCCGAGGTCTTCGCCTACCTCGACGGCAAGGACACCCGGATGATCGGTCCGAACTGCCCCGGCATCATCACCCCGGGCGAGTCGCTGGCCGGCATCACCCCCCACACCATCACCGGCTCCGGCCCGATCGGTCTGGTCTCGAAGTCCGGCACGCTGACGTACCAGATGATGTACGAGCTGCGTGACCTGGGCTTCTCCACCGCGATCGGCATCGGCGGCGACCCGGTCATCGGGACGACGCACATCGACGCGCTCGAGGCGTTCGAGAACGACCCGGCCACCGAGGCGATCGTGATGATCGGCGAGATCGGCGGCGACGCCGAGGAGCGTGCCGCGGCCTACATCGCCGAGCACGTGACGAAGCCGGTCGTGGGCTACGTCGCGGGCTTCACCGCCCCGGAGGGCAAGACGATGGGCCACGCCGGCGCGATCGTCTCCGGCTCCTCCGGCACCGCCCAGGCGAAGAAGGAGGCCCTCGAGGCCGTCGGCGTCAAGGTCGGCAAGACGCCGTCCGAGACCGCCCGTCTCATGCGCGAGCTGCTGCAGAGCCGCTGAGCGTCCGACGCACCCGACGCCCGCCCCGCCCGCGCCTGCCGGGCCGGGCGGGCGTCGTCGTCCTCGGCGTGGCAGGGACCGGCGCCCGTCGGCCCCGGGTGACGATGGGCCGGTGAGCACCACCGCCAGCAGCCGCAACGCCCCCGTCGTCGAGCCGGAACCGACCCGCACCTTCCGGGACCGGTTCACCCTGGCCTCCTCGGGGGTGTGGGCGGCGCTGCAGGCCGCCGGGCTGTCCTACGCGGTCGTCGCGCTGCTGGCGGTGGCGGCGGTGCTGGACTCCCCGAGCGCGTCCGGGTCCGACGGCGGCCTGGGGGCCGGCGGGACGGCGGCGACCGGCCTGTGGCTGCTGGGGCACGGTGTGCCCCTCGCGGCGGCCGGTGCGACGGTGACCGTCGTGCCGCTCGGGCTGACCGCCCTGGCGCTGTTCGTCACGCACGTCACCGCCAAGCGGTCGGCGGTGCCGACGCTGGCCGCGTGGCTCGGGGGCACGATCACCTACACGCTGGCCCTCGTGGCGGCGACGGTCGTGCTGGCGGCCGGTGCCTCCCCGTCGCCGGCGGTCGGTGAGGTTGCGGTCCAGGTCGGCGCCGCCGTCCTGGGCGGTGTCGTGCTGGGCGGGGGCGGGTTCGCCCTCGGCATGTTCTCGGCGCCGGACGGCCCGCTGCTCGCCGGGCTGACACCGCGGCTGGACCCCGTCCTGCCGGACACGGCGCGGCTCGGGCTGCGGGCGGGACTGGTGGGGCTCGGCCTGCTGACCGCGCTGGGCGGGGTGCTGACGACGGTCTGGATCGTCCTCGGGCGAGGGACCGCCGCCGAGGTCGCGGCGGGTCTGGGCGGGAGCTGGTTCGCCGTCGTCGTGCTGCTGCTCACCCAGGCGGCCCTGGTCCCGAACCTGGTGCTCTGGTCGACGGCGTGGCTCGCCGGCCCGGGGTTCGCGGTCGGTGCGGACAGCACCTTCTCGGCGGCGGCGACCGACGCCGGCCCCCTGCCGGGGCTGCCGCTGCTCGGCGTGCTGCCGGGCCCGGCCTGGTCGACACCGGTCGCGCAGTGGACGCCGGTGCTGGTCGTCGGCTGCGGTGCGGCGGCGGGGTGGTTCGCCTGGCGCCGGCTCGAGCCGAACCTCGTCCGGGTGCCCGACCTGGCCTGGATCGCCGGCGGCGTGGCCGTCGCCGCCGGCGCGGTGACCGTCGTGCTCCAGGAGGTCGCCGGCGGGTCCGCCGGCGCGGAGCGGTTCGCGGTCGTGGGCGCCGACGCCTGGGTGACGGGCGGGGTCGTCGCGGCCGAGATCGGCGGCGGGGCGGTGCTGGTGCTGCTCGGGGCCGTCGCGCGCCGGTGGCTGGCCGCCCGGAGATCACCGGCCGCGCCGGACGACGGGAGCACCCCGCCGGGGACGTAGGGTGGGCGCGTGCAGACACCGTCCGGCCATCCTGTACCCCCCACGTCCGGCGCGCGCCTCGTCGTGCTCGCCTCGGGCGGTGGGTCGAACCTCGCGGCGCTGCTGGCCGCGCACGAGGACGAGGCGTACGGCGCCCGGGTGGTCGGGGTCGTCTCCGACCGGCCCGACGCCGGGGCCCTGGACCTGGCCCGGGACGCCGGGGTGGCGTCGGTGGCGGTCTCGCCGGCCGACTTCGCCGACCGCGCCGCCTGGGACCGGGGGATCACGGAGGCGGTGGACGTCTTCCGGCCCGACTGGGTCGTGCTGGCCGGCTTCATGCGGATCCTGTCCCCGGACTTCCTGGCCCGCTTCCCGGGCCGGGTCGTCAACACGCACCCGGCGCTGCTGCCGTCGTTCCCCGGGGCGCACGGCGTGCGCGACGCGCTCGCCTACGGCGTGAAGATGACCGGCTGCACGGTGCACGTGGTCGACGACGGCGTGGACACCGGGCCGATCATCGCCCAGGCGGCCGTGCCCGTCCTGGACGACGACGAGGAGTCGGCGCTGCACGAGCGGATCAAGGTCGCCGAGCGGTCGCTGCTCGTGGAGACCGTCGGGCGCGTGGCCCGGGAGGGGCTGCGCGTCGAGGGCCGCCGCGCCGCCATCGGCTGATCAGCCCTCGTCGCGAGGACCGAGCGCCAGGAGGACCTGGTAGGCGTCGCGGGGGGCGTCCGGGTCCTGCCGTGCTCGCGAGAACGCGCGGTCGGCCCACTTCTCGTGGAACGCGACGAGCTCGTCCCGGAACGCACGGGCCTCGTCGGAGGTCAGCGACACGTTGTTGATCACGAGCGCACGGCGCTTGGTGCCCTCGTCGGCGGGCCCGCCGTCGTTCGCCGTCGTGAAGAGCCGCTCGACCCAGGCCAGCGCGGGTCGCAGGATCTCCGTGGCGGTGCCGGCGGTCCCCGGCTCGACCCGGAAGTTCTCGGCGACGGGCCGCCAGACGCGGTCGCGCCCGTCGCGCGCCAGCTCCGGCGCCTCCACGACCATCCCGGCCTTCGCGAGCGTGCGCAGGTGGAAGCTGACCGAGTTGGCCGGGGCGTCGACGGACCGCGCGAGGTCGGCCGCCCGGGCGTGCCCTGCCACGACGAGGTCCATGAGGATGCGCTGACGCAGCGGGTGGGCGATCGCCTTCAGCGCCTCCGGGGTCTGCACCAGGAACGTGTCCTCCATGCCGCGGAGTTTATCAACGACTATTGCGCAAGAACTATTGCGCAATAACAGGTGCGCACGTACTGTTGCGCAGGTGACCACCCTCGCCGACCCGACCTCGGGACACCCGCCGCGCAGCCTCCTGGCCAACCGTTCCTACCTGCTCGTGATGTCCGGCCTCACGGCGCAGGCCTTCGGGGCGGGCATGGCGGCGTTCGCCGTGCCGCTGCTGGCCTACGCCGTGACCGGCTCCGTCTGGCAGGCAGGGGTGATCTCCGCCGTCGGGCACGCCGGAGCCCTTCTCGCCACCCTGCCCGCGGGTGTCGTCGCGGACCGGGTGGACCGCCGTCGCCTCGTCGTCGTGGCGGCGACGGTGGCGGCCCTGGCGTGGGCGAGCGGCGCCGTCGCGGTGCTGGCCGGGACGCTCGGGGCGTGGCACCTGATGGCGTTGCTGCTCGTCTCCTCCGTCGCCGGGTCCTTCGTCGACCCGGCGGTGGCCGGTGCCTTCCGCTCCGTCGTGCCGCAGGACCAGCTCGCGACCGCCTATGCCGCGGCCCAGGGCCGGGACGCGGCGGCCGGTCTCGCCGCCGGGCCGATCGGCGGGCTGCTCTACGGCATCGCGCACGCCGTGCCGCTGGTCGCCGGGGCCGTCGGGCACCTGATGACCGCGCTCTGCACCTGGCTGGTGCGCGAGCCGCTGCACGCCGACCTCGCCGAGGCGCGGGGCACCCGACCCCTCGCCGCGTTGCGCGAGGGGCTGCGGTACGTGTGGTCGGTCCCGCTGTTCCGGATCTGCCTGGGGCTGTTCGCGGTCATCAACGTGGCCATCAACGCGCTGCTGGTGGCGATCACGCTCGACCTGACCGCCGCCGGCACGCCGGCGGCGCAGATCGGCCTGCTGTCCGGCACCGCCGGGGCGTCGATGCTGGTCGGTGCGCTCCTCGCGCCGGCCGTGGTCGCGAGGGTGCGCGTGGGTGTGGTCACGCCGCTCTCGCTGGCGATGGTGGCCGTGTCCGCCGTCGTCATGGCCGCGACCCAGGACTTCGTGGTCCTCGTGGTGGCGCTCGGCCTCGGCGTGCTCGGGGTGCCGGCGGCGAACGCCGGCCTGGCCGGGTACGTCGCCGCCATCACCCCGCCGCAGATGCAGGGCCGGCTCTCCTCGGTCCTGGAGCTGTCCGGGGTCGTCGCGCTGCCGTCGGCGCCCCTGGTCGGTGCGGGGCTGCTGGCCTCGGCCGGGTTGCCGACGACGCTCGTCGTCCTCGCCGGGGTGCTCGGCGTCGCGGTGGTGGGCGTGTGGTGCGCCCGGCCCGTGCGTCGGATCGGGCTGCCCGCGAGCTGGGCCGACGACGCGATCGAGGTCGTCCGCCCACCCCTTGGCCACGGTGCGGGTGCACCGGGGCCGACGGAGGCTTGAAGTGAGGCCGACGTGGCCTCGGTCATCCGCCGGGAGGTGCGTCATGACGAACCTGTGGGAGTTCTTCACGAACAAGAGCGAGGAGGCCAAGGGCGACGCCGTGGTGGAGGGCAACGCCTTCAGTCTGACCAAGGTGCTGGTGGTCCTGGTACCCGTCGTCACGTCGGTGGGTACCTGGGCGGTGAACCAGCTGAGGGAGGTGGAGTTCAGCTCAGGACAGATCACGGCGATGGTGATCGCCGTCATCGCGTTCGTGGCCGTGGCCGTCGCTGCCGACGTCCTCGCGCGTGCGGTCGCGACGTCGGCCGAGAGGATGGCCGGCGGTCGCCTGCACGTGGTGAACCTCAAGACGCCCATCCAGGGGCGCCTCGAGAACACGGGGCGAGACGAGAAGGTGTCCGTGATCGCGATCGCGGACGCGGACCCGCTCGAGTACCTGGTCCTGCACACCGGGTCCGACGGTTCCAGGACGGCAACCCTGGAGCCGTTCGACAAGGTGGAGCTGGGTGTCAACTGACGATGCTCCGGAGCGCTGCGCTCCGACGGGTTCGTGAGACGTCCAGCACGGAGCGACGCACCACGCCGTCGGCACCTTCCAGGGGGCCGGCGGCGTGATCATGTGCCGGCTGCGCGGCCGCGAGGTCACCGGACGACGGCGTCCGGTCTGCCGTGTCTAGAGTGGCACCGTGGCCACGTCGGTGAGCAAGGACGGCAGGCGGTCCAACCAGGGGCCGAGGGTCGCCGCGCGCAACCGCGCGGCGCTGCTGGCGGCAGCACGCGAGATCTTCGCCCGGTACGGGGCCGACGCCCCCCTGAACTCGGTCGCCCGGAGGGCAGGGGTCGGCCAGGGGAGCCTGTACCGGCACTTCCCTGACCGTCTGGCGCTGGTCCTCGCGCTGTTCGAGGAGCAGGTCTCGACCGTGGAGGAGCGGGCCGCGGACCCCGACGCGACCCTGCCGGACCTGCTGGGGCTGATCACGCGGCACGCCATCGACTCGGTGGTGAGCATCGACCTGGCGACGAGCGACCCGGAGGCCGGTCCGGACCCCCGGCTCCTGGACCTGACGGCGCGGCTCGCCGTCGTCGTGGGAACCCGGCTGGACGCCGCCCAGGAGCGCGGTGACGTGCCTCCTGGGACAGAGGTCGAGGACGTCCTGCTCGGCATCGAGATGGTCGCCTCCGCGCTGACCCGGTGCCCGTCCTGGGAGCGCGAGCAGTACGCCGTGCGCGCCTGGCGCCTGCTGGGGTTCGAGGTCGTGCCGGCGCCGCGCTGACCGCACGGGTCCCGGCCGGGTGCCGCACCGGTTCCCCGTCGGCGCGGCCGCGCCGGTAGGATCGGCCCCGGTCGTGACTGGCGAGGGTGGAGCCACCACCGGGGAGCGGCCGACTCGGCCCCCGTCGAGCCACACCGTGCGCGCCGCCCGCCTGGGTGCCAGGGTTTCCGCGAAGGTCCGACCCCGAGGAGACCATGATGTCCGGTGCCCACCCCGCACCCTCGACCCCCGACGTCCAGCTCGCCGACGACGCCCGCCGCCCGATCCGTCGGGCGCTGCTGAGCGTCTACGACAAGACCGGCCTCGCCGAGCTCGCCACCGCCCTGCACGGCGCCGGCGTCGAGCTGGTGTCCACCGGCTCGACCGCGGCGCGGATCGCCGACGCGGGAGTGCCCGTCACCCGCGTCGAGGAGCTCACCGGGTTCCCCGAGTGCCTCGAGGGTCGCGTCAAGACCCTGCACCCGCGGGTGCACGCCGGCATCCTCGCCGACACCCGCAAGCAGGACCACCTGGACCAGCTCCGCGACCTCGAGATCGAGCCCTTCGACCTCGTCGTGGTGAACCTGTACCCGTTCGCCGACACCGTCGCGTCGGGAGCCGCTCCCGACGCCGTCGTCGAGCAGATCGACATCGGCGGCCCCTCGATGGTCCGCGCCGCCGCGAAGAACCACCCGAGCGTCGCCGTCGTCGTCGACCCGGCCCGGTACGACGACGTCACCGCCGCCGCGCGGGCGGGCGGGTTCACGTTCGCCGAGCGCAAGCGCCTCGCCGCCGCGGCCTTCGCGCACACCGCGACCTACGACGTCGCCGTCTCGGCGTGGTTCGCCGGCGCCTACGCTCCCGACGAGGCCGCGACCACGTCCGGCATGCCCGACGTCGTCGGTGCGACCTACGAGCGCTCCGACGTGCTGCGCTACGGCGAGAACCCGCACCAGGGTGCCGCGCTGTACACCCGCACCGACGGTGCGACGGGTCTGGCCCAGGCCACCCAGCTGCACGGCAAGGCGATGAGCTACAACAACTACGTCGACGCCGACGCCGCGTGGCGGGCCGCCCACGACCACGCCGACCCGGCCGTGGCGATCATCAAGCACGCCAACCCCTGCGGCATCGCCGTCGGGGCCGACGTCGCCCAGGCGCACGCCCGCGCCCACGCCACCGACCCGGTGTCCGCGTTCGGCGGCGTCATCGCGGCCAACCGGACGGTCACGAAGGCCGCCGCCGAGCAGATCGCCCCGGTCTTCACCGAGGTCGTCGTGGCGCCGGGCTTCGAGCCCGAGGCGCTCGAGGTGCTGCAGGCCAAGAAGAACATCCGCCTGCTCGTGGTCGAGGGCGCCCCGGAGGCACCTGCCGAGACGCGGCCGATCTCCGGCGGCCTGCTCGTCCAGGCGGTCGACCGGTTCCAGGCCGCCGGCGACGACCCGGCGTCCTGGACGCTGGCCTCCGGCGAGCCCGCCGACGAGGCGACGTTGGCCGACCTCGCCTTCGCGTGGCGTGCCGTGCGTGCCGCGAAGTCCAACGCGATCCTGCTCGCCGCCGACGGTGCCGCCGTCGGGATCGGCATGGGGCAGGTCAACCGGGTGGACTCCTGCCGGCTGTCGGTGGAGCGGGCCAACTCCCTCGCCGAGGGTGCCGAGCGCGCACGCGGCGCCGTCGCGGCGAGCGACGCCTTCTTCCCGTTCGCCGACGGGCTGCAGGTGCTGCTCGACGCCGGCGTGCGCGCCGTCGTCCAGCCCGGCGGGTCGATCCGGGACGAGGAGGTCGTCGAGGCGGCGAAGGCCGCGGGCGTCACGATGTACCTGACGGGGACGCGGCACTTCGCCCACTGACCCGTCGCCGCATCGAGCGTGCTGGAACGGTCCCTCATCACCGCTGATGGGGGACCGTTCCCGCACGCACGACGGCCGCAGGGGGTCGTGAGGGGGGCCCTCAGGGGGTCAGGTCACGACGGCGGTGCGCAGCTTGACGGCCGGGTCGGCGGCCCGCTCCAGGTCGAGGTGCAGGGGTCCGGGGCGGTTCATCGCCCGGCGGACCGCCCCGACCTCCTTCGGGGAGTCCACGAGCAGCACCGCCCGGACGGCGGCGTCGTGCGTCGACGTGCCGTCGTCCGGGTGCGGGTCGGTCCAGAACGCCGCCCACGGGCCCTCGCCGGGGGTGCCCCGCCACGCCGCCGGCGCACCCTCGGGCAGGCCGAACAGTGCCAGGTCGTGCCCGAGCTGTCGGGAGAACACGTAGGGCGCGTGCGGCGGCTCGACGGGCAGCCCCAGCATCGCCCGGGCCGTGGCGTCCGGGTCGTGCAACGCGGCCGACCAGTGACCGCCGGGGACCACACCGAGCTCCGGGTGCGGGCGCGAGGCCACGTCGCCCACGGCCCACACGCCGTCGACGCCCGGCACCGCACCCCCGGCGTCGACGAGCAGCCCGCCGGTCGGGTCGAAGACCGTCTCGGGGAAGGTCTCGCGCAGCCAGGCGGTCGCGGGGCGCGCGCCGACGGCGACCAGCACGACGTCGGCCGTGACCTCCTCGCCGGAGGCGAGGATGACGCCGTCACGGCGGACGGCGGCGGCCCGCGACCCGACGCGCAGCCGGACGCCCGCCGCGGCGTACCACGGCGCCAGGTGGTCGCCGACCTCCGTGCCGAGCTGGCGCGCCAGCGGCGCCTCGTCCGCCTCGACGACCGTGACGTCGACGCCGGCGCCGGCGGCCACGCCGGCGATCTCCGCGCCGATCCAGCCCGCGCCGACGATCACGAGCCGGGCGCCGGGACGCAGGTCGCGCCGGAGCCGGTCCGCGTCGGCGGCGGTGTGCAGCACGTCCGCGTCCCAGCCCGGCGGCAGCACCGGCCGCGACCCGCAGGCCAGCACCACGGCGTCGGGGGCGAACCGGTCGCCGGACCGTGTCGTCAGGACCGGGCCGGGTGCGACGGAGACCGCCGGGTCGGCGAGCCGGACCTCGTCGACCAGGGCGTCGAGGTCGATGCCGAGGTCGTCGCGCAGCCACAGCGGTTGCGGCCGGGACAGCAGCTCCTTCGACAGCGGAGGCCGGTCGTACGGCGGCAGCCCCTCCTCCCCGAGGACGGTCAGGCGCCCGTCGAAGCCGTGGGTGCGCAGGGCCGTGGCCGTCTGGGCGCCGGCCAGACCGGCTCCGACGACGACGACGGAGCGCGGTGGCCGGGAGGTCCGGGGCCGGGAGGTCGCGGCGGGGGAGTCGTGGCTGGATGGCACCCGACCAACCTATCCGGGCTGCGACGGCGTCCTCGCGTCGCGGGCGACGGTTGTGCCTGGTCGGCCAGGTAGTCTCGAGGCCGTGGTTCCCGACACCCCGCACCCCGCGCGGCCGCCCTGGCACGCCCTCGACGCCGGTCCTCGGCAGCATCGTGACGCGCGCAGCCCGGTGCCGGCGATCCTGGTGGTGCTCGCCGGGATCCTGCTGGCCGTCCTGCTCGGGCTGCTCGTCGGTGCCCGCGTGGGCTCCCTGACGATCGCCGGCACCCTGGCGGTGGCCGGCACCTGGCGGGCCGTCGCGCCGGGCGGGCCCGCGGGTCTGGCGATCCGCAGCCGCGGCTTCGACGTCTTCCTGTGCTGGTCCGCCGCGACCGTCGTCGCCGTGCTGGCCCTCACCGCGCCGGGCGTCTAGCACCTCCCGCACGACGAAACGCCGGGTGGTGGTCCCGCGGGACCACCACCCGGCGTTCGTCGTGCCGGGGGACGTCGGCTCAGGACGTCTTCGAGGAGTCCGTGCCGTCGTCGTCGGTGGCGTCCTTCTCGGTCGCCTTCTCGTCGGTGGCGTCCTTGTCGGTCGCCTTCTCGTCGGTCGCGTCCTTGTCGGTGGTGTCCGTGCCGGTCGCCTTCTCGTCGGTCGTGGTCTCATCCGACGTGGTCTCGTCCGACGGGACGTCCGCGCCGGCGGTGGGCCGCTCGGGGGTCACGGCGTCCTCGGTCGTCACCGCTGCCGCCGTGGCGGAGGCGACCGCCGCGGCGGTCGCGGCCTCGGTGGTGCCCGCGGCGGTGCCGGGCTGCTCGCCCCAGCCCTCGACCGGCGTCGTCGTGCCCATCGGGGCGAACGCCCGCGCGAAGAGCGCCGCGAGGGCCGCGCCGACGAGCGGGGCCACCAGGAACAGCCACAGCTGGCCGAAGCCGCCGCTCGCGGTCCAGGCGTCGGGGGAGATCACCGAGGCCAGGGACCGGGCCGGGTTCAGCCCGGTGTTCGTGACCAGCCAGGACACGATGTGCAGCGCGGTGAGGGTGAGGCCGATGACCACCGCCGGGTAGGTGATGTTGGCGCGCACGTTCGTCACGCCGAGGATCACGCCGACGAAGATCGCGGCGATGACCACCTCGACGATCGCGGCGGTGCCCAGGTCGAAGGTCACCTGGCCCTGGGACAGCTGCGCCAGCGGCGACTGGTCGCCGTATCCGTTGGCGGTGTCGGCGAGGACGGCACCGACGTTCGCCGCGCCGATCGCCGCCGGGAAGGTGCTCGGGACGATGAGCAGCATCAGCGCACCGGCGGCTGCGCCGCCGACGAGCTGGGCCACCCAGTACGGCAGCAGGTCGACCCACCGGGACCGTCCGGCCAGGGTGAGACCGAAGGTCACGGCCGGGTTGAAGTGCCCGCCGGACAGGTGGCCGACGGCGGCGATGACCGCCATGAGGGAGATGCCGGCGGCGAGGGCGATCGGGATGATCGATCCCTGGTTCACGAAGTTGAAGGTCGCCGTGCCGAGGATCGCGAGGACCAGGACGAAGGTGCCGAAGGCCTCCGCGGTCATGCGGGTGAAGAGTCGGGCCCGTGGCGTCGTCCCGACGTCCGGTGCTGTCACGGTCTGCGCGGCCATGGAGGTGTCCTTTGCTCGTGTCGAGAAGTGTGCGGGCGCCGCCCGGGGCGCCGCGGCGATGCTGGCAGCGGTCCCTGAACGCGACCTGAACGCCGCGCGGGCGAACGCTGCCACCGGGGTGCACCGTACCGCGCCTCGTCGGCCGGTCTCCGGGACACCGGCGCGCAAGGGATGACGTGCGCCCCCGGGTAGGCCAGAGTGGGGCCATGAGGACTCCTGTGAACGTCACCGTGACCGGAGCCGCCGGTCAGATCGGGTACGCGCTGCTGTTCCGCATCGCCTCGGGCGCGATGCTCGGCCCGGACACCCCCGTGCGGCTGAAGCTTCTCGAGATCCCCCAGGGTGTCAAGGCGGCGGAGGGCACCGCGATGGAGCTCGACGACTGCGCCTTCCCCCTGCTCGCCGGGATCGACATCGACGACGACGCCGGGCGGGCGTTCGACGGTGCGAACGTCGCGCTGCTGGTCGGGGCCCGTCCCCGGGGCGCCGGCATGGAGCGGGCCGACCTGCTCGAGGCCAACGGCGGGATCTTCGGTCCGCAGGGCAAGGCCATCAACGACGGCGCCGCCGACGACGTGCGGGTCCTCGTGGTCGGCAACCCGGCCAACACCAACGCGCTCATCGCCGCCGCGCACGCCCCCGACGTGCCCGCCGACCGGTTCACCGCGATGACCCGGCTGGACCACAACCGTGCGCTGTCGCAGGTCGCGCACAAGGCCGGGGTCCCGGTCGCGGAGGTGCGCCGCCTGACCATCTGGGGCAACCACTCGGCCACGCAGTACCCCGACCTGTTCCACGCCGACGTCGCCGGCACCCCCGGCGGCACGCTGACGGCCGACAAGGCCTGGCTGACCGACGACTTCATCCCGACGGTGGCCAAGCGCGGCGCGGCGATCATCGACGCCCGCGGTGCCTCGTCGGCGGCGTCGGCCGCCAACGCCGCCATCGACCACGTCCACGACTGGGTGCACGGCACCCCGGCGGGCGACTGGACCAGCGCCGGGATCGTGTCCCGCGGTGAGTACGGCGTGCCGGAGGGGCTTGTGTGCTCCTACCCGGTCACGGCGTCGGACGGCGCCTGGCACGTCGTCGAGGACCTCGAGATCGACGACTTCTCCCGCGAGCGGATCGACGCCAGCGTGGCCGAGCTGGCCGCCGAGCGGGACACGGTGCGGTCGCTCGGACTCGTCTGACGGGTCGTCCCGTCGGTCGGCCCGCCGGGACCCGGCCTCGTCCCCTCCCGCGGTGGGCCGGGGCCCGGCGGCGCGTCCGCGCCGGTGCCGGCGGAAAAGGAGTCGAGCGGCGCCCGACCGCGGCCTAGCCTCGAGGAGTGATCGAGCTCTCCGCGCCGCCGGCGCGTCCCACGACCGTCGCCCAGGACCCGGCGCGACGCCTCGACTGGCGACGCCTGCGCGGCCCCGTGAGCGCGGTGGCCCTCGGTGCGCTGGCCGTCGGCACGGTCGGCACGGCGCTCGGGACCGTCGTCGCCGGCGGTCTCGCCGAGGACCCGACCACGACGGGCGTCCTGCTGCTCGCGCTCTGCCTGATGGGCGGAGCCCTGCTCGACGCGGCCGGCCAGGTCGCGTGGGCCGGCGTCGTCGACCGGGCCGAGGGCCGGCTGCGTCGCGACCTGCTCACCGCCGCCCTGCACCAGCCGCTCGGCGTCCTCACCGAGCAGGCCGTCGGGGAGATCCTCGACCGGGTCGACGACGACACCCACTCGGTCGGAGGTCTCGCCCGCCGCCAGCTGTGGGGGATGGGGCGCACCGTCGTCGGCGTCGGGCCCATCTGGGTCGTGGCGACCCTCACCTGGTGGCCGGCGGGCGTGCTGTTCCCGCTGCTCGGAGCCGTGACGTGGTGGACCGTCCGACCGCTGCTGGGCGAGATCGCGCGGCGCAAGGTCGTCGAGGAACGGGCCTGGACGGACCAGGCGGCCGTCCTCGAGGAGGGCGTGGCGGCCCGGGACGACCTGCGGACCGCCGGCGGGCAGGGCTTCGCGCTGCGGCGCCTGGCGGAGATGTCCGCCCGGGTGCACCGCGCGCTGCTCGCGGTGGTCCGGGTCGAGATCCGGCTCATGGCCCGGGCGGGCGTGCTGCTGCACGCCCTGCTGGCCGGTGTCGTCGTGGCGGGGGTCGCCCTGGCGGTCACCGGCAGCATGCCCGTGGACCGCCTGGTCACGCTGTTCCTGGCCACCTCGCTGTTCGTCGGGCAGGTCGACCGTCTCGCCCAGCACCTGCCCGACCTGCAGGAGGGGCTCGGCGCGGTCGTGCGCATCCGCCAGCTCCTGGACAGCGAGCCGGAGCCCGTCGGCGGCGCGACGCTGCCGGACCGCCCGCTCGACATCGAGGTGCGGGGGCTGCGGTTCGCCTACGACGAGGGCACGTTCGCGCTGCGTGACGTCTCGCTGTCCGTGGCGGCCGGGCAGACGGTCGCGTTCGTGGGGCGGACCGGCTCGGGCAAGACGACCCTGGCCTCGTTGCTGTCCCGGGCGGTGGAGCCGCCGCCGGGCACCGTGTTCCTCGGCGGTGTCGACGTGCGCGACGCCGACCTGCAGCACCTGCGCGGCGCCGTCGGCGTGGTGACCCAGCGCACGGAGATCCTCGCCGGGACGCTGGAGCAGAACATCACCCTGTTCGCCGACCTGCCCCGCGCGGACGTCGAGGCCGCCGTGCACGAGCTCGGGCTGGACGACTGGGTGGCGGGGTTGCCCGACGGGCTGGACACCCTGCTCGGTCCCGGCGGGACGTCCCTGTCGGCGGGGGAGGAGCAGCTCGTCGCGTTCGCCCGGCTGCTCGTGCGGGACGTGCGACTCGTGGTGCTCGACGAGGCGACCGCCCGGATGGACCCGCACACGGAGGAGCGCGTCGTCGCGGCCTCCCACCGGCTGCTCGCCGGGCGGACGGGTGTGGTGGTCGCGCACCGGCTCGGGACGGTGCGCCGCGCCCATCGCGTCGTGGTGCTCGACCACGGACGGGTCGTCCAGCAAGGGCTGCGCGCCGACCTGGTGCGCCAGGAGGGGCCGTTCCGCGACCTGCTCGCCGCCGGAGGTGGGACCGGGGACGACGTGCTCATCGACGGCGACCCCGGCGAGCCCGTGCCGCACGCCGGCGACGACGTCCCGTCGGCCGACCGGTCCGCCGGCGCGACGTCCGGCAGTGTCGGAGGTCGGCGCCGCGTCGGGGAACCGCCAACCCTCGCCGAGCCCGGTCGTGGGCCCGGCCTGGCCCGCAGCGTGCTGCACGCGCTGGTGACCCGGCCCCGCTGGGGTCTCGCGGCGACCGGCCTGTTCCTGCTGAGCGTGCTGTTCGCGGCGCAGGGCGCGCTCGCCGGGTTCCTGTGGGGCCGCGCGGTGGAGACGGTGGCCGCGGGCGGGACGCCCGTGGCCCAGACGGCGGGTCTCGTGGCGATGCTCCTCGCCGCGCCCCTGTGCCTGGCGGCCGCCGTCCGGCTGTACCCGTCGTGGTGGATCGAGATCATGCTGCGGGTGCGCGTCGCGGTGCTGGTGGGGCAGACGCGGCGGCACCGGCTGCGTCGTTCCCCGGCGGGCGAGGTGGTCGCCCGCGCGCTCGACGCCGACCGGTTCGTGCTCTACGTCGACCGCTGGGTGGACTTCCTCAACGGCCTGGTCGTCGTGCTGGTCACCTGGGCCGTCAGCCGCGAGCCGCTGGCCGGCCTGGTGCTGCTCGCCGTCATGGTGACGACCGCCGCCTGCGCGCTCGCGGGGCGGCCGGTGGCGGGGCGGACGGCGACGCGGTCCGCGGAGGCGCGGGCGGGCTTCGGCCGCGCCCTGGTCTCGGCGCTGGACGCGGCGCGCACCGTGAAGCTCGCGGCGAGGACCCCCCAGGTGCACCGTCACCTGGACCAGGTCGACGCCGGCCGGGTCGGGGCGGCGATCCGCGAGCACCGTGTGCAGGCCGTGCTGGACGGCATCCCGACGGTCATGGTGCAGGCGGGCGTCGTGACGGCGTGGATGCTGCTGCTCACGGGCACCTGGGACCTGGCGACGACGTTGCTCGTCACCGCTGCCGTGAGCGGGTTCCAGTACTTCGGCGTGGTCGCCGGCGCGGTGATCACCGAGGCGCCCGGCACCCGGGCCTGGCTCCGGGCGACCCAGGCGTTCGCGGGCGGCGCGGACCTCACCCGGCTGCCCGAGGGCGTCGACCTGTTCGACGGCACCGCGCCGTCGCCCGTTCCCGCGTCGCCGCCGACGGCGCCGTTCGACCGGCTGGAGCTGAGTGGGCTGGAGGCGGTGCACGACGACGGCACGATCGGCGTGACGGGCGTGGACCTGCAGGTCGAGCGGGGCGAGCTGGTGCTGCTGCTCGGGCAGGTCGGGTCGGGCAAGTCCAGCCTGCTGTCCGCCGCGGCGGGGCTCATGGCGCACCGCGGCGACGTGCGGTGGAACGGGGAGGTCGTCACCGACGCCGAGACGTTCCTGCGTCCGGCCCGGGTGGCGCACGTGGCGCAGGTGCCGCGGGTGCTGTCGGGGACGTTCGCCGAGAACGTCACGCTGGACCACGCGCGCGACGTCGTGGGGCCGGTGGACGTCGCCCGGCTGGCGCCGGACGTCGCCGATGCCGGCGGCGCGGACGCGGTGGTCGGGCACCGCGGGGTGCGGCTCTCGGGCGGGCAGGTGCAGCGCCTGGCCCTGGCACGGGCGCTGGCCACCGGGTCCGAGGTGCTGCTGGCCGACGACGTCTCGAGCGCCCTCGACGCGGCGACGGAGGTCGAGCTGTGGGCGGCGCTGCGCGCGCAGGGTCTGACGGTGATCGGTTCGACGTCGAAGAGAGCGGCGCTGGCGCGGGCGGACCGGGTCGTGGTGCTGGTCGAGGGACGGGTCGCCGAGGTGGGGCCCTGGTCGGCGCTGGAGCGGCGCTGGGGACACCTGGCGGGGTGAGGGCCGACCGTTGCTGCAAAGTTGCAGCAACGGTACAGTCCTCCGCAGGTCGCGATCGACGCGCCCGGTCGACGAAGGAGTCCTCCATGGCCCGTGCCCCCCGCCCACCAGCGCCACGACGCGCCGTCGCCACGCTGGCGGCGCTCGCCGTGGCCGTCCCCGCCGTGGCCGGCGGGCTGGCGCTCGCGGGTGTTCCCGCGGCCAGCGCCGCCGACCGGTCCGTCGCTCTCGTCGGTGACCTGCAGTCCGAGCTGGGCTGCGGCGGCGACTGGGACCCGGCGTGCGACGCCACCGAGCTCGCGCTCGTCGGCGACGGCACCTATGCGGCCGAGTTCGACGTCCCCGCCGGCACCTACGAGTACAAGGTCGCGATCGACGACTCCTGGGACGAGGCCTACGGGCGCGACGGCGGCGGTGACAACGCCCCCCTCGTGCTCGGCGGCGACACCCGCCTGCGCGTCACCTACGACGACGCCACGAACCTGACCGCGCTGACCCCGCTCGGCCTCGCGGGCGAGTACGACGCCGCCACCGACGACGCGGTCGTCGCGGCGCCCGCGCGGCAGGCCGGCGGCGACGAGCAGTTCTACTTCGTCATGACCGACCGGTTCGCCAACGGCGACACCTCCAACGACACCGCCGGGCTCGGCGACGACCCGCTGGTGTCCGGGTTCGACCCGACGAACAAGGGCTTCTACCAGGGCGGCGACCTGGCCGGCCTGCACGACAACCTCGACTACGTCGAGGGGCTCGGCACCACCGCCATCTGGCTCACGCCGTCGTTCAAGAACCGCCCCGTCCAGGGCAGCGGCGACGACGTCAGCGCCGGGTACCACGGGTACTGGATCACCGACTTCACCCAGATCGACCCGCACCTGGGCACCAACGCGGAGCTCGAGGCGCTCATCGCCGACGCCCACTCCCGTGGCATCAAGGTGTACTTCGACATCATCACCAACCACACGGCCGACGTCGTCGACTACGCCGAGGGCGAGTACTCCTACATCGACCAGGCCACCTCGCCGTACACCGACGCCGCGGGGAACACCTTCGACCCGGCCGACTACGCCGGCACGGGCGACTTCCCCGAGCTCGACGCCGCGACGTCGTTCCCCTACACCCCGGTGGTCGCCGACGCCGACGCCGAGGTCAAGGTGCCGGCCTGGCTCAACGACTCGACGCTCTACCACAACCGCGGCAACTCGACCTGGAGCGGGGAGTCCGTCACCTACGGCGACTTCGCCGGCCTGGACGACCTCATGACCGAGCACCCGACCGTGGTGAACGGGTTCGTCGAGGTGTACCAGGACTGGGTCGACCTCGGCATCGACGGGTTCCGCATCGACACCGTCAAGCACGTCAACCGCGAGTTCTGGGACACCTGGACCACCGAGGTCCTCGACTACGCCCACGCCGCCGGCAAGGACGAGTTCTTCATGTTCGGCGAGGTGTACGACGCCGACCCGAAGCTGCTCTCGCCGTACGTGCGCGAGACCGACATGAGCTCCGTGCTCGACTTCGCCTTCCAGGCCTCGGCCACCAGCTACGCCAGCGGCAACAGCGCGAAGGGACTCGCCGGGATGTTCGCCGGTGACGACCGCTACACGACGCCGGACACCTCCGCGGCCGCGCTGCCGACCTTCCTCGGCAACCACGACATGGGCCGCGTCGGCTACATGCTGAACAGCACCGACGACCCGCTGGCACGTGACGAGCTCGCCCACGAGCTGATGTACCTCACGCGGGGCCAGCCCGTCGTCTACTACGGCGACGAGCAGGGCTTCGCCGGCACCGGCGGTGACAAGGACGCCCGCCAGACGCTGTTCGCCACCCAGGTGGACTCCTACGCCGACCAGGAGCTGGTCACCGGCGAGACCGCCGGCAGCCAGGACCGGTACGACACCGACGCCCCGCTGTACTCGCTCATCGCCGACCTGTCGGCGCTGCGCGGCGGCACGCCGGCGCTGGGGCAGGGTGCGCAGATCGAGCGTCACGTCGCCGACGGCGCCGGGATCTACGCCGTCAGCCGCGTCGACCGGGACGAGAAGGTCGAGCACCTCGTGGCGCTGAACAACGCCTCCGAGGAGCGCACGGCCACCTTCGCCACCCTCACCCCGGGTGCCACGTACAGCGCGCTGTACGGGGACACCGGTGAGGTCACGGCCGACGCCTCCGGCGAGGTCACGGTGACGGTCCCGGCGACCTCCGCCGTCGTGCTCGTCGCCGACCGTACGGTCGGTGCGGACACCTCGGGCGACATCACCCTCGAGGTCCCGGCCGCCGGCGCCGCCGTGTCCGGTGACGCCCCGGTGCGGGCCGCGATCGACGACGCCTGGGCGGAGACCTCCTTCGCGTGGCGCGAGGTCGGTACCACCGACTGGCAGCCGCTCGGCACCGCCGAGGACACGACCCCGCGGGTCTTCCACACCACGGCCGGGCTGCCCGAGGGCACCCTGGTCGAGTACCGCGCGGTGACCGTCGACGCCGACGGCGACCGTGCCGCGGCCTCGACGTTCGCCTCCGTGGGGGTCGACGTCTCCGGTACCGCCGGCGAGGAGGAGCCTCCGAGCGACATCGACATGGTGACGGTGCCCGGCAACCACAACAGCGAGATGGGCTGCGCCGGGGACTGGACGCCGGACTGCGAGAACGCCCGCCTCACCGAGCGCGCCGACGGCGTGTTCGAGGGCACGTTCGACCTGCCGGCCGGCGACTACGAGTACAAGGTCGCGATCAACGGGTCGTGGGACCTCAACTACGGTGCCGGGGGCGAGCAGAACGGCGCCAACGCCACGTACAGCCACGACGGCGGCGAGATCACCTTCTACTGGGACCCGGTGGGCAAGGACTTCTCCTCGACCGCCCAGGGCCCGATCGTCACGCTGCCCGGCTCCTACCAGGACGAGGCCGGCTGCCCCGGCGACTGGCAGCCCGAGTGCCTCGCGACCTGGGCCAAGGACCCGGATGGCGACGGCGTCTACACCTGGTCCACCGACGCCCTGCCGGGCGGTGCCTACGAGGTCAAGGTGGCCCACGGCATGAGCTGGGACGAGAACTACGGCGTGGACGGGGCGCGCAACGGCGCGAACTACTCCTTCTCCGTGGGGGAGAGTGACACCGTGACGTTCTCCTACGACATCGCGACGCACCTGCTCACCATCGGGACCGAGAACCCGCCGCTGGCGGGCAGCGGGCAGCAGGCCGCGCACTGGGTGCGCGAGGACCTCCTGCTGGCCCCGGGCGACCTCGGGACCGGCGACACCTGGACCCTGTGGACCGCCCCCGAGGGCGGCCTCGAGGCCACCATGCCCGACGGTGGCGACGACGGCGGCACCACCGTGACCGGACCCGACGGCGGCGAGCTGCCCGAGGGTGCGGCCTCCTACACGCTCGAGCCCGGCGACCTGCCGGACGGCGTGGCCGAGGACTTCCCGGCGCTGGCCGACCACACGGCGCTGGTGCCGACGTCGGACGGCGAGGCCCTGGACCGCGCGACGGTCGAGGACCTGCTCACCGGCCAGCTCCTGGTGACCCGCACCGACGGCGACACCCTCACGGCCGCCACCGGCGTGCAGGTGCCGGGCGTGCTGGACGACCTGTACGCCAAGGAGGCGGCGAGCCGGCCGTTCGGCGTCACGGTGCACCCGAACCTCAAGTGGGCCCTGTTCGGGCTCTGGGCGCCGACGGCGAAGGACGTCGACCTGCTGGTCTGGCCCGCGGGTCGCGACCTGGGTGAGGAGCCCGACCGCTTCGACACCGCCCGCACCGCGGACGGCTCGTGGACGCTGGACGGCAAGGCCGAGGACAAGGAGTACCCCTGGTACGGCGCGCGCTACCAGTTCGCCGTCGAGGTGTACGTCCCCAGCGCCGGGCAGGTGGAGACGAACGTCGTCACCGACCCGTACTCGGTGGCGCTGACCACCGACTCGACGCACTCGGTGGTCGTGTCGCTGGACGACAAGCAGTTCGCACCGAAGGTCTGGCGCACCAGCGCCCAGCCCGTCGTGGAGCGGCCCGTCGACCAGACGATCTACGAGCTGCACGTGCGGGACTTCTCGGTCGAGGACTCCACGGTCCCGGAGAAGGTGCGGGGCTCCTACCTGGCCTTCGCCGAGTCGGACTCGAACGGCATGACGCACCTGCGTGAGCTGGCCGAGGCCGGCATGACGACGGTGCACCTGCTGCCGACGTTCGACATCGCCTCGATCACCGAGGACCCGGCTGACCAGGAGACCACCGGCGACCTGTCCGGTTTCGCCCCGGACTCCACCAAGCAGCAGGCCGCCGTCGCGGAGGTGCAGGGTCAGGACGCCTTCAACTGGGGCTACGACCCGTACCACTTCACGACGCCGGAGGGCTCGTACGCCGTCGACCGCGAGGGCGGGGCCCGCGTGGCCGAGTTCCGCACGATGGTGGGCTCGCTGCACGAGGCCGGGCTCCAGGTGGTCCTCGACCAGGTGTTCAACCACACCGCCCAGAGCGGTCAGGCCGAGAAGTCGGTGCTGGACAAGGTCGTGCCGGGCTACTACCACCGGCTGAACCCGACCACCGGCGCCGTCGAGACCAGCACCTGCTGCCAGAACGTCGCCACCGAGCACGCGATGGCCGAGCAGCTCATGGTCGACTCCGTGGTCACCTGGGCCCGCGACTACAAGGTCGACGGGTTCCGGTTCGACCTCATGGGTCACCACTCGCGCGACAACATGCTCGCCGTCCGCGAGGCGCTCGACGCGCTGACGGTCGACGAGGACGGCGTGGACGGTTCGGCGGTCTACCTGTACGGCGAGGGCTGGAACTTCGGCGAGGTGGCCAACAACGCCCTGTTCACGCAGGCCACGCAGGGCCAGCTCGGCGGCACGGGGATCGGGACGTTCAGCGACCGGCTCCGCGACGCCGTGCACGGCGGGTCGCCCGTCGACGGTCCGTCGACGTTCACCCAGGGCTTCGGCACCGGGCTGTTCACCGACCCGAACGGGCGCGAGGCCCGCACGGGCGAAGCCGACACGGTCAACGACGGCGGGGACGACGAGGCGGCCGACCTCGCCCACCAGACGGACCTGGTCCGCCTGGGTCTGGCCGGCAACCTGCGGGACTACACGTTCCTCACCTCGGACGGCGAGATGACCCGGGGCGAGGACCTCGACTACCGCGGCTCCCCGGCCGGGTACGCCGAGTCCCCGGAGGAGGTCGTGACCTACGTCGACGCCCACGACAACGAGACGCTGTTCGACCTGCTCACGCTCAAGCTGCCGCAGGCGACGTCGATGGACGACCGCGTCCGGATGAACACCGTGTCGCTCGGCACGGCGGCACTGGCCCAGACGCCGTCGTTCTGGCACGCGGGCACGGACCTGCTCCGCTCGAAGTCGCTGGACCGCAACTCCTACGACTCCGGCGACTGGTTCAACGCCATCGACTGGTCCGGTCAGGACAACGGGTTCGCCCGCGGTCTGCCGATGGCCGCGGACAACGAGGAGAAGTGGCCGCTCATGGCGCCGCTGCTGGCCGACCCGGCGCTCAAGCCGACGCCGGACCACATCGCCACGGCCTCCGCGCAGGCGCGGGAGCTGCTGGAGCTGCGCTCGTCGACCGGGCTGTTCCGGCTGGGGTCGGCCGAGCTCATCCAGGAGAAGGTCTCCTTCCCCGGCTCGGGTCCGGACGCCGTTCCGGGCGTCATCGTCATGGCGATCGACGACACGGTCGGTACCGACGTCGACCCGGCGCTCGACGGGGCACTCGTGGTCTTCAACGCCTCGCCCGAGGCGGCGACGATCGACCTGCCCGACCTCGCCGGACGGGGCTTCGAGCTCTCGCCGGTGCAGGCCGGCGGCGTCGACCCCGTCGTCCAGGAGACCTCCTGGGACGGTGACGCCGGGAGCGTGACGGTGCCGGCGCGGACCGTCGCGGTGCTGGTCGAGCCCCAGGGCTGACAGGGGGTCCACAGCAACGTGCAGGCCGGGAGGCGGAGCTCAGGGTCGGCCTCCCGGCCTGCGCATGTCTGCGCCGTTCCTCGCCTCGTCCTCACGCCGGTGAGCCCGCGTCCGCCAAGAAGGTCCGCACCTCCCGGGTGAAGGCGTCGGGGGTCTCGACGTTGCTCAGGTGCCCGACGCCGGGCAGCACGACGAGCCGGGAGCCCGGGATCGCCTCGTGGAGGGCCGCAGCGACCGGCAGCGGGGCACGGACGTCGAGCTCGCCGTGCAGCACGAGCGTGGGCACGCGGAGGTCGCCGAGGGCGTCGCGCAGGTCCGCGGCCGCCATGGCATGGAGCATGGTCAGGCTCGCGCGCGGGTGGACGCCGGACATCAGGTCGAGCGTCCGCGCCCGCAGAGAGGCCGGTGCCGACGGGGTCAGCAGGCCGGGCAGGTACTCCGGCAGCCACTCGTCCGGGTCGCGGGTGACGTCGTCGGCAGCGCGCCGGAGCCGGCGGCCGACCTCGTCCGGCCGGAGCGACCCGGCCCAGCCGGCGTAGGCGCCGCAGAGGACGAGGCTTCGGGGAAGCTTCGGGTGCCGGGTCGCCAGGGCGAGCGCCACCCCGCCGCCGAACGAGAGCCCCAGGACGTGCGGCCGGTCGAGGCCGAGGGCGGCGACGAACCCCGCGAGGGTGTCGGCGTAGTCGTCGAGCGTGAAGTCCTCCGGCGGGTCGTCGGAGCCGCCGGCGCCCGGGGCGTCCCAGGCGACGACGTCGAACTGGTCGGCGAGCGCGTCGAGCTGCGGCTCCCACGCCCGGCTGTCGAACCCGAAGCCGCCGTGGAGCAGCACCAGGGGATCGCCTCGGCCCGTCCGTCGGTAGGTGATCCGCCGGCCCGAGACGGTGACCGCGTCCATGCTCCGAGCATGGCATCGTGGGGGCCTGCTGCGCTCCCCGGTCTCGGCGACCGAGGTGCGCATAGGTTCGAGAGTCAAACGCAGGAAGTTCCTCTTTCGGTCAATTCGGGCCCCGAGAGATGCTTGTTAACGTTCACCTGTAACCGGATCGTGATGATCTTGTCCGTTCAGAGCGTTGACTTCGAGTCCCGAACTCAGCAGAGTGTTCCTCGGTCGTCATGACGGCGGCCTTGGTCCGGCCCTCGGTGGGCACCGGCGGTGAAGGTCGCCGCCGGCGGGACCCTCGACGACGAGAAGGAGCGCGAGGATGCGACTCGGCAACAAGATGGGCGCGGTGGCCGCGGGTGCGGCGCTGACGCTCTCCCTGGCCGCCTGCGGTGGCGAGGGCGCGGGCTCCGGCACGGACGGTGCCGCGGGCGACGGCGACGAGAACGTCAAGGTCGGCGTCGCGATGCCGACGCAGACCTACGAGCGCTGGATCCAGGACGGCGGCAACGTCGAGGCCGGGCTCGAGGAGCTCGGGTACGACGTCGACCTGCAGTTCGCGAACGACGACATCCCCACCCAGACCCAGCAGATCGACTCGATGATCACCGAGGGCGTCGACGTCCTCATCATCGCCTCGATCGACGGCACGGCCCTGACCAGCCAGCTCGAGGCCGCCGCGGCCGCGAACATCCCGGTCATCGCCTACGACCGCCTCATCCGCGACAGCGAGAACGTGGACTTCTACACCACGTTCGACAACTTCGCGGTCGGCGTCGCCCAGGCCAACGCCCTGCTGCGCGGCCTCGGCTACCTGGACGAGAACGGCGAGCCGACCGGTGAGGAGGGCCCGTACAACATCGAGCTCTTCGCCGGTTCGCCCGACGACAACAACTCGCACTTCTTCTTCGACGGTGCGATGTCGGTCCTGCAGCCGCTGATGGACGAGGGCGTCGTCGAGGTCCCGTCCGGCCAGACCGACTTCGGCCAGGTCAGCACGCAGCGTTGGGAGCTCGAGACCGCCCAGAGCCGCATGGAGGACCTGCTGACCTCCACCTACACCGGCAACGACAAGAAGCTGGACGGCGTGCTCGCCCCGGCGGACGTGCTCTCGCGCGGCATCATCAACGCCCTGCAGGGCTCGGGCATGGGCCCGACGATCGAGGAGGGCCTGCCGATCGTCACCGGTCAGGACGCCGAGATCGCCAACGTCAACCTGATCAACGACGGCGTCCAGTCCTCGACGATCTTCAAGGACACCCGCAAGCTTGCCGACCAGGCCGTGGCCGCGACCCAGTCCTTCGTCGAGGGCGAGGAGCCCGAGGCGAACGACACCGAGACCTACGACAACGGCGTGAAGGTCGTCCCGTCGTACCTCCTCGAGGTCGAGACCGTCTTCGCCGAGGACATCGAGCCGGTCCTCGTGGACTCCGGCTACTACACGATGGACGAGGTCGAGTCCGGCCAGACCGCGGAGTGATCCCGCGGGTCTGACCCACCTCATCACGGCCGGGCCGTCCGTCGTGCGCCACCCCGCCACGACGGACGGCCCGCCCCGGGTCCGCCGCCGGCCAGCCGCCGCGGTCGTACCCCCACCCAAGGAGGGACGAGAGCGTAGATGAGCACCATCCTGGAGATGCGCTCCATCACCAAGGAGTTTCCCGGCGTCAAGGCGCTGTCGGACGTCACCCTCACCGTCGAGCAGGGCGAGATCCACGCCATCTGCGGTGAGAACGGTGCCGGCAAGTCGACGCTGATGAAGGTGCTGTCGGGCGTCTACCCGCACGGCACCTACGACGGCGAGATCGTCTTCGACGGGTCCGCGGCCGAGTTCGGGTCCATCTCGGACTCCGAGCGCGAGGGCATCGTCATCATCCACCAGGAGCTCGCCCTGGTGCCGTACCTGTCGGTCGCCGAGAACATCTTCCTCGGCAACGAGACCCGGGGACGCTTCGGCCTGGTCGACTGGAACGCGGCCAACCACCAGGCGTCCGCCCTGCTCGAGCGCGTCGGCCTGCACGAGAACCCGACGACGCCCATCGGCCAGCTCGGCGTCGGCAAGCAGCAGCTCATCGAGATCGCCAAGGCGCTCTCGAAGGAGGTGCGCCTGCTCATCCTCGACGAGCCGACCGCCGCCCTGAACGACACGGACTCCGAGCACCTGCTCGAGCTCCTCCGCGCGCTGCGCGCCGAGGGCATCACCTGCATCATCATCTCGCACAAGCTCAACGAGATCGAGGAGATCGCCGACCGCACGACGATCATCCGCGACGGGCAGACGATCGAGACGATCGACATGTCCGAGACGGAGTCCACGCAGGACCGGATCATCCGCGGCATGGTGGGACGCGACATCGAGAACCGCTACCCGCACCGCACGCCGGACATCGGCGACGAGGTGCTGCGGGTCGAGGACTGGAACGTCGACCACCCCACCCAGGCCGGGCGCCGGGTCATCACCGATGCCTCGTTCACGGTCCGCGCCGGCGAGGTCGTCGGGATCGCCGGGCTCATGGGCGCCGGCCGCACCGAGCTGGCCATGAGCATCTTCGGCCGGTCCTGGGGACGCAACATCCGCGGCTCCGTCTACAAGGACGGCAAGCGGATCCAGGTCCGGACTGTCGCGGAGGCGATCGGGCACAACATCGCCTACGCCACGGAGGACCGCAAGCAGTACGGTCTCAACCTCATCGACGACATCCGGCACAACATCTCCGCCGCCGGCCTGTCCAAGCTCGCCCCCGGTGGCTGGGTCAACAGCAACGAGGAGCTGAAGGTCGCCGAGGAGTACCGCGACTCGCTCAACATCAAGACCCCCAACGTCGTGGCGGAGGTCGGCAAGCTCTCGGGCGGCAACCAGCAGAAGGTCGTGCTGTCCAAGTGGCTCTACACCGACCCGGACGTCCTCATCCTCGACGAGCCGACCCGCGGCATCGACGTCGGTGCGAAGTACGAGATCTACACGATCATCAACAAGATGGTCGCGGCGGGGAAGGCGGTCGTCGTCATCTCCTCCGAGCTGCCCGAGCTGCTCGGCATCTGCGACCGCGTGTACACCCTCGCCTTCGGTCGCATCACCGGTGAGCTCCCCGTCGCCGAGGCGACGCAGGAACGCCTCATGGAGCTCATGACCCTCGAGCGCGACCAGCCCCTGCCCACGAAGGAACTCACCTCATGAACGCCATCGCCTCGGTCCGGGACGCGCTGACCCGGAACATGCGCCAGAGCGGCATCCTCATCGCGTTCGTCGCGATCGTCGCGCTGTTCGCCGCCCTGCACCCCGCCTTCCTGTCCCCGACGAACCTGACGAACATCGTCCTGCAGTACTCCTACATCCTGATCCTCGCGATCGGGATGGTGATGATCATCGTCGCCGGCCAGATCGACCTGTCCGTCGGGTCGGTGGTCGCGCTGACAGGAGCCGTCTCGGCGGTCGTCGTCGTCCGCAACGGGATGCCCTGGTGGGCCGGTGTGCTCGCCGCGCTGATCGTCGGCCTCATGGTCGGCATCTGGCAGGGCTTCTGGGTCGCCTACGTCGGCATCCCCGGCTTCATCGTGACCCTGGCGGGCATGCTGCTGTTCCGCGGCCTGACCTTCCTGGTGCTCGACAACGCCTCGCTGTCGCCGTTCGGCGGCACCTACTACGACATCGCCAACGGGTTCCTCAACGGGTTGCTCGGCGGGTACGGGTACGACGTCTTCACCCTGGTGATCTTCGGCATCGCCGTCGTCGGCTTCGCCGTCTCCCAGTGGCGGACCCGTCAGGGCAAGATCGCCTACCAGCAGTCGGTCGAGTCCATGCCGCTGTTCGTGCTGAAGCTCGTGCTCGTCGCGGCGGTCGTCATGTGGTTCGGCTACCAGCTCGCGTCCTCGCGCGGTCTGCCGGTCGTGCTGATCATCCTGTCCGTGCTGATCATCGCCTACACGCTGGTCACCCAGAAGTCGGTGTTCGGCCGCCACGTCTACGCCGTCGGCGGCAACCGGCACGCCGCGGAGCTGTCCGGCGTCGCCGTCAAGAAGATCAACTTCTGGATCTTCGTCAACATGGGCGTGCTGGCCTCGGTCGCCGGCATCGTCTACTCCTCGCGCATGAACGGTGCCCAGCCGGGCGCCGGCAACATGTTCGAGCTCGACGCGATCGCCGCCTGCTTCATCGGCGGTGCCTCGACGACCGGCGGCGTGGGCCGGGTCGGCGGCGCCATGATCGGTGGTCTGATCATGGCGGTCATGTCCAACGGCATGCAGCTCATGGGTGTGCCGCAGTCGATGCAGCAGGTCGTCAAGGGCCTGGTGCTGCTGCTGGCGGTCGCCTTCGACATCTGGAACAAGAAGCGGGCCGCGGCCGCCCGCTGAGTCCGGAGCTCGATGCCGACGGGCGGGTGGGAGGTCCCACCCGCCCGTCGGCATCCCCTCTACACTCCAGGTCGTGAAGGGACGGCAGTCGATGGCGCGCACGCAGTCGTCGTTGCGGGAGGCCAACCGCTCCCGCGTGGTCGACGCCGTCAAGAAGTACGGCAGCCTGACCCAGGTGGAGCTGGCCGGTGCCACCGGCCTGTCCGCCGCCACCGTCTCGACCATCGTCAAGGAGCTCGTCGCCTCCGAGGTGGTCGAGGTCCGCAACACCGTCCGCTCCGGGCGGCGGGCCCAGCTCGTCACGCTCTCGCACCGCGTCGGCCTGGTGGCCGGCGTCGTCGTCGGGTACCGCACGATGCGGGTGGCGCTCGCCGACGTCGCCCACGAGGTCCTCGCCGAGCAGACGCTCCCGCTGCCGGCCGACCACCGGTCCGACACCAGCCTCGACCGGGCAGCGCTGCTCGTCGTGGACCTGCTCGAGCGGGTCGGCTCGACCCTCGACGACCTGCTCGGCATCGGGCTCGGGGTCCCCGCGCCCGTGCACCCCACCACCGGGATGATCAGCGTCCGCGGCGTGCTGCGCGGCTGGGACTCCGTGCAGATCGCCCAGGTGCTGGAGAAGCGGCTGGCCCGCCCGGTGTTCGTCGACAACGACGCCAACCTCGGGGCGCTCGCCGAGTCGACGATGGGCGTCGGGCGCCCGTGGCGGGACATGGTCTACGTCAGCGTCTCCCACGGCGTCGGGGCCGGGATCGTCATCGGCGGGACGGTGCACCGCGGCGTCGACGGCACGGCGGGGGAGATCGGCCACGTCCAGGTCGACCCGGCCGGACGCATCTGCCTGTGCGGCAGCCGCGGCTGCCTGAACACCGTGGTGGGGCTGCCCGCGCTGCTCGAACCGCTGCAGACCAGCCACGGCAACCTCTCCCTGCGCGACGTCGTGCGGCTGGCCGGGGACGACGACCCCGGCTGCCGGGAGATCGTGGCCGACGCCGGGGAGCGGGTCGGCGCCGTCATCGCCGCGCTCGCGACGGGGCTCGGGCCCCAGGGCGTCGTCGTCGGCGGGGAGCTCGCCGAGACGGGCGAGACGTTTCTGGCACCCTTGCGTGCGGCGCTCGAACGCCGCACGGTGCTCAACCAGGCCGGCGGCCCCGAGGTGGTGCCCGCCGCGCTGGGTCTGCGTGCCGAGCTGGTGGGTGCCGTCGCCCTCGCGCTCCAGCACACCGACGTGTTCGAGCGCCCCGACCGTACCGACGAGGAGATGGCTGGACGATGAGGCCGCCGGCACCGCACCGCACACCCCTGCTCGCCCTGCACGAGGTGAGCAAGTACTTCGGCGCCGTCGAGGCGCTGGTGGGCGTCGACCTCGAGGTGCACTCGCACGAGGTCGTCGCGCTCGTGGGGGACAACGGCGCCGGCAAGTCGACCCTGGCGCAGATCGTGGCCGGGGTGCTGTCCCCGGACGCCGGCCAGATCGAGATCGCCGGCAAGCCGGTGACGATCTCCTCGCCGTCGGCGGCCAACGAGCTCGGCGTGGCCAGCGTGTTCCAGGACCTGGCGGTGTGCGAGAACCTCGACGTCACGGCGAACGTGTTCCTCGGGCGGGAGCAGCGCAACCGGTTCGGGCTGATGCACGACGGCGCGATGGAGGTCGAGACGCGGCGCCTGCTCGAGCGGCTCACCGTGCGCATCCCGTCGGTGCGGACCACGCTGCGCCAGCTCTCGGCCGGTCAGCGCCAGGCGGTGGCGATCGCGCGCACGCTCATCGGCGACCCGCGCATCGTCGTCCTCGACGAGCCGACGGCCGCGCTGTCGGTGGCCCAGACCGGCGAGGTGCTCACGCACATCCAGCGGCTGCGCGACCTGGGTCTGGGCGTGATCCTCATCAGCCACAACCTCAACGACGTCCGCGCGGTCGCCGACCGCATCGAGGTGCTGCGCCACGGGCGCAACAACGGGTCCTTCCGCGCCACCGCCTCGCACGAGTCGATCCTGGCCGCCATCACCGGGGCGGCCTGAGTCCCGGGTCGCCTCAGCGGCGTTCGTGGTCGGCGAGCCCGAACGTGTCGTGCGGGTCGACGTGCGCGAGGATCGCGTCCAGCACCCGCGTCAACGACCGCACGTCGGCGGGTTCGAGGTCGTCGTAGACGTTCTCCAGCACCGTGCGGGCGTGCCCCGGTGCGCTCGCCACGACCTTCTCCCAGCCGGCGTCGGTGAGCCGGGCGACGGTGGCGCGGCGGTCGTCGGGCGCGGGGCCGCGCGTGAGGTAGCCGCGCTCCTCGAGCCGGCGCGCGACGTGGGAGAGCCGCGGCAGCGTGGCGCTGGTGAGCCGGGCGAGGTCGCTCATGCGCAGCGACCGGTCCGGGGCCTCGGACAGCATCGCCAGCGTCAGGTACTCGAAGTGCGTCAGGTGGGCGTCACGGCGGAGCTGCTGGTCGAGCAGCGCGGGTAGCAGGCTGATGACGGCCTGCAGGCGGAGCCAGCTGCGCATCTGCTCGTCGTCGAGCCAGCGCGGGGGTTCGCCCTCGTCCATGGGAAGGTCTCCTCGTCCTGATTGGTTGACACGACAACTGTACCGTCCTACCTTGGTTGTAGCGTCAACCAAATGGCGGGCGCCCCCACCGAGGAGGAACACTCATGACCAGCAGCATCAGCATCATCGGCGCCGGGAACATGGGCACCGCGATCGCCGGCCTCGCCCTCGCCGCGGGCTCCGAGGTCCAGGTCGTAGCCCGCGAGGTCACCGCCGCCGAGGCCGTCGACCCCGCCGTGGACGCCGCGGAGTTCGGCAAGCCGCTCACCGGTGACGTCGTCGTGCTCGCCCTGCCGTACCCCGCCCTCGACGACGTCGTCGCCACCTACGGCGACCAGCTCGCCGGGCGCACCGTCGTCGACATCACCAACCCGCTCGACGTCGAGACCTTCGACGCCCTCGTCGTGCCCGCGGACTCGTCCGCCGCCGCCGAGCTCGCCGCCGCCGTCCCCGGCGCCTCGGTGCTCAAGGCGTTCAACACCAACTTCGCCGCCACCCTCGCCACCGGCACCGTCGGCGACGTGCCCACCACCGTCCTCGTGGCCGGTGACGACGCCGACGCCAAGGCCGCCCTCGCCGCCGCCCTCGACGGGTCCGCCATCCGCGTCGTCGACGCCGGGTCGCTGCAGCGCGCCCGGGAGCTCGAGGCGCTGGGCTTCCTCCAGCTCACCCTCGCCGCCGGCGAGAAGACCGCGTGGACCACCGGGTTCGCGCTGCTCTGACCCGTCCCACCCCGTCCACCCCGCCCAGGAGCCGACCCATGAACACCGCGACCCCGCGCACCGACGACCTCCTCGCGGCCGAGACCACGATGGGAGCCGTCACGCTCCACGTCGGCGACCTCGCCGCGATGAGCGCCTACTACCGCGAGGCGATCGCCCTCACGGAGCTGCCGGACCTCGGCGCACCCGACCGGGTCGTCCTTGGGCGGGGACGGACCCCCGTCGTCGTGCTCCGGCACACGCCGGGACTGCCGGCGACGTCACGGCACCAGGCCGGGCTCTTCCACACGGCCGTCCTGTTCGACACCGAGGAGGCGCTGGCCGCCGCCGTGGTGCACGCCGCCCGGCACCCGCTGTCCCGGTTCGTGGGGAACGCCGACCACCGGGTCTCCCGGGCGTTCTACTTCACCGACCCCGAGGACAACGGCATCGAGCTCTACTGGGACCGGCCGCGGGACACCTGGCAGCGGTCCGGGGGCCGGGTCGCGATGGGGACGGACTGGTTCGACCCGCAGGCCTGGCTCCAGCAGCACCTGGACGAGTCGGCGCTGGCCGGCGCCTCCGGACAGGGAGCCCAGGTGGGCCACGTCCACCTGCAGGTCGGCGACATCCCCACCGCACAGCGGTTCTACGTCGACACCCTCGGCTTCGAGGTCATGGCGGACCTGCCCGGCGCGCTGTTCGTCGCGGCGGGCGGGTACCACCACCACCTGGCGGTGAACACCTGGAACAGCGCCGGGGCGGGGCCGCGGGCCGCGTCGCTCGGCCTGGGGCAGGTGGCGCTCACCGTCCCCGGCCAGGACGACGTCGACGCCCTGCGCGACCGGCTGCGCCACGCGCGGGTGCCGGTGCGCGACGACGGCCGGACCCTGCGCTTCGACGACCCCTGGAACACGCTCGTCGAGGTGTCGGTCGGCTGATCGGCGGCGAGAGCGGGGAGCAGGGGGAAGCCCGGGGCGCGGTCGTCCATCGCGAAGTGCAGGTCGCGCAGCGACCGTGAACGCGACCGTGCCCCGGGCTTCCCCCTGCTCCCTGACCTCCGGCTCAGTGGAAGACGACGGTGCGGTGACCGTTGAGGAGCACGCGGTGCTCGGCGTGCCACCGCACCGCGCGGGCCAGCGTGCGCCGCTCGACGTCCTCGCCCAGCGCCACGAGCTGACGGACGGCCCGGGAGTGGTCGACCCGTTCGACGTCCTGCTCGATGATCGGCCCCTCGTCGAGGTCGCCGGTGACGTAGTGGGACGTCGCCCCGATGAGCTTGACCCCGCGGTCGTGGGCCTGCGCGTAGGGGCGGGCGCCCTTGAACGAGGGCAGGAACGAGTGGTGGATGTTGATCACGCGGCCGTTGAGGTCGCGGCACAGCTCGTCGGACAGGATCTGCATGTACCGGGCGAGCACGACCAGCTCGACGTCCAGCTCGTCCACCAGGGACCGCAACCGGTCCTCCGCCTCCGCCTTGGTCGCGGACGTGACCGGCACGTGGTGGAACGGCTTGCCGTAGAAGTCGGCGATGTCCGCCAGGTCGGGGTGGTTCCCCACCACGCCGACGACGTCGATCGGCATCCCCTGGTCGCGCTCGCGGTAGAGGAGGTCGACCAGGCAGTGCGCCGCCTTGGACACCATGACCAGCGTGCGCATCGGCCGTCCGACGACGTCCAGGGCCCAGGTCATGCCGAACCGGTCCGCGACGTCCGCGACGGCCGGCTCCAGCTCGTCGCGCGAGGCGTGGGACTCGACCTGGACGCGCATGAAGAACAGCCCGGAGCTCGGATCGCCGAACTGCTGGGACTCGGTGATGTTCCCGTCGTGCTGGGCGAGCATCCCGCTGACGGCGTGGACGATGCCCGGCCGGTCGGGGCAGGACAGCGTCAGCACCCACTCGGTGGGCGGTGCGGCGGGGGGCTCGGCAGGTGCGGAGGTCGGCTGCGTGGTCACGCACGCCATTGTCGCCCAGTTCTGCCACGATGGACCCATGAGCGACACCACCGCCACGTCCGGCCGGCCCGACGAGGTGCCTGCCCGTTCGGAGGCGCCGACCCGCATCGCCCTCGTCGACGACGCGCACGCCGGCGAGCTGCTGACGCTGCGCCGCGCGGCGTTCGTCTCCGAGGCCCAGGTCTACGGCGACCCGAACATCCCGCCGCTGACGCAGACCCTGCACGAGCTGCGCGAGGACATGGCGCGGGACGACGTCGTCACGATCGGCGCCTGGACCGGGGAGCGTCTCGTGGGTTCGATCCGGGTCGAGCTGCAGGACGGCCGGGCCACCCTGGGGCGGCTGGCGGTCGCACCCGACCAGCAGGGCCGTGGCCTGGGGACGACGCTCCTCTTCGCGATCCTCGACCACCTGCCCGATGACGTGTCCGAGATCTGGGCCTTCACCGGCAAGGACTCGCAGCAGAACCTGGCGATGTACACCAAGCACGGTTACGAGGCCCAGTACGACGAGGCGGCGGGTGAGCTCACCTACACCTACCTGCGCCGGGTGCTGCACGAGGTGAACGCGCGTAACGCCGGCGAGCGTCCGGCCGGTTCGCCCGCCGACCGCCCGTGACCGGTCCGGCGGCGGCGCGCACGGTGCGCCGGCCGTCCATGGCGGACGTCGCGGCGCTCGCGGGGGTGTCCCACCAGACCGTCTCCCGCGTGCTCAACGCCCACCCGAGCGTCCGGGAGGCGACCCGTGACAAGGTCCTGGCCGCCATCGAGGAGCTCGGGTACCGCCGCAACAGCGCCGCCCGGGCCCTGGTGACGTCCCGCTCCGCGACGCTCGGCGTGGTGACCACCGGGTCGGCGTTGTTCGGTCCGACGAGCACGCTCATCGCGGTCGAGGAGGCGGCACGGGACCAGGGCTACTTCGTCTCGGTCGCCACGTTGCGCAGCTACGACACGGCGTCGATCAACCAGGTCCTCGAGCACTTCATGGCGCAGGGCGTCGACGGGATCGTCGTCATCGCGCCGCACGACGCGGTGGCCGCCGCGGTCGAGTCGTTCCGCTCCCCGGTCCCCGTCGTGCTGGTGGCGGCCCTGGAACCGTCGTCGGCGGACGCCTCCGGGCCGTCCACCCTGTCGGTCGCCGTGGACCAACGGGCCGGTGCCCGGCTCGCGACCGAGCTGCTGCTCGACCTGGGGCACGCCGACGTCGTGCACGTCGCCGGCCCGCAGGACTGGTTCGACGCGCGCGAGCGCCTGGCCGGCTGGCGCGAGGCGCTCGACGCGCACGGGGTGCGTCCCGCCCGGCCCCGCGAGTGCTCCTGGTCCGCCGGTGACGGCTACGCGGCGGGGCGGGACCTCGCCGAGGCCGTGGCCGCGGGGGAGGGGCCGACGGCGGTCTTCGCGGGGAACGACCAGCTCGCCCTCGGCGTCCTGCGCGCCGTGTGGGAACGCGGCCTGCGGGTGCCCGAGGACGTGTCGGTGGTGGGGTTCGACGACGTCGCCGGGGCGGCGTACTTCGTGCCGCCGCTGACGACGGTGCGTCAGCCGTTCGGCGAGGTCGGGGCGCACGCGGTGGCGATGGTGCTGGGCTCGCTGGCGGGGGACACGGTGGCGACCCGGCGCATCGCGCCGGAGCTGGTCGTGCGGTCCTCGACGGCGCCGCCGCGGCCGACGGCGAGGTAACCGGACGTGCCCGGACGCCGAGGTTTGGGCATCCACGATGTGAGCGTTAACATAGGCGGACCACGCGAGGAGGAACCTGGGATGACGCGGCACGACGAGGCGACCGGCAGCCGGGACGCCATCACCGCCGGGCGGACCACGCTCGGGATCGAGCTCGGCTCGACGAACATCAAGGCGTGCCTGGTCGGCCCGGAGCACGAGGTGCTGGCCAGCGGGACGCACGGCTGGGAGAACGAGCTCTCCGACGGGCTGTGGACCTACTCCCTGGAGGCCGTGCACGCCGGGCTGCAGGACGCCTACGCGGCGCTCGTGGCGGACGTCGAGCAGCGGTACGGCGTGCGCCCCACCACGTACGGCGCGCTGGGCGTCTCGGCGATGATGCACGGCTATCTCGCGTTCGACGCGGACGGCGAGCTGCTCGTCCCGTTCCGGACCTGGCGCAACACCAGCACGGGCCCCGCCGCCGCGAAGCTGTCCGACCTGTTCGGCCACAACATCCCGCTGCGCTGGTCGATCGCGCACCTGTACCAGGCGATCCTCGACGACGAGCCGCACGTCCCGCAGATCGCGTCCTTCACCACGCTCGCCGGCTACGTCCACCGGATGCTGACGGGCCGGCACGTCCTCGGTGTCGGTGACGCCTCCGGCATGTTCCCGATCGACCCGGTCACCCGGGACTACGACCGGCGGCTGCTCGACCAGTTCCGCCACCTCGTCGCCGCCGAACGGCCCGGTCTCCAGGTCGAGGGTCTGCTGCCCGAGGTGCTGCCCGCCGGCGCCGACGCCGGTCACCTGACCGCCGAGGGCGCCGCCCTGCTGGACCCCACCGGCGAGCTGCGGGCCGGTCCGGTGCTGTGCCCGCCCGAGGGCGACGCCGGCACCGGGATGGTCGCCACGAACGCCGTCGCGCCGCGCACGGGCAACATCAGCGCCGGCACCTCGATCTTCGCCATGGTCGTGCTCGAGAAGCCGCTGACCGGCGTCCACCACGAGCTGGACCTGGTGACCACACCCGCCGGCGACCTCGTGGCGATGGTCCACTGCAACAACGGCGCGAGCGAGCTCGACGCGTGGGCCGGGGTCTTCGCCGAGTTCGCGACGGCGCTCGGGCACCCCAGCCCGGCCGACGCCGTCTTCGAGGCCCTGTTCGGGGCCGCTCTCGACGGCGAGACCGACGGCGGTGGGCTGCTGGCCTACAACTACCTCGCCGGGGAACCGATCACCGGGCTCGACCAGGGGCGTCCGCTCGTCGTGCGCACCCCGGACAGCCGCCTGACGCTGGCCAACCTCATGCGCACCCAGATCTACGGCGCCTTCGGCACCCTGGCGCTGGGCATGAAGGTGCTGCACGGCGAGGGCGTCGCCGTCGACACGATGTTCGCCCACGGAGGCATGTTCCGGACGGCCGGCGTCGCCCAGCGTCTGCTCGCGGCCGCCGTCGACGCGCCCGTCGCCGTCGGACGGACCGCCTCGGAGGGCGGCGCCTGGGGGATCGCGGTCCTCGCCGCCTTCACCCGCGCGGCCGCCGCGGAGCCCGGTCTGACCCTGGACGGGTACCTCGCCGACCGCGTCTTCGCCGACGCCGAGCTGGACGTCGCCCGGCCCGACGCCGACGACGTCGCCGGCTTCGCGGCCTACCTCGAGCGGTACTCCGCCGGTCTCGCCGTCGAACGTGCCGCCACCGAAGCCCTCTGACGACCACCGGAACCGAACGGGAGACCCCATGCCGAACGCCGCCCGCCCGACCGAGGTGCCGGCGCACCTGCGCGCCGCCGTCGACGCCGCCAAGCAGAAGGTCGCCGCCCTGCACGCCGAGCTGCCCCGCTGGGAGCTCGTGGTGTGGACCGCCGGCAACGTCTCCGAGCGGGTCCGGGACGATCAGGGAGGGCCTGACGGCGCGAGCGACCTCCTCGTCATCAAGCCGTCCGGGGTCTCCTACGACGACATCACCCCCGAGGCCATGGTCGTGTGCGACCTGCAGGGCCGTCTCGTCGAGGGGGACCGTTCGCCCTCGTCCGACACCGCGGCGCACGCCTACGTCTACGCGCACATGCCCGAGGTCGGTGGCGTGGTGCACACCCACTCGACCTACGCGACGGCGTGGGCCGCGCGGGGTGAGGAGATCCCCTGCGTGCTGACGATGATGGCCGACGAGTTCGGCGGGCCGATCCCCGTCGGACCGTTCGCGGTCATCGGGGACGACTCCATCGGCCGCGGCATCGTCGAGACCCTGCGCGGGTCCCGCTCCCCGGCGGTGCTGATGGCGAACCACGGCCCCTTCACCATCGGCGGGGACGCCAGGGCCGCGGTCAAGGCGGCGGTGCTGTGCGAGGAGGTCGCCCGGGCGGTGCACGTCGCCCGGCAGGTCGGCGAGCCCGTGCCGATCGCGCAGCAGCACGTCGACGCCCTCTACGACCGCTACCAGAACGTCTACGGCCAGCGCTGACGGCGCCGTCGGACTCGAAAGGACAGATGATGAGCAAGCCCTACGGTGACCGCGAGGTCTGGTTTCTCACCGGCAGCCAGGACCTGTACGGTCCCGAGACGCTGGAGCAGGTCGCCCGGCAGTCCCAGGAGGTCGCCGCCGCGCTCGACGCATCCGGCGACGTGCCCGCGAAGGTGGTGTGGAAGCCGGTCCTGAAGGACTCCGCCGCCATCCGTCGCGCGATGCTCGAGGCGAACAGCGACGACGACGTCCTCGGTGTCGTGACCTGGATGCACACGTTCAGCCCGGCCAAGATGTGGATCGCCGGCCTGGACGCCCTGCGCAAGCCGTTGCTGCACCTGCACACGCAGGCGAACGTCGAGCTCCCGTGGTCGGAGATCGACATGGACTTCATGAACCTCAACCAGGCCGCGCACGGCGACCGGGAGTACGGCTACATGCTGACCCGCCTCGGCGTCGCCCGCACCACCGTGGTGGGCCACGTGTCCGACCCCGCGGTGCAGCGGCGCGTCGGCACCTGGGTCCGCGCCGCGGCCGGCCGCCTGGCCACCCAGGAGCTGAAGCTGGTCCGCTTCGGCGACAACATGCGCAACGTCGGTGTCACCGAGGGTGACAAGACCGAGGCCGAGCTGCAGTTCGGCGTCAGCGTGAGCACCTGGGGCGTGAACGACCTCGTCGGGGGCGTCGAGGCGGTCGCCGCGACCGAGGTCGACACGCTGGTCGCCGAGTACGAGGAGCGCTACGACGTCGCTCCCGAGCTGCGCGCCGGGGGAGAGCGCCACGAGTCGCTGCGGTACGCGGCCCGCCAGGAGCTCGCGATGGAGGCCTTCCTGGTCGAGCGCGGCGCCAAGGCGTTCACCACGAACTTCGAGGACCTCGGCGCGCTGCGCCAGCTCCCGGGCCTCGCGGTGCAGCGCCTCATGAGCAAGGGCTACGGCTTCGGCGCCGAGGGCGACTGGAAGACGGCCGTGCTCGTGCGCGCCGCCAAGGTGATGGGCGAAGGTCTGCCCGGCGGCGCCTCCCTCATGGAGGACTACACCTACGACCTCACGCCCGGGTCGGAGCTGATCCTCGGGGCGCACATGCTCGAGATCTGCCCGTCCCTGACGACGTCGAGGCCCCGGGTCGAGATCCACCCGCTCGGCATCGGCGGCAAGGAGGACCCGGTGCGCATGGTGTTCGACACCGACGCCACCGAGGGCGCGGTCGTCGTGTCGCTGGCCGACATGCGCGACCGGTTCCGCCTCACCGCGAACGTCGTCGACGTCGTGCCGCCCGCGCAGGAGCTGCCGAACCTGCCGGTGGCCCGGGCCGTGTGGAGGCCGCGGCCGGACTTCCCCACGTCGGCCGAGGCCTGGCTGACCGCCGGCGGCGCGCACCACACGGTGATGTCCACGGCCGTCGGCATCGAGGCGTTCGAGATGTTCGCGCAGATCAGCGGGACCGAGCTGCTGGTCATCGACGAGGACACGACGCGCCGCGGGTTCGCCGACCAGGTGCGCTGGAACCAGGTCTACTACAAGCTCGCCCAGGGGCTCTGACCCGCCCCACCCGTGAGGCGACGAGCGTCCCTGTCCCTGCGGTCACCCGCTGACCCGCCGGGACCGGGACGCTCGCGCGCGTGCTCCCGGTGGCGCCTCGAGTGTTCCGGCCTGGTCACGATCGGCCTCCGATGCCCTGTGAAGCGTTGACTTCTCGAACGTGCACCTGTTGATATATGGCGTCATCACCATTTTTCGGAGGAATACGTGACTCAGCAGGACGTCTCGGCGACCACCTCGAGCGGCGCCGCACCGAGGCCCCGGTACCGCGGTCGGCACCTGCCGATGGTGGCCGTCGTCATCGCCGCGTTCATCGCCACGGCGCTGGCCTACAGCGGCATGGTCCTGTTCGGGCTCGAGGTCGCGAACATGGCGCCGGTCGAGGCCTACGCACTCGCCGGGTTCCTCGAGGTCAGCCTGGTGGCCGTCGCGCTCATGGCGCGCAACGCGGCCCTCGAGGGGCGTCCGTACGGGGTGCTCCTGACCCTGACGTGGGTCCTGTCCGGCACCTCCGGCGTGTTCGCGGCGCTGCACGAGATCGCCGTCCCGAACGAGTCGACGCCCTACATGGTGGTCTTCCGGTTCGTGCCGCCGCTGGTCGCCGCCCTGATGTGGCACCTGGCGCTCGTCGGCGAGCGGCACCTCGTCACGGGCCACACGCTCGACGAACGCCGCCGCGAGCACCGCGTGCACCAGTACGTCACCGCCCTGGAGCTGTGGCGGGACGCTCGCCTCGACAGCACCGGCACCCGCAACAGCATGCGCCGGGTCCGGGCCCTGCACGAGCGCCAGCGCGCCGCACGGGACCGTGCGCTGAAGCTCCTGACGGTCGAGGACTTCGAGCGTCGGATGCAGGTCTGGGTCGAGCGGCTCGAGGCCGCCGAACGGCACGGCAACCGCCTCGACACGATCGGCGCCAGCTCGGTGAAGCGGGGCAGGACCCCGGGGTCGGCACGCGAGGCGACCGCCGTCACCCTGCCGCCCGCGCGGCGTGAGGTCCTCGCCCCCGCGGCCACCCGGGAGCCGGCGACGGCCGAGGTGCAGGACGAGCAGGCCGAGACCTTCGCCGACACCTTTCGTGCGGCGCTGACCGTCGAGGAGACGCCCGCGCCCGCCCCGACCGTGTCCTCCGACCGGCAGGACGTCGACGACGAGCGGTCGGCACCGGTGGAGGACGCCGCGGCCGCCGAGACGCACGGGACGGCCGAGCCGGCATCCGAGTCCGAGCCGGTCCGGCACACCGACGAGACCACGCCGTCCGAGACGACGCCGTCCGAGGCGCCGCAGCCCCGGGAACCGCTGCCGGAGACCGGGCACACACGCCGGGTCGAGATGTTCGACCTGGTCGACCGCGCGCGTGCCGAGCGCGCCGCACAGGCCGACGGGCCGGCCTGGTCCGCCGTGAGCGAGGGCGCGGACTCCCCGCAGGTGGACACCGACACGGCGGAGGAGACGCCGGCCCCGGCCGCCGGTGACCCGGCGTCGGACCGCGCCGCGGAGCAGGAGTCGCGCACCGACGCGTCCGACCTGCCGGCCTCGGGCCGTGACCGTCGCATCGTCGAGCTCGCCCGTCAGGGACTGACCCAGCGGGAGATCGCCGACGAGGTCTCCGCATCGCGATCCACGGTCTCCCGTGTCGTGCGCCGCTACGAGGACCAGAAGGCCGAGCGCTCGCGGTCGGCGGACGACCTCGAGCTGGCCACCGTCTGACCCCGGGTCCCGGGCGTGCCCGGGACCGCAGAACGACCCACGGGCGCCTCCGTCCGGAACCGGCACCCGGTTCCCCGACGGAGGCGTCCGTGTGTCGTGTTCGACGGTCCGCGGGTCGTCGAGCTCTCGTCGTCCGATCCCGACCGCACCGACGCTGCTACGATCGACTGGTCGTGACTGGCGTGCAGGTGGATCACCACCGGGAAGCGACAACGCTGTGCTGACGACGGGTCGGTCGCCTGGGCCCGGTCGGACGACATCCGTGGACCGCCGACACAGCAGGAGAACGCCCCCATGAGCACTCCCGACCCCACGTTCGACGCCCCTCTCGCCGAGGTCGACCCGGAGATCGCCGCCGTCCTCGACGGTGAGCTCGCCCGGCAGCGCGACACCCTCGAGATGATCGCGTCGGAGAACTTCGTCCCGCGCGCCGTGCTGCAGGCACAGGGCTCGGTGCTGACGAACAAGTACGCCGAGGGCTACCCCGGCCGCCGCTACTACGGCGGGTGCGAGCAGGTCGACATCGCCGAGAACCTGGCGATCGAGCGGGCGAAGGCGCTGTTCGGTGCCGAGTACGCCAACGTCCAGCCGCACTCGGGCGCCCAGGCCAACGCCGCGGTCCTGCACGCGCTCATCAAGCCCGGCGACAAGATCATGGGCCTGGAGCTGGCCCACGGCGGTCACCTCACCCACGGCATGAAGATCAACTTCTCCGGCAAGCTCTACGAGGTGGCCGGCTACGGCGTCGACCCCGAGTCGTACCGGATCGAGATGGACGAGGTGCGCAAGCGCGCGATCGAGCACCGGCCGGACGTCATCATCGCCGGCTGGTCCGCCTACCCGCGCGAGCTCGACTTCGCAGCCTTCCGGGAGGTCGCCGACGAGGTCGGCGCCAAGCTGTGGGTGGACATGGCGCACTTCGCCGGCCTGGTGGCTGCGGGACTGCACCCGTCCCCGGTGCCGCACGCCGACGTGGTCTCCTCCACCGTGCACAAGACCATCGGCGGACCCCGCTCCGGGTTCATCCTGTCCTCGGACGAGCACGCCAAGAAGCTCAACTCCGCGGTCTTCCCCGGCCAGCAGGGCGGCCCCCTCATGCACGTCATCGCCGGCAAGGCGGTGGCGTTCAAGATCGCCGGCACCGAGGCGTTCGTCGAGCGCCAGGAGCGCACCCGGCGCGGGGCGCGGATCATCGCCGACCGACTGAACCAGGCGGACGTCGCCGGGACCGGCGTCTCCGTGCTGACCGGTGGCACGGACGTCCATCTCGTGCTCGTCGACCTGCGGAACTCGGCGATGGACGGTCAGCAGGCCGAGGACCTGCTGCACTCCGTCGGCATCACCGTCAACCGCAACGCCGT
The DNA here is from genome assembly GCF_030588085.1 of Isoptericola sp. b408. Classification (NCBI taxonomy): domain Bacteria; kingdom Bacillati; phylum Actinomycetota; class Actinomycetes; order Micrococcales; family Promicromonosporaceae; genus Isoptericola; species Isoptericola sp. b408. Next base: position 1,064,017 of record NZ_JAUQYQ010000001.1, read on the forward strand.
CCCGTTCGACCCGCGTCCGCCGCGCGTGACCTCCGGCCTGCGGATCGGCACGCCGGCGCTCGCGACCCGCGGGTTCGGCGACGAGGAGTTCACCGAGGTCGCCGACATCATCGCCGCGGCGCTGCGCGACGGCACCGCGGCCGACGCCGAGGCCCTGCGCGCGCGGGTCGCGAAGCTCACCGCCGACTTCCCGCTGTACCCGGGTCTGCACCAGTGACGGCGGAGAAGCTCGACGGGAAGGCCACCGCCGCCGCCATCAAGGACGAGCTGCGCGGACGGGTGGACGCCCTGCGCGCACGGGGCGTCGTGCCCGGGCTCGGGACGCTGCTCGTCGGGGACGACCCCGGCTCGCAGTGGTACGTCGCCGGCAAGCACCGCGACTGCGCCGAGGTCGGGATCGAGTCCCTGCGCGAGGACCTGCCCGCCGACGCGACCCAGGCCGAGATCGAGGCCGCCGTCACCCGGCTGAACGAGGACCCGGCCTGCACCGGGTTCATCGTGCAGCTCCCGCTGCCCGCCGGCATCGACACCAACCGCATCCTCGAGCTCGTCGACCCCGCCAAGGACGCGGACGGCCTGCACCCCACCAACCTGGGGCGCCTCGTGCTCCGGGTGGGCGGGGAGATCACCTCCCCGCTGCCGTGCACCCCGCGCGGCATCGTCGAGCTGGTCGAGCGGCACGGCGTCGACTGGGCCGGCAAGGAGGTCGTCGTGCTCGGCCGCGGCGTCACCGTGGGGCGCCCGATCGGCCTGCTGCTCACGCGCAAGGCCGTCAACGCCACCGTCACGCTCACCCACACCGGGACGCGCGACCTGCCGGAGCTGGTGCGACGGGCCGACGTCGTCGTCGCGGCGGCCGGTGTGGAGGGCATCGTCACGGGCGACATGGTCAAGCCCGGCGCCGTGCTGATCGACGTCGGCGTCTCGCGCCGCACCGACCCGGAGACTGGGAGGTCCCGCGTGGTGGGCGACATCGCCCCCGAGGCGCGCGAGCAGGCGGCCTGGTACTCGCCGAACCCCGGCGGCGTGGGGCCGATGACGCGCGCGATGCTGCTCGCCAACGTCGTCGACACCGCCGAGCGGCAGGCGGGCCCCGCGGCCTGACCGCGCGGCAGGGTGGCGCCGACCGGAAGGGGCCGGCGCCACCGTCGCCCCGGTGCGGCACCGATGAGTCGTGACGCGGTGCGACGTCCCTCCTGCAGGGCCCCGACCGGCGGGGCCGTCACGCGAGGAGGACCGCCATGGTGACCGTGCGACCGCACCTCTGGTTCGGGAACGACCGGGCCCACGAGGCCGCCGCGTTCTACGCCGACCACCTGCCCGACTCGAGCGTGCAACGAGTGCTCACCGCCGCGGAGGGCATCCCCGGCGCGACGGCCGGCGCGCCCTTCATCGTGGAGTTCACCGTCTGCGGCGTCGAGGTCGTCGGCCTGAACGCCGGGCCTGCGCTGCGCCTCGACGAGGCGTTCAGCTTCTACCTGCGGTGCGACGGGCAGGAGGAGGTCGACCACTACTGGGACCTGCTGACGGCCGACGGCGGCAAGCCGGGTCCCTGCGGCTGGTGCACCGACCGGTTCGGGGTGAGCTGGCAGGTGATCCCCCGGCAGCTCGAGGAGCTGTGCGGCGACTACACCACGCCGGCGAACCAGCGCGCGATGCAGGCGATGCTGCAGATGGGCAAGATCGACGTGGCGACGCTGGAGGCCGCCCACCGCGGTGCGTGAGGTGCGTCGCTGACGCCGTCCGCGGCGTGTGGTGGGATGGCCCGCGTGCTGACCGTCGCCACCGCCAACGTCAACGGGATCCGTGCCGCCGTCCGCCGCGGCATCGACGACTGGATCGCCCGCCGGGAGCCGGACGTCCTGCTGCTGCAGGAGGTGCGCGCCCCCGACGAGCTCGTCCGTGCCCACTTCGCCGACCACCACGTCGCCCACCTGCCCAGCCGGATCAAGGGGCGGGCCGGTGTCGCCGTGGTCTCCCGCCTCCCGCTCGCCGCGGTCCGTGACGGCGTCGGGTCCGGCGAGGACGAGCCGGACGTCGACTCCGGTCGGTGGCTCGAGGCGGATCTGGAGCTGCCCGGCGGTGACCGGCTCACGGTCGTCTCGGCCTACCTGCACTCGGGGTCGGCGAAGCCGGGGCAGGAGCACACATTGGCGGCCAAGTACGACCACCTGGACCAGGTGTCGCGGCGCCTGGACGCGCTCGTCGCGGAGGAGCACCCGGTGCTCGTGGCCGGTGACGTCAACATCGCCCACCGGGAGGTCGACATCGCCAACTGGAAGGGCAACCTCAAGAGCTCCGGGTTCCTGCCCGCCGAGCGGGCCTACCTGGACCGGTGGTTCGAGGCCGGCTGGCGCGACCTCGGCCGCGCGCTCGGTGGCGACGGCCCGGGGCCGTACACGTGGTGGACCTGGCGGGGCCAGGCGTTCGACAACGACCGCGGCTGGCGGATCGACTACCAGCTCGCGAACCCGGTGCTGGCGGACCGCGCCCTGAAGGTCGAGGTGGACCGTGCCGCCTCCTACGACGCCCGCTGGAGCGATCACGCGCCGGTCGTCGCGACCTACGACCTCCCAGATCACCGCGGCAAGATGAACGTGTGATGCACGCCGCGGCGCGTGTTCATCTGCTGTTCACCTTCAGGCTGAGATGTCGTCATCCAGCACTGGTTGGCTCGGTATCACCGTGCCCTGAGACGGCCTGACCTGGCGCCGTCTCGACCCCGATGGGAGCCACTTCATGACCGACGTCGTCCCGCAGGCGTCCGTGACCACCGCGAACACGTCGCAGGTCGAGCCCAAGCGGCTGCGTAGCCCCTTCGAGCGGTTCGGCCTGACCGGCCGGCCGCTGCGGACCGTCAACTGGCTCGGGGTCGTCGCCGGTGTCTACGTGCTGATCACCGCCGTGGAGCTCATCGGCTCCGGGTTCAAGGCGGCGACGGGTGACACGGCCGAGTCGCTGTTCGCGTTCGCGTCCAACCCCTTCGTCGCGCTGATGGTCGGCGTGCTGTTCACCGCCGCCACGCAGTCGAGCTCGACCACGACGTCGGTCACGGTCGGTCTGGTGGCCGGCGGTCTGCCGATCCAGATCGCGATCCCCATGCTGATGGGGGCGAACATCGGGACCACGCTGACCAACACCCTGGTGAGCCTCGGGATGGTCCGCGACCGGGAGAGCTTCCGTCGGGCGTTCTCCGCCGCGACGGTCCACGACTTCTTCAACCTCCTCGCCGTCGCGATCTTCCTTCCGCTGGAGCTGGCCTTCGGCCTGCTGCAGCGGGTCTCCGGCTGGCTGGCCGGCGCGAGCTCGGGAGCCGACGGCGGCATCGTCGCCACCCTCTTCGCCGCGATCGGCACCGTGGTGGACACGGTCACCGAGCCGCTGGCGAACCTCCTCGAGGCCGGGACCTCGTTCCTGCCCGACCCGTGGCACGGCGTGCTCATGATCGTGCTGGGCATCGGCCTGATCCTCGGCGTCATCAACTGGCTCGGTCGCCTGCTCAAGGTGCTCATGGTGGGCAAGGCGGCCCAGATGCTGCACTCGTCCGTCGGCCGTGGGCCGATCAGCGGCGTCGCCAGCGGTGCGGCCGTGACCATGATGGTCCAGTCCTCCTCGACCACGACCAGCCTCATGATCCCGCTGGCCGGGTCCGGCACGTTCTCCCTCAAGCAGGTCTACCCCTTCACGGTGGGTGCCAACATCGGCACCACGGTCACGGCACTGATCGCGGCCTTCGCCTTCACGGGGGCGGAGGGCGAGGTCGCCCTGCAGGCGGCGTTCGTGCACGTGATGTTCAACGTCTTCGCCGCCCTGGTGATCTTCGGCATGCCGCTGCTGCGGCAGGTGCCGCTGCGCGGAGCCGTCTGGCTCGGCAACGTGGCGGCGGCCAACAAGCTCTGGGCGGCGGCCTGGGTCCTCGGCGTGTTCGTCGGCGTGCCGATGGCGCTCATCGGGCTGACCGTGCTGCTGTGACGGCGTCCCACGACCGGCGCGACCGGTCATCGACGGAGCGCAGCCAGGACATCGCTGCGCTCGAGCAGGAGCTCGCGCGCGTCGTCGAGGAGGCGGAGGCACGGCTCGCCGAGGTCCGCCGCGAGCTGGCCGAGCGGCGTCAGCAGGAGGCGCAGCACGCCGAGATCGACCGGCTGGAGGAGCACCTCGCGAACGCCACCGTGCAGTGGCGCGAGGTCGGGGAGTTCTTCGAGGAGGCGCTGCAGCAGCTCCGCGGCGACCGGGAGGACGCCGGGGCGGAGCCGTCCACGCCCGCCGACGACCTGGGGACCGGCTCGCCGGCCTGATCCCCGACCCTGCGGCTCCTCAGGGCCCGGACCCCGCGTTCCGCCGGGGTCCGGGCCCTGTGTCATGCAGCGGGCGCCGACGGCGGGGCGAGGAGGAACCCCGGGGCCGGCAGGCCTGCGTCGGCGAAGGCCTCGTGGACGGCGGTCACCACGGTGTCGACCTGCCCGACGGGCACCAGGGCGATGGCCGACCCGCCGAACCCGCCACCGGTCATCCGGGCCCCGAGCGCACCCGCGGCCAGCGCGGCGTCGACCACGAGGTCCAGCTCGCGGGCCGACACCTCGTAGTCGTCGCGCAGCGACACGTGCGACGCGGTCATGAGCGGCCCGACCTCGTCCACGCGGCCGGCGCGCACCCGCGCCGCGAACTCCTCGGTCCGAGCGATCTCGGTGACCACGTGGCGCACGCGCCGACGGAGCACCTCGGCGTCCTCGGCACCACCGAGCCGCCGCAGCGCGTCCTCCAGGGCGTCCGGCGAGACCTCGCGCAGGGACGCCACACGGAGCATCTCGGCGGCGCGTTCGCAGGAGGCGCGACGCTCGGCGTACTGGCCGTCGACGAGGGCGTGCTCGGCACGGGTGTCGACCACCAGGAGGGCGAGCCCGGCGCCGGCCGGGTCGAACGGCACGGCGGTGGCCGAGTCGAGGGCCGAGAGGCCCGGTCGGCAGTCGAGCAGGAGGGCGTGCCCCGCCGAGCACCGCAGCGAGGCCGCCTGGTCCATGCCGCCCGTCGGCGCCCCGGCGATCTCGTTCTCGGCGCGCACGCAGGCGGCCGCGAGCTCGGCACGGCCGGCGTCGTCGGCGGCCCGGCCCAGACCGTGCACGGCGTCGAGCGCCACGGCGACGGCGCACTCGAGGGCCGCCGACGACGACAGCCCCGCCCCGAAGGGCACGCACGAGTCGACGACGGCGTCGAAGCCCGTGACCTCGTGGCCGGCGTCGCGCAGCGCCCAGGCGACGCCCGCGACGTAGGCGCCCCATCCCGACGTCTGCCCGGGGGCGACGTCTGTCAGCCGGGTCTCCCAGGTCCGGCCGGGCGCCTGGGCGGAGGAGAGCCGGACCAGGTCGTCGGTCCGGCTGCGCAGCGCCACGTACGTGCGGTGGGGGAGCGCCACGGGCAGCGCGAGACCGGCGTTGTAGTCGGTGTGCTCACCGATGAGGTTCACGCGCCCGGGTGCGGACCAGACGCCGTCGGGCGTCCCGTCGCCGTCGAAGACCTCGGCGAACAGGGTGCGGACACGTGCGGCGCCGTCGTCGGCGGACCAGGACTCGAGCCACTCGGGAGACGTCATGGCCCTCAGTATGAGGGACCGGCGGTGGCCGCTCGACGGGGTGTCCGGAGAGCGGTCCGCGCGTCGGACGGCCCGGCGGACCGGCGGGCTCAGCCCACGGGGGTGACGCCGAGCCGGCGGCCCGCCAGGCCCCGCTCCCGCCCCGCCAGCCGCCGGGCGACGTCCCGGAGCACCTGGGCGCCGGGGGACTCCGGGGCGGTCAGCACGACCGGCGTCCCGCCGTCCCCGCCCTCGCGCACCGCCAGGTCGAGCGGAACCTGACCCAGCAGCGGGACGTCCGTCCCGGTGGCGTCGCTGAGGCGCCGCGCCACGGTCTGGCCACCACCGGCGCCGAACACCTCCAGACGCGAGCCGTCGGGCTGCTCCAGCCAGGACATGTTCTCCACGACGCCGATCACGCCCTGCGAGGTCTGCGTGGCCACGGACCCGGCACGCTCGGCCACCTCCGCGGCCGCCGTCTGCGGGGTGGTGACCACGAGGATCTCGCTGCCGGGCAGCAGCTGGGCGACGGAGATGGCGATGTCCCCGGTCCCGGGCGGGAGGTCGAGGAGCAGCACGTCCAGATCTCCCCAGAACACGTCGGCGAGGAACTGCTCGAGGGCCCGGTGCAGCATCGGACCCCGCCACACGACCGGCTGGCCCTCGGGGACGAACATCCCGATGGAGACCACCTTGACGCCGTGGGCGATCGGGGGGAGCAGCATCGAGTCGACCCGGGTGGGCTGGCGGTCGACACCGAGCATGCGGGGGATCGAGAAACCGTAGATGTCGGCGTCGACGACGCCGACGGTCAGGCCGTCGGCGGCCATGGCCGCGGCGAGGTTGGCCGTGACGCTCGACTTGCCGACGCCCCCCTTGCCGGAGGCCACGGCGTAGACCTTCGTCAGGCTGTCCGGCTGGGCGAACGGGATGCTCGGGTCCCCGCTGCCGCCCCGCAGCCGGGAGCGCAGCGACTGGCGCTGCTCCGGGGTCATGACGCCCAGGTCGACGTCGACGCGGCCGACACCCTCGACGGCCGCGGTCGCCGCCGTCACGTCGGAGACCAGCGTGTTCTTCATCGGGCACCCGGCGATCGTGAGGTCCACCCCCACGGTGACGTGGGCGCCGTCGGAGGCGTCCTGCGGCGCCTCGACCTGGATCGAGCGGATCATGTCCAGCTCGGTCAGGGGGCGGCGGATCTCGGGGTCGATGACCCCGGACAGGGCGTCGCGGACGCGGGCCTCGAGATCGGTGGTGCTCATGCCTCGATCCTAGGTGGCGCCGGCCGGGGGTCGTGCAGCCCGGCGCCGGCGCGACCGCGGTGCGGGGGGAGGAGCCACGGCCGGTGCGGGCATGTGGCCTCGGGGCGCCCGGTGCGAAATACTGGGCGAATGAGCATGAGCCGTTCGAATCCCCTTCCTCGGGTCCCGACGCCGCCCCAGGGGGACGAGGTCGCCGCGTACGACTCGTACCTCGAGGCGCAGAAGGCCGTCGACTTCCTCTCGGACGAGAAGTTCCCCGTCCAGCACGTCACCATCGTGGGCACCGACCTGCGGATGGTCGAGCGGGTCACGGGCCGGCTCACGTACGGCCGGGTGGCGCTGGCCGGGGCCCTGTCCGGCGCCTGGTTCGGGTTCTTCGTGGGTCTGCTCATGATGCTGTTCGCGAACGGGCAGACCGGCGTCCTGCTGGTCGCGCTGGCTCTGGGCGCCGGGTTCGGCGTGATGTTCTCGGTGCTGTCCTACTCGTTCACCGGCGGACGCCGTGACTTCACGTCGCAGTCGCAGATCGTGGCCTCGACCTACGCGGTGCTGTGCGCCACGGAGCACGCGGCCGAGGCGCGGTCGATGCTGGAGAGCTCCCCGGGCGGGCTCGGCAAGCCGCGTCGCCCCGAGCGGCCGGCGGGAACGACACCGTCGGCGTCCTCGGCGCCGGACCCGCGCTGGACCATGCCCGACGGCGCCCCGCGCTACGGGGCGATGCGGCCCGGCGGGTCGCCGGACACGTCCGGCGGCGGGGCCGGCTCGTCGACCTCCGCCGTGGCCGGCGGCGAGGGTCCGGCGCAGCCGCAGCCGGCGGCGGGGGAGCAGCCGCCCGCGGTGCCGACCCGGGGCGAGGAGCCGCCCTCTCCGTCGGCGTCCACGCCCACGCCCCCGCCGGCGTCCGGTGGGGACGTCGACGACCCGTACGCCCCGCCGCCCGAGCGCTGAGGCCGGCGGCTCGCGCCTCCCCGCGGGGTCCTCGGGTCCGTCGTGCCGGGCGGACGCCCCGGCACGACGGACCGTGCTCCGCCGGCCGGTGGGTCAGGACCGAGGGACCTCGCGCCGCTCGTGGCCGACGTACGCCGAGAGCGGGCGGATGAGCGAGTTGGCCGCCTGCTGCTCGGCGATGTGCGCCGTCCAGCCGGTGATGCGCGCGGCGACGAACAGCGGGGTGAACGTCTCGGTGTCGAACCCCATGAGGTGGTAGGCGGGGCCCGCCGGGTAGTCGAGGTTCGGGTAGATGCCCTTGCGCTCCACGAACGCCGACTCCAGCGCCGCGTACAGATCGCCCAGGTCCTGGCGGTCGAAGTGCGCCACGAGGTCGTCCAGAGCGGCCTTCATGGTGGGCACCCGCGAGTCGCCGTGCTTGTAGACCCGGTGCCCGAACCCCATGACCTTGCGCTTGGCGGCCAGGGCCTCGTCCAGCCAGGACTCGGCCCGGTCGGCGGTGCCGATCTCGGTGAACGCGTGCATGACGGCCTCGTTGGCCCCGCCGTGCAGCGGACCCTTGAGGGCGCCGACGGCCGCGACCACGGCGGAGTGCACGTCGCTCAGCGTGGAGGCCACCACGCGGGCGGTGAACGTCGAGGCGTTGAAGGAGTGCTCGGCGTACAGGATCATCGAGCGGTTGAACGCGTCGACGACCGTGGCGTCCGGCTCCTCGCCGAAGGTCATCCACAACGTGTTCGCCGCGTGGTCGAGGTCCTCGCGGGGATCGACCGGGTCCAGGCCGTGGCGGCGGCGCTGGGTGTAGGCCACGACCGCGGGCAGCTCGGCGAACAGCCGGACGGCGTGGTCCGCCGTCGTCTGCGCGTCGGCCAGCGACATCAGGTCCGTGCCGGCGGTCTCCCGGGCGCCGATGACGCTGAGGGCGGTGCGCACGTCGTCCATCGGGTGAGCGTCGGTGGGCAGCAGGTCGATCGCGCGGCGCACGTCGTCCCCGAGGGCGCGGTGCGAGCGCTCGGTCTTGCGCAGCGTCTCGAGCTCGGCGTCGGTGGGCAGCTCACCGTGCCACAGCAGGTGGGCGACGGCCTCGAACGGCTGGGTGTCGGCCAGGTCCTGCACGGGGTAGCCGCGGTACAGCAGCGAGTTCGACGCGGGGTCGACCTTGGACACGGCGGTGGTGTCGGCGTAGACGCCCGCCAGCCCCTTGTGGATCTCGGGCTCGTCGGTGGGGCGGGACTCGGTCATCGGTGCTCCTTTGCTCGGATGACGGCGCGGCGTGCGCGACGACGTGGGTGTCGGGCTCGACGGTCAGAGGTGTCGGTGACCCTCGAGGGAGAAGTCGTACACCCCGGCGTCGAAGGTGTTGTACGCCGGGTAGTCCAGCAGGTCGTACAGCTCGGCGCGGGTCTGCATGTGCGGCACCTGGGAGTCGAGCGACCCCTCGTCCCGCAGCGCCGCCAGGCCGCGGTCGGCGGCACCCATGGCCAGGCGCAGCAGCGAGACGGGGTAGATGACCATCGAGACCCCGGCGTCGCGGAGCTGGGTCGCGGTGAACAGGTCGGACTTGCCGAACTCGGTCATGTTCGCCAGCACCGGGACGTCGAGCGCGTCGGCCATCGCGGCGAACTCGTCGAGGTCGCGCATGGCCTCGGGGAAGACGGCGTCCGCACCGGCGTCGACGAGCGCCTGCGCCCGCTCGACGGCAGCCTCCAGGCCGGCACCGGCACGGATGTCGGTGCGGGCCATCACGAGCAGGTTCTCGTCGCGGCGAGCGGTGACGGCGGCCCGGATGCGCTGCAGGGCGGTGGCCTCGTCGACGACCTGCTTGCCGTCGAGGTGTCCGCAGCGCTTGGGGTTGACCTGGTCCTCGATGTGCAGCCCGGCGACGCCGGCGTCCTCCATCGCCTGGACCGTGCGGGCGACGTTCATCGCCTCCCCGAACCCGGTGTCGGCGTCGACGAGCGTCGGCAGGTCGGTCATCCGGGCGATCTGCCCGGCGCGGCCGGCGACCTCGCTCAGCGTGGTCAGCCCGACGTCGGGCAGTCCGAGGTCGGCCGAGACGACCGCGCCGGAGACGTACACGCCGTCGAACCCGTGCCGCTCGACGAGGCGCGCCGAGAGCGGGTTGAACGCCCCGGGGAGCTGCAGGAGCTCGTCCGAGCGCAGCCGCTCGCGCAGCGCGGCGCGCTTGGCGGCGGGGGTGAGCGTCGAGTACAGCATCAGAAGATCCCGCCCGGGAGGTCGGCGCCGGCCGCCGGGTCGGTGATCGGCGTGACGGTGAGCCCGGACAGCTCCTCGGCGTCCAGCTCCGGCAGGCGCTGCGCGACGTCGAGGAAGCGGTCGATCTCCTCGGGGGCGAGGACGCCGTCGGCCAGGGACCGGAACTTGGCGACGTACTGCTCGCGGGCGAAGGGCCGGGCGCCGTAGGGGTGCGCGTCGGCGACGGCGATCTCCTCGACGATCGTGTCGCCGTCGGACAGCTCGATCTCGACCCGGCCGCCGAAGGACTTCTCCTCGGGGTCGGAGGAGTGGTAGCGGCGCGTCCACTCCGGGTCCTCGGCCGTGGTCACCTTGCGCCACAGCTCGACGGTGTCCGGGCGGGCGGCGCGCTCGGGGGCGTAGCTGGCCGCGTGGTCCCAGGCGCCGTCCTGCAGCGCGACGGTGAAGATGTAGGGGATCGAGTGGTCCAGCGTCTCCCGGCTGGCGGTGGGGTCGTACTTCTGGGGGTCCCCGGAGCCGGAGCCGATGACGTAGTGGGTGTGGTGCGAGGTGTGCAGCACGACCGAGCGCACCGCCTTGGGCTCGCGCAGCTCGGGCCGCTCGGAGCCGAGCCGGCGCGCGAGATCGATCCACGCCTGCGCCTGGTACTCGGCCGAGTGCTCCTTGGTGTAGGTGTCCAGGATCGCGGTGCGGTCCTCGCCCCGGGTGGGCAGCGGCACCGTGTACCGGGCCTCCGGGCCGGACAGCATCCACGCGATGAACCCGTCGGTGCCCTCGTAGATCGGGCTGGGCGAGGTCTGGCCGCGCATGGCCCGGTCCACGGCCTCGATCGCCATCTTGCCGGCGAAGGCCGGGGCGTGCGCCTTCCAGGTGGAGATCTCGCCCTTGCGCGACTGCCGCGTCGCCGTCGTCGTGTGCAGCGCCTGGCCGATCGCCTGGTAGATCGTCTCGTTCGGCAGCCCCAGCAGGGTGCCGATGCCGGCGGCGGCGCTCGGGCCGAGGTGCGCGACGTGGTCGATCTTGTGCTCGTGCAGGCAGATGCCCTTGACGAGGTTCACCTGGATCTCGTAGCCGGTGACGATGCCGCGCAGCAGCTCGGCGCCGCTCCGGCCCAGGTGCTGGGCGACGGCGAGGATCGGCGGGATGTTGTCGCCCGGGTGCGAGTAGTCCGCCGCGAGGAACGTGTCGTGGTAGTCCAGCTCGCGCACCGCGACCCCGTTGGCCCACGCCGCCCACTCGGGGCTGGTGCGGTGCTCGGAGGCGAAGATCGTGGCGCCGGCGCCGCCGCGCGAGACCGGGTGCGCCTCCGCCTGGGAGCGTGCGGCGAGGATCGGCGCGCGACCGAGCGACGCGGTGGCGACCGCGGCGTTGTCGATGATCCGGTTGATCACCATGTCGGTGACCTCGGGTGTCGGCTCGAGCTGCTCCGCCGCCACGTCGGCGATCTTCCAGGCGAGCTGGTCGGTGCGGGCGAGCGGCTCGTCGGCGCGGTACGTGCGGACGGTGTGGTCGAGCATGGATCCTCCGGATCGCGGGGACGTCGGGGGCACGACGTCGGCGTCGACGCCTGCCACGGAGGTGAACCTAACGCGGACCGGCCCCCGCGTCCACGTGGGTATCGGGTAGCGCGGCCGTCGTGGCGGTGCCCGACGACGCGCCGCAGGGCGGGCCGACGACAGCGACGGCGGTCGGCACCACCCCCGCGCGGGTGCGGACCCGGCGACCGCGTCAGCGGCTCGCCGGCTCGTCCTCGATCGCGACCTCCGTGGCGCGGCGGGCCCCCGGACGGGCGAGCGAGAGCACCGCGAGGACGCCGACGAAGACCGGTGTCACCGGGCTCAACGCGCCCTGGCGCAGCCAGGCCACGGCGAGCGGGTCGGCCACCCCGCCGGTCACGGCGGAGGGGCCGCCGGACAACGCCGCGATGGGGCTGTACGGGAACTCGGTGGTCGCCGCGGCCCAGGCCGTCAGGGCGAGGAGCGTCACGAGAGCAGTCCACACGGGCAGCTGGTGCCACCGGGACGACGCGGTGCGGTGGCGCCACCAGAACGGCCAGAAGGCCAGGGTCGTCACGGCGGCGATGGCGAGCCCCTCCCACACCGGCGCTCGCGGCGGCACGATCGCGACCACTGCGCTGTCCCAGCCGAGGAGGGCTCCGGTGCCAATGCTCGAGGCCCGCAGGTCGAGGTACCCGATCGCCGTGACGTACACCGCCACGCCTGTGACCGCGGCGGCCGCTCCGAGCAGGACGCCGAGCGCCGTGGGTCGGTCCGCGGTGCGCATGGTTCGTCCTCCGGTCTGCCGCCGTCGGTCACGGCGAGGGTGGCCCGAAGGTAGGGGAGTGCGTCTGCGCTGGTCAAGAACGACGACGTCCCGGGGCGCGAGCGCTCCGGGACGTCGTCGACGGACACCTGGCCGGCGGGCACGGGGAGCCGGGCGGGCCGGGGACCTACCGCGCGTCGACGGTCCGCTCCGCCGTCCGACGGCGGAGCTCGCCGCCGGGTGCGCGGCCGGCGACGAGGAGCACCGCGAGGCCCGCCAGGGTGACGAGTGCCCCTGCCCACAGGGGCGAGGTGTACCCCAGCCCCGCGGCGATGGTGACTCCGCCGATCCAGGCACCGAGGGCGTTGCCGACGTTGAAGGCCGCGATGTTCGCCCCGGAGGCAAGGGTCGGGGCGTCGCCCGCGTGGGTCATGATCCGCATCTGCAGGGCCGGGACGGTGGCGAAGCCGAACCCGCCCATCAGGACGAGCGCGACGACCGTGGCGACCTTGCTCTCGGCCACGAGGGAGAAGACCGTCAGGATGACGACCAGGCTGACCAGCAGCGTCAGGAGGGTTCCGCCGAGCGCTCTGTCGGCGGCCCGGCCGCCGAGAATGTTGCCGACGAACAGTCCGACGCCGAACAGGACGAGCAGCCAGGGCACGGCTCCCGGCGCGAAGCCCGAGACCCCGGTAAGGGTGAAGGCGATGTAGGTGAAGGCGCCGAACATGCCGCCGTAACCGAGGATCGTGAGGGCCATCGAGGCCCACACCTGCCCGGAGCGGAAGATGCGCAGCTCGCTCAGCACGCCGGCACCGCCCCGGTCCGCCGCGATCGGGGGGACGAGGACGGCGATGCTGACCAGGGCGACGACACCGATGGCCGTGATGGCCCAGAACGTCGCGCGCCAGCCCGCCGCCTGGCCGAGCAGGGTCCCCAGCGGGACGCCGAGGACGTTGGCGGTGGTGAGCCCCGCGAACATGAGCGAGATGGCGGCCGCCTTGCGCCCCTCGGGGACAAGGTTCGCGGCGACGACGGCGCCGATGCCGAAGAACGCACCGTGGCAGAGCGCGGCGACGACCCGGCCCGTCATCATGACGGCGTAGGTGGGGGCGAGGGCGGAGACCAGGTGGCCGGCGATGAACAGCACCATCAGCACGATCAGGGCTCGCTTCCGGTCGACACGGTTCATCGCGACCGTGAGGACGACGGCACCGATCGCGACGGCGAGCGCGTAGCCGGAGATCAGGTAGCCGGCCTGGGTCTCGGTCACCGCGAAGTCGGCGGCGACCTCGGGCAGCAGGCCCATGATGACGAACTCGGCCAGGCCGATCCCGAACCCGCCGACGGCGAGCGCGAGCAGCGCGAGAGGCATGGGAATCCTTCCGGAGGAGGGGTGGGCTCGTGGACCAGATGTGTGCGTGCCGCGATACACGGCGTGTGCAGTAGTTGCATGCGCCGGATAAAAATAGTTGCACGCGCGCTCTGTCGGCGCAAGGGGGCTATGCTGGCCGCGGAGACTCAGGAGGTGAGCACATGGGTATCGCCGACGACGCCGTCGAGATCCGCGCCCGGGGTTGGCGGACGCTGGCCGCGCTGCACGGGCTGATCGAGGCCGGCCTGGAGCGGTCGCTGCAGCGCGAGCACGAGCTGTCCGTGGTCGAGTACACGGTGCTCGACGCGCTGAGCCGTCAGGACGGCTGGCACATGCGCATGCAGCAGCTCGCCCGCGCCGCCGCCCTGTCGAGCAGCGCCACCACGCGTCTGGTCAACCGTCTCGAGGACCGAGGCCTGCTCACCCGCATCCTCTGCGCGGAGGACCGGCGCGGCATCTACACCGAGCTCACGCCGGCCGGGCAGCACCTGCTCGCACGGGCGCGGCCCACCCACGACCGGGCGCTCGAGGAGTCGCTGGCCGAGGCGAGGGACGTCCCGGAGCTGTCCTCGCTGGTCGACGCGCTGTACGCCGACGTGCGGGTCTGACGGTTCCGCGGGACGGCAGAGGCCCGAGACCCGGCCCATGGGGCCGAGGCTCGGGCCTCTGGTGGTGGTGCGCCTGGAGGGACTCGAACCCCCGACCTTCTGCTCCGGAGGCAGACGCTCTATCCACTGAGCTACAGGCGCGGGTACCGGGCATCACCGTCGTGGGCGACGACCGCCCGGCACGGTGCACGAGACTACCACCGCGAGTCGCCAGGTCGGAAAACCGTGCCGGGCCCCGCCGCGCGAGGCCGATAGAATCGCCCGGTGACACCCGACGAGCTCTCCGAAGCACTCAGCGCTGCCCTCGCCGCGGCCGTGGCCGACGGCACCCTCGCCCTCGACGCCGACGCCCTGCCGTCGACCGTCCACGTCGAGCGACCCAAGCAGCGGGAGCACGGGGACTGGGCGACCAACGTGGCGCTCCAGCTCGCCAAGAAGGCCGGCACGACGCCGCGGGCGCTCGCCGAGGACCTGGCCGGGCGCCTGGGCTCGACCCCGGGGATCAAGGCCGTCGACGTGGCCGGACCCGGGTTCCTCAACATCACGCTCGAGGCGGGCGCAGCCGGTGAGCTCGCGCGCACGATCGTCGAGTCGGGCGCCGCGTACGGCCGGTCCGACGCGCTGAGCGGCCGGGTCATCGACCTCGAGTACATCTCCGCCAACCCGACCGGTCCGCTGCACATCGGGCACACCCGTTGGGCCGCGCTGGGCGACGCGCTCGTGCGCATCCTGCGCGCCGCCGGTGCCGACGTCACGGCGGAGTACTACATCAACGACGCCGGTGCCCAGATGGACCGGTTCGGTGAGTCCGTCCTGGCCCAGATCCGCGGCACCGAGGTGCCCGAGGGCGGTTACCGCGGCGAGTACGTCGCCGAGCTCGGCCGTCAGGTGCTGGCCGCCCAGCCGGGGATCGTCGAACTGCCCGACGACGAGGCGGTGGCGCTGGCCCGCGAGGAGGCGTACCGGCTCCAGCTCGCCGAGATCCGCGACGTGCTGGGCTCCTTCGGCGTGCACATCGACGTGTGGTTCTCCGAGCGGAGCCTGCACGAGTCGGGCGCCGTCACGCAGGCCGTCGAGCGGCTGCGCGAGCAGGGCCACGTGTACGACGACGGCGGGGCGGTCTGGCTGCGCACGACCGACTTCACGGACGACAAGGACCGCGTGCTGATCCGGGCCAACGGCGAGCCCACCTACTTCGCCGCCGACGCCGCGTACTACCTGTCCAAGAAGGACCGGGGCTTCCCGGGCAAGATCTACCTGCTGGGCGCCGACCACCACGGGTACATCCACCGGCTCAAGGCGATCTCGGCCGCCGCCGGGGACGACCCCGCGGAGAACATCGAGATCCTCATCGGCCAGCTCGTGTCCGTCCAGGGCGCCAAGCTGTCCAAGCGGGCGGGCAACATCATCGAGCTGCGCGACCTCGTCGAGTGGATCGGGGCAGACGCCGTGCGGTACTCGCTGTCGCGGTACCCGGCGGACACCCCGCTCGAGCTGGCCGGCGAGGAGATGCTCAAGCAGTCCAACGACAACCCGGTCTTCTACGTCCAGTACGCCCACTCGCGCACCTGCGCCGTGGACCGCAACGCGGCCGACCGCGCCGTGCGCCGCGAGGACGGCTTCGACCCGTCGCTGCTGGACCACCCGACCGAGGCCGTCCTCATCGGCCGCCTCACCGAGTTCCCGCGGATCGTCGCCCAGGCGGCCGAGCTGCGCGAACCGCACCGCATCGCCCGGTACCTCGAGGGCCTCGCCGCGGACTACCACAAGTGGTACGCCGAGTGCCGCGTCCTGCCGTACCCCGACGAGGCCGTCGAGGACGTGCACCGGACCCGGCTGTGGCTCAACGACGCCGTGCGTCAGGTCCTGGCCAACGGCCTCGACCTGCTGGGCGTCAGCGCGCCGGAGCGGATGTGACGGGGGCGCTGCCCACCGGCGGCCCGGACGCGGCCGGTGCGCCGTGGCCCTCGACCGCCCGCCGCCGTGCCGACGGCGAGCTGGAGGTGGGCGGCGTCGGTGTCCGCGCCCTGGCCGCCGAGCACGGCACCCCGGCCTACGTCCTCGACGAGGCCGACTTCCGCGCCCGGGCCCGCGCCTACCGCGAGGCCTTCGAGGCGGCGTTCGAGCGCATCGGTGCCGGCATCGACGTCTACTACGCCGGCAAGGCGCTGCTGACCGTCGCCGTCGCGCGCTGGGCCACCCAGGAGGGGCTGCGTGTCGACACGGCCTCGGGCGGCGAGCTCGCCGTGGCGCTGCGGGCCGGTGTGCCCGGGGCGGCGATCGGGCTGCACGGCAACAACAAGTCGGACGACGAGATCCTCGCCGCCCTGGAGGCCGGGGTCGGCCGCATCATCGTCGACTCCCGGGTGGAGATCGACCGGGTCGCCGACCTGGCCGCCGCCCGGGGCGTGGTCGCACCCGTGATGCTCCGCGTCACCACCGGCGTGCACGCCGGTGGGCACGAGTACATCTCCACCGCCCACGAGGACCAGAAGTTCGGCCTGTCGGTCACGGCGGGCGACGACGGCGAGACCTCCCCGGCGCTCGCGGCCCTCGAGGCGATCGTGGCGCGGCCCGAGCTCGAGCTGCTCGGCATCCACTCGCACATCGGGTCCCAGATCCTCGACCCCTCGGGCTTCGAGGCCGCGGCGCGGGTCGTGCTGCAGCTGCGCGCCGACCTGGCTGGTCGCACGGGTGTGCTCGTCGAGGAGGTCGACCTGGGCGGCGGGTACGGCATCGCCTACCTGCCCGCCGACGAGGCGCTGGAACCCGCACCGGTGGCGCAGGACGTGGCCGCGGCGGTCGCCGCCGTGTGCACCGAGCTCGGCACGCCGCTGCCGCGGTTCTCCATCGAGCCCGGGCGGGCCGTCGTCGGACCCGCGGGGCTGACGCTCTACACCGTCGGGACGGTCAAACCGGTGACGGTCTCCGGCAGCGGCGCGGACGACGAGACCTTCTCGCGGCTCTACGTGTCCGTCGACGGCGGGATGAGCGACAACATCCGCCCGGCCCTGTACGGCGCGGACTACCACGCGGAGCTCGTCGGGCGCGTCTCCGACGCCGCGAAGGTCCTGTCCCGGGTGGTGGGAAAGCACTGCGAGAGCGGCGACATCGTGGTGCACGAGGTCCTGCTGCCCGCCGACGTCAGCGCCGGCGACCTGCTGGCGGTGGCGGCGACGGGTGCCTACGGCCGGTCGATGGCGTCCAACTACAACGCGCTGACCCGCCCCCCGGTCGTCGCCGTGGCGGACGGTTCGTCGCGGGTCCTGGTGCGGCGCGAGACGGTCGAGGACCTGCTGGCGCTCGACCTCGGCTGACCCGGTCACCCCCTCCCGCGACTCAGGACACTTCGCCGCGAGTCAGGCCGCCTTTCCGCGAGTCAGGACGAAGCGCGCCGAGTCAGGACAGCCTCCGGACGAGCTCCCACCGACGCGGAACGGCCCCGCCCCCCTGCAGCAGGGGACGGGGCCGTTCGTCGTGCGGACCGTCAGGGACGGTCGATGGTGAACTCGGGGGACGTCCAGGTCTCCCAGTGGTCGGGGTTCGACCGGTCACCGTTCGCCTTGAGGGCGTCGATCTTCAGGCTGTACTCGCCGTCCTTCAGATCCTTGGTGACGGTGGTGTTGCCCCTGGCCTTCGTCACGGTGCCGTCCCAGACGAACGCCTGGACACCGGTGGACGACTCGTTGCGACCGAGCGGCCCCAGGTCCGCGGCGACCGTGAAGGAGCCCTTGACGCGGTCCTTCGAGTCGATGACCGTCAGCGTGAAGTCCTCGACCTGGTGGTCGAAGTGGGCCAGCACGTACGGGTAGTCCGGCAGACCGTCGACCCACTCGAGGGAGAAGGTCTCGCCGCCGGCCTCGCTGTACGAGCCCATCGGGTCGATGCAGTCGAACTCGACGAACTCGGCGCACTCCGAGATCCGCGAGATCCACGGGACGTCGACCATCTCGCCGTCGCCGAGGTCGATCGGGGTGATCGCCTCGATGTCCTGGTAGTCGCCGTCGAAGCCGGCGTAGGGGACCGAGGTCTCCGAGCCGTCGTCACCGGTGATCTCGATGAACCCGCCGTAGAGCACCTGGTAGCCGTCGAAGCCCGGCGAGGTGATCGTGACGTCGACCTCGGCCGACTCCCCGGCAGGCACGGTGACCTCGGTGTCCGAGAACTCCGCCGTGCCGGCGATGGTCGAGAGCGTCGGGGCGAAGGTGTCGCCGTAGGTCGCCAGCGCCGTGGTGTGGCCCATGGTGTAGGTCACCTCGGCGTCGGAGTCGTTCGCGACGGTCAGCGTCGTCGTGACCGGCTCGAAGACCGGCTCGCCGTCGACCCGGTCGACGACGGACTCACCGAGCGAGATCTTCGCCGGGGTGACCGAGGTCGTCGCGGCGTAGGCGGCCGGGACGTCGATCAGGCCGGCACCCTGGCCGTGCACGGTCTCGACGTAGGCACCGGCATACAGGATCGGCTCGGCCGTGTTCTGCAGCAGGTCCCGCATCTCGGTGGCGGCGATCTCCGGGTCCGCCTCGAGCAGCAGCGCGGCGGCGCCGGCGACGTGCGGAGCGGCCATCGAGGTGCCCGACAGCGTGGCGTAGCCGCCCTTGGCCAGCGGGTACGTCGAGCGGATGTTGCCACCCGGCGCGGCCAGGTCCGGCTTGAGGGACAGGTCCGGAGCCAGGCCGTAGGAGCTGAAGTCGCTCTTCTCGCCACCCGTGGGGCTGACGACCGAGACCGTCTCGTCGGTCCAGGTGAGCGTGACGGTCTCGCCCGCGTCCATCTGCGCCTTGAGCATGTCGCCGTCGGCGAGGCTGATGCCGACGCCGGGGACACCCTGGTCGGTGACCCCGCCGCCGTTGAACAGGCCGGGGATGTTGTTCGCGATGACGACGGCGGTCGCACCGGCGGCCACCGCGGAGGCGTACTTCTCCTCGAACGTGCAGCTGCCGCGGTCGACCAGGGCGGTCATGCCCGTGGGGTCGGCGAGCAGGGTGTCGCCGAGGGTGTCGACGCAGCCGCGACCGACGTGGACCATCGCGTCGGTGGTCTCACCGGCCGTCGGAGCGGCCACGGTGGAGAGCACCGTGTAGGCCACCGGCTCGCCCGAGGGGTTCGCGACCGCCTTGGCGGCGTCGGTGTTGGTGTTGTCGACCGACGCGACGCCGATGACCTTCTCGCCGACGCCCGGGGCGCCGGCCGAGTAGACGCCGGAGCGGCCGGAGTTGCCGATGGAGGCGGCGACGATCATGCCCGCGTCCACCATGGCGTTCGAGGCGCTCGCCGTCGGGTAGCTGGGCCAGGTGAAGGCCGAGCCGATGGACATGTTGAGGATGTCCATGTCGTCCTCGAGGGCCATCTCCATGGCGGAGATCATGATGTCGGCCTCGGTGGAGCCTTCGCAGCCGAACACCCGGTAGGCGCCGAAGGTGACCTCGGGGGCCACGCCGACGACGTCGCCGTCGGCACCGACGATGCCGGCCACGTGGGTGCCGTGACCCTGGCAGTCCATCGGGTCGCCGTCGGGCTGGGGGACACGCGCGTCGGCGTCGGGGGACCCGGCGTCGTAGGCGTCACCGACGAAGTCGTACCCGTAGGCCACGCGCTCGGTCGGGAACTCGCCGCCGCCGAAGTCGGGGTGGGCGTAGTCGATGCCGGTGTCCATCACGGCGACCTTGACGCCGGCGCCGGTGAGGCCCAGCTCGTTCTGCGCCACGTCGCTGCCGGTCATCGCGAGAGCCGTCGCCATGTCGGGGATCGCCGCGGTCTGCGGCTCCGGCACGGAGAGCTGGACCATCGGGTAGATGGCCTTGACGCCCTTGGTCGCCTGGAGGCGGCCGAGCTGCGAGCTGTCCATGTCGATGGAGAACCCGTTGAACAGGCTCGTGAACTCCTCGCGCTCGGTGTAGTCGACGCCGGCCGCGCCGGCCGCGTCCTTGAACGCGGAGTGCTCGCGGCCCACCTGGGCGCGCGAGCTGCCCTGGGCGGTCGGCGGGCTCTCCAGCTCGACGAACCAGGCGCCGGGCGTCTCGTTGACCAGCGTGTCCTCGTCGCCGGCCGGGGCGGTGTGCACCGGGGCCAGGGCTTCCGGGCCGTCGGGGTCGTTTGCGGTCGCGATGCTCGGCAGCGCCACGGTGGTGGCAGCGAGGCCGAACGCGGCGAGCGCGCCCACGACCGGGCGTCGTCGCATGGTGATGCGCACAGTGTCCTCCCAGATTGGGTTGATGTGGCGCACACACTAAGCGTGATGTGTGACACAGGTGTATCGGGCAAGTGTGCATGGCATCACACTGTGACCGGATCGTGATGTCCGGGACCGCCGTTCCAACGATCGGCGTCACGATGCGGACGGCGTGTCCGGCCGGGATCCGTGCGCGGCTATCCTGAGCCTCGATCCCGCACGTTCGAAGTGAAGGTGGCCCCGTGCCCGCTGCAGACCACCGGCCCGCCGTGACGGCGCCGTCGGACCCTGACCGCCGTGAGCGACGCCCCCTGCGCGTCGCTCTGCTCGGGTGCGGCGTGGTCGGCACCGAGGTCGCCCACGGCCTGCTGGAGAACTCCGCCGAGCTGGCGGCCCGGGCCGGTGCGCCGCTCGAAGTGGTGGGCATCGCCGTGCGGGACGCCTCGCGGGAGCGCGAGGGCGTCCCGGCGGCGCTGCTGACCGAGGACGCCGAGGCGCTCGTCGACGCGGCCGACGTCGTGGTCGAGCTGATGGGCGGCATCGAGCCGGCCCGCACCCTGATCCTGCGGGCTCTCGAGCGGGGCGCCAGCGTCGTCACCGCCAACAAGCAGCTGCTCGCCGAGCAGGGGCCGGTGCTGTTCGAGGCGGCGGACACCGCCCGCGCCGACCTCTCCTTCGAGGCCGCCGTCGCGGGTGCCATCCCGATCGTCCGACCCGTGCGAGAGTCGCTGGCCGGGGACCAGGTCCAGCGGGTGCTCGGCATCGTCAACGGCACCACGAACTACGTGCTGGACGAGATGACCACGCAGGGGCTCGACCTCGAGGACGTCGTCAAGCGCGCCCAGGAGCTCGGGTACGCCGAGGCCGACCCCACGGCCGACGTCGACGGCTACGACGCCGCGGCCAAGGCGGCCATCCTCGCCTCGCTCGCGTTCCACACCCGCGTGTCGATCCACCAGGTGGCCCGCGAGGGCATCCGCCACATCACCCGGGACGACGTCGAGTGGGCCCGCCGCACGGGGTACGTGCTCAAGCTGCTCGCCATCGCCGAGCGCACCGACGAGGGCGTCGCAGCGCGGGTCCACCCGGCGCTGGTGCCGACCGACCACCCGCTGGCCGCCGTGCGCGGGGCGTTCAACGCCGTCTTCGTGGAGGCGGAGGGTGCCGGTCCGCTGATGTTCTACGGCCAGGGCGCCGGTGGGCGTCCCACGGCCTCGGCGGTGCTGGGCGACGTCGTCTCGGCAGCCCGCGACCGGCTGATCGGCGGCAAGGGCCCGCACGAGTCGGCGTACGCCTCGCTGCCGGTCCTGGCGGCCGACGCGGCGATCACGCGCTACCAGGTGCGGCTCGAGGTGGCGGACCGCACCGGTGTGCTCGCCCAGGTCGCCGGCGTGCTGGCGGACCACGGCGTGTCCATCGACACCGTGCGCCAGAGCGAGGCCCTCACCGCACCGTTCGAGGCCGAGCCCGCCTCGGAGCCCGCGCCGGGTGCGGTGCGGGACGAGGGCGAGCCCGTGGCCCGCCTCGTCATCACCACCCACGCCGCCCGGGAGGCGTCGCTCGCCGCGACGGTGTCCGCCCTGCGCGACCTGGAGCCCGTCCGTCAGATCACGTCCGTCCTGCGAGTCGAGGGAGTCTGAGCATGCCGGCCCATCAGTGGCGGGGTGTCATCACCGAGTACGCCGACCGGTTGCCGGCCCACGTCGCCGAGAAGATCGTGACCCTCGGCGAGGGCGGCACCCCCCTCGTCGAGGCGCCCGCGCTCTCTCAGCGCACCGGCGCGGAGGTGTTCGTCAAGGTCGAGGGCATGAACCCGACCGCCTCGTTCAAGGACCGGGGGATGACGACGGCGATCTCCACGGCTGCCGCACGCGGCGCGCAGGCCGTCGTGTGCGCCTCCACCGGGAACACCTCGGCGTCGGCCGCCGCGTACGCCACCCGCGCCGGCATGGTCTGCGCCGTGCTGGTGCCGGAGGGCAAGATCGCGATGGGCAAGCTGAGCCAGGCGGTCGCGCACGGTGCCCAGCTGCTGCAGATCGACGGCAACTTCGACGACTGCCTCGTGGTGGCGCGCAAGCTGGCCGAGGCCTACCCGGTCGAGCTCGTCAACTCGGTCAACCCGGACCGCATCGAGGGGCAGAAGACCGCGGCCTTCGAGGTGGTCGACGCCCTGGGCGACGCTCCCGACATCCACGCGCTGCCGGTCGGCAACGCCGGGAACATCACGGCCTACTGGAAGGGGTACCGCGAGTACGCCGGTATCCCGACGAGCGAGGACGGCCCGGGTGCCGCGCCGGTCGCGGTGGCGACGCGCACCCCCGCGATGTGGGGTTTCCAGGCGGCCGGCGCCGCACCCATCGTCGCGGGCCACCCCGTCGACCCCGAGACGATCGCCACCGCGATCCGCATCGGGAACCCCGCCTCCTGGGCGCAGGCCGAGGCGGCCCGGGACGACTCCGGGGGGTTCATCGAGGCGGTCTCCGACGCCGAGATCCTCGCCGCGCACCGGGTGCTGTCCGCCGACGTGGGCGTCTTCGTCGAACCGGCCTCGGCCGCGGGCGTCGCCGGGCTGCTCTCCCGTGCCGAGCGCGGCCTGGTGCCGGCCGGTGCGCGGGTGGTGGTCACCGTCACCGGGCACGGGCTGAAGGACCCGCAGTGGGCCCTGCGCACGCCCGACGGCGGCGACGTGACCCCGACCCGGGTGGGGGCCGACGTCGTGGCGGTCGCCGACGCCCTCGGGCTGGGCTGAGATGCAGCTCGGTGCGGATCGCGTGGTCGTGAGGGTGCCGGCCACCAGCGCCAACCTCGGTCCGGGGTTCGACGCCCTCGGCCTGGCGCTGGGCCTGCACGACGAGATCGAGGTGGACCTGCTCGCCAGCGACGAGATCAGCGTGGAGGTCGTCGGGGAGGGCGCCGGCCAGGTGCCCGACGGCGAGGAGCACCTGGTGGTGCGGGCCCTGCGGCACACGCTCGAGCTCGCCGGCGCTCCGCTGACCGGGCTGCGCATGCGGTGCACGAACCGCATCCCGCACGGCCGCGGTCTGGGGTCGTCCGCCGCGGCCGTGGTCTCGGGGATCGTCGCGGCGCGCGGTCTGCTCGCGGACCCGCAGGCCCTGGACGTGACGGCCATGCTCGGCATCGCGACGGAGTTCGAGGGACACCCGGACAACGCCGCGCCGGCGCTGCGCGGCGGAGCCACCGTGGCCTGGTCCGGACCGCAGGGACCGCGGGCCGTCGACCTCGAGGTGGACCCCCGGGTCACCGCCACGGTCCTGGTGCCCGACACCCGGCTCTCGACGAGCCGGGCGCGGGGCGTCCTGCCCGCCCAGGTGCCGCACGCCGACGCCGCCTTCACGGCCGGCCGCGCGGCGCTCCTGGTCGAGGCGCTGGCGCGCCGTCCCGAGCTGCTGCTGGACGCCACGGAGGACCGGATCCACCAGGACTACCGGGCCGAGGTGATGGCGGGGACCGCGGAGCTCGTGCGTGCGCTGCGCGCCGAGGGGTTCGCCGCGACCGTCTCCGGCGCGGGGCCGACGGTGCTGGTGCTGGCGGCCGAGCGGCAGACGGCCGGTCTCGACCGTCTGCTCGCCGACCTCGTCGACGGGATGGCGGGCTGGCGTGCCTGGCGGCCCGGCATCGACGTCACGGGAGCGGTGTGCAGGAGTGGTAGCATGGACCAAGCCTTCGGGACGGTGGCAGGACGAGCATGAGGTTGTCGTTCCTGACCCACGTCGGCATCGTCACGTGATGATGGTTTGCACGATGCGTCCGTCCGTTGCCCCACCGCAGCCCGCTCGTCGGGTCCTGCGCCGGAGGCCGTCAGCAACCCCGTCAGCCGACGTCGTCGTACCACTGATGCGAGGTTTCGCGTCCGGGTGCCCCCTGCACCCGGTCGCCCGCCACCCCGGTCCGAGCGGACGCCCCGCAGGACCGCATACGAGGGGGAAGGGTCCTTCGTGACGAACACCACCGACAACCTGAGCTCGATGAAGCTTGCCGAGCTCCAGGCGATGGCGTCCCAGCTGGGCGTCAAGGGAACCAGCCGGATGCGCAAGAGCGACCTGGCCGACGCCATCCGCTCCCGTCGCTCCTCCGGCGGCAACCGCCAGGACGACGCCGGTCGCGGGGCCGGAGCGGGCAAGCCCGTCTCCGCCGAGCCCGTCGCGGCCGCGTCGACCGCGGCTCCCTCGGTCCGCAGCGAGGCGCCCGCGGAGGACGCCCCGCGCCGCCGCCGCGCGGTGCGCAGCTCCGGCGCCGCCACCGGGCAGGAGCAGCGGGTCGACGGCGGCCCGCAGGAGGGCGCCGGCCCGACGAACGACCGTGAGGCGCGGCTCGCCGAGCTCGCCGACGCCGTCGCCGCGCCGAAGGAGCGCCAGTCCCGGCCGGACCGCCAGGAGTCGGGCTCCGGCCCGAAGGGCGACGGCGAGGGCGGCCGCGGCCGCGGCGGTCAGGACCGTCAGGACGACCGGTCCGCAGACCGCGGCGACCAGGGTCGTCAGCAGGGCGGCCAGGGCCGCCAGCAGGGCGACCAGCAGGAGAAGTCCGGCTCGCGCCGTCGTCGCGGCCGCGACCGCGGTCGCGACCGGCGCCGCAACCGCGGGGGCCGCGGTGGCAACGGGCCGGACATGCCCCTGGAGGAGCCGGAGGTCCGCGAGGACGACGTGCTGCTCCCCGTCGCGGGCATCCTCGACATCCGCGACAACTACGCGTTCGTGCGGACCAGCGGCTACCTGCCCGGGCCGAAGGACGTCTACGTCTCGATGAACCAGGTCCGCAAGTCGGGGCTGCGCCGCGGCGACGCCGTCGTGGGCGCCATCCGGCAGCCCCGTGACGGCGAGGAGCCGCCCAGCGGCGGGGGCGGGGGCGGCAAGAACGCGCGCAACAAGTTCTCCGCGCTGGTGCGTCTCGACACCGTCAACGGGATGACGCCGGAGGAGGCGCGTCAGCGTCCCGAGTTCACGAAGCTGACCCCGCTGTACCCGCAGGAGCGCCTGCGCCTGGAGAACCCCGAGGCGACCCGCCTGACCCCGCGGGTGATCGACATCGTCGCCCCGGTCGGCAAGGGCCAGCGTGGTCTGATCGTCTCGCCCCCCAAGGCCGGCAAGACGATCATCATGCAGCAGATCGCCAACGCCATCACGGCCAACAACCCCGAGGTCCACCTGATGGTGGTGCTCGTGGACGAGCGGCCCGAAGAGGTCACCGACATGGAGCGGACCGTCAAGGGCGAGGTCATCGCCTCGACGTTCGACCGCCCCGCCTCGGACCACACGATCGTCGCCGAGCTCGCGATCGAGCGTGCCAAGCGCCTGGTCGAGCTCGGCCAGGACGTCGTGGTGCTGCTCGACTCCATCACCCGCCTGTCGCGCGCCTACAACCTGGCGGCCCCGGCCTCGGGCCGGATCCTCTCCGGCGGTGTGGACGCCGCGGCGCTCTACCCGCCGAAGAAGTTCTTCGGTGCCGCGCGCAACATCGAGGAGGGCGGTTCGCTGACCATCCTGGGCTCGGCGCTGGTCGAGACGGGCTCGAAGATGGACGAGGTGATCTTCGAGGAGTTCAAGGGCACCGGCAACATGGAGCTGCGGCTGTCGCGCAACCTCGCGGACCGGCGGATCTTCCCGGCGGTGGACGTCAACGCGTCCGGCACCCGCCGCGAGGAGATCCTCATGTCCAAGGAGGAGCTCGGCATCGTCTACAAGCTGCGTCGCGTCATGGGCGCACTGGACCAGCAGCAGGCCATCGAGCTGCTGCTCGGCAAGCTCAAGGACACCAAGAGCAACGTCGAGTTCCTGCTCCAGGTCCAGAAGACCA
Organism: Isoptericola sp. b408; assembly: GCF_030588085.1. Taxonomy (NCBI): domain Bacteria; kingdom Bacillati; phylum Actinomycetota; class Actinomycetes; order Micrococcales; family Promicromonosporaceae; genus Isoptericola; species Isoptericola sp. b408. The sequence continues at coordinate 1,090,238 of NZ_JAUQYQ010000001.1, forward strand.
CGCCGTCCGGCCTCACGGACGACCGTCCCGGCGAGACCGTCTGAGGTCACACCCGGGAACATCCCCGCCAGGACAGGTGTTCTGGCACAATGGTTCGTCGGCCTGCCGGTTCACGGCTCGCGGTCCTGCGAGGCGACCCGGAGGCATCACACCAAGGAGCATCATGAAGAGCGGTATCCACCCCGAGTACGTCCTCACCGAGGTCACCTGCACCTGCGGCAACACCTTCGTGACCCGCAGCACGGAGACCTCCGGCAAGATCAACGCCGACGTCTGCAGCGCCTGCCACCCGTTCTACACGGGCAAGCAGAAGATCCTCGACACCGGTGGCCGCGTGGCCCGGTTCCAGGCGCGCTACGGCAAGAAGGACAAGTAGCACCTCCGGCAGCGCCGGTGGTCCGCCCGACAACCTCTCCAGGGGCAGTCGGCCGCGGGACCACCGGCGCTGTCGCATGTCCGGGCGGTGCCGCAGGGTGCACCGCCCGGTGGATCGGCTCCGAACCCGCCCCGGCCGGCAGGTTCTAGGCTGATCCGCGGGTCGCCCCCCCGACACGCGACCCGGCGGCGCCGCGGCGCTGCGCCGAGGAACGACCGGACGGAGACGACGTGACCGAGGACTTCGCGGTGGCCGAGCCGCTGCTGGCGGAGCATGCCGAGATCGAGCGCGAGCTCGCCGATCCGGCCGTCCACGCCGACCCCGGTCGTGCCCGCACCCTGGGACGGCGGTACGCCGAGCTCAACCGGGTCGTCGGCGCCTACCGGTCCTGGCGCACCGCCCGGGACGACGCCGCCGCGGCGGCCGAGCTCGCCGACGAGGACGAGTCGTTCGCCGCGGAGGTCCCCGCGCTGCAGGAGGCCGAGGCCGAGGCCGCCGAGCACCTGCGCCGCGTCCTCGTGCCGCGCGACCCCGACGACGGCCGCGACGTGATCCTGGAGATCAAGGCCGGCGAGGGCGGCGACGAGTCCGCACTGTTCGCCGGTGACCTGCTGCGCATGTACCTGCGCTACGCGGAACGTCGGGGGTGGGCGACGCAGGTGCTGGAGTCCACCGAGACCGAGCTCGGCGGGTTCAAGGACGTCCAGCTCGCGGTGAAGTCCCGCGGCACCCCGGACGACCCCGCGGACGGTGTCTGGGCGAACCTCAAGTACGAGGGCGGGGTGCACCGCGTCCAGCGGGTGCCGGTCACCGAGTCCCAGGGACGGATCCACACGTCGGCCGCCGGGGTGCTGGTGCTGCCCGAGGTCGACGACCCCGGCGAGGTCGAGATCGACCCGAACGACCTGCGCATCGACGTCTACCGGTCCTCCGGGCCCGGCGGGCAGTCGGTGAACACGACCGACTCCGCCGTGCGGATCACGCACGAGCCCACCGGCATCGTCGTGTCGATGCAGAACGAGAAGTCGCAGCTGCAGAACAAGGAGCAGGCGATGCGCGTGCTCCGGGCGCGGCTGCTGGCCGCCCGGCAGGAGGCCGCCGCCGCCGAGGCCGCGGACCTGCGCCGGTCGCAGGTGCGCACCGTCGACCGCAGCGAAAGGATCCGGACGTACAACTTCCCGGAGAACCGCATCGCGGACCACCGCACCGGCTTCAAGGCCTACAACCTCGACCACGTGCTGGCCGGGGACCTGGACGCCCTCATCCGGTCGGCCGTCGACGCCGACGAGGCCGCCCGGCTCGCGGCCGCCGGCGATGCCTGACACGGTCGGCGCCCTGCTGCGCGAGGCGTCGCGACGGCTGGCCGCCGCCGGCGTCCCGTCGCCGCGCACCGACGCCGAGCTGCTCCTGGCCCACGTCCTGGACGTGCCGCGGGGCGAGGTCCGGCGGCTCTCCGTGCTCGACGCCCCGCTGCCCGACGGCGGCGCCCCGGCCGGCCCCGGCCCGGGGGAGCGGTTCGCGGGGCTCGTCGAGCGCCGGGCACGCCGGGAGCCCCTGCAGCACCTGACGGGCACGGCGCCGTTCCGGCACCTCGAGCTGGCCGTCGGGCCCGGGGTGTTCGTGCCGCGCCCGGAGACCGAGCAGGTCGCCCAGGTCGCGGTCGACGAGGCCACGGCCGTCGTCGCCGACCGGGGGAGCGTCGTCGTCGTCGACCTGTGCACCGGGTCCGGGGCCATCGCGCTGGCGGTGGCCACGGAGGTGCCGGGCGCCGTCGTCCACGCGGTGGAGCTGGACCGCGAGGCGTACCGGTGGACCGAGCGCAACGTCGCGGCGGTGGCCGGTGCCGCCGGTGCCGACGTCCGGCCGGTCCGGGGGGACGCCCGCACGGCTCTCACCGCGTGGGACGGCACGGTCGACGTCGTGGTGTCCAACCCGCCGTACGTGCCGCCGACGGCCGTGCCCCGGGACCCGGAGGTCGCGGGCCACGATCCCGGGGTGGCCCTGTACGGCCTCGGCGCCGACGGGCTGGAGGTGCCCCGGGGCGTCGCCAGGGCGGCGGCCCGGCTGCTGCGGCCGGGCGGGCTGTTCGTCATGGAGCACGCCGAGGTGCAGGCCGCCGGTGCGCGGGAGCTGGCCGCGGCGGCCGGTCTGGTCGACGTGCGCACCGCCGAGGACCTCACCGGCCGACCCCGCATGGTGGTCGCCCGGCAGCCGGTCGACGCACCGTCCGGACGACGAACCGTGACAGACTGGGGCGAGTGAGCACCGTGCACGATGTCACCGACGAGAACTCCTGGGGCCCCGCGATCGACGAGGCCGTCAACACGATCTCCCGGGGCGGACTCGTCGTCCTCCCGACCGACACGGTCTACGGGATCGGTGCGGACGCGTTCGACGCGGACGCCGTCGCCGCGCTGCTCGCGGCGAAGGGACGGGGGCGGCAGATGCCCCCGCCCGTCCTCGTGCCGGACACCCGCACGCTGGACGGGCTCGCCGTCGACGTGCCCGCCTCGGCACGTGCGCTGGTCGAGGCGTTCTGGCCGGGGGGCTTCACCATCATCCTGCGGTCCCAGCCGTCCCTGCAGTGGGACCTGGGCGAGACCCACGGCACGGTCGCGCTGCGGATGCCCGACCACCCGGCGGCGCTCGCGCTGCTGCGCCGCACGGGGCCGTTGGCCGTCTCCAGCGCCAACCGCACCGGGGGGCCCGCGGCCACCGAGGCCGCCGAGGCCGTCGACCAGCTCGGTGACGCGGTGGGCTGCTACCTCGACGGGGGCACCGCCCCGGGCGGTGTCGCCTCGACGATCGTCGACGCGACCGGCCCGGAGATGCGCGTGGTGCGCCAGGGCGCGGTGACGCTCGCGGCGCTGCGCGAGATCGCGCCCGTGCTGGGCCTCGACGAGACCTCCGAGGGGAACCCCGGGTGAGGGCATATCTGCTGGTCATGCTCATCGCCGCGGCGGTGACGTACCTGGCGACACCCGGTGCCCGCTGGGTCGCCCGGCGGACCAACGCCATCTCCGCGGTCCGGGCCCGCGACGTGCACGTCCAGCCGACACCACGGCTGGGCGGTCTGGCGATGCTGCTCGGGATCGTCGTCGCCGTGCTGCTGGCCTCCCGCATGCCGTTCCTCGCGGGGGTCTTCGCCGAACCCCAGGTGTTCGGCGTCGTCGGCGGAGCGGTGATCGTCTGCCTGCTCGGGTGGGCCGACGACATCTGGGACCTGGACTGGATGACGAAGCTCGCGGGGCAGATCCTCGCCGCGGGGTTCCTCGTCGTGAACCAGGTCCAGCTGACCGCGCTGCCGATGCCCGGTGGCCTGACGATCCCGTCGGCCCGGCTGTCGCTGTTCGTCACGATCCTCGTCATCGTGGTCGCGATGAACGCCGTGAACTTCGTGGACGGGCTCGACGGCCTCGCCGCCGGCATCGTCGCGATCGGCGGGTCGGCGTTCTTCCTCTACACGTACTTCCTCACCCAGCAGGCGAGCCCGGCCGACTACTCGAGCTTCGCGACGATGATGACCGCGGTGCTGGTCGGCGTGTGCCTCGGGTTCCTGCCGCACAACTTCTACCCGTCGCACATCTTCATGGGCGACTCGGGGTCGATGATCCTGGGGCTGGTCTTCGCCGGAGCGGCGATCTCGATCACCAGCAGCTTCGACCCGACCGTCACCGACGCCCTGTCGGGCGCGCAGCGGGCCACGATCTTCATCCCGCTGCTGCTGCCGCTGGCCGTGACGCTCCTGCCGCTGCTCGACATGACGATGGCGGTCGTCCGCCGGCTGGCCGCCGGCAAGTCGCCGATGGCCCCCGACCGGATGCACCTGCACCACCGCATGCTCGCCCTGGGGCACTCGCACCGCCGCGCCGTGCTCATCCTGTACGTCTGGACGGCGGTCTTCGCCTTCGGCACGGCGGCACTGGTGGCGTGGCGCTGGCAGGTGGTGCTCGCCTGGCTCGTCGTGGCGGTCGTCGTGGCCCTGGTGCTCACGCTCGGCCCGCTGCGCACGCGCGGGCGCTTCCTCGACGACGACGTGGCCTCGGGGGCGAACCCGGTGGCGGCGTCGTCCACCCCGACGCCCTCCGGAGAAGGAGACCGACCATGACCGAGCAGAACGCCACCCCGGACCGCCCGGAGGAGCCCGAGGGCGTCGAGGGGCGCACGCACGAGGAGGTCCAGTCCTCCGAGCGCGCGATGCTGCGTCGCGCCATGCGGTCGACGCTGCTGCTGGTCGGGGTGCTGGTGGTCGGGGGCGGCCTCGTCGGCTGGTTCGTGGCCGGGACGGCGGGCGTCTGGGGCGCCCTCGTCGGTGCGGGGCTGGCAGCGTTCTTCTGCGCCACCACGATCTGGTCGATGCAGCGCACCGTCGGCGCGTCGCCGACCGCCATGGCGGCCGGTGTCATGGGCGCCTGGCTGGCGAAGATCGTGGTGCTCGTCGTCGTGCTGGTGCTGCTGCGCGGAGCGGACTTCTACGACCCCTACGTGCTGTTCGTCGTGCTGGCACTCGGAGCGGTCGGGTCGGCGCTGCTCGACTACCAGGCCGTGCGCGGGGCGCGGATGCCGTACGTGCAGCCCTGACCTGCGACGAAGCCCCCAGGTGGGACGGCTGCACGTGCCATTGTTCACAAGCCGCACGATTCCGCTGCCGAAGTGGCCCTTCGGTGTCGGACCATCCGAGTTCATCTAGTAGGCTGTCCGCGAATCCATGACGGCCAGGTCCGATGGCGTGCCCGCTTCAGCGTGGAGTGCCGAAAGACCTTCGACCACCCGGGAGTCCTCCTGTTCACGTCAGCGACCCCCATGCTGTTCGCCGCCTCCGAAGGGGAGGGCGGCTTCCATGTGCCGTCCATCGACGAATTCTTCCCGCCGGCGATCCTCTTCGAGGACACGATCTTCCAGATCGACCGGATCTGGATCATCCGCATCATCGCGATGGCGGTGCTGCTGACCGTCTTCGTGGTGGCCGCGCGGCGCGCGAAGCTCGTGCCCGGACGGTTCCAGGGCGCGATCGAGATCATCCTCGACTTCGTGCGCGTGCAGATCGCTGAGGAGATCCTCGGCAAGACGAACGCCCGTCGCTTCGTCCCGATGCTGACGACGATCTTCCTGTCGATCCTCGCGTTCAACATCACGGGCATCATCCCGTTCCTCAACATGGCCGGTACCGCCCGGATCGGCCTGCCGCTGGTGCTGGCGCTGTGGGTCTTCGTGACCTACTGGTGGGTCGGCATCGCCAAGCACGGCCTCGGCGGCTACCTGAAGAACAACCTCTTCCCGCCCGGGATCCCGTGGCCGATCTACTTCATCGTCACGCCGATCGAGCTGGTGCAGATCCTCGTGGTCCGGCCGCTCTCGCTCGCGCTGCGACTCGCGGCCAACATGATCGCCGGGCACATCATGCTGGTGCTCTGCTTCGCGGCGACCCAGTTCTTCCTCCTCGAGGCGGCGCCGGCGCTGAAGGGCATCGCCGCACTGACCCTCGCGGGTGGCTTCGCCGTCACCCTGTTCGAGATCCTGGTCGCGCTGCTGCAGGCGTACATCTTCGCCCTGCTCGCCGCGGTCTACATCAGCCTGTCGCTGGAGGAGGAGCACTGATCCTGGAGGATCAGGCTTCCTGACACGGCACGCCCACCTACCCACCCAGACGCAAGTCAGCGACGTCGGGCCGACCGGCCCGACGCCCAACGGAAGGAAACCCAGTGGACGTCACCACCCTCGCCGAGGTCACCGGTAACCTCAACGCTGTCGGCTACGGCCTCGCCGCGGTCGGCCCGGGCATCGGTCTCGGCATCCTCATCGGCAAGACGATCGAGGGCATGGCCCGCCAGCCCGAGGTCGCCGGTCAGCTGCGCGCCACCATGTTCCTCGGTGTCGCCTTCGTCGAGCTGCTCGCCCTCCTCGGCCTCGTCGCCGGCTTCCTGTTCCCGGCCGCGTGATGGCGGCGGCGCACACCGCCGCCCCGGTCATCGTGGCGGCGGAAGAAACGGCAGCGGAGGGGATCGACCTCTTCATCCCCGCCTGGTACGACATCATCTGGTCGTCGGTCGTCCTCGCCGTCATCGCGGTCGTCTTCTACCGGTACGTCCTGCCTCGGTTCCAGGCGGTCCTGGACGAGCGCACGGCGAAGATCGAGGGCGGTCTGGCCAAGGCCGAGAAGGCGCAGCAGGAGGCTGCGGCAGCGCTGGCGGAGTACCACCAGCAGCTCGCCGAGGCCCGTGCCGAGGCCTCGAAGACGCGCGAGGAGGCCCGTGCCGAGGGCACGGCCATCGTCGCCGAGCTGAAGGCCAAGGCCAACGACGAGGCGGCACGCATCGTCGAGACGGCACACCGTCAGATCGAGGCCGAGCGTCAGGCCGCGGCGGTCTCGCTGCGGACCGAGGTCGGCACCCTGGCGACCGAGCTCGCGTCGAAGATCGTCGGTGAGTCGCTGGAGGACAGCGCGCGCCAGTCGCGCGTCGTCGACCGGTTCCTCGACGAGCTCGAGGCCGAGCAGGTCGCGACCACGAGGAGCGAGGAGGGCTGATGCGAGGCACGAGCGGAGCATCCCTGGCCGCCGCCCAGGAGCGGTTCGAGCCGGTGCTGCGGTCCGCAGGGACCGAGGCCGCCACGCTGGGCGAGCAGCTGTTCGCCGTCGTGAGCGCGCTCGACGGGTCGGCCCCGCTGCGCCGCTCGCTCGCGGACCCCTCGCGGGACGGCGAGGACAAGGCGCGCCTCGTCACGGCCGTGCTGGCCGACGGGTTCGACGAGCGTGTCGTCGACCTCGTCTCCGGCCTGGTCCGGTCGCGGTGGTCGAGCGACGCCGATCTCGGTGACGCCGTGGAGCGCCTGGCGGTCGACGCCATGCTCGCCGCGGCGGAGTCGCGGGGCGCGCTGGAGACCGTCGAGGACGAGCTCTTCGTCCTGACCCGCGCCCTGGTCGGGCAGCGTGCTGCCCGCCAGGCCCTCTCGGACGAGACCTCGGCCCGCGAGCAGCGGGTCGGGCTGGTCGAGGCGCTGCTGGCCGGCAAGGCCGACGAGATCACGGTGGCGCTGGCGCGCCGCGCGACGACCTCGTTGCGCGGACGTCGGTTCGTCCCCACGCTGGTCTGGTACGGCGACGTCGCGGCCGAGCGCCGCAACCGTCTCGTGGCGTCGGTGACGAGCGGCTCGGTGCTCTCCGCGGCACAGGAGGAGCGCCTCGGCGAGATCCTCGAACGTGCCTACGGGCGTGCCGTCCAGCTCAACGTCACGGTCGACCCGGCCGTGGTCGGTGGGCTGCGTATCCAGGTCGGCGCCGACGTCGTCGACTCCACCGTGCTGTCCCGCCTGGCTGACGCCCGTCGCCGGCTGGCCGGCTGACAACTTGACGCCCAGCCGGCCGTGGGTCGGCGCAGACGAACGTTCGGTCGCAGACTGCGGCCACGACAGGAGAAGAGCAATGGCTGAGCTGACGATCCGGCCGGAAGAGATCCGCGCCGCGCTGGACAGCTTCGTGAAGTCCTACGAGCCCGAAGGAGCGGCGACCGAAGAGGTCGGCCGCGTGACCTTCGCCGCCGACGGCATCGCCAACGTCGAAGGCCTGCCCGGCGCCATGGCCAACGAGCTGCTGCGTTTCGAGGACGGCACGCTCGGCCTGGCGCTGAACCTGGACGTCCGCGAGATCGGTGTCGTCGTCCTCGGCGAGTTCACCGGTATCGAGGAGGGCCAGGAGGTCCGCCGCACCGGTGAGGTCCTGTCGGTCCCCGTCGGCGAGGGCTACCTCGGCCGCGTCGTGGACCCGCTGGGCAACCCGGTCGACGGTCTCGGCGACATCGACACCGACGGCCGCCGCGCCCTGGAGCTCCAGGCCCCCGGCGTCATGCAGCGCAAGTCGGTCCACGAGCCGCTGCAGACCGGCATCAAGGCCATCGACTCGATGATCCCGATCGGCCGCGGTCAGCGTCAGCTGATCATCGGTGACCGCCAGACCGGCAAGACGGCGATCGCGATCGACACGATCATCAACCAGAAGGCGAACTGGGACTCCGGCGACCCCGACAAGCAGGTGCGCTGCATCTACGTCGCGGTCGGTCAGAAGGGCTCCACGATCGCCTCGGTGCGCGGCGCCCTCGAGGAGGCCGGCGCGCTGGAGTACACCACGATCGTGGCGGCCCCGGCCTCCGACCCGGCCGGCTTCAAGTACCTCGCGCCCTACACCGGTTCGGCCATCGGCCAGCACTGGATGTACGCCGGCAAGCACGTGCTGGTGATCTTCGACGACCTGTCGAAGCAGGCCGAGGCCTACCGCGCCACGTCGCTGCTGCTGCGCCGCCCGCCGGGCCGCGAGGCGTACCCCGGTGACGTCTTCTACCTGCACTCCCGGCTGCTCGAGCGTTGCGCGAAGCTCTCGGACGAGATGGGCGCCGGATCGATGACCGGTCTGCCGATCATCGAGACCAAGGCGAACGACGTCTCGGCGTACATCCCGACGAACGTCATCTCCATCACCGACGGTCAGATCTTCCTGCAGTCCGACCTGTTCAACGCGGACCAGCGCCCGGCGGTCGACGTCGGGATCTCGGTCTCCCGCGTCGGCGGTGACGCCCAGGTCAAGGCCATGAAGAAGGTCTCCGGCACGCTGAAGCTGGAGCTGGCCCAGTACCGCGCGCTCGAGGCGTTCGCCATGTTCGCCTCCGACCTCGACGCCGCTTCGCGCGGTCAGCTCGCCCGCGGTGCGGTGCTGATGGAGCTGCTCAAGCAGCCGCAGTACACGCCGTACCCGGTCGAGGAGCAGGTCGCCTCCATCTGGGCCGGTACCCGTGGCAAGCTGGACGACGTCCCGGTGGACGACGTCAAGCGCTTCGAGTCCGAGTTCATCGAGCACCTGCGCCGCAACACCGACGTCTTCACCACCATCGTGGAGACCGGCAAGCTGGAGCAGGACACCGAGGACGCGCTCACCGCGGCCGTCGAGGACTTCCGCGACGGCTTCCTCAAGGGCGACGGTTCCCCGCTGGTCGGCGGCGAGCCCGACACCGACGCCGCGGACGCCGAGCAGGAGCAGCTCGTCGTGCAGAAGAAGGGCTGATCGTATGGCCGGAGGATCCCAGCGCGTCTACAAGCAGCGGATCAAGTCGACGCAGTCGCTGAAGAAGGTGTTCCGCGCGCAGGAGCTGATCGCTGCCTCGCGCATCGGCAAGGCTCGTGGCCGGACGGCCGCCGCCGCGCCGTACGAGCGGGCGATCACCCGTGCCGTGTCGGCCGTCGCGACACACACGGCGACCGACCACCCGCTGACCACGGAACGCACCGACACGAACCGGGCCGCGGTCCTCGTCATCGCCTCGGACCGCGGGATGGCGGGCTCCTACTCGGCCTCGATCATCCGCGAGACCGAGCGCGTCGTGGCCCGGCTGCAGGCCGAGGGCAAGGAGGTCGCCCTCTACGCGACCGGCCGTCGGGCGATCTCGTACTTCCGTTACCGGGAGCGCGAGATGGCGGGCCAGTGGTCGTACGGCTCGGACAGCCCGCAGGCCGACGTGGCCGGGGAGATCGCCGACACCCTGCTCGGCGCGTTCCTCGCCCCGGAGGCCGAGGGCGGCGTCGGCGAGCTGCACGTGGTCTACACGCAGTTCGTCAACATGGTCAGCCAGCGTCCCCGGCGCGTGCGGATGCTCCCGCTCGAGGTCGTCGAGGGAGTGGCCGTCCCCGGGGAGAACGACGCCCTGCCGCTGTACGACTTCGAGCCGTCGCCCGAAGCCGTCCTCGACTCCCTGCTGCCGCGGTACGTGCGCAGCCGCATCTTCAGCTTCATGCTGGAGGCCGCGGCCTCCGAGCTGGCCTCCCGCCAGCGCGCGATGCACACCGCGACGGACAACGCCCAGGACCTGATCCGTACCTACACGCGCCTGGCGAACCAGGCTCGCCAGGCGGACATCACCCAGGAGATCAGCGAGATCGTCTCGGGTGCTGACGCCCTCGCGGCGTCGTGACGCACCACGTCCGACGCCGTCGATCGACGAACTCACACCCGAACCTTTCGAAGCGAGGCAAGCAATGACCGCCACCACCGCGGAAGCAGCGCACGGCGCCGCCGCGACCGAGCCGGGGACCGGCCGTGTCGCGCGGGTGATCGGCCCTGTCGTCGACATCGAGTTCCCCGAGGACTCGATCCCCGAGATCTACAACGCCCTCCAGGTCGACATCGACCTGTCGGGCCTGGGGGAGGAGGAGAACACCTTCACCCTGACGCTCGAGACCGCCCAGCACCTGGGCGACTCGCTGGTGCGGGCGATCGCCCTGAAGCCGACCGACGGTCTGGTCCGCGGGGCCGTCGTCACCGACACGGGCGCCCCGATCTCCGTGCCCGTCGGTGACGTCACCAAGGGCAAGGTCTTCAACGTCACCGGTGATGTGCTCAACCTCCCCGAGGGCGAGACCCTCGAGGTCACCGAGCGGTGGCCGATCCACCGCAAGCCGCCGGCGTTCGACCAGCTCGAGTCGAAGACCCAGATGTTCGAGACGGGCATCAAGTCGATCGACCTGCTGACCCCGTACGTGCAGGGTGGCAAGATCGGTCTCTTCGGTGGTGCGGGCGTCGGCAAGACGGTCCTCATCCAGGAGATGATCCAGCGTGTCGCCCAGGACCACGGCGGTGTCTCCGTGTTCGCCGGTGTCGGTGAGCGCACGCGTGAGGGCAACGACCTGATCCACGAGATGGACGAGGCCGGCGTCTTCGACAAGACCGCCCTGGTCTTCGGGCAGATGGACGAGCCGCCGGGCACGCGTCTGCGCGTCGCCCTGTCCGCGCTCACGATGGCGGAGTACTTCCGCGACGTGAAGAAGCAGGACGTGCTGCTGTTCATCGACAACATCTTCCGCTTCACGCAGGCGGGTTCCGAGGTCTCCACGCTGCTCGGCCGCATGCCGTCCGCCGTGGGCTACCAGCCGAACCTCGCGGACGAGATGGGTCTGCTCCAGGAGCGCATCACCTCGACCCGTGGCCACTCGATCACCTCGCTGCAGGCGATCTACGTGCCGGCGGACGACTACACCGACCCGGCGCCGGCGACGACGTTCGCCCACCTCGACGCGACCACGGAGCTCTCCCGTGAGATCGCCTCGCAGGGTCTGTACCCGGCGATCGACCCGCTGACCTCGACGTCGCGCATCCTCGACCCGCGCTACGTGGGCCAGGAGCACTACGACGTCGCCACCGCGGTGAAGTCGATCCTGCAGCGCAACAAGGAGCTGCAGGACATCATCGCGATCCTCGGTGTCGACGAGCTCTCGGAGGAGGACAAGACGCTGGTGGCGCGCGCCCGCCGCATCCAGCAGTTCCTCTCGCAGAACACGTACATGGCCAAGAAGTTCACGGGTGTCGAGGGTTCGACGGTCCCGCTGAGCGAGACGGTCGAGGCCTTCAAGAAGATCACCGAGGGCGAGTACGACCACGTGGCCGAGCAGGCCTTCTACAACATCGGTGGTCTCGAGGACCTCGAGCGCAACTGGGCGAAGATCCAGAAGGAGTACGGGGCCTGACGGCCACGTCGCGCATCCCGACGGCGTCGCCCTGCCGTGCACCACGGTGGCGGCGGGGCGACGCCGCACCACTCTCGACTGAAGAACCCTGGAGCCCGACATGGCAGAGCTGAACGTCGACCTGGTCGCGGCGGACCGCAAGGTCTGGTCCGGAGCGGCCCGCGAGGTCAGCGCCCCGTCCGCCGAAGGCCAGGTGGGCATCCTCGCCGGCCACACCCCGATGCTGGCGGTGCTGCGGCCGGGAACGGTCAAGGTCTCGACCGCAGCCGGACAGGTCGCCGTCGAGGTCCACGTCGACGGCGGGTTCCTCTCGGTGGACGACGACGTCGTCACGATCGTCGTCGACGAGGTCACCGAGGTCTCCGGACGCGAGTCGGCGCTGGCCTGAGGGGGCGGCGACGGTGGGGTACGTGCTCTGGACGGTCCTCGCCGTCGTGCTCGTGCTCGCCCTCGTGCTCGTCGTCGGGGGCTCGCGTCTCCGCCGGCTGTCACGCCGGGTCGGGTCGTTCCAGTGCGGTGCCCGGCCCGGCGACAACCCGTCCGGCGCGTGGTCGGCCGGCATCGCACACTACGGCGTGGGCCGGATCGACTGGTTCCGGTGCTGGTCCCTGGCCCCGCGCCCGGCACGGAGCTGGCGTCGTGACCGGCTCGAGGTGACGGGCCGGGCACCTCTCGACCTGGCCGGCCAGGTCGACCAGTACCTGGTGCGCTGTCGGTACGACGGGACCGACTTCGAGCTGACGATGTCAGCGGGTGCCTATGCCGGACTCGCCTCCTGGCTGGAGTCCGCCCCGCCCGGACGACGCGACCTCGTCGTCTGACCGAGCCACGAAGGGGAGAGCGTGAGACTGGTCGTCGCCCGCTGCTCGGCCCGCTACACGGGTCGCCTGACCGCCCACCTGCCGCTGGCCACCCGGTTGCTGGTGGTCAAGGCGGACGGGAGCGTGCTGCTGCACTCCGACGGCGGCTCCTACAAGCCGCTGAACTGGATGAGCCCGCCGTGCACGATGTCCGCCGCCGAGCCCGACGAGGAGTCGGCTGCCCGGGGCGTGACGGCGGTGTGGACCGTCCAGCACCAGAAGTCCGACGACCGCCTGGAGATCGACCTGTACGACGTCGTGCACGACTCCGACCACGACCTGGGCGTGGACCCGGGGCTGGTCAAGGACGGCGTCGAGGCGCATCTGCAGGAGCTGCTGGCCGCGCAGATCGAGCTCCTCGGGACCGGCCACTCGCTGGTCCGGCGCGAGTACATGACCGCCATCGGCCCGGTGGACATCCTGGCCCGTGACGCCGACGGCGGGACCGTCGCCGTCGAGATCAAGCGGCGCGGCGAGATCGACGGGGTCGAGCAGCTCACCCGGTACCTGGAGCTGCTGAACCGGGACCCGTTGCTGTCCCCGGTCCGGGGCGTGTTCGCGGCGCAGGAGATCAAGCCGCAGGCCCGGGTGCTGGCCGGCGACCGGGGGATCGACTGCCTGGTCCTGGACTACGACGCCATGCGCGGGGTCGACGACCCGGACTCGCGCCTCTTCTAGCCGGACGAGACAGCGCGGCCCAGGTCAGCGCGGTGCGGCAGGATGGGTGCATGGTCACCGATCCCTCCGATGCTCAGGACAGCCCTCGCCCTCCGTCCGTCTTCGCGCTGCGCGGGGACGTGGTTACGCCCGACCGACTGGTCCGTGACGGCGCGGTCGTGGTCGCCGACGACCGGATCGTGTGGGCGGGCCCGCTCGAGGAGGCCGCGGCCGCCGGAGTGGGTGACGAGGTGGCCCGTGCCGAGGAACCCCCGCCCGGCACCTACGTGCTGCCCGGCCTGGTCGACCTGCACAACCACGGCGGCGGCGGGGCGGGGTTCCCGGACGCCACCTCCGTCGACGAGGCGATGACGGCCGTGCTGGAGCACCGGCGCCACGGCACGACGACGCTGCTGGCCTCGCTCGTGACGGCCGACCGGGAGACGCTCCTCGCGCGGGCCGCCCTGCTGGCGGACCTCGCGGACGCGGGGGAGATCGCGGGGATCCACGCCGAGGGACCGTTCCTGTCCGCGGCCCGCTGCGGCGCCCAGGACCCCAGCCGCCTCGTCCCCGGCGACGTCCGGCTCGTGCGCGACCTGCGCGAGGCGTCCCGGGGCCATCTGCGCACCATGACCGTCGCGCCCGAGGTCGACGGCGTGACCGGACCGGGCGGCGTCGCGACGGCGCTGGTGCGCGCCGGCGTCGTGCCGTCGCTGGGGCACACCGACGCCACGACCGAGCAGTCGGAGGCGCTGCTGCGGCAGGTGGCCGCGGACCTGGCCGAGGCCGGTGGCTCGTCGCGGATGACCGCCACGCACCTGTTCAACGGCATGCGTCCGCTGCACCACCGTCACCCGGGGCCGGTCGCCGCCTGCCTGGCGGCGGCGTCGCGGGGCGACCTCGTGGTCGAGCTGGTGGGCGACGGCGTGCACCTGGACCCCGCCACCGTCCGCACCGTGATGCAGACGGTCGGCGTGGACCAGGTCGCGCTCGTCACCGACGCGATGGCGGCGGCCGGGATGGACGACGGGGACTACGAGCTCGGCCCGATGTCCGTGGTCGTCCGCGACGGTGTGGCGCGGCTCGCCGACCCCGAGGATCCTCAGGGCGGGGCGATCGCCGGCAGCACCGCGCACCTGATCGACGTGGTCCGCTGCGCGGTCGAGGCCGGTGTCCCGCTCGTCGCCGCCGTCCGGAGCGCCTCGTGGGTGCCGGCAGGGGTGCTCGGGGCGACCGACGTCGGAGGACTGGTCGCCGGGCGCCGGGCCGACGTCCTCGTGGTCGACCGGGACCTGCGGGTGCAGCACGTGTGCCGTGGCGGCCGCCCCGTCTGACCGTCGAGGGTGAGTCGCGCCACGGCAGGGAGCCGGAGCGACCGACGCGCCGCGGACGACACGCCGGTGCGGGCGGTCCGCACTCCGTCTCGACGAACCCGAGGGGCATCCGCGGTCCCGGGTCGTCCACATGGTGTGGACACCGGCCGTCCACACCGTGTGGACCGTCGGTGGGCGGCCTGCGGACACGGCGGACCGGCGGGGACGGCCGGTCGGAGGACGGCGCCGCGCGGCCGTGTCGGAGGCTCCTGGGATGCTGGGTCCACAGGCTCGCGGCGCGTCGTCCACGGCCTCCGCGGAGAACTACACGGGTGAAATCACAGCGATGACAAACACAACATGTCGTGGGCAGGTGCGCGGCGAACACTAGGTGTAGTGTTGAGAGCACGTCGGGGCCGCAGGCTCCGAGGTGAATCACATCGACGTAGTTCCACCGGTGTCGTTCCTGGTGAGGGCCCCCTCGGGGCCGCAGAGCCAGCCGCGACCGTCCGGTTCGGACGTCGAGGCCAGGTTGTCAGGGGACATCGACCGGCCGCCCCGGTGGCGGCAGAGACAGGGAGTGCGAGATGAGCGTCACGGTCTACAGCAAGCCGTCCTGCGTGCAGTGCGACGCGACCTACCGGGCACTGGACCGCAAGGGCGTCGAGTACTCCGTCGTGGACATCACCGAGGATGCCCAGGCGCTCGAGATGGTCCGTGAGCTCGGTTACCTGCAGGCGCCGGTCGTCGTCGCGGGTGACACGCACTGGTCGGGCTTCCGCCCCGACCAGATCAGCGCCCTCGCGGCGCAGCAGGCCGTCACGGCCTGACGATCTCCGGCCCGGTCGCGCACTCGACCCGCGCGACCGGGCCGGTACCACCGCAGCACGTCCGACGGGGGGAGAGCGACATGGGCTCGCTCGTGTACTTCTCCAGCGTCTCGGAGAACACGCACCGCTTCGTGAGGCGCCTCGGTCTCGAGGAGCGCGGCATGTCGGTGCACCGCATCCCGCTGCGGCCCGCCGACGGCTTCCTGACCGTCGACGAGCCCTACGTCCTCCTGGCCCCCACCTACGGCGGGGGCAACGAGGGCGGTGCGGTGCCTCGGCAGGTGCGCAAGTTCCTCGGGGACGAGGGCAACCGGTCGTTGATCCGCGGCGTGATCGCGGCGGGCAACACCAACTTCGGCGCTGCCTACTGCATCGCCGGTGACATCATCGCGGCGAAGTGCCAGGTCCCGTACCTGTACGCCTTCGAGCTGCTCGGCACCACCGAGGACGCCCAACGCGTCCGTGACGGATTGGGACGATTTTGGCAACGACAGTCACTGATCTCGGCGTGAGCGCCACGACGTCCGAGGCGTCGCCGACCACGACGGGCGCCTCTCTGCAGCAGAGCGACATGGACTACCACGCGCTCAACGCCATGCTGAACCTGTACGGGCCGGACGGGAAGATCCAGTTCGAGAAGGACCGCGAGGCCGCGTCGGCGTACTTCCGCCAGCACGTGCTGCCGAACACGATCGCGTTCGACACCCTCGACGCCAAGCTCGACTACCTCCTCGAGAACGAGTACTACGACCCGGCCGTCCTCGAGAAGTACTCCCGCTCGTTCGTCAAGGAGCTGTTCCAGCGGGCGTACGCCGCCGGGTTCCGCTTCGAGTCGTTCCTCGGTGCCTTCAAGTACTACACCTCGTACACGCTGAAGACGTTCGACGGCACGAAGTACCTCGAGCGCTTCGAGGACCGGGTCTCGATGGTGGCCCTCGGGCTGGCGGCCGGCGACGAGCAGCGGGCGCGCGACATCGTCGACGAGGTCATCTCCGGGCGGTTCCAGCCGGCCACGCCCACGTTCCTCAACGTCGGCAAGGCGCAGCGCGGCGAGCCCGTCTCCTGCTTCCTGCTGCGCATCGAGGACAACATGGAGTCGATCGCGCGCAGCATCAACTCGGCGCTGCAGCTCTCGAAGCGCGGCGGCGGCGTCGCGCTGCTGCTCAGCAACGTGCGCGAGCACGGTGCGCCGATCAAGCACATCCAGAACCAGTCCTCCGGTGTCATCCCGGTCATGAAGCTGCTCGAGGACTCCTTCTCGTACGCGAACCAGCTCGGCGCACGCCAGGGCGCCGGCGCGGTCTACCTGCACGCCCACCACCCGGACATCCTGCGGTTCCTCGACACCAAGCGCGAGAACGCCGACGAGAAGATCCGCATCAAGACGCTGTCGCTCGGCGTGGTCATCCCGGACATCACGTTCGAGCTGGCCAAGCGCAACGAGGACATGCACCTGTTCAGCCCGTACGACGTCGAGCGCATCTACGGCAAGCCGTTCGCCGACATCTCGATCACCGAGAAGTACGACGAGCTGGTGGCGGACGACCGGATCACGAAGAAGACCATCCGTGCGCGGGACTTCTTCCAGACGATCGCCGAGCTGCAGTTCGAGTCGGGCTACCCGTACGTCATGTTCGAGGACACGGTGAACCGCGCCAACCCGATCGCCGGGCGGATCACGCACTCCAACCTGTGCTCGGAGATCCTGCAGGTCTCCACGGCCTCCACGTTCCACGAGGACCTGTCCTACGACGAGGTCGGCCGGGACATCTCCTGCAACCTGGGCTCGCTGAACATCGCCAAGGCGATGGACTCGCCCGACCTGGGCCGGACCATCGACACGGCGATCCGGGCGCTGACCGCGGTCTCGGACCAGACGAGCATCGAGTCGGTGCCGTCGGTGAAGAAGGCGAACGAGCTCGGGCACGCCATCGGGCTCGGTCAGATGAACCTGCACGGGTACCTCGCGCGCGAGCGGATCCACTACGGCTCCGCCGAGGGCGTCGACTTCACGAACATGTACTTCTACACGGTCGCCTACCACGCGATCGCGGCGTCGAACCGTCTCGCGATCGAGCGTGGCCGGGCCTTCGGCGGGTTCGAGGAGTCCGCCTACGCCTCGGGGGAGTACTTCGACAAGTACACCGACGCCGTGTGGGAGCCGGCCACCGAGCGGGTCGCCGAGCTCTTCGCGGGCGCCGGCGTGCACATCCCGACCCAGGACGACTGGCGCGAGCTCAAGGCGTCCGTGATGGCGCACGGGATCTACAACCAGAACCTCCAGGCGGTGCCGCCGACCGGGTCGATCAGCTACATCAACTACTCGACGTCGTCGATCCACCCGGTGGCCGCCAAGATCGAGATCCGCAAGGAGGGCAAGCTCGGTCGCGCGTACTACCCGGCGCCGTACATGACGAACGACAACCTGGAGTACTACCAGGACGCGTACGAGATCGGGTACGAGAAGATCATCGACACCTACGCCGCGGCGACGCAGCACGTCGACCAGGGGCTGAGCCTGACGCTGTTCTTCCCGGACACCGTGACCACCCGTGACGTCAACAAGGCGCAGATCTACGCCTGGCGCAAGGGCATCAAGACGCTGTACTACATCCGGCTGCGGCAGCTGGCGCTCGAGGGCACCGAGGTGGAGAACTGCGTGAGCTGCATGCTCTGACCCGCCGCCGCTCGCCCTCGTCGTCGACCCACGCCCCGAAGGAACCCGCCATGTCACCCACCGGTCAGCTCAAGCTCATCGACCGCGTCACCGCGATCAACTGGAACCGTCTGCAGGACGAGAAGGACCTCGAGGTCTGGGACCGCCTGGTCGGCAACTTCTGGCTGCCGGAGAAGGTGCCGGTGTCCAACGACATCCAGTCGTGGCACACCCTGTCCGAGGCCGAGAAGCTCATGACGACCCGGGTGTTCACCGGGCTGACGCTGCTCGACACCATCCAGGGCACCGTCGGTGCGGTCTCGCTCATCCCGGACGCGCTGACGCCGCACGAGGAGGCGGTGTACACCAACATCGCGTTCATGGAGTCGGTGCACGCCAAGAGCTACTCGTCGATCTTCTCCACGCTGATCTCCACCAAGGAGATCGACGACGCGTTCGCCTGGTCCGAGCAGAACCCGCACCTGCAGCGCAAGGCCGAGATCGTCCTGGAGTACTACCGGGGCGACGACCCGCTCAAGCGCAAGGTCGCCTCGACGATGCTCGAGTCGTTCCTGTTCTACTCCGGCTTCTACGCCCCGATGTACTGGTCGAGCCGGGCCAAGCTGACGAACACGGCCGACCTCATCCGCCTCATCATCCGCGACGAGGCCGTGCACGGGTACTACATCGGCTACAAGTTCCAGAAGGGGCTGGCGAAGCTCTCGCCGGCCGAGCAGGACGAGATGAAGGCCTACACCTTCGACCTGCTCTTCGAGCTGTACGAGAACGAGGTCGCGTACACCGAGTCGCTCTACGGGGAGCTGGGGCTCACCGAGGACGTCAAGAAGTTCCTGCGGTACAACGCCAACAAGGCGCTGATGAACCTCGGCTACGAGGGGCTCTTCCCGAAGGACGAGACCGACGTCAACCCGGCGATCCTCGCGGCGCTGAGCCCGAACGCGGACGAGAACCACGACTTCTTCTCGGGTTCCGGCTCGTCGTACGTGATCGGCAAGGCGGTCGAGACCACCGACGACGACTGGGACTTCTGACCCGCTCCGAGGTGCTCGTGACGAGGGCCCGGCGACGGCATCGGCCGTCGCCGGGCCCTCGCGCGTCCGGGGTGCCCCGCCGGTGACCCCTCCGGTGTCAGGCGTGCCCCCGGTCGTCCGCGCCGGCCACCGGAGGTTCGGCCGACCAGGGGAACGTGATCCAGCGGTCGGTCTCGCGCCAGGTGTACTCCGGCCGGTACACCGACCGCGGCTTCGTGTAGAGCACGGCAGCACGCGCCTCGGCGCCCTTCTCCCGGACCAGACGCATCACGAGGTCCAGCGTCCGGCCGGAGTCCGCGACGTCGTCCACGACGAGCACCCGCGAACCCGGCAGCTCCGCGGTGTCCATGAGCGGCGGCAGGACGCGTGGGTCGTCGAGGGTCCGCCCGACGTCGGTGTAGAACTCGACGTTCATCGTCCCGACGCCCTTCGTCCCGAGGGCGTAGGCCACGGCTCCGCCGGGGATCAACCCACCGCGGGCGATCGCGACGACGACCTCGGGACGGAAACCGCTCGCCACCACCTGCTCGGCGAGCCGGCGCACCCCGTCGCCGAAGTCGGACCAGGTCAGCACCTCGCGGTCGGTGGTGTCCATGGCTCCGACACTACGACGACGGCGGGCCACCCGTGCAGGTGGCCCGCCGTCGCGGGGGTCAGGTCCGGTGCGGAGCCCGCATCACTCCACGTCGAGGATGTCGACGACGAAGACCAGGTCCTCGCCCGCCAGCGGGTTGCCCTCGACGGCCTCGGCGCCGTAGGCCTGGTCGGCCGGGATGACGAGGAGCACCTGGCTGCCGACGGTCTGGCCGGAGATGCCGTCCGTCCAGCCCGGGATCACCTGCTGCAGCGAGAACGCCGAGGGCTCGCCCCGCTCCCAGGACGAGTCGAAGACCTCGCCGTCCAGGGTCCAGCCGGTGTAGTGCGCGGTCACGGTCTGCTCGGGCGAGACCTCCTCGCCGTCCCCGCGGATGAGGGTCTGGGCGACGAGCTCGTCCGGGGCCTCGTAGCCGTCCGGGATCTCGACGGACGGGGCGCCGTCCTCGCCCAGCGTGACGGTGGGCAGACCCTCCTCGGGCTCGACGGCCTCGCCCTCGGCGCGCTCCGGGATCTCGTAGGCGTCGACGACCTCGATGAGGTTCACCGCGGTCGTCGGCTCGCCCTGCTGGTCGGCGATCGGGTTCGCCAGCAGGAAGCGGGTGCCGACCGACTGGCCCTCGAGCGGCGAGATGAGCAGGTCGGACTGCTCGCCGAGGACGATGCTCTGCGGGGAGTCGACCTCCCAGGTCGAGTTCATCTTCTGGCCCGTGGCGTCGTAGGTCACGTAGTGGATGGTGAGCTTCATGCCCTCGCTGATCTCGGTCCCGTCACCCTCGTCCACCACGCGGTGCGTCGGGACGGAGACCTCGATGTCGTCGAAGGAGAGCTCCGGTTCGGAGCCCGGCTCGCCCGTGACCTCGATCGACTCGACGGCGGCGATGTCCTCCTCGGTCGGCTCGGCCTGCGCGGTGGAGTCGGCGGAGGCCGACGAGGGTGCCGACGGCTCCGTGCTGTCGGGGGCGTCGGCGTCGTCGCTGCAGCCACCCAGCACGAGGGCGGCGGCGAGCGCGACGCCGAGGGCTGCGGGGGTACGGAGCTTCACGAGTAGTCCTTCGGTCGCGGGGTGGTTCGTCCGGTCGACGGACCCCGAACACTCTAACGGCCCGGCCCGGCCGGTGGTTCCTCCCCCCGCACGCCACAATGGGGACATGCCGTCACGTCGACCCTCCCGCAAGCGTCCCTGGGGTGCCGAGCACCAGCCCCTCGACATGGACCGAGCGCTCGGCGGCATCCGGCACGAGAGCGCCGACGACGGCGAGTGGACGGTACGGCGGGTGACGGGCGGCGACAAGGCCTACACGTGTCCCGCCTGCCGCCAGACCATCCCGCCCGGGACGCCCCACGTGGTCGCGTGGCAGCGTGACGCGTGGGGTGGTGAGGCGGCCGGCCTCGAGGACCGCCGGCACTGGCACGCGTCCTGCTGGCAGCGGCGCCGACGTCTGCTCTGACGTCGCAGGACGCGCGCGTCCGGCGGGCAGGAGATCGGGCGCGAACTAGGCTGGTCAGTGATGAACGAGGACACCGCCACCGGCCACCAGATCCGCTCGATGACCGTCCTGCCCGCCCGTCGGGAGGACGTCGACCTGCACACCGCGGACGGGCTGACGCTCGTCGGTGAGCTCGCCCAGCCGCAGGGCCGCGACCCGGTGGCGACGCTGCTGACCTTCCACCCGCTGCCCACCCACGGCGGATACATGGACTCCCACGTGTACCGCAAGGCCGCGTGGCGCCTGCCCGAGCTGGCCGACCTCGCGGTGCTCCGGTTCAACACCCGGGGCACCTCGTCGCCGCGGGGTACGTCCGAGGGCGCCTTCGACGGCGGCGACGCCGAGCGGTACGACGTGGCGGCGGCCCTCGAGCTCGCCGAGTTCCGCGAGCTGCCCCGCCCCTGGCTGGTCGGCTGGAGCTTCGGGACCGAGCTCGTCCTGCGGCACGGGGCCGACCCGAGCATCGAGGGGGCCGTCCTGCTCTCGCCCCCGCTGCACCGCGCCACGGACGAGGACCTGGACCGCTGGGCCGAGTTCGGCAAGCCGCTCGTCGTGCTGGTGCCCGAGCACGACGACTACCTGCAGCCCGCCGAGGCGCGCGAGCGTTTCGCCCGGGTGCCGCAGGCCGAGGTGATCGGCGTCGACGGCGCCAAGCACCTGTGGGTGGGCGAGCCCGCCGTCCGCCGGGTGCTCGACGAGATCGTCCAGCACGTGCTGCCCGGGCACGCGCCGCTGCCGACCCACTACGACGGAGAGGTCGAGCACGCCTCGGACCTCCGCAACGCTCCGACGAGAGGATGACGACCATGACGCCCTCGACCCTGGCGACGCACGTCCTGCACGACGGGGCGGGCGTCCCGCTGGTACTCCTCCACGGCTTCCCCCTGGACCACCGGATGTGGAACCCGGTCGTCGCGGAGCTGCCGCCCGGCCTGCGGGTGGTCGCCGTGGACCTTCCCGGCTTCGGCCACAGCGACCTGGGTCAGCTCCCGCCCACGCTCGAGGCGGCCGCGGACGCCGTGCACGCGGCGCTGCGCGCGGCGGGGGAGGGCAACGGCGCCGTGGTCGGCATGTCGATGGGCGGCTACGTCGCCCTCGCGCTCGCCGAGCGCCACCCGGAGATCGTCCAGGGGCTCGGGCTGGTGGACACCAAGTCCACGGCCGACACCGACGAGGCGCGGGCCGGACGGCTGGCCGCCGCGCGGACGGTGGCCGACTCCCAGACGCTGGACGCGGTCATGGGGATGCCGGACAAGCTGCTCGGGCCGACCAGCCAGATGGAGCGGCGCAGCCTCTACCCGACGGTCTACGACTGGATCCGCTCCCAGTCCCCGTCCGCGGTCGCGTGGGCCCAGCGCGCGATGGCGGCCCGGCCGGACCGGACGGACGTGCTGCACCGGTTCCCCGGTCCCGTCGCCGTCGTCGTCGGTGCCGAGGACTCGATCACGCCGATCGACGAGGCCAAGCACATGGTGGACGCGGCGTCGGACGCGACGCTGCACGTGGTGGCGAACGCCGCGCACCTGAGCACGATCGAGGAGCCCGCCGCCGTGGCGCGCGCTCTCGCCGCGCTGCAGGAGCGGGTCGTCGCCCAGCTCTGAGCCGCCCGGAGACACCGAGGGGCCGTCGCCACGGCGACGGCCCCTCGACGGTCCGGTCAGTTCCGGGACGGCGCGGAGCTCTCGGCGGCGGGGGAGTCGCCGGGCGCGGGAGCCGACGAGGCGCTGCTCGGGTCGGCCGACTGCGTGGACGCGAAGCGGGCGCGCTGGGCCGGGGTCAGGTCCCGGGAGTAGCTGTCCTCCTCGGCCGGCTCCTCGTCCTCCTCGGCCTCCACGACAGGGGCTGCGGGCTCCTCCGCCGCGGGCTCCGCGGGGGACTCCGCGGATGAGGCGGCAGGAGACGCGACCGGCTCCTCGACGGGCTCGTCGGCCGGTGCCTCGGCGGCGACCTCCCGGGCCTTCTCCGTGCCGAGCAGGCCACGCAGCTCCTCGAGGTAGGAGTTGATCGAGTCGTGGCGCCGGGTGAGGTCCTCGAGCTGGCGCTCGGCGGCGGTCCGGTTCTGGTCGGCCTCCGCCTGGGCGTCGGACATCGTCTGCTCGGCGAAGGTCCGCGCCTCGGACACGATCGAGTCGGCCGTCCGGCGGGCGTCCGCCACCAGCTCCTTGACGTAGGCGTCCGACTCGGACCGGACCTTGTCGGCCTGCTGCAGGGCCGCGGCCACCCGCTTCTCCGCCTCCGCCGCGTGCTCCTCCGCCTCGCGCACGATGCGCTCGATCTCGGTGCGTGCGGCGTCGTGCCGCTGCGCGGCCTCGGTCTCGACGCGCTCGCGGGTCTGCGCGGCCTGCAGCTCGGCGTCGGCGAGTGTCGTCCGCGCCTGCTCGCGCAGGTCCTCGAGCTCGGAGGTGACGGAGTTGGCGGACTCGGCCGCCTGGTGCTTGGCCTCGGCCACGATGCGGGCGGCCTCGTTGCGGGTGCGTTCCATGAGGTCGTTGGCCTCGCGCTCGGCCTCCTCGCGCAGGGCGGCCGACTCGGCGGCGGCGGAGGCCCGGAGCTGAGCGATCTCCCGGTCCGCCTGCACGCGCGCCTCGGTGACCTCCCGCTCCGCCGTCGTGCGCAGCGTGCCGATCTCGTGCTCGAGGCCGGCGCGGCGCTCGTTCTCCTCGGTGGTCAGGCTGCTGGTGATCAGCGCGGCCTCGCGTTCGGCCGACCCGACGAGCTCCTCCGCGCGACGCTGGGCCCCCTGCAGCGCGCCCTCGGCCTCCGCGGCCGTCGTCGAGCGGATCTCCTCGGCCTCGCGGCGCGCGCTGGACAGCAGCTCGGAGGCCTCGGACTCCGCCCGCTGGCGCACCTGGCCCGCGGCGAGCTTCGCGCGGGCCATGATGTCGGAGGCCTGCTGGTTCGCCTGCGTCAGCACCTCGGCCGCCTGCTCGTCCGCCGAGCGGAGCAGCCGTTCGGCACGGGCGCCGAGGCCCGCGTACGACGGTTTGTCGCTCTCGCGGAGCTGCCGGTGGGCGTCGGCCAGCTCGGAGGACAGCTGCATCGCCCGCGAGTCGGTGGCCTCGACGTTGCGGCGTGCCTCCTCCAGGGCCTGCTCGAGACGGGAGATCTGGCTCTCCACGGCGGCGCGGTCGTATCCACGCATGGTGATCGGGAAGAGCGTGCGCTCGTCGGACACGGGAGGACCTCCGGACGTCGTGGGTGCCCCGGCACCGCTGAGAGTAGGGGAAGGCACCGATCAGAATAGTGGCCCGGGAGGCCCACCGACACCCGTGGGCGGGTGAGGTACGGCGCTGGGACGTGCCGCCCCGGCACCTGCGCGGCCCCGTCCGGGTGTTGTCGGTGGTCGAGGCGTGGGAGGGTCGAGGATGCTGGTACCGGACTCGTGAAGGGTTCGTGAACCGATGCGGCCGAACGCCACCCGGCGTCCGGCCGCTGCTCGCGCGTCCTTATCCTGAGGTGTCCACGTCGAAAGGGAAGCTCGGTGCTGCAACGCATTCTGGGTGTCGTCCTGGTCCTTGCCGGACTGGGAGCCATCGCGTTCGGGGTCGCGACCGCGACCGTCCTGCGCGAGTCCGACTCCGTCGTCGCCACGGCTCGACCCGCCGGTGACGGCACGCTCGTCGTCACCGACCCGGGTGTGCTCGGGTTGGTCGACTCCGAGGTCACCGTCACGGCCTCCGTGCCCGAGGGGCAGGAGGTCGCCGTGGTGGTGGGCCGCGAGGTCGACGTCGCGGGGTGGCTCGGTGAGGACGCGTACACCCGGGTCACGGGGCTGAGCGACTGGGAGACCCTCTCCACCGAGCAGGTCGCCGGTGCCGCGGACGAGGAGGCCGAGTCCTCGGAGGACGGCGAGGAGGGTGCGGAGGCCGAACCGCCGCCGAACCCCGCAGGTTCCGACATGTGGGACACCGAGCTCGTCGACGCCGAGCAGGTGAGCCTGCGCTGGACCGACCGTCCGGGCCGCTGGGTCCTGCTCGCCGCGGCGACCGGTGCCGCCCCCGCCGAGGAGTCCGAGGGTGAGGACGCCGAGGCGGCGGAGGCCGACGAGGCGGCTCCGGCCGAGGCGCCGACGCTCGAGCTGACCTGGGACCGCGACGTCTCGACGCCGCTGCTGTGGCCCGCCGTCGGTGTCGGTGGTGTGCTCCTGATCATCGGCCTGGTGCTGCTGGCCATGTCGCGGCGCACGACCCGGAGCCGCAAGCGCCGTACCGCCGGCGCCACCGCCGGCGCGGCGGCGACCACGGTCTCCTCGAGCGGCACGACGTCCCCCGGGACCGGCACGCCGTCCGGCACCTCCCCGTTCGGGCCGGCCGTCGGCGCGGGCGCGGGCGCGGCGACGGCCCGCTCCGGCGGGACCTGGCCCGGAGCGGCGGCCGCGTCACCGAACGCCCCGCACGACGACGGCACGACCGCGGCCGCGGAGGACGCGCCGACGCAGGGCACCGACCCGCAGGACGCGGCCGGCGGCACCGACCAGGTGCCGGTCGCCGGGCGTTTCCGGCGCCGCACGCGCCTGCGTCGCGACGCCGACCCGGCCGACGCCCGGGAAGCCCCCGTCCCGGCACCGGAGCCGTCCGCCGGCGGCGCGCCGGTGCCCGCTCCCGCGCCGGCGCTTCCCACCGCCCCCGCGTCGTCGGCGGACACCGCCGGGTCGGACGACACGGCCGCGCGGCCGCTCACGCGACGTGAGCTGCGCCGTCGCGAGGAGGAGCGCAAGGCCGCCGAGCAGTCCGGCATGGGCGGCATGGGCCGCGCCCTGCGCGCCCTGACGGGCCAGACCCCCGTGGTGCCGCGCCCCGGAGGAACCTCCTCGCCGTCGGCCGCGGACCCCGGCGGCGCGCAGTCCGCCGCGGACCGCAGGGCCTCCGCCTGGCGGGAGACCTGGGGTTTCGGCGGGACGACCGCCGCCGGCACGCCGACGAGCGACGACGACACGAGTGACGAGGACAAGCGATGAAGGACTCCACCCGCCGGCCGGGGCGCCGGCGCGCGACCGTCGCCGGTGTGGCGACCACCGTCGTCCTGCTGGCCGGATGCGCCGAGGAGCTGCCGACCCCGGAGCCGGACGAGCCCGTCGCCGGACCGGCGCTGACCGCGGCGCAGCAGACCCGCGTGGTCGAGGAGGTCGCCGGGTCGCTGACGAAGGCCAGCGAGAACGAGAAGCCCGACCAGCTGCGCCCCCGCGTGGAGGGCCCGGCGCTGGAGGTGCGCCGCACCCAGATCGAGGTCGCGAAGAAGAGCGGTGACGACTCGCTCGTCACGAGGATCCCGACCGAGCTCGAGGCGATGATCCTGCCCACGACCGAGTCGTGGCCCCGGGTGAGCTTCACCATCACGCAGCCGACCGAGAACCTCGAGGTGCCGCGCCTGGTCGCCTACCAGCAGGACTCGGCCCGCGACAACTACAAGCTGTGGTCGTGGGTGCAGCTCATCCCCGGCACGACGCTGCCGAACTTCGCCGACCCCGAGGCGATCGGCTCCGACGCCGTGGCGGCGGACGACGACTCGCTGCGGGCCACCCCGCGACAGGCGCTCTCGCAGTACGCGGACCTCGTGGCCAAGGGGCCGGACGACTCCGAGCACGCCGGCGCGTTCGAGCTGCCGGGCGAGAGCACGGACCTCGTCAAGCGGGTCCAGAAGGACGCCAGCAGCGTGCGCGGTGCGGACGCCTTCAAGGAGGCGGACGGCGAGTACAAGATCGCGTTCGCCTCCCGGGACGACCAGGTCGTCGCGGTGCGCACGTCCGACGGCGGTGCGGTGGTCATGGGTGCGCTCGACGGCAACATCCGGGTCACGGTCGAGGAGGACGGCGAGATCGGTCCGCTGACGCCCTCCCAGAAGACGCTGATGGGCGACGCCGACAACACCGACCAGCTCTACGTGGAGTACACCGACCAGGTCGCCCTCTACGTGCCGCCGGCCGGGTCCGAGGAGCCGATCCGCCCGCTGGGGTACTCGCACGTGTCCACGGCTGCCGCCAACGACATCCCGGGCGAACGCAACACCGACCGGAAGAAGGACGACGGCTGAGACGTCGGCGCAGACTTCGTAGGATGTGCCCATGAGCACTCCCACGCCCGAGCCGAGCTTCAGCCCGCGCGGCGCCGTCGACCTGTCGGCCCTCAACCGGCCCCAGTCCCCGCCTCCGGGGGAGCCGGGAGGCGCCCCGACGGCCGGCGGGTACGTCGTCGACGTGACGGACGCGAACTTCCAGCAGGTCGTGCAGGACTCGACGACGTACCCGGTCGTGATCCTGCTGTGGATGCCCACGGACCAGGCCAACGCGGACCTCGGCGCCACCCTGGGCCGGCTCGCCGACGAGTACGCCGGCCGGTTCCTGCTGGGTCGCGTCGACGCCAACGCGTACCCGCAGATCGCCTCGGCGTTCCAGCCGCAGGGCGTTCCCACCGTCGTCGCCGTGCTGCAGGGTCAGCCGCTCCCGCTGTTCGCGGGGACGGCCTCGGAGGAGCAGATCCGCGGCGTGCTGGACCAGGTCCTGGCGGCCGCCGAGCAGAACGGCGTGACGGGCCGGGTTCCCGCCCCGGGCGGGGCCGAGGAGTCCGACGAGCCGGCCGAGGAGCCGGAGGAGCCGTTGCCCCCGCTGCACCAGGAGGCGTACGACGCCATCGAGCGTGACGACCTCGAGGCGGCGGAGACCGCCTACTCCCGCGCGATCACGCAGGACCCCACCGACGCCCAGGCCGTGGCCGGCCTGGCCCAGGTGCGTCTGATGCAGCGCACCCGCGGTGCCGACCTGCAGCAGGTGCGCACCGCGGCGGCGGACGCCCCGGCGGACGTCGAGGCCCAGCTGGCCGTGGCCGACATGGACATGCTCGGCGGCAAGGTGGACGACGCGTTCGACCGCCTCCTGCAGCTCATGCCGACGGCCGACGCCGAGGGCAAGGAGAAGTTGCGGGCGCGGCTCGTCGACCTGTTCGAGGTCGTGGGCACGTCCGACTCCCGCGTGGTCAAGGCCCGCAAGAAGATGATGATGTACCTGTACTGACGCCCGCCGTGGTCAGCGGGGCGTGAGCACCAGGGCGCCGAGCGGGGGGACCCGCACCGTCGCCGAGTGCTCGCGCCCCTGCCACGGGACGTCCTCGGCCACGACGTCACCCTCGTTGACGACGCCGGAACCGCCGTAGCGGGGAGCGTCGGTGTTGAGGGCCTCGGACCAGGCACCACCGTGGGGGAGCCCCAGCCGGTAGTCCTCGTGCGGCACGCCCGCGAAGTTGACCACCACGACCACCGGCGAGCCGTCCGCCGCACGGCGGACGTAGGCGACCAGGTTGCGGGCGGCGTCCCCGCCCTCGATCCACTCGAACCCGGAACCGTCGAAGTCACGTTCCCACAGGGCCGGCGTCGCCCGGTACAGCCCGTTGAGGTCGCGGACGAGGTGCTGCACGCCCGCGTTGCCGGCGTCCTCCAGGCTCCACCAGTCCAGACCGGCTCCCTCGCTCCACTCGGCCTCCTGGGCGAACTCGCAGCCCATGAAGAGCAGCTGCTTGCCCGGGTGGGTCCACTGGTAGGCGAGGAACGAGCGCACGCCGGCCAGCTGCTGCCACCGGTCGCCGGGCATCTTGCGCAGCAGCGAGCCCTTGCCGTGCACGACCTCGTCGTGGCTGATCGGCAGGACGTACTGCTCCGAGAACGCGTAGACCAGCGAGAAGGTCAGCTCGCCGTGGTGGTGGCTGCGGTACATCGGGTCCTTGGAGACGTACTGCAGGGTGTCGTTCATCCAGCCCATGTTCCACTTCAGGCCGAACCCGAGACCGCCCGCGTCCGTCGGTCGGGTGACCCCCGGGAAGGCGGTGGACTCCTCGGCGATCATCAGCACGCCGGGGGAGCGCCGGTAGGCCGTGGCGTTGGCCTCCTGCAGGAAGCTGATGGCCTCGAGGTTCTCCCGTCCGCCGTGGACGTTGGGGGTCCACTCGCCCTCGTTGCGGGAGTAGTCGAGGTAGAGCATCGACGCGACGGCGTCGACGCGCAGGCCGTCGGCGTGAAACTCCTCGAACCAGTAGGTGGCGTTCGCGACGAGGAAGTTGCGCACCTCCCGGCGGCCGAAGTCGAACACGTAGGTGCCCCAGTCCGGCTGCTCGCCGCGGCGGGGGTCGGCGTGCTCGTACAGCGGGGTGCCGTCGAACCGTGCCAGGGCGAACTCGTCCCGGGGGAAGTGGGCGGGCACCCAGTCGAGGATGACGCCCACGCCGGCCTGGTGCAGCCGGTCGACCAGGTACCGGAAGTCGTCGGGGCTGCCGAACCGGGACGTCGGTGCGTAGTAGCTGGTGACCTGGTAGCCCCACGACCCGCCGAAGGGGTGCTCGGCGACCGGCATCAGCTCCACGTGCGTGAACCCCTGCTCGACGACGTAGTCGGTGAGCTGCTCGGCCAGCTCGCGGTACCCCAGGCCGGGACGCCAGGAGCCGAGATGGACCTCGTAGACGCTGATCGGTCCGCCGTGCTGGTCGCGGGACGCGCGCTGCTCCATCCAGGCGTCGTCCTGCCAGGTGTGGTCGCTGTGCACGACGACGGAGGCGGTGGCGGGCGGCACCTCGGTGCCCTTGGCCAGCGGGTCGGCCTTGGCCCGCCAGATCCCGTCCGGGCCGCAGATCTCGTACTTGTACCGCGTCCCCGGCCCGACG
The DNA here is from genome assembly GCF_030588085.1 of Isoptericola sp. b408. NCBI lineage: Bacteria > Bacillati > Actinomycetota > Actinomycetes > Micrococcales > Promicromonosporaceae > Isoptericola > Isoptericola sp. b408. Next base: position 1,120,210 of record NZ_JAUQYQ010000001.1, read on the forward strand.
TCGGGCACGAAGATCTCCCACACGCCGCTGGAGCCGAGGGAGCGCATCGGGTGGATGCCCGTCCAGCGGTTGTGGTCCCCGACGAGGCGGACGCCCCGGGCGTTCGGCGCCCACACGGCGAAGGACGTCCCGACGACGTCACCGCGCGCGCTCGGGTAGACGTGACGGTTCGCCCCGAGGACCTTCCACAGCTCCTCGTGCCGGCCCTCGCCGACGAGGTGCAGGTCGACCTCGCCGAGGGAGGGCAGGAACCGGTACGGGTCGTCGGCCGTGTGCACGTCGTCGGCGTAGCGGGTGCGCACCCGGTAGTCGGGGGCGTGCCGGGTCCCGTCGTCGTCGGTCGGTGCCGGCACCACGGCGCTCCACACGCCGCCCGCCTCGTGCGTCGCCGGGTGCTCCTCCTCCCCGTCGGGGCCCACCGTGAGCACCACGACCTCGTCGGCGAGGGGTCGCAGCACGCGCACGACGGCGGCGGGGGCACCGCCCGCCTCGGCGGGCAGCAGGTGCGCGCCCAGCACGGAGTGCGGGTCGTGGGTCGTGCCGCGCGCGACGGCGGTGAGGAGTTCCGGGTCGACAGCTGCTGGCACGGGCGTCATGTCGTCCACCTTTCCACGTCCTTCTCCGGGCCGCGTCCGCAACACGCACGCGTCACCGGCGGTCAGTCCCGCAGCAGCCGGTCGACGGCGCCGAGGGGGATGGGCAGCCACGTCGGGCGGTGGTGCGACTCGTACACCACCTCGTACAGGGCCTTGTCGAGCACCAGGGCGTCGAGCACGACCGCCGCGGTGTCCTCGTCCATGCCGGCGTGGTCCACCACGGTCTTGCGGTAGCCGGCCAGGAAGGCGTCCGCCGCCTCGGCCTGCCAGCTCGCGGGTTCGGGGGCCTCGCCCACCGCGGCGGCGTAGTCGAAGGAGCGCAGCATCCCCGCCACGTCGCGCAGCGGCAGGTCGGGCGCCGTGCGCTCGTCGACCGAGCGCTGGGGCTCGCCCTCGAAGTCGAGCACCTTCCAGCCCTCGCTGAACAGGGTCTGGCCGAGGTGCAGGTCACCGTGGATCCGCTGGGTCGTCACGGGTTCCGGCAGAGCGGCGAGCCGACGCTCGAGATCGTCCAGCAGACCCGTCACCTCGGCCGCCCGCGGCGCGAGCACCTCGGCCTCGGCGACGGCGCGGTCCGCGCGGCGGCGCAGCCCGGCCACGAACCGTGCGGCGTCCAGCGGCGGCCCGGTCGGCAGCAGCGTCGCCATGCGCTGGTGCAGCTCCGCCACCAGCCGGCCCAGCGCGTCGGCCTGCTCGACGAACGGCTCACCGCGGCTGGCGACGTCGCACGCCATCTCGAAACCGTCCTCGGCGTGGGGCACCAGCTCGGACAGGATCGCCAGGTGCACGGCGCCGTCGTCGGTGTCGATCTCGAGGGCGCCGAGGAACCGCGGCACGCCCTCCCAGCCGTCGGCCGTCAGGGCCTGGGGGACGACGACGTCCGGGTGCGGGCCGTCGGCGATGGTGCGCAGGATCTTCAGCATCCCGCCGGCGCCCGAGGGCGACGGCACGCCGGGCAGGATCACCGAGGTGTTCGACTGCTCGCCGGCCAGCACCCGGCCGCGCTCGGTGAGGGTGGTGGGGTCGCCCGCCACGCCCATCGCGCGCAGCAGCGCGACCCAGCACGCCGGGTTCGCCCCGCCGTCGTGCACCGCCACCTCGCCCGTGGCGGTCTCCACGGTCCCGATGTGGCCGAGACTGACGTCCTCCGGGTCGCTGAGCACGAGCGGGACCTGCGCCACGACCTCCCCGCCGGGCAGCTCCGGGCCGCGGAGCCGCGTGAGCAGCAGCACGACGTCGCCGTGCGCACCCTCCGGGGGTGCGAGGTCGACCTCCTCCTGGTCGAACGTCACCGCCAACCAGGGCTCGGCCTGGACCGACGCCCCGCCGGGGAACCAGCGTTGCGTCGGGAGCCAGGCCGCGAGCAGGTCGCCGACGCTCGGGTCGGGTGCTGCGTGCTGGACGGAGACGTCGATCATCTGGTCTACCCCTCGTCGTCGTGCTGGTCCGGTGGTGTGGCGATGAGCCAGTAGAAGTCGCGCGAGCCCCAGGAGAGCCGCACCGTGCCGTCGTCCGACACCTCGGGGAAGCGTCCGCCGCCGAACAGGTCGGTCAGCGACCAGCCCTCCATCCCCGGCAGTGAGATCGTGGCCGAGCGGGCGGTCGTGGACAGGTTGGCCGCCACGACGAGCTGTTCGTCGTCGGAGCGGACGAAGGCGAGGATCGCCTCGTCGTCGACCTCGCAGGCGGTGAACGTCCCCGTGCCGAAGGTGGGGTGCAGGCGGCGCACGCCGAGCATGCCGTGCACCCAGTGCAGCAACGACGTGGGCTGGTGCAGCTGGGCCTCGACGTTGATGTGGTGGTAGTGGTTCACGAGCGACTGGTTCAGCGGCAGGTACAGCTTGCCGGGGTCGGCCGTCGAGAAGCCGGCGTTGCGGTCCGGCGTCCACTGCATGGGGGTGCGCACGGCGTCACGGTCCGGCAGCCAGATGTTGTCGCCCATGCCGATCTCGTCGCCGTAGTACAGGCACGGGCTGCCCGGCAGCGACAGCAGCAGGGCGTGCGCGAGCTCGATCTCCTTGCGGGAGTTGTCCAGCAGCGTCGCGAGCCGACGGCGGATCCCCACGTTGGCGCGCATGCGCGGGTCCTGGGCGTACCACCCGTACATCGCGGCGCGCTCCTCGGTGGAGACCATCTCCAGGGTGAGCTCGTCGTGGTTGCGCAGGAACGTGCTCCACTGCCCCCCGGCGGCCGGGATCTCCGGGGTGTCGGCCAGGATGTCGAGCAGCTGGGTGGCCCGCTGGTCGCGCAGCGCGTAGAAGATGCGCGGCATCACCGGGAAGTGGAAGCACATGTGGCACTCGGGGTCCTCGCTCGTCCCGAAGTAGTCCACGACGTCCTGCGGCCACTGGTTCGCCTCGGCCAGCATGATGCGCCCGGGGAACTCCTCGTCGATCATCCGGCGCACCTTCTGCAGGAACTCGTGCGTGCGCGGCAGGTTCTCGCAGTTGGTGCCCTCCTCCTCGTACAGGTAGGGCACGGCGTCGAGCCGGAAGCCGTCGACCCCCGAGCGCAGCCAGAACCGGACGACGTCGAACATCGCCTCGGCGACCTTCGGGTTCTCGTAGTTGAGGTCCGGCTGGTGGCTGAAGAACCGGTGCCAGAAGTACTGCCGGCGTACCGGGTCGAACGTCCAGTTCGACGTCTCGGTGTCGACGAAGATGATCCGGGCGTCCTCGTACGCGGTGTCGTCGTCCGACCACACGTAGAAGTCGCCGTACGGCCCCTCCGGGTCCGAGCGGGAGGACTGGAACCACGGGTGCTGGTCGCTGGTGTGGTTCATGACCAGGTCGATGATGATCCGGATGCCCCGGGCGTGGGCCGCCTCGATGAGCCGGCTGAAGTCCTGCAGCGTGCCGTACTGCGGGGCGATCGCGGTGAAGTCCGCGACGTCGTAGCCGCCGTCCCGCTGCGGCGAGGGGTAGAAGGGCGGCAGCCACAGGCAGTCGACGCCCAGCCACTGCAGGTAGTCGAGCCGGTCCATCACGCCGCGCAGGTCACCGGAGCCGGCGCCCTCGGAGTCGGTGAAGCTACGGACCATCACCTCGTAGAAGACCGCCTTGCGGTACCACTCCGGGTCCTCGGTGAGGCCGGGCTTCGGCAGCGGCGGCGGCTCGGGCTGGCGGCGCGGCGGGAGCGCCTGGACAGGGATCTGCCGGGTGATGGGGCGAGGGACGTCCACGCCGCCGGTGCTCGTCGAGGAGCTCATGCCGGCACCACCTTCAGCACGTGACCGACCTGGACCTGGGGATCGAGACGGACGTACGGATGCGCGCCCCAGGGATAGCTCGTCCCGGACAGCTCGTCGTGGGCCGTGAAGAACGGCTGGTCCTCCACGTCGTCGGGCTTGCGGAGACCGAGGGCCTCGAGGTCGAGCAGCACGGTCGACTCCTGGGTGTGGTGGGGGTCGAGGTTGACCACCATCAGGACGATGTCGTCCTGGGTGGCTCCGGGCCGGCCGGCGGCCGGCAGGTGTTCGGCGCGCACGCGCCGGGAGTAGGCGATCACCTGGTCGTTCGTGGTCGGGTGGATCGTGACGTTGCGGAGCTGCTGCAGCGCGGGGTGGTCGCGACGGATCTCGTTGAGCCGCCGCAGCAGGGTGGCGATGCCGATGTCGTCGCCCTGCGACCAGTCCCGGGGCCGGTACTCGTACTTCTCGTTGTCGATCTGCTCCTCGACCCCCGGGCGGGGCACGTTCTCCACCAGCTCGTAGCCGGAGTAGATGCCCCAGGTCGGGCTGCCCGTCGCGGCGAGCAGCGCGCGGACGGCGAACCCGGCGACCCCGCCGTGCTGCAGGTACGGCGGCAGGATGTCGTGCGTCGTGGGCCAGAACGCCGGGCGCATCACGGCGCCCTGCTCACCGGCGACCTCGGCGAGGTACTCGGTGACCTCCTCGCCCGTGTTCCGCCAGGTGAAGTACGTGTACGACTGGTGGAAGCCGATCCGGCCCAGGGTCTGCATCATCGCGGGCTTGGTGAACGCCTCCGACAGGAAGATCACGTCCGGGTCGGTCGCCCGGACCTCCGCCAGCAGCCACTCCCAGAAGTCCAGCGGCTTGGTGTGCGGGTTGTCCACCCGGAACAGCGTCACCCCGCGGTCGATCCACAGTCGCACGATGCGCAGGACCTCGTGGGACAGGCCCGTCGGGTCGTTGTCGAAGTTCAGCGGGTAGATGTCCTGGTACTTCTTCGGCGGGTTCTCCGCGTAGGCGATGGAGCCGTCCGCCCGGACGGTGAACCACTCGGGGTGCTCGGTGACCCAGGGGTGGTCCGGCGAGCACTGCAGCGCCAGGTCGAGAGCGACCTCCAGGCCGTTGCCGCGCGCCGCGTCGACGAACGCCTTGAAGTCCTGCTCGTCGCCGAGGTCCGGGTGGATGGCGTCGTGGCCGCCGTCGGGGGAGCCGATGGCGTACGGGCTGCCGGGGTCGCCGGCCTCGGCCTCGAGGGTGTTGTTGCGGCCCTTGCGGAACGTCGTGCCGATCGGGTGGATCGGCGTGAGGTACACGACGTCGAACCCCATGTCCGCGATGGCCGGCAGGCGTCGGGCCGCGGTGCCGAACGTGCCTGACCGCCAGGTGCCGTCATGGGACCGGGTGGCACCCTCCGAGCGGGGGAAGATCTCGTACCAGGCGCCGGTCTGCGCCAGGCGGCGGTCCACCCGCAGGGGGTAGGTGGCGCTGGGCGTCACCAGCTTCCGCAGCGGGATCCGGCGCAGCGCGTCGCGGACCGCGTGGGTGGTCGCCATCGCCAGCCGTGCCTCGGCCGGCCGTGCGGTGTTCGCCAGCTCGCGGGCCGCCCGCTCGAGGAGCTCCGCCTCCTCGGGGGTCCGCCGGCGCTGCAGGCGTGGGGTGATGATCTGCTCGAACAGCAGGGCGCCCTCGGTGAGCATGAGCTCGACGTCCTGGCCGGCGTGGATCTTGATGGTCGCGTCGTGCGCCCAGGTGGCGTACGGGTCGGACCAGGCCTCGACGCGGAAGGACCAGTCCCCGGTGGCGTCGGGCTGCAGGAACCCTTGGAACCGGTCCAGACCGGGGGCGATGTCCTCCATCGGTGCCCAGGAGTGCAGCCGTCGGTCCGGCGTGAACAGCACGGCCGTGGCGTTGACGGCGTCGTGGCCCTCGCGGAACACGGTGGCCTCGACCGGGACGACCTCACCGGGCGTCGCCTTGGCGGGCCAGCGCCCACCCTCGACGACGGGGGAGACCTCGAGCACGGGGATGCGACCGATGGGCTGGGGCGGGGCGGGCTTCGGCGACGTCACGCCCCCCACGCTAGCCAGGCACGCAAGGGAGTGCGCGCCAACATGCCCGGACCCCGGTCAGTCGGCCCTCCCGAGGACCACCAGGCAGCTCGACGGCCGCCGCTCGCCAGGGATCGGGCACGAGGGGCGGAGTGACGGGCATGCCCACCCGCCCCCGACCATCCCCGACTCCCCGGTCGTACCTCCCGTCGTGCGGTCGTACCCGCCGCGTACGACCGCACGACGGGAGGTACGACCGGGCGTCATCGCCGGACCTCAGCCGATGCCAGGGCACGTGAGATACGAGCGACCAGCCGTGCAGGATCGGTCAGGTCCGCCCAGACCAGACGCAGGATGAACCATCCCGCCTCGACGAGGGCGTCGTGGCGTCGCTTCTCGGCGACCAGCCGACGAGAGGGGTCGCCGTAGGTGCCCCCGGAGTACTTCACGGCACCGTCGAACTCGATCCCGACCTGACGGTCCGGCCACCCGAGGTCGACCCAGCAGGTGCCGACCTCGGTGAGCACCGGGACGGCGAGGTCGGGCGGTGCGAACCCGCGCTCGTCGAGGTGCCAGCGCACCAGGGACTCGCCCGGGGACTCGGCGCGGGCGTCCGCCAGCGCGACGATCCGGCGGGCGCGGCGGACACCCGGCCGCCCCGCCGCCTCGGCCAGCACCCGATCGACCCGGCGCCGGTCGGCGCCCGCCCGGAGCGCCGAGTCCGCGATCACCAGGGATCGGTCGCCCGGCAGCGACCGTGCGCAGTCGACCAGCGTGCGTTCCAGCGTCGTGACGGGTCGCCCGCCGACCAGGGTGCGGTCGCCGGGCGGGACGTCGACGGCGTGCCTGCGGAGCTGTCTGCTGCTCGGCCGGGCCGGCGGCTTCCAGGCCTGGGACACGTGGACCTGCTCGCCGAGGCGATAGTGACTCAGGCCGTGCAGCAGCGCAGCCGTCTCGTGGGAGAAGACGAAGTCCGTCCGCAGGGTCGAGGCGACGGCGCCGACCAGCTGCAGCACGGTCCGCTCTCGACGCAGCGCGACCCCGCCGTCGTCGGCCACCGGGGGGAAGTACCGGCCACGTCGGCGTCGCACGAGCTCGCCCCGTCGTCGTCGGCGCTCGACGGCCGTTCGCCGGTCGTCGCGGAACCGCAGCGCCGTCGGCACGTCGCGCGGGCGGACCGGCGCGGTGTCACCGGGGCGTCGTGGCCGGGTGGGTCGGGCGGCGGTGGGAACGTCGTCGTTCGGCATGGGGCGACGCTGCCACCGGCCGGGCGGCCGATGACGGCTGGGGTGGCTCGTCTGTGGACAGCCGGTGGTCGACGGACACCTGTGGACGCCGCCGCCCGGTCGTACCGTGCGTCACGCGGTCGTACCCGCGGAGTACGACCGCCCGACGCACGGTACGACCCCGCGACACGGAGCGAAGGCCAGGGGCCATGAGGCCAGGGGGCAGGCGGCAGCGGGCGCAGGGCCAGAGGACGAGGGGCCGGTCAGCCGTCGGCGGCCAGCGCCCGGCCGGTGACGCGGCCGGTGTGCAGGCACCCGCCCAGGAACGTCCCCTCCAGCGCCCGGTGCCCGTGGACGCCGCCGCCGCCGAAGCCCGCGGCCTCGCCGACGGCCCACAACCCGTCGACGACGGAGCCGTCGTCGCGCAGGACCCGGCCCGACGGGTCGCACCAGAGCCCGCCGAGGGTCTTGCGGGTCAGCACCGACAGCCGCACCGCGAGCAGCGGGCCGTCCTTCGGCGTGGTCAGGGGCCGCGGCGGCGAGACGCGGATCATCCGGTCCACCCGGAAGTCGCGGGCGGCCCGCGTGGCCACGACCTGGGGGTCCTTGCCGAGCCCGGAGGCGACCTGGGCGTCGCGGGCACGGACGACGGCGGCCAACGCTGCCGGGTCGACGTGCCCGCGCGACCCGGGAGTCGCCGCGGTCAGCGCGTTCATCCGCCCGGCGAGCTCCTCGGGGGTGTCGGCCCAGAGGAACTCCGGCGACTCGGCGGCGAACCGCGCGACCGGCCCGACGGCGCCGGGCAGCACCCGCTGGGCGAGCAGCCGCAGGTCCTTGCCGGTGAGGTCGGGGTTCTGCTCGGACCCGGACAGGGCGAACTCGGACTCCATGATCGCCTTGTTGAGCACGAACCACGAGTGGTCGTCCCCGCGGGCGGTCACGTGCTGCAGCGCGCCGAGCGCGTCGAACCCGGGGAACAGGGGCGCCGGGAGCCGTCCGCCGTCGGCGTCCAGCCAGAGCGAGGACGGTCCCGGCAGGATGCGGATGCCGTGGTTCGTCCAGACGGGGGAGTGGTTGGCGATGCCCTCGGGGTAGTGCCACATGCGGTCCTCGTGCACGAGGGCAGCCCCGGCGTCGGCGGCGTGACCGAGCATGAGCCCGTCGGTGGAGTCGGGGACGCCGGACAGCATCCGGGCGGGCAGCTCGCCGTGCCGTGGGTTCCAGCGGGCCCTCGCCAGGTCGTGGTTCGCACCGATGCCGCCGGAGGCGACGACGACGGCGCCGGCGGAGAGCTCCTCGGTGCCCACCACCTCGCGCGACGACGGCGCCCCACGGACCGCCTCGTCGTCGGCCAGGATCTCCGCACGCACCCCGGTGACCCGGCCGTCGGTGACGACCAGCTCCGTGACCCGACGGCGGAGGCGCAGGTCCAGCAGCCCGGCGGAGCGGGCCTCGCGGGCGGCGGCGACGAACGGTTCGACGATCGCCGGCCCGGTGCCCCAGGTGACGTGGAACCGCGGCACCGTGTTGCCGTGCCCGCCGGCGGGATACCCGCCGCGCTCGGCCCACTGCACCAGCGGGAACCAGCGCACCCCCTTGGCGTGCAGCCAGGAGCGCAGGTCCCCCGAGGCGGCCTCGACGAAGTGCTTGGCCCAGGCGTACCCGTGCCGGTCGGGCCCCTCGCCGTCCTCGGCGCCCGGGGCGAAGCGGGCCGAACCCAGCCAGTCCGCCCAGGCGAGCTCAGCCGAGTCGCGGACCCCGAGCCGCCGCTGCTCGGGGGAGTCCACGAGGAACAGCCCCCCGAAGGACCACCAGGCCTGCCCGCCCAGGGAGGCCTCCGGCTCCTGGTCGAGCAGCACCACGCGCCGCCCGGCGGCGGTGAGCTCGGTGGCGGTGACCAGGCCGGACAGCCCGGCCCCGATGACGATGACCTCGGCGTCTGTCATGCGCGCAGTCTGGCAGAGCCGGGACGGCTCGCCCAGGGTCGTGCCGTCAGCGGCGCGCCACGAACACCTCCACGCTCAGCGACTCCACCAGCGCCGTGCCCGGGGTCTCCTCCTCGTCGGCCTGCTCCGGTCCGTCGGGGGTGTCCCAGGTCGAGCTCCAGACGCGCTGCCACGGTCCGGCGCCCTCGAGCGGCTCCGGGAGCGTCAGCACGACGTCCTCCAGCCCGCCGTGCAGGACGCACAGCACGTCGGCCTCGTCGTCGCCGGGGCCGGGACGCAGCATCTGGATGAGGCGCCGCCCGTCCACCGCCCAGGCCTCGGCGTCCATCAGGACGCCGTCGGTGCCGAACCACAACAGGTCCGGGTGGTCCTCGCCCGGCCGCGGGGTGCCGAGGAAGAACGACTCCGCGCGCAGCGCCGCGTGCTCGCTGCGCAGGCCGACCAGGTAGCGGGCCGTGGCCAGCAGCTCCCGGTCGGCGGCGTTTAGGTCCCAGTCCACCCAGGAGATCGCGGTGTCCTGGGCGTAGGCGTTGTTGTTCCCGCCCTGCGAGCGACCCATCTCGTCACCGGCGGTGATCATCGGGGTACCGGCGGCGAGCAGGAGGGTGGCCAGCAGGTTGCGCTGCGAGCGCCGGCGCAGCGGGACGACCGCGGACCACGGCTCGGTCGTGGCGTCGTCGCCCTCGGGCGTGTGCCCCTCGACACCGTGGTTCCAGGACCGGTTGTCGTCGGTGCCGTCGCGGTTGTCCTCGCCGTTGGCCTCGTTGTGCTTGTGGTCGAACGCCACGAGGTCGGCGAGGGTGAAGCCGTCGTGCGCCGTGACGTAGTTGACCGACGCCACGGGCCCCCGCATCAGCGGCGGGTCGGAGTGCCCGAACAGGTCGGCGGAACCCGCCAGGCGCGTGGTGAGCTCGCGCAGCCCGTGCATGGGGGCGCCGTGCGACCCGGCCCGGGCGGCCTCCAGCCAGAACGACCGGGCGGCGTTGCGGAACCGGTCGTTCCACTCCGCCATCGGGGCGGGGAACCGGCCGGTCCGCCAGCCGCCCGGTCCGACGTCCCAGGGCTCGGCGACCAGCTTGAGCCCCGACAGCACCGGGTCGGTGCGCAGCGCGGACAGGAACGGGTGGTCCGGGTTGTAGCCGTCGTGGTCGCGCCCGAGGGTGACGGCGAGGTCGAACCGGTAGCCGTCCACCCCGACGACCTCCGCCCAGTACCGCAGGGAGTCCAGGGCCATCTGCACCACCCGGGTGCGCCGGAAGTCCAGGGTGTTGCCCGTGCCGGTGACGTCGGCGAGCCGGGCCGGCGTGCCGCCGTCGTGCAGGTAGTAGAGCGTGTTGTCCAGGCCGCGCCAGGACAGGTGCAGGGCGTCGTCGCCGCCCTCGCAGGTGTGGTTGTAGACGACGTCGAGGATCACCTCGATCCCGGCCTCGTGCAGCAGGTGCACCATGCCCCGGACCTCGTCCAGGACGGCGGCGGGACCCGCCTCGCGGGCCGCCGCCGTGGCGTAGGCGGGGTGCGGGGCGAAGAACCCCATCGTGGAGTAGCCCCAGTAGTTCGTCAGCCCGCGGCCGGCGAGCCAGGGCTCGGCGGTCGAGGCGTGGATGGGCAGCAGCTCCAACGTCGTCACGCCCAGCGAGGTCAGGTGCTCGATCACGGCCGGGTGCGCCAGCCCCGCGTAGGTGCCGCGCAGCTCCTCGGGGACCTCCGGGTGCAGCAGCGTCAGGCCCCGTACGTGTGCCTCGTACACGACGGTGTCCGCCCACGGCACACGGGGACGCTGCGAGGACCGGGGGCCCTGCTCGGCGGGCATGACCACCGCGTGCGGCACGTACGGCAGGGAGTCCTGCTCGTCCGGGCCGCCGTCGTCGCCCGCGCCGCCGTCCAGCGTCGCCGGGACGTAGGCGACCTCGCCCTCGATGCCCCGCGCGTACGGGTCCAGCAGCAGCTTGGCGGGGTTGTGCCGCATCCCGGCGCCCGGGTCCCAGGGACCGTGCACGCGGAACCCGTACCGCTGACCGGGTGAGACGTTCGCCACATGGCCGTGCCAGACGCCGTACGTCGGCCCGTCGAGGGTGATGCGACGTTCGGTGTACCGCTCGGGGTCGTGCTGGTCCTTGTCCGGGTCGACGACGTCGACCAGGCACAGCTCGACGCCGTGGGCGTGCGAGGCGAGCACGGCGACGTCGATGCCGCCGTCGGGTGTGGGACGGACCCCGAGCGGGGGGACGTGGCTCCGGGTCCGGGTGGGACGGGTGAGGGGTGTGACCTTCGGTCTGGCGGCCTCCATGGACCCATGGTGGACCGTGGGAGGCCGATGGTCACGTCGACGTCGTCCGACGTGGACTCGTGTCGGAGGGTCGCGCGGCGACGAGTAGGCTCGGGCCGAGGGTGGTGTCCGCCACCCCGACCCTGATCCTCGAGACCGTCGGAAGGGTTCCTCGTGCGCATCGCCGTTCCCGTGAAGTACGTGCCGGACATCAACGCCGAGCGGAAGTTCGTGGACTGTCGGGTCGACCGCGACCCGGGCGTGGGGACGCTCAACGAGCTCGACGAGAACGCGCTCGAGGCCGCGCTGCGCCTCGTCGAGTCGCTGGACGAGGCCGAGCAGGCGTCGAGCGAGATCGTGGCCGTCACCGTGGCCCCGCCCGAGGGCGACATGGCGCTGCGCAAGGCCTTCCAGATGGGTGTCGACCGCGGCGTGCGGGTCTCCGACGACGCGCTCGCCGGGTCGGACTACTTCGGCACCGCCACGGCGCTCGCCGCCGCGGTCCGCCGCCTGGAGACCGAGGGACCGGTCGACCTGGTCATCACGGGCATGGCCGCCCTGGACGGCCTGGGTTCCGTGGTCCCGGCACTGCTGGCCGCCGAGCTGGACCGTCCGGCGGTCACCTTCGCCAAGAAGATCGCCCTGCTCGACGGGTCCGTGGAGGTCACCCGCGAGACCGACGAGGCCGCCGAGTCGCTGCTGGCCCCGCTGCCGGCCGTGCTGTCGGTCGCGGACACCGCGAACCGGCCGCGCTTCCCCAACTTCAAGCTCATCATGGCCGCCCGCTCCAAGGAGATCGAGGCGTGGACCGCGGCCGACCTGGGCCTGGACCCCGGGCAGGTGGGCACGGCCGGTGCCCGCACCGAGACGACGCACGCCGCGCCCCGCCCGGAGAAGCCCGCCGTCGAGCTCGTCCAGGACAAGGGCGAGGGCGGCAAGGCCCTGGCCGAGTACCTCATCCGCCACGAGCTGGTCTGAACGGAGTCGACGACATGGCTGAACCCACGCACAACCGCACCGTTCTGGTCCTGCTCGACCCGGCCGGCGAGGTCCGCTCGAGCGTCCTGGAGCTGCTCACCATCGGCCGCACCCTGGGCCGCGTCGAGGCCGTGACCCTGGAGGCGCCGAGCGTCGAGGCGCTCGCCCAGCTCGGCGCGTACGGGGTCGAGACCGTCCACCAGGCCGAGCTGCCCGCCGACCTGCGGGGCGACTCCCGTCACCTGTCCGCCGTCGTCGCCGCCGTGCTGGCGGCCGCCGTGCGCCTGACCGACGCCGACGTCGTGCTCGCGCCGGCGACGTTCGGCGCGAAGGAGGCGGTGGCCCTGGCCGGGCGCGAGCTCGGGGCCGGCGTCATCATCGACGCCGCGGGTGTCTCCGAGGACGACCAGGGGCACATCGTCGGCACCAAGCGGGTCTTCGCCGGGTCCTGGGACACGGCGAGCCGCGTCACGACCGACGTCGCCGCGCTGACCGTCCGGGCCAACGCCGTCGTCCCGCAGCCGGCGGAGACCGCCGTGGCCACCGAGGTCGAGGGGTTCGTCGTCAACGTCGCCGGAAACCTGCCGACGGTCACCTCCCGCACCGAGACCGTGCGGGACACGGACCGTCCCACGCTCGAGGAGGCGGCGATCGTCGTCGCCGGCGGGCGGGGCACCGACGGCGACTTCGGGCCCGTGCACGAGTTCGCCGACGCCGTCGGCGCGGCCGTGGGCGCGACCCGCGACGCCGTGTTCGAGGGCTGGTACGACCGGTACATCGGCCAGACGGGCGTCACCGTCGCCCCGCGCCTCTACGTCGGTGCGGGGATCTCCGGCGCGCCGCACCACCGCGGCGGCATGCAGGCCTCGCAGGTCATCGTCGCGGTCAACAACGACCCCGAGGCGCCGATCTTCGAGATCTGCGACTTCGCCGTCGTCGGGGAGCTGTCCGACGTGCTGACCCAGGCCGCCGAGGTCATCCGGGAGCACAAGGCCGCCCGGTAGCCCCCTCTCTCCCGCTGTGGGCATGAATTCTGCGGCCGCGGAGCGATCCGCGACCGCAGAATTCATGCCCACAGCGCTGTCCGGGCGCGGAGCGCCCGGCGCCCCGGGCTCAGCCGCCGGCGAAGGGCGGCAGCAGGTCGACCGTCGCGCCGTCGGGCACGACGTCGTCCGGTGCCGCCCGGCGGCCGTCGACCAGCACCGAGCAGCGGGCCAGCACCGGCGTGGCCCCGGGCGTGCGGGCGCCGAGGCGCCCGACGACGTCGCCGACGGTGGCCCCGTCGGGCATCGTGAGGGACTCGCCCGAGAGTCCCAGCGCGGCCCGGGCCGCCGCGAAGTAGCGCAGCTCCAGCACGTCCTCAGCCTCCGATCGCGCTCATCGTCCGCTCCGGCTGCACGAACGACGCGTCGTCCATGCCGTGACCGGCCCGCTTGCCCCACATGGCCGTGCGCCACAGGTCCGCGACGACGTCGTCCGGCGCGCCCTCGCGCAACGGCCCGAGCAGGTCGGTCTCGGTGTGCGCGAACAGGCAGTCGCGGATCCCGCCCTCGGCGGTGAGCCGGGTGCGGCGGCAGTCGCCGCAGAACGGCTCGGTCACCGAGGCGATGATGCCGACCCGGCCGAGCCGCTCGCCGGTGTCGCGGGACCGCACGACGAACCGTTCCGCCGGGGCTCCGTCGCGGGGCTCGGCGTCCGGTGCCAGGGTGAACCGCTCCCCGAGCAGCTCGCGCACCTCGGCCGCGGTCACCATCGCGGTGCGGTCCCACGCGTGGTCGGCGTCCAACGGCATCTGCTCGATGAACCGCAGCTCGAAACCGCGCTCCAGGCACCAGGACAGCAGGTCGGCGGCGTGGTCCAGGTTCACTCCGCGCACCAGCACGGCGTTGATCTTGACCAGGTCGAACACCCGCGCTGCCGCCTCGATCCCGGCCAGGGTGCGCTCCAGGAACGGGCGCCGGGCCAGGCGGGCGAAGGTGTCGGGGTCGAGCGTGTCCAGGGAGACGTTGACGCGGTCCAGCCCGGCGTCGCGCAGCGCCTCGGCGCGGGAGTCGAGGCCGACGGCGTTCGTGGTCAGGCTGATCTCCGGACGGGGGTCGAGCGCCGCGACGTCGGCCACGATCTCGGTGAGGTCTCGGCGCAGCAGCGGCTCGCCGCCGGTGAACCGCACCTGCCGGACCCCGAGGTCGCGCACGGCGATGCCGACCAGCCGGGCGATCTCCGCGCGCGTCATCACCTTCTCCCGCGCCAGGGCCGGCAGCCCCTCGGCGGGCATGCAGTAGGTGCAGCGCAGGTTGCACCGGTCGGTGAGCGAGACCCGCAGGTCCGTGGCGACCCGGCCGAAGGAGTCCACGAGCTGCGGGGTCCTCGGCCGGTCGCCGGGCAGGGAGGTGTCCCGCCAGGACGTCGGCAGGCGGGGGATGCCCAGGTCGACGAGCGTCATGGCCTCACGTCCCCTCGGGCCGCCAGCCCAGGGCCAGGCGGGCGGCGCGTTCGGCGGTGTCGTCGTCGGGGGTGGCCCGGCCGGCCGCGGCGGCGAGCCCCCGGGCGTACCCGACGAGATAGGTCGTCACCGGCGCGGCGGGCCGCGCCACGTGGTGGGCGGCGTCGCGGGCGAGGTCGAGCACCTCGCCGACGTCGATGCTGTCCGCGGGCAGACCGAGCTCCTGCTCGACGGCGGTCACCCAGCCCGCGAGCACGGCGGGGATCTCGTCGGTCATGGCGTCTCCTCCTCGCTGCCGCTCCCCGCCGGGCGCCCGGAGAGCCTGCGTACATCGTCCCAGGTATCCACGTCGTCGCTCACCCCTGTCTCGTCGGGCAGCGCGAGCAGCCGGAGGTCGGCGACCAGCCGGCGGACGGGGGCGCCGTGCGGGTCCGTCCCCGCCAGGGTGCGGGTCAGGGCCGCGCGCCGGTACAGCCCGGTCAGCCACTGCGCCCGACCGCCACGGTGCAGGTGCACGCCGTCGACGTCGGCGGCGGCGGAGGCGGAGGCCGCCGCGACGAGCGGACCGACGGCGTCCGGCGCGCCGGGGACGTCGACGGCGAGCACGAGGACCCAGGCAGGGGCGTCCGGCCGGTCCAGCGCGGCGAGACCCGCCGCCAGACCCGCCACCGGACCGCCGAAGGGCGGGTCCTCCCGGGTCACGACGACGTCCGTGCGGTCGGTGGCATGGCGCAGGGCCTCCGGCCCGACGACGGCGGTGCGCTCGGCGGCCGTGGTCGCCGCCAGGACGTGGTCGAACAGGGGTCGTCCCCGCACCACGACCCCGGGCTTGGCGGCACCGTCCAGCCGGGAGGCGCGGCCGCCGGCGAGCACCACGGCGTCGTACCTCATCGCGCCCCCGGGATCGGGACCAGGGGGAGCCGGTCGCCCGGGGCGACGTGCTCGACGTCGGCGGGGACGACCACCAGCGCGTCCGCGGCGGTCAGGGCGGACAGCCGGTGCACGTCCGGCCCGGCCGGGGCGACGCCGTCGGGTCCGGTCACGACGGGGACCACCTGCTCCGTGCCGGACGGGCTGGGCCACCCGACGGCGGCGCGGGCGGTGGCCGCGGGCGGGACGTCGAGTCCGGCCAGGCGCCGGACCGCGGGCAGCGCGTAGAGCACGGTCGAGACGAAGGCGCTGACCGGGTTGCCGGGCACGGCGATCCACGGTGTGCCGCGCCAGGTGGCCAGGGCCTGCGGTTTGCCGGGGCGCACGGCGACGGTGGCGACGTCGACGTCCGCGACATCAGGGGAGTCGAGGAGCTCGCGCACGACGTCGCTGGCCCCTGCCGACACCCCGCCGGACGTGACGATCAGGTCCACCACTCCCGTTGTGGGCATGAAATCTGCAGCCTCGGGCCGGTCCGGACCCGCGTTTTTCATGCCCACAACGTGGTCCAGGGCGGCGCGCAGGGCGTCCGCGTCGTCGGGGACCGCGCCGATGCGTACGACGTCGGCGCCGGCGGCGCGCACGAGCGCGGCGAGCATGAGGGAGTTGGAGTCGGCGATCGTGCCGGTCTCGGTGGTCCCGAGCGGGGCGAGCTCGGAGCCCGTGGACAGCACGGCGACCCGGGGACGGCGGCGCACCGGTAGCTCGACGAGCCCGGCGGCGGCCGCGGTGGCGACCAGACCCGGGCCGACGACGTCCCCGGCGCGGGCGATCGGGTCGCCTCGGCGCAGGTCCGTGCCCGCGCGACGTACGTGGTCGCGGGCCTGTCGGGAGAGGGTGACGGTGCGCTCCGTCGTCGGCCCCCCGGCCACGAAGTGTCCGGTGGAGGTCCGCTCGACCGGCACGACGGCGTCGAACCCGTCGGGCACGGGTGCTCCGGTCATGATCCGGACCGCTCCGCCGTCGGCTGCTCCGCCGTCGGCCGTTGTGGGCGGGAAATCTGCAACTCCGGGTGGGTCCGGAGTTGCAGATTTCATGCCCACAACGTCGGTGGGGGTGGGAGTGGGGGAGGGTCGGCCGGGCCGGCGGTCGGCGAGCACCGGCAGGGTGACGGCCGACCCGTCGGCCGGCAGGTCGTCGAGCCGGACGGTGTACCCGTCCATGGCCGCGTGGTCGAACGCCGGGACCGGGGCCGCCGCCGCGACGTCGTCGGCGAGGACGAGGCCCACGACCGTCGGGTCGTCCAGGCGCACGGGAGTCACCGGCAGCGGCTGCACGCGCGCGAGCGCCGCGCGGGTGTGCTCGGCGATCGTGCGCGGGCGTCCGGTGGTCATGTCCGTCACTGTAGGGACGCCGTGTGTCGCGGGTGCAGCACCGATCTCACAGCACGATCGGGGCCGCTGTGAGACGCTCGGTGCTCCGGCGGCCATCCCGACGCCCGCCACCTGCGGGAGCGCCGATCCGGTCGGCGCGGGACCGCGGCACCGCTGTCCGCATGGTGGGCGGACTTCTCACAGCACCCCGGGAACCCCTGAGAGTTTTGGCTCATGGGAAGTTCACGGCCCGAGACCGTGACGTGAAACACCCGCTTCCTACGGTCGTCCCACCGGCCCGACGTCGAGCCGGTCCGGACCCCGGCACCCGCCGGGGACCGTGACCCTCACGCCCGGCGCCGCCGGGTACGACCACGGATGGGAGAACGTCGATGGTTGCACCGACGAGTGGCACCACCGAGTCCGAGCCGGCGACCGCCGGCCCGGGGATCGACACCGGCGAGGCCCCGGCCCGCCCGGTCCACCGCTCCGGGCGGTGGATCGACCACTGGGACCCCGAGGACCCCGTCTTCTGGCGCGACGGAGGGCGCGCCATCGCGCGGCGCAACCTGTGGATCTCGGTCTTCGCGGAGTTCCTCGGGTTCTGCGTCTGGGCGATCTGGTCGATCGTGGTCCCGCAGCTTCCCGCGGCAGGCTTCGCCCTCACCGCCGACCAGATGTTCTGGCTCGTCGGTCTGCCGGCGCTCGTCGGCGCGACGCTCCGCATCCCGTACACCCTGGCCGTCCCCGTCTTCGGCGGACGCAACTGGACCATGATCTCCGCGGCGCTGCTGCTGATCCCGACCCTGTCCCTGGTGTGGGTGGTGCAGCGACCCGAGACGTCCTTCGGGCTCCTGCTGGCCGTCGCGGCGCTCGCGGGCTTCGGCGGCGGCAACTTCGCCTCGTCGATGGCGAACATCTCGTTCTTCTTCCCCGAGAAGGAGAAGGGTGCGGCGCTCGGCTGGAACGCGGCCGGCGGCAACATCGGCACCGCGGCCGTGCAGTTCGTCGTCCCGCTGGTGATCGTCACCGCGGCCGGCGTCTCCCTGCCGCGGGCCGGCTGGGTCTTCATCCCGTTCATCCTGCTGGCGGTGCTGCTCGCGTGGCGGTTCATGGACAACCTGTCCACCGCCAAGGCCGACCCCCGCTCCTTCGGCGTCGCGGCGCGGGAGAAGCACACCTGGCTGATCTCCTTCATCTACATCGGCACCTTCGGCAGCTTCGTCGGCTTCGCCGGTGCCTTCCCCACCCTGCTGGCCCGGGAGTTCCCCGAGGTCACGCTCTCGCTGGCCTTCATGGGTGCCCTCGTCGGCTCCGTCACCCGCCCGCTCGGCGGCTGGATCGCCGACCGCACCGGCGGTGCGGTCATCACGGTGGCCAGCTTCGTGGTGATGATGGTCGGCGCCTTCGGTGCCATCCAGGCGCTCGGCTCCGGCTCCTTCGGGCTCTTCTTCGGGTCGTTCATGCTGCTGTTCGTCGCCACCGGCGTCGGCAACGGCTCGGTCTACCGGATGATCCCGGCCACGTTCCGGATCGCCGACGTCGCGGGCGGCGGGGCCGGGACGGCGAAGGCCGCAGCGGGCTGCATCGGCATCGCCGGCGCGGTCGGCGCCTTCGGCGGGTTCCTCATCCCCCGCGGCTTCGCGATGTCGACGACGGCGACCGGCTCCCTCGTCCCGGCCCTGTGGGCGATCATCGGGGTCTACGTGGTGATGGCGCTGGTCACCTGGACCGTCTACGGCCGCCGCGGCAGCACGATGGGGGCTGCTCGGGTATGAGCAGCGCCGCTCCGACAGCGTCCGCGGCGACGCACTGCCCCTACTGCGCCCTGCAGTGCGGCATGGAGCTCACGCCCGTCGAGGGAACGGCGTCGTCGACGCCGGCCCCCGGCGGGCGTGCGCCCCTGCCCGTGGCCGTGAACCCGCGCGACTTCCCCACCAACGCGGGACGGCTGTGCCAGAAGGGCTGGACCAGCGCCGCGGTGCTGGACGTCGCGGACCGCATCACGACCCCGCTGGTCCGGGGCGCCGACGGGGAGCTCGCCCCGTCCACCTGGGACGAGGCGCTCGAGCTCGTCACCGCCCGGGTCCGCGCTATCCAGGCCGAGCACGGCCCCGAGGGCGTGGCGATCTTCGGGGGCGGCGGGCTCACCAACGAGAAGGCGTACGCGCTCGGCAAGTTCGCGCGCACGGTGCTGCGCACGCCGAACATCGACTACAACGGGCGGTTCTGCATGTCGTCCGCGGCGGCCGCCGGCAACCGGGCGTTCGGCGTGGACCGGGGCCTGCCGTTCCCCCTCACCGACCTGGGCGGTGCCGAGGCGATCCTGCTGCTCGGCTCCAACCCCGCCGAGACGATGCCCCCGTTCGTCCAGCACCTGGCCGGTGCCCGCGGGGCCGGCGGTCTCGTCGTCGTCGACCCGCGCCGGTCGGCCACCGCCCGGCTCGCCGAGGACGGCCAGGGAGCGCACGTCCAGCCGGTCCCCGGTACCGACCTGGTGGTGCTGCTGGCCCTGCTGCACGTCGTCGTCGCCGAGCAGCTCGTCGACAGCGCCTACCTCGCCGAGCGGACCAGCGGGTACGACGACGTCGTGCGGTCCGTGGCCGCCTGGTGGCCGGAGCGTGCCGAGACCGTCTGCGGCGTCCCCGCCGAGGAGCTGCGTGGACTGGCGCGGCGGCTCGCGGCCGCCTCCCCGGCACGCGGTGGGCGCGGTGCCTACGTCCTCACCGGCCGCGGGGTGGAGCAGTCCACCCAGGGCACCGCGACGGTGACCGCGGCGATCAACCTGTCGCTCGCGCTCGGCCTGATCGGCCGCGAGGGCTCCGGCTACGGCTGCCTGACGGGGCAGGGCAACGGCCAGGGCGGGCGTGAGCACGGGCAGAAGTCGGACCAGCTGCCCGGATACCGCAAGATCGACGACCCGGTCGCGCGTGAGCACGTCGCCTCCGTGTGGGGCGTGGACCCCGCGACGATCCCCGGGCCGGGCAAGCCCGCCGTGGCGCTGCTCAGCTCGCTGGCCACCCCCGGCGGGCCGCAGGCGCTGTTCGTGCACGGCTCGAACGTGCTCGTCTCGGCGCCGAACGCCGACCGCGTCCGCGAGCGCCTGGAGGCCCTGGACCTGCTGGTGGTGTGCGACTTCGTCCCCTCCGAGACCGCCCGGATCGCCGACGTCGTCCTCCCGGTGACGCAGTGGGCCGAGGAGGAGGGCACGATGACGTCCCTGGAGGGGCGCGTCATCCGGCGGCGGCAGGCCGTGGACGCGCCGGGCGAGGCGCGTTCGGAGCTGTGGCTGCTGGCCGAGCTGGCGCGGCGCCTCGGCTCGGAGGTCCACTTCGGCACGGACCCGGCCGAGGTCTTCGACGAGCTCGCGCGCGCCTCCGCCGGAGGACCGGCGGACTACTCCGGGCTGTCGCACGCCCGGCTGGACGCCCACGAGAACAGCGGCGGCGCGGGGCTGTACTGGCCCTGCCCGGCCCCGGCGGACGGGGCCGAGCACCCGGGCACCCCGCGGATGTTCCTGGACTCCTTCGGTACTCCGGACGGGCGGGCACGCATGGTCCCGGTCGACCACGGCGGACCGGCCGACGACGTGCGCGGCGACGCCCCGACCTACCTGGTCACGGGCCGCGTCCTGCAGCACTACCAGTCCGGCGCCCAGACGCGCCGGGTGCCCGACCTGGACCGGCTGGTCCCCGAGCCGTACGTCGAGCTGCACCCGCAGCTCGGCCTGCGCGTCGGGGTGGCCGACGGCGACCGGGTCCGGCTGACCTCGGCCCGCGGCGTGGTCGAGGCGGTCGCCCGCTGGACCGACGCGGTGCGTCCGGAGGTCGTGTTCATGCCGTTCCACTGGGGCGGCCTCGGCGGCGTCAACCGGATCACCAGCGACGCCGTCGACCCGATCAGCTCCATGCCCGAGTTCAAGGTGTGCGCGGTGGCGGTGACCCCTGCCGGGCCCGCCACCGCGTCCGCGCAGGACGACCACGACACCCAGGAGGTGCCGGTATGACGCTCCACGTACCGACGAAGATCGTCGTCGTCGGGAACGGCATGGTCGGCTCCCGGCTGGTCGACGAGCTGGTGCGCCGCAGCACGGGCGCCTTCGACATCACGGTGCTCGGCGCGGAGCCGTACGAGCCGTACAACCGGGTGCTGCTCAGCGACGTCGTGGCGGGGCGCACCGACGTGGCCGCGATCTCGATGCCGCAGGTCGGCGGCGAGCACGTGACCACCCTGCGGGAGGTCACGGCGGTGTCGATCGACCGGATCCGGCGCACGGTCACCGACGACGCCGGTGCGGTGCATCCCTACGACCACCTGGTGCTGGCCACCGGCTCCCGGGCCCGCGTCCTGCCGCTGCCGGGTCTGCGCTCGGCCGACGGCGACCCGTACCTGCCCGGCGGTGTGCACGCGCTGCGCACTCTCGACGACGCCCGCGACATCGTGGCGGGCAGCCTCCACACCACGCGCGCCGTCGTGGTCGGCGGGGGCGTGCTCGGGGTGGAGTCCGCCTACGGGCTGGCCGCTCGCGGGCTGGCGGTGACCCTGGTGGACACCGGGGAGGCGCCGATGCACCGCCAGCTCGACACGGACGCCGGCGCGGTGCTGGCCGCGGGGCTGGAGGCCCACGGTGTGACGGTCCGGTCCGGGGTGCGGCCCAGCGAGGTGCTCGTGGCCGGCGGCCGGGCCGTCGGGGTGCGGATCGACACGGGCGCCGACGGCGACGGCGAGGTGCTCGCCGCCGGGCTCGTGGTGCTGACCACCGGCACGGTCCCGGAGACCGGGATCGCCGCGGACGCGGGTCTGCCGACGGACCGCGGGATCGTCGTCGGGCACGACCTGGCGAGCCCGGCCGACCGGAGGGTCTTCGCGATCGGCGACTGCGCCCAGCCGCCGCAGGGCTCGCGCGGTCTGGTCGCCGAGGGCTGGGACCACGCACGTCGCCTCGCCGACCACCTGTCCTCCCTGGTCACGGCCCGCGAGGACGCTTCCCGGCGGGCGGCGGACCGGCCCCGCGAGCACCTGCGCTTCCCGCACGAGGGGGAGCGGCCCTCGATGGCGGTGCGTCTCGGCACGCTGCTCGCGACCCGCGCCCCGACGGAAGACGGCATCGACACCCGCGGCACCGACGTCGTCAAGGTCAAAGCCGGTCCGTTGAGCGTGGTGTCCATGGGGGCGGCGGGCACGGGTCGACAGCCGCGTCCGGGGGAGCGGGCCGTGCGGCTGGCGGACCCGGCCGGCGGCCGGTTCGTCGAGGCCGTGGTCGCCGGCGGACTGCTCGTCGGGGCCACCTGCGTGGGCGACGCCCGGGTGGCGGCCGACCTCACCGCCGCCTACACGCGGCGCACGCCGGTCCCGGTGGACCCGGCGTTCCTCCTGCTCACCCCCGTGATGCCGAGCGCGGAGCCGGCCACGTCGCCCGAGCACATGCCCGACGACGCGATCGTGTGCCGGTGCAACGGGGTGAGCAAGCACGACATCACCGCCTGCTGGGACGACGGGGCCCGCAGCACGGACGACATCGCGGCCGCCACCCGGGCGACCACGGGGTGCGGCAGCTGCACCGAGGCCGTGTGCGGGCTCGCCGACTGGCTGGCCGCCACCCGCGGCGCCGACGTCGAACCCGACGCGGACCCCGCACCGGCCGGACTCGCCACGGTCTGAGCCGCCCCGAGCTCCGGGGCGCCCGACGGACCCCTCGCCGTCGGGCGCCCCGGACGTCCGTCCGCTTCTCTCACCGTGCCGCCCGCCGGCGTGAGCAAGATGTTCGCATCAGGTAACCCCTCCCTGACGGCGCGGTCACGGTGGCTGCCTACCGTCGACGACATGAGCAGCGAGCCCACCACCTCCCAGCAGACCGACGGGCGCCGGCACGTGGTCGTCGTCGGCGGCGGCCCCGTCGCGCAGCGTTTCGTCGAGGCGCTGCGCTCGCGCGACACCGACGGCGCGTGGCGCGTCAGCGTCTTCGCCGACGAGCCGCGCAAGCCGTACGACCGGGTCGGCCTGACCCGCTACTTCGAGGTCCGTGACCCCGAGGAGCTCACCCTGGGCGACCCGGCGCTGTGGGACGACCCGCTCGTCGAGCTGCACCGCGACTGCCTCGTCGAGTCGATCGACCGCGAGCACCGGACCGTCACCGACCGGCTCGGGCGGGTGCATCCCTATGACGAGCTGGTGCTGGCGACCGGGTCGAACGCGGCGATGCCGCCGATCCCCGGCAACGACCTGCCCGGCGTCTTCGTCTACCGCACGATCGACGACGTGGCCGCCCTGCGCGGCTGGGTCGAGGCCAAGCGCGAGGCAGGTCGGGTCGAGACCCGCGGCGGCGTCGTCGAGAAGCCGGTGCGCGGCGCGGTCATCGGCGGCGGCCTGCTCGGGCTCGAGGCCGCCGGCGCGCTCAAGGCGCTCGGCGCGCAGGCCACCGTCATCGAGTTCGGCACCCACCTCATGGGCGTGCAGTGCGACCTCGGCGGCGGCCAGGCGCTCCAGCGCCTCATCAACGACAAGGGCATCGCGGTCCGTCCGGAGACCGCCACGAAGAAGATGGCGCCGCACCGCCGCACCGGGCACGTCGGACGGCTGGACTTCGGCGACGGCGGCCGCCTCGACGTCGACGTCGTCGTCGTGGCCACCGGCGTGCGCCCCCGTGACGAGCTGGCCCGCGCCGCAGGCCTGCCGGTCGGCGAGCGCGGCGGCGCCGTCGTCGACCTGACCTGCCGCACCGAGGACCCGCACGTCTGGGCGATCGGCGAGGTCGCCTGCATCGAGGGACGCTGCCTCGGGCTCGTGGCTCCGGGCAACACCATGGCGGAGGTCGTGGTCGATCGGCTGCTGGGCGGCGAGGCCGAGTTCCCCGGCGCGGACACCGCCACCAAGCTCAAGCTCTCCGGCGTCGACGTCGCCTCCTTCGGTGACGCCCACGGTCGCACCGAGGACTGCGTCGAGGTGGTCTGGGCCGACCCGACCGCCGGCGTCTACAAGAAGCTCGTGCTCTCGGACGACGCCACGACCCTGCTCGGCGGCGTGTTCGTCGGTGACGCCACGCCGTACGCCTCGCTGCGCCCGATGCTCGGTGCCGAGCTCCCGGGGGACCCGGCGGCGTTCCTGCTGCCCGAGGGCGCGGGCGCCGCACCGGACATCGAGCTGCCCGACGACGCCAACGTCTGCTCGTGCAACAACGTCTCGGCCGGCACGATCCGCCGGGCGGTGACCGAGCACGACTGCTCCTCCGTCGGGGACGTCAAGAGCTGCACCCAGGCCGGCACCACCTGCGGCGCCTGCCTGCCGCTGGTCAAGAAGATCACCGAGACCGAGATGGAGCGCGCCGGCATCGAGGTCTCGACCGCGCTGTGCGAGCACTTCGCGATGACGCGCGCCCAGCTCTTCGACGCCGTCCGGGTGGCCGACCTGCACTCCTTCAGCGACATCATCGAGCGCTTCGGCACCGTCCCCCAGGGCGCGAGCAGCCCGGGGCGCGGCTGCGACATCTGCAAGCCCGTCGTCGCCTCGATCCTGGCCAGCCAGGGCAACGGGCACATCCTGGCCGGCGAGCAGTCCGCCCTGCAGGACACCAACGACCACATGCTCGCCAACATGCAGAAGGACGGCACCTACTCCGTCGTCCCGCGGGTGCCGGGCGGCGAGATCACCCCCGAGGGCCTCATCGTCATCGGGCAGGTCGCGAAGGACTTCGGGCTCTACACGAAGATCACCGGCGGGCAGCGCATCGACATGTTCGGCGCCCGCGTCGAGCAGCTCCCGGAGATCTGGAAGGTGCTGGTCGAGGCCGGGTTCGAGTCCGGTCACGCCTACGGCAAGTCGCTGCGCACGGTGAAGTCCTGCGTCGGGTCGACCTGGTGCCGCTACGGCGTGCAGGACTCGGTCGGCATGGCCGTCGAGCTCGAGCTGCGGTACCGCGGCCTGCGCAGCCCGCACAAGCTCAAGCTCGGTGTCTCGGGCTGCGCCCGCGAGTGCGCCGAGGCCCGCGGCAAGGACGTCGGCGTCATCGCCACCGACAAGGGCTGGAACCTCTACGTGGCGGGCAACGGCGGCCAGACGCCCAAGCACGCCCAGCTCCTGGCCGAGGACCTGGACTCCGCGACGCTGCTGCGCACCATCGACCGGTTCCTCATGCTCTACGTCCGCACCGCCGACCGCCTGCAGCGCACCGCGCCGTGGGTCGAGGAGTACGAGGGTGGCCTGGAGGCGATCCGCGAGGTCGTCCTGGAGGACTCCCTCGGCATCGCCGCCGACCTCGACGCGGCGATGGCCGCCCACGTCGGCGCCTACGAGGACGAGTGGAGGGCCGTCCTGGAGGACCCGGACAAGCTGGCCCGGTTCGGCTCGTTCGTCAACGCGCCGACCACCCCGGACCCGGACCTGGCCTACGTCGCCGAGCGCGGCCAGAAGCGCCCGGCCACCCCCGAGGAGATCGCCGCCGGCCCCGCCGGCCCCGTCGACCCCGAGCTCTCCGGCCCGGTCCTGGTGACCGGTCCCACGTTGGAGGTCCGCGCATGACCCCGACCGAGCTGTCCACCGACCGACCGACCGACCCGGAGGCCACCATGACCGCGACCGACACCGCCGCGCCGACCTGGACGGCCGTGTGCGGGCTCACCGACCTGGTGCCCGAGCGAGGCGCGGCCGCTCTGCTGGAGCGCGCCGACGGCTCGCCCGTGCAGGTCGCCGTGTTCCGGCTGCTCGACGACGCCGTGCACGCCGTCCAGCAGCTCGACCCGTACTCCGGCGCGAACGTCATGTCCCGCGGCATCGTGGGCACCCGCGGCGGCGAGCCCACCGTGGCCTCACCGGTCTACAAGCAGGTCTTCGCGCTGCGCACGGGCGAGTGCCTCGAATCCGGCGGCAAGAGCCCGCAGGCCGGTCTCGGCGTGCACCTGGAGTCCTTTCCCGCCGAGGTGCGCGACGGCGTCGTGCACGTGCGGGTGACCTGAGATGGCCGCGCAGCCCGGGCACGTCTCCCTCGTCGGCGCCGGCCCCGGCGCCGCCGACCTGCTGACCTACCGGGCCTGGCGGGCGATCGCGCGGGCCGACGTCGTCCTGCACGACCGCCTCGTGCCGCTCGAGGTCCTCGAGGACCTGGGGGACGACGTCGAGGTGATCGACGTCGGCAAGGCCCCCGGGAAGCACAAGGTCCCGCAGCCCGAGATCGACGCGCTGCTGGTCGACCGGGCGCTCCGGGGGCGGCGGGTGGTGCGGCTCAAGGGCGGCGACCCGTTCGTCTTCGGCCGCGGGGGAGAGGAGTACGCGGCCTGCCGACGGGCCGGGGTCGCCGTCGAGGTCGTGCCCGGGGTGTCCGCGGCGCTCGCGGTCCCGGCGCTGGCCGGGATCCCGCTGACCCACCGGGGGACGACGACGGCGTTCCACGTGGTCACGGCGCACACCCGCGTCGGGGAGCAGCAGCTGGACGACACCGCGGTGTCTTGCGTCACGGACGGGACGGCTACGCTGGTCATCCTCATGGGAGTGTCCTCCCTGCCGGCGATCGTGACCAGGTTGCTCGACGCCGGGGCGGGTCCGGAGACGCCCGTGGCGGTGGTCGAGCGGGGCTCGACACCCGACCAGCGGGTCACCCGGACGGTCCTCGACCTGGCGGCCAAGCGGGCCGACGAGGCCGGGGTCCGGGCGCCCGCCGTGATCGTGATCGGTGCCGTCGCGGCACCGGGACTGCTGGAAGGGGCGACGAGTGCCGAGCCCGGGGACCCCGTCGTGGGGAGCACGCGTGGCTGAGACCGCGGCGCGACCTGCCCTCGGACAGGTCATGGCCGGCTGCACCGTGCTCGTCACGGCCGACCGGCGCTCCGGTGAGCTCGCCGCCGCCCTGGAGCGCCGGGGCGCGACCATCCGGCACGCGCCGGCGCTGAGCATGGTCCCGCACGTGGACGACGACGCCCTGATCGCCGCGACGGGGACCCTCGTGGACGACCCGCCGGACGTCGTCGTGGCCACCACCGGGGTGGGTTTCCGGGCCTGGATCGAGGCGGCGGACGCCCACGGGCTCGCCGACGACCTGCTGCGCGTCCTCGGCGAGGCCCGCATCGTCGCCCGGGGCCCCAAGGCGCGCGGCGCCGTCCAGGCCGCCGGGCTGGCCACCGACTGGGTGGCGGAGTCCGAGACGTCGGCCGAGGTCGCCGAGGTGCTGCTCAGCGAGGGCGTGCAGGGGCTGCACATCGCGATCCAGCACCACGGTGCCGGGGCCGACGGGCTGGACGAGGTGTTCGCCACGGCCGGTGCGCGGGTGTCCCCGCTGGTCGTGTACCGCTGGGGCCCGGCGCCCGACCCGGAGGCCGTGACGGCGTCGGTCCGGGCCGCCGCCGAGGGTGAGATCGACGCCGTGGTGTTCACCTCCGCCCCGGGGGCCGAGGCCTGGATGGAGGCCGTGGAGCACGCGGGCGTCCTCGACGAGGTCGTCGCGCGGTGCGCGAGCGGCGAGATGGTCGCCGCCTCCGTCGGCCCGGTGACGTCCCGGCCGCTGGCCGCCCGCGGCGTGGCGCCGCTGGAGCCCGAGCGTGGCCGGCTCGGGGCGCTGGTGCGGACGCTGGTCGGGCACTACGAGCACATCGACTCCGTCGCGCTGGGCACCGTCGCCGGCCCGCTGGTGATCCGGGCCCGCGTCGCCGTGCTGGACGGGCAGGTGCTGCCGCTGTCGCCGACGGGGGTCGAGGTCCTGCGCCTGCTGGCCGCCGCCGGCGGGGACGTCGTCACGCGGGACCAGGTGCTCGACGTCCTGCCGGGCGTGTCCCGCGACGGGCACGCCGTGGAGGTCGCGATCGCCCGGCTGCGCGAGGCCACCGGGCGCAAGGACCTGGTCAAGACGGTCGTCAAACGCGGCTACCGCCTCGAGCTGGCGCACCGCTGACCACCGCCGGCCACCGCCGCTCAGGTGTCCTGGTCCGCGCTCGTCGGCAGGGTGACCGTGGCACGCAACCCGCCCAGGGCGCCGTCGTCCAGCGTGACCTCGCCGCCGTGCTCGCGGGCGATCTCGCGGGCGATGGCCAGTCCCAGGCCCGCCCCGCCCGCGTCGCGCCCCCGCCCGGACCCGAGCCGGGTGAACCGGTCGAAGACGCGTTCGCGGTCCGCCGCCGGGATGCCGGGACCGTCGTCGTCGACCGTCACGACCCCGTCGCTCACCTCGACCCGGACCCGCCCGTCGGCGAACCGCCGGGCGTTGTCCACCAGGTTGCGCACCACCCGCACGACCGCCGAGGGGTCGACCACCGCCCGGCCCTCGCCGCGCAGGTCGACGTCCCCGGCGGCCTCACGGACGACCTCGCGCAGGTCGACGTCCTGCACCTCCAGCGGGGACGCGCCGACCCGGGCGAGGACGAGCAGGTCGTCCGCCAGGTTCTGCAGACGGACCACCTCGTGCTGGAGGTCGGCCATCAGCTCGGTGCGCTCGTACGCCTCGGGGTGCTCGCCGGCCACCTCGATGCTGGTACGCAGCGCGGCGATCGGGGACCGCAGCTCGTGGGCGGCGTCGGCCACGAAGTCGATCTGCCGCTGCGCCGACGTCTCCAGCCGGTCGAGCATCGCGTTGAGGGTCCGGGCCAGCGCGGCGAGCTCCTGGGCCTGCGGCACCGGCAGCGTGCCCGGACCACCGACACCGCTGACGCGGTCCGCGGCGGCGCGCAGCTCCTCCACCGGTCGCAGCGCCCGCCCGAGCAGCACCCACGTGACCAGGCCCAGCGCCAGGGTCAGCAGCGGGACGACGAGGCCCAGGGAGAGGCGCAGCGCCCCGAGCACGCCCTCGACGGTGGCCAGCGGGAGCGTGGCGACGACCCGTTCTCCCGTGGGCAGCGTGTCCACCAGCACGCGCACCGGACCCGACCCGTAGGCCGAGTCCTGGCGGGTCTGCGCCCCGTCGGACGTCGTGTCCAGGACGGAGGGGGCCAGCAGGGGGAGCGTCCGGCTCGCGTTCGGCGACGACGCGACGACGCGACCGGACGCGTCGACGAGCTGCACGATCTCGCCGGGCTCGTCGGCGGCCAGCACCCGGGGCAGCCGGTCCTCGGCGACGAGCTCGGCGACCTGGTCGGCCGTGCCGACGAGCACGGCGTCGGTCGCGGCGATGCGGCTCTGGGACACCACGGTCGTCAGCGCCAGCGCGCCGAGGACCAGGGCGGCGCCCGTCAGGCCGGCGGCGACCAGCGTGAGCCGCAGACGCAGCGACGAGCCCGGGGCCCCGGCCCGGCGACTCACCGTCCCACGACCCGGTACCCGGCGCCGCGCACGGTCTCGACCGCCGCCCGGCCGAGCTTGCGGCGCAGGTAGCCGACGTAGACCTCGACGACGTTGAGGTCGTCACCCGCGGCGTCCCACACGTGGTCGCGCAGCTCGACCTTCGTCAGCACCTCCCCGGGCCGGCGCATGAGGTGCTCGAGCAGCGCCGTCTCCCGCGTCGTGAGCTCGACGGGCACGTCGCCCTGTCGCACCTCCCGGGTGGCCGGGTCGAGGGTCAGGTTCCCGACCTGCAGCACGGCCGGGCGTGGCGGTGCCCCGCGGCGCAGCAGCGCGCGCAGGCGGGCGAGCAGCACGCTGAACGCGAAAGGTTTCGCCAGGTAGTCGTCGGCGCCGACGTCCAGGCCGCGGGTCACGTCGTCGTCGGAGTCCTTCGCGCTGAGCACGAGCACCGGCGTCCAGATCTCCGCGCGCCGCATCTCCCGCAGGATCTCCAGGCCGGACCGTCCGGGGAGCATGAGGTCCAGGACGACCGCGTCGTGGTCGTCCTCGAGGGCGAGCTGCAGCCCGGTGTCGCCGTCGGTCGCGACGTCGACGGCGAACCCCTCCGCCTGCAGGCCACGACGCAGGGCCCGCGCGAGCACCGCCTCGTCCTCCACCACCAGGATGCGCACCACCGCAGCATGGCACCGACGGGAACCGTCCGCGTGCCCAGGCCGGTCGTTCTCAGCCTGGTCTCAGGCACCCTCGGCCACAGTGGTCCCATGGACACCACGCGCAGCCTCTCGCCCCGGGTGCGGTGGGCGGTCCCGGCGGTCGCCGCCGGCGCCGTCGCCGCCGCCTTCCTCGTCCCCGCCACGGTCGGTGCCGTGGCCAGCGACGACCTGCCCGCGGTCACCGCCGACGAGCTGGTGGACCGCGTCGCCGCCGCCGAGAAGGTCCCGGTCTCCGGCACCGTGGTCTACACGGCCCGCCTCGGGCTGCCGGACGTCACCGTCTCCGAGCTGCAGGGTGCCGGCCCGCTCGACCTGCTCGGGGGCAGCACCACGATGCGGGTCTGGTCCGACGGCGAGGACTCCTCGCGGGCCGCGCTGCTCGGCGACGTCTCGGAGTACTCGGTGGTCCGCTCCGGGCCGGAGGCGTGGACGTACTCCAGCGCCGACGACGAGGCGGTCCACTACGTCGTCGACCCCGCGGACCTCGAGCGGTACGAGGCGCTCGCGGACGAGGCGGCCGAGCCGAGCGTGGAGGGCGACGTCCCGACGCCGTCCGAGGCGGCCGACCTGGCCCTGGCCCAGGCACGGATCTACACCGACATCACCACGACCGACCCCGTCGAGGTCGCCGGGCGCTCCGCCTACCAGGTGGAGCTGCGCCCGCAGACCGACGGCACCCTGGTCGACCGGATCCGTGTCGCCGTCGACGCCGAGACCTCCGTGGTGCTGCGCACCCAGGTCTGGAGCGTCCAGGACACCGAGGACCCGGCGCTCGAGGTGGGCTTCACCGACGTGTCGTTCGACGCCCCTGACCCCAGCGTGTTCGACTTCTCGCCGCCGGCCGGTGCGGAGGTGCGCGAGGTCGAGGTCCCGCTGCCCGAGCCGGGCACGATGGAGAAGCCCGGCAGCGAGGCGCTGGGCGAGGACGCCGGGTTCGCGGTCTCGGGCACCGGCTGGGAGACCGTGGTCGAGGTCTCCGACGTGGACGTCGAGGAGATCCTCGGCGCGACGGCCGAGGGCCGGCTGCCCGAGGGCAGCACCGGGTCCAGCGGCGCCGACGACCTGCTCGAGGAGTTCACGGACGCCGAGGAGGGCGAGCTGCCGGGCATCCCGGAGCTCGACACACAGGCCCTCTACGACCAGCTCACCACGCCCGTCGACGGCGGGCGGCTGCTGACCTCGGCGCTGCTGTCCGTGCTGGTGACGGACGACGGCCGGGTCCTGGCCGGGGCGGTGCCGCCGGCGACGCTCGAGGAGCTCGCCGGATGACGGCAGGCGGGCCCGCCGCGGAACCCGCGGTGCGCACCCGTGGCCTGACGAAGCGGTTCCGCTCGGGGCAGGTCGCCGTCGACCACATCGACCTGGTCGTCCCGCGGGGTGCCGTCTACGGGTTCCTCGGCCCCAACGGGTCGGGCAAGACGACGACGATCCGCATGCTGCTCGGGCTCGTGTCACCCACGGCCGGGTCGGTGGAGCTGCTGGGTTCGGCGATGCCCGGCGGGGGTCCGGTGGTGCTGCCGCGCGTCGGCGCCCTCGTCGAGGGTCCGGCGTTCCACCCGTACCTGTCGGCGCGGGCGAACCTCGAGCGGCTGGACGCCGTGGACGCCACCGCATCGCCGCGGTCCCGCCCGGGCCGGATCGACGCCGCGCTGGAGCGGGTCGGGCTGACGGCGGCCGCGGCCAAGAAGTACCGCCAGTACTCGCTGGGGATGAAGCAGCGGCTCGGGCTCGCGGCGGCGTTGCTGCGGCCGCGGGACCTGCTGCTGCTCGACGAGCCCACCAACGGCCTGGACCCGCAGGGCACGCGTGAGGTGCGGGCGCTGGTGCGCGAGCTCGCCGACGGCGGGGCCACCGTGCTCGTCTCCTCCCACCTGCTCAGCGAGATCGAGCAGGTGTGCTCGCACGTCGGGATCATGAGCCGCGGCGAGCTGCTCGCGCAGGGCACGCGCGCCGAGATCGCCGAGACGGGGACCACCGAGGTCCGGGTGATGACCCGCCCGGACCAGCGCGCTCACGTGGCCCGCGTCCTGACCGGGCTCGGGCTGGAGGACGTGCGCGTCGACGGCGAGGTGGTCGCCGCGCCGCTGGGCGGCACGGCCGTGGAGAAGGTCGCCCAGGCGGTGGTCGGCGACGGCATCGACCTGCTCGGTCTGGAGGTCCGCCGGCCCACCCTGGAGGACGTGTTCGTCCGGCTGACGGGGGAGGGCTTCGATGTCGATCGTTGACGCGCCCGCCCCCGTGGCCCCGGCGGCACCGGCCCGCGCGACCGCCCGCCTGCTGCGCAGCGAGCTGCGCCTCGTGTTCGGCCGGGTGCGCAACCTCGTGCTCCTGGCGGGCCTGGCGGCCGTCCCGCTGCTCATCGGGACCGTCCTGTTCGTCACGCAGAGCACGCCGGTGGCCGGCCAGGGGCCGCCGTTCCTGGACCGCGTGACCGGCAACGGGGTGTTCCTCGTGTTCGCCGCGCTGGTGAGCTGCCTGCCGTTCCTGCTGCCGCTGTGCGTGGCGATCGTCTCCGGCGACGCGGTCGCGGGGGAGGCGTCCACCGGCACCCTGCGCTACCTGCTGGTGGTGCCCGTCCCACGCACCCGGCTGCTGCTGGCCAAGGCGGTCGCCGCCCTGACGTTCGCGGGAGCGGCGGTCGTGGCGATCGCCGTCGTGGGCCTGGCGGCGGGGGCGGCCTACTTCGGGGTGGGGGACGTCGTGCTGCTCTCGGGGGACACGATCCCGCTGGCCGAGGGGATGCTGCGCACCCTGGGCGTGGTCGGCTACGTCATCGCGTCGCTGACCGGTCTGGTCGCCGTGGGCCTGTTCCTGTCGACGCTCACCGAGGTGCCGGTGGCCGCGATGGCCTCGACGGTGGTCGTGGCGATCGTCAGCGGTGTGCTGGACGCCCTGCCGCAGCTCTCCGCGATCCACCCCGGGCTGCTGACGCACCACTGGCTCGACTTCGGGGAGTTCCTCCGCCTGGAGGTGGACGCCTCGACGCTGCTGGCGGGCCTGGCCGTGCAGGGGGCGTGGGTCGCGATCTTCGGGGCGCTCGCCTGGAGCCGGTTCACGACGGCGGACGTGTCGTCCTGACGCTGGTATTGCTCACCAGATGAGCAATATACTGGGGCCGTGACGACGACCGCACCGCTGTTCCGCTCCGGCCTCCAGGAGCAGGTGCTGCGCGAGATCTTCCGGTCGTCGAGCGCGCTGACGTCGTCCGACATCGCCCGTCGGCTGGGGGAGCCCGTGTCCTCGGTATCCCGCGAGGTCCGATCACTGATGGCAGCCGGTGTGCTCACGGGGCGTCGGGCCGGGCGGCGGATGCTGGTCTCGTTCGACGAGTCCTCGCCCTATGTGCCTGGCCTCCAGATGATGCTCGGCGCGACGGCGACCGGCAGGTTCAGGCCCTCGTCCCCGCTCGCTTGGGTCGTGGCGCGACATCGGTCACGGCTGCGTGAGCTCGCCGCGACGCACGGTCTACTGCGGCTCCGCCTCGTCGGGTCGGTGGCGCGCAACGAAGATCGTCCGGACTCGGACGTCGATCTGCTGGTCGACGTCCCGCGGGGGCGCTCGTTCGCTGACCTCGGTGCCTTCGCGGCTGATGCCGAGGACCTTCTGGGAGTTCCGGTCGACATCATCAACTCCCGAGCGGTGCGACCCGAGGTGGCCGAGACGATCTCGCGAGAGGCCGTCGAGCTGTGAGTGCGGCGCGCCGGAGCCCGGAGTGGCATGTCGACCGGGCACTGCAGCACGTCGGACAGCTGCGGGAGCACCTGCACCGTGGCCTCGACCTGGATGATCCGCTGCTCCAGGACGCGGTGGCGATGCAGCTCGTGGCGACCATCGACGCCCTGATCGCCGCCGAGACGGTCGGTGCAGGAGAAGTGGCCGAGGCCTTCGGGGACACCTGGCGCAGGATGGTGGGGATGCGCAACCTCCTGGTCCACGAGTACGCGGTGCTGGATGTCGAGCTCCTACGCACTGCGGTGACCGTCGACCTGACCGCGGTGGAAGAGACTGCCCGCGGGCTTCGCCGGACGTGGACAGACCCTCACACGGGGTAGACGTCGACCTCGGCGGCCTTGACCGCCAGCCAGACCTCCCGGCCGGGAACCAGCCCGAGCTCGGCCACCGACCCGGGGGTGACGTCGGCGGCGAGCCGGTCGGTGCGCACGCGGACGAGGTCGCCGTGAGGTGCGAGGGACCGCACGGTGGCGCGGAAGGTGTTGCGCGGGGACCCGTGCGGGGCGTCGAGGTAGACGGCGACGGCGGCCGGCCGGCACACCGCCGTCATCGGGGTGCCGACGGCGACGTCGGGGGCGCCGTGACCGTGCACCACCTCGCCGCCCACGGTGGCGACGCCGTCGGACGTCCAGGTCCCCGACAGCAGGTTGAGGCCGGCGATCGACGCGGCGAAGGCGCTGCGCGGGCGGGACAGCACCTCCGCCGTCGGGCCGCGTTCGACGACGCGCCCGCCGTCGACGACGGCGACCTCGTCCGCGAGCAGCAGCGCGTCCAGGACGTCATGGGTCGCCAGGATCGTCGTCTGCCCGGCGAGCAGGTGCTGGAGCGTCTGGCGCAGCGCGGGGGTGACGTCGACGTCGAGGGCCGCCATCGGCTCGTCGAGGAGCAGCAGCCGGGGCGCGGCGGCCAACGACCGGGCGATCGCGACGCGTTGCGCCTGCCCGCCGGACAGCGCCGCCGGGCGGCGGTCGGTGAGCTCCGTGAGGCCGATCTCTGCCAGCCACCGGTCGGCCCGTGCGACGGCCTCGCGGCGGGTCGCGCCCTGGGCCCGGGGGCCGAACGCGATGTTCTCGCGCACGCTGAGGTGCGGGAACAGCATCGGGTCCTGGGCGAGCAGCGCGACCCGACGGCGGTGCGGGGGCACCCACGCGGTGCGGCGTCCGTCCCGCGCGCCGGCGAGCGCCCGGCCGTCCAGGGTGATCTCGCCGTCGTGCGGGCGCAGCGTCCCGGCGGCGAGACCGAGGGCCGTGGACTTGCCGGCCCCGTTGGGTCCGAGCAGCGCGAGCGTGCGGCCCTCGGCGACGTCGAGGCGGACGTCGAGCCCGCGGGAGGGGACGGTGGCGGACAGGGTGAACGTCATCGCACGACACCTCCAGCGCCCCGGCGGTGCGTGGCGGCGATGACGACGACGGCGACGGCCACCAGCAGCAAGGACAGCGCGACGGCTGCGTCCGGGTCGGTCTCTCGCTGCAGGTAGACCTCCAGCGGGAGCGTGCGCGTGACGCCCTGCAGGCTGCCCGCGAAGGTGATGGTGGCGCCGAACTCGCCGAGCGCCCGCGCGAACGCCAGCACCGTCCCGGAGACCAGGCCCGGCCACACCAGCGGCAGGGTGACGCGCCGCAGCACCGTCGTCGGGCTCGCGCCGAGCGACGCCGCCACGACGTCGTACCGCCCGCCGGCCGTGCGCAGGGCTCCCTCCAGGCTGACGACGAGGAACGGCAGGGCGACGAAGCTCTGGGCGAGCACCACCGCCGTCGTCGAGAACGCGATCTGCAGGCCGAGCACCTCCATCGACTCCCCGAGCAGGCCGCGGCGGCCGAAGGTGGACAGCAGCGCGACGCCGCCGACCACGGGCGGGAGCACCAGGGGGACGAGGACGAGGGAGCGCAGCAGGCGCTGGCCGGGGAACCGGCCACGCGCCAGCACGAGTGCCATCGGGATGCCGAGCACCAGGCACAGCAGCGTGCTCGCCGTCGCCGTCTGCAGGCTGAGCACCAGGGCGGCGCGGGCCGACTCGCTGGTGACCAGGGCCCCGTAGTTCGACCCGTCGACGCGGGTGCCCATCGCGACCAGGGGCAGCACGATGAACAGGCCGCCGACGACGGCGGGCAGGTAGGCCCAGCGGGGGAGCCCGGCGGGGACCTCGGCCGGGTCGTGTCGCGCGCGGGCGGTTGCGGCGCGCTCGGCGGTGGCCGGGGCGGTCATGGTGCGGTGAACCCGAGGTGGGCGAGCACGGCCTGGCTGTCGGGGGAGAGGACGGCGTCGACGAACTGCTGGGCGAGGTCGGCCTGGTCGGGGTTCTGCCCGGTCCGGTCGACCGTGGCGATCGGGTAGGTGTTCACCGCGGCGTCGGACTCGTCGAACGCGATGCCCTCGACCTGGTCACCGGCCCGGGCGACGTCGGTGACGTAGACGAGCCCGGCATCGGCCTCGCCCGCGCTCACCTTGCCCAGCACGTCGGTGACGCTCTGCTCCTCGCTGACCGGCTGCAGCGTGAGGCCGGCGTGGTCGACGACGGCGGTCGTGGCGGCGCCGCACGGCACCTCCGGGGCACAGACCACGAGGTTCACGGTCGGGTCCGTCAGGTCCTGGAGGTCGGCGATGCCGGCCGGGTTGCCGGCCGGGACGGCGATCTCGAGCGTGTTGGTGGCGAAAGCCTGGGGGGTGCCGACGAGCTCGTCCGCGACGAGCGTGTTCATGGTCGCGGTGTCGGCGGTGGCGACGACGTCGGCGGGGGCGCCCTGCTGGACCTGCGCGACCAGGTTGGACGACCCGGCGAGGCTGAGTCGGACCTCGACGCCGGGATGGTCGGCCTCGAAGTCCATGGCGATCTCGTCGAACGCCGCGGTCAGGGACGCGGCGGCGAAGACGGTCAGCGTGGTGTCCGCTTCACCGTCCGAGGTGGCCGCCGTGCCGGTGCTGCAGGCCGTGAGCGCGACGGTGGCGCTCGCGGCGACGGCCAGCGTTGCGGTGGCGCGCGTCGTGCGGCGGGGGAGTGCCGTCGTCATGCGTGGCCCCGGTGGGGGGTCTCGATGACGACGTTCGTCGACTTGATGGTGGCCACCGCGACCGAGCCGCGTTCCAGCCCGAGGTCGCGGACGGCCTCGCTGCTCATCAGGGAGACGACGCGGAACGGGCCGCACTGCAGCTCGACCTGCGCCATGACGGTGTCGACCGTCAGGTCGGTGACCAGCCCGACGAACCGGTTGCGGGCCGAGCTCTTCATGCCGTGTGGCAGCCCGGGCGGGGTGGCGTGCTCGCGGGCGACCACGGCCACCTCGTAGCCGTCGACGACCTTGCGGCCGGAGTCGTCGCGGTCGGCGGTGAGCAGCCCGCGGTCGACCCAGCGGCGGACGGTGTCGTCGCTGACGCCGAGGTAGACGGCGGCTTCGCTGATCCTCATCTGCGGCATTCCTCGAGGATACGCGGCGCGATTGCGTGCCGTGGCCTCGGTCGGGCTGCGGCTGAACGTCGTTCCTGCAGGCGGCGGCGTCGAAGAGCGTCAAGGAGTGTTGAAGATTCCCTTGTGCCGAGTCCAGGGCATGGCTAGGTTGTGGCCGGCAACCGGGCGGAAGCGATAGGGCGTCATCCTTCACGGAAGGTGCGTGTGCGTCCGGTGTGTCCACGACGGCGAGCGGGAGATTCGAGAAGAATGGTCACTGCTGACGAGTTCTGGGCCAGGCAGCACGCGCGAATGGCGAGAATTAACCATGCCAGCAGATTGGCGTCTTCACTGGTTGCGGCGGCCGCCATCGTGATGTTGGTAGCGATAGACTGGGCGGGTGGGATTCCGTGGATTGCGTTCGCCGGAGTGTTTCCGGGGACGGCGCTCGCCAGATCGTACGCCGTCAGCAAGAAGGCCTCACGACCATTCCCGGCGCTCAGGAATGGCTTTGTGTGGTTGATAGCAGTTTCTGCACTGGTGTCATCAGTGGGCGTCGTCTATCTCGCCTCTGAATTTTGGGGAGCGGCGGCGGCTGGTGTCGCATGCGTCCTCGTCGGGCTGTCGACGTTCCT
The DNA here is from genome assembly GCF_030588085.1 of Isoptericola sp. b408. Classification (NCBI taxonomy): domain Bacteria; kingdom Bacillati; phylum Actinomycetota; class Actinomycetes; order Micrococcales; family Promicromonosporaceae; genus Isoptericola; species Isoptericola sp. b408. Next base: position 1,157,803 of record NZ_JAUQYQ010000001.1, read on the forward strand.
CCTGGGAAGAATGATGGCAACATCCTCGCGCGGTGCGGCCTGAAGGGCCTGCCCTCGTTCCGCGCCATGAATTCTTCGCGCGAAGAACGTGTTGAACCCATGAGCGCACATCTCGATCACCGAAGCCTCCTGGAGTCTCTTGTCTCGTTGAACGGGAATATTACCCACCTTGTCGAGGCTCCGAACTTCTGGTCCGCTCGACGCGGGTTCCGCGGTCCAACTTGGTCGCGCAAACATTCGACTCGCACTCGATGCTTTCCTGAACAGGGACCTCTCGGCTGATCTTCTTGAGCGTTGGGCGGAGGTTGTGCACAGCGGGCCCTGAGAGGTTGAAAGAACCTCGAAGATTCTCTTGTGCAGATGTTGGCGCCGCTAGGTTGAGATGGAAGGGAATGGATGGACTAACGTATGGGCAAGTTCGAATTGATGCTAACCTCTCCAATCCGCAGGGCTCTGTGGTTGGTTGCGGGGGTGCTGGCGGTCCTGGTAAGTGTTTATGCAATCGGCGGCGGCGTTCTACGAGCCTTTGGTCCAAAAGCGGGCCGCATTGACGTGGCCAGGTTTGCCTCAGAAATTGGCGCCGGAAGCGTGGAGGTCGCCCTAGTCCTGGTAAGGATTAGGGCGCAGACATCTCTTATCATGCTGACGTGGGGATTGCTCCTGGGTTGGACCGGGATCTTGGGGCCAGCGGTGTTGCCCATGTATGACAAGGCTTTGGTCGTGACTTTGGCGTTCACCGGGCTCTTTTGCCTCTGGGCGGTGATCGAAGGCCTGTTCGCCTGGCCCAGCGTGCTGGTACCCCCCGAAGGGCAGGGTACGCCAGGATATCTTGCCTACCGGCGCCGGCGGGATGCTGACGAAAGTCTAGATGAATAGTGCGACGGTCCGCGCGGCGGCGTGGCATGTCTTGGCCGACGAGCTGGCGTGCGCTAGCGTGATGATAGGTGGCCCACAAGGCGCATTGGCTGGTGCTTGATTTTCGTGTCGCTGGAGAAAGTCGGCGGGCTGAGTGCAGGCATTCGGCCTGCGTCTGCTCTATCAGGACCTCTTCAGTTCGCCAGCGGCCAATCATTGGCGGATCGTTCGAGATGCGCGATCAGCGATCTGAGTTTTGGTGTTCGACTGCATCTTGCAGGGCCATCATGGCACTCCATGCGAGTCGTGTATCTGCGGCCTCGCGGGCAGCTTGCGGCGACTGCCGGGAAGGAGTGCTCCTCGGGTCGCGTGTGTGGCGCTCGTATGCTTTGCCTGTGGATCACGAGGCTGGCCGGCGGACTGTGGAGAGGCATCAACGAGCCGTCAGAGAGGCGGTGTGTGCCGGTCTAAAGGCCCCGCGGCGCTCGACGGTTCAGTTGACGGGACTCCTTGCCGTCCAGCGGCCAGGCGTAGGGAAGGCGCCGCGATTCCTGACTGCCGATGCCGTTGCAGTGATCAACCTGCCGGGCTTCGACAACTCGCAGATGGACGGGTACGCGGTCCGCGCCGCAGACCTCGCCAACGCCACCCCGTCGGACCCGGTCGAGCTGCCGGTCGGGGCGCCGGTCCCGGCGGGCACGCAGCCGCCACCTCTCACGCCCGGCACCGCGGCCCCCGTGATGACGGGTGCCCCGATCCCTGACGGCGCCGATGCCGTCATCAAGATCGAGGAGGCCGACCCGCCGGCCTTTCCCGAGCCCGGCATGGCAGCGACGGTCCGGTTCAGCGCACCGGTGGCGCCGGGCACCTTCGTCCGCCGCGCGGGTTCCGACGTCGCCGCCGGTGACGTCGTCGTCCCCGCGGGCACCCGGCTCGGTCCGGCACAGCTCGGCGTCCTCGTCGCCGCGGGCGTCACCGAGGTCGAGGTCGCCGAGCCGCCGCACGTGCTGCTGATCTCCACCGGGTCCGAGCTCGTCGCGGCCGGCGAGCCGCTCGGCCCGGCACAGCTCTACGACGCCAACGGCGCCGCCCTGACCGCCGCCCTGGCCGAGGTGGGGTGCCGCGTCACGCACCGGGTCGTCCCGGACGACCCGGCCGCGCTGCGTGCGGCCCTGGCCGAGCCGCCGGACGACGTCGCGCTCGTCGTCACCAGCGGCGGTGTCTCCGCCGGTGCGTACGAGGTGGTCCGCCAGACCCTCGCGGATGCCTGGTTCGGCCACGTCGCCGTCCAGCCCGGCGGGCCGCAGGGACTCGGCACGATCGCGCTGCGCGACCCGACGGCGCCGCGCGACGTGCCGCTGGTCGCGTTCCCCGGCAACCCGGTCAGCGCCCTGGTCTCCTTCGAGCTGTTCCTGCGCCCGGTGCTCGCCGAGGCCACCGGCGCCGTCCCCGCCCACCGGCCCCGCGGCCGGGCGCCGCTCGCCGAGGCGATCGACTCACCCGAGCACCTGCACCAGGTCCGCCGGGGCCGCCTCGACGCCGACGGCCGGGTCGAGATGGTCGGCGGGCCGGGATCCCACCTCCTGGCCCACCTCGCGATGGCTACGCTGCTGGTACACGTACCGCCCGGCGTCGCGCACCTCGACGCGGGGGACGACGTCGACTACTGGGAGATCCGATGAGCGACCTGTCCCACTACCGCGACGACGGCGCCGCCCACATGGTCGACGTCACCGCGAAGGACGTCACGAAACGCCGCGCCACCGCCCGGGGCGTGCTGCGCACCCGGGCCGACGTCGTCGACCGGATCGCGTCGGGCGACCTGCCGAAGGGCGAGGCGATCGCGACCGCCCGCATCGCGGGGATCATGGGCGCCAAGCGCACCCCGGACCTCGTGCCGCTGTGCCACCCGCTGCCGCTCTCCGGCGTCGACCTCGACATCACCCCGGCCGACGACGGTTCCGGATCCGTCGAGATCACCGCGACCGTGAAGACCACCGGCCGCACCGGTGTCGAGATGGAGGCGCTGACCGCCGTCACCGTTGCCGGGCTCACGCTGTACGACATGATCAAGGCCGTCGACAAGGCCGCCGTCCTCACCGACATCGAGGTCGTCGCCAAGTCCGGCGGGAAGTCGGGCGACTGGACCCGGGAGGAGCAGGCATGAGAGCCGCGATCGTCGTCGCCTCGGGGCGCGCCGCCGCCGGCGTCTACGAGGACCGTTCCGGACCGGCAGCGACCGAGTGGTTCACCGCCCGGGGCTGGGAGGTGCTGCCCGTCGTCGTCGTGCCGGACGGCGAACCTGTCCGGGACGCCCTGCTCGAGCTGGTCGAGGGGGACGACGCCGCCCCGGACGTCATCGTCACGTCCGGCGGGACGGGGATCTCGCCGACGGACGCCACCCCCGAGGCCACCCGTGCCGTGCTGGACCGTGAGGTGCCCGGCATCGCCGAGCTCGTGCGCGCCAGGTCGCTGGCGCCCACGGACCCGGCGAAGAAGGCCGTCCCGGGTGCCGCCCTCTCCCGCGGGATCGCCGGGGTCGCCGACCGCACCCTGATCGTCAACCTGCCGGGGTCGGTCGGGGGAGTGGTCGACGGCCTCGACGCCCTCGCCGACGTGCTGCCGCACGCCGTCGACCAGCTCGCCGGCCGCGACCACGACGGCGGACACCCCCAGGGTCATGGCCACGGCCACCACCACGAAGTCGCGCCCGGTCGTACCGTCCGTCACGGGGTCGCACCCGCCGGGTACGACGCCGTGACACAGGGTACGACCGCGGCGGACGGTGGTGAGGCAGGAGTCGCGAGCGAGGCCGCCACGGCGACGGACCGGGCGACCGTCCTGCGCGCCGACGTCCTGGACACCCCGCTCGACGGCCTGCTGGTCGAGCTGAGCGACCTCGTCCGCGACGACACCTGCGGGGCGGTGGCCACGTTCGTCGGGCACGTCCGCGACCACGACGAGGGCCGCGGCGTGACCGCCCTGCACTACGAGGCGCACCCGCAGGCCGCCGAGATCCTCCACGAGGTCGCCGAGCGGGTGACCACCCGCACGGCCGCGGTGACCGGCGACACCGTGCGCGCCGCCGTCGTGCACCGCACCGGGGACCTGCAGGTCGGGGACGTCGCGGTCGTCGCCGCCGTGGCCGCCGGGCACCGCCAGGGCGCCTTCACCGCCGCGAGCGACCTCATCGAGGAGCTCAAGGCCGAGGTGCCGATCTGGAAGCAGCAGGGGTTCACCGACGGCTCCAGCGAGTGGGTGGCCTCGCTCGGCTGACCCCGGGCACTCATCCGCTGTTTACCCTGGTGACAGGTGGTTGACGCCGTCCCGCCACGCAGCGTTCCTAGCGTCAGGGCTGGTCATGCCCCCTCTGCCCAGGAGAGCCCTGATGACGATCACGCCCGAGTCCCGGCCGCAGCTGCCCGTGGTGGCCACGCCCCACTACGCCCGCGGCAAGCGTGCCGCGGCGACGTGCCGGTTCAAGTGCGCCGACGCCTGCGCGCACCCCGCGCCGAACCTCAGCGCCAACGAGTACTTCCGTGACATCGCCTCGCGGGCGCTGAGCCGCCGCGTGATGCTCGGCGGTGCTGCCGCTGCGGCGGCGGCCGTCGTCGTCGGTGCCCAGGCCCTCGGCGCCCCGCCCGCTGCGGCCTCCGTCGCGGGGAAGAAGCCGGTCAAGGGCCTCGCGTTCGGCGCCATCGCCGCCCAGCCCATGGAGCAGGACGCCGTCGTCGTCCCCGAGGGCTACGCGTGGTCGCCGATCATCCGGTGGGGCGACCCGATCCTGCCGGGCGGACGCGCGTTCGACCCCGCGCACCAGACCCCCGAGCAGCAGGCCCGGCAGTTCGGCTACAACTGCGACTACCTGGACATCCTGCCCGAGGACCCGCAGCACATCCGGTCCATGGTCGAGACCCGCCGCGGGACGAAGGGCTTGCTCGTGGCCAACCACGAGTACACCAACCCGGACATCATGTTCGACGCCTCCTACGACGCCGCGACGCGGCGGGCCATCGAGCGGGCCGCGCACGGCATGTCGGTGGTCGAGGTGACCCGTGACAGAACCGGCACCCCGTGGGAGTACTCCCGCATCGCCCCGCTGAACCGTCGCATCCACCTGGGCACCGCGTTCACGATCGACGGCCCCGCCGCCGGCGACGACCTGCTCAAGACCGTCGCCGACCCCACGGGCACGAAGGTCTACGGGACGCTGAACAACTGCGCCGGCGGCACGACCCCGTGGGGCACCGTCGTCTCCGGCGAGGAGAACTTCCACGGGTACCTGCGCGTCAACGGTCAGGACGCGCGCGACGCCCGCTACGGCCTGCGCAACACGGCCACCCGCTACGGCTGGGAGCTGGACGACCCGCGGTTCGACGGCAACAACCCCGGCTACGAGAACGAGAACCGCCGCTTCGGCTGGGTCGTCGAGATGGACCCGTACGACCCGACGGCCGCGCCGGTGAAGCACACCGCGCTCGGCCGGTTCAAGCACGAGGGGGCCAACGTCATCCTGGCCGCGGACAAGCGCGCCGTCGTCTACATGGGCGACGACGAGCGGTTCGACTACGTCTACAAGTTCGTCTCGACCGACCGCATGCGCGAGGGCAACAGCGCCGCCGCCCGCGAGCACAACAAGACCCTGCTGTCCTCGGGCGACCTGTACGTCGCGCGTTTCGACGGCGACTCCCCGGCCTCGGAGATCGACGGCTCGGGCGCGGTGCCCTCCGACGGCGCCTTCGACGGCACCGGCGAGTGGCTGCCGCTGGTGCTCGACGGCGAGTCGCAGGTGGACGGGATGTCGCTGGCCGAGGTGCTGGTCTTCACCCGCGTGGCGGCCGACACCGTCGGTGCCACCAAGATGGACCGCCCCGAGGACGTCGAGCCGAACCCGTTCACGGGCCGCATCTACGTCGCCTGCACCAACAACTCGAACCGCGCTCGCGACGGCTACCCCGGCGTCGACGAGGCCAACCCGCGGGGGTCGAACCGCGACGGCCACGTCGTGGAGATCATCGAGGACGGCGGCGACCAGACGGCCACCACGTTCACCTGGAACCTGCTCATCGTGGCCGGCGACCCCGAGGTCAACGACTCGACCTACTTCTCCGGCTTCCCGGCCGACAAGGTCTCGCCGATCTCCTGCCCCGACAACGTCGCCTTCGACGCCGACGGCAACCTGTGGATCTCCACCGACGGCCAGCCGTCGTCGATCCAGAAGAGCGACGGCCTGTTCAAGGTGACGCTCGACGGCGCGCAGCGGGGCCGGGTCGAGCAGTTCCTCGCCGTGCCGCGCAGCGCCGAGACCTGCGGTCCCGTCGTCGACGTGCGGGACTCGATGGCGTACGTCAACGTCCAGCACCCGGGCGACGACGGCAGCTGGGGCGCGCAGACGTCGTACTTCCCGGACTACCTGGCCGACGGCGAGACGGTCCCGGCCGGTGCCTGGCGCGGGCCGCGGCCGTCCACGATCCAGGTGTTCCCGGCCGGTGCCGGGGAGACGCCGCGCGGGCAGCACCAGGGGCCCGGCCCCTTCCGCGAGCCCCGCGGCGGCCGCTGAGTCAGGACACGCCTCGCCGAGTCAGGGCGGATCCGCACGAGTCAGGGCCCGGCCCGTGCGGATCCGTCAGCGGTGGCCGGAGAAGGGCCCCTGACTCGCCAGGACCGGTACTGACCCGCGGAGATCTGTCCTGACCCGCGAAGATCTGTCCTGACCCGCGGAAAAGTGCCCTGACCCGGCGTGATCGGTCCTGATTCGCGGAATGCGGGACGGGGGCGTCACGGTTCGTAGACTTGATGACCGTGACAGACCCCCGGGCGCCCGGCGCCTACCTCGACCACGCCGCGACGACACCCATGTCGTCGGCGGCGCTCGAGGCGTACGTCGCCGAGGCCTCCCGCACCGGGAACGCCTCGTCCCTGCACTCGGCCGGCCGCTCCGCCCGGCGCACCGTCGAGGAGTCGCGCGAGACCGTCGCCGCCGCCCTCGACGCCCGCCCCAGCGAGGTGATCTTCACCGGTGGTGGCACCGAGTCGGACAACCTCGCGGTCAAGGGCATCTTCTGGGGGCGTCGCACCCAGGACTCGCGCCGACGGCGCGTGCTGATCTCCGCCGTCGAGCACCACGCCGTGCTCGACCCGGCCTTCTGGCTCGCCGGGCACGCCGGGGCCGAGATCACGCTGCTCGACGTCGACGACGAGGGCCGCATCGAGCTCGACGCGCTCAAGGCCGAGCTCGCGAACGCCCCCGAGGAGATCGCGCTCGTCTCGGTGATGTGGGCGAACAACGAGGTCGGGACCGTCCAGCCGATCCGCGAGGTCGTCCGGCTGGCCCACCAGCAGGGCGTCCCCGTGCACACCGACGCCATCCAGGCCGTCGGCCAGGTCGAGGTCGGGTTCGCCGCCTCCGGCGTGGACGCCCTGACCGTCACCGGGCACAAGCTCGGCGGACCGGTCGGCGTCGGGGCGCTGCTCGCCCGCCGCGACCTGCCGCTGGAGGCCGTCTCCCACGGCGGCGGCCAGGAGCGCGGCGTGCGGTCCGGCACGCTCGACGGCGCCGCCATCCACGCGTTCGCGGTCGCCCTGCACGACGCCGTCACCCACCGCGCCGAGCGTGCCGAGCGCCTCGCCGCGCTGCGCGACGCCCTGGTCGACGGCGTCCGCTCCGTGGTGCCCGACGCCGTCCTGCGCGGCCCCGACCCGGCCGCCACCACGGCCTCGGGCGGCCCGGCCCGGCTGCCGGCCAACGCGCACTTCACGTTCCCGGGCGCCGAGGGGGACTCGCTGCTGTACCTGCTCGACTCCGCCGGGGTGCAGGCGTCGACCGGCTCGGCCTGCCAGGCCGGGGTGCCCCAGCCCAGCCACGTGCTGCTCGCGATGGGGGTCGCCGAGGCCGACGCCCGCGGTGCCCTACGGTTCTCCCTGGGCGCCACGTCCACGCGCGCCGACGTCGACCGGCTGCTCGAGGCGCTGCCCCAGGTCGCCGACCGCGCCCGTGCCGCGGGTCTGGTCTCCACCCGCCCGCTGACCGGAGGTGCCGCATGAGGGTCCTGGCCGCCATGTCCGGGGGAGTGGACTCCGCCGTCGCCGCCGCGCTCGCCGTCGAGGCCGGGCACGAGGTCGTCGGGGTGCACATGGCCCTGAGCCGCAACCGGGACCAGTTCCGCACCGGGTCGCGGGGCTGCTGCTCCATCGAGGACGCCGGGGACGCCCGCCGCGCCGCCGACGTGCTCGGCATCCCGTACTACGTGTGGGACCTGTCCGAGACCTTCGAGGAGACCGTCGTCGCGGACTTCCTGTCCGAGTACTCGGCCGGCCGCACGCCCAACCCGTGCGTGCGCTGCAACGAGCACATCAAGTTCACCGCGCTGCTCGACAAGGCCACCGCGCTGGGCTTCGACGCCGTGGCCACCGGCCACTACGCGCGCATCGAGCACGGCCCCGACGGCCCCGAGCTGCACCGCTCGCCGAACGACGCCAAGGACCAGTCCTACGTGCTCGCCGTCATGGGCCCCGAGCGGCTCGCCCGCTCGGTGTTCCCGCTGGGCCACTTCGCCACCAAGGACGAGGTGCGCGCCGAGGCCGAGCGCCGCGGGCTCTCGGTCAGCGCCAAGCCGGACTCCTACGACATCTGCTTCGTGGCCGACGGCGACACCCGCGGGTTCCTGCGCGACCGCCTCGGCGAGAAGCCCGGCGAGGTCGTGGACACCGACGGCACCGTCGTCGGCGAGCACCGCGGCGCCTTCGCCTACACGATCGGCCAGCGCAAGGGCCTCGGCCTGGGCCGCCCCGCCGCCGACGGCAAGCCCCGCTACGTCGTCGACGTCGACACCGAGTCCAACACCGTCGTCGTCGGCCCCTCCGAGCTGCTCACGGTCGACCACATCGACGCGGGCCGGGCGACGTGGCTCGTCCCGGCCCCGAACGACTGGACCGACGTCACCGTCCAGGTGCGCGCCCACGGCCGGGCGGTCCCCGCCCAGGTCCGGGCGACGTCCGACGGCGCGGCGGGCCTGGAGGTCCGGCTCGGCGAGCCGCTGCGCGGGATCGCGTCCGGGCAGTCGATCGTGGTCTACCGCGGCACGCAGGTGCTGGGCCAGGGCACCGTCTCCGGCGCGCGCCGAGACACCGCCGCGTCGGCCACACCCACGGCCACCGTGGTGCACGCGTGACGGCGGTCAGCGGGCACGGGCCCTGGCCCGGGGGAGAGCGCGACGTGCTCGAGGCCCAGCAGACCGTGCTCGGGGACCTCGCCGACCTGCCCACCGGCGTCGAGCCGATCCCCTTCCTCGTCCAGCTCACGGGCCGCGGTCCCGGCGCAGGGGCGACCGCCCGGACCTCGCTGCTGCTGGCCGAGCACGCCGTCGAGCTCGGCCCGCACGGCTGGAAGCTCGCGGACCACGACGGCGTCGACGCCCGCCGCGCTCGGTCCCTGCTGGCCGAGGACCTCGCCACCCTGGCGATCACCGGGCACGGGTACACGGGGCCGCTGGCCGTCGAGGTGACGGGCCCGTGGACCCTCGCCGCCGAGCTGTGGTCCGCGCGGGGCGACCGGGTGCTGGCCGATGTCGGCGGGCGGGCGGCCCTCACCGAGGCGCTGGCCGTGGGACTGGCCGACCATGTCGCGCAGGTGCGTGACCAGGTGCCCGGCGCGGACGTCGTCGTGCAGCTCGCCGAGCCGCTGCTCGGGCAGGTGCACGCCGGCGTGCTGCCGACCTTCTCCGGCTTCTCGCGCCTCCGCGGGGTGCCCGGTCCGGACATCGTGGAGGGTCTGCGCCCCGTGGTCGAGGCGGTGCACGACGCCGGTGCCCGGGTCGTCGTCCACCTCGGCGGCACGTGGGTGGGGATCCCGCCCGTGGTGCTCGCCGGAGCCGACGCCATCGGTCTGGACCTGGCCGACGTCGCCCCCGAGGGCTGGAACGAACGTGCCTGGGAGCTCGTGGCGCGGGCGACCGAGCGCAAGGTCGGGCTCTGGGCGGGCCTGCCCCCGGCCAGGGTGTCGCAGTGCGCAGGCCCCGAGCTGGGCGGTCTCGTGCGGCTCGTCGCCGAGCCGTGGCGCCGCATCGGGCTGCCCGCCGCCGGGCTGGAGTCGGTCACCGTCCTGGCGGCCCCGCGGCGCACCCCCGGCTCGGTGGACGACCACCGGGCGGGACTGGCGAACCTGGGCCGGGTGGCCGAGGCGCTCGCCGAGCGCGCCGCGGACTGACCCCGCGCCACCCCTCGCAGATGGTTGCCTCAGCCATCTGACCTGCGGATGTGTCCTGTCTCTCGCCCTGGGCGACTTGTGGTCTGACCACATCTTGTGAAAGTCTTCACTTGTCAGATCCGGAGGCCGAGGAACGGCCACAGCCCCTCAGGGGAGGGCGACATGAGCACCGACACCACCACGACCAGCGCCGCACCGGAGGTCACGCCGACCGACGTCCCGACGGTCGAGCCCCCGGCGCCGGAGGTCGCCGTCGACGCGATGGTCCAGCGCGGGCTCAAGGCGCTGGCGGCCTACGCGACGCTGACGCAGGAGGACGTCGACCACATCGTCAAGAAGGCGTCGGTCGCGGCGCTGCGGGAGCACGGCAACCTGGCCCAGCTCGCGGTCGACGAGACCGGGCGTGGTGTCTTCGAGGACAAGGCCACCAAGAACATCTTCGCCTGCGAGCACGTCACCCACTCGATGGCCGAGCTCAAGACGGTCGGGGTCGTCGCGCGCGACGAGCTGCGCGGCATCGTCGAGATCGCTGAGCCCGTCGGGGTCGTCGCCGGCATCACCCCGGTCACCAACCCGACGTCGACCGCGATCTTCAAGAGCCTCATCGCCCTCAAGACGCGCAACCCGATCATCTTCGCCTTCCACCCCAACGCCCAGCGCTCCTCCGCGGAGGCCGCCCGGATCGTGCGCGACGCCGCGATCGAGGCCGGCGCGCCCGAGGACTGCATCCAGTGGGTCACCGAGCCCAGCCTCGCCGCGACCAGCGCGCTGATGCACCACGACGGCGTCTCGCTGATCCTGGCCACCGGCGGCAACGCCATGGTGCGCGCCGCCTACTCCGCCGGGAAGCCCGCCCTCGGCGTCGGCGCCGGCAACGTCCCCGCCTACATCGAGAAGACCGCGAAGATCGGCCGTGCCGTCAACGACGTCGTCCTGTCCAAGGGCTTCGACAACGGCGTGGTCTGCGCCTCGGAGCAGGCCGTCATCATCGACGACGAGGTCTACGACGAGGTGATGGACGGTTTCCGGACCATGCACGCCCACGTCGCCTCCCCCGAGGAGAAGGCCCGGCTCGAGGAGTACCTCTTCGGCGCCTGCGCCGACACGGCCGCCTGCAGCGGTGCCAAGCTCAACGCCGCCGCCGTCGGCAGGTCGGCGGCCTGGATCGCCGAGCAGGCCGGCTTCGAGGTCCCGGAGGACACCTCGGTGCTCCTGGCCGAGATCTCCGGCGTCGGGCCGCAGGAGCCGCTGAGCCGCGAGAAGCTGTCGCCCGTGCTCGCCGTGCTGCGCTCGCGCAGCACCGACGAGGGTGTCCGCCTCGCCGAGCAGATGGTCGAGTTCGACGGTCTCGGCCACTCGGCGGCGATCCACACCACGGACGCCGGGCTCGCCGAGCGGTTCGGGCACGCCGTCAAGGCGGTGCGGGTGCTGTGGAACCAGCCCAGCGCCCTGGGCGGCATCGGGGACATCTACAACGCGCTCATCCCGTCGCTGACGCTGGGCTGCGGCTCCTACGGGCACAACTCGGTGTCGAACAACGTCAGCGCCGTGAACCTCGTCAACATCAAGCGGGTCGCGCGGAGGAACAACAACATGCAGTGGTTCAAGGTGCCGCCGAAGACGTACTTCGAGCCCAACGCGATCCAGTACCTGGTCGACATGCCGGACGTCGAGCGCGTCACCGTGGTGACCGACGGCGTCATGCAGTCCCTCGGGATCGTCGACAAGATCCTCGACGTGCTCCAGCGCCGCGCGAACAAGGTCGCCGTGCAGATCATCGACACCGTCGAGCCCGAGCCGAGCGTCGAGACGGTCGAGCGCGGTGCCCTGCTGATGCGTGACCACCGCCCGGACACGATCATCGCGATCGGCGGTGGTTCGCCGATGGACGCCGCGAAGGTCATGTGGCTCAAGTACGAGCACCCCGAGGTGGCCTTCAGCGACCTGCGCGAGAAGTTCTTCGACGTGCGCAAGCGGGCGTTCCGGTACCCGGAGCTCGGCGAGAAGGCCCAGCTGGTCTGCATCCCGACGTCCTCGGGCACCGGGGCGGAGGTCACCCCGTTCGCCGTGATCACCGACCACTCGACCGGGTTCAAGTACCCGCTGGCCGACTACGCACTGACCCCGTCGGTGGCGATCGTCGACCCGGTGCTCACCGCCACGATGCCGGCGAAGCTCGCCGCCGACTCCGGCATGGACGCGCTGACCCACGCCACCGAGGCCTTCGTGTCCGTCTACGCGAACGACTTCACCGACGGCCTGGCGCTGCACGCGATCAAGCTGGTGTTCGAGAACATCGGCACCTCCGTCCTCGAGGGCGGCGAGGCGATCGAGGCGCGGGAGAAGATGCACAACGCCGCGACGATGGCGGGCATGGCGTTCGGCAACGCGTTCCTCGGCATCGTGCACGCGATGTCGCACACCGTCGGTGCCACGTTCAAGCTCGTGCACGGGCGCACCAACGCGATCTTCCTGCCGCACGCGATCCGCTACAACGGCCTCATGCCGGGCAAGGTCACCGGCTGGCCGAAGGCCGAGCGGTACGTCGCCCCGGAGCGGTACCAGCAGATCGCGAAGCACCTCGGGCTGCCGGCCGCCACCCCGGCCGAGGGCGTCGAGTCCTACGCCCGGGCGGTCGAGGAGCTGACGCGGAGCATCGGCATCGAGCCGTCGTTCCGGGCGCAGGGTGTCGCCGAGGAGGCCTTCATCGGCGGGCTCGACACGCTGGCGATGCGGGCCTACGAGGACCAGTGCGCACCGGCCAACCCGCGGCTGCCGATGCTGCAGGACATGAAGGACATCATGGTCGCGGCCTACTACGGCACCACCCAGAAGGCGGCTGCCGAGGCGCGGAAGTCCGACGGCGGGTACACCTCGCTCGGTCGCTGACCACGACGCCCCCCGCACGTCCCGGCAGGGCACCGGACCACGAGCCGGTGCCCTGTCCCGTGCGTGCGCGGCGTGCTTCACCGGCGGTTCGCGCCCCAGGTGCCGATAACCTGGGGTGGGGGCCGGCCGGTTCCCGTGCCGACCCGAAGGACCCCGGATGCCCGCCCTGCGTGCCGTGCTCTTCGACCTCGACGGGGTCCTGACCCCGACGGCCGAGGTCCACATGCGGGCGTGGGAGCGGCTCTTCGCCCCCTACGCCACGGCCCACGGCCTGGAGCCCTACACCGAGGCCGACTACTTCGCCCACATCGACGGCAAGCCCCGCTACGACGGTGTCGCGACGTTCCTCGCGTCCCGGGGTGTCCGGATCCCGCACGGCACGGCCGACGACCCCCCGGGCGAGGACACGGTCTGCGCGCTCGGCAACCGCAAGGACGAGATCGTCAACCGGATGTTCGTCGAGGAGGGTGTCGACCCGTACCCCGGCTCGGTGCGGTTCCTGGACGCCGTCACCGGCGCGGGTGCGCGGGTCGCCGTCGTCTCGTCGTCCAGGAACGCGCCGGCCGTGCTCGCCGCCGCGGGCCTGGCCGACCGGTTCGACGTGGTCGTCGACGGCAACGTGGCGACCCGGGAGGGCATCGCGGGCAAGCCGGCGCCCGACACCTACGTGCGCGCCGCCGAGCTGCTCGGCGTCCCCGTGGCGGAGTCGGTCGTCGTCGAGGACGCGATCTCCGGCGTCCGCGCCGGCGCCGCCGGACCCTTCGGCCTCGTCCTGGGGGTCGACCGCGGTGTGGGCGCCGAGGCGTTGCGCGAGCACGGCGCCGACCTCGTCGTGGCCGACCTGGGCGAGGTCGACGCCTCGGTGCTCGACGGACCCAGCCCCCGGGGTGCGGCGTGAGCTTCAAGACCCCTGACGAGGAGAGGACCGTCGACCGGCAGCGGTTCCCCGCGGAACCGTGGCGCCTCGTCGAGACGAGGTACTCCGACGAGGACCTCGGCACGACGGAGACGCTGTTCGCCGTCGGGAACGGCTACCTCGGCATGCGCGGGAACGTCGAGGAGGGGCGCGAGTCCTTCGCGCACGGGACCTTCGTCAACGGCTTCCACGAGACGTGGCCGATCCGCCACGCCGAGGAGGCCTACGGGTTCGCCAAGGTGGGCCAGACCATCGTCAACGTGCCCGACACCAAGGTCATCCGGCTCTACGTCGACGACGAGCCGCTCCTGCTGTCCGTCGCCGACCTCCTCGAGTACGAGCGGTCGCTCGACCTGCGTGACGGGATGCTGCGTCGCGACCTGCTGTGGCGCACGCCGTCGGGCAAGCTGGTGCGGGTGCGCTCGGACCGCATGGTCTCGTTCGTCGAACGGCACCTCGCCGTCATGACCTTCGAGGTGACCCTCCTCGACGCGGCCGCGCCGGTCGCGATCTCCTCGCAGATCCTCAACCGGCAGGACGGGGAGGACGAGTACCACGTCAGCTCCGCCGCCCTCGGCGAGGGGTTCGACCCCCGCAAGGCGGAGGACTTCCGGGGCCGGGTGCTCCAGCCCCGTGCGCAGTGGGGCGACGACGAGCGTCTCGTGCTGGGCTACCGGTGCACCAACTCCGGGATGACCCTCGCGGTGGCGGCGGACGACCGGTTCGAGACCGAGAACCAGTGGACCGTCCGCACCCAGGTCGAGGAGGACCTCGCCAAGCACGTGTTCCGCGTCCAGGCGGAGCCGGGACGTCCGATCCGCCTGACGAAGACCGTCGCGTACCACACCTCGCGCGGTGTCCCGCCGCGCGAGCTGGTCGACCGCTGCCGGCGCACGCTCGACCGGGCGGCGGACGGCGCGCTGGCGGCGCGGTACGCCGACCAGCGGGCCTGGCTGGACGCCTTCTGGGAGCGGTCGGACGTCGAGGTCGGCGGCCAGGAGGAGATCCAGCAGGCGGTGCGCTGGAACCTGTTCCAGGTCGCGCAGGCCACGGCGCGCAGCGAGGGGAGCGGGGTGCCGGCCAAGGGGCTGACCGGGTCGGGGTACGGCGGCCACTACTTCTGGGACACCGAGATCTACGTCCTGCCGTTCCTGACGTACACGAGCCCGCGGTTCGCCCGCAACGCGCTCCGTGTCCGCTACCACATGCTCGACGCCGCCCGCCGGAGGGCGCGGGAGCTGTCCCAGCGCGGTGCGCTGTTCCCGTGGCGGACGATCAACGGGGAGGAGGCGTCGGCCTACTACGCGGCGGGCACGGCGCAGTACCACATCGACGCCGACGTCAGCTATGCGCTGCTCCAGTACGCCCGGGCGACGGGTGACACGGACTTCCTGCACCGCGAGGGCGTGGACATCCTCGTGGAGACCGCCCGGCTGTGGGCGGACCTGGGGTTCTGGCGTGCCAACGGCGACCACCTCTTCCACATCCACGGTGTCACCGGCCCGGACGAGTACACGACGGTCGTCAACGACAACCTCTTCACGAACGTCATGGCCCGCTTCAACCTCCGCGCCGCGGCGCACGTCGTGGGTGCCCTGCGCAGGGAGGACCCCGACGAGTACGAGCACCTGGTCAAGCGGCTGGGGCTCGAGCCCTCGGAGCCGATGGAGTGGGCGCGCGCGGGCGAGCGGATGGCCATCCCGTTCGAGGAGGGCGTCGGCATCCACCCGCAGGACTCGCACTTCCTCGAGCGGGAGATCTGGGACCTGGCCCGCACCCCGCGCGACCGGCGGCCGCTGCTGCTGCACTACCACCCGCTGGTGATCTACCGCTTCCAGGTGCTCAAGCAGGCCGACGTCGTCGCCGCGATGGTCCTGCAGGGCCACCTGTTCACCCCCGCGCAGAAGCTCGCCAACTTCGAGTACTACGACCCGCTGACGACGGGGGACTCGACGCTGTCCGGCGTCGCGCAGTCGATCATCGCGGCCGAGGTCGGGTACCACCGGCTGGCGCTGGACTACTTCCTGTCGTCCCTCTACGTCGACCTCGCGAACCTGCACGGCAACGCCGCCGACGGTGTGCACGTGGCCTCGGCCGGCGGGACGTGGGCCGTCCTGGCCAGCGGGTTCGGCGGCATGCGCGACCACGACGGCGACCTGACGTTCGACCCGCGGCTGCCGCGCGGCTGGGAGTCCCTGAGGTACCGCCTGACCTGGAAGGGCACGCGGCTGCGGGTGACCGTGCTGCCGGGATCGATCGAGCTCGTGGCCGAGTCGGGCGACGAGGTCACGGTCGCGGTGCGGGGCGAGGAGGTCAGGGTCCGTCCCGGGGTGCCCGCGACGGTCCCGCTCGCCGGCCAGGGACCCGTGCGCCACGGGCGTCCGGGCCGCCGGGCGCTGGCGGGTCACCGCCGTGCGGACGGCACCCTCATCACGGCGATCGTCCCGCACGCCTGACCGGCGGCCCGCCGCGCGGGCCCGTCAGGAGAGCCGGTCGCGCAGGAACGTCCACGCGAGAGCGGCCATGTGCGCGGCCTGGGCGTTGTTCGCCGCGCCGCCGTGCCCGCCCTCGATGTTCTCGTAGTACGTGACGTCCTGGCCGGCGGCGAGCATCTTCGCCGCCATCTTCCGCGCGTGGCCCGGGTGCACCCGGTCGTCCTTCGTCGAGGTCGTGAGCAGCACCGGGGGGTACTCCCGTGCCGGGTCGTGCCGGTGGTACGGCGAGAAGGTCTGCAGGAAGTCCCAGTCCTCGGGCACGTCCGGGTCGCCGTACTCCGCCATCCACGAGGCGCCGGCCAGCAGGTGGGAGTACCGCCGCATGTCCAGCAGCGGGACCTGGATGACCACGGCACCGAACAGCTCGGGGTACCGGGTGAGCATGTTCCCGGCGAGCAGGCCGCCGTTGGAGCCGCCCTGCGCACCGAGGTGCTCGGGCGTGGTGACGCCGCGCGCGACGAGGTCGCGGGCCACGGCGGCGAAGTCCTCGTACGCGCGGTGCCGCTTCTCGCGCAGGGCGGCCTGGTGCCACGACGGCCCGTACTCGCCCCCGCCGCGGATGTTCGCGACGACGTACACCCCGCCCCGGGCGAGCCAGGCACGGCCGACCGTGCCGGAGTACCCGGGCAGCAGCGGGATCTCGAACCCCCCGTACCCGTACAGCAGCGTCGGTGCCGTCCCCGGCCCCGACCCGTCGGCCGGCCGCACGAGGTCGGAGCGTCCGACGACGAAGTAGGGCACGCGGGTGCCGTCGTCGGAGGTCGCGAAGTGCTGCTCGGCGACCATCCCGGAGGCGTCGAAGAACGCGGGTGCCGTCTTCAGCGCCTCCGGCTCGCGCGGCTCCTGCCCGGGCCCGACGACGGTGGCGAGCGCGAGCGTCGTGGGTTCGAGGTACCCGCTGCGGGTCACCCAGACGTCGTCGCTGTCGACGGCCGAGACCGCCCGGACACCGACGGTGAGCAGCTCGCCCCCGACGGGCAGGTCGCCGCGGGCCCAGGGGGCCCGGGGGTCCTCCCCGGCGTCCAGGTCCGGCGGGGTGAGGGTGTACGCGGAGTGCGCGACGTCCTCGAGGACCGTCACCACGAGGTGGTGCCGCGTCCAGGCACCGCCGACGAGCGACGTCGACGGGGTGGGCTCGAAGAGCACGGTGAGGTCCCGCGAGCCGGCGAGGAAGTCGTCGAGCACGACGGCGAGCAGGGCGCCGCCGGGGTAGGTGCGGCCGTCGACCTCCCAGTCCTCGCGCAGCTCGATCGTCAGCCACTCGCGATGGAGACCCGTCTCGGCGCTGAGGGGCACGTCGAGGCGCACGAGCTCCTGGTCGGGCGTCCCGACGCCCTCGACGAGGTACGTCTCGGACCGGTAGAACGCGATCGACCGGCGGACCAGGTCGCGTTCGAAGCCGGGCGTGCGCGAGCGGCTGCCCATGACGGCCATGTCGTCGGTGGAGCCCTCGTAGACGACCGGGGCCGACGCCAGCTCCGTCCCGCGGCGCCAGAGCAC
Organism: Isoptericola sp. b408; assembly: GCF_030588085.1. NCBI lineage: Bacteria > Bacillati > Actinomycetota > Actinomycetes > Micrococcales > Promicromonosporaceae > Isoptericola > Isoptericola sp. b408. The sequence continues at coordinate 1,175,663 of NZ_JAUQYQ010000001.1, forward strand.
GACGGTGCGCGGATAGCCGGACGACGTCGTGGTGCCCTCGCCGAGGTCGGTGAAGGCGTACACGGTGTCCTCGTCCGCCCACGCGAGCCCGCCCTTGGCCAGGGGGCGGTGGAACCCGCCGTCGGCGACCGGGACGAACCGCTTCTCGACCAGGTCGAACTCGCGCGTCACGTCGGCGTCCGAACCCCCGGGGGACAGGTCGACCAGCGCCCGGCGCCACGGCTCCCCGGCCGCCAGCTGCTCCGGGGTCGGGCGCAGCACCGAGGCGCCGTGCCAGACCCACGACTCGTCCTCGGCCTCCGCCAGGGCGTCGAGGTCGAGGACCGTCTCCCACGCAGGGTCCTCGCTGCGGTACGAGTCCGGCGTCGTGCGACGCCACAGACCGCGCTCGTGCGTGGCGTCGCGCCAGAAGTTGTAGAGGTGGTCGCCGATCAGGGACACCGCGGGGATGCGGTCGTCCGAGTCCAGCACCTCGCGGACCGCCGCTCGCGTCCTGGTCAGGTCCGCCCCGCCGAGCGCCTGCTGGGCGTGCTCGTTGCGCTGCCGGACCCAGTCGAGCGACTCGTCGCCGACGACGTCCTCCAGCCAGGCGAACGGGTCGGTGTCGGGGTCCGGGGCGTCGGGACGGGCGGCTGGCGGGAGCGGGTCGGCACTCATGCGGGGACCCTATCCCGGTGTCGTCCGCCCGACGGTGGGGCGCCCTTTCGCGCGCGGATCCCCTGTGGTAGAAACACCCTGGTCAGGGGGCCGACACCCCCACAGTCCGTCCGGGGGGTTCGCGGAACCCGCCATCCTGCCGACCGGGGGTGCGGTGAGCACGACGACCTCAGTCAGACCGCCCGTGATGGGTCGCGTCCTGGCGGCCGTGTGCGTCGCCGCGATGGTGCTGTGCATCGCGGCCCTGCCGCTGCTCGGCCAGCGGGGTCCCGGCTGGTCCGTGTGGGTCGTGGGCGCCGCCGCGCTGCTGCTGCCGGTCCTCGCCGCCGTCCTGCTGTCGGGGGCGGCACGCCGTGAGGACGCCGCGTTCCGTGCGCTCGCCGCCGAGCGCGACGAGCTCGCGGCCGCCCTGGACCGGACGTCCCGCCACCTCGACGACACCCGGCGCGCCGCGGAGGCGTTGGAGGCGGAGCGGGCCGATGAGCGTGCCGCCGTGGAGACGGCGGTCATCGCCCTGAGCCGCAAGGTGCAGGCGTCCGCCCACCGCATCCAGGAAGAGGCCACCCGGATGGCGCAGCGGCACGCGGCCGACCACGACGTCCTCGAGACGTCCATGCGTGTCGACCACGCGGCCGCCCAGCACGCCCGCCAGGCGCAGAGCCTCGTCGCGCTCTGCGGCCAGCGCCGGCCGGGCCAGGCCTGGGACGCCCCGCTCGCCCTGCCGGACGTGGTCCGCGGGGCCGCCGGGAGGATCACCGCGTACGGGCGCGTCGAGGTCTCCGGCGACCCCGGGCTCGCGGTGACCGGTCGGGCCGTCGAACCGTTGATCCACGTGATCGCCGAGCTGCTCGCCAACGCGACGCAGTGCTCGCCGCCCAACACCCAGGTGCTCGTCGTGATCCGGCAGGTGCAGCGCGGCGCCGTCATCGAGATCGACGACTGCGGCGTGGGCATGGACCCGCGGGAGCTGGACCGCGTGCGGCGCATCGCGGCCGGCGAGCACGAGATCACGATCTCCGACCTGGGCGAGGTCCCGCAGACCGGGCTCGCGGTCGTGGGGACGTACGCCCGCTCGCTGGGCCTCCGGGTCGAGCTCGCCGACTCCGTCTACGGCGGTCTGCGAGCGGTCGTCCGCATCCCGGAGGAGATCACCGAGACGGTCGACAACGTGCCCGACGTGCTCGCGGCGAGCGTCGACGAGCCGCCGCCGGTCCCCGCACCGGTCGGCGCCGACGTCCCCGAGGCGCTGACGGACCCCCGGTCCGCCTCCGACCCGGTCTCCTCCGCGGGCCCGCCCGTGCTGCCGCAGCGCCGTTCCCGTCGCGCCGCGACGGACCGCACCCCGACCAGCGGCCCCGGCATCCCCTCTGTCCAGGCACCTTCCACCGCACCGTCGGCGCCCCCGGCGCCGGAACCGACGGCCGAGGAGGCCGGTGCCTGGATCGGCGCTTTCTTCGCCGCCACCGACGCAGCGCCGCTGCAGGACACGGACACCCATGATCCGTCCGACGCGACGGGACCTCGGAGGACAGATGACGACGCAGAGCAGCGCTGACACGCCGCCCGCGACCGACCACCCGGACAGCTGGATGCTCGACCTGGTCTCGGGGGTCCGCGGGGTCCGGCACGCCGTCGTGCTGAGCTCGGACGGCCTGGTCAAGGTCCGCACGGACGTCACGGACCCCGACACCGCCGACAAGGTCGCCGCGGCCTGCGCCGGCCTCGTCGCGCTCGGGCTGTCGATGGGCCGGGAGTTCGGCGAGGGCGACCGGCTGCGCCAGGTCGTGGTCGAGTTCGGCGGCGGGTTCCTCTTCGTCCGCGGTGCCGGCGACGGGTCCCGGCTCGCCGTGGTGACCGACGCCGGCGTCGACCCGGGCCTGGTCGCCCAGCAGATGCAGGCCCAGGTGCTCATGATCGGCGAGCGGGCGCTCGGCACGGACCCGGTCGGGGCCTGAGGGGGGCGGACGATGGACACCGAGGGTTACCGCGACCACCCGGTGCGTTCGTACGTCCTGACCGGCGGGCGGTCCCGCCCGACCCGGAACACCCTGCGCCCGGAGACGCTGCTGTGCACGGTCGACGACGGCCGCGAGCTGCCGAGCCACGCCGGCCGGCACCAGCACACGCTGCTGCGCACCTGCCGCGGGACGCTGGCGCTGGCCGAGGTCGCCGCCTACCTGCGTCTGCCGGTGAGCCTGGTGGCGGTGCTGGCCTCCGACCTGCTCGACGGCGGCTTCCTGGCGCTGCGCTCGACGGCGACGCACGACCTGCCCGACACCGAGCTGCTCGAGGAGGTGCTCGATGGACTCCGCAGCCTCTGACCCGGCCGGCACCGCACCGGCCCGGGCGCGACACCTCGCCGCGACGGTCAAGCGATCCGTCAAGGTGCTGGTGGTCGGCCCCTTCGGCGTCGGCAAGACGACGCTGATCCAGTCCGTCAGCGAGATCCCGGTGCTCAGCACCGAGGAGAGCATCACCACGGCGAGCGTCGGCGTCGACCGACGCACGGGGGAGAAGTCCACCACCACCGTCGCGATGGACTTCGGGCGGGTCACGGTCGGCGGTGACACCGCGCTCTACCTGTTCGGCACCCCGGGGCAGCGCCGCTTCTGGGACCTGTGGTCCGGCCTGGCGGACGGTGCGGTGGGCGTCCTGGTGCTGGTCGACACCCGCAACCTCGCCGACAGCTTCGAGGTCCTGGACCAGCTCGAGGACCACACGCGGCTGCCGCTCACCGTCGTCGTCAACGAGTTCCCCGGCGCCCCGCGGCACAGCGTCGAGGAGGTGCGCACCGCGCTGGACCTGCCGGCCGGCACGCCCGTGGTCAGCGGTGACGTCCGGGGTCGCCCGCGGGCCGTCCAGGCGCTCACCACGCTGGTCGCCCACGCGCTCGAGCAGCGTGCACGCCAGGCCGCGGCGGCATGAGCATCACCGCCGCGGGACGGATGGTCCGCCTCGAGGATGTGGCGGACCGGCCCTTGCTGGCCGATCTCGCGGGCGCACCCGACCCGCACCAGCGCTACGACGCGCTGCGGTCGCGGTGGGGTGCCGTCGCCCCGGTCGACCTGGAACCGGGGGTGCCCGCCTGGCTCGCGCTCGGCTACGACGAGGTCAGCAGCCTCCTGCGCGACGAGGTGCACTTCACCCGGGAGTTCCGCCGCTGGCGCTACGAGCAGGAACGCCTGGTCGCCTGGAGGTCGCCGGTCCGGGCCGTCCTGGCCTCCCGTGACTCGCTCCTCGACGTCGACGGGGCCGAGCACCGGCGGCTGCGCGGGCCGGTCCAGGACGCGCTCGCGACGCTCGACGAGCGCCGTCTCGCCCGCACCGTGACCGTGGCCTGCACGTCGGCCCTCGACCGGTTGGCGGCGCGCGGCGGGGGTGACCTGGTCGCCGACTACGCCGTCGACGTGCCGGTCCGGGTCCTCGCCGACCTGCTGGGGATGAACCTCGCCGACTCCCGCCGGATGCACGAGCTGACCGTCGCCCTCGGCGCCGGCGGCGAGGACGCCCCGGACGCGGCGGACGAGATGGAGAACCTGCTGGCCACGATGGTCGCCGGCCGGCGCGCCGAGCCCGGCGACGACCTCGCCTCGGCCCTCATCGCGGACCCGCGCCACCAGCACGACCTGGAGCTCATGGGCGCCGTCGGCGCGCTGTTCCGGACCGCGCACGACGCCGCGACCGCCGCCGCGGCGAGCGCGATCCGTCGGGTCGTGGCCGACCCGACGTTCGGCGCGCGGCTGCACGGCGGGCGGCTGTCCCTGGACGACGCACTCGACGAGATCTCCCGCCGGGAGCCGCCGATGCCGCACCTCCTGCCGCGCTACGCGATCACGGACACGGTGCTCGGCGGCCAGCCGATCGCCGCCGGCGACGCGGTCGTGCCCGCGGTGGTGGCGGCCAACGGGGACGACGCCGTGCAGGCGGTGGACCCGTGGGAGCAGGTCGACTCCCGGTTCCACCTCACCTGGGGCCTGGGCGCGCACGCCTGCCCGGCGCACCGCACCGCCCCGCTGATGACCCGGCTGATCGTCGGGCACGTCGTGGCGCGCGTCGACGAGATCGAGCTGGCGACGGAACCGGACCAGGTGCCCGTCGTGCGTTCCGCGTGGTTCCGCTACCCGCGCGAGCTCCCGGTCCGGTTCCGCTGACCGCGGCTCAGGCCGACGTCGTGACCCGTTCCCGGACCGTGTCCGCGACCCGACGGTAGGCACCCGGGTCCACCGGCAGCAGCCACTGGGCCACCCGGGTCCGGCGCGGCAGGTCGACGTCGAGGTCGCGCATCATCTCGTCGATCTGGTGCAGGGAGAAGGGGATGACGTTCGTGCCCCGGGCGTGCCGGCCCTCGGTGCGCTTCTCCATCCAGTCGACCCTGTCGGCGACGTGCTCGCGCCGGACCTCGTCCGGGGGCAGGTCCATCGCGCCCGCGAGGTGGGCGGCGGTCCAGACGGCGGCCATCTCGGCCGACAGCGGGCTGAACAGGGACGAGTTGTACCCGGCGAAGGTCAGGTGCGGCACGTCGTGGGGGAGCACCTGCCGGTAGAGTTGGAAGTTGCCCCGGTCGTCGAGGAGCCGCGCGGTCAGGTCGGCGTCCAGGAACGGCACGCGCTGGTGGAACCCGGTGCCGCACACCACGAGGTCGGCGCGCACGGTGTCGCCGTCGCTGAGCACGGCCACGGGGGCGCCGTCGTCGTCCGTGGCGAACCGCTCGATCTCGGTGTCCCGGTGGACGACGATCGTGCCGTCGGCCACCTGCTCGTAGAAGCCGTCCGTGGCGAGGGAGACCGTCGACCGGGCGATGTCGGAGAACTCGCCGCGCGGGACCAGACCCAGCTCGTCCAGGTGCAGCTGCTTGCGCGAGACGGTGCCGACGCTGGAGACCATCGACCGCCGGACCGGGTCGCCCGCTCCGTGCAGGAAACGCTCCATCGAGCCGTCGAGCGTCTGGTAGCGGAACAGCGCCTCCCCGAGGCGCGTCAGCAGCAGGTACTTGTAGTTCAGCGCCTTGCCCAGCTTCTTGGGCAGCTTCCACAGCAGCTGGCGTGCGACGACGGAGGTCGAGGCGGCGACCGGGCCGATCTCGGCCGCCACGTCGCAGGCGGACTTGCCGTAGCCGACCACCACGACGTGCTTGTCGCGGGCGTCCTCGACCGACCCGATCTGGCCGGAGGCCACGACCTTCCCGCCGGCCCGCAGGAGCTGCGCCATCCCCTCGAACCGGGGGATGACGGGGTCGGAGAAGATCCCGTTGGCCACCACCAGGTGGTCGAAGCGCTCCGGGTCGCCGACCGCCTCGCCGCTGCGGCGCGCGGTGACCAGCCAGCCGTCCTCGGCGTCCGTCAGCTCGGCGCGCACGACCTCGGTCGACAGCCGCAGCGACCCGGCCAGGTCGTTCACCGCGACGTACTGCTCGAGGTAGGCCTGGACCTGCTCACCGCTGGGCCACTCGGGGTAGTCCTTCGGCATGGGCAGGTCGGTGAAGGAGTACGAGTCCTTGTTGTTCTGGGTGAACAGACCCTGGTACCGGCGGGTCGAGCTCCAGACGCCGCCGACGTCGGGGGCCTTCTCGAACACGGCGACCTCGTGGCCGAACTCGCGGAGGGTCTTCACGCTGGCCAGTCCTGCGAACCCGGCCCCGACGACAGCGATCTTCATGAGCGTCCTTGGATCGATTCGGTCTCAAACGCCTGAATCGTAGCGGGGCGGACACTCCGGGCGATAGGTCTGACCAGCGATGATCTCCTCAGGCCGCGGCCGCGAGCGACTCCAGGCCGGTCCCGGTGACCCGGCCGCGCTCGAGGAGGTGGCGGCTCACGCGGTCACGGCGACACCGGTCGGCGGCGAGCCGTCGGGCGACCGCCCGGTGACCGCCCCGGCCCGTCACCGCCGCCAGGTCGGCGTCGACGTGGAGCAGGTCCCACAGCGCCGACTGGGTGCCCAGCGGCACGGCCGCGCCGTCGGCGCCGGAGATCGCACCGATCGTGGAGACGTACAGCGACCACGGCCCGTCGTGCCCGGCCAGGTGCAGGCCGTCCGCGCCCGAGCGGCGGACGTAGCTGTGCTCGGTCACGTCCAGCGCCACGACCTGCTCCGTCGTGAGGAGGGAGACGACGACGGCGCTGCGGACGTCGGACGCCCTGCGCGGGACGGCGGCGACGTAGCCCGCCGGGTTGACGCGGGGGATGTGCCCGACCGACACGTGGGAGAGCGCGCCGTGCAGCATGGGCACCGTCGTGCTCACGCCCAGCCGGGTGAACTTGCGGTGCATCACCCCGGGAACGGCGTTGGAGCCGATGGCGACCACCGCGTGCCGGTGGCGTCGCGCGGGGACGCGGGCGCGTGCCAGCAGCTCGTCCAGGGAGGTGCCGTCCTCGCCGACCCAGGTGCCGCCGTCGTGCCGGAGCGCACCGAAGGTGCCGTCGTGCAGCAGGCCCGACGTGGGAGCGGCCGGGCCCGGGTAGTGCCAGGGCGTCACCCGCAGGTCGACGTCGATGCCCAGGTCGGCGAGCGTCGTGGACATGGCTCCATCCTCCCAGAGGTGCACCGTGGGCCGGCTTCACCCGGGTGAGATCTGCGCGAGGGGCCGTCCCGCCCGACCGTGGCGCAGATCACATCCGTAGTCTCGAGAGAGGTCGGGCGGGCGTTCGGCCGTGCGAGAGGGGACTCCCATGGCCGCAGGACCTGCCCGGCGCGAGCGACGCACGGCGGCACGACGATGGACCACGGCCACCGCGATGGCGGCCTCGGCCGCCCTGGTGGTGACCCTCACCGCGGCACCCGGCGTCGCGGAGCCCCTCGCGGACCCCGCCGTCGGGACGCTCGACGACGTCCCCGGCACGTCGCCGGACGACCTCGGGGGCGTCGACCTCGCCGAGCTGGACTACGGGGACCCGACCGAGGCGCTGTCCCTCGTCGAGCCGCCCGACCCCACGAGCGCCGGCGCCGCGCAGATGTCCTACCCGGTGCTCGTGCCGCCCGGCCGCGCCGGCGTCGAGCCGGACCTCGACCTGACCTACGACTCCTCGGGCGGCAACGGCTGGCTCGGCCTCGGCTGGGACCTCGACGCCGGGGCGATCGCGGTCGACCCGACCTACGGCGCACCCCGGTTCGCCGCCGACGTCGAGACCGAGACCTACGCGCTGGACGGCGCACGGCTGTTCCCGCACTCCATCCGGGACGGCGGCGACTACGGGGCGCGCGAGGCCGGGCCGCGCACCGACTTCGTGCGGCAGGTCGAGACCGAGTACGAGCGCATCGTCCGGCACGGGGACACCCCCGGCGCCTACTGGTGGCAGGTCACCGACAAGGACGGCAACGACCGCTGGTACGGCGGCGACCCGGACGGCCAGGGACAGGTGCTGACCACCGCGGCCGGGAACGCCTTCCACTGGCCGCTGACCTACGTCGAGGACATCTCCGGCAACGTCATGCGGTTCGAGTACGACACCGCCACCGGCGTCGGCTACGGCAGCTCCTCGAGCGGCCCCGGTCTCGAGATGTACCTGCGGGAGATCACCTACACCGGGTTCGACGTCGAGCCGGACTCCGAGGGCGTCGTCGACGACCCGCCGTACAGCGTCTACTTCCTGCGCGACGGCGACGTCGGCGGCACCACCGTCGCCTCCGGCGGCTCCGTGGACGCCCGGCCCGACCCGCTGGTGGACGCCTCCGGAGGCGCCCCCGTGGTCACCGCGGACCTGCTGCGCGAGATCCAGGTGCGCTACCACGCCCCCGGTGCACGCACCGACGACGGCCCGGGCGAGATCGACGCGGGCAACCTCGGCGAGCTGCTCGGCGGGTACGCGCTGGAGTACAAGACCGGTCCCTTCGACAAGAGCCTGGTCAAGCGTGTCGGCCAGTTCGGCGGTGACGGTGTCGTCGAGGCGTGGCACCGCATGAAGTGGTTCGACGACGTCCCGCGCGACGGGGACGCGTTCGACCTGTTCGGGGACCCGGTCCGCTGGGACACCGACACCGACTCCTCGGTGAGCACGGGGTCGAACGTGTCGGCCTCCAGCGCGCTGGCCACCTCGTTCCGCGGCGGTGCCGAGGGCGGCTCGTACATCGGGTTCAACCCGGTCGCACCCAGCAAGATCGGCTCGTTCGGCGGTTCCTTCAACCTCTCGGGCGGCAACAGCGAGGACGTCACCACGTTCATGGACATGGACGGCGACAGCCTGCCGGATCGTGTCTGGGTCGAGAACGGCGCGGTGAAGTACGCCCGCAACCTGTCGCGCCCCGGTGACGACCTGTCCGGTCACGCCGACCGGTTCGGTGCGCCGATGACGATCGACGAGGCCAAGATCGGTACCGGCACCGACTTCGGCGTCGACCTGCACGCCGAGTTCTACCCCGTGGCCTCGATCCAGGTCGGCGGCTCGTTCGGGTTCGACTGGGCGGACCGGTACTTCTCGGACGTCAACGCCGACGGCCGTCCCGACCTCATCAAGAAGGGGTCGAGCGGCTGGCAGGTGTTCTTCAGCGTCTACGACGAGTCGGACGGCTCCATCGAGTTCGTGGCCTCCTCCGCCGGCACCGCGGTGCCGATGGGCAGCTTCTCCTCGGAGCTCGCCAGTGCCGAGCCGGAGGGGGTCGACGAGCTCCTCGAGGCCTCTGCGCCGCGCTACGACACCGTGCGGCGGTGGGTCGCGCCCTACGACGGCGTCGTCGACGTCACCGGGACCGCGACCCTGGCCGACGCTGGCAACTACGACGGCGACGGCGTGCGGGTCATGATCGAGACCCTGGACACCACGCCGAAGCGCCCGCTCGACGAGACGCTGACCGGCGCGAGCCCGAGCGTCGACCACGCCGTCTCCGTGTCCGTGGACGCCGGTGACGAGATCTTCTTCCGCACCCACGTCATCGACAACGGCACCGACGACCTCGTCGAGTGGGCACCGGCGGTCACGTACTCGTCCGTCGGGTCGGGCGTGCCGACGAGCGACCCGCTACCGGACGCCCAGGGACGCGACGTCCTCTCCTACGACGCCGCCGAGGACTTCACGACGTTCGGGCGGGACGGCGGCCGCACCCTGCTGCCGAACCCCGGGGAGGCGACCCTGACGGTCACCCTCGAGCGCACCGGCCTGCTGACCGACGACGTCGAGGTCGTCGCGAGCCACGGGCTCAACGCCGGCTCGACCGAGGGCACCTCGTCGGTCGTCACCCTCACCCCCGACGGAGGTGCCGAGGGGCTGCTGGGCGCCGGCCCGGCCCCCGGTGACGAACCCGAGGCACCACCCGGGGAGGACCCCATCGAGGTCGCCCCGACGTCGGTGGAGCTGACCTACACGTTCGACGTCTCCGAGGTCGGTCAGGTGGCCGAGCCCGCCGGTTGCTTCGACGACGGCGACGCCGAGGACTGCGACAGCGTCGTGGACAACCCCGACTGGCTCGCGCTGGAGGTCGCCTCGGACTCCCCGGTCGACCCGCGGTCGCTCGCGCTGGACGTCCAGCTCGAGCTCGCCGACCCGGTCGCCGAGTCCGGTCCGAACGGCGAGGCCACGCCGGACGACCTGCCGGCCGACGCCGTGCTGCCGTCGTCCACCGGGCCCGTCGTCATCCCGTCGGTGCGGGTCTTCTCCGTCTCCGACGAGGTGACGGGGCCGTACCTGCCCTGGTCGCCGGACGCGGCCGGGACCTTCACCCTCGACGTCGACGTCGTGGCGGACCGGATCTGGGACTACCTCGAGGTGGAACCCGACGACGAGGGCTGGGCGTCCTCGCCCGCCGTGGTGACGGTCAAGAGCGAGGACGAGCACGGCATCGTCGGCGTGGTGGCCAAGTCCGACGGGTTCACCGTCGAGCACAACCACGACGACGGGCCGTTCGTGCTGCCGTCCGAGTACCGGGTCGAGGGGGAGACGACCCTGGACTTCGACGCCGAGCCCGGCCAGGACTACTGGGTCGAGGTCTCCCTGCACGACGCCCCGATGGCGGCCCACGTGCTGGAGAACGGCAGCCTGACGGTCGTGGCGACGTCGGACGACGACGAGGACGACAAGGGCGCGGGCGACCTCACCGCCCGGCTCGTGGCCCCCGACGTCCAGTCGGTCTTCGCCTCCGGCAACCGCGGGTGGACCGCCGCCGGCTACGACGCCGACCACCCCGACATCCCCCGCGACGACCCCGACGAGCCGCGCGGCGACGCCCTGCTGCAGCGCGACCACTTCGAGCTGGAGCCGGAGGGCGTCGACGACTTCGACGAGGACACCGAGATCCCGGACGCCCCGGACGCGACCGAGGTCGCCGGCGAGCCCGGCGACCTGGGGTCGTCGGCCGACAAGGTGGCGGACTCGTTCGACAAGGCCCTGCCCTACTTCCCGCTGCCCGGTCCGGACGGCGGCGCCGCCGACCGCTGGCGTGCGGCGTCCGAGGAGGGGCTGTTCGTCACGGCCACCGGTATCCGCTCGACCCGTATCGGCGAGGAGATCGCCGTGGTCGACCCGGGCGGCACCTCCGGCGGCTCGACGAGCCCGGGCAGCAGCGACGACGCCCGCCCGGCACCCCGCGTGCTGACCATCGACGGGGACTTCAACGCCGCGCTCGGTCTCGGGCCGGCCAGCCTCAGCGGGGCCATCGGCGGCGGCCGGACGGTCACCGACTTCCAGGACCTCAACGGCGACGGCTTCCCCGACGTGCGCTCCGGCAGCGACGCCGACTACACCGGTCCGCGCGGCGGCAGCCTGGACAGCGGCAGCGAGGTCGAGAACACGATCTCGACGGCGGTCTCCGTCGGCGGCGGTCTCGGCGGGTCGCCCGTCTCCATCGAGGGCAGCGAGCAGACGAAGACCTCCGCCGGCAGCCCGACGGTCGGGGCCCAGAACGGGACGTCCAAGAACAAGACCCGGGGCATGAGCATCGGGCTGGGTTTCTCGATCCAGGGCCAGTGGACCAACCCGTTCGGCGACAACACCGACGGGCTCGACGGGGGCGTCGACGACCTCCTGCCCGACGGTGACAGCACCGGTCAGGGCGTCCAGGTCAGCGTCGACCTCGACGACGTCAACGGCGACGGCGTGACCGACCTCGTGGAGACCTGGTCCGAGAGCGGTGTGCAGGTGGCGCTCGGCACCGGCTACGGCTACGCCGACCCGGTGAAGTGGTCCGGCGGGGTGTTCGAGGCCTCCGAGAGCGTGTCGGGGGCGCTGTCCGGCGGCTTCCAGCTCAACGCCTACGAGTTCGGCGGTGGCGTCGGGGGTGCCGAGGGCGGGACCCTGTCCGAGGCCTCCTGGATCGACGTCGACGGCGACGGGGTGCTGGACCGCATGGTCTACGCCGACGGCAACGAGAGCGCGCCGAAGACCGTCTTCGGCGCGGCGGACGGCAACGGCCGCACCGCGAAGGTGCTGGGCACGTACCCGTCGCCCGACTTCGGCGTCGGCGACCTGACCATCGACAACCGGGCCGACCTGGCCCGCAGCACCTCGGTCAACGGCGGCTTCGACTTCACCGTCTCCGTCGGCCCGATCTGCCTGGTGGCCTGCTACGTCATCATCAACCCCGGCGTGCACGGTGGCTACGAGCGCTCGCGGACCGTCGTGGACATGACCGACATGGACGGCGACGGCTACCTCGACGTCGTGGAGAGCCTGACCGACGAGCACGTCGAGGTCCGGCTGAACCAGGCCGGCCGCACCAACATGCTCAAGGCGGTCGACAACCCGCTCGGCGGTGCTGTCCGGGTGGACTACGAGCGCACCGGCAACAGCATCGTCCAGCCGAACTCGCTGTGGGTCATGAGCGAGGTGGAGTACGACGACGGGCGCCCCGGCGACGGCACCGACGTCCAGCGCCGGGAGTTCTCCTACTCCGGCGACGCCTACGACCACCTGCACCGCACGATGCTCGGGTTCGACGCGGTCGAGCAGCGCGAGTACGACGTCGACGCCGACCCGGCCGACGGCCCGTCCTACGACCCGGGTCTGCAGCGCATCACCCGCTGGACGTACCGCAACGACACCCCGTTCGACGACGGGCTGGCCGAACGTGTCGACCTGCTCGCACCGGGTGACACCGAGGGCGACGACCGGCTGCTGGAACGGACCGACACCACGTGGGAGCTGGCTCACGTCGTGGTCGGCGAGCCCGGTGCCGGCGAGCCCGCCAACGGCGACGAGTTCACCGGTGTCGTGCCCGACGTCGGGGACCCGGCCCGCACGGCGCTGTTCGACCTGGCCCTCGCCCCGCGGCTGACGTCCGAGACGTTCACGCGGTTCGACGCCGACGGCGACGGGCACGCCCGCACGACCGACTTCACCTACGACGGGCTGGGCAACACGCTCACCGCCGTCGACCACGCGGAGACCGGCACCACGGGTGACGACACCACGACCGTGACGACGTACCCGCCGTGCACCACGCCGCGCTACGGCGGCGACGACAGCTCGTGGGTGCAGGTGCCCGCCACCGTGGCGGTGCACGCCGGCACCGACGACTCGGGTGAGGTGCTGAAGTACCGTGACGGCAGCCTCGACCTGTGCGGCAACGCCGTGCCGATCCGGATCGTGGAGACGCAGGGCCAGGACGTCTGCGGCGACGACGTCGTCGCGGTGACCGAGATGGCGTTCGAGCCGTACGGCAACTACGACGCCGTGCGGTACCCGGCGAACGTGCTCACCGGCGAGACCGACTCCTCGGCCTGCGGCGGCACGCCGCCGGCGCTGCCCGAGGAGTCGGTGTTCGAGGGCTGCGTCCCCGCGGCAGACGCCCCGCAGGACGAGGTGGACGCCGCCACGCGCGCTGCGGAGGAGCAGCGCTACTGCGTGGACTACGTCTACGACGACCACCGCGTGACCGACATCGCCCAGGTGACGGACTCGCACGGGGTGACCTCGACCGCGACGTACGACTACACGGTCGGGCTGCCGGCGACGACGACGGATGCGAACGGCAACACCACCGAGTACTGCTACGACGCGCTCGGGCGCATCGCCGCGGTGGCCACGCCCCGCGAGTCCGGGGACTTCGCCTGCGACGGCAGCGGGTCGGGCCCGGCGACGGTGACCTACGCCTACGGCGGGTTCAACTCCGACGGGCACGCGTGGGCGGCCGCACGCCACCACGACGCCGTGCTCACGGACGGCACCCCGGCGGCCGACACCCTCGACACCGCGGCGTTCGTCGACGGCATGGCACGCGTCGTCCAGCGCAAGCGGGACGCGCAGGTCGTCGCGCTCGGCGACACGCCCGCGATGGTCGTCGAGGGCGCCGTCGACTTCGACGCCCTGGGGCGCGAGGTGCGCGAGTGGTACCCGGTCGTCGAGGAGGCCACGTATCCCGGGGGCGGCGACCTGCCGCCGGGCCTGACGACCTACAACACCCGGAACTCGTCCGGGGACCCGGCCGACACGCACGTGCCGGTGACGGACCCGACCCAGCGCCGGTACGACCTGCTCGACCGGCTCACCCGTGTGGTGCTGCCCGACGGCAGCGTCGAGCGGCGCGCCTACGACATCACCGAGCCGCCGCACCTGAGCCACCAGGTCGCGAGCGTCACCGTCACCGACCCGCTGGAGCGGGAGGTGCAGCGGTTCTCCGACGTGCGCGGCGCGGTGCTGGCCGTGGTGGAGAGCCCGGCGCCGACCGGCGGCACCACGGACGGGCTGCTGGACGCCCTGCCGGCCGCCGGGATCGGCGACGAGCGGATCGTGGAGTCCGCCCGGACCGGGACGACGCCGCTGCTGACCACGTACGCCTACGACCCGTTGGCCCGCCTGACGAAGGTGACCGACACGGCCGGCGCGGTGAGCCGCTACGGCTACGACATGCTGGACCTCGGCACGTCCGTCGAGACGCCCGACTCCGGGCTCCTGGAACGGGCCTGGACCCCGGCCGGGGACGTCGCGGAGACGGTCGACGAGGTGCGCCGGGCCGAGGGCACGTCGGTGGTCCACGCCTACGACTTCGACCGGCTGCGCAGCATCACCTACCCGGACGACACCGGCGACGTCGAGTACACCTACGGCGACGAGCTGGGGGCCGGGGCACCGGGCAACAGCGAGGGCCGGGTGGCCCGCGAGGCGACGCCGGCGGTGGCCCGCGAGTACGCCTACGACGTGGACGGCAACGTCTCCACCGAGGCGGTCACCCGCGGCGTCGACCCGTTCGGCATCGGCCAGGACGAGCCGCAGCCCACGTGGGCCACCCGGTGGCAGTACGACTCGCTGCAGCGCGTCGTGACGCTCACGTACCCGGGTGACGACGGCGGCACCGGCGAGGTGCTGCACCACGAGTACGACCTGGGCGGCCAGGTCTCCGGGCTGTGGTCCCTGGCGCCGCAGCACGACGCCTACACCGTCGAGGGCGACCCCGTACCGCGTCCGGACCGGGAGATCGTCTACGTCACCCACGCCGGCTACGACGAGTTCGGCGAGGTGCGCACCGTGACCACCGGCACGGGGGTCACCACGGAGAAGGACTACGACCCGGACCGCCGGTTCCTCACCGGGATCGCGACGGACGCCGCCGCGCAGGAGCAGTGGGACGGCACGACCTCGGTCGCCCGCGAGCTGCAGGAGCTGCGGTACTCCTACGACGTCGTCGGCAACGTCACCGACGTCGCCAACGCGCTCTACGACGGCGGGTCCGCCGGGTCGCTCGACGAGCTCGGCGACATCCCGGCGAACAACCTGCCCGGGCCCGCCCAGCAGGCCTACACCTACGACCAGCACTACCGGCTGGCCGGGGCCGAGGGGCGCTACGTCGACCGGCAGGAGGACCGCACCTACGAGTACACCGCGGACCGGACGCCGAACGGCAACCTCGTCGACGTCACGCAGGCGACCGCGACCGAGTCCACGACCGGCAAGGGCGGGGGCAAGGGTCCGGGGCGCTCGCAGCAGAAGACGAACTCGAAGAAGGGCGACGGCTCGTTGCCGGACTCCGGGTCGACGGACGAGCCGCAGTGCGACCCGTACAGCGGGTCGGGCGGCGGCTCGGACAACCAGGACCCCGAGTCGACGTACGCGTGGCTGGACCAGCAGTTCGACCCCGACCACCCGCACCAGGTGGTCCGGGCGGGCGGCCGCAGCTACGAGCACGACGTCAACGGCAACATGACCGGGTGGACCGAGCCCTGCGCGAGCTCGGACTCCTCCGAGCTGGACCGCCGCATGGAGTGGGACGCCGAGGACCGGCTGGTCGAGATCGGCGAGGACGGCAACGACACCTCCTACCGGTACGACGCCGACGGCAACCTGGTGCTCGAGCGAGGGCCGGGCGGCACGTACTTCTTCGTCAACGAGGCCTGGCGCCTGGAGAACGACGGTCACCGGTACGCCGAGATCTACCTCGGCACGACGAAGGTCGCCAGCCACCGCACGGCCCCGGCGCCGCAGCCTCCCGCGGGCTGCGACCCGCTGGTGGACGAGAACTGCGTGTGCGACCCCGAGACCCAGGCCTGCGCCTGCGACGTCGGGGCTGCCGACCCCGACGGCGACGGGCTGTGCCCGCCGGTCGAGGACCTGTACGTGCAGTTCTTCCACACCGACCTGCAGGGCAGCCTGCGAGTGGTGACCGACGAGGTCGGCAGCGTCTTCCAGTACCTGGAGTACCTGCCGTCCGGTCAGAAGTGGGTCGCCGGCCAGAGCCGGATCAAGGACACCCCGTACCTGTTCGCCGGCGGGTGGAACGACAGCACCTACAAGACGGTCAACTTCGGCGAGCGGTGGTACTCGTGGCGGGACCAGCGGTTCCTGTCCACCGAGCCGCTGCTCACCGAGGACCCCGACGCCGTCGTCGCGGACCCCGGCCTGCTCTCGGCGTACACCTACGCGGCGGCGAACCCGCTGCGGTACGTCGACTCCGACGGGCGGGCACCCGTCAGCGCCGGCCAGAACTTCGAGAAGAACAAGCAGGGGACGTTCACCGTCTCCGACACCACGCGGGCGAACCGGCCGTCGCCGGCCCGGTTCGGGCAGCTCCTGCTCAGCTACGACGCCGCGGGCCAGGCCCGCCAGCAGAAGTGGCAGGACGCCTCCGACAAGGTGGACAAGTTCTTCACCCTGCTGCGGTTCAAGGCCTCCGGCTCGCTGCGCAGCCCGTCGATCAAGCTCGAGGGCATCTCGCTGTGGGACATCGGCAAGAGCTCCGACTCCGCCGGTGCCCAGGCCGGGGGCGGTCAGCAGGGCGGGGCCGCGAACGGGCCCAACCCGGGCCCGGGCAACGCCGGGAACCAGGGCGGGGCCGGCGGTCCGGCGGCCGGCGGCGCGGCGCCGGGCGGCCAGGGCGGCCAGGGCGGCCAGGCGGCCCAGGGCGGAGGCGCCGGCGGCGGGGGCGTGCCCGCGGCCGCCAACCGCGGGCGGTCGGCGTCCTTCGACGCCGCGGGCGGCGGGGGTGCGCTCCCGCCGCCGGCGTCGGCCACCAGACCCCGGTCGGCGTCCTTCTGAGCCGCGGACGCGCGGTGTGGGTGTCCCACGGCAAGATGGGGGCGTGACCGACACCGACGCCACCCTCGACCCGTCCGCGCTCGACGAGGCCTCGGCCCAGCGTCGCTGGGCCGAGCTCGTCGCCCTCGTCGAGGAGGACCAGGCCGCCTACTACCAGCACGACGCGCCGAAGGTCTCCGACGCGGAGTACGACGCGCGCATGCACCAGCTGGAGGCGCTCGAGGCCGCCCACCCGGCGCTGCGCCGGCCGGACTCGCCGACCCAGCGCGTCGGCGGGCAGGCCTCGACCGCGTTCGCGAACGTCGACCACCTCGAGCCGATGCTGTCGCTCGACAACGTGTTCAGCACGGACGAGCTGCGCGCCTGGGACGCCCGGGTCGCCCGCGACCTCGACGTGCCCGGAGGCGCCGTCGGCTACCTGTCGGAGGTCAAGATCGACGGCCTGGCCATCGCGCTGCTGTACGAGCAGGGGCGCCTGGTCCGTGCCGCCACCCGCGGGGACGGCCGTACGGGCGAGGACATCACCGCCAACGCGCTGCGCATCGCGCAGATCCCGCACCGGCTCGACGGTGACGAGCACCCGGACGTCGTCGAGATCCGCGGGGAGGTGTTCATCCCGACGGCGTCCTTCGCGCGGCTCAACGAGCTGCAGGTCGAGCTGCGCGACCGGGCGGTCGCCGAGGCGCGGGAGCGTGCGGCCACCCGCGAGTTCGACGAGGAACGCGCCCGCGTGGCCGCGCTGCGCCGCTTCCCCCAGTTCGCGAACCCGCGCAACGCCGCCGCCGGCGGGCTGCGTCAGCTCCTGGACAAGAAGACCGGGCTCGAGCACGAGGCGGGGCTCGCCCGCATCGAGGCGTTGCGCCTGTACGCGCACGGTGTCGGCGCGCTCCAGTGGACGGAAGGGCAGCACGAGGAGCTGGCCAACCTCTCGGACGCCTACGACCTCTTCGCGCGGTGGGGCATCCCGATCTCGCCCCACAACCGGGTCGTGGAGGGCGTCGACGCGGTGCTCGAGATGATCGACCACTTCGGCGAGCACCGCCACGACATCGAGCACGAGCTGGACGGCATCGTGGTCAAGGTCGACGCCCTGGCCGACCAGCGCCTCCTGGGCGCCACCAGCCGCGCGCCGCGCTGGGCGACGGCCTACAAGTACCCGCCCGAGGAGGTGAACACGCGCCTCCTCGCGATCCAGGTCGGCGTCGGGCGGACCGGTCGCGCCACGCCGTACGCCGTCATGGAGCCCGTCCTGGTCGCCGGGTCCACGGTGCGCCAGGCCACCCTGCACAACCAGGACGTCGTGAAGGCCAAGGGCGTGCGCATCGGCGACATGGTCGTGCTGCGCAAGGCGGGCGACGTCATCCCCGAGATCCTCGGCCCGGTCACGGCGCTCGCCGACGACGGCTATCCCCGCGAGGACTTCGTGATGCCGGCGGACTGCCCCGAGTGCGGGACGCCGCTGCGGCCCATGAAGGAGGGTGACGTCGACCTCCGGTGCCCGAACGCCGAGTCCTGCCCCGCCCAGGTGCGGGGCCGTGTCGAGCACATCGGCTCCCGCGGCGGGCTCGACGTCGACGCGCTCGGCGAGGTGACCGCGGCCGCCCTGACGCAACCGCTCGAGCCGAAGGAGCCGCCACTGCGCACCGAGGCACGGCTGTTCGACCTGACGCTCGACGAGCTGGCGCCGATCCGCGCCGTGGTGCGGGACTCCGAGACCGGCCTGCCGAAGGAGTGGGACGGGCGCGGGGAGTCGGCCGAGTTCGAGATGCCGGACGGCTCGGTCCAGACGGTCAAGGCGGTGCGCCCGTTCCAGAAGAAGCGCAAGCTGTCCAAGGCCGACGAACGAGCAGCCGTCGAGGCGGGGGAGTCGTTGTACGAGCCCAACGCCCAGGCCACCAAGCTCCTCGACGAGCTCGACAGGGCGAAGGTCAAGGACCTGTGGCGGATCCTGGTCTCGCTCAACATCCGGCACGTCGGCCCGGTCGCGGCCCGCGCGCTCGCGGACTGGTTCGGGTCGCTCGAGGCGATCCGTGCGGCGTCCCGTGACGAGCTCGCCGCCGTGGAGGGTGTCGGCCCGGTCATCGCGGACGAGGTCCAGGCCTGGTTCGAGGTCGACTGGCACCGGGAGATCGTCGAGACCTGGGCCCGCGCGGGCGTCCGCTTCGAGACCCCGGGACACCCCGGCCCGGCGGTGATGGCGGAGAAGGCCGCCGAGGGGCCGACGGGACCGCTCGCCGGGCTGACCGTCGTCGTCACGGGGTCGCTGGAGAACTACTCGCGGGACGGCGCGAAGGAGGCCGTCGTCGCGGCGGGCGGCAAGGCCGCCGGGTCCGTGTCGAAGAACACCGACTACGTCGTGGCGGGGGAGAAGGCCGGTTCCAAGGCCACCAAGGCCGAGCAGCTCGGGGTCCCGATCCTCGACGAGGCGCAGTTCACGGTGCTGCTCGACGGCGGCCCGGAGGCGCTCGGCGCCTGAGAGACGAGGTCCGGACGTCGCGGGCCGGTCAGCGCGGGCTGCGCGCGGCCCAGAGCAGGCC
Source organism: Isoptericola sp. b408 (assembly GCF_030588085.1). NCBI lineage: Bacteria > Bacillati > Actinomycetota > Actinomycetes > Micrococcales > Promicromonosporaceae > Isoptericola > Isoptericola sp. b408. The sequence goes on from NZ_JAUQYQ010000001.1 coordinate 1,195,248, forward strand.
GCGCGAGATGACCTCGTGAATCGTCGGTTCCTGGACGTCCGCCACGGTGTGACCGACGGAGCAGGCGAAGACCCTGCCCCGTCCCCAGGAGCGGGTCCACGCCACCGGAACCGTGACGTCCTCGTGCCACGGGGTGCCGGGGCGGGACGTGTGCGTGGTCGTCATCAGCACGTCGCACGCCGTGTCGTGCTGCACCCAGTACTGCTCGGTGGTCAGCCGCGTGCGGGCGGGCAGGCCGGCGACCACCGGGTGGTCGGCACGGTCGGGGTGGACGGCGATCTCGTGGTCGACCACGTCGTCGGGGTGGGCGACGAACTGGCCGCCGACCAGGTGCTGGAAGTCGGTGGCGCCGCGGAACGCGTCCAGGAGGCCGCCGTGCCAGCCGGCGAGGCCGGTGCCGTTCTCGACGGCGACGCGGAGGCCGTGCATCTCCTCGACGAGGATGTCGCCCATCGTCCACGACTGGACGATCAGGTCGCTGCCGGCCATGACACCCTCGTCGGCGTAGACCTCCAGCGACTCCTCGACGGTGACCTCGAAGCCGGCGTCCTTGAGGACCGGGATGAAGATCTCGGTCGTCCCGACGGGGTCGTGGCCGTCCCACCCGCCCCGGACGACCAGGGCGTTGCGCGTGCTCACGCCTCCTCCTGGGCGATGAGCGCGTCGACGGACGGCGCCGCGAGGTACTGCTCGGTGACGAGGAACGCGGCCCCGACGACGCCGGCCTGGGCACCGGCACCGGTGGTGGCGATCCGGAGGTGCTGCGTCGCCAGCGGCAGCGAGCGCTGGTAGACGATCTCGCGGATCCCGGCCATGAGGTGCTCGCCGGCGTCGGACAGGATGCCGCCGATGACGATGCGGGCGGGGTTGAGCAGGCTCACCGAGGCGGCCAGCACGCTGCCGATGTCGCGGCCCGCCTGGCGCACGGCCTGCCCGGCCGCGACGTCGCCGGCGCGGACGAGGTCGACGACGTCACGGGTGGTGCTGACGTCGGCGCCGCGTGCCCGCAGGTCGGCGACGATGGCGGCGCCGCCCGCGACGGCCTCGAGACATCCGGTGTTGCCGCAGCGGCACGGGATGTCCGAGGCGCGCGGCACCGTGATGTGGCCGAGGTCGCCCGCCGCACCCTGGGCGCCGCGCCGCAGCTCGCCGTCCATGATGACGCCGGCACCGATACCGGTCGCCACCTTGACGAACAGCAGGTCGTCGACCTCGGAGCACAGGGTCCGGTGCTCGCCCAGGGCCATGATGTTGACGTCGTTGTCCACCTGGACCGGGGCGCCGAGGCGCGCGTGGAGCTCGGTGGGGACGTCCGTGCCGTCCCAGCCGGGCATGATCGGCGGGTTCACGGGCCGTCCCGTGGTGTGGTCGACGGGGCCGGGGAGGCCGATGCCGACCCCGGCGAGCTCGTCGAGACGCCTCCCGGCCTGGGCGACGACCTTGGACCCCGTCTCGGCGACCCAGTCCAGGACGTGCCCGGGCCCGTCGGCGATGGAGACCGGTTCCTCGAGGACGCCGATCGGTTCTCCGGCGAGGTCGGTGACCGCGAGTCGTGCGTGCGTGGCGCCGAGGTCGACGCCGAGGACGATCCGCGACGTCGGGTCGAAGGCGAAGGTCGACGGCGGCCGGCCACCCGTGCTCGTCGCCTCGCCGGCGGGGGCGAGCAACCCGATCGCACGCAGCGCGTCGATGCGTCCGGCCACGGTGGAGCGCGACTGCCCGGTGGCGGCGACCAGCGACGCACGGGTGCGCGGTCGACCGTCCCGGAACAGCTGAAACATCGCTCCGGCTCCCGTGGGACGCGGGGGAAACTTCGCCAGCCCTTCCATGAGCACAGTGAACCACGCCTTCATTCCCCATCGCATGTGTCGACGGAGTTCGCATCACAGCGAGGTAACGATCCGAAAGTCTCGGAACTTATGATTGACGACGAGCAGAAGTCTCTCTAGAGTCGTCGCATGGTCACCGAAGACCCCGCAGCGCCGCTGCTGCAGATGCAAGGGATCGTCAAGCACTTCCCGGGTGCCAAGGCGCTCGACGGTGTGGACCTCGACGTCCTCCCCGGCGAGGTCCACTGCCTGCTCGGCCAGAACGGCGCCGGGAAGTCCACGCTCATCAAGGTCCTGGCCGGGGCCCACCAGCCCACGGCCGGCACCATCCTGCTCGACGGCGAGAAGATCGCCATCCCGCACCCCGACGCCGCGCTCGAGCACGGCGTGGCGACGATGTACCAGGAGCTGGACGTGGTCGACGGCCTGACCGTCGCCGAGAACATCTACCTGGGGCACGAGCTCGCCTCCGCCGGTTTCACGCGTCGCCGCTCGGCGGCGCAGCGGACCCGGCAGCTCATGGACCGCCTGGGGCACCCGGAGATCTCACCGCACCAGGAGGTCGGGGAGCTGCCGGCCGCCGGCAAGCAGATCGTCTCGATGGCCCGGGCGCTCTCGCGGGACGCACGCGTCATCGTCATGGACGAGCCGTCGGCCGTCCTGGACTCCGGCGAGGTCGACAACCTCTTCCGGGTCGTCGACGAGCTGACCCGCCAGGGCATCGCCATCATCTACATCTCGCACCGTCTGGAGGAGATCCGGCGGATCGGCGACCGCATCACCGTCCTCAAGGACGGCCGCACCGTCGGTCGGAACCTGGACGTGTCGACCACGCCGACCGACGAGCTCATCAAGCTCATGACCGGCCGGGAGATGGAGTACGCGTTCCCCGACCGGCCCGGCGTGCCCGAGGAGGCGCCGGTCCGGCTCGAGGTCACCGACCTGGCCCTCGCCGGGGTCTTCTCCGACGTCTCCCTGTCGATCCGTGCCGGGGAGATCGTCGGCCTGGCCGGCCTCGTCGGCTCGGGGCGGTCCGAGATCCTCGAGACCATCTACGGCGCACGTCGGGCGACGGGCGGGAAGATCACGCTCGACGGGAAGAGGCTGCACCGCGGTTCGGTGTCCGGGGCGGTCGCCGCCGGCATCGGGCTCGCTCCCGAGGAGCGCAAGAGCCAGGGTCTCGTGCTCGACGAGCCGGTCTACCGGAACATCACCCTGTCGACGTTCGCGGGCATGGCACGCGGCGGCTGGCTCGACGAACGTGCCGAGAAGAAGGCCGCCCAGGAGCAGGCCACGGCGCTCGACCTGCGTCCGCCGGACGTCGACCGGGCGATCCGCACCCTGTCGGGCGGCAACCAGCAGAAGGCGATGCTCGCCCGCTGGCTGGTGCACGGCGTCGAGGTCCTTCTCCTCGACGAGCCGACCCGGGGCGTCGACGTCGGCGCGCGGTCGGAGATCTACTCCCTGATCCGCCGCCTCGCCGACGCCGGGACCGCCGTGCTCGTCGTCTCCAGCGAGATCCCCGAAGTCCTGGGCCTGGCCGACCGCGTCCTCGTGATCTCCGAGGGCCAGGTCGTGCACTCAGGGCCCGCCGAGTCGATCGACGAGCACCAGGTGCTCGACATGGTCATGGAAGGAAGTGTCGCGTGAGCGAGCAGAAGGTGTCGTCACGTCCGACGACAGAAGCATCGAGCGCACGAGCAGGCGGCCGCCGGGCCCTCTCGGGGACCGTCGTCCGCAACCTGGGGCTGGTCGCCGCGCTCCTCCTGCTGTGCCTCGTCGGGTTCCTGACGGGCGGCGAACGGTTCGCGAGCCTGACGAACCTGACGATCATCCTCAGCCTGGCGTCCGTGACGGGGGTGATGGCCATCGGCATGACCTTCGTCATCACCACGGGCGGCATCGACCTGTCGGTCGGTTCCGTGCTCGGCCTGACGACGGTGTGGGCCACGACGCTGGCGACGCAGGACCTGGCCGGCCAGTACGGCTGGATCGTCATGGTCGGCTGTGCGCTCCTCGTCGGGCTCGGAGCCGGGCTGGTCAACGGCGTGATCATCGCCTACGGGAACGTCGTCGCGTTCATCGCGACGCTCGCCATGCTCGTCGCGGCCCGCGGGCTCGCCGAGCTCATCGCGAACCGTCGTACCCAGCTCGTCCAGACGTCGTCGTTCGAGAACACCTTCGAGGGCAACCTCCTGGGCGTGCCGAAGATCGTGTGGATCTTCGCGCTCGTCGTCGTCGCCGGCTGGTTCCTGCTCAACCGCACGACGTTCGGTCGCCGCACCGTCGCGGTCGGCGGCAACCCGGAGGCGGCGCGCCTGGCCGGCATCAAGGTCAAGCGTCACCTCATGTACGTCTACGGGCTCTCCGGTCTCACCGTCGGCATCGCCGGCACGATGATGCTCGCCCGGACCGGGGCCGGCTCGTCGACCAACGGCCTGCTCTACGAGCTCGACGTGATCGCCGCGGTCGTCGTCGGCGGCACGCTCCTGGCCGGGGGACGCGGCACGATCATCGGCACCGTCATCGGCGTCCTCATCTTCGCGACGCTCTCGAACGTCTTCATCATCAACAACCTCGACAGCTCGGTGCAGCAGATCGCCAAGGGCGCGATCATCGTCGGCGCCGTGCTGCTGCAGCAGCGGATCTCGGCACCCTCGAGATCGAGCTGACCCCACCCCCGCACACACCACCACACCCACCCAGCACGATCCGGACCGAATCGAGGAAGATCCCATGTCCGTACGTATGAACCGCCGCCAGCGCATGCTCGGCATCCCCGCTGCCCTCGCCGCCTCGGCGCTCCTGCTGACCGGCTGCGTGAGCAACGAACCGGCCGAGGAGGAGAGCGAGGCGTCCTCCGAGGAGGGCGGCGGCTCCACGGCCGTCTCCGACAACGACGAGGCCGGCGAGGAGGTCGTCATCGGCTTCTCCGCCCCTGCCGCCGACCACGGCTGGATGGGCGCGATCACCTCGGCCGCCGAGGCCGAGGCCGAGAACTACGACGACGTCGACCTCCGTGTCGCCGAGGGCACGAACGACGTCAACGTGCAGATCAGCCAGATCGAAGGCTTCATCGCCGACGGTGTGGACGCCATCGTGCTCCTGCCGTTCGACGGCGCCGCGCTGACCGACGTCGCGATCGAGGCCATGGAGGCCGGGATCCCGGTCATCAACGTGGACCGCGAGTTCTCCGACCCGTTCGCCGCCCGCTCCACGGTGCTGGGCGACAACTACGGCATGGGCGTCTCGGCCGGCCAGTACATCTGCGAGCAGCTCGGCGACCAGCCGGACGCCGTCGTCGCCGAGATCCAGGGCATCGCCTCGCTGCCGCTGACCCAGGACCGCAGCCAGGGCTTCGAGGACGCGCTGTCCGAGTGCGGGCTGGACGTCGACAACCAGGTCGCGGCGGACTTCACCGTCCAGGGCGGCGAGTCGGTCACCTCGAGCCTGCTGCAGGCGGCCCCCGAGATCGACGCCATCTGGAACCACGACGACGACCAGGGTGTCGGCGTCCTCCAGGCGATCGAGAACGCCGGTCGTGACGAGTTCTTCGTCGTCGGCGGTGCGGGCTCGGCCAACATGATGCGCGAGATTCAGGAGGGCGACTCCGTCGTCCAGGCGACCGTCATCTACCCGGCGACCCAGGCCGCCGACGGCATCAAGCTGGCCCGCCTGGTGGCGCACGAGAAGGACATGAGCGACCTCGCCTCGTCGAGCGTGCCGCGCACCGTCCAGCTCTTCGCCCCGGTCGTGACGGCGGACAACGTCGACCAGTACCTGCCCAACGCGTTCGAGTCCTGACCGGACCGCACCCCGACGGTGGCGGGGCCTGCGGGCCCCGCCACCGCGGCTCGTCCGCCCGCATGGGCGCCCGGGCCGCACGAGGAATGAAAGGACACTCCAATGGCTGCAGCAGACGGCGCCCGCCTGGGCGTCGGCATGGTCGGCTACTCGTTCATGGGTGCGGCGCACTCCCACGCCTGGCGCACCGCTCCCCGCTTCTTCGACCTGCCGCTGCGCACCGAGATGACGGCGGTCGCCGGACGGAACCGCGAGAAGGTCACCGCGGCCGCGGACCGGCTCGGGTGGGGGTCCGCCGAGACCGACTGGCACCGGCTGCTCGAGCGGGACGACATCGATCTCGTCGACATCTGCACCCCCGGGAACACCCACGCCGAGATCGCCGTCGCGGCCCTCGACGCCGGCAAGCACGTGCTGTGCGAGAAGCCGCTGGCCAACTCCGTCGCCGAGGCGGAGCAGATGGTGGCCGCCGCGGACCGCGCCGCGCGCCGCGGGGTGCACGCGATGGTGGGGTTCACCTACCGGCGTGTCCCCGCCATCCAGCTCGCACGGCAGCTCGTCGTCGACGGGCGGATCGGCGAGATCCGCCACGTGCGTGCGCAGTACCTGCAGGACTGGCTCTCCGACGCCTCGACACCGCTGAACTGGCGGCTCGACAAGGACAAGGCGGGGTCCGGCGCGCTGGGCGACATCGGCGCCCACGTCGTCGACCTGACCCAGTTCATCACCGGCGAGCGGATCACGGGCGTGGCCGGGATGCTCGAGACCTTCGTGCCCGAGCGTCCCGTGGCCACCGAGTTCTCGGGGCTCTCCGGGACCGGCGGGACCGAGACGGGGCCGGTGACGGTCGACGACGCGGCCGTGTTCTTCGGCCGGATGTCCGGGGGCGCCATGGCGAGCTACGAGGCGACCCGGTACGCCGTCGGGCGCAAGAACGCGATCCGGATCGAGATCAACGGGTCCGCCGGGTCGCTGGCGTTCGACTTCGAGGACATGAACGTCCTGCACTTCTACGACGCGTCCGAACCGGCGGTGACGGCCGGGTTCCGACGGATCGTGGTGACCGAGGCCGAGCATCCCTTCGTCGCGGCCTGGTGGCCTCCGGGACACGGGCTCGGCTACGAGCACGCGTTCACCCATCAGGTCGTCGATCTGGTGGGAGCGCTCGCAGCCGGTCAGGCGCCCGCGCCGTCCTTCGCGGACGGTCTCGCCGTGCAACGGGTGCTCGATGCGGTGGAGCGGAGCGCGTCGGACAAGCACCGTTGGATCGAGCTGGCCTGAGAACGAGAGAGGAACGACCATGACACGACCGATCAGCCTGTTCACCGGGCAGTGGGCGGACCTGCCCCTGGAGGAGGTGGCCGGGCACGCCGCGAAGTGGGGGTACGACGGCCTGGAGCTGGCCTGCTGGGGTGACCACCTCGACGTCTCTCGCTGGGACGACGCCGACTACGTCCAGGGGCGCCAGGACCTGATGGCCCGGCACGGGCTGCAGATCGTGGCGATCTCGAACCATCTGACCGGCCAGGCGGTCTGCGACGACCCGATCGACCGGCGGCACCAGGAGATCCTGGCGCCGGAGATCTGGGGCGACGGCGACCCGGAGGGCGTCCGGCAGCGGGCGGCCGAGGCGATGAAGGACACCGCGCGCATGGCGGCGAAGCTCGGCGTGCGGACCGTCGTCGGCTTCACCGGGTCCTCCATCTGGAAGACCGTGGCGATGTTCCCGCCGGTCCCGGCCGACATGGTCGAGGCGGGGTACCAGGACTTCGCCGACCGCTGGAACCCGATCCTCGACGTCTTCGAGGAGGTCGGCGTCCGCTTCGCCCTCGAGGTCCACCCGAGCGAGATCGCCTACGACTACTGGACGACGCAGCGGACGCTCGAGGCGATCGGGCACCGGGAGTCCTTCGGCCTCAACTGGGACCCGAGCCACATGGTCTGGCAGGACGTCGACCCCGTGGGCTTCCTGTGGGACTTCCAGGACCGCATCTACCACGCGCACTGCAAGGACACGAAGAAGCGCCTGAACGGTCGCAACGGTCGGCTGTCGTCCCACCTGGCGTGGGCCGACCCGCGGCGGGGCTGGGACTTCATCTCCACCGGCCACGGCGACGTGCCGTGGGAGGACTCCTTCCGGATGCTCAACGCCATCGGGTACGACGGCCCGCTGTCGGTGGAGTGGGAGGACGCCGGCATGGACCGCCTCGTCGGGGCACCCGAGGGACTGGAGTTCGTGCGCCGGCTCGCGTTCGACCCGCCGGACGCAGCCTTCGACGCGGCCTTCTCCACGAAGGACTGAGGCCGACCCGCTCACTCCACGGGGGTGTGCAGCATGACCACGTCGTCGTGCTGCACACCCCCGACGTCATAGGTGCGGGCGCCGATCACGGCGAACCCGTGCTTGCGGTAGAAGGCCTGGGCGCGGGCGTTGTCACCGTTGGTCCCCAACCACAGCGGCCGGTGCGGTGCCAGGACGCCGGCGCCCTCGACGGCTCCGGTCATCAGGGTGCCGGCGGTGCCGTCACCCAGCCGGTCGGGGTGGACGTAGATCTTCGAGAGCTCGACGTACGGTCCCGCGCCGACGGTCGTCCGCAGCGCCTCGCGCTCGGCGACGCCCTCCGGCTCGCCCCGCAGCAGCAGCGCGTAGCCGACGAGTCCGCCGGCGTCGGCGACGAGGAGGGAGCAGTCGTCGGCCCTAATCCAGCTGCGGAAGGTCTCGGGCGTGAGCCGGTGCGCGATGTGGTGGGCCATGGTGACGGCCGAGGTCCCGGGCGGGCAGGCGAGGGGGAAGGTCAGGGCCCCGAGCCAGGCGACCTCGGCGGCCTCCTCCTCCCGGGCGGGACGGACGACGACGGGTGGTGCGCTCACGGTGCGAACCTAGCGCGAACGGCCTCGTTCCGCGGCTCAGCCCACCCTGCACGACCTGCGACGACGGTGTCGGCGGTCACTGTGCGCCGGGTCACCCCGCACGGGCTTGGACTCGCTGCCGGGGACGTGTAATGTTCTTTCACGTCAGCCCGACAGGGAACGGACACCGCGAGGTGGCCGCCGGGGTTGAAACTCTCCTCGAACGGACAGGGCGCTTCGTGCGCCCCTCGGACGAGGCAGGGGCCTGACCTCGAGCAGGTCGCTCACTGATTCGCAGCAGCGAGTTGGACAGGGCGGATCGGTTCGGGTAAGGTTGAAGGGTTGCCCCGGACGGGGTCGGGACGAAAGGTTCCGGTCCTGGATGGTGTGTGTCGGTTGTTTGAGAACTCAACAGTGTGCTTGATAGTCAATGCCAAATTTTGAACCTTCATTGGTTCCTTTGGATCGGACAACTAGTT